>NZ_AP024652.1:2400000-3600000 GCF_019977315.1 Arthrobacter sp. StoSoilB22
CCGCTTCACCGAACCGGATGCCTGGGAATCGATGGTTCGTGGTTGGCACCTCGAGGGCCTCGCGGTCCGTCCGGATCACCGCATGGTCGCCCACACCGGATTCCTGCTGGTCACACGCCGTCTTGCTGACGGTGTCACCGGAATTTCCGTGAAGCGCCGTCCATCCAAGACCGAGTTCAGCGAAGAGGACCTCAACGCGTGGACCCCTGCAGCGGTGGGGGAGCGCTCCGTGTCTGACAAGAAACTTCGGCGCGCAGCACGTGACGCAATCGCAGGGACCAATGTTCAGGATGACCCTCCAGTCACAAACTGACAAAGGTCACAATAGGGTTCGCATTCCGAATGTCACCCGGCGCCCTGAGCTTTTCGGGACTAAGGTCTTGTTAAGCGCAGGAAGGGGCTGATGAATCGTGGATACGTCAAACAACGACCTTGGACGGCCGACGCCGGACGATGCAAACGGCGAAGCGGAGACTACGGCAGGCCGGAGGTTCAGCGCCGTTCAACCGCCGGAGACCTCGGGTGAACTGACGGTTGCCGAACGGCAAATCAATATCCTTCGGGACAAGCTTCGCCACATCGACCGCCAGTTGGCAGCCGCGACCCAGAACAACAGCAAGCTCGTCAGCATGCTGGAAACAGCCAAGGCTGAGATTCTTCGCTTGAAGGGCGCTCTGGAGCAGGAGGGTCAACCTCCTTACAGCTTTGGGACCGTGGTGCAGATCAACCCGCGGAAGCAGCCCGCCCCTGGCAGTTCAGGGCAGGCAGCTACCGAAGAGTCCGTGGACATCTTCAATGCCGGGCGCAAGATGCGTGTAGGTGTCAGCCCGCTCGTGAACCTCAACCAGCTTGCGGTGGGGCAGGAAGTCCTGCTTAACGAAGCGCTGCTGGTGGTGGCAGGCCTCGGCTACGAACGCGCCGGCGAATTGGTCACGCTCAAGGAAATGCTTGGCAAGGACCGTGCGCTGGTGGTTGGCCGCGCCGATGAAGAGCGGGTGGTCCGGTTGTCCGGGGCGCTCCAAGGCCTTCACCTGAAGGTGGGCGACGCCTTGTCACTGGATTCACGGACGGGCTACGCGTTGGAGAAGGTACCGCGCGCCGAGGTGGAGAACCTCGTCCTTGAAGAAGTTCCGGACATCACCTACCAGGATATCGGTGGCCTTGGCCCGCAGATCGAGCAGATCCGGGACGCCGTGGAGTTGCCGTTCCTCCATCCGGACCTCTACCGCGAGCATGGGCTCAAAGCGCCTAAGGGCATTTTGCTCTACGGCCCTCCAGGATGCGGCAAAACCCTGATCGCCAAGGCAGTAGCGAATTCCCTTGCCGCCAGGGCAGCAGAGCGTGCCGGCAATACCGATCTCAAGAGCTACTTCCTCAACATCAAAGGTCCAGAACTCCTGGACAAGTACGTGGGTGAGACTGAGCGCCACATCCGCTTGATCTTCTCCCGTGCCCGCGAGAAGGCTTCAGATGGCAGCCCCGTGGTGGTCTTTTTCGACGAGATGGACTCGCTGTTCCGCACCCGCGGCACCGGCGTTTCTTCCGACGTTGAGACCACCATCGTGCCTCAGCTGCTCAGTGAAATCGACGGCGTGGAGCGTTTGGACAACGTCATCGTCATTGGTGCCTCCAACCGTGAGGACATGATCGATCCTGCCATCCTGCGTCCAGGTCGCCTCGACGTGAAGGTCAAGATCCAACGGCCCGACGCCGAAGCTGCAGCCGACATCTTCGCAAAGTACATCACCACTGACCTGCCCTTCCACCCCCAGGATTTGGCCGAGTACGGCGGCGATGTGCAGGCCACGGTGGATGCCATGGTCCAGCACACAGTGGAGGCCATGTACTCCACTGAGAAGTCCAATGAGTACCTTGAGGTGACGTACGCCAACGGAGATACGGAGATGCTGTACTTCAAGGACTTCAACTCCGGCGCGGTGGTGCAAAACGTGGTGGACCGTGCCAAGAAATACGCCATCAAGGACTTGCTGACCTCACAGCAGAAGGGTCTTCGGATCGATCACTTGCTCCGCGCCGTGGTGGATGAATTCCGTGAGCATGAGGACATGCCCAACACCACCAACCCGGATGACTGGGCAAGGATTTCCGGTAAGAAGGGCGAAAGGATCACCTACATTAGGACCATCGTCCAGGGCAAGGCAGGCCAGGAGCCTGGCAAGTCCATCGAAACCACTGCCAACACGGGTCAGTACCTGTGACAGCAAGGCCCGAAGGTTCACCCGCAGAGAAGCTTCCCGCAGGCGGCGCCATGCGCGTCATGGGCTCGGAAACTGAATATGGGATCCATGCGCCGTCAGCTCCGGGGGCCAACGCCACCATGATGTCCGCCCGGATCATTCAGGCCTACGCCACCGTGACCCGGCAACGGGCGGCCGGCGGGGCTGAGACCCGGTGGGACTACACGGATGAGGAACCGCTGCACGACGCCCGCGGTTGGACCGTGGACAGGGCAGCGGCGGATCCCAGCCAACTGACGGATCAACCGCCAGTGCTCGACGCCGAAGCGGTCGCCTTGGCTTATGGCCGCCAGGAGCTGGAGCTGGACGGCGCAGACGAGTCCGGTTCACTGTTGATGAACATGGTCCTCGGCAATGGTGCACGCCTTTACGTGGACCACGCGCATCCTGAATACTCCAGTCCGGAGGTCACCAACCCACGCGACGCCGTGGCATGGGACGCCGCCGGGGATCTGGTGGCCCTGGCCACGGTACGGAAGGTAGCTGCCGACGCCTCGCTCCCGGCGATCAACCTGTACAAGAACAACACTGACAACAAGTCCGTGTCCTATGGCTCGCATGAGAACTACCTCATGCCACGCTCGGTGCCCTTCGGGGACATCATCCGCGGGCTCACGCCTTTCTTCGTCTCCCGCCAGGTCATCTGTGGCGCGGGCCGGGTGGGGCTGGGGCAGGATAGCTCCACGCCCGGTTACCAGATCAGCCAGCGGGCAGACTTCTTCGAAGCAGAAGTGGGACTGGAGACAACCATCCGCCGGCCCATCATCAATACCAGGGACGAGCCCCACGCGACAGCGGACAAGTACCGTCGCCTCCATGTGATCATTGGGGACGCAAACCTCAGCCAGGCCTCCAACTTTTTGAAGTTTGGCACCACGGCCATGGTTCTTAGCCTCATTGAAGCGGGGCAGGCTCCCAGGATCGAGGTTCACGAACCCGTCCAGGCGCTCCAAGCCGTCAGCCACGACACCACGCTGGCCACAACCGTCAGGCTCCTCGACGGAAGGCGGGTAACAGCCCTCGATCTGCAGTGGATGTATTTCGAGGCAGCTTCCAAGCTGGCCCAAGAGACAGGGGTGGCGGATTCCGTCACCGGAGATGGCCACACGCACCAGGTCCTGTCCCAGTGGGAGTCCACGCTGACAACGCTGGGGATTGATCCTGATGCCGCTGCCTCTACAGTCGAGTGGGTGGCCAAGAAGTCACTACTCGAGGGCTACCGAAACCGCGACGGGTTGGCATGGGACGACGCCAGGCTCGGCTTGGTGGATCTTCAATGGTCTGATATCCGGCCTGAGAAGGGCCTCTACTACAGGCTGCTCTCCAGGAACCGGATGATGCGCGTCGTGGACGAAGGCGACATCACCCGGGCGGTGACCGAACCGCCGTCGGACACCCGCGCTTATTTCCGCGGGCGGTGCGTCTCCAGATTCGGAAAAGATGTTGTAGGCGCCAGTTGGGACTCGGTGATTTTTGATGTTCCGGGGCTGGGGAAACTGCAGCGGGTGCCTACCCGGGAGCCTTTGAGGGGAACCCGGGCTTTGACCGGCGCCCTCTTTGACCGTCACCCGGATGCTGCTTCTTTCCTGGCCGAATTGTTGGGTCAGACGCCGCCACCGGCCAGGAGCTGATGGATGCCCGCCACAGGATTATTCGCCGTTGGTTAAAGCCGTCCGCAGCATCGGTCGGCGTGGCACTATGGCAGTAGGAAGTCTCCGTCAACAGGGGACTGACAGTAGGGAGAAAGAAAATGGCAGCACAGGAGCAGCAACAACCACAGTCGCGGGAAACCGAGACCGAAGTGGACGCACCCGAAGCGCCCCCGGCAGCACCGGAGGCACAGGCGTCGGACGCGACGCAAGGAGTGGATGACCTTCTCGACGAAATTGACGGCGTTTTGGAATCCAACGCCGAAGAGTTCGTCAGGGCGTTTGTCCAAAAGGGCGGACAGTAGGCGGACCCGCCAGAGGATGTACTGCCCGGTCGGCGTAAGGCCGCCGGGCATCGGAATGCAGAGTCGAAGGAGTGCAGCAATGCAGGACCCATCAACCGGCCCCCTGGCCACCCAGGCAACGTCTTCTTTCACGGAGCATCTTCAACGCTCGCGTCCCGAACTCCTTCCCTTTAATCAATCGTTACCCGTCGGCATGGTGCCGTCGTCCCCGCACGCCACCACCATCGTTGCCTTGACGTACGCAGGTGGAGTGCTGATGGCGGGGGACCGGCGCGCGACCATGGGCAACATCATCGCCAGCCGGCACATCGAGAAAGTGTTTCCGGCGGACGAGTATTCAGTCCTCGGCATAGCTGGTACGGCCGGCCTGGCAATTGACATCACGCGGCTCTTCCAGGTTGAGCTGGAGCATTACGAAAAGATCGAGGGCACGCTCCTCAGCCTGGTCGGCAAGGCCAACCGCCTGGGCGCCATGATCCGCGGAAACCTGCCCATGGCGATGCAGGGGATGGCTGTCGTTCCCTTGTTTGCAGGCTTCGACCACAGCTCCGGTGTGGGCCGTTTGTTCTCCTACGACGTCACAGGCGGCCGGTACGAAGAACAGGAGCATCACTCCGTCGGTTCCGGTTCCGTGTTCGCCCGCGGCGCGCTCAAGAAGCTCTGGAAGCCTAATTTGTCTGCGGAAAACGCCGTAGCAGTAGCTGTTGAGGCACTCTATGACGCCGCAGATGACGACTCCGCCACTGGCGGGCCCGACCCCGTTCGCCAATTGTGGCCGGTGGTTTATACCGTCGATCGATCCGGCAACCGGCGGGTCCCTGACCGGGATCTGGCCGCGGTTGCCGGCGCAATTGTTGAATCGCGGGCTGCCGCCGGACGGGAGGCCTGATATGACACAGCAGTTCTACGTCTCTCCCGAGCAGTTAATGAAGGACCGTGCGGACTTCGCGCGGAAGGGCATAGCGCGTGGGCGATCTGTTGTGGTCATCAGCTGCTCCGATGGCATCGCGCTGATCGCCGAAAACCCTTCACCTTCGCTTCACAAGATCGGTGAAATCTACGACAAAATCGCCTTCGCTGCGGTGGGCAAGTACAACGAATTTGAAAGCCTCAGGCAAGCAGGAGTCCGCTATGCAGACGTCCGCGGCTACTCCTACGACCGTGAGGACGTGACTGCCCGCGGCCTGGCAAGTGTCTACGCTCAGAGCCTCGGAGCGGTGTTTACCGCCGAGCAAAAACCGTTTGAGGTGGAATTGGCGGTGGCAGAGGTTGGTCTCACCCGGGAGGAGGACCACCTCTACCGTTTGACCTTCGACGGATCAATCGCCGATGAAAACGGGTTTGTGGTGATGGGCGGACTCGCTGACCAGATTTCCGACGTCGTCAGCGGGGAGTGGGAGCCGGAACTCACCTTGGCGGGGGCCATGCGACTGGCTCTGCGTGCCCTGGCCACCAACAAGGAAATCGACGAGCTGCCCGCCACCGCCGTCGAAGCTGCCGTGCTGTACCGCGCTTCCGAAAGCAATCGCGGATCACGCAGGGCGTTCAGGCGGCTGTTGCCGGAAGACATGACCCGGTTGCTCACAGAGGAGAGCTGAGATGGATAAGCGGATATTTGGCATCGAAACGGAGTTCGGAATTTCCTATTCCAGCCCTGATTCCCGCCCTTTGGCCCCCGAGGAAGTTGCACGGTACCTCTTTCGCAAGGTGGTCAGTTGGGGCAGGTCCTCCAACGTTTTCCTTACCAACGGTTCACGGCTTTACCTTGATGTGGGGTCGCACCCGGAGTATGCCACCGCAGAGTGTGACGACCTCGCACAGCTGATCGCCCATGACAGGGCCGGTGAACTGATCCTTGACGACCTCGTGGATGAGGCTCAGGCAAGGCTCGCCGCGGAGGGTTTCAACGGAACTGTGTACCTCTTCAAGAACAACACCGATTCTGCGGGCAATTCCTACGGCAGCCATGAGAACTACCTCATACCGCGGCGCGGGGAGTTCTCCCGCCTTGCCGAAATATTGATTCCTTTCCTGGTGACACGTCAATTGATAGCCGGGGCCGGCAAGGTACTAAAGACACCCCACGGTGCCACGTTCGCTTTCTCCCAGCGCGCCGACCACATCTGGGAAGGCGTGTCCTCCGCCACCACCAGGTCCAGGCCCATTATCAACACCCGCGATGAGCCTCACGCAGATGCCGAGTTTTACCGTCGCCTGCATGTGATTGTGGGGGACTCCAATATGTCCGAAACCTCGGCTTTGCTGAAGGTCGGAACGGTGGACCTCATCCTTCGCATGATCGAGGCGGGCGTCATCATGCGCGACATGCGCATGGAGAATCCCATCCGCAGCATCCGCGAAATCTCCCACGACCTCAGCGGCCGCGCCTTGGTCCGCTTGGCCAACGGCCGGCAGCTGACTGCGTTGGATATCCAGCGCGAGTACCTCAATAAGGTCACCGAGTTCGTAGCCGCCAATGGTGCCCACAACGCCCACGTTCCACTCATCCTGGACTTGTGGGAGCGAACCTTGAACGCCATTGAAAGCGGCGATACCAGCACCATTGATACCGAAGTGGACTGGGCCATCAAAAAGAAGCTCATGGACGGTTACATGCGGCGGCACGACCTCAGCCTCGACTCACCGCGCATTGCCCAGCTGGACCTCACCTACCATGACATCTCACGGCAACGCGGCATCTTTTTCCTGCTGCAGGCCCGTGGTGCAGCACGCAGGCTGGTCACCGAAACCGATGTCAAAGATGCCGTGGACGCTCCACCACAGACAACGCGCGCGAAACTGCGGGGAGATTTTGTGCGACGAGCACAGGAGCTGGGCCGCGACTACACGGTGGACTGGGTGCACCTGAAACTGAACGATCGCGCACACCAAACCATCTTGTGCAAAGATCCGTTCCGGAACGTTGATGAGCGGGTGGATGCCCTCCTGGATTCCATGGGCTAAAGGGCTTTGTAAGCTGACTCCCAGCTTCACGGGCTACTCTGGATAGTGGTCTCTTACCGAGATACACCCTGCTTGGATGCGCTATGCGCCTTTCCGAGTGTCCCTTTGCCCCGACGAAAGTGTCTTTTTGTGCGCCGACTCCTAGCAATTCTCCTGCCAGCCCTGTTGCTCATGACCGCGTGCGGAGGTGGAGACACCCCGGCTACTGAGCCCACCAGCAAGTCAGTAGGTGACGTCTCCAAGCTCGACTCCCTAAAGATCACGGACAACGGCAATGACAAAGCGCCCGGCATTGAATTCTCCAAGCCTCTGGCCGTGACTGGACCCACCGTCAAGGTGGTCAAAGAAGGTGACGGCGAGCCGGTCAAGATGGGGCAAATCGCTGAACTGGTGTTCATCGCGGTCGATGGTACCGATGGCAAGACACTTGAGGACGGTTACGCCAAGGGGCCCCAGGCGATCGAACTTTCCGAACAGATGAAAAGCGGCAATGAACTCATCTTTGACGCCATCATCGGCGCCAAAGTGGGCAGTCATGTAGCCATCGCTGCTCCGGGCAACTCCTCTGCCTCGGCGCCTGCCTCCTCCCAGCTGGTGGTCTTCAAGATTGCCTCAGCCAAGAACGCGCCTGGTCTTCTCAACAAGGAGGAGACCGATCAGCTGGACAAGGACGGCAAACTTCCCAAGGTGACCTTCGATGACAAGGGCGCACCCTCGGTGGAAATTCCCAAGACTGATGCCCCGGCAGGCCTTTCTGTTAAGGTCCTCTCCGAGGGTACGGGTGAGGAACTGAAAGACACTGACACGATCGATGCCAACTACACTGGCTGGCGCTGGGAAGACAGCACCAAGTTTGACTCCAGCTATGATCGGGGCGAGGCCGCTACGTTCGGCTTGAACCAGGTCATCAAGGGCTGGACGCTTGGACTTACAGGCCAGAAGGTCGGCTCCAAGGTTCTCCTGACGATTCCCACTGATCTTGCGTACGGTGCAAGCGCTGCTGCCCAGGGCAAGCCTGCGGGCCCGCTGGTGTTCGTCGTTGAGATCACCGCTAAGAAGTAAAACCCCGCGCGGGTTCTGGCTAAGCTGGTTCCTGAAATCTCTCTCCGCCCCCATAACCTAAGGAGCAACCATGTCATTTGGTCAGCGCGACTTTGACCGCACCAAGCCCGAAATCGACTTCCCGGAAGGCGACGTCCCCACAGACCTCGTCATCACTGACCTGATCGAGGGCACTGGTCCCGAAGCCAAGGCAGGGGACACCGTGTCCACTCACTACGTGGGCGTTGCCTGGTCCACGGGAGAAGAATTTGACGCTTCCTGGGGCCGCGGCGCTCCTCTGGACTTCCGCGTGGGCGTCGGCCAGGTCATTCAGGGCTGGGACCAGGGCCTGCTCGGCATGAAGGTCGGCGGCCGCCGTCGCTTGGAGATCCCCTCGGAACTTGCCTACGGCTCACGTGGCGCCGGTGGAGCCATCAAGCCCAACGAGGCCTTGATTTTCGTCGTCGACCTCGTGGCTGTCCGCTAGGACTTATCGGTTTTTCGCAGGGCGCGTTACCTTCCGGTTTTGCCGGGCGGTGACGCGCCTTGCTGCTTTCCGGCTGGTTTTTAGTAACGTAGCAAGGGTGTCCGCATCCCGCACTGAACGCCTCCTGAACCTTCTCCTTGCTTTGCTCAACACCAAAGTTGGCCTTCCACGTGCCGTGCTGCGTGAAAAGGTGTACCACGATTCAGCTGAGAATGACGTCGCCTTTGGACGGATGTTCGAGCGCGACAAAGTGGATCTCAAACAGTTTGGCTTCGAGATCGAGACTTTGATGGATCCGCGAAACTTCGGCGCGGACGACCCCGCCTCTGCGCGTTACCGCATCGGCAAGGACTCCAACCGGCTACCTGATGTGAACCTGACGCCTGCGGAGAGCACCGTGCTCTTGCTTTCTGCACAGCTGTGGGAACGGGCCGCGCTGGGAACGGCAGCGGCCAACGCCGTCCGCAAGCTGCAGGCCGCAGGAGGCTTCACGGACGTGGATCTCCCTGCTGGAGTTCAGCCACGGATCAAACCCGCTGGACAAGCCTTCGACGACGTCGTTGCGGCCATGCACGGCAAGCACCCGGTCCGCTTCGGCTACCTTGCGGTCAGCACGGGGCTGGAGGAAGTCCGGGAAGTGGAGCCTTGGGGCTTGGGCAGCCGCTTCGGCCAGTGGTACCTCGTGGGCCTGGACCGGGGGAGGGGAGCCAAGAGGCTCTTCAGGCTCTCGCGGATGACCACCGCAGTTAGCGTGGTCGCCACCAGCACCTTCCACCCCCCGGAAGGCTTCGACGCCCGGGCTGAGCTGGACGAACTCAACGAGCTCCCTATCCGGCAAGCCACCTTGGATGTCGAAAAGAACAGGTTGCTTGCCCTGCGCAAGAGGTCTGCTCCCGCCGAAGGGTCCCCGGAGCACAGTGACCGTGACCGCATAGTGGTGGATTTTAGGGATCCGGAGCAACTGGCAGAAGAGCTGGCATCCTATGGCCCCCACCTCAAGGTGGAGGGACCCGCCGAACTGCGCTCCGCCGTCGTCCGCCGCCTCCAAGCTGCCGCAGACTTTGATGACGCTCCGCCAGTGCCTGTTGAATTTCCTGAAGCGGGCCGTACGCCCCGGGCACGGAAGCGCACGTCCGAAGATCAACTTGCCCGCATGCTGCAACTGGTGCCGTTCCTGGTCCACCATCAGGGCCTGCATATCCAACAGGTCGCTGATCACTTTGGCATCAGCCGCAAGGCGTTGATCGATGACCTGAAGATCCTGATCTGCTCCGGCCTGCCCGAGGGGTATCCGGACGATCTTCTGGACATCCAATGGGAAAACGATCACGTGTACATTTCCGAACACCTGGATCTGAATCGTCCCGTGCGTTTCAGTGAAGACGAAGCCGCAGCGTTGCTGACCGGACTGGCCATGCTGGGAGACCTGCCTGCCTTGGCAGGCATGCCCCAGGACGAGTCAGCCAGTGCGCTGGAGTCAGTCACCATCAAGCTGACAGGTGCTGCGGGGCAGGCAGCGAGACTGGCCGGCTCCGTATCCGGCCAATCCGTGGCGCCAGAGCAATCACAAGCCTTTGCCGCGATAACCCAAGCAATCAGGGAAGGCAGGCAGCTGCGGCTCAGCTACTTCTCGCTGCAACGCGACGAAGTGACCGAGCGCGACGTCGACCCCCTGAGGCTCTACTCCCTGGACAATACCTGGTACTTCGAGGCCTACTGCCACAGCAAGGCCGGCATCAGAAACTTCCGGTTGGACAGGGTGGAAGCCCTGGAGGCCAATGGCCGGGCTGTCTCCGTGGCTGCAACTGCCGGGCAGGACTTCCCGGCCCGGTTGTTCACGCCCGGTGACGACGACGTCCTGGTGACCCTCCAACTGACCCGCCAAGGTGCCGGCCTTGCCGATGACTACTACGCCGAAAGAACCGCACAACTGCCCGACGGCGGTCTGCTCGCCGAGGTGAGGTTTGGCGACGCAGGGTGGCTGCCCATGTTTGTATCCCAGCATGGCGGCGCGGTCCGGATTCTCGAACCGCTGTCCGTGCGGGAGGAAACCCGGAAGTGGATCGACGCCGCCCTGGCTCAGTACGACTCACCGTCGGGCACCAAGGCTGGCTAGACTACTCAAATGCCTTGGTGGTTCTGGATCCTGTTATGGATCGCGCTTATAGCCCTTTCGTTGCTCCTTCACCTGACACTGGGTTACCGCTTGTACAGAAAATTCATGTCAACTGTTCAAGAGTTGGGTGCCGCGGGTAAACGTTTCAGCAATCTTTCCCCTGCCCCGGAAACCTCCGACGTTGAAGCAGCGGAACCGCGTCCCGAACCGGGGTCCGCAATTTTTGCCTCCCCGGAGCAGATGCGTCATGATTACCTGACGGCCAAAGCCTTCCGTCAGGAAGTTCGTCGTCAACGGCGCGTCAAGCGCAAAGCCGAGCGGGGTCAGCCGCAGTCCCTGCACGACATTGAATTCAGATAGACGTAGGATGTATCCAAAAGGAAAGGACCTCCCCATATGAGGCTCGAAGGCTGGCATCTCATCATCATCATCGTTCTCGCCCTGGTGCTCTTTGCAGCGCCGAAGCTGCCGTCCATGGCGCGCAGCATCGGGCAGTCGATGCGTATTTTCAAGTCTGAAGTCCGGGAGATGAAGAAGGATGGTTCCACGGAGGCAAAAGACTCCCAGGACGCTTCCGACGCCGTCGAAGGCAAGGTTGTAGGCCACCCGGACGTCAAGGCCAAGAACAACGGCGAAACTGACGTACCGCCCTCCAACCGCGTCTAAAGAGAAGTGGTAGAAACGAAGGGGCGCAAAGCCAACCCCGAAGCCCGGATGGCGCTCCTGGATCACCTCAAGGAGCTGCGCAACCGGCTCTTCAAGGCTGCAATCGGCGTCATAGTGGGAACAGTGGTGGGCTTCATCGTCTACCAGCCCCTCCTGGAAGCATTGATCAAGCCGATCAAGGACCTCAACGAAAAGGAGGGACGCGCTGCCACACTGAACTTTGATGGCGTGGCCAGTTCCTTCGACCTCATGGTCCAGGTTTCGGTCTTCCTCGGCGTCATCCTTTCCAGCCCTGTCTGGATCTACCAGCTGTGGGCCTTCATTGTCCCCGGACTCCACAAGAAGGAGCGGCGTCTTGCGCTGTCCTTCGTGGCAGCTGCGGTACCGCTGTTCATCGGTGGTGTGCTGCTTGCGTGGCTTGTGCTCCCCAACGCCGTGCGGGTGCTGACCGATTTCACCCCGGTGGGCGGTTCAAACTTCATCAGTGCTGAAATTTATTTGGCCTTTGTCCTCCGGCTCCTGCTGGCCTTTGGTATCGCCTTCCTTATACCCGTGGTCCTGGTGGGGTTGAACCTTGCTGGAATCATCAAAGGCAAGCAACTCATCAAGAGTTGGCGAATCACTATTTTCCTGGTGTGCCTGTTCGCTGCGATGGCCGCTCCGGGGGCCGACGCTATGAGCATGTTCTATCTTGCTGCCCCCATGCTGATCCTGTTCTTCGCGGCAATCGGTATTTGCGTATTGAATGACAGGCGCCGTGAGCGCAGGGCCATCAAGCGCGCCGCTGAGACTGAAGCCACGGCAGACATCGCAACCCCGGCCTCGGATCTGGAGAATCTCTAGACCTTGGCCCACTAGGCTTGATGCATGTCCTCCATTTCCGGGTCTTCATCTCCATCAGACCGTTACCAGGCGGCAGCCCAGCGGGCGGCTGAGTCAAAAACTTACCTTGGAGCGTTTGCCCGCTCCCTGGACTTCGAACTGGACGACTTCCAACGCGAAGCGTGCAGGTCGCTTCAGGAGGGCCGCGGCGTCCTTGTAGCAGCTCCCACCGGCGCCGGAAAGACGATCGTTGGCGAGTTTGCGATCTATTTGGCGTTGGAACGGGGACTCAAAGCCTTTTACACCACTCCCATCAAGGCATTGAGCAACCAGAAGTACTCGGAACTGGCCGCGAAATACGGTGCGGCAAACGTTGGTCTGCTGACGGGCGACACCACCATCAATGGCGAAGCTCCTGTGGTGGTTATGACCACCGAAGTCCTTCGGAACATGCTCTACGCCGATTCTGAAACTTTGGGAGACCTGGGCTATGTGGTGATGGACGAAGTCCACTACCTGGCCGACCGTTTCCGCGGCGCAGTGTGGGAAGAGGTCATCATCCATTTGCCCAGCGAAGTGCAGGTTGCCTCGCTGAGTGCCACAGTGTCCAACGCCGAAGAGTTCGGCGCCTGGTTGGACACTGTGCGGGGCGATACAGACGTGATCGTTTCCGAGCACCGCCCTGTGCCCCTCTGGCAGCACGTCATGGTGGGGCGGGAGATAGTGGATCTCTTTGCCGGTGACACCTCTTTTGACGAAATCGCGCCCCAAGCCCCGGGAGCACAGGAAACGGAGGTGCCTGACCTCTCCGATGCAGAAGAGGTCATGGCCGAGCCCACCACCACGGATCGCCGGCGCGTCTCATCCAAGCGCTCGTCAGCCGTCACGGCTCGTCAGGCAGTTACCGGCCCCGAATTCGAGGTCAACCCGGACCTGCTGGCCATGGCCCGTTCGGAAAGCCGGATGAGCATGAATGGCCGGTTTGGACACGGCGGCAGAAGCCGCCGTCGTCAGGACCGCTATCGCGACGAGCGGCAACAGTCAGAGCAGCGTAGTCCAGTCCGCAAGGCAAGCCGTCCCCAGGTGATCGAGAGCCTCAGGCGCCAGGACCTCTTGCCTGCCATCACGTTTATTTTCTCCAGGGCAGGTTGTGACGCAGCCGTAGCGCAGTGTGCAGCATCAGGCCTCTGGCTGACCACCGAGCAGGAACAACAGATCATCGCCCAGCGGGTGGACGAGGCCAGCCACGAGATTCCGGCTGACGACCTCGATGTCCTCGGGTTCTGGGGTTGGCGGGACGGGCTCATCAGGGGCCTCGCTGCCCACCACGCGGGCATGCTTCCAACCTTCAAGGAAGTGGTGGAGAAGCTCTTTGCCGACGGCCTGGTCAAGGCTGTGTTCGCCACCGAAACGTTGGCTCTTGGTGTCAACATGCCCGCGCGCTGCGTGGTGCTTGAAAAGCTGGAAAAGTTCAACGGGGAATCGCACGTCAACATCACGGCGGGGGAGTACACCCAACTCACCGGGCGTGCCGGACGTCGCGGCATCGACGTCGAAGGCCATGCCGTGGTGCTTTGGCAGCCGGGTACAGACCCCGCCGCAGTGGCCGGACTGGCCTCCCGACGCACCTATCCGTTGAACTCCAGTTTCCGTCCTACGTACAACATGAGCATCAACCTGATTGCCCAGTTCGGACGGGTCCGGGCACGTGAGATCCTCGAATCCTCTTTTGCCCAGTTCCAAGCTGACCGATCCGTTGTTGGACTTGCCCGGCAGGTGCGTGGGCGTGAAGAGTCGCTGGCAGGCTACGCCAAATCCATGCAGTGCCACCTGGGCGACTTCACAGAATACGGCAAGCTCCGGCGCGAACTCAGCGATGCTGAGAATTTCGCCGCCCGCGACCACCAACGCGCCCGGAAGTCCCATGTTGCTGATTCCCTCACGCGATTAATTCCCGGCGATGTGATCAGCATTTACAGCGGCCGGCTCGCGGGACACGCTGTGGTGCTGGAGGTGGACCGGAATGCGCGTGAACCGCGGCCCTCGGTGCTCACCTCCGACAACCAGCTGCGACGCATCGGCGTCCACGACCTCGATGGCCCGGTGTCTCCGGTGACGCGTATCCGCATCCCGAAGTCCTTCAACGCCAAGGTTCCCAAGGCGCGCCGGGACCTCGCTTCAGCCATGCGGCACGCCATCAGCGAAGACGCTCCCCACAGCCGGCGTAACAGCAGGCACGAAGACTTTGGTCTCGGAGCCCGCCTGCCGGATCAGGAAAAGAAGATCGCGGATCTTCGGCGGGCGCTCAGGGCCCATCCTTGCCATGGCTGCAGCGAACGCGAAGACCACGCACGGTGGTCGGAGCGTTGGTGGAAGCTGCGCCGGGAGACCGACGGGCTGGTCCGCCAAATCCAAAGCAGGACCAACACTATTGCCAAGACGTTCGACCGTGTGTGCGATGTTCTTTCGGTTTACGGTTACCTGGAAACGAACGACGCCGGACACGTCACCATAAGTGCCGACGGACAGAGGCTTCGCCGGATCTACGGCGAGAAGGACCTGCTCATTTCCCAGACTGTTCGTCGCGGCGCCATCGACGACCTCGACGCTGCTGAACTGGCCGCTTTGGCGAGCACCTTGGTGTACCAGGCCAAACGGGAAGACCGCGGGCTGCGGCCCAAGATGCCTTCTGTGTCACTGGAATCGGCCGTCGACATCGTTATCCGCGAGTGGTCCCAACTCGAAGATACTGAGGAACGCAACAGGCTGCCTTTGACCGGCGAACCGGAACTTGGACTGGTGTGGCCCATGTACAAGTGGGCCAGGGGCCGCCACCTTCAGGACGTGCTGAGCGGCACCGACCTCGCAGCCGGAGACTTTGTACGGTGGGCCAAGCAAGTGGTGGACCTCCTTGACCAGCTGGCCAAGATCCCGCAGCTGGACCCACGTGTGGCACGCATATGCCGGGAATCAATCGATGTGGTCCGCCGCGGTGTGGTGGCCTACTCCACGGTGGCTTAGCCCACCTTCCCCGAAAGACAGCTTTCCATGTTCAAGGAGCAGAACGCATGAACCAGCCAGGCGCGCCAACCGGCCCGGACCGCAACACCAAGGGCCGCAAGGTCACTATGTACAGAAATGGTTCGATCTATACTGCGGCAGATCCCTTTGCCACAGCCATGGTGGTGGACGGCGATACCGTTGCCTGGGTGGGCTCCGAGCAGGCCGCGACGTCCATTGCCGACTCGTCCATGGAGATCATCGACCTCCGGGGCGCCCTCCTTGCTCCGGGCTTTGTCGACTCCCATGCACACCTGACGGAGACGGGCCTTGCCCTGTCGGGACTGCAGCTGGACGCGGTCCGCTCATCGAGGGAATTGCTCGACGCCGTTGCCTCCGCCGGCGGCACTGGTCCGGTGCTGGGCCATGGTTGGGATGAAACGACGTGGAACGATCCCAGCCTCCCAACGTTGGAAGAGATCGAAAGAGCGGCCGGCGGACGGCACGTCTACCTCTCACGCATCGACGTCCATTCAGCCCTCGTTTCGGCCTCGCTTGCTGCGGCAGCTGGGCTTACCACCTTGGACGGCTTTTCCGGGGAAGCCCGCGTGGTCCGGGCAGCACATACGGCCGCCCGCCTCACTGCCAGGAATTTCAAGGAGCCGGACCGGCGAAGCTACCAGGAATCGGCGCTGCAGGAAGCAGCTTCCCACGGCTACGTTGCCATGGCCGAGATGTCCGCACCTCACATTTGCGGGCCTGAGGACCTGAGAATGGCCACGTCTTGGAACGAGCTCGCGAACATGCCGGAGGTTCTCCCTTACTGGGGCGAGCTTGCCGCCTCACAGGAGCAAGCGCAGGCCATTCTGGATAGCTTGGGCACCAAGGTGCTGGGCCTCGCTGGTGACCTCAACATGGACGGCTCAATCGGATCCCGCACGGCGGCCCTCGCAGAGGATTACTCCGATGCCGGCGGTCAACGCGGGAGTTTGTACCTTTCAGTGGACGAGGCCGCCAACCACCTTGTAGCCACGTCGCTGCTGGGGATCCAAGCCGGCTTCCACGTCATAGGTGATGCCGGTCTGGGCGCTGTGCTGGACGCCTTTGACGCCGCAGCGGCCGAGGTGGGGGAGCAGCGTATCCGGGCAGCCGGCCACAGACTCGAACACGTGGAAATGGCCGACCAGTCCGCCATCGATCGTTTGGCCAAGTACTCCGTGTCGGTCAGTGTTCAGCCTGTTTTCGACGCCTTATGGGGTGCTGCAGGTGGTCTCTACGAGCAGCGTTTGGGTGCCCGCAGCCAGAAGATGAATCCGTTTGCTTCCTTTTACGCGAGCGGCGTCCCCATAGCCTTCGGAAGCGATAGCCCGGTAACCCCCCTCCGCCCGTGGGCGAGCGTTCGAGCCTGCTTGGAGCACAGCAACCCGGAACAGAGAATTTCGGCTCGTGCCGCTTTCCTGGGGCACACGCGGGCGGGGTGGCGGGCTACCAAGCACCGGAACCCCCTCATGGGGCAGCTGGTACCAGGCGCTCCGGCGAGTTTCGCCGTGTGGGAAGTGGATGAACTGATGGTCCAGGTGGCTGATAGCCGGGTGCAGTCATGGAGCACGGATCCCCGCGCTCGGACGCCGCTCTTGCCGGCCCTGGACACCGGCAGCGACCCCCGTTGCCTACAAACCGTCCGGGAGGGACACGAATTGTTCGCCCACGAGTCACTGCGGGTCTGATGTCCGCGGCGACGAAAGCGTGGCCTGTGTCTGTCATCACAGCCGCCAAATGCGTCCCCGCCGTCGTCCTATAATGGAGAGTTGCGCCAGATTGCAAGCCGCCAGGCTGCTCGGGCGCACTGACCGCTCCATCAAGGAAAGGCCTCTTCTTGCGTGTCTTGACGATCATTCCCACCTACAACGAGCTGGAATCGCTCCCCGTGACATTGGGACGGTTGCGCGCAGCAGTGCCGCACTCCGATGTCCTGGTGGTCGACGACAACAGTCCTGACGGCACGGGAAAGCTTGCCGACGACTTCGCAGCAAAGGACAGCCAGGTGCATGTCCTTCACCGCAAAGGGAAGGAAGGCCTTGGAGCTGCCTACATCGCAGGCTTCAAGTGGGGACTGGCCGCAGGCTATGACGTCCTGGTGGAAATGGATGCCGACGGTTCGCACAAGCCGGAGCAGTTGCCTCTTCTGCTTAAGGCCGTGGAGGACGGGGCAGATCTTGCCATGGGCTCCCGGTGGGTTCCAGGTGGCAGCGTAGTTAACTGGCCGCTCTACCGCCAGGCAATCTCCCGCATCGGCAGCACCTACGCCCGCATTATGCTGGGCGTCAAGATCAAGGACGTCACCGGGGGCTACCGAGCCTTCCGACGCAGCACGCTGGAAGCGTTGAACCTGGACGAGGTGGAGTCCGTTGGCTATGGCTTCCAGGTGGATCTTGCATGGCGCGTGGCCAAGCTTGGGCTCCGCATCGAAGAGCGCCCCATCACGTTTGTCGAGCGAGAGCTCGGTGCATCGAAGATGAGCGGCAACATCGTGGTTGAGGCAATGATCAACGTCACCAAATGGGGACTCGCAGCCCGGTGGGCAAAGCTCACCCGCAAGTCATCGGCAGAAGCTAAGTAACCCCAACACGCAACTCCACACTTTCAGAACACAGAAAGGCCGGGTCCGGCTCCCGTGAGGGATTCCGGACCCGGCCTTTCTGTTGACAGTCTGTGACCGTCTAGGCGGAGCGGCGCTCTCCGCGGCGCTCACGCAGGATGTTCAGACGATCCTCAAGGATCTGTTCGAGCTCGGGAAGGCTGCGGCGTTCCAGAAGCATGTCCCAGTGGGTGCGGACAGCTTTCTCGTTGGCATCCACAGGACGCTCGCCATCAACCAGCAGCGCTTCTTTGCCGGTCTTGGATACCCAAACGGGGGGAATTTCGGCTTCGGAGGAGAAGGTTACGAAGACCTGCTCGCCATCCTCGCAACGGTACTCGACCCGCTGGCGCGGTGCCGGTTCAACGCCGGATTCTGTTTCCATGCTTTGGGCGCCAAGACGCATACCCCGCAGGCTGCGATCGCTCATGATTACTCCCTCTGTCTGTTCGCGGAGCAGGAACCCCGCGCTAGCCGTAAGCCGTTTTCACGTCCCTTACGGACTACTTCTGCACACCTTGCATCACTAATTGCAACGCCTGGCCAAGCTTTTATGTTCCATCCACGCTGAACCAGCCGGACAAATATCCCATTATACGCGGATCTTCGCCCACTACTCAAAAGAAGGAACAAACAGCGAGCGGCCAGCCTGGATGGCTGACCGCTCGGAGGCGTTGCGCTTTGCGTTATTCAGCAGGCCGTGGCTGCTGGGGTGTTCCCGCAGGCTCGGACGCCCTGGCCTCTTCAGCACCGCCGAAGAGCCCGACGGGGGAGTCCCCGTTGTTGCCTCCGAGTGCACCGCCGATGCCCTTGAGTGCCTCGCCGACTTCACTGGGAATGATCCAGAGCTTGTTCGAGCTTCCCTCAGCGATCTTGGGAAGCGTCTGCAAGTACTGGTACGCAAGGAGCTTCTGGTCCGGGTTGCCCTTATGAATGGCATCGAAGACCTTCTGAATGGCCTGGGCTTCACCGTCAGCCCTCAGGATGGCCGCCTTCGCGTCACCTTCAGCCGCGAGGATGGCAGCTTGCCGCTGGCCTTCGGCGGTAAGGATCTGCGACTGCTTGGTGCCTTCGGCGGTCAGGATGGCTGCACGACGATCACGCTCAGCGCGCATCTGCTTTTCCATCGAGTCCTGGATGGAGTGGGGCGGATCAATCGCCTTCAACTCCACACGGGACACGCGAATGCCCCAGCGACCCGTTGCTTCGTCCAGGACACCACGCAGTTGACCATTGATCTGATCGCGGGATGTGAGTGCTTCTTCAAGGTTGAGCCCGCCCACCACATTACGAAGTGTGGTGGTGGTCAGCTGTTCCACAGCCTGGATGTAGTTGGCGATCTCGTAGGTTGCGGCCCGGGGATCGGTAACTTGGAAGTAGACAACGGTGTCGATCGAGACCACCAAGTTGTCCTCGGTGATGACCGGCTGAGGCGGGAAAGACACTACTTGCTCGCGGAGGTCGAGCAACGGCAGGAGCCGGTCGACGAACGGGATCAGGATGGTCAGTCCCGGGTTGAGTGTCCGCTGATACTTGCCGAGGCGTTCAACGACGCCGGCACGTGCCTGCGGGATGATCCTCACCGAACGGACCAACACGATGATGACAAAAATGACGAGAACAATCAGCACAATTGCTGCTGCTGTTCCTCCTAAGCCGTCCATACATCTCCTTCATTCCCCAATTGCGTGGTTTGATGCGGCTGAACGCGGGCAGGCTGCCCGCATCGGCAACCGCTGAAATTCAAAGGCGCGCTTTAGCGCGGGCTGTTCTCGGCGGGCGAGGCTACTACCGCCGTCGCACCGTCAATCCGTGTGACCTGGACTGTTGCACCGGCATCAAGAACGCCGGCCGTGCTGCGGGCGCTCCACACGTCGCCGCCGATCTTGACCAGTCCGCTGGTTCCACTCACGGCTTCGATGACGAGGGCGGACTGACCGATGAGTCGGTCGATATTGCTGCGCTGTTCCGCAGGCCCCTTATGCAGGTGCTTCATGGCAACAGGCCGGACAAAGACAATCATCAGGAGGGAGACCACGGAGAAAATCACGATCTGAAGCCAGAAATCGGCTCCCGCGAAGTCGGCGATCAGCCCGGCCAGGGCTCCGCCGCCCAGCATGATGAAAAAGAGGTCGAGGGTAAGCATCTCCACCACTGCGAACGCGAGGAAGACTGTGAGCCAGAGAGCCCACCAATTCTCGCCGAGCCATTCGAACATCATTTCCCCCTTGGTCCCGGATCCCGCGGGCGGGATCACAGTCGCTGTTCCTCCATCCTAGCCCGACGTTCCGTCCCACGTCAGGACACGGCGAATTCGCTGATCCGGAACTTCGCAGTGGTGGCCACTGAACCTTCCACAGCGGCCAACTCCGCCAACTCTTCGCGCTGCACGTGGTGTCCGGCCGGACCCATGTAGGCGAGGTCGGCCACCTCCGGGCCGCTCAGTGTCAGGGGAAGGTCGAGGTTTTGGCTGGTGCCGGAGTCGAAATATTCCCGCATGGAGTCCACCAGCCGCTCCTCTTTGCCATCCTCAATGCTGAGCATGCCTGCCCGGGCTGCGATCTCGGCAAGGTGGCCGGGCCGGGGCGTCACAACGAGCAACGAGCCGCCCGGCCGAAGCACCCTGGCAAACTCTGCGGGGTTTCGCGGTGCGAAAACTACAGTGACAACGTCCGCGGTGTTGTCCATCATGGGCAGCGGACGCCAGATGTCCCATACCAGGTTGGCTGCTTCCGGATTGAGCCGGGCGGCACGCCTCAGCGCGAATTTGGAGATGTCCACACCGATTCCTGATGCCCCGGACCGCTCAAGGACCGCCCGCAGGTAGTGGCCTGTGCCAGTACCTGCGTCGAGAACCACGGCCCCGGGGCGCTGAAGTGATCCGGTAGCCGCTGCTGCTACAGCCTGCGCGAGTCCGGAGTAGTGCCCTGCGTCCAGAAACCTGTACCGCGCGGCAACCATATCTGCCGAGTCCGCTTCGAAGACCGTGCCTTTGCCCGTCAGCAGGTTGAAGTAGCCCTGTTTTGCGGCGTCGAACTGGTGCCCGGCCTCACAGACGAGGGTTTGCTGTTGGCCCTGACTGAGCTGGAGCGCCCCTTGGCAAACAGGACAACGGAGGGCAGCAACGGCATCGGACAACATGGCTCCAATCCTACGGCGGCCGGAGTGTCTAGGGCCTGGGGCCCAAGTGCCGGGCTAGGCTCACCATCGTGAAACCCGAGCAACTGCATCTGCTGAACTCCGTATCCGCCCCGGCAATCCACCCCGATGGCACCAAGGCGGTGGTTTCCGTCACGCGGCCGGATTTTGATGCTGACAGTTATGTGGGTCAGTTGTGGAGCATTCCCTTGGACACCACCAAGTATTCGCGACGCATCACACGAGGATTCAGGGACAGTTCCCCGGCGTTCTCCCCGGACGGCCTTGTTCTTGCCTTCCTGAGGTGCGATCCGGACGGTAAGCCGCAACTCTTTGTCGTGGAAGCCGCAGGTGGCGAGCCGCAGCAGATCACCGAGCAGCACGCGGGCGTAGGTGGGTTCGTGTGGGCACCTGATTCCCACCGCATTGTGTTCCAATCCCGGGTGCCGGAACAAGGACGCTACGGAACTATGGATGGGGTCACCTCCGGCGGAGAAGACGCCCGATTGATCACCGCCAACCAGTACCGGATGAACGGCATCGGCTACACCGCTGACCAGCGCCAGCAGTTGTTTGTGGTCGAAGTGCCGGAACTGGGCGGCGAGCCGGCAGTCGCTGCGAGGGGTAGGGCTGCGCACGAACAGCCCGCACATGGGATGACAGGACTTCCCTCTGCACGGCAGGTCACTTTTGGTGACTCAGACCATGAGTCACCATGCTTTTCAGCCGACGGCACCCGCCTTTACTTCGTCGCCGCCCTCCATGAAGGACACGACGACGATCTTGTCACCTCCGTCTATCGGGTGGACGCCGACGGCGGCCAGCCAACCGCCGTCGAACCTTCCAACAAGAGCCTGCAGACCGTCACGGCTGTGCGCCCCTCCACGGATGGCCAGTGGCTCTTTTACACCGCGCAGGACCTGGGTGACACCGGCAAGGACTTCGTGGCCCGGAACGCGGTTCTGTATGCCATGCCCATTGCTGGGGGAGAAGCGGTGGCGCTGACCGACGTCGAGCATTTGGATGTGTCGGGACCGCTGGAGCCCAGCGGTCCCGACAGCGTTCTGGTTCTGAATACAGCGCTGGGAAGCGTCGAGCTGCTCGATGTCACCGCAATCGGCGGGATCACACCCCTGGTTCATGGCGCCAAGGTGGTTACCGGGGCCACAGTGGCTGCAAACGGCGAAATGGCCGTGAGTTTCTCGGACGCCTCCACAGTGGGGGACGTCGCCTCCCTGGAACGCGGCGAGATCCGCCTCCTCACGGACTTCTCCGCACCCTTGCGCAACAACTCCCGGGTGGTGGAGCCCTTGGATTTCGATGCCGAATCCGCCGATGGGCACCCTGTGCACGGTTGGGTGGTGTTCCCTGACGGACCTGGTCCCCACCCCGTCCTCCTCTCCATCCACGGCGGCCCTTTCGCCCAATACACCGGTGCTTTCTTTGACGAAGCCCAGGTCTATGCTGCTGCCGGTTACGCCGTTGTGATGTGTAATCCACGCGGGTCATCCGGCTACGGACAAGCCCACGGCCGTGCCGTCAAGGAGCGCATGGGGACTGTGGACATGCAGGACGTGCTGGCATTCCTGGACTCAGCGTTGGCCTCGTTTGCCGTCTTGGATAAGGAACGCGTGGGAATCATGGGTGGCTCCTACGGCGGCTATCTCACCGCCTGGACCATCGCGCACGACCACCGGTTCAAAGGCGCGATCGTGGAGCGCGGTTTCCTGGACCCCGTCAGCTTTGCAGGTTCAGCTGACATCGGCTGGTTCTTCGGGACCGAATACACCGGAGGAACAGCGGAACAAATGGAGGCTCAAAGTCCCATGGCCGTAGTCTCAAGTGTCGATACACCCACCCTGGTCATTCACAGCGAGAACGATCTTCGGTGCCCCATCGAACAGGGCCAGCGCTACTACTCGCATCTGAAGGCGAAGGGAGTGGACACCTCCTTGCTGATCTTCCCCGGCGAGGATCACGAGTTGTCACGGTCCGGCACCCCCCATCACCGAAGGCAACGCTTCGAGCACATCCTCCGCTGGTGGGCACGGTACCTCCCCACCGAGGTCAATAACCTGGATGACTAGCCGGAGTCAGCGAAAGAATCCAAGCGCCCGGCGAGCCTCGTCAATCTCCGGAGCAGACCAGCGCGCCGAGTGCTCGGCATTGCTGGATAACGATCGCAGTTCGGCCCGGTCCAAGTACAGGATGCCGTGGAGGTGATCCGTTTCGTGCTGCACAATGCGGGCCTGCCACCCTGAATACCAGGCTTCCGTGGACTCGCCCGTTGGACTGGTGTAGCGCAACTCCACGTTCCGGTGACGGGTCACTACCGCCTGATACCCGCTGACCGAGAGGCACCCCTCATAGAACGAGGCGGTCTCGGTTCCGAGCGGGCGGTACTGCGGGTTGACGATGGCCAGGAATTCCAGCTGCTCCCGGTGACGCACGGCAGCTGACTCCGGTTCCACCGGGTATCTGTCCTCCAGTACGGCCACTTGCAATGGGATGCCCAGTTGGGGAGCTGCCAAACCGACTCCCGGTGCGGCATGCATGACAGCCCTCATCTGCTCAATGAAAGCCGCCAACTCCGCATCGTCGAGCTGGCCTTCGTATGGCGCTGCCAGCTGACGCAATACGGGGTGTCCGGCCTGAATAATGGGCGGAAGCCCCTCCGTATCCAGCAACCGGCGAACAGCGTCACGAATGCGGATCGGGTTGTAGTCCGTGGCAGGGCTCGTGGCCCCCGGATGAGGTTGGTGCGTCATACAGTGAGCCTAACGCTCCACAAGGCGTTCCCGAGTTGGGCTAGGCTCAATGGATGATCGATTCCACCCCTTTGGATTGTGTACTCGGGTTCGTTCGAACGGTGGAAGCCGGCGGCGGGGCCGCTGAAATCCGACCCTTCCTGGCGGACGATTTCAAGCTCACCGAGTGGCCGCATGCTCTGTCCAAAACCGGCTCAACGCGGAACCTTGCCGAGACCCTGGCCGGCGCCGACCACAGCAAGGACATCGTTTCCGATCAGAAGTTTGAGGTGGTCCGGACAACGAGCCAGGACAACCGTGTGGTGCTGGAAATGAACTGGTCTGCCACCTTGCTGCTTGACCTTCCACACTGGGACCGTGGCGATACCATCCGAGCCAGGAGCACTGCTGTCTTTGAGCTTCGGGACGGGTTGATCACCAGCCAGGATACGTACGACTGCTATTACACAACCCCCGAATAGCCCAGCCCCGGAGCACCTAACGCATGGTGAAGCGTCGCTCCACCAGCCCTGAAATTGCCGGCATGTCCAAGGCCATTGCGAAAGCTGCATTCCTGACTGACATCACGTAAGGCGGGAGAGGTCTTCCCAGAGCCATGTTGAGTCCAGCCTGGCGCGATGCGCGGCGCGCCGCCTTTCTGCGGGACTTCTCAAAGTCCGCTAGGTCGGGCCCGATGTCGGCACCGCGGAAAGAAGCATCGATGATCGGGGCCAGCGCCGCAGCATCCAACCAGCCAAGGTTCATGCCCTGCCCTCCGATGGGGCTGATTTCGTGGGCTGCGTCCCCCAACAGCACCACTCTGCCGTGAACCATGAGTTGAGCCAGGCGCGACCGTACTTCGAAGGCGCTGAGCATCGAGTTGCCGGGAACATGGAGCACCTCACCGGTCCTGGCCAGGACCAAGTCGGCCAGCTTATCCGCCGTCGGGTTCTTTTCCGGCGAGCCCAGCCTCACCACCCATCTGCGGAGACCTTGTGGCAGGGGGAAGGACTCCACGATTCCGGCAGGCTCCAAGTACAGCACCGCATCGGAGCCATGGCCGGTGGCATCCGGGAAATCGCCCATAATGTAGCAGTCCGGATAGCCCCGTGCCTGCAAACCCGGCAGGTAATGGCGGCGAATGGCTGAGTGCGCGCCGTCGGCAGCCACCACCAGCTGGCTTCTGAACTCCTGAACGCCGCCAGGACAATTCGCAACGGTACGCACGGAGCCGCGTTCTTCCGCAACCTCCCGAACATGGGCACCCCGGACAATGGCTCCGACGTCCAGATCATGCACCGCCAGCTCCAACGTCTTCTCAGTGACCGTCTGCGGCACAGCCAGAATGTAGGGATAGCGGGCATCTCCGTCGAACCCGAGTTCGGCCACCCTGCGCCTCTGACTGTAAGCGACACCCCGATTGATGCGGACACCGGCTGCTATCAGATGGTCCGCAACACCTGCGCGCGCCAGCTCCGCCAGTGCCGGCGGGTGAATTCCGATAGCCCGCGAACGGTTGCTCCTGCTGCTCCGGCGCTCAAGGATCCGGACCTGATGCCCCTGCTGAAGCAACAGCACGCCCATGAACAGCCCTACCGGCCCGGCACCAACGATCACGACGTCAGTCACGATCATCCTCGAGCGCACGGACGAGCAAGTGGTGCCACGGGCCGTTTCTCTCAACCGACCACGAGGCCGGAACGGCAGCTCTTAGTTCCTCCGCGGTGTAACTGCGCCTGATGGACGTCAAGCCATCACCACAGATGTATGAGCCCACACCCAAAGGCCAGAAGCCTGCCATGAACAGCATGTATGCGATGTTGCTTCGGTTGAGATCGTTATGCAGGCACAGCCCCCGGCTCAGCGACTCGGAATCGTGAAGGACCTCCGCAAGCTGCCCTGGGTCGAGGTGATGAAGGATGTGGTTGGAGATGACGACGTCGAACTTCCGGCCGTCAGCGACGAGCTCGGAACTGTGGGCATTGAGGTACACGACCCCCTCCACTGGAGGCTTGCGGGACGCAAAGGTGAAGGCCCTCTCGTCCGGATCGATTGCCGTCACCGTAAGCCGGAATCCGTCCCGCCGGGCCCACCGAACCAGGCTCCGGGCTACGTCGCCGCTACCACACCCGATGTCCAGCACCGAAACCGCACTGTGCTCGGCCAGCAACGGAAGGAGACGTTGACGATACGTCCCGTGCCATCCCGACAGCAAGGCGTTCACCACCGGGAAGCGCGCATAAGTCCTGTAGAGGCGTGTGGGGTCGCAATCGACCCTGTCCATCTCCTCGACGGCTTTCACATCCCTGACCCGCAGGGACCCAAATGGACTCACAGAGCAGGGGAGACCAGCGTGAAGAGTCCCGTTTCCACCGTCAGACCCGGACCGAATGCCATGGAGCAGATCCGTTCCTCATGTTCGGCTGCTGCCCTCTCCAACATGTACTTGAGGACGAACAACACCGTGGCGCTGCTCATGTTGCCGTATTCCCGTAAAGTCTCCCGGGCCGGGACCAGCTGCTCCTGCGTCAGTTCCAGTTTGGACTCGACTTTGTCCAGGATGCTTCGGCCGCCAGGGTGTATGGCCCAGTGGGTAATATCTCGGTAGGGCAAGCCATCCAACGATGGCTCTTTGGCGAGCAGTGGCGCCAAGGCACCGGTGATGTGTTCTTCAATGATGTGCGGAACGTACGATCCCAAGACCATTTCGAATCCTTCGTCCCCAATGTTCCAGGCCATGGCTTCCTCGCCCACCGGCGTCAGGACCGTTTCGAAGTGATCGAGCCGGATGGCCGGTTCCGGCCCTTGCAGCTCCCGGGCACTTACGACCGCGGCCGCCGCGCCATCACCGAAAATCGCCGATCCCATGATGGTGTCGGGATCGTTCGACGTCCTCACATGCAGGGAACAGAGTTCTACGCAGATCACCAGGACAACCGCTGTGGGGTCTGCAACGCAGAACTGCTTGGCTGCTTTGAGGGCAGGGAAGGCCGCGTAGCAGCCCATGAATCCCAGGTGGTACCGCTGCACGGCAGGATTGAGGCCTAAAGCGCGGACCACCTTGTAGTCAGGACCGGGGTTGAAGAAACCGGTGCAGGACACCGTGATCACGTGGGTGATGTCATCAAGATCTATACCCGGCGCCTGGGCCACTGCAGCTTTGCCGGCCTCGACGAACAACTTGGTGGCTTCGGTTGCGAAGATCTCATTCCGGACCTTGGTGCTGGGGCTGAGGACCTGGTTGGTTTCGGGGTCAAAAAACTGCGGATTTTCGGGGTGCGCATCTAGGCTGAGTTCGGCTACGGCGGTGTATCGGGTGTCTATGGCTGCTGAGTCGAAGCATGTGCTGACTAGTCGGGTTCCCAGCCGTGTCAGTCCGGGCTGTGATGCGAAGACGTCTCGGGCTTGCTGCTGGACAAGGATGGTTTGCGGAACTGCGGTTTCAAGGGACCTCATGTATACCGGCATGCTTCATTCTTAGCGAGTAAACCTTGGAAGACAATGGCAGAATCGAAGCTACTGGCCGAGGCTGGTCAGTGTGAGCCAGGCGACGCCGACGAGGGACTGTTTTGCAGCGCCGCCTAACAGATGGAGAAATCATGACTATTGCCGCGAGCACGGACACACAATCTCCGGGGTCCCACGTTGCGGATACCCACGATCTGATCCGGGTCCAAGGTGCACGTGAAAACAACCTCAAAGACATCAGCATCGAAATCCCGAAGCGCCGGCTCACTGTCTTCACAGGCGTCTCCGGCTCCGGGAAGAGTTCACTGGTTTTTGCCACTATCGCGGCAGAGTCACAACGCATGATCAACGAAACCTATAGTGCCTTTGTGCAGGGTTTCATGCCCTCCCTGGCCCGCCCCGACGTCGATAACCTTGAAGGTTTGACCACCGCGATCATTGTGGACCAGGAACGGATGGGCTCCAACCCGCGCTCCACAGTGGGTACCGCAACAGACGCCAATGCCATGCTGCGGATCCTGTTCAGCCGCCTCGGCCAACCCCACATCGGCTCACCCAACGCCTACTCTTTCAATGTTCCCACGGTGAAGGCCAGTGGCGCCATCACCGTCGAACGCGGCGAAGGCAAAACGAAGACCGAGAAGGCCTCGTTCAATCGCCTGGGCGGAATGTGTTCCCGATGTGAGGGCATGGGGGCGGTCAATGACTTTGATCTCACGGCCCTCTATGACGACTCCAAGTCCTTGAGCGAAGGCGCGCTCACCATTCCCGGATACACCATGGATGGCTGGTACGGGCGAATCTTCAGCGGCTCAGGGTTCTTCAACATGGACAAACCCATTGCCAAATTCACCAAGAAGGAACTCCACGATCTCCTGTACCGGGAGCCCACCAAGATCAAAGTGGAGGGCATCAACCTCACCTACGAAGGCGTCATCCCCAAGATCCAGAAGTCGATGCTCAGCAAGGACGTAGACGCCCTGCAGCCCCACATCCGCGCGTTTGTGGAGCGTGCCATCACCTTCACCACGTGCCCGGAATGCGAAGGTACACGCCTTAGCCCCGAAGCCCGGTCCTCCAAGATCAACGGCAAGAGCATCGCCGACGTCTGCACTATGCAGATCAGCGACCTCGCAGGCTGGGTCCGCTCGCTGGATGAACCCTCCGTTGCTCCGTTACTGAAGGGCCTCCAGCACCTTCTGGATTCCTTCACCGGAATTGGTTTGGGTTATCTGTCCCTTGACCGGCCGGCCGGCACGTTGTCCGGGGGAGAGGCCCAGCGGACCAAGATGATCCGCCATCTGGGTTCATCACTCACCGATATCACTTACGTCTTTGACGAACCCACCATAGGCCTTCACCCCCACGACATCGAGCGCATGAACCAACTGCTGCTACAGCTTCGGGACAAGGGCAACACTGTGCTGGTGGTCGAACACAAGCCGGAGACGATCGCGATTGCCGACCACGTGGTTGACCTTGGGCCCGGTGCCGGTACCGGAGGCGGCACAGTATGTTTTGAGGGCGACCTCGAGGGATTGCGGGGGAGCGACACCATCACGGGACGCCATCTGGACGACCGGGCGGCCATCAAGGACAGCTTTCGTTCCGCTACGGGCCACATGGAAATCCGGGACGCCTCAACGAACAACCTCAAGAACGTCGACGTCGACATCCCCCTTGGCGTTCTTTGTGTCCTCACCGGGGTGGCCGGCTCCGGCAAGAGTTCCCTGATTCATGGTTCCGTAGCCAAGCGGGACGGCGTCCTCGTGATCGATCAGGGTGCCATTCGGGGCTCGCGCAGGAGTAATCCCGCCACGTATACCGGACTGCTGGAACCTATCCGAAAGGCATTCGCCAAAGCCAATGGCGTTAAGCCGGCGCTCTTTAGTTCGAACTCCGAAGGCGCCTGCCCCACGTGCAATGGTGCAGGTGTCATCTACACGGATCTCGGCGTCATGGCCACCGTTGAATCACCCTGTGAAGAATGTGAAGGAAAGCGCTTCCAGGCGGCTGTTCTTGAGTATCAGTTGGGGGGCCGGAATATTGCAGAGGTGCTTGCAATGTCTGTAGATGAGGCGGAAGTCTTTTTCAGCGAGGGGGAGGCCCGAACCCCGGCTGCCCACAAAATTCTCGATCGCCTTGCCGACGTTGGGCTCGGTTACCTAACACTCGGCCAGCCCCTCACCACACTGTCCGGCGGTGAGCGCCAGCGACTCAAGTTGGCCACGCAAATGTCTGAAAAAGGTGACATTTACATTCTCGACGAGCCAACCACCGGCTTGCACCTGGCCGATGTCCAGAACCTGCTGGGCATGCTGGATCGACTGGTGGAGTCGGGAAAATCAGTGATTGTGATCGAACACCACCAAGCTGTAATGGCACACGCGGACTGGATCATAGATCTCGGACCTGGCGCGGGTCACGACGGCGGCACGATCGTTTTCGCCGGAACGCCCGCAGAGCTTGTGGCCGGGAAATCGACGCTGACCGGCAAACACCTGGCAGCGTACGTAGGCGCCTGACACCTCCGCGAGCTGCCGGCCGGCATAGAACACGCTGGCCCGGCAGCTACTTCTACTCCCGCGCTTTAACTGGCATGCACGGGTATTCGTGAGCCGGGAGTAGTCGCCCTTCCGGGCGAGATTTCTTCCTGGCTCTCTCGATGCTTCTTGCGTCAGCGGAGTAATTGCCTGGCCACCTATGATGAGCCAATGGGTTTCGGACGTGAGGCAAAGCGGGTGCGGGATGCGTCGTTGCCTCTTGGCCCTCGCTTCAGGGCATTAGGTTCATGGATCCAACTTGCCCGGCCGATCGCGTTTGAGCCTACTTGGGCCTACCTTGAGGCGAAGTTGGATTGTTCTTGGCGTGAGCCGGACTTCTTTCTGCCCGCGATGGACCTCTTGGAGGCAGAACGAGAGGTCCACCTCAGGCTCGAATCGGAGTATGCCGAGCTTCGTAGACTGCAGAAGGCTGCCGGCCGTCGCTCTCCGTCTAGAGACGAAGTTACGCCGACTCAACCGCGTCGCTGGCATGGCGACGAGCAGGCTGGCGCGCGTTACTCTCTCGAAGCTTGGCTTCGCATTGAAGGCGCCCTCCTGTCCGCCACCGATGGCGGACGCAGGGTGCGCGCTGTGATTGAAGAGGCCTTGGCTAGCTCAACGCCACCAGAGCCTGATTTCGATGAACTCCAGTCGATCCTGGACTGGGCGCGCCATCAGATTCACGTTGTTGGATGGGAAACTGACCCAGCCAAGTATCGAATTGCCGGGGCCATTCATCGTGCTCTTGGGCATTTGTACTTGCTATTTCTAGAGATTCCTCCTGTCGGGAATCCGTGGAATTTCCGCTCCGTTTAGCATCACGTTGCCTGTCTTGGTGCCGCTATGTATTGGGCGTAGGCGGCGGCTGAGTCTGTGGCGTGGCGTTCGATGGTGGTGGGGGAGTAGCCGAGGGTTTCGGCGATGATGGCCACGGGTGCGAGTTTGGTGAGTTCGTGGAGTGTTCCCAGGCGTGCGGCGCGGGTGCTGAAGAGTTTGCTGAGGCGGGTTGTGAGGTGTCCTGGGTGGATGTGGCGTCCGGGTGATGCTCCGCGGAATACCCACTTGGTGTTGGGGTGCGCGGCGGTCAGTTCGTGGCCCGGGTTTGCGGCGAGCTCCCGCCACGGCTGTGCAAGGGGATCCGGCAATGCGATCTGGAGAGTCCCCAGTTGAACGGTGACCAGTTCGTCGGTGACGCTGACGTCGTCCCAGGTTAGCCGTGCGATGTTCTCTGCCTGTTGTCCGAAGACGAGGATCAGGATGGCCGCGGCCCGGTCGCGGGTTTCCAGTTCATCGGTGTGGATGATGTGGTGGAGTGCTTGGTCTTGTCCAGCTTTGGGGAGTCGTGGGCTCGTGCCGCGGCGGTGCGGAATGATGGTGAGCCCAGCTGGGGCGGCTTTGGTTTTGATGGCCCATTTGAGGAAGCGCTCAGCGATGCGCCTGGTCGTGGGTCCTTCGGCTTGCCAAACATCAAGGTGGGATTGCTGGAGTTCCGGCAGTTTGATGCCGTGGTTGGTGAGCCAGTTTAGGAGGTCGATGGCGACGGTGACTTCTTGCTTGGCACGAAGAAAAGTGCCGCGCGTAACTTCGTCCATGAGATTCATGCGCCGTTGGTGGTGCCAGCGGATGTAGCGGCGGATCACGTCAAGGTTCTGGGGGTCGCTGACGCGGTTCATGGCCTGGGTTGCCCAGCTGTCGTAGCGGGTCAGGAAAGCATTTCGTTTGGGGGAGCACCTCGTGTTCGATGAGGAGTCCCCGGACGTATTCGCGGGTGCGTGAGTCGGGTAGTTCGTCGAAGGTTGCGTGGCTGATGGTGGGTGCGGTGGCGAGGTTTCGAAGGAAGGCTGTGACGTGCTTTTGTCGGATCCAGGTCATGCCGCTGTTGGCCCGTTTCATGGTCTTTAATGCCGCGGCCAGCGGGATCAGTTCCGTGGCGATGATTCCCGTGGCCGGGTTGGTCAGGAGGTTATCAACGACGTCGCCGAGGACGCAGGCCCAGCAGTGCGCACCGGTATAGAGCTCGTCTTCGGCGCCGCAGCCCTGGCAGTCGAGATTGAGCCGAACGCCCGAGCAGTTCCGGCATGCCGGCTGTTCATCGATGATTCCGGGCAGGATGCCGTCGTGGCCGCATTCGCAGACCCCGCGGGTGCGTTTTGCCTGCTGATAGCAGTAGCCGCAGACTCCGCCGTCGGGCCAGCGCGCGACTGTTTGGTGGTGCTGGCCGCAGCGGCCGCAGGGGACAGGCCAGCGGGTGGGGTCCTCTGCCTTACGGGGCCTACTCACCGTCCTCGGGAGCGACGAGCCGGACGCGTCGGGCGATCGGGTTGCCGGGTTGGATGCCGAGGTCTTCACTGCGCTTGGGGGCGTTCGCTGTCGCTGCGGCGCGCATCTCCACGAAAGGTTCGAAAAGGTCGTTTGGTGTGCAGTCCAGGATGTCGCAGAGCGCGGCGAATGTCCTTGCCGGAATGCGCTCCGGCGTGGAGGTGACCAGCCTGTAGACCTGGCTTTCGGAGAGGTTGATGCCACGGGATTTCAGGAGCGGCATCAGTTCGGTGGTCTTCCAGAGGTTCTGCTTTGCCATCAGGGCTCGCAGGTTCCAGCGGTAGCCGATCCGGCGCTGTTCAGGCATCTGGGTCCTCCAAGTTCGCGATGCGGCGTGCAATCATCTGCTGCACGGTTTTCTGCTTGAAGTCCGACGATACCGAGGTATAGAGCCCGGTAGTCGACGCATAGGAGTGGCCAACCTGCGTCTGCACGAAGGCCGCATCATAACCGGCTTCGATCAGGTGGGTCACGTAGGAATGCCTGAGGCAGTGCAGGCCCAGCTCCTGGGGCAGACCGACGGCATCCCGCGCGGCAGCGAACGCATCACCGAAAGAGCCCAGGGACATCCGGGCGCCACGCTCACTGGGCCACAGCGCCGAGGACCGTTCAGCTGTCGGAAACTGTTGCCGCATGCCGCCGGCTGTCCAGGTCTTGAGCTGGTCCACGACCCAGTCGAACTCCGGCACGGTCAACACGGTCCGCCTTCTGGGTCCTGAGCCTGCCGTGCCTTTGGCGAATCGAACCTGGACTGCTCCGAACCGGCCGTAGTCGCTGACGTGCGGATTCGGGCCGAAATCTTCCAGGTCCAGCATGGTCATTTCGCGCCGGCGAAGCCCGTAGGCGTAGCAGACCTTGAACGCCACCGAGTCGCGGAACAGGGGCAGCCAGCGTTTGCTGCCGGCGGCGTATTCACGGTCGACAAGGTCATCGAGGTAGTCGAAAAGACGCTGCAGTTCCGCCTTCGTGAATGAGCGCTTCTTCGCCGGGACAGCATCATCGGTGGTGTGCCGTGGCGTGTTCCACTCGAAGCAGATCTGGCTCGGAATATCGCCGAATGTCCGTTCACAGAACTCGCCCCACCCATAGCCAGGATGGGTCAGGAACGAGCAGAACATCGCCACGGCGTTGCTGTACGAGCGCAACGTCTTCAGGCCGATCGGCTTGTCGCCAGAACGCAGATCGGCCAGGAAATCATCGATATCGGCCGGGCGCCATTGCCACGGAAATTCACCCGTGAAGCGCTGAAAACGCCCCAGCAGCTGGCAACGCTGCTTGATGGTCTGCGTCGTGAGGCCACGGGCAAGCATCTGTGCCCGCCAGCCATCCAGCATGGCCGTAAAAATCCGTTCATCAGCACGGAACAGCCCAATGTCCGGATCCACCAGCATCCGCGGGACAAAACCCGGAACGGCACCACTCACAACGACCCCTAAACCATGGAAACATGCATTAGATGCAGGAAACCTACAGGCGCAAGGGATCCGGGCGCAAATTCAAGTCCGAGCCGAGAACACTTTCTTCCTCGTCAAAGCGTTCTGACCTGCGCAAACGTTGGATACGTCGCGGGACGGGAGTTCTCGCAGCTACTTCCACTCCCGTTATTTGAACGCCGATAATCTACATTATGTAAAGTAGTCTGAAAGTGACCCTACCCCGTCGATTTTCCTGAACCCTTTATTGCGCTGCGCATCTGGTGCAGAGTAGCTAGGCCCGCCTCGCACTTCGGGCACTCATCCACATGCCGTCGAATCCTGGCGCTGCCTGGCATTCGTCCGTCGTTGAGGACGAATTTCCCGAAATGCTGCGACACGTCAGCACAAGAGTCCGTTGCCTTTACGAGAACGTGATCCTGGAAATATGCCTGCCGAAGTCCTTTCCGCGCACGTATGAGCAACGCCGATACACCGTTCGGCGTCAATCCCATGATCGGCGCCACCGCTGCCGGCTTCATGGTTTCCACCTCGCTGTACCAAAGCACAGCCTGCCAACGCATCGGCAGGGACCGGAATGCTTCAATGAGCGAGGACGTCTCCAAGGATCGGAGATAGGGATCCTCATATCCGGTGTCGCCATCCCCATTCAGGAGGTCGCTCAAGAAGCCAGCGCGCCTCGCCTGTACGTTGCGACGATGTGCCGTTCTTCGCACAGTGGTCACGAGATAGGCCCTGAAAGAGTCCGCCGGTCCCCTGCCACTAGCCAGAGCCTGAAACACAGACGCAATTGCCTCCCCCACAACATCGTCCACGTCCGACAGATTGTCGGTCTCCACCCGGGCCACGTACGCGGCGAGTTTTTTGTACCTACCAAAAAGTTCGGCAAAGGCAGAAAACTGCCCAGCCCGCACCGCGGAAACCAAAGACACGTCACACCACCCAAGCGGCTCGGCCCTCTCCAGACCCTCGACCGCCTGCAGGGCGGGGTTCGGCACGGTCGCCCCACTCCCCCGCCGCTGGCCGCACAATGTCCCTCCGCAGGCGCATGGCTTTGGATCCGCGGCTAACTGCGGGTAGATCAGGTTCGCAGCGCACATGGCCCCTCTTGGTCGTCAGAGTTCTTCGCGGACCCTAGAATCTAGGCAGCACGATCAAAACGCCACGGAAAACGCAGCGAATTGAGGGGAAGTGGGTGTTCAATGCAGGATTACGACTTGGACAGCCGTGACCTGAGGCTTCTTCATGCCCTGCAGATTCGTCCGCGAGCACCTTGGGCCACACTCGCGCCCATCGTCGGGGCAGACGCTGTTACCCTCGCCAGGCGCTGGAGCGCTCTTCAGGATCAGGGGCTGGCCTGGTTGGCAAGCTACCGGGGACCCGGAGCGAAATATGTGGGCGCAATCATTGAGGTGGAATGCACACCTTCACGCATTGCCGAGGCAACAGAGGATCTCGCCCGCGACGACGAAGTACTTTCCATTGACCAAACCATCGGCGGCCGGGATCTGGTGGTGACGTTACTGTGCCGGACTGACGCCGACTTGGCAGGGTTTGTGCTGGACCGGCTTACAAACGTGGCAGGCGTGATCGGCACCCGTACACACCGTGGTATCAGGCTCCTCGCCGATGCGCAGCTCTGGCGGCTGCGCTCGCTCCAGGACCACGAGGCGCGCCAACTGGAATCGAGTATTCCACAGCCTGCAGCCGCCCCAAGAGGCATCTCCGCAGAGATCGAAGACCAACTTGCCGGCATTCTGCGTTCCAACGGCCGAGCCTCCGTGGCGGAGATTTCCGAAACGCTTGGGATCAGCACCACGCGGGCAAGAAACGCGCTGTCCACCATCCTTGCCGAGAAGCGCATGGTGTTGCGCTTGGAGGTTGCGCGACCCTACTCCCCCTGGCCAGTCGCCGTTTGGTACTTCCTGCGCGTTCCGGCCACGATGGTGGAATCCGTTGCAGAAAAGCTCGTCGGCCTGCACGAGGTCCGTCTGGTCGCCACCACCGGCGGGCTCTACTCAATCCTGATGCTGGTATGGCTTCGGCGGGTTGAAGACATGACACCCCTGGAGAGGCAGCTGGGCGAGAGGCTTCCGTTCGCAGAGATCCTCGACAGATGCATAGTGCTGCGAACTCCCAAACACATGGGCAACAGGCTCACCTCTGACGGAAGGCGCATCACCTAGGGTGATCACAGCGCCCAGCTACTACTCCTGGGCCCCTGCAATGTTGACCAACCAGCCGATCCCGAATCTGTCGACGCACATTCCAAAAGTGTCACCCCAAGGTGCCATCTCGAGGGGCACGGTGACCGTACCGCCGTCGACGAGTTTGTCCCAGTAACCGCGGAGCTCGGCTTCATCCGACGACTCTCCACTCAAGGAAACGGAGATATTGTCGCCGGGGTTGTACTCCATGCCATTCGGGGTGTCGGCAGCCATCAACGTCAATCCGCCGGGAGTTTCCAACATGGCGTGCATGACTTTGCCGGCCTCTGCTGGATCGTCACTGGCTTGGTAGTCGCCGAAAGTGCTGATGTTCAGTTCACCGCCAAAGACGGACTCGTAAAACGTTATGGCGTCCCGAGCATTGTCCCGGAATGAAATGTACGGATTGAGGCGGGTTGTCATTGGTCGGCTCTCCTTCTTGTTGAGACTCCTTGGTCCCCCGTCAGAGGCTAATACCGTGACATCGCCCACACAACGGCCGACGCGAATTCCCCTGATCACCGCAGCAGCACCTGGAGGTAACTTTCGCGTGGGAGGGATGCCCCGGATAGTGTCGGGAGTATGTCTTCACCCTCACGACTGTGGATACCCGCAGCCCTTGCCGATCTTTTCTTGATTCTTGCCTTCGCCGCCGTTGGACGGGACGCGCACGCCCGCGGTGACATCATCTCGGGAGCTTTTGCCACAGCGTGGCCGTTCCTGGCCGGGGCAGCGATCGCCTGGGTGGTTGCACGTGCTTGGCGGGCGCCCATGGCTGCATGGCCGTCCGGAGTTTTCATATGGCTCGGCGCAGTCGCTGTGGGAATGCTGCTGCGGGCTGTTACAAGCCAAACCGTCGTGCTGCCTTTTGTCCTGGTGGCTTTGGTCACCCTTGGCATTTTCCTGCTCGGATACCGGCTTATCACTTCATCGCTCATGAGGGTATCGCGCCGACGGCAACGCCGGGTCTGATCAACCCCCTGTACGGGGGAATGCACTAGGCTGGAAAACGTCCGCAACGATGCATTTTCGGAAAGGCCCCACGTGATCACCGCTTTCGTCCTGATCAAAACCGATGCCTCACGCATACCGGAGACCGCCGAGCAGATTTCGGCCATTCAGGGCATCAGCGAGGTGTACTCCGTCACCGGAGAGTGGGACCTCATTGCGGTGGCCAGGGTGACTAAACACGACGAGCTTGCCGATGTGATCGCGGACCGCCTGTCAAAGGTTGCCTCGGTGGTCCACACCACCACACACATTGCCTTCCGCGCCTATTCCCAGCACGACCTCGACGCAGCCTTCGCACTCGGCTTCGAGTAGCAGCGGGACGGCTGGTCTTCAGCTTTGGCTAAGAGCAGTCCACTTGGCGAGCACTCCGGCAGCCTTGCCTGAATCCACGGATTTCGCCGCCCGGGCAAAAGCGGTCCGCATCCGGTCCTCAAGGCTCCCTTCGGCGTCCAGATCGATTGACACCAATCCAGCAGCCGCATTCAGTAGTACGGCGTCGCGTACAGGCCCCTGTTTGCCGTCGAGGATATCGCGCACTACGGCCGCATTGGCAGCGGCGTCCCCTCCGCGAAGGTCAGCAACCGTCGAAGGACGAATACCGAGGACCTGAGGCGAGAAGATTTGCTCCCTGACGGTTCCGTTCCTGATTTCCCAGACCGTCGATGACCCTGTGGGGGTCAACTCATCGAGGCCGTCGTCTCCTCGGAATACCAGCCCCCGGCTGCCGCGGCGGGCCAGGACTCCTGCCACCAACGGCGCCATGCGGGCGTTGGCAACACCCACAGCCGAAGCTTGAACGTGCGCGGGATTGGTCATCGGCCCAAGGAAATTGAAAGCCGTGGGAACAGCCAGTTCACGGCGCGGAACAGCGGTATGCCGGAATGAGGGGTGGAAGACCTGCGCGAAGCAGAAAGTGATTCCCGCCTCCTCTGCGTTCCGGGCCACCTGCTCGATTGACAGATCCAAACGAACGCCCAGCGCCTCTAGAACGTCGGCCGACCCGGAAGTGGAAGATGCAGCTCGGTTGCCGTGCTTTACCACTTTGGCCCCCGCGCCGGCAGCAACAAGGGCAGCCATGGTGGAGATATTTACCGTGTTCAGGCGGTCTCCACCGGTTCCGACAATGTCCAGCTTCTCACCGGAAATATTGATGGGGTTGGCATGCTGGACCATGGCCTCAACAAGACCGGCCAGCTCTTCGACCGTCTCGCCCTTGGCACGGAGCGCAACAAGGAACCCCGCAATCTGAGCCGGCGTCGCCTCTCCGGACATGATGGTGTTCATGGCCCACTCTGTGTTGCCCACTGCAAGGTTGTCGCCGTTGATCAGTGCTGAGATGAGCCCTGGCCAGGTATTGCTGGCTGCAGGTGCCGTTGCCGGAGAAGTCACTCCCTGATGCTATCGACCCAGCCACGCCGATGACCAATGTGAACGCGACCGGGAACTTTTCCGCGCGAATTCGCGTCTTTGTAGAAAAAGTCTCCTGAATCGGTGGTTTGCATTGGGAAGTCTGGACTTTTACAGACATAATGTCCTTGTGACATCTGCGACCCATGCCCCCAGTACCCCGGCGCACCCGACGCTGAACCGCCCCAACTTGGTTTCTGTTGGAACCGTTGTTTGGCTGTCCAGTGAGTTGATGTTCTTCGCCGGCCTCTTTGCCATGTACTTCACCCTGCGCTCCACATCCGGATTGATGTGGGCCGAGGAGACGGCCAAGCTCAACTTCCCGTTTGCGCTCGTCAACACCATCGTCCTTGTGGCAAGTTCCTTTACTTGCCAGATGGGCGTCTTTGCCGCCGAGCGACTCGAGCCGCGCCGTACCGGTGGGCTCCTGCAGTTCACACGGTGGGGCATGACCGAATGGTTTGCCCTGACGTTCATCATGGGAGCTTTCTTCGTGGCCGGCCAGACCACGGAATACGCCATGCTCGTCTCAGAGCACGTGTCCCTGTCGTCCAACGCCTATGGCTCTGCCTTCTACATGACTACCGGCTTCCACGGCCTGCACGTCATTGGCGGCCTGATCGCGTTCCTGTTCATCATGGGTCGAGCCTTTGCAGCCAAGAAGTTCGGCCACTTTGAAGCAACATCGGCGATCGTCACCTCGTACTACTGGCACTTCGTCGACGTTGTGTGGATCGGCCTCTTCCTGGTCATCTACGTACTCAAGTAAGCCCGGCCTTGACTCTTTTTCTACAAGAGGCAGAATTTCAAGAAGCGGCTCGCGGAGCCGACGCAGGATCGAAAAAAGGAACCACCACGTGAAGGCACTATCGCAGAAGCGACGTCACCCACTGGCAGCCATTGCGCTGTTGCTGATGGGCCTCCTCCTCACTGGTGGGCTGTACGCCGTTGCCACAACTGTCAACCAGGCCAAGGCCGACACCACAAGCTTCAGCGCGAGTGACGTAGAAGAAGGCGGCAAGCTTTTTGCCGCCAACTGCGCCACCTGCCACGGCATGGGTGCCAGCGGAACCCAGGACGGCCCCTCGCTGGTCGGCGTGGGTGCTGCTGCAGTTGACTTCCAGGTTGGCACCGGCCGTATGCCCATGCAGATGAGTGGCCCGCAGGCCCAGAAGAAGCCCGCGCAGTTCAACGCGGAGCAGACCAAGCAACTTGCTGCTTATGTTGCATCCCTCGGCGCAGGTCCGGCCATTCCCGAGGCAAACCTCCTCGACGGAAAGGGAGACGCAGCCAACGGTGGCGAACTCTTCCGCGTCAACTGCGCCATGTGCCACAATGCCGCAGCTGCCGGTGGTGCCCTGACCCGGGGCAAGTTTGCCCCCGCGTTGGCAGGCGTGAGTGCTGAACACATTTATGAGGCCATGGTTACCGGTCCGCAGAACATGCCCGTCTTCAGCGACTCCAACGTCACGCCTGAAGACAAGCGCGACATCATCACCTTCCTGAAGACCATTGAATCCAACGGTTCTCCCGGCGGCGCTGATCTTGGCGCACTCGGTCCGGTATCCGAAGGTCTGTTTGTCTGGGTCGCCGGGTTGGGCGTCATCATCGCATTCACCATCTGGTTGACGTCCCGCACGTCCTAATCCGGACACGAAACTTCTGCTGCACGGTCAGCAGTTTGAAACTGAAAATAACTCGGCCCCGGCCGAGACAACGAGAGAAGGATGAGGCGAATTATGGGCAACCATAGTGACGGCAGTCCGAACCACTCGGGCACCGTAGCTACGGCTGGTCAGAATGAGGTGGAGAAGTTCCAGGATCCTGGACTTCCTCCGCATCGTTTGCGCCTGGCTGACACGGACCCGGTAGCCGCAAAGCGCGCCGAGCGTCAGGTAGCCATTCTGTTTGGCACCTCCGTCATCGGTACGCTGGTGTTCCTGGTGGCATACTTTGCCATCGATTTGGGCGACGATACCTCGATTGCGACCATCCGCACCCAGAACCTCCTTCTGGGTCTGGGCACTGCGTTCGCAATGCTGGGTATTGGCACTGGAATCGTGCACTGGGCCAAGGCCCTGATGCCCGATCACGAAGTGTCGGAAGAGCGCCACGCTATCCGTACTGAAGAAGATCGCCAGGCTGCTGTGCGAATCGTTGACGACATCGTGGACGAGACCGGCATTAAGCGTCGCCCGCTGATCCGCAATACCCTTCTTGGTGCCGTTGCCCTCGCTCCCCTGCCTGCCCTCGCTATCTTCGGCGATCTGGGTCCGCGGCCGGACGACGCTTTGGCACACACAATGTGGGCGCCTGAGGGCGACAAACTCAAGCGCCTGACCCGTGATCCTGATGGCACCCCCATCAAGGCCTCGGACGTCACCATTGGTTCTGCGTTCCACGTGATCCCCGAAGGTCTCAATGAACTCCACGAAGGCAAACTGAACGAGAAGGCTAAAGCTGTCGTTCTGTTGATGCGCCTGGACCCGGACTCCTTGAACCCCTCAGAGGGTCGTGAAAACTGGAGCTACAACGGCATCGTTGCTTACTCCAAGATCTGCACGCACGTCGGTTGCCCGGTTGCTCTTTACGAGCAGCAGACGCACCACCTTCTGTGCCCCTGCCACCAGTCCACATTCGACCTGACGCAAGAATGCAAGGTCATCTTTGGACCGGCAAGCCGTCCGCTCCCGCAGCTGCCCATCGCAGTTGACGCAGAGGGCTACCTCGTCGCTACCAGCGACTTCAGAGAACCTGTAGGACCGAGTTACTGGGAGCGTGACGAGCATGAGCGCCTCATCAACAGCTGAAGCCCCCTTCGTTCCGAAGACCAAAGTTGGTAGTTTCACCAACTTCGTGGACGAGCGTGTTGGCGGTTCCGGCATCCTGCGCGAGTTCGGCCGGAAGGTCTTCCCTGACCACTGGTCGTTCATGTTCGGTGAGGTGGCGCTGTACTCCTTCGTCATCTTGCTGATGTCAGGTACCTTCCTGACCTTTTTCTTCGACCCGTCCATGGCGGAAACCCACTACCAGGGTTCGTACACGCCGCTGTACAACGTCGAAATGTCCGTTGCTTACAGCTCGTCGCTGAACATCTCGTTCGACGTTCGCGGCGGCCTGTTCATGCGCCAGGTTCACCACTGGGCAGCACTGTTGTTCGTGGCCTCCCTCGGTGTTCACATGCTGCGTGTCTTCTTCACCGGCGCGTTCCGTAAGCCCCGTGAAATGAACTGGGTTGTGGGCGGCGTGCTGCTCATCCTCGCAATGGCTGCCGGCTTCACCGGCTACTCCCTCCCCGATGACCTTCTGTCCGGCAACGGCCTGCGCATCATTGATGGTGTTATCAAGTCCATCCCGGTCATCGGAACGTACACGTCCTTCTTCCTCTTCGGTGGAGAGTTCCCGGGCACGGCCATCATCGGCCGTCTTTACGTTCTGCACATCCTGTTGGTACCGGCCCTCATCCTCCTGATGATTGTCATCCACCTATTCATGGTGGTTGTTCACAAGCACACCCAGTACCCCGGCCCAGGACGCAATGACGGAAACGTCGTCGGCTACCCCCTCGGACCGGTGTACGCTGCCAAGGCCGGCGGATTCTTCTTCATCGTCTTCGGTGTCCTGGCACTCATGGCTGCTGCATTCACGATCAACCCGATCTGGAACTACGGCCCGTACGATCCCTCCCCGGTTTCGGCCGGTACCCAGCCTGACTGGTACATCGGGTTCGTTGATGGTGCCCTGCGCCTCATGCCCGGTGTCATCAATGACTTCCACTTCGAATGGGTCATCTTCGGTCGCACCCTCACATTGAACGTCCTGCTTCCCGCTCTTGTACCGGCCGGAATCATCTTCACTGTGCTGTTCATGTACCCGTGGATCGAGCGCTGGGTTACCAAGGACAACCGCGAGCACCACGTCCTGGACCGTCCGCGCAACGCCCCTACCCGCACTGCTATCGGTGTTGCCGGATTCACCTGGTACTGCGTGATGTGGGCAGCTGCCGGTTCGGACCTCATTGCCACGCACTTCCACGTGTCGTTGAATGATGTGACGTACTGGCTTCGGACCCTGTTCTTTATTGGCCCCATCATCGCCTTCATCGTGACCAAGCGAATCGCACTTGCCCTTCAGCGCAAGGACCGCGAAATCGCACTTCATGGCCGCGAAACAGGCCGTATCGTGCGGCTCCCCCACGGTGAGTTCATCGAGGTCCACGCCCCGCTGGATGAATACAAGCGCTACAAGCTTGTCGGGTTCGAGTCACCGGCTCCCATCCCGGCCCAGCCGAACGAGCATGGCGTTGTTACCCGTAAGGAGAAGCGCCGTGCGGCACTCTCCCGCTGGTTCTTCGAAGACCGTGTTGCCCCTGCAACGCCTGCGGAACTCGAAGCAGCCCACGCTCATGGCCACCACGAGGCCATAGCAGCTGGAGAAGAGCAGAAGAGTCTGAGCCACTAGCGGTTCATTACTCAAACCACACGAAGGGCCCGGTCCACATGGACCGGGCCCTTCGTTTGTGCCGCTACAGGTACTGCCGGGGTTATTGAGTGCGGTACCCCGAGGAATAGTTCCGTGTGGGACGGATGCCAGGCCGCTGCAAGGGCACCCAGAGCTTGTATCGGTCAGCCCGGTAGTAGGAAACCGAATAATCAACCATCGCACGGGCTACAAACGCGTGACGTTGTATTTTGAGCAGCGGTGCTCCGACGTCAACATTCAGAAGCCTGGCAGTGGACGGAGAAGCCGCAGTGGCCTCAATCATGTCTTCGCCCCACTCCATAACCAAGCCGAATCGTTCGCTCAGAACGTTATATAGCGAGGTTGGAGGTGCCTCGTCGAGCAAGCCAGGCACTCGATGGGCAGGTATGAAGTTCTCGTCTACGCTCATAGGCTCGTTATCGGCAAGCAGTAAACGCCTGAACCGCACCAGTGGAGTGCCCTCGTCCAGTTGAAGTTCCCTGGCCAGGAAAGCGCTGGCAGCAATCTGTTCGAAGCTCAGGACCTTGGCGGCGGGCACCATCCCGCGACGCTGCATCTCCTCGCTGTAGGAGGTCAACTTCACCTGCAGATCCAGCTTTGGCTTCCTGACAAACGTTCCGAGGCCGACCACCCGCTCAATGACCTCTTCGCCTACGAGGGCGTCAATAGCCTGCCGGACAGTCATTCGCGCCAACCCGAACCGTTCTGACAGGTCCCGCTCGGATGGAAGCGCGGACCCGGGCGGGCAGGACTGGACAATGAACGTCCTGAGGATCTCGCGGAGCTGAACATAGATGGGGGTGCCGCTGGAGCGGTCGATCTCACCGGCTATGCTTGCTGCCTCAGCCACGGCAGATGTCCAGCAATTGAGTCATGTTCCAAGGATAATTCAGCAGGACCGCAGGTCTAGACCACCGAAGTCCGCGGTGGAAGACCACCACCCCGGCGGCTAGGCTTGTGTGGAACATTTTTCAGACGGAGTCCGTCGCGTATCAAAGGAGCCGGGTTGCCGGAGCAGAAAACCTTCGTGGCCGCCGAGATTGGCTTGCATGCACGGGCGGCCGCGGTATTTGTTCGTGCTGTGACGGAAACCGGGCTGCCGGTGACCATCCGCAAGCACAACGGAGCACCCGTTGATGCCCGTTCTCTTCTTGAAGTAATGACCGAGGACTTCGACCAAGGTTGCGAAGTCTACCTAAACATCGCTCCTGAGGATCTCAGCGGCGATCAGACTATCCCGATGGCGGAGAGAGCGCTCCTCGCTCTTTCAGCCGTCCTGGAGGGCACACAGGCCCGCTAAGAGCCATCTCGGCGCACTCGCGAGACGCCTCTGGCCCCTTGGGCGGACGCGCTCGGCCCTGTGGGCAACTGACCTACGGGATGAAGTTAAAGAAGATGGGCCCCACCACAAGGTGGGGCCCATCTTTGTGTCACCAATTACTTAGTGGGCGTGGTCTCCACGGCTGTATTCGAAGACCCAACCAACCAGGGCGATGATGGCGAGGCCACCAGCCACGTAGGTGATCCAGAAACCCACTGCCAATCCGAGGAAGCCACCGGCACATGCCAGGCCCAGAACCAGCGGCCACCAGCTCCAGGGGCTGAAGTGGCCCTGCTCACCGGCGCCCTCATGAATCTCAGCGTCGGGGCGGTCCTCGGGCCGAAGACCAATGCGCTTACCGGTGAACCCGAGGTAGGCGCCGATCATGCCGGCCAGACCACCCACCAGGAGGATTCCCAGTACGCCGACCCATTCAGTCCATTCCGTCAAGAAACCGTAAACGATGGTTACGGGGATGAAGAAGAAGACTCCGGCCCCAAAGAGCCACGATTCGATTTTCATTTGCTGACGTCCCTCTGGTCTGCGTTACCCAAAACAGCTGCTGCGGGTGACGGGGCTTCGGCGGTGTGAACCTGGGCCAACTCCGGGTGGTGAAGGTCCAAGGCCGGGCGCTCGGAGCGGATACGGGGCAAGGAGGTGAAGTTGTGGCGCGGCGGCGGGCAGGATGTTGCCCATTCAAGCGAAGCGCCGAAGCCCCAAGGATCATCAACTTCAACCTTCTTGTTGCTTCGCCACGTGATGTAGACGTTCCAGAAGAACGGCAGAAGCGAAGCACCCAGGACGAAGGAGGAGATGGTGGAGAACTGGTTCATCCACGTGAAGTTGTCCTGCGGCATGTAATCGGCGTATCGACGCGGCATGCCTTCAACACCGAGCCAGTGCTGGATCAGGAAGGTGCCGTGGAAGCCCAGGAACAGGAGCCAGAAGTGAATCTTGCCAAGGCGCTCGTTGAGCATCTTGCCCGTCCACTTGGGCCACCAGAAGTAGAAGCCTGCGAACATCGCGAACACGACGGTACCGAAGACGACGTAGTGGAAGTGAGCCACCACGAAGTAGGAGTCGGAGACGTGGAAGTCCAGTGGCGGCGACGCCAGGATGATGCCGGTCAGACCGCCGAAGAGGAATGTCACCAGGAAGCCGATGCTCCACAGCATGGGAGTTTCGAACGTGATGGAGCCCTGCCAGAGAGTACCGATCCAGTTGAAGAACTTCACACCTGTTGGAACAGCGATGAGCATGGTCATGAACGCGAAGAACGGCAACAGCACGGATCCGGTCACGTACATGTGGTGAGCCCACACGGTAACGGACAGAGCGGCGATGGCGATAGTTGCGTAAACAAGACCCTTGTAGCCAAAGATCGGCTTCCGGCTGAAGACCGGGAAGATCTCCGAGACAATACCGAAGAACGGCAGCGCGATGATGTACACCTCGGGGTGTCCGAAGAACCAGAACAGGTGCTGCCAAAGGACTGCACCGCCGTTCTCGGGATCGAAGATGTGCGCTCCAAAGCGGCGGTCGGCACCGAGCGCGAACAGGGCAGCTGCAAGCGGCGGGAAGGCCATCAGAACCAGGATCGCCGTAACAAGCGTGTTCCAGGTGAAGATCGGCATACGCCACATGGTCATGCCCGGTGCACGCATGCAGATGATGGTGGTGATGAAGTTGACGGCACCAAGGATGGTTCCGAACCCGGACAGCGCCAGGCCAAAGACCCAGAGGTCACCACCTACGCCGGGGCTGAACGTCGTGTTGGACAACGGCGCGTAAGCGAACCAGCCAAAGGATGCAGCACCCTGCGGGGTGATGAAGCCGGACACGGCGATGGTGGAACCGAAAAGGAAGAACCAGAACGCCAGAGCATTCAGACGGGGAAAGGCGACGTCGGGGGCGCCGATCTGCAACGGCATAATGACGTTGGCGAAGCCGGCGAACAGCGGCGTTGCGAACATCAGGAGCATGACGGTGCCGTGCATGGTGAACATCTGGTTGTACTGCTCTTTGGTCTGCAGGATCTGCATGCCGGGTTCGAACAGTTCAGCGCGGATCAACAGCGCCATGACGCCACCGAGGCAGAAGAACACGAAGGACGCGATCAGGTACATGTACCCGATGGTCTTGTGGTCGGTGGAGGTGATCCAGTTGACGACGATGCGCCCCTTGGACTTAGGAACTACCGGAGCTTCGAGAACCCCCGGTGCGGATTGAGTGTACGTAGCCACGTCGCTTCCCTTACTTGGATTCGTTCAGGTTCGGGTTGCGGTCATATTCCGCACCGAGGAGGCCCGTGTTGCCTTCCTGGCGAAGCTTGTCCATGTGAGCCTGGAATTCAGACTCGGAGACAACCTTGACGCGGAAGAGCATTTCGGAGTGGTATTCACCGCAGAGTTCGGCACACTTGCCATCGAAGGTGCCCTCCTTGGTGGGGGTGAACCTGATGTAGTTCGTCTTGCCCGGGATCATGTCGCGCTTCTGAAGGAAGGCGGGTACCCAGAATGAGTGGATGACGTCGCGGGAGTTGAGCTCCAGGTCCACGGACTTGCCTACGGGCAAGTACAGGGTGGGGAGCAGTTCCTTGTCGACTTCATTGCCGGTCAGGTGGGCCTGAACGCCCGCCTCGTGGAGGTCTTCATTGATGACCTCACCTTGCTTGTAGTTAAAGTCCCATGCCCACTGCTTGCCGCGGACGTCAACAACGACGTCGGCAGGCTGGGAGCGGTCATCGATCGCACGCTGGTCCTGGTCGGTGAAGTAGAAGAACACCAGCACCATGAAGAGCGGGATGGTCAAGTAGAAGACCTCGAGCGGCAGGTTGTAGCTGAGCTGCTTGGGGAAACCCGTGGTGCCCTTGCGGCGACGGTAAGCGATGATGCACCAGACCAGGAGGCCCCACGTGATGATACCGACTGCCAAGGCGGCGATCCATGAGTTGACCCAGAGGTCCATGATCCGGTCAGTGTGGTTGGTCGTGCCGCGCTCTGTAGGCAGCCAACCCTTCTCTACCTCTGGTGAACATCCGGTCAAAACCAACGCGCCGGCTAGTGCCAAGCCAGTGATCGATGTGATCTTTATGCGTCGGCTGCCGGTTCGGTTCTGCGAACTCACAGACGGCCCTTCCTCTTGTTGCTGTCTCCCGGCAGGCCGAAGGCTCACCGGGCACACTAAAAGTTTTACTACCCGATGTAGAGCTTACCGCTATCACGCGGTTTTCGCGCACATGTCAGCGCCGTGGCTCCGAACGAATTCAAACTCGCTCGAAGGGGCGCCGACATGCGGCGATGGCTCACATCAGTGGAACGAATCGCCGCAGGCGCAAGACCCGCCGGCGTTCGGGTTATCGATGGTGAATCCTTGCTTCGAAATGGTGTCTTCGAAGTCGATGCTGGCACCACTGAGGTAAGGAACGCTCATCTTGTCCACTACCACCTCAACGCCGTCGTAATCGCGCACAGCATCTCCGTCGAGCAAGCGCTCATCGAAGTAGAGCTGGTAGATCAGGCCCGAGCATCCGCCAGGCTGGACTGCAACGCGCAGTCGGAGGTCTGTGCGCCCTTCCTGCTCGAGGAGGCTGCGGACCTTGCCCGCGGCGACGTCGGTCAGATTGACCTCGTGCGTGGCCAGTTCGTCGTCGTTGGTGACGAGCTGTGCTCCGGTGCTGTTTTCGTTGGTTGCAGTGCTCATTGGCCTACCTTCTTATGAAGCTCTTGGCGGCGGCGCCGGAACGCTGCCTGCCCTTACCCAATTACGTACGGGTTATAGCTAATGCTACGTCGCGCAGGCCCTTAGCTATAACTCTTGACGTAACCACAGACTGCAAGTGGTTGTTCCCCGCGCGCCGCAGGAGCCTACCCGGCCAGGCCTTCGGCGTTCAGCCGGGCCAACATCAAGGCCTCCGCCAACACTGCATGCCGGAAGTCTCCTATATGCAATGATTCGTTGGCACTATGCGCACGGGAATCAGGGTCCTCGACGCCGGTGACCAGGATCTGGACATCCGGATACATCTCCAGGAGATCGGCGATGAACGGGATGGAGCCTCCGATCCCCATTTCCACCGGCTGGACTCCCCACGATTCCCCCAGCGCCCACAAAGCCACCCGCGCTGCAGCGGACGTCGTATCGGTGGAAAAGGCATTGCCCCTCTCCCCCGGCGTGAACGTCACCCTGGCGCCGAACGGGGCATGGGATTCGACGTGCTGCTTGAGCGCCGTCATGGCGGCTTCCGGGTCCTGCCCCGGCGCCAACCGCATGCTGAACTTTGCCCGCGCCGACGGTATGAGGGTGTTGGATGCAACATCTACGGCCGGGACGTCCATGCCAATGATGGACAATGCCGGCTTGGTCCACAAACGCGAGGCGATGGTTCCACTTCCGGCGAGCCTCACGCCGTCGAGCACGGATGCATCGGCCCGGTAGTCAGCTTCGGTGAGATCAACTGCCACCTCGTCCCGGCCGACGAGGCCGGCCACTGCGACATTCCCGGCGTCGTCGTGAAGGGTGGCTATGAGCCGCGACAAAAGAGTAGGGGCATCGAGCACGGGGCCGCCGAACATGCCTGAATGGACCGCGTGCTCCAAGACGCGCACTTCGAAAGTTCCGTCAACCAGGCCGCGAAGGCTGGTAGTGAGGGCAGGCACGCCCACCTTCCAGTTGCTGGAGTCGGCAACGACGATCACATCCGCCCGGAGAAGTTCCTGGTGCTCCTCAAGGAAAGTGCGGAAGGTAGGTGACCCGGCTTCTTCTTCGCCTTCAAAGAAGAAGGTCACGCCGAGCCCGAAGTCGTCCCCCAGGACTTTTGTCACGGCACTGTAGGCGGCAAGGTGCGCCATGATGCCTGCTTTGTCGTCGGCGGCACCCCGACCATACAAGCGGCCATTCCGCTCTTGAGCGACAAAGGGCTCGGAGTTCCAGAGGCTGCTGTCACCCGGAGGCTGGACGTCGTGGTGGGCGTACAGCAGGATGGTCGGCTTGCCTGCGGCGGCAGGTCGGCGCGCGACGACGGCAGGACCACCGGGCGTACCGTCAGCCTTGTTGCATCGAAGGATACGGACGTCCTCCATACCGGATTCCTTGACCAGGGAGGCGACGGCGTCAGCGCTCCGGTCAAGTTCCTTGGGATCAAAACTCGGCCACGCAATACCGGGAATAGCCACCAGGTCTTCCAACGATGCGACAGTAGCGTCAAAGGATTCGTTGACAGCCGTGGTCAGTGCCTCGACAGGAGTGGAGCCGGAGAGCCCTTGCTTGTTCTGCGGGATGTCCGCATGTGCTGAAGTCATGGGCCACACTTTACCGTCGGGGATTCTCCCCCGAGGCAAGCACGGCCCGAACCACAAGGCTGCACATAAGCCAGAGGGTCCGGGCTATGGGACACGTAACCTGCACCACCTTCCCGAGGGGTATTCTGTATGGGTGTTCGGACGCAAAAAGGAAGAGCCCAGCGCTCAATCAGTAGTAGATCAGGCCTACGCCACCGCACCGGAGCCCGGTGCTGGAAAGGGCGCCCCTACGCCCAAGCGGAAGGACCAGGAAGCGGCCCGCAAGCGCCCTTTGGTTCCCACCGATCGTAAGGCCTCCAAGGCAGCGGAAAGGGTGGCCATCCAGGACCAGCGGCAGAAAATGCGGCAGGCCCTTGATACGGGAGACGAGAAATTTCTCCCCTATCGGGACAAGGGCCCCCAGAAGCGGTACACACGTGACTACGTTGACGCACGCTTCAGCCTGGGTGAGTACCTCATGTTCGGCGCTTTGCTGTTCGTAGTGATCTCCCTGATCATCCCGCCCACCAGCGCCGGCATCAGCTACGTCCTTATTGGCTTCTGGATCATGTTCCTTGCAGTCTTTGTGGACGTCTTCATCCTCTCCCGCAAACTTCGCAAGCGCCTTACGGAGAAGTTCGGTGAAGTGGAACGTGGTTGCATCTGGTACGGCTGCATGCGCGCCCTTCAGTTCCGCAAGCTACGTCTTCCGAAACCTCAGGTGAAGCGCGGACAGTACCCCGCCTAGGCGCCACAACCCTCAAGCAAATAAAGAGACCCCGGACCATTGGTCCGGGGTCTCTTTGTATGCTTCCAGGTTAGGTGGCCACGATTATGCGGCCGCCCGTCGGCGAAGTTTCACAAGACCTTTGTTGATTCTCGAAGCCCAGAAAGGACCTTCGTAAAGGAAAGCAGTGTAGCCCTGCACCAACGTGGCCCCGGCATCGAGCCGGTCCTGAACATCCTGCGGGGTGGCAACGCCACCAACTGCAATGAGGACAAGCTGATCCCCTACCGAGTTCTTGAGCCTGCGCAGCACCTCGAGGGATCGCTGCTTGAGGGGCGCACCCGACAAGCCGCCCGCGCCAAGAGACTCCACCTTCGCAGCGTCGGAGACGAGCCCGTCGCGGGAAATGGTGGTGTTGGTGGCTATGATTCCGTCAAGTTTCAGGTCCAGGGCAAGCCGCGCGACGTCGTCGATATCTTCATTGGAGAGGTCCGGCGCAATCTTGACCAACAGGGGAACGTGCCGCCCGGCCGCTTCGTCGGCGGCGTCGCCAACAGCGCGGAGAAGGGGCCGCAGGCTTTCCACGTTCTGCAGCAGACGCAGCCCCGGAGTGTTGGGAGAGCTTACATTCACCACCAGGTAATCTGCCGCGGGCGCCAGGCTCCGGGCACTGACCAGGTAGTCCTCGGTAGCGTCCTCGAGCTCAACCAGCTTGGTCTTGCCGATATTGACCCCGATCATCGGCCGGACGTCCGGGTGCAGCCGCTGCAAAGCAGCCCGTGCTGCCTTGAGTCTGGGCGCGACTGCGGCGGCGCCGTCGTTATTGAACCCCATCCGGTTGATGACCGCTTTGTCCTCTATCAAGCGGAAGAGGCGCGGCTTTTCATTACCGGGCTGTGCCTGGCCCGTAATGGTCCCCACTTCTACATGTCCGAATCCAAGCTCGGACAAGGCTTCGATGCCGTGGCCCTCCTTGTCGAATCCTGCCGCCAGGCCGAACGGGGAGGGAAAGGTAAGCCCCAGCGCCTCCGTGCGGAGGGAAGGATCAGGAGTTGTCATTTTGGCAAGGATCCTCCCAACACCGGAACGGTGGGCCGCACGGATTCCTTGGAAGCCGATCTTGTGGGCCTTCTCGGCATCCATCCAGGAGAAGGCCAACTTAAAGAATGTGGGGTAAACACGCATGATCCTAGTTTTCCCGCTTACCCACCACTCACCAAACCCGTGACCTGCCCTGGCGCTAGCATGTAGGCATGCCGCTGGATAATCGTGATGCAGATCATGGAACCCAAAAGGTCAGTGCAGACATTGTGGTGATAGGCGCGGGCTTAGCCGGGCTGGTTGCCGCTGCCACTGCGTATGCAGCCGGCAAGACCGTGGCAGTCCTGGACCAGGAACCGGAGGCATCCGTCGGCGGCCAGGCGCACTGGTCATTTGGCGGACTCTTCATGGTCAACACGCCGGAGCAGCGGCGGTTGGGAGTGAAGGACAACGCTGAACTCGCCCTATCAGATTGGCTTGCGTCGGCAGCATTTGATCGGATCCAAGACGGCAACGCAAGGAAATGGGCCGAAGCATATGTCGACTTCGCGTCAGGCGAGAAACGTCAATGGCTGCGGAGCCTCGGTGTTGGCATTTTTCCGCTGGTGCAATGGGCGGAGCGTGGCGGCTACGGGCCGCGGGGCCACGGCAACACAGTCCCCCGGTTCCACGTCACGTGGGGAACCGGACCCGCGCTGGTAGAGCCGTTCCTCGCCAAGGTGCGCGAGGGCGTTGATAACCGCAGAATAAGTCTCCACTTCAGGCACCGCGCAGCGTCGCTGACCAGGGCAGCGGGCAGGGTCACCGGCGTTTCCGGAGACGTACTGGAGGGGTCGACGGCGGCGCGAGGCCAGCAGTCCGGACGCAGGGTCGCAGGGAGCTTTGAGGCAAAGGCAGGCGCCGTGGTGGTGACGACCGGCGGCATCGGAGGTAACCACGCAGCAGTCCGCCGGCAATGGCCGGGCAACACTGCACCGGAGGACATGCTCAGCGGAGTACCGGCGTCCGTTGACGGCGACTTCCTGTCCGCGGTTGAATCCGCTGGCGGTTCCTTGATCAACGGCGACAGAATGTGGCATTACCCTGAAGGAATCCACAACTACCACCCCGTGTGGCCCAATCATGGAATCCGGATTCTGCCCGGGCCTTCCTCCCTATGGCTGGATGCAGAAGGCCATCAGCTGCCCGCGCCATTGTTCCCGGGCTTTGACTCACAGGGAGCACTTCGACACATTGTGGGTACGGGACATGGATACTCTTGGTTTGTCCTGAACCGCACCATCGCCCTCAAAGAACTGGCACTGTCCGGCTCCGAACAGAATCCTGACCTCACGAATAAGGACGTACGTCTGCTCGCATCGCGTCTGCGACCCACGACGGACGCGCCCATTCAACGCTTCTTGGACCGGGGCGCTGACTTTCTTCAGGCCTCATCTCCTGCGGGTCTTGCCGAACGTATGAACCAGCTCTCAGGAGCCTACTTGATTGACGCTGCTGAACTTGCGGCAGTGATCCGTGCGCGGGATGACCAGGTGAGCAGCGGATTGGGCAAAGACCCCCAGCTGGCCGCCATCAGGGCGGCGCGCCGATTCGCTACGGACAAGCTCATGCGGGTTGCTTTCCCGCACCGGTTAACGGACCCTCGGCACGGTCCCCTGATTGCCATACGCCTTTCTGTGGTGACGCGGAAAAGCCTGGGCGGAATTACCACGGATCTGCACTCCCGGGTGCTTGACGGAGACGGTATGGCCATCCCCGGCCTCTATGCTGCCGGCGAAGCGGCCGGCTTTGGAGGCGGTGGTATCCACGGTTACCGGGCCTTGGAAGGGACATTCCTGGGAGGTTGCCTCTTCACCGGGAGGGCTGCCGGCCGGCACGCCGCTGCCAGTGTCTAAGCTGGAGCCATGGAGTGGACCGCTGACATATTGGGAACCGACTTCCAATCCTGCGGCCTTGAGGCCGCGGGCCCGGATGGCGTCATCCGGCATGCCACGCTGATCCGGTACAGGGCCCAGCCAGGAATTCAGGCCAGCGACGACCCCGAGCCACCGGCAAAGCGCTACGGCGCCATACTTTTCCTGCACGGTTGGAGTGACTACTTCTTCAATACGGAGCTGGCGGGCTTCTGGGCCAACCAAGGCTACGATTTTTACGCGCTGGACATGCACAACCATGGCCGGAGCCTCCGTGCCGACATGCCGGGCGGCTATGTTGCCAACCTGACCGACTACGACGCCGAGATTGAAGAAGCCATCACCACCATTCATGCGGATCGTGGTGTTTCCCCAACCGGAAGCCTGACACTGATGGGCCATTCAACCGGGGGTTTGGTGGCAGCGCTGTGGGCCAGCCGCCATCCCGATAGGGTCCAGTACCTGGTCCTCGACAGCCCATGGCTGGAGATGCACGGCAGTTCACTGGTGCGACGCGCCGCGCAAGCCATGGTGTCTCCGCTTGCTAGGATCCGCCCCGAGACCATCTTGAGGCTGCCTGAGCGCGGCTTCTACTTCCGGAGCATCAGCAGTACCGCTGAAGGGGAATGGACCCTGGATGAAAACTACCGGCCTCCGCTTGCGTTTCCGGTCCGAGCCGGCTGGCTGAGTGCTGTGTTTGCCGGCCATGCACAAGTGGCCCGCGGCTTGATGCTGGAGATGCCGGTCCTCGTGCTGACGTCCACCACCAGCGCCAACGGTATGGTGTGGCAGGAATCGATGCGCCGTTCCGATGCCGTGCTCGACGTGGGTGTCATCGCTTTGCGGGCCATGGCTTTGGGGCGGACAGTTACCCTGGAACGCATCGATGGAGCCCTCCACGATGTCTTTCTCTCTGCCCCGGCCGTGCGGAAAGACGCCTATGCACGGCTTGCCCGGTGGGTCAACGGATTCATGGACAACAAGGAGCCGGAGCGTCGGCGGGGAGGAGACACATGACCACCACGGAGGAGTCGGTTTCGCTGTGGCAACCGGACATTCTTGGCCACGGATACGAGTGCATGCGCTTGCCTATGAAAGCCGATGAAGAAGGGCCGGTCACGGCCACGCTCGTCAGGTACGCACCGCCGGCAACCCAGCCGTCCCCGCCAGGGATGCTTGACTTCCTGGCCTCCTTTACGAAGCGCAAACGACGCCCCGCACCAGCTGATCCCGGCGGAGCACCCAGAGTAGTTCTCTATTTGCACGGGTGGGCTGACTATTTCCTGCAAACCGAACTTGCCGAGTACCTGACGGCATCCGGCTTTCATTTCTATGCCCTGGACCTGCGGAAGTTCGGCCGCAGCCTGCTGCCAGGGCAGACACCTGGCTACACCTCGGACCTCGGCGTCTACGACGAAGACCTCGCAGCGGCCTTACGCGAGATCGAACGGGATGTCGCGCGAAGGACGGGTAGTTCCACGTCGCCTACCATCCACATGCTCGCCCACTCCTTGGGCGGGTTGATCGCTGCCCTCTGGGCGGACCGCCATCCCGGCCGGGTGGGTACACTCGTCCTGAACTCGCCGTGGCTCGAACTCCAGGGAAGTAGCTTGGTCCGCAGCATCGCCATGCATCTGGTTGAACCATTCGCCCGGACCGATCCCAAGCGTCCTTTCAGATTTCCGGAAATGCCTGCGTACTGGGAAAGCGTCAGCAACGAGGGACATGGTGAGTGGATCCTGGATCCGGTGTGGCGGCCGCGGGCTTCGTTTCCCATCCGGGCTGGATGGACAAAAGCGGTGCTGGCAGGCCACGCAGCCGTAGAGCGCAAGCTCAACATCGACGCGCCCGTGTTGGTTCTTCTGTCCGGGCGGACACGGATCCAAGCCGAATGGACTCCGGACCTAATGCGCGCCGATGCGGTCATCGACGTCGAGGAGACCTCACGGAGGGCCCTGGGCCTTGCCCGGCGGACTGCTGTGTTCCGCTATCCCGGAGCCCTGCACGACGTCTTTCTCTCACGGCGGACCGTCCGCCAACAGGCTTACCGGGACGTGGCGGTGTGGCTGGCTGCTTATCCGTACTGATTTAGCAAGTGCATGCTACTTCGCTGGCGTGCTACTTCACGGCCGTCGCAGCGTCCACGGCCCCACCATAGCGACGGTCCCGTTTTGCATAAATTTCGACGGCGTCCCACAACGTCCGCCGGTCGACGTCCGGCCACAAGGTGTCCATGAAGACGAACTCCGCATAAGCGGATTGCCACAGGAGGAAGTTGGACAGCCTCTGCTCCCCGGAGCTGCGGAGAAAAAGATCCACGTCAGGAAGGTCCGGTTCATCCAAGTACTTCTGAATCGTCTTCTCCGACACCGATCCCGGCTTCAGACGGCCGGCGGCGACGTCGTGCGCGATGGCTGAGACGGCGTCGGCAATTTCTGCGCGGCCGCCGTAATTAACACACATGGTCAGGGTGCAGGTGTCATTGGCGCGAGTGTAGTCCTCGGCCTCTTCCAACTCCTTGATCACCGAACCCCACAAGCGGGGTCGGCGACCGGCCCAGCGGATCCGCACACCCCACTCGTCCAGCTGGTTGCGCTGGCGGCGTAGTACATCCTTGTTAAATCCCATGAGGAAACGGACTTCCTCGGGTGATCGGCGCCAGTTCTCTGTGGAGAACGCATAGACGCTGACGTACTTGATTCCGAGTTCAATGGCTCCTGCCATGACGTCCAGGAGGGCCGGCTCCCCCGCCTTGTGCCCCTCTACCCGCGGGAGACCACGCTGATTGGCCCACCGCCCGTTGCCGTCCATGACTATCGCCACATGCTGCGGGATGAGCTCACTTGGAATGCTTGGCGGTACCGCCCCGGAAGGGTGCCTGTAAGGGGCGACTACCGGAGCCGTCCTAGCCATGGTTGCTTTATTCTTCTTACCAAGTGCCACTGTCAGCTTCGCTCCACGTGTTTGAGTGATTTCAAGGCCCGTTCGAGGTGCCATTGAAGGTAGCTTGCCACTAAGCCCGCCGCCTCCCGTCTGTGCCGCGGGTCCGACGCATCAGCGACGCTCCACGTGCCAGTCAGCAAGGCACCAAGCAGCACCACAGTCTCCGGCGCGGGGGCCGGCGAACCCGGGGGCCTGCAGTCGCTGCAGACCATGCCTCCCACGGGAGCTGCAAATGCTGTATGAGGGCCGGGGCGGCCACAACGTGCGCAATCGGTGAAGCTCGGTGCCCAGCCACCTGTGGCCAACGCCCGCAAAAGATAGGAATCGAGAATCAGTTCCGGCGGATGGTCCGATCGGCTCAAGGCAGCCAAAGCACCCACCAGCAGATTGTAGTGCGCAGTCCCTGATTCGGTGTCGACATCAGTGAGCTTCTCAGCAGTCTCTGTCATGGCTGCAGCCACGGTGAAACGTCCGTAATCGGCGGCGATGCTGCTTCCGTACGCACCCTTCGCTACGGCCTGCGTCACAATGTCCAAGGTCCGGCCTTGAACAAGTTGCAGGTCAGCCACCATGAAAGGCTCAAGCCGCGCCCCGAAACGGCTGCTGGTCCTGCGGACGCCCTTGGCCACGGCACGAACCTGGCCGTGGTGCTTGGTCAGTAACGTAATGATGCGATCCGCCTCGCCCAACTTGTGGGTGCGGAGCACCACGGCATCGTCCCGATAGGACCGTGCTGCAAACGACGGATTGGCCATAACTAATCTTCGCACTTTGCCGGGGTCCGGCAGTGTTCGCCGGACCGTGTGGTGACGGTATTTCCCGTCACCACACGGCATGTGCTTAAGCCTGAGCGTCGCGGACAGCCCGGTTTACGGCCGAAATCAGCGCCTTGAGGGAAGACGTGGTGGTGCTGGGGTCAATTCCAACGCCCCACAAAACGCGCTCTCCAACAGCACATTCGACGTACGCCGCCGCACTTGCGCTGCCGCCCTCGGACAGGGCATGCTCGCTGTAGTCCAGCACCCGCACGTCAACGCCGTCGTGGTGCAGGATGTCCAACAATGCCGCTATGGGACCATTGCCGTGGCCGGTCCGGCGGACTTCGACGCCGTCGATGCGCAGGTTTGCGTTCATGGTCATAGCACCCGACTCGTCAGTCTCAGTGCTTACACTGCCCAGTCCATATCGGCCCCACTGTGCTTGCTCTTCTTCAGAGGGCAGGTATTCGTCCTGGAAGATTTGCCACAGCTGGGCACCGCTGACCTCGCCACCCACGGCGTCCGTACGACGCTGGATAACTCCGGAGAACTCGATCTGGGCCCGCCTGGGCAGATCGAGGTTGTGCTCGTTCTTCAGCAGATAAGCCACGCCGCCCTTGCCGGACTGCGAGTTGACGCGGATCACAGCTTCGTAGCTGCGGCCCAGATCCTTGGGATCGATGGGCAGGTACGGCACCTGCCAGGTGAAGTCATCAACCGATTTTCCGGCGGCAGCAGCGTCTTTCTCCAGCGCCTCGAAGCCCTTCTTGATGGCGTCCTGGTGTGAACCGGAAAAGGCGGTGAAGACGAGGTCGCCACCGTACGGTGAACGCTCCGGAACGGGCAACTGGTTGCAGTACTCCACGGTGCGGCGGATTTCATCAATATCGGAGAAATCGATCATGGGGTCCACACCCTGGACGAACATGTTCAAGCCCAGCGTTACCAAGTCCACGTTGCCGGTTCGTTCGCCGTTGCCAAACAAGCAGCCTTCGATGCGATCGGCACCGGCCAGATAACCGAGTTCAGCAGCAGCGACGCCGGTGCCGCGGTCATTGTGCGGGTGGAGGGAAATGATGATTCCCTCGCGAGGGTGCAAGTTTCGGTGCATCCACTCGATGGAGTCGGCGTAGACGTTGGGCGTTGCCATTTCGACAGTGGCCGGCAGGTTGATGATGACCTGCTTGTCAGCCGATGCCTCGAAGACGTCGGCAATGGCGTTGCACACGCGAGCGGCGTACTCGAGCTCGGTTCCGGTGAAGGACTCAGGCGAGTACTCATACGTAATGTGCGTATCCGTCAGGGTCTCTTCGTACTTCTTGCACAAGCGCGCACCCTGAAGCGCAATGTCCAAAATGCCGTCCTCGTCCTGGTTGAACACCACGCGACGCTGCAGAACGGACGTGGAGTTATACAGGTGAACAATTGCCTGCTTGGCGCCAACCAAAGACTCGTAGGTGCGCTCAATCAGATGCTCACGTGCCTGCGTCAGAACCTGGATGCTGACATCATCCGGAATATGGCCACCCTCAATGAGTTGGCGAACAAAGTCGAAGTCGGTCTGCGACGCTGACGGGAAACCAACCTCGATCTCCTTGTAGCCCATCTTGACGAGCAGCTGGAACATCTTCAGCTTGCGAGCCGGGCTCATGGGATCAATCAGCGCCTGGTTGCCGTCCCGCAGGTCAACTGCGCACCAGCGCGGAGCCTTGGTGATGACTTTGTCGGGCCAAGTACGGTCCGGAACCTCAACGGAGATCTGGTCCTGGAACGGCAGGTAGCGGTGAATCGGCATACCGGAGGGCTTTTGTGCATTACGCATGACGTGTGGCCTTTTCTCTAAGAACTAAGTGAAAGCTTAGCCGGACACAACGGAACTCCGCGGCGAGGATGGCCCAGCTTCAGATAGCTTTCAGGCCTCGCCGCGGCAGCTAAGAAGAAGCATCGCCGTACGCACAAATTCACAGTAACACGATGCGTATGATGACAGTGCAACACCTCATGCAACGTCCACTATGCAGACGCCGCGACGGTGGCAACGCCGGCTGCAGTGTCCACACAAGGAGCCACAGTGCCACAATCGGGGATCTCTCTTTCGAATATCGATCACAGCGTCCGGCCCCAGGACGACCTTTATCAGCACGTCAACGGCGCGTGGCTCAACAGCACAACGATCCCCGACGACAGGCCGCTGGAAGGTACCTTCACCGCCTTGCGGGATGGCGCCGAATTGGCCGTCAAGGCGATCATCGAAGAAGCGGCCGCCAAGGGAGAGTCAGCCACCGGCGTCGAACAGAAAGTCGGCGGTCTCTACGCCAGCTTCATGGACGAAGAAGCAGTCGAAGCAAAAGGTATGGACCCCGTGCGAAGCCGCCTTGATGAGGTGCAGGCGGTGGGCTCTGTGGAGGAACTGGCTGCCCTGATGGGACGCCTGTTCCGCTCAGACGTCTCCGGGCTCTTCTCCATCTATCCTGCTCCGGACGCCGGCAACCCCGAACGCATCCTCCTGTATATCGGGCAAGGGGGCCTGGGCTTGCCGGACGAGTCCTACTACCGCGAAGAAAAGTTCGCGGGCATCGTGGCTGCCTACGGTGAATACATTTCAAAGCTTTTCAATCTCGCGGGTATCGCGGACGCGCAAGCTTCCGCACAGCGCATCGTCGCACTGGAAACCGCCCTGGCGTCCCACCACTGGGACAACGTCACCCTGCGCGACCCCCAAAAGACCTACAACCTCAAGACCGCAGATGAAGCAGTGGCAATCTTCCCCCTGCTCGACACGTGGTTCCAGGCAGCGCGGGTAGACGCAGCAAAGCGGAGTGAAATAGTGGTGAGCACTCCGGACTTCTTTGCGGGCGCTGCGGCTTTGCTGGAATCCGAGTCGCTGGAAGCATGGAAGGAATGGCTGACACTCCGGGTTCTCAGCTCGGCCGCCCCGTACCTGTCATCAGGGTTCGTCTCCACGAACTTCGACTTCTACGGCACCACGCTTAGCGGTACGCCACAGAACAAAGAGCGGTGGAAGCGCGGGGTGGCAGTGGTCGAAGCAGCCCTCGGCGAGGCCGTGGGCCAGATCTATGTTGATCGGCACTTCCCTGCGGGACACAAGGCAAGGATGGAGACGCTGGTCTCAAACCTGATCGAAGCCTACCGGGAGAGCATCTCCTCCCTGGCGTGGATGGGTGCGGAAACCAAGAAGGAAGCCCTGAAAAAGCTGGACGCATTCCGTCCAAAAATCGGCTTCCCGGAAAAATGGATCGACTACTCTGCCGTCGAGATCGACCCCACGGATCTTCTTGGCAACGTCGAGCGTGCCCATGATGCGGACGTGAACCGGCACTTGGATGAAATCGGCAAGCCGGTCGATCTGACAAAGTGGCTTATGACACCCCAGACGGTCAACGCCTACTATCATCCAATGCTCAATGAGATCGTCTTCCCTGCGGCTATCCTTCAGCCCCCGTTCTTCACTGCGGATGCAGACGACGCGGTGAACTATGGCGGCATCGGCGCGGTGATCGGTCACGAAATCGGCCATGGTTTCGACGACCAAGGATCCCAATTCGATGGCAGCGGCGCGCTCCGCAATTGGTGGACCGAGGACGACCGGACAGCCTTCGAAGCCCTGACGGCGAAGTTGGTTTCCCAATACGACGCTTTGTCCCCCTATGCTGCGCCGGAGCATAAGGTCAACGGCAAGCTGACCCTGGGCGAGAACATCGGCGACCTCGGAGGCCTGACGATTGCCTACAAGGCCTACCTCCTGAGCCTGAACGGAGCCGAGCCGGAGGTCATTGACGGCTTCACGGGATTCCAACGATTCTTTATGTCGTGGGCTGCCGGCTGGCGCCAAGTGATCCGCACTGAAGAAGCCATCCGGAGACTGGCTACCGACCCCCACTCCCCCAACGAGTTCCGCACCAACGCCATTGCCCGTAACCTCGACGCATTCCATGCAGCATTCGCCGTGACTGAAACCGACGGCATGTGGATGGAACCCGGGGAACGCGTCAGCATCTGGTAGTACCCGCATGACACAACGGCCGGCCAGTTCAAAAACTGGCCGGCCGTTGTTGTTTGCTCCTAATGCATGGAACCTATTGCTGATCGATGTACAGGGGATTCACCTGTTGGCACACGGCATCGTTAGCTGTTTGGTTGACTACATCGGACGGCACCGAAGCCGCACCGTAAGCGGTCCCCGTGCCGAAGTCAGTACCCACGTAAAGCTGCACTCCCGCCACACCCGGGGACTCCTGAACCTGAGCGGCAGGGATGCCGAAAAGTGTAGCTACGTCAGCAGCAACGTCCGCAAAGCCCGGTCCGTAATAAAGCACCGTCTGATCCACCGGATTAGCCAAGTAGGACACCGTCTGGGCGAAGCCGTTGCCAGTGAGCACGGTCATGAGCTCCTGCGCCCTGGTTGGAACGCCGCTGCCGTTGGCGACGGCCACCGGCTGAATCGCTTTGTCATACGCAGGTGCGGCAGGCGTAGTAGCCGTGGGCTGTGGGGCCGGGCTTTCGCTCGGTACAGGAGTGGACGTCGCACCAGGCGTCGTGAGGTCAAGATCGGCACGAAGCGCGGCGAACAGCTGTGATGCTTGGGGCTCGACGAGCTCCAACCTGTTAAGGTCCACCGCTGCCTGCTGCGTGGGCACCGCTACGAACGCCACCTTGGAAACATCAATGTCCTTGAGTCGCCCGCCAATGGTCAACAGTGAAGGAACTGACGCCAGGCCCTCGTCCACGGTCAGGTTCTGCGTGACCACATCTGCGATCTGCAGCAGCCTCTGCGGGTTACCCAGAGTCCCCTCATCCTTAAGCTTCCGGGTGAGGGATGAAAGGAACGCTTGCTGACCCTTGATGCGGCCAAGGTCACCTCCATCGCCGAAAGCATGCCTGGTCCGGAGGAATGCCAAAGCCTGTTCGCCTTCCACCAAGGAATCCCCCTTGGCGAGGCGGAGCCGGGAATCCGGGTCAAAGACCGGATCACTGACGCAAACGTTCACGCCACCCACAGCATGCGAAAGCTCCTTGACTGCGTTGAAATCGGCCATCATGAAGTGGTCGATTTCCAAACCGGTGAGCTTGTTGACCGTATCCACGGCGCAACCGATTCCAGCTTCAGCCATGGCCTCGTTGATCATCACGCCGCTGCGGGCAGGGAATGTCTGGTTGTTGGTGCGGTCGGTGCACTGCGGCACATCCACCAACAGGTCTCGCGGGAAACTCAGCACATTGACGCGTTTGTTATCCGCGGAGATGTCCAACAGCATCATGACATCGGAATGGCCATAGCCGGTGGAGTCCTCGGTGCTACCGTATTCGGCATTCTTTCCGTCACGGGTATCGGAGCCAAGGATCAGGATCTGCAGTCGATCCGTTTTGTCATCCACCAGCGGGTCACCGGCATTACGGGTTTCCCCGGCGCTCAAGGGCGCCTTGGTGATGTTGTTCTGCAGCCGGATAAACCAAAAAGCAGCAAAGGCAACGCCGGCAACCAGGGCAACGGAGACTACGCCGGTGACGATCTTCAACCAAAGTGGCAGCCCCTTGGGCACCCTCATATGGCGAGGGGTGCCGTCGGCATCCTCACCATGGCGTGCCCCCGCGGGGCCAGCGGTGCCGGTGCCCTGCGGGCGGGCGTCACGACGTCGCACTATTCGGTTTACCTTTCATCAAACAGCTGGATCCCCGCAATCATAGTTGCCGTTTCTGGGAAGTTCCTTATCGGGCCTCAAGCCACGCCGGATCCAGCGACGCGAATCAGAAGCCGAGTTTGACCAATTGCTTGGGATCGCGCTGCCAATCCTTGGCCACCTTGACGTGAAGATCGAGGTAGATGCGGGTGCCGAGCAGAGTCTCAATACCCTTTCGGGCGTTGGTTCCCACCTCTCGCAAACGGCTTCCGCCCTTGCCGATGATGATGGCCTTCTGGGAAGGCCGCTCAACGTAAAGGTTCACGCGAACATCCAACAGCGGGTTGTCCTCGGTCCGGCCTTCGCGGGGAACGATTTCCTCCACCACCACAGCGAGCGAGTGGGGAAGTTCATCGCGGACGCCCTCAAGGGCCGCTTCGCGAATCAGCTCTGCGATCATGACGGCCTCAGGCTCGTCAGTCAGCTCGCCGTCAGGATACAGCGGAGGTGAGGACGGCATGTGGCTGATCAGGACGTCTGCAACAGTGGAGACCTGAAAACCGTCGGCGGCAGAGACAGGGACGATGTCGGCCCAGCCCTGCTCGCCAAGAACCTCGCGGCCCAACGCGGCGACGGCGAGCAATTGCTCCGTCAACGCCTGACGATCCACCAGGTCGGTTTTGGTCACCAGTGCCACGATGGGCTTGCGTCCGACGGCGGCCAGCTGAGCGGCGATGTATTTGTCGCCGGGGCCGATTTTTTCGTTGGCCGGCAGACAGAAACCGATGGCATCGACTTCCGCCAGGGTGTCTGCAACAAGTTCGTTGAGCCGCTTCCCCAGCAGGGTACGTGGGCGGTGAAGGCCGGGAGTGTCCACAAGGATCAATTGGGCATCATCGCGGTGGACGATACCGCGAATGGTGTGCCGTGTAGTTTGCGGTTTGGCCGAGGTGATGGCCACTTTCTGGCCAACCAACGCGTTGGTCAGCGTCGACTTACCCGCGTTGGGCCGGCCCACCAGCACCGAGAAGCCAGCGTGGAAGCCACCGAAGTCTGCATCGGCGTCAAATTTGTTATTTTGCTTGCTCACGTGGAACTCCCTGTTGCGTTGAGTCGGCGTCATCGAGTAGGTCTTCAAAGTCAGTGTCTTCCTTTGGCATGGCTGCCGCAATGATGTGGCTGACTCTGTTTCGGCGACCCTCCAGCCTATCTGCCCGGAGCGATATTCCGTTCACTTCAACGGCGCTCCCCACAATGGGAACCTGCCCAAGGGCCTTTGCGAGCAGACCGCCTACTGTATCCACCTCGTCGTCGTCCAGATCGATGTCGAAAAGTTCACCCAAGTCATCGATGCTCATGCGGGCGCTTACTCGATATGTACCATCATCGAGGTGAACGGCCTCTTCGGCGGCGGCGTCGTACTCATCCACGATCTCGCCAACAATTTCCTCGATAAGATCCTCGAGGGTGACCAACCCGGCGGTGCCGCCGTACTCGTCGATGACGATCGCTACGTGTGTGGACTCTTTCTGGAGTTCCCTGAGGAGGTCGCTCACGGGCTTCGATTCCGGGACATACCGCACGTCCCGGGCGAGTGAATCAACATCGTGAACTTGCAGTCCTGGTTCCCTCCGATGCATGGCCGCAGCCACATCCTTGAGGTACAAAATCCCACGGATCTGATCGGTGTTCTCCCCGATGACGGGGATCCTTGAGTAACCGGACCGCAGGAAAAGGCCCATTGCCGTTTCGAGATTCGAGCCCGTACCGATGCTCACAATATCGGTGCGGGGTACCATGACGGAACGCACCAAAGTATCACCAAAATCAAAGACCGAATGAATGAGTTCTGCCTCATTGTCTTCGATCATGTCCGACTCGGCGGCACGATCGACGAATTCGCGAAACTCTTCCTCGCTGACGAAAGCGTCGTCGCCACTTGGGGCACCGGGGGCGACTGCCTGTCCCAGCGCCACCAACCAGCCGGGGATGGGCCCTAGTATCCAGCAGAGGAACCTGATGAGCGGGGCGGTGAAACGAACGACGGGTCCGGAGTGCGCCCGGCCCAACTGCCGGGGCGAAACGCCGACCAGTACAAACCCGATCACCGCCATGATCCCCGTAGCTGCAAGTCCGGCGAGCCAGACGTTGTCCAGCAAACTGTGGAGGACCACGGCGACGGCGACTGCTGCCGCCATTTCAAACCAGACCCGCCAAAAACGCAGAGCGCGCATATGTGCGATCGGGTTCTTGAGGATACCGCCCAGGGCCTTGCCCTTGCTCCGCACTATGGATTGTTCGGCCTCATGCCGGGGCAGGAAGTTCAATGCAGCCTCGGCTGCAGTCAGCAGTGCAACGAAGCTGAGGAACACCAGCGCCATGCCGACCAGGATGATCGAGGTCACTGCATGGTCTCCATGGGGGCATCCTTGCCCAGGAATTCAGACAGCAGTTCCCGCTGCAAACCGAACATCTCTTCTTTTTCCTCCGGCTCTGCGTGGTCAAAGCCAAGCAGATGCAGAATTCCGTGGGTGGTCAGGAGCAGCATCTCATCCTGCGTCGCGTGGCCTGCGTTTGCTGCCTGCACCTCTGCCACCTGCGGGCAGATGGCGATGTCACCCAGCATGCCTTGTGGCGTGGGCTTGTCCGGGGTGCCCGGCGTCAATTCGTCCATGGGTACGGACAAAACGTCCGTAGCCCCGGGCTCGTCCATCAGTTCGATGTGCAGTTTCTCCATGGCCGGTTCATCGACAAGGAGGATGGACAGTTCTGCCTGGGGATGGATGTACAAACGCTCGAAGATGAAGCGGGACAACGTCACCAGTTGGGCCTCGTCCACCGCTACACCGGACTCGTTGTTTACTTCAATGCTCATTGACGTTCTCCACGTTTGTAGTGCGCTCCGGGTTTATATTGTGTGCTCGCGACGTCGCTGCTATGTGCGTCATCCCATGCGCTGTAGGCGGAAACGATGTCGGCAACCAAACGGTGCCGCACGACGTCAGCCGCTTCCAGGATCGAGAAATTGACGTCGTCGATTCCCTTCAGGATTTCCCTGACGATTCGCAGGCCGGACGTCGATCCGGACGGCAGGTCGATCTGCGTGACATCACCGGTAACCACCATTTTTGAACCGAAACCCAGACGTGTAAGGAACATCTTCATCTGCTCCGGTGTGGTGTTTTGGGCTTCGTCCAGGATGATGAAGGCGTCGTTCAGCGTGCGTCCGCGCATATAGGCCAACGGGGCTACCTCGATGGTTCCTGCAGCCATCAGGCGGGGAATGGACTCGGGATCCATCATGTCGTGCAAGGCGTCATATAGTGGGCGAAGATAGGGGTCGATCTTGTCGCTCAGCGTGCCGGGGAGGAAGCCCAGCCGTTCCCCCGCTTCCACGGCTGGCCGGGTCAGGATGATCCGGCTGACTTCCTTCGTTTGCAAGGCTTGCACCGCTTTGGCCATTGCAAGATAGGTCTTGCCGGTACCTGCCGGGCCGATTCCAAAGATGACGGTGTTCTCATCAATGGCGTCAACGTAATTCTTCTGATTCAGCGTCTTGGGCCGGATAGTCTTACCGCGGCTTGAGAGGATGTTGTGGGTCAGCACATCGGCAGGATTCTGCACGGACTGGGCCCTCAGAAGGGACACGAGCTGCTGAAGGATGTCCGGAGTCACCACGGTCCCCTTCGCCACGAGCCCACGGACTTCCTCCAACAGACGCATAACGCGTGGAATGACGGTGGAAGGGCCTGTCATGGAGAGCTCGTTGCCACGGACATGGAAACTGACGTCCTGGAACTGTTCCTCGATGTACCGCAAGGCTTCGTCGTGGCTGCCCAACGAGTGAACCATCTGGTCGGAGTTGTCGAACGTGACAACTTCCGTGCGCGTACCCGGTAGTGTGTGCGGGAACTCGGTGGGCGGCTGGTTGCCGTTTCCGGTCCTAAGCCGCCCGTTCAAAGATTCACTCATAGTGTTGGCCTTAGGCCTTTTCTCCTCCGGTTGGTCGTGCTACCTGCCATCGATTCGGCATTCGTGGCCGCTGTATGGGGCACGTCCGGATGCCGGAATGTCTTCAATCCTACGCCAGCCCGGCCTGCGATGAACCGAAACCACCGGCATCATCCGGCGCCTGCCGTCATGGCGTACATTTTGTCTCAACTCGGCATCAAGCGGGTATCAATCATGTTTCAGTTGGCGCTGATCCGCGCAATCCCGGCCGACCGCCGTCGACGATGTGCCAAGCTGGCATAGCGGGTGGCATCCAAGCATCCTGCGGCCCGGCTCCGTTGGCTGGGAATCGGCGGCTGGGGCCGCCATGAGACACAAGGTTAGGCAGGACACCCATTTCGGAGCCAGGAAGCATTGGAGATGGCGCGCGCAGACGGACAAAATCCGTTATCGCTGTGCCGGCGATGCTTGCTGTCCTGTTGCTCACTGGTTGCATAGCCAACGGCGGCGATTCCCAAACCGGCACGAGTTCGCCATCCGTCAGCGTTAACGACGCGCCAGCCAGCCAGGCACCGCTGGAAACTACGCAGGCTTCCACGAAGATCCCGGTTTACTGGATTGGACGCAGCAAGGAACAGGTTTATCTCTACCGTGAGTTCAGGGATATCTCCAGCGACGGAAACCCCGTGACCACCGCACTCCGGATCATGATGTCCGAAAAACCCCTGGACCACGACTTCTTCACCCCCTGGCAGGCCCCCGAAAGCCTGGCCACCTCCATCTCCGGCAAGAACGTCATCACCGTTGATATTTCGCGGGATGCCTTCAACTCAAACCTCGACGCCGGAATGGCGCAGCGCGCTGTCCAGCAATTGGTCTACACGGCGACGGCGGCAGCCTCGTCCTCGGGGCTCATCAACTCCGGCCAGCAGATCCAGGTTGTCATCCTGGTTGACGGACACACGGACTACATGGCGTTTGGGCAGGTAAAGCTCGGCCAACCCATGGAACGGAACGCATCCTTGGTGGCACCTCTGTGGATCATCGATCCGCAAGAGGAAACAACACTGCCTACCGGAGTGGTCAAGTTCAATGGCCGCAGCACCGACAGTTCAAAGCCGGTCAGCTGGCAGATCCTGCAGGAAAATGGCAAGGGCGAAAAGAGCAGCCTGCTCACCGGGAGAACGCAAGCAACCGGTGAGCCTGGTCAATACGGAGCCTTCACCTTCAGTGCCACATTGAAGGCCGGCAAATATGAGCTGCGGGTTTCACAAGTGGATGAGGCCGGCGCAACCATCGAAACGAGCACCGACACCCGCCTGTTCAACGTCGGTTAGCTGCGGGTTCGACGAGCTGCGGGGCGGCTACCAGCGGCCCAGGACGTCACTTGCAAGAACGACGGCGGCGGGTCCCGCCGTCGAGGACCTCAACACGTGGTGACCCAGAAGTGCCGTGACGGCACCGGCGTCACTGAGCCGCGTTACCTCTCTTGGTGAGATGCCACCCTCCGGTCCGACAATCAAGAGGACCTCGCGAGGGATCCCATCATCTCCAGTCCGGACCGCAACCGACTCTTCAAGGACGGTCCGCAGGGGGTTCTTGGCGTCTTCATGCAGGATGATGGCCACATCAGCGGCCGCGACGGCCTTCGCCAAAGCGGCAGTGTCCATCATGGACCGTACCTCAGGAATCCAAGCACGCCGCGCCTGCTTGGCTGCCGCCGTGACCACGGACTGCCACTTCGCGTGCGCCTTGGCGGCCCGTTCGCCTTTCCAACGCACGATCGCCCGCTCGGACTGCCACGGAATGACGGCGTCTATTCCGAGTTCCGTGGCAGTCTCGATGGCGAGTTCGTCCCGATCGCCCTTGGCAAGTGCCTGAACCAGCACCAGCCGGACCGCCGGCTGGTCCTCGAGGACTACCTCGGATGCCTTCACTGTGAGGGTGCTGGAACCGGCGTCAACCACGGCGCCAGTCAACCGCATGCCCGAACCGTCGGCTATGTCCACGGGCTCACCCACGGCCAGTCGCTTGACGGTGACGGCATGGCGCGCCTCAGCACCTTCCAACACAAATGTGGACCCGGGGATCAGCTGGTTAAGGCTTCCCGCCGGTGTAAAGAAAACCGGATTGCTCACCGCTACAGGTTACCGAGCTTGTCCCGAAGCTTCGCGAACATTCCGCCGCTTGCCACCAGCTTTCCCTCGGTAAACTGCTCGCCGCGCAGCTTGGCGAGCTGCTGCAGGAGTTCCTCCTGGGCGGGGTCGAGCTTGGTCGGGGTCTCCACGTGCAAGTGCACCTTGAGGTCGCCGCGTCCGTAACCCCGGAGGTGCGTAACACCCAAGCCGCGCAGGGTAATGACTTCGCCGGATTGGGTACCGGCCTTGACGTCGATGTCCTGCGCGCCGTCGAAGGTGTCCAGCTGCAGTTCGGTGCCAAGTGCCGCAGCGGTCATGGGCACACTTAGTGTTGCGTGGAGGTCGTCGCCTTCACGCATGAACATGGAGTCGTTGTTGACCCGGATCTCCACATAGAGATCGCCGGCGGGGCCTCCAGCGGGGCCCGCTTCACCCTGCCCGGACAGCTGGATGCGTGTACCAGTGGCGACACCGGCCGGAACCTTGATGGTGAGGGAACGACGACTGCGGATGCGGCCCTGTCCATTGCACTCGTTGCAGGGGTCCTTAATGACTGTGCCGAAGCCTTCACACGAACCGCAAGGGGCGGCAGTCATGACCTGGCCCAGGATGGAACGGACTGCCCGTTGGACCTGGCCGCTGCCACCGCAGATGTCGCAGCGTTCCGGGTGGGTGCCCGGGCGGCAGCAACTGCCATCGCACGTGGGGCAGATCACGGCGGTATCCACTTCAAGCTTCTTGTTGACGCCGAAGACGGCGTCCTTCAAATCGATGCGGACGCTGATGAGCGCGTCCTGGCCCCGCCGGACCCGGGAGGCCGGTCCGCCCTGACCGCCGCCACCAAAGAAGGTGTCGAAGATGTCCTGGAAGGCAAAACCCTGGCCGGCGTAGCCGCCACCGAAACCGTTGTCAGTGCCGTTTTCATTGCCCGTGGCATCATAGACCCGGCGCTTTTGGGGATCGGACAACACCTCGTAGGCGTGGGTCACGGCCTTGAACTGTTCCGCGACATCTTCACCGGGGTTTACGTCGGGGTGCAGTTTCCGCGCCAACTTGCGGTACGCCTTTTTGATCTCTTCCCCGGTGGCTTCCGGCGAGACTCCCAAAACGTCATAGTGGCTGCTCAAAGTCGGTATCTCTTCCTTGTTGTACTACGGATGTTTCCTCGGACCGGTGTTTAGCCGCCGAGAATGCGGGAAAGGTAACGGGCCACGGCTCGTACTGCTGCCATGGTGGTGGGATAGTCCATGCGTGTGGGACCAAGAATCCCCACCTTGGCACCGGAGCCATAGCCCGTAGCTACGACGGAGGCCTCCGCCAAGCCATCGTAGGGATTCTCGCGTCCAATGCTCACCGTAACGCCGCGGGGATCATCCCCCATGTCAGATAACAACCGGAGCATGACAACTTGTTCCTCGAGCGCCTCCAGCACAGGGCCTATGCTCAGGGGGAAGTCAACGTTGGAGCGGGCCAGGTTTGCCGTTCCAGCCATCAGGATGCGCTCTTCGCGGCTGGTGTCGCTCAACGATTGAAGCCCCTGGGCCAACGTCTGCGCCAGACTGCGCAGTTCCGGCGGACACAGCGCAACGACAGAAGGAAGCACTTGAGGCAAAAGCGCCAGCTGTGTGCCGGCAATGTTGCCCAGGAACCGGGACCTCAGGAGCATCAGGGCCTCATTGCTCACATCGGACCCAGCGTCGATGACCTTCTGCCCCACGCTGCCGGTGTCCGCAATTAGGACCACGAGGACCTGTTGAGGGGCCAAGAGGACGAATTCCACGTGGCGAACAAGCGCGCGGTTCGAATGCGGGTACTGCACAACGGCCACCTGGTTGGTCAGCTGTGACAGAAGCCTTACGGTGCGCTCCAAGATGTCGTCGACATCATCGGGGCCCTCGAGCAAAGAATGGATGGCCCTGCGCTCGGCCGCTGAGAGCGGTTTGACCTGCGAAATGCGGTCAACGAAAAGGCGATAGCCCTTGTCAGTGGGGATTCGACCGGCACTGGTGTGAGGCGCCGCAATCAGGCCTTCCTCTTCCAAAACCGCCATGTCATTCCTGATGGTAGCGCTGGAAACGCCAAGATGATGCCGCTCCACGAGGGCCTTGGACCCGACAGGTTCCCTGGAATGCACGTAATCCTCAACGATGGCACGCAGCACTTCGAGCTTGCGCGGCTCACTCAATGCTCCACCTCCTGACGACTGCCATGGTTCTTCCGACCGGTCAACGCGGGATCCCGCTCAGACCTCCACACTTAGCACTCAACATGCCCAAGTGCTAACAAGTCTAGTATGAGCCACCCCGTTGTTAGCATTGAAACCTGCCGCGGGCGGCTTCGGCCCGCACCGTAAACCAGCACAAAGGTAGGAATCCCTTGGCTTTGAACAATTGGGGCCCGCAGGATCTGTCCGCTCCGGCCAAACAGAAGCTGCCGGAAGTAGCCGTGCAGCGGGGAATGGTCCTCGAGGACGTGCAGTCGGGCTGGGTGGGTGAAGTGACCCGCGTTGAGAAGTCGGGCGGAATGCACGTGGTCTCCTTGGAAGACCGGCGTGGAAAGACCAAATCGTTCCAGCTGGGCTTTGGCTTCCTGCTCGAAGGTCAGGCTATCCGCTTGATGCCTCCCGCCCCCCGCACCGCTGCATCCGGGGTTCCATCCGGCCGGACGGCCTCGGGTTCCGTCAGGGTCCAGGGGCAACGGGCACAGGTAGCCAAGGCCAGCCGCATTTGGGTGGAAGGAAAGCACGACGCCGAACTGGTGGAGAAGGTCTGGGGTGATGATCTCCGGGTGGAAGGCATCGTGGTGGAGCCATTGCACGGCGTTGATGACCTGAAGTCCGCCATCGCCGACTTCAATCCCGGCTCAGGCCGCCGGCTTGGAATCCTCGTGGACCACCTTGTGCCCGGGTCCAAAGAGTCCCGAATTGCCGCCGAGGCCATGACGGTCCCGGGGGCTGCGGGAAACGTCCTCATTGTTGGACACCCCTACGTGGATGTCTGGCAGGCGATCAGGCCCAAGGTCCTGGGCATTGGGGCCTGGCCCGCCGTACCCCGCGGGATCGATTGGAAGACCGGAATCCTCAGCGCGTTCGGCTGGCCCCATGAGACCCCTGAGGACATAGGCTTGGGCTGGCAACGCCTTCTGGGCGCAGTCCGCACCTATGCCGACCTTGAGCCATCGCTCTTGGGACGGGTGGAAGAAGTCATCGATTTTTTGACGGTTCCTTGAGGTGGAGTCCTTCAGGTATCAGCAACTACCGTGTCAACGGGGCGTTGGTCCCGGCAAGTGCGTCGGTGCCGGTATTCTGGGACAGCAACACCGCAGCATCTTTAAAGCAAAGGGAAGACAACGTGGCAGATAACGCTCCTGAAGAACCGGGCAGCGCCGCAGGCCGGCCCCAGTACCATGGCGCGCCTGCCAACGCACTCCCGTTGACAGCCAGCGAGGACAGGCAATGGGCTACTCTGGCCCACTTTGGCGGCATCCTGGGATGCCTGCCGTCCCTTCTGATTTACCTGATTTTCCGGGATCGTGGACCGTTCACCGCACAGGAATCCAAAGAAGCGCTGAACTTCACGCTGCCTCCCACCATCGCAGCAGTTCTGGCCAACATTTTGGTCCTGCTTCCTGTGGTCGGCAACATCTTCGCCGTCATCGCCACCGCGATCTGGGTTGCCCTGACGTGTTTCTCCGTCTCGGCGGGCATCAGGGTAAACCACGGGCAGCCTCACCGTTACAAGGTCAACCTGCGCTGGATTAAGTAGCTCACCTCCGCTCGTCCAGGACTGTTTGCTCCGACGGGCATGAGCCCGCGGGTCAGTCGGGCAGGATCCTTCGAACTACGGCGTCAGCCAGGAGACGACCCTTCAGCGTAAGGACCAAACGGCCCTTGAACGCCTGAACAGGGTCCACCAATTCGTCGGCAATAAGCCCGGCCATCGCGTGCCGTCCGATCGCGTCCAAGGCATCTACGGACAACCCTGTGCCGAGCCGTGCCTCCAGCATAATGCGTTCGACTTCCCGGGTATCGGCATCGAGGGTTTCCCGCCCGGCAGCCGGAGAGCTAGCGCTCCCGAGCCTCGAGGCGTACGCCGTGGGGTGCTTGACGTTCCACCACCGGACACCCCCCACGTGGGAGTGGGCGCCTGGACCGATGCCCCACCAGTCATCTCCCCGCCAGTAGGCAAGATTGTGCCGGCAAGCCTGGTCCGGCGTCCGCGACCAGTTGCTGACCTCGTACCAGTGCAAGCCCGCTTCGGAGATCATTTTGTCGGCAAGCTCGTATTTGGAGGCGTGGTCGTCGTCATCAATCCCGGGCACCTCGCCCCGGCGTATCTGGGCGGCCAGCTTAGTGCCATCCTCAACGATCAGAGCGTAGGCACTGATGTGGTCCGGCTGGTACGACAAAGCGGTTTCGAGTGACAGCTGCCAGTCACCCATGGACTCTCCAGGGGTGCCGTAGATAAGGTCCAGGCTCACGGAGAGGCCGGCTTCCCGCGCCCACTGCACAACAAGAGGCACCCGGCTCGGTGTGTGGGTGCGGTCCAGGACCTTGAGCACGTGGGGTACGGCTGACTGCATGCCGAAGGAGACCCTGGTGAAGCCTGCGTCGGCCAAAAGCTTCAGGGATTCAGGAGTTACTGAATCCGGGTTGGCTTCGGTAGTTACCTCGGCGCCGGGTTCCAGCCCCCAATGGCCGATGGCGGCCCTAAGGATCCGGGCCAGGTCCTCTGCCGGGAGAAGGGTGGGCGTGCCACCCCCAAAGAAAACAGTACTGAGGGGACGACGGGGTAACCCCGAGGCGTCCAGTGCCAGAGAGGCGAAGTCCAGTTCAGAGACCGCCGTAGAGGCGTACGCGTCCTGGGAGGCGCCGCCACCGAGTTCGGTGGCAGTGTAAGTGTTGAAATCACAGTAGCCACAGCGCACGGCGCAGAACGGTATGTGGACATAGAGCCCGAACTTGCGGTGCTCGACGCCGGCCAACACCTGCGGAGGCAAGATGCCATCCGCAGGTGCCGGGTCACCCAAAGGGAGGACGCTGGGCATTTACTTCTTGGCCTTGTCCTTGGACTCATCGGTGGTCAGGGCTGCGATGAATGCCTCCTGGGGCACCTCCACGCGACCGACCATCTTCATGCGCTTCTTGCCCTCTTTCTGCTTCTCGAGCAGCTTGCGCTTACGGGTGATGTCACCGCCGTAGCACTTGGCAAGAACGTCCTTACGGATGGCCCGGATGCTCTCGCGGGCAATGATGCGGGATCCGATGGCAGCCTGGATGGGCACTTCGAATTGCTGCCGGGGAATCAGCTCACGGAGCTTGCCGGTCATCATCACGCCGTAGGCGTAGGCCTTATCGCGGTGGGTGATGGCGCTGAAGGCATCAACTTGTTCACCCTGCAGCAGGATGTCGACCTTGACCAGATCGGCCACCTGCTCGCCGTCAGCCTTCCAGTCCAGTGAGGCGTAACCGCGCGTCTTGGACTTCAGGAGGTCGAAGAAGTCGAAAACGATCTCGGCCAACGGGATCCAGTAGCGGAGTTCAACGCGGTCCTCGGACAAATAGTCCATGCCTCGCATCTGGCCACGGCGGCTTTGGCACAGTTCCATGATGGAACCGACAAACTCGTTAGGAGCGAGGATGGTGGCGGACACCATGGGCTCCCGGACCTCGGAGATCTTACCGGTGGGGTATTCGCTCGGGTTGGTGACGTGGATGACCTTCTTGTCCTCAAGCGTTACCTCATACTCCACGTTGGGTGCAGTGGAGATAAGGTCCAGGTTGTACTCGCGTTCGAGTCGATCACGCGTGATTTCGAGGTGCAGAAGGCCCAGGAATCCAACGCGGAAGCCGAAGCCCAGTGCAGCGGACGTCTCCGGCTCATAGACAAGCGCAGCGTCGTTAAGCATCAGCTTTTCAAGAGCGTCACGCAGGACCGGGTAGTCCGTACCGTCCAAGGGGTAAAGACCGGAGAAGACCATCGGCTTGGCGTCAGCGTAACCGCTCAGCGACTCCGACGCGGGTTTGGCGAGGTTGGTGACAGTATCGCCCACCTTGGACTGACGGACGTCCTTTACACCGGTAATCAGGTATCCCACTTCCCCCACACCCAGGCCTTTGGAAGGTGTGGGCTCCGGGGAGCTGACACCAATTTCCAGGAGTTCGTGAGTAGCCCGGGTGGACATCATCTGGATGCGTTCGCGGGGATGCAGCATGCCGTCCACCACTCGGACGTAGGTAATGACGCCGCGGTAAGTGTCATACACAGAATCGAAGATCATGGCACGGGCCGGAGCATTGGGATCGCCCACGGGGCCGGGGAGGTCGCGGACGATTTTATCCAGCAGCGCCTCTACGCCTACGCCGGTTTTGCCGGAAACCTTGAGGACGTCCTCAGGGTCACCACCGATGAGGTTGGCAAGCTCCGCCGCGTACTTCTCAGGCTGGGCGGCCGGGAGGTCGATCTTGTTCAGCACGGGAATGATGGTGAGGTTGTTTTCCATCGCCAAGTAAAGGTTGGCAAGAGTCTGAGCCTCGATACCTTGGGCAGCATCCACCAGCAGCACTGCACCTTCACAGGCCGCCAAGGAGCGGGAGACCTCGTAGGTGAAGTCAACGTGGCCGGGTGTATCGATCATGTTGAGCGCATAGCTCTGGCCATCGAGTTCCCACGGCATGCGGACAGCCTGGGACTTGATGGTGATGCCGCGCTCACGTTCGATATCCATACGGTCCAGATACTGGGCCTTCATGTCGCGTTGCTGAACGACGCCGGTGTACTGCAGCATGCGGTCGGCCAGGGTGGACTTACCGTGGTCGATGTGGGCAATAATGCAGAAGTTCCGGATGATGGCCGGATCTGTTGCGGCGGGCACCGGTGCGGTGCGGGCCATGGGAGACACGCAGGATCCTTACTGTCGACACTCGCACGGCAATTCCTGCAACTGGGCAAAGGCCAGCCGGAACACGCCGCGCATCTGATCCTCTAGTCTCCCATGAACCGGCGCTTCGCCGTACATTGCGTGCCCGGCTTCAGCCGTAGACGGTTGTAGCGTTGTCACATGGCTTTCGACTTGCGCCCCTTGGGCAAACTCCTCCTGCGATCACTCAAGGCTCTGGGAGGCAGCACCACCAAAGCCGGCACCCCCTCCGGCGCCACCGGTCAAGGTCCCTCCAGCCAGCGAAGCCGGCGGACCGCCGTCGAGCGTCAACCGGGTCCCTACCCCGGCGACTTTCGCGGTTCGGTCAGGGTCAGCTACTCCCCCAAGCCCGATGGCCAACCGGATCCTGGTGAGATCGTGTGGAGCTGGGTCCCGTACGAAGAAGACCACACTAAAGGAAAAGACCGCCCCGTACTCCTCATTGGGCGGGACGGGCAGTGGCTTCTAGGGCTCATGCTGACCTCCAAGGACCACGACAACGGCAACAGGGCCGGAAACTACGTTGATATCGGTGCAGGTTCCTGGGATCGGCAAGGCAGGCCAAGTGAGATCAACGTGGGCCGCATCATTCGCCTGGATCCTGAGGCCGTCCGGCGCGAAGGCGCCGTCCTGGAAAAGGCTCAATTCCAAGAGGTAGTCCGCGCCCTTCAAGAGCGGCATTAGCTGCACTGAGACCAGGAGTCGGCGCGAGTCCCGACTTTCTGCTATCCTTTATAGCTGTGTGTCCGTGCAGGTCGACGGCCACACATGGTTGGCTGCCATAGGCATCCCCACGCCGCTCAGTCGATGGCCAACCTGAAAACCCTCTAGACCATTTCCGCATTAAAAAGAGAGTTCATACGTGGCTAATATCAAGTCCCAGAAGAAGCGCATCCTCACCAACGAGAAGGCTCGCCTGCGTAACAACGCCGTCAAGTCTGAGCTGAAGACGGCCATCCGCGCCGTCAACACCGCCGTTGAGTCTGCTGACAAGGATGCTGCTGGAACTGCACTTGTTGCTGCCAGCCGCAAGCTGGACAAGGCTGTCAGCAAGGGCGTTATTCACAAGAACAACGCTGCAAACCGCAAGTCGGCGATCTCCAAGAAGGTCAACGCACTCTAAGGTTTTTCCAGTTCGACTGAGCTGATCAAAAGGCCGGCGCCCAGTGGGTGCCGGCCTTTGGGTTTAACCGGCCTTTGAGTTATGCAGACCAGTCAGCACCGACGCGCACAGGCCGCGGCCGACATCAGCGGCGACTGGCCGAGGTGGCAATTACCGTGACCGCGTGCTCAACTGCGTAGACAGGGTCCCGTGACTCGCCTTTCACTTGGGCATCGGCTTCTGCAATGACTTGGATGGAGCGGATCAAGCCTTCAGGGGTCCAGCGCCTGACATCCCGCTGCGCCTGCTCCACAAGCCACGGCTGCATTCCCAGATTCCTGGCAATGGTGGCCGGCGAACCATTGGCGCCGGCAACTTTGGCCAAGGTCCGCAGTTTGGCAGCAAGAGCCGCTACCAAGGGAACCGGATCAACACCGGTGGCCAGGGCGTGCCGCAGGGTGGATAAGGCCACCGGCCCGTTGCCGGCCATGGCGGCATCGGCAACTTTGAAGGCCGTGGCTTCCACCCTGCCACCGTAGTAGCGTTCCACGGTTTCGGCCGTGACAGCAGTGGTGGCATCGGCAATGAGCTGGCTGCAGGCAGCAGCAAGCTCGGACAGATTGGCACCCACCGCGTTCACCAATGCCTGGACAGCTTCGCCCTCTATGCGTCGTCCGCCAGCCCTGAACTCCGAGACGACAAACGCGGTCTTGTCAGAGTCCTTCTTAAGCGGTTGACAGTCAATGACGGGCCAGCCGGCGGACTTCACGGCGTCGAGGAGCTTCTTGCCCCGGACTCCCCCGGCGTGGCGAAGGACGAGGACTACGTCCGGGTCCGGATGCCGGAGGTAGGCCAATCCGTCGGCCAGAAAGGCGTCGTTCATTGCCTCAAGGCCCTCAACCTCAATGAGCTTTCCCTCGCCGAAGAGGGACGGCGTCACGGTCATGGCCAGGGATCCGGACTCGTAGGAGCCCGCGTTCAGCCGACTGAGCTCAACCTCCGGGTTAGCACTTCGCACGTGGCTACGGATGCCGTCCATTGCGCGGATCCCCAGATACTCTTCCGGGCCCACGATCAGGACTACGGCAGCCGGCGCGGCATCCCGCCAGCTGACGGTGTTTGCCGCGACGCTCTTGGCCCGGGTGTTTTGGGCAGCAGCCACTGGTAGTTCCTTCCGGACGGTTTATTGCAGGATTCAAGTCTGCCATGTTTACCCCTGGCACCGCGCTCCAGCGTCAGCATCACCGCGCGGTGCAGCATCCTGACGTGATACATGACTCCTGTCGGGTGCAGCATCATCCAGAACACCGCTACTGATAAAACTGAAAGAGCCACCATGGCAATGACTCCGGCCGGGCCCTCGGCCCACGGCAGTGCCGCCCCGGGCAAATGGGCGAAGAACCGCGCTATCCCGGCCACCGCTCCCGCGCAGACTCCAGCCACAGCGACGGGCACCACCGCCAACCACGGAAAAAGGGTGGCAATTGGAACGGCAATGGTTCCAAAGATGGTTACCGGCGCTATCAACGGACCAGCCACTACGTTGGTGATCAGGGCATAGGGTGTGAACTGCGGCTGGAGGGCCGCGAGGACCGGACCGCACAGCACTTGCGCGGAGAGCGGTACCGCAATACCCGCGGCCAGCCAGCGCGGCACCACGGAAGGAATCCATGAGGCAATTCGGGCGGCCAGCAAGACGATACCCAGAGTTGCCAGAACAGAGAGCAGGAACCCGACGTTTAACGCCATGCTCGGATCCAGCAGCAGCAGGGTGATGGTGGCCACGCAAAGGAAGGTCAGGGATCGCCCCCTCAAGCCCCCCACCATGGCTGCCAGGCCTACGCTCCCCATGACGGAAGCTCGTAGAACGCTCGGCTCCGGACCTACCAGGACAACAAAAGCCATCAGTCCGCACACAGCAATAGCGCCGGCTACCGGACGGCTTACCCTGAGGCATCTAGCCAACAGGATGAAGCCACCCAGCAGCAAACTACAATTCGCCCCGCTGACGGCAGTGAGGTGCGTCATTCCTGTTGTCTTCATATCTGCCTCTAGACTCTCCGGGAGCGCACTGGTATCCCCGGTGACCATTCCGGGCATCAGACCGGCCGGGTCCGAAGGCAACCATGCAGAGGCCGCGACGAATTGTCTTCTTGCCTCGGCGGCGGACTGGCGGACATCAAATCCAGAAGCGATGACAACGGGTGCGGATGATGCGGACAAGAGGGCCGCCTGCTCTTGTCCCTCCCGCACAGCCTTCAACGTTCCTGAGGTTCTGACGATCTGCCCGGGCTGTACGTCTTGCCAGCCACTTCCGCCGACCACCATCACGTCCGCAGAGCCTTGTGTCACAGAACCCTTGGACGTGACCTTGACCAAACCCGCGGCCACCGACCACCGGTTTCCACCTGAATGGCCCGGCGCAGACACCTCCGCAGGAACTCCGGTGATTCGAACTTCAAGGAGGACACCGTTTCCTTCCGCCACAGCTTTAGCCAACGGCCCACCTTCTTGCGTGTTGGCGGTGACAGCACAACTAACAGCCACGGCTGCACCCAGGACGGATGCCACGGCCAGGGTTGCAGAAATTGTTCTTGCCCGTGGCACTGCCCGCCGGTGCCGCCATGTCCTGAGCAGCAGCAATACCACCACCAGCGCCAAGACTCCCGCCAGTGCTGCGGACCATGCTGCAGCGATGAGGGATCCTGCGCAAGCAATGGACCAGGTGACCAGCACGGCAGGGACCAGTCTCAAATCCGCGCGCTTTGATGAACCAGAGCCGCCTCGAGTCCGGGCGACCCCGGCCACCCCCGCTGACTCAGCCACCCTGGACCGTCACAAGTTCTTTGAGGGACTCCATGAGTTTGGGTCCAATGCCGTCAACGGCGTCAAGTTCATCTACAGAAGCGAAGGGGCCATGCTCTTTCCGCCAGTCAATGATTCCTTGCGCAGTCACGGGCCCCACTCTGGGTAGGGTGCCCAGTTCCTCCAACGATGCAGTGTTGATGTTGACCTTGGCCCCCTTTGCCGTAGGGGCGGCGGTTCCACCGGGGCTGAGGGAACCGCCGGCAAGTGGAGAAGGTGCGGATTGCATCTCGCCGATCAGCGGCACATGAACTTTGAGGCCGTCACTTAGCACCTCAGCAAGGTTGAGACCATTGAGTTCCGCGTTGGGTACAGCACCCCCGGCGGCTTCTATTGCCTGAAAGACCCTGCTGCCTTGCGGCAATGACACGATTCCGGGCTTATGTACCGCACCGGCCACGTGTACGACCACGCTCCCGGAGGCAGCCGCTTGCGGTGACTCCGATGACTCCGGCACAGCAGGTCCGGAAGAAAACGTGGGACTCAGGGGTTCGGAACTGGACTGTCCCACAGCAGACTGCCATAAGTGCCAGGCGATAAAGCCAACTCCTACGATGACCAGGAGGACAGCAACCGGCCACGGGGTCCGCCACCGGGTGCGTGCGTGATGCACGCGGCTTTCAGGGTTTGAATCATCAAAGGCCTGCCCGGAGCCTTGGGGCAACTGCAGCAGCGGAAGGGTTTGGGTATCCGTACCCAAGCGGGATGCGTAACGCTGACGGGCTGCCTGCATGGCGGCATCTGGGGAGGCATCCCGGTTCCGGCGTGGCATCTTTCGAGCCTATGGCTCGTACTGCGGGAACGATGGGGGTGAGGTGCCCTATGTGGATAAGAGAGCCCAAGGATCAGTCCGTTGGCGTGCTGCTCTCCCCAACGATGACCGCGAGCACGCCCAGTCCTGCATGTGCTGCCAACACGGCCGGGAGAGCGCTGATTTGGGGCGCCGGGCACTCCGGGCATTTCTCGTTCAAGCGGGCCGCCAAAGCTTCGGCTTCCAGTTGATTACCAAAATGGTGAACCGCCAACCTTTGCTGGCCGGCCGGCCTGGAGGCCACGTCGGCGGCAACAATCTCCTCAAGGCGAGCTATGGCGCGCACAGCGGAACGGACCTTTTCCAGCGGGACGATCCTTCCGTCGTCCACCGCCAGTATGGGCTTTATAGCCAGGACGGTACCGAACAGGGATGCTGCCGCACCGATCCGGCCACCCCGCCTCAGTTGCTCGAGGCTGGGCACGTAAAAATAGACCTTCGTGCGCTCCATGCGCTTTTCCGCGAAACCGCGGACTTCGGCCGCCCCCTGACCATCGGCTGCCGCTACGACGGCACTCTGCACGCCCATTCCCTGGGCCATTCCCACCGTGCGCGAATCCACTATTTCGACCGGAATGGTGACCCTCGCAGCGGCCAGCCTTGCGGCATCGGCGGTTCCGGAGAGTTCGGAAGAAATATGGATGGACACCACGGATTCGAAACCCCGGCGTTGCGCAGCGAGGTACGCCTGCTCAAACTGCCCGGGCGATGGCCGTGACGTTTTCACCGAGGCGCCTGACGCGAGAGCCAGCGACAGGGTTTGGGTGATGTCGTCTTCGCCCTCACCGTAGATTTCGGTCCCTACCATCACTGGCATGGGAACAACGGCGAGGCGCCCATCGGCCGTGAAGGCGGACACCCAGTCCGGCGGCAGGGCAGCCGCGGAATCAGTAACGATTGCGGTTTTGACGACGGCGGCCAACGGCACGTCCGCCACAGTAACCGGCGCCGTGGGCTGGCGAAGACGCGCCACTCTTTCCTTGAGCCAAATCCATGCGGGTGGTTCTCGCTCAGGCACGCGACCTCCAAAGATGATGGCCGGCCGCCGGCAGTCTGCCGGCGGCCGCACTGTCCCTGCTAGGCAGGAACGATGTTCACCAGTTTAGGTGCCCGCACGATGACGGTGCGGATACCGCGGCCGTCCAAGGCGCGCTGGACGTTGTCCGAGGCCAGGGCGAGCTCACGCAGTTCGTCCTCCGTGATGTCCGGCGAAACGTCCAAGCGGTCACGAACCTTACCTTGGACCTGAACCACAGCAGTGACGGTGTCCTGCACCAGCAGTGCGTCGTCGTGCTTCGGCCAGCCTGCATTTGCTACTGAAGCCGGGTGACCGAGGGTGTTCCACAGGTCTTCAGCGGTGTAGGGCGCGAAGAGGCTCAGGATCACTGCAACGGCTTCCACCGCTTCACGAACGGCCGGGTCAGCGGCACCTGCACCCGAGTCGATGGTTTTACGGGTTGCGTTGACCAACTCCATCAGGCGGGCAACCACCACATTGAACTTGTTGTTGTCCAACAGTTCGGCGGCGTCGGCGATGGTTTTGTGCGTGACCGTGCGCAGGGCCCGGTCACCGGTAGCAGGATCGACACCGGGTTCGCTGCTGACGTCCTGGCCAAGGCGCCAGGCACGGGCGAGGAACTTGGCCGAACCCGACGGCGAAACGTCGGCCCAGTCGACGTCGTCCTCCGGCGGGGAGGCAAAGACCATGGTGAGACGGACGGCGTCCACGCCGAACTTGTCCAACTGCTCGCCCAAATCCACACCGTTGCCGAGGGATTTGCTCATGGCCTTGCCACCGTTGAGTACCTGCCCCTGGTTGAGCAGTGCTGAGAACGGTTCGTTGGCTTCAATCAGGCCAATGTCTTTGATGACCTTGGTGAAGAAGCGCGCATAGAGGAGGTGCAGGATGGCGTGCTCCACACCGCCCACATACTGTCCTACCGGCATCCAGTTGTTGATCTTGTCGGGATCAAACGGGCCCTCGGTGAAGTCGGGTGACACGAACCGCAGGAAGTACCAGGACGAGTCCACAAACGTGTCCATGGTGTCGGTGTCCCGCTGCGCAGCTCGTCCGCAGTTGGGGCATTCAACGTTGACCCACTCGACGGCGGCGGCCAGCGGCGAAGTTCCCTTGGGCGACAACGCCTCACCGCGCAAATTGTCCGGCAACCTGACTGGGAGCTGGTCATCGGGCACAGGGACTTCGCCACATTCACCGCAGTGGATGATGGGGATGGGAGTACCCCAGAAGCGTTGACGGCTCAGCAGCCAGTCACGCAGCCGGAAGTTGACGAACTTCTCGCCGGTTCCAAGCTTCTCAAGGATCTCAATCGCTGCGGGGATGCCTTCAGACTTGGTGAGCCCGTCCAGTTCGCCGGAGTTCTTGAGCGTGCCTTCGCCAGCAGTGGCAACGCCCGTCTCCGCCGGATCTTCGGCGCCGGTGTCCAGGACAGCGCGGACGGGAAGTCCGAAAGTCCTGGCAAAGTCGAGGTCACGCTGGTCGTGCGCCGGCACGGCCATGATGGCACCAGTGCCGTAGTCCGCCAGGACGTAGTCAGCGGCCCACACCGGCAGCTTTTCGCCGTTGAGGGGGTTGATGGCGTAGCGGCCGGTGAAGACGCCGGTCTTCTCGCGCTCGGTGGACTGGCGCTCGATTTCCGAGAGCGCCTTGACCTTTTCGCGGTAGGCCATGAGTTCATCATGTTGTTCCGGGGTTACCAGGTCCAGCGCCAAGTGTGCATCTGCTGCAACCACGAAGAACGTTGCACCGTAGAGGGTGTCCGGCCGCGTAGTGAACACGGTGACTTCGCGCTCGGCACGGTCTTGCGTGGCTTCGATGACGAAGCGCACGTGGGCGCCCTCTGAGCGGCCGATCCAGTTGCGCTGCATGGCCAGAACGCGCTCGGGCCAGTGGCCCTGGAGCTGGTCCATGTCCTCGAGCAGACGGTCGGCGTAGTCGGTGATCTTGAAGTACCACTGGTTCAGGGACTTTTTGGTGACAGCAGTTCCGCAGCGCTCACAAGCCCCATTGACTACTTGCTCGTTAGCCAGGACGGTGAGGTCCTTGGGGCACCAGTTGACGGGCGAGTCCTTGCGGTAGGCCAGGCCACGCTCGTAGAAGCGCTTGAACAGCCACTGCGTCCACCGGTAGTACTCGGGGTCCGATGTGTGGATGCGGCGGGACCAGTCGGCAGAGATGGCGTAGCGCTTGAACGAGGCCGCCTGGGTATCGATATTGGCGTACGTCCACTCGCTGGGGTGGGCGTTTCGTTTGATCGCAGCGTTCTCCGCGGGCAGACCGAACGAGTCCCATCCGATGGGGTGCAGAACGTCGAAGCCCTTCTGGCGCAGGTAACGCGCAACGACGTCACCCATTGCGAACGCTTCGGCGTGGCCCATGTGGAGGTCGCCGGAGGGGTAGGGGAACATGTCCAACACGTAGCGGCGTTCCCGCGAACCGTCGTCGGCAGGCGTGAAGACTTTGAGGTCCTCCCATACCTGCGGCCATTTGGCTTCCATCGCAGCGAAGCTGTAGACGCCCTCTTCGGGCGCTTCGGCTGCGGCTGTTGGTGCTGTTCCGGTTGTCTCCGGCTGAACGCTCACTGCTGCCCTCTTCTGTTCTTCGATGGCGGTTCTGACTCCTGCTCTGGCACCGGAATGTCCCGGACACACAAAAGCCCCTCAACAATGGAGGGGCGGCCGCACGGCTATGTATTGCCGGGCGGCTAGCTAAGCAGAAGGATCGCACGCATAGATCTACAATAGCGCACGATTAAACTCCCAGTTCGCATCGAGCGGCTTACAGAGCTGATGGTTGAGTTGACGGCAGCCGCGCCTCGCCCGGGTGTGGTGGGCACCGCGAAGCGGGCGGGGCAGGCGCGGCTGCCGTCAACGTCAGGTCAGACTACTTAACGTCCTCGTCGACCCAGTCCATGGACTTTGTCACGGCCTTCTTCCAGAGCCGCAGCTGACGCTCCTGCTCTTCTGCCGGCAGCTGCGGCTCCCAGCGCTTGTCTTCGTTCCAGTTGGCGCTGAGCTCGCCCAGGTCTTTCCAGAATCCGACGGCCAGGCCGGCTGCGTACGCAGCACCGAGGGCCGTTGTTTCAACAACTTTCGGACGGACCACCGGCACGCCCAGGATGTCTGCCTGGAACTGCATGAGTGCCTCGTTGGCGACCATGCCGCCGTCGACCTTCAGCTCGGTGAGCGGAACTCCCGAGTCTGCGTTGACGGCGTCGAGGACCTCGCGGGTCTGGAAGGCGGTGGCCTCCAGTGCCGCACGGGCGATGTGGCCCTTGTTGGCGAAACGCGTGAGGCCCACGATGGCGCCGCGTGCGTCTGCCCGCCAGTAGGGTGCGAACAGGCCTGAGAAGGCCGGGACGATGTAAACGCCGCCGTTGTCCTTTACGCCGGCAGCGAGTTCCTCCACCTCAGGGGCGGAGCTGATCATGCCGAGGTTGTCGCGGAGCCACTGGATCAGGGACCCGGTGACGGCGATGGAGCCTTCAAGCGCGTAGTGCGGCTTGGCGTCGCCCAGCTTGTATCCGAGGGTGGTGAGGAGGCCGTTCTTGGAGTGAACGATTTCCTCGCCGGTGTTGAAGATCAGGAAACAGCCGGTGCCGTAGGTGTTTTTGGCTTCGCCGGGCTGGAACGCGGCCTGGCCAAAAGTTGCCGCCTGCTGGTCACCGAGGATGCCTGCTACAGGCGTTTCCCGGAGCAGTTGCGAGGTGTGGACGTGGCCGTAGACCTCGGAGGAGGACTTGATGGCGGGCATCATGGACGCCGGTACACCGAAGATGTCCAGGATTTCCTGGTCCCATTGCAGGGTCTCGAGATCCATGAACAGGGTGCGGGAGGCGTTGGTGACATCGGTGACGTGTACACCGCCGTCGACGCCGCCGGTCAGGTTCCACAGAACCCAGGCATCGGTGTTGCCGAAGAGAAGGTCGCCGGCCTCGGCGCGCTCCCGGGCACCGTCCACGTTGTCCAGGATCCACTTGATCTTGGTACCGGAGAAGTAGGTGGCCAAGGGCAGCCCGACCTTCTGTTTGAAGCGTTCCACTCCCCCGTCCTGTGCCAGTTCGTCGACGATGGGCTGCGTGCGGGTGTCCTGCCAGACGATGGCGTTGTAGACGGCCTCGCCGGTGTTCTTGTCCCAGACGACAGCGGTTTCGCGCTGGTTGGTGATGCCGACGGCGGCGATGTCGTGCCGGGTCAGGTTCGCCTTGGACAGGGCGGCAGCAATTACTTCGCGGGTGTTGTTCCAGATCTCGGCGGGGTTGTGCTCCACCCAGCCGGCCTGGGGGAAGATCTGCTCGTGCTCCATCTGGCCGGTGGAGACGATGTTGCCCGCGTGGTCGAAGACGATGGCGCGGGAGCTGGTGGTGCCTTGGTCGATGGCGATGACGTATTGATTCATGGTGACGTCCTTGTCTTTTGTTGTTGGTGCTCAGGTGGTGATTTACGACGTGCGGATGGGTGTTGCGAGTGTTTGCAGTATTAGCCGGCGAGTGCAGGCATGATGTCGGGAACCCACAAGGCCACGAGCCCTGCGAGGGCGCCACCAACCAGCGGTCCGACCACCGGGATCCAGGAGTAGGCCCAGTCGCTGCTGCCCTTGCCCTTGATGGGGAGGAGGGCGTGGGCGATGCGGGGGCCGAGGTCACGTGCAGGGTTAATGGCGTAGCCGGTGGGACCACCGAGGGAAACGCCGATACCGACAACAAGCAGTGCAACGGCAAGCGGGCCGAGGCCGGAGGGTGTGCCGCCGAAGGTCAGGATGACGAAGACCAGGACGAACGTGCCGATGATTTCTGTGATGAGGTTCCACGGGGTGGAACGGATGGCCGGACCGGTGGAGAAGGTGCCCAGCTTGTTCGCAGCGAGGGGTTCTTCATCGAAGTGCTGCTTGTAAGCGAGCCAGCAGACAACTGCGCCCAGGAAAGCGCCCAGTAGTTCAGCACCGAAGTACGTCAGGGTGGACGCGAAATCGACGGGCACACCGGGGGCGTACTCTGCTTTTTGATTGACCAGCAGGCCCAGGGTGACAGCCGGGTTAAGGTGCGCACCGGACTTTGCAGCCACGAAAACGCCCGCGAAGACCGCAATACCCCAGCCCCACGTCACCATCAAGAATCCACCGTTGTTGCCCTTGGTGCCTTTGAGCGCAACGTTTGCCACGACGCCACAACCCAGCAGGGTCAGCATCATGGTTCCGAATACTTCGGAAAGGAAAACAATTCCAAGAGACATCTTTGACTCCTCATTTTTCTGTTGTCAGCCTCCTCGCGGGTGAAGAGGCTGTTGGGACGGTTCCGTTGTCTCCGGAACCGTCCCGGCGTGGTGGTCCCCTGGCGGGCCCACCTACCCCATTCCGTCCCTACCGCACGCTGGGACGGTCAAGCTGTTTTCCGCTGCTTGTGCTCAGGCTACGAGACTGTGCACGTCAACCTTGTGGAACCGCTGCAGTACTTCCTGGGCGTGGCGGATTTCCGCTTCACGGGTGGCTGCGTCCCAACCGAGCGGCTCGGCCAATGCTGCAGCGATCTCGTTGAGCAGCTCGCCGGTAACCAGCCCACGGAATGCCAGCGAGGTCCTGCGGATGAGGACATCCACCAGGTGCCCGATTTGCTCGTGTTCTGCCATGTAAGTCAGCTCCCGGACACTGAGCTCGCGCGTGGCACGCAGCAGCGTGTCCTGTCCCGCGTTCAGGTACTCGATAACTGCATCTGCCCGGGTTCCGTAGCGGGTCAGCAGGACAGCTACGCGGTCGGCGTCCAGGCCAGGACCCATGTGCTTTTTGATCCATTCCTGTTCGCCTTGTTCAGTGGCCGGGAAGCCGGCGCCGCCGCCGATGGCGAGCTTCGCCGTCGAGACTTTCCGTTCCATGCCCAGTTCGCGGAGGACGTCGTTGGTCATGTGTTCGGCCAGGGCGCGGAAGGTGGTCCACTTGCCGCCCACCAAGCTGAGGACGACGGCGGCCTTACCGCCCGGCGTTGTGACGGCGTCGCGGCCGGTGCGTACGCTGCGTTCGATGCGGTAGTCGCGTGAGACGAATCCCGGCTGGGTTTCGTCGTGGCGAGGCAACGGGCGGACGCCAGCGAAGCTGTAGACGATCTGTTCGCGTTCCACCTTGATGGTGGGGAACACGTGGCCGACGAGGTCGAAGAAGTAGTCGATTTCTTCTTCGGTGCACACTGCGTCTTCGGACATATCAGCGTCCACGTCCGTGGTACCTACCAGGACGCGGTCTCCCATGGGGTAGATGAGGACGATGCGGCCGTCGGTGTGCTCGAAGAAGATTTCCCGGCCGTTGCATGCTGCGAGCAGTTCCGGGTGGTCCAGGACGATGTGGGATCCCTTGGTGCCTCCCATGAACTTGCTGACGGCCCCCATGGATTGGTTGGTGAGGTCTACCCAGGCACCTGTGGTGTTGACGATGACGTCAGCCTGGAAGTCGAATTCCTTGCCGGTCAGTTCATCACGAAGCCGGGCTCCGTCCGAGCCCATGGACACGAGCGAGACGTAGTTGCTGGCGCGGGCGCTTCCTCCCGGCAGGCCCCCGCCGCGGCCTGCCTTTTCTCCGTCCTGCAGGACATCAAGGGTGAGGCGTTCCGGGTTGTGAACCGAGGCATCAAAGTAGGTAGCCGCGTACTTGATACCGGAGTGAAGCTTGGGAAGCTCGGCCAAGGCCCTGGTGCGGCCGCGGAACTGGTGGCGGGGTACGCTTCCGCCGTCGCGGGAGAAGAAGTCGTACATGCTCAGGCCAACCTTGATGAGGAACGCGCCGCGCTCCTTGGGCTTGCCCTGTTTGTGGGTGAGGAAGCGCATGGGTGCGGACAAGATGCCTGAGAACGTGCTGAAGATGGGGATGGTGGTCTGCAGTGGCTTCACGTAGTGCGGCGCAATCCGCAGGAGGCGGTTGCGCTCAACCACTGATTCCTGGACCAGGCGGAACTCGCCGTTTTCCAGGTAGCGGATGCCGCCGTGGATCATGTGCGAAGAAGCGCCGCTGGCACCTTGGCAGTAATCCCCGCGTTCAACAAGCGCCACGTCGACGCCTTGAAGGGCAAGATCGCGGAACGTTCCGACACCATTGATGCCACCGCCGATGATGAGTACCTTGGCCGAGGGCCGCTCCTGCAGTGCAACGACGGAGTCGCGCTGTGTGTGCTGTGAGGTACCGGAAATCTTGTTGTGTCCCAAAACTGCTCCCTTGGGCTTGGTTCGTGCGCCGCGCCACTCGCTGCTGCACCGTTCACCACTAATCTGGCGAAGGTGGAAAATGGAGTCAAGCTATTTGCACAAACGTGCAGGAAGGAAATGAGATGGCACGATCACGTCACTCGGATGCACTCCGGGCTGCACAGATGTATTACCTGCAGGACCTGACCATGGATGCTATTGCCCGCGAGCTCCGGACGTCCCGATCCACAGTGTCCAGACTGTTGTCCTCGGCGCGGGAAACCGGCTTGGTTCAGGTCCAGATTCGAAGCCCTTTTGATACCGGCCCGGAGCTGGAAAGCCAGATCCGGAACCAATACGGAGTGGACGTCCACGTGGTTCCGGTGCTGGATACTCTCAACGAAGCAGAGACCCTGGACCGCGTAGCCATGCAGGCTGCACGAACAATCGGACCCCTTGTGGACTCAAATGCCATCATCGGCGTCGCCTGGGGCGCAACACTGAGCGCGGTCAGCCGGCACCTAACCCGCAAGGTCACCCATGACAGCATCGTGGTTCAACTCAACGGCGCCGGAAACATGCAAACCACCGGCATTACCTATGCCAGCGACATCATGAGACGCTTCGGCAGCGCGTACGGTGCGCGCGTGGAGCAGTTCCCTGTTCCGGCCTTTTTTGATCATGCCTCCACCAAGACCGCCATGTGGAATGAGCGCAGCGTTCAACGCATCCTGGACTTGCAGGCCCGCATGAGCATCGCCATTTTCGGCGTCGGATCCGTTGATTCGGACTACCCCAGCCACGTGTACGCCGGTGGTTACCTCGATGAATACGATCTCACCATGCTGGCCGCAGACGACGTCGTTGGCGACGTGGCGACCGTCTTCTTCCGGAGCGATGGGTCATCGGACGGCATCACCTTGAATGCGAGGTCAACCGGTCCAAGCCATGAACAGTTGCGCCAAGTCAGGCGCCGGATTTGCGTGGTCTCCGGGGCCTCCAAGATCAACGGACTCCAGGGAGCCCTGGCAGCAGGACTGGCAACTGACCTTATTCTGGACGAAGCCTCAGCCCGACGCCTGGTGAGTTTCAACAACCATTCCTGAAGCAATCGTGCAAGGAATGGGTAGAGTCGTTGCTATGAGATCCCCCACCAAGCTGACATCGAACAAGTTGGCACTCAACAACGGCGTACAGATGGACCGCATGGGATACGGACTCTACAAAGTTCCCGCCACAGACGCCGAGGCATTGGTTGCCACAGCCTTGGGCGAGGGCTACCGGAGATTCGATACAGCAGCGATGTACGGCAACGAAGTGGGGGTGGGCCGGGCGCTTGGCGGTGCGATCGGAGACGCCGCTGAAGCGAACAGAGGTACCGGAGGCTCCGGCGAATCCGTGCACGCACTTGCGCGCGAAGACGTCTTCGTCACCACCAAGGTATGGAACGATGACCACGGCTACGATGCCACGCTCCGGGCGTTCGATACCTCCATCTCCAACCTCGGGCTGGACTTTGTGGACCTCTATCTCATCCACTGGCCCTGTGCCGGGCGGGGACTGTTTGCAGAGACCTACAAAGCATTGGAGACCCTGTACCGGGAGGGCAAAGTGCGGGCGATCGGTGTTTCCAATTTCCAGCCCGGACACCTTGAAGAACTCATGCAGAAGGCAGAAGTTGTCCCCGCGGTCAACCAGATCGAGCTGCACCCTTGGCTGCAGCAAACCAGACTGCGGACCTTGCATGATCAGTTGGGAATCGCCACCGAGGCTTGGAGCCCCCTCGGCCGCGGGCAGGTCCTGGCTGACCCTGCCATTGTGTCGCTCGCCGATAAGTACGGAAGAACTCCGGCACAGGTCATTTTGCGTTGGCATCTGCAACTGGGGAACCTGGTCATCCCCAAGGCAAGCTCGGCAGGACGGATCAAGGAAAACTATGCTGTCTTTGATTTTGAACTGGACGCCGCGGACATGGACGGCATAGCCGCGCTCGAACGGCACCATCGGACCGGGTCCCACCCGGACAACGTGAACTAGGAACCAAGCAATGGACAATGTGGACACCGCGCACTCCCCCCAGGGTGCACAGGCCCCCAGTGAATTCTTCAGCAAATCCCTGGCGGGGCGGACGCGTGCCTCGGACGTTGAGGTGGACGGCAGCAACGTAGCGTACTGGACGTACGAGCCGGTCACTGTCTCTCCGATGACACGCACCATTCTGGTCATCCATGGCTTCCGGGGAGACCACCACGGGCTGTTGCGCGTCGCTGATCAACTTCCGGAAATGCGCATCATCATGCCGGACTTGCCTGCCTTCGGCAGCTCAGAACCTTTCGTTGAGGACGAACACAGCGTTGAACGCTACGGAAAGTTCATCTCCGGTTTCATGGCGGCGCTCGGCTTGGATCACAAAACTGTCCTGCTTGGGCACTCCTTCGGATCAATCGTCGCCAGCCATTTTGCCGCGGCGAATCCGGGAGTCGTCTACCCGCTGATCCTGATCAACCCAATCGCTGCGCCGGCATTGGAGGGTCCCAAGGGCCTCATGACAAAGCTTGCGGTGCTCTACTACCAGGCCTCCGCCAAACTTCCCCGCCCTCTGGGACTGGCGGTGCTGAGGAATCGGCTGATCGTTCGCATCATGAGCATCACCATGGCCAAAACCAACGACAAGAACCTGCGCCGTTTCATCCATGCCCAGCACGACGCCTACTTCAGTGCCTTCGCAGACAGAAAAAGCCTGCTCGAATCGTTCAAGGCTTCCGTCTCAGGCAACGTGGCCGAGGTCGCCGAACAGCTAACTCTTCCCGTGCTGCTGGTCGCCGGCGAGAAGGATGAAATAGCCACCCTTCCCAACCAGTACAAACTCATGAGACGCCTACCCGAGGCAAAGCTGGAAGTGATTCCCGGCGTCGGGCATTTAATCCACTATGAGACGCCGGTTCCGGCGGCAGAAGCAATCCGCACCTTTCTGGAGGAACATCCCGCGTGAAAATTGTCATCGATGCCCGCTTTACCCGAACGGACCACCACGATGGCATCAGCCGCTACGGTTCCAGCCTCATAGCCGCAACGTCCAAAATCGCCGACGTCACCATGCTGATCAGCGACAAACGCCAACTGGCCCTGCTGCCCGACGTTCCGTATGTGATGGTCAACAGCCCCTTGTCTCCTTTGGAGTTGTTCGTCGCGCGCAAGGTCAACCCCCTGGGCGCTGACGTGGTGGTGTGTCCCATGCAGACCATGGGCACCTTGGGCCGCCGGTACGGGCTGGTATTGACCCTCCACGACCTCATTTACTACGAGCACCCGACTCCCCCGGGCTTCCTGCCAGCCCCGGTGCGCCTGTTGTGGAGGCTTTACCACAAGGCCTTTTGGCCGCAGCGGCTCCTACTCAACCGCGCGGACATCGTAGCCACCATCAGCCGCACTACCGAGGCGCTCATGGCCAAGTACAGGCTGACAAAGCGGCCCGTGCGGATTGTGGGCAACGCACCCCAACCCGGTCAAAAGCCTCGCGCGCCTGAAGCCGGCGCGGACAAGTCCCTGCTCTACATGGGTTCTTTCATGCCGTACAAGAACGTGGAAACCATGATCCGGGGCATGTCCGGCCTGCACCAGTACACCCTTCACCTGCTGAGCAGGATCACTCCGCAGCGCAAGGCAGAATTGGAGGCGATGGTTCCTGAAGGAGCCAAGGTGGTATTCCACAACGGTGTTACTGATGGAGAGTACGACGAACTCCTGCTCAGGGCCACAGCGCTGATCAGCCTCTCACGCGCCGAGGGCTACGGCCTGCCGTTGGTGGAGGCCATGGCCCTGGGAACCCCTGTGATCGCAAGCGATATACCGATCTTCCGTGAAGTCGGCGGTAATGCCGTCAGCTACGTAGACCCGGAGTCACCCGTGGAGTTCGCGGCGGCTGTAACTGCGCTGGGCGAGGAATCTCTCTGGCAGGAACGCTCCCGCAGGTCCGCAGAGCGTGCGGCAGAGTTCAACTGGGACGAATCGGCGCGGCAGCTCCTTGCTGCAGCCGAGGAAGTGGTAGCCCTGCGTCAGAGGACGTCCACCCCGTCCAGGCGCAACTGAACGGGTCCTGAGGTCCGCTTGGCGGCGCTGGCTGCCTTCACGGCCCGCATAGCACGCGTGGTTTCCGCAGCGTCTCCGTAGGGAATGAAGTAGAGCGTCCTGACGTCAGCATCAGCCTCAGCGCCTGACGATTGCCCGCCGGACAGCTGACCGCTGCCGGAGAACACTACGGGCGCAGGCCCGGCTTTTCGGAGTTTTGCTGCCGAGGCCAGCCCGGCGTTGGACTCCAAGGCGTCGCTGAAATGCGCGACGTCGGCCCTTGCCCCGGTCACGGAAGCTACCCTGACTGCAGGAGGCAGCTGAAGTTCCTTCCGAAGCGCCAGTTCACGTGAGGCAAAGCCGGAGGCGTCCCACCGCAACAGTGCCCCCGTCGCCGCCGTGTCGTCAGCGGTGATCACTACAAGTCCACCTTGAGTGGCCGGCTTCACCAGGGAGGCGGCGTTGAACCATCGGCGAACCGTATCCTCTCCCGCCCGCAGGTTCTCCCGCCGAAGTAACGAGTTGCCGTCCAGCAACAGGGCGGCCGCGTAACCGTTGGGCGCAACAGGCTCAGCGCCCACCGTTGCGACCACCAGAGCGGGAGTATCCGGCACACTGGCCTTGACGTGCTCGCCTGAAGAGGTCACCACCGCTTTACCGGGAAAAGCCCGTCCCAGTTCTTCGGCCGTCCGCATCACGCCAGCTGCTCCCCGGCGGAGTCGTGTTCCACTGCAGTGCGTGCAGCGCCATTGCGGGGCCGGCGTGGAGCACCACCGGCATGCCGGCATGGCCGAGCTGCTTGATACGGCCAGCGGCCCCTGACAGGCATTGCAGCGGGCAAGTTCCCGGCACGTCTCGCATACCAACGACGGGGCGTATCCGGCCCGGGCCACTTGGACCAGGACAGGACCCCGCTCCAGGCCCTCCTTGGCCGCCCGCCACGCTGCGCCCGGCAAGCGCGCAATACGTGCCAGAGGATCACGTTCTTGTTCAAAACTGTCAGCGGTATTGAGAACTCTGGGTGCTGTGGCGCGGACAGTACGTCGCGGCGCTTCAAGGGGCACCGCCCACTGCATTTCAACAAGGCGTTGGAGCTCGGTACTTCGGTTGTGGGAGGCCATGAGGCATGCGGCGTTCTCCTGCTCGGCACGCAACAGCAGTACTTCCCTGGTGTGCGCATAAGGTGCCCGTTGCTCGATGTGGAGGTCGTCGCCGTCGTCCCAACACACCACCAGACCCAGATCGCGAACAGGAGCATAGGCCGCCGAACGGGTACCAATGGCCACTCCCGCTGTCCCGCTCAGTAGCCGCAGAAAGTTCCTATAGCGGGGAGTTTGCCCGTCGTCCGCCGTCAGCCGGGCGACGTCGGAAGACGGCAGGACGTTGGCAAGCGCCGCCTCCAACTGCTCAAGGTCCCTATAATCCGGCACCACCACAACCGCGCCACGTCCCGATTTACGAACTGTGGCAACGGCCGTAGCAATCATGGCCGGCCAACCATCGGGGCCGAATCCTTGGAGAGCTGTGAGGACAGCTTTGGGTGAACCACCACTGGCAAGGTGCTGCAGGTACGGCGCTCCGTTGGAGTACGCCGCCCACGCGCGGGCCTCCGTGAACGGTTTCAGGTCCGCTGCGTCGGCGTCGAGGTCCCCGGCCAAGAATTCCTTCTCCACCTTGGCCATACGGGGAGGGACAGCCGTCCGGAGAACATCGCTGAGCGTACCGGCGTACCGGGCAGCGACCCTGCCGGCCAACTCGTTGATAGCCGGGGTCAGGACAGCAACCGGGGACACAACTTTATGCAGGGCCGTCAGCGGGTGGGCTGCATCCGAGTCCGCACGGCGCTCGACGATGTAACCATTGAGCTCCTGGCCGTTGAACTTCACTTTCACCCGAACACCGGGGACCGCAGTTTCGGAGAGCTCCGCGGGAACACTGTAGTCGAAAGGCCTGTCCAGGTGCGGCACGGAAGACTCCAGAACGACGCGCGCAACGGGATTCACAGCTGCCAACGGAGGTCCGTTGACAGGACCCCGGTCCGGGAAACCCTGCAGCAGCGATGGTTGAAGCAACGATGGCTGGGCCTCGTGTCCTGCCATACTTCACCTCCAACTCTGAGCGCAGAAAATGCACCACGCATTCTTAACCGGGAATGCCCACAGCGGGATTGACCCGCTGCGGGCATCTCTCTGGCTTCAGCCAACCACGAAGCACCGACAAAACAACATCAGCACTCAGGACGGCTTGCAGGAACAACACCTCAGGCGTTGAAGTATTCCTTCAGGTCCGCCACCCGGTCCAGCCGTTCCCACGTGAAATCCGGGTCGTCGCGACCAAAGTGACCGTGGGCCGCCGTCTTGGCATAGATGGGCCGTTTGAGATCCAGGGCGTCGATGATGGCCCGCGGACGGAGGTCGAACAGCTCATCGATTGCTTCACTGATGCGGGCCGGATCAACGGTTTCCGTGCCGAACGTCTCAACGTAGGTTCCAACAGGGCGTGCCTGGCCGATTGCGTAGGCAATTTGGATCTCAGCACGCTTGGCCAGTCCGGCGGCCACAACATTCTTGGCAACCCACCGCATGGCGTAAGCTGCCGAGCGGTCCACCTTGGACGGATCCTTGCCGGAGAATGCGCCACCGCCGTGGCGTGCGAAACCACCGTAAGTGTCCACGATGATCTTTCGGCCTGTGAGCCCGGCATCGCCTACCGGACCACCAATGACGAACGCGCCCGCGGGGTTCAGAATGTTCGCAGCGTGTGCGATATCCAGGTTGGACGCCGACATGACGGGGTCGATCACATAGCTGGCCAAGTCCGCGCGCAGCTGCTCGAGGCTGGCGTCTTCAGCGTGCTGGCTGGAGATGACCACCGTTTCCACGGAAACCGGCCGGTCGCCGTCGTAACCTACCGTGACCTGTGTCTTGCCGTCCGGACGCAGGTAGGCCAGCTCGCCGTTCTTGCGGACTTCGGTGAGGCGTTCTGACAAACGGTGCGCCAGCCAGATGGGAGTTGGCATGTAGGACGCCGTCTCGTCGCTGGCATAGCCAAACATGATGCCCTGATCGCCGGCACCCTGGAGGTCATAGTCATCCTCCTGGCGGCCTTCGCGGGCCTCAAGTGAGTTGAACACGCCACCGGCGATGTCGTTTGACTGCTGGCCGATGGACACGGACACACCACAACGGGCGCCGTCGAAACCGTTGGCGGACGAGTCGTAGCCGATGCCCAGGATGGTTTCGCGGACAATCTGCGGAATTTCTACGTAAGCGTCGGTGGTGACCTCACCAGCCACGTGCACCAAACCTGTAGTGGCCATGGTTTCAACGGCCACACGGGATTCAGGATCGGCAGCCAACAGGGCGTCCAGGATGGAGTCGCTGATTTGGTCGCAGATCTTGTCCGGGTGCCCTTCGGTGACCGATTCGGACGTGAAGAGCCTGAGCTTGGACGGGGTGCCATGGTGTTCATGGTGCAGCGGTAAAGTCACTCGACCACCTTACTGGGTTGCGGGACGGCGGTATTTGCCGTGTGTCCCTTTGCTAAGAATTGGGGTGTGGGCTCAGTTACATGGCCGGGAAGACCCGGGTGAGTTCGGCCCCTACCCGATCAATGACGGCAGCGGCGACGTCGGCCTTCGAGCCGGCGGCTGACTCAGGGTCCGCACCGTGACCGGACAAGATAACGACGGAATTCTCATCCTGTCCGAACACCCGGCCAATGCCCACCTGGTTCACCACCAGGAGGTCACAGCCCTTGCGCTTGAGCTTGGCTGTTGCATGCTCCAGGACGTCGCCATGGGCGTCACCGGTTTCGGCTGCGAACCCTACAATCAACTGTTGGCCGCCATCGGCATTACGACGCTCCACGAGCTCGTGCAGGATGTCCGGGTTCCGGATTAACCGCACAACGGGCGCGTCCTCGCCGTCCACCTTCTTGATTTTCGTATCCGAGACCTCTGCCGGACGGAAGTCCGCCACGGCGGCTGCCATAATCACGACGTCGGAATCCGCCGCCGCTTTCAGCGCTGCCTCACGCAGTTCCAAGGCGGATTCAACGCGGACGAGCTCGACGCCGGCAGGCGGCTCAACGTCCATGTGAGCCGCGATAAATCTCACAGTTGCCCCGGCAGCCAAGGCTGCAGCAGCCAGTGCCGCACCCTGCTTGCCGGACGAGCGGTTTCCAAGGAACCGGACCGGGTCCAGAGCTTCACGCGTGCCACCGGCAGAGATCGTCACGATCCGCTCTGCCAGCGTCTGCTCCGCGGCGGTAACAGCCTGGGTCTGTTCTGCGGCTTCTGTAAGAGCCATGGCCGCAGCAAAAATTGCCTCGGGCTCGGGCAGGCGTCCGGGACCCGAATCGGCACCCGTCAGGCGACCGGAGGCAGGCTCCAGCACGGTGACACCACGGCTGCGCAAGGTCTCCACGTTGGCTTGGGTTGCGGCGTGCTGCCACATTTCCGTGTGCATGGCGGGTGCAAACAGAACCGGCCCGTGGGCCATGAGGAGGGTGTTGGTAAGGAGGTCGCCCGCGTGTCCGGTTGCTGCTTTAGCCAAAAGGTCAGCGGTAGCAGGAGCAACTACTATCAGGTCTGCCTCATGCCCTAGACGGACATGATTGACCTTCTCGACGTCGTCAAAGACGCTGTTGCTCACAGGGTTACCGGAGAGGGCTTCCCACGTGGCCACTCCGACGAATCGGGTAGCGGCTTCCGTAGGGATGACCGTCACCTTGTGACCGGATTCAGTAAAAAGCCGGAGGAGCGATGCAACCTTATAGGCTGCGATCCCTCCCCCGACTCCGAGGACTATGCGCACGTGACCTCCGTCAACAGGCAGTCTTTATTATTCTGCAGGCTCGATCGGCGTGGAAACCAGCAAGCCTTCGTTGATCTCGCGCAGAGCGATGGACAACGACTTCTCGTTCAGCTTGGTGTCAACCAACGGGCCGACGTACTCGAACAGGCCCTCGTGCAGCTGAGCGTAGTAGGCATTGATCTGGCGGGCGCGCTTGGCGCCGAAGATGACCAGGCCGTACTTGGAATCAGCAGCCTCAAGCAGCGAATCGATCGGCGGGTTGATGATGCCTTCAAGGTTCGTGGACACGAATTCTCCAAATTTTAGCGGGCCAACAAATGCAAGCGCTTAGCGCTGGTGCGGGGTAAGCCCCATGAGTGAAACAAGCTCGTCCGCTGCCCGGCGAACGTCGTCATTGATGACGGTGTGGTCAAACTCCGGTTCAGCAGCAAGTTCCAGTTTAGCGGTTTCCAGCCTGCGCTGCTGTTCCTCGGGAGTTTCGGTGCCGCGGCCCACCAGTCGGCGAACCATTTCGTCCCAGCTGGGCGGCGCCAGGAACACAAAATTCGCGTCCGGGACGGCAGCTTTTACCTGTCGCGCGCCCTGGAGGTCGATCTCCAGAAGTACAGACTTACCGTCTGCAATAGCGGCATCAACTGTGCTTCGAAGGGTCCCGTAGCGGTTCTGGCCATGCACCACAGCCCACTCCAGGAGTTCACCCTCTGCCACCAGGGAGTCGAACTCCTCAGCAGACTTGAAAAAATAGTGGACCCCGTCCTTTTCACCCGGACGCGCAGCCCTGGTGGTTGCCGAGACTGAGAGCCAAACCTCTGGATAGTTGTCCCTGATGTAGGTGGATACGGTTCCCTTGCCAACGGCAGTGGGGCCTGCAAGGACAGTCAGTCCGGGTTTCTTGCTCACGGATTCCTTCGGGGAGATGCGTCAAACGCTTTGCTGGGTATCCATAAAATCTACCAGCGCCCGGGCCTGATGAATTCCCAGGCCTCTGATGCGCCGCGATCCTGCAATGCCAATCTCCGCCATAATCCCGGCAGCCCTGACGGGCCCGATACCCGGCAGGGCCTCCAACAACTCCACTACCCGCATGCGCGCAATCGCGTCGTCGGTGGCTCCGGAGGAAATCAACTCAGCAATGCTGACTTCGCCGCGCTTGAGTCTCTCCTTGGCGGCGGCACGCACTGACCGCGCCTTGGCAGCTTTCTCAAGCGCATCTGAACGCTCCTGCGGTGTCAGCTCTTTAAGGCCCACTGCCAAACCCCTGTCAGATCGCACATGTGATCCAGATCACGCGGACTGATCCTGAACTTACCGGCAGGGGCCCGGTTGCGCAATGAGCATGGACAACTTACTCGAAGCGAAGTCCGCGCAAAGTTTCCTCAGTGGCAGCACGGAGGCTTGCCAAGGACGGTCCTGCCGCCAGGATCCCCCGGCTGGAAGTGGCCAGGACCGTGGGGTAAGCAGCGCCAAACGTTGTGCGAAGGTCAGCTGGAGTGGCGCCCTGGGCACCGAGGCCAGGGGCCAATATTGCACCGCGCACAGGCGCGAGTTCAATATCCAGATCATCCAAGGCAGAGCCGATGGTTGCCCCTACCACCAGGCCAACTGACCCCATGGAACCGCTGTACCGCTGGTTCTCGAGGGCCGCGGCAGCGGCAATCCTACGCGCCACGGAATCACTTCCACCGACGTGCTGCACAGACTTTCCTTCAGGGTTCGATGTCAGTGCAAGCACAAACACTCCCCTGCCATACTGCGCAGCAAGGTCCAATGCCGGGCGCAGCGACTCAAAGCCCAGGTACGGGCTAAGCGTCACCGAGTCCGCGGCCAAGGAAGAACCGTCACGCAGCCAGGCATCCGCATAGGCGGCCATAGTGGAGCCGATGTCGCCACGCTTGGCGTCGGCGATGCTGAGCACGCCCGCATCCGCGGAGGCGGTGAGCGTCCGTTCCAGCACAGCCATGCCGGCCGAGCCGTGGCGCTCGTAGAGCGCCACCTGCGGCTTGACCGCGGCAGCGAGGGAAGCCACGGCCTCAACCACCGTCAGCGAGAAGCGCTCCAAGCCGGCGACGTCGTCGGTCAATCCCCAATCGGCCAAGAGCTGCGGGTGGGGGTCGATTCCGACGCAGAGCGGGCCGCGCGCGGCCATGGCCGCAGCCAGCCGGGATCCGAAAGACTCCCCGGCCGGCTGCTGGCCTTGCTGTGGTGAAGCAGACTCAGGCATTGGCTGCTTCCATTGCCGCTGACAGGTTGGCTGCGTGCTCCTGCAGGCTGGTCACCGACCATTCGTAAGTGCGCAGTGCCTCAATGGCCTGCACTGCGGCATTGAACTCGGCAACGGTGGTGATGCAGGGAATGCCAATGGACGTTGCCGCAGCACGGAGTTCGTAACCGTCGCTGCGGGCTTCGCCGCCGGAGGGTGTGTTGAAGACCATGTCGATCTCGCCGGCGATGACCAGATCCGCAATGGTGCCTTCGCCCTCTGCGCTGCTGCCCTCGGCCACCTTACGCACAGGGGTTGCCTGAATGCCGTTGCGGCGCAGGACGTCAGCGGTGCCACCGGTGGAAACGATCTCGAAGCCCAGGTCCGAGAGGCGCTTGACGCCCATAATCACTGAGCGCTTGTCACGGTTGGCTACCGAGACGAAGATCTTGCCCTGGGTGGGCAAGGCGTTGTTCGCTGCGGCCTGGCTCTTGGCGAACGCGGTGTCGAAGTGCTTGTCGATGCCCATGACTTCACCGGTGGAGCGCATTTCCGGGCCGAGCAGGGAGTCCACAACCTTGCCCTCAGGAGTACGGAAGCGGCTGAACGGAAGGACCGCTTCCTTGACGGCAACCGGCGCGTCCAAAGGCAGGGTGGAACCGTCACCGGTTTCCGGCAGCATCTTGTAGGCGCCGCGGAGCTGGTTGATGGTGACACCTGTGCCGATGAGCGCAGCGGCCTTGGCCATTTGCACGCCTGTCGCCTTGGAAACGAAAGGAACGGTGCGGGAAGCACGCGGGTTGGCTTCAAGGACGTACAGGACGTCGGAGGCCAGCGCGAACTGGATGTTGATGAGGCCTCGGACGCCAACACCTTCGGCGATGGCCCGGGTTGCCGTGCGCACACGCTCAATCACGTTGTTGCCCAAGGTAATCGGCGGAAGCACGCATGCGGAGTCACCGGAGTGGATGCCGGCTTCCTCGATGTGTTCCATGATGCCGCCGAGGTACATGTCGGTGCCATCGAAAAGTGCGTCGACGTCAATTTCGACAGCATCTTCGAGGAAGCGGTCAATCAGCACCGGGTGGTCCGGGGTGATTTCCGTGGCATTGGCGATGTAACGGGAGAGGTTTGCTTCGTCGTAGACGATCTCCATGCCGCGGCCGCCCAGGACGTAGGACGGGCGGACCAGCACCGGGTAGCCGATTTCGTCGGCGATCTTCTTGGCGTCCTCGAAGGACACGGCGGTGCCGTTCTTCGGGGAGGTCAGTCCGGCTTCATCCAGGACGCGGGCAAAGGCGCCGCGGTGCTCCGCCAGGTCGATCGCTTCCGGCGAAGTGCCCAGGATCGGAACACCGGCATCAGCGAGCTGTTGGGCCAGCTTCAGCGGGGTCTGGCCACCGAGCTGGACGAAGACACCCATGACTCCACCGGTACGCTCCTCTGCAGCAATGACCTCAAGGACGTCCTCAAGGGTCAGCGGCTCGAAGTAAAGGCGCGTGGAGACGTCGTAGTCCGTGGAGACGGTCTCCGGGTTGCAGTTGACCATGACGGTCTCGTAGCCGGCCTTGCGCAGCGCCATGGAGGCGTGGACGCAGGAGTAGTCGAACTCGATGCCCTGGCCAATGCGGTTGGGCCCGGAGCCCAGGATGATGACGGAGGGCTTGGCGTGCAGGCCTACTTCGTCTTCCTCGTCATAGGACGAGTAGTGGTAGGGCGTGTAGGCAGCGAACTCAGCGGCACAGGTGTCCACCGTCTTGTAGACCGGACGAATACCCAGTGCTTGCCGGACGCCCCGGACTACTGCCTCATTGTTATGTGTCAATGCACCGATCTGCTCGTCTGAGAAGCCGTGACGCTTGGCGTTGCGCAGCATCTCCTCAGTGAGAACACCGGCCTTGCGGATCTCCTGCGCCGTCTCATTGAGGAGCTGCAGCTGGTCCAGGAACCAGGGGTCGATCTTGGTGGCTTGGAAGACCTCTTCCACCGTGGCGCCACCCAGGAGCGCACGCTGCACCTGGTGCAGTCGTTCCGTGGTGGGGCGCTTGGCCTTCTCGATGAGCTCGGCAACCTCGTACTCCGGTACGGAGCTGAAGTCCAGCTGTGAGCCCTTCTGTTCCAATGAGCGAAGGGCCTTCTGGAGGGCCTCGGTGAAGTTGCGGCCCATGGCCATGGCTTCGCCCACGGACTTCATGGTGGTGGTCAGGGTGTTATCCGCTGCCGGGAACTTCTCGAAAGCGAAGCGCGGAACCTTCACTACCACGTAGTCCAACGTCGGCTCGAAAGAGGCAGGGGTTTTCTGGGTGATGTCGTTGGGGATTTCGTCCAAGGTGTAACCAAGGGAAAGCTTGGTGGCGATCTTGGCGATGGCGAAGCCGGTTGCCTTGGAGGCCAACGCGGAGGAACGGGATACGCGGGGGTTCATCTCGATCACCACTACACGGCCTGTTGCGGGATCGATGGCGAACTGGATGTTGCAACCACCGGTGTCCACACCAACTTCGCGGATGACCGCGATGGAGACGTCGCGCAGCTTCTGGTACTCGCGGTCCGTGAGGGTCAGGGCCGGAGCTACCGTGATGGAGTCACCGGTGTGGACACCCACGGGGTCGAAGTTCTCGATGGAGCAGACCACAACGACGTTGTCGTTCTTGTCGCGCATCATCTCAAGCTCGTATTCCTTCCAGCCGAGGATGCTCTCTTCAAGCAGGACCTCGGTGGTGGGGCTGTACTGCAGGCCCTGGCCGACGATGCGGCGGAGGTCGTCCTCGTTGTAAGCCAGCCCGGAGCCTAGGCCACCCATGGTAAAGGACGGGCGGACCACCATGGGGTAGCCGAGGTCCTCGGCAGCAGCGAAGGCTTCTTCCATGGTGTGGATGATGTGGCTGCGTGCGGACTCTGCGCCACAACGCTCCACGACGCCCTTGAACTTCTCACGGTCTTCGCCGAGCTCAATGGCGGCGATGTTCGCGCCAATGAGTTCCACGTTGTACTTCTCCAGCACACCGTTCTTGTCCAGCGCGATGGCCGTGTTCAACGCAGTCTGGCCGCCGAGGGTGGGCAGGATGGCGTCCGGGCGCTCCTTGGCGATGATCTTTTCCACCACCTCTGGAGTGATGGGCTCTACATAGGTGGCATCGGCGAATTCGGGGTCCGTCATGATGGTGGCCGGGTTGGAGTTCACCAGGATGACCCGCAGGCCCTCCTCCTTCAGGACGCGAAGTGCCTGGGTACCGGAGTAGTCGAACTCAGCCGCTTGGCCGATAACGATGGGGCCGGAACCGATGACAAGGACGCTCTTGAGATCTGTACGCTTGGGCATTACTTCTTGTCCTCAGTCTTGGAGTCGTTGGAGTTGGCGCCTGTGGCCTTGGACTTGGTGTCGGCCATGAGGTCGATGAAGCGGTCGAAGAGGTACGCAGCATCGTGCGGTCCGGCCGCAGCTTCGGGGTGGTACTGGACCGAGAAGGCGGGGATGTCGAGGCAGGCGAGTCCTTCGACGACGTCGTCATTGAGCGAAATGTGGCTGACTTCCACACGTCCGTATCGTTCTTCCGGTGCCACGGTGGCCCCGTTCAACGGGGCGTCAACGGCGAAGCCGTGGTTCTGCGAGGTGATTTCCACCTTGCCGGTCCGGCGGTCCATGACGGGCTGGTTGATGCCGCGGTGGCCGTAACGGAGCTTGTAGGTGCCAAAGCCCAGGGCCCGGCCGAGGATCTGGTTGCCGAAGCAGATACCGAAGTACGGGAGCTTCTCATCCAGTACCGAACGCAGCAACGAAACCTGGTTGTCAGCGGTTGCAGGGTCTCCTGGACCGTTGGACATAAAAAAGCCGTCGGGCTTGACAGCGTTGACATCCTCCAGGGTGGAGGTGGCCGGAAGGACGTGCACGCGCACGCCACGCTCTGCGAAACGCACCGGAGTCATGGCCTTGATGCCGAGGTCAACGGCTGCGATGGAGAAGCGCGGCTCGCCTTCCCAGCCGTGGTCCTTTGGTTCCACGACGTAAGCCTCGTCAATGGAGACTTCCTCCGCCAGGGCTGCGCCTTCCATGGGGGCGCTGGCGAGGACAGCGTCCAGCAGTTCTTTGTCGGTGGCGTGCGCGGCCTCACCGGAGAAAATGCCGGCCCGCATGGTCTTGTGCTCACGGAGGTGGCGGGTGATGGCCCGGGTGTCTACGCCCTGGATGCCGACGATTCCCTGCTCCACCAGTTCCTCATCGAGGCTGCGCTCGGAACGCCAGTTGGAGGGGCGACGGGCGGCGTCGCGCACGATGTACCCGGCCACCCAGATGCGGCGGGATTCAGCGTCTTCGCTGTTGACGCCGGTGTTGCCGATGTGCGGCGCTGTCTGCACCACCAGCTGGCGGGCGTAGGAGGGATCGGTAATGGTCTCCTGGTAGCCCGTCATGCCGGTGGCGAAGACTGCCTCACCGAGAGCGGTTCCCTGGGCTCCGTAGCTGCGGCCGCGGAACATGCGGCCGTCTTCGAGCACGAGTACTGCTGCTGAGGGGGTGGGTGTGGTGGCTGCTTTACTATCCGTCACTTTATTACTTTCCACTATCGGCTTCTGCCTGAGGGGCTGCGGAGATCAATTCTTGGAGGGCTTCGAGGAGGAGCTGCTTGTCGGCTGCATGCCTGGAACGGAATCCGGTGTCCAGTTCCCGGGAGCCAAGCTTCCAGTTGATGACCAGGAGTCCGTCTTTTTCGACGAATTTTCCGGCCATGCCATTGGTTTCCCGGCTGTCGACCAGAGCTGAGCGCGGGATGAAGACCGGAGCGGCACCCGCTCGGTCGAACAGCACACCTTCGGCGTGGATGCTCAGTTCAGCGTTGGTGCGGATACCCAGGCCCTGGACTGCTATCCGGTCCAGCCAATCGCCGGCCGTTGTGGTGGCCACGTATTGGCCGTCTGCCACTACCGTGGCCGGCGTCAGCTGCTTCGGCACCTCGGGGAGGCGTTCGACGTCGGCTTGTCGCCTTAGCCTGTTGCGCCATCCCAGCCAGATCATCGCCAGGACGACGACAATCAGCGGCACCGTGATGAGCACGGTCAGTGATTGGTTGTCCATTAGTTGCTGCCGACCGCCGGGTACCTGTACGGCGTGTTGAGCTGGCCATCAAGGACCGTGGGGTGGCCTTTGAAGAAGGTTGCCACCACGGATCCGGGCAGCTCCTTGCCCTTGAACGGTGAATTGCGGCCCATGGTTGCCATTTTATGCGGGTCAACAGTCCAACGCGCAGCCGGGTCCACCAGGATGACATTGGCAGGTTCGCCAACCTCCAAGGGACGGCCCTGATCGGCGACGCGCCCAATGACTGCAGGGGTGAACGAGGTAACCCTGGCGAAATCAGCCCACGTCATGAGGCCGGTTTCAATCATGGTCTCCTGCACCACGGACAGTGCGGTTTCAAGACCGGTCATGCCCATGGCTGCTTGCGCCCATTCGCATTCCTTATGCTCGCTGGGGTGCGGGGCGTGGTCTGTTCCCACGACGTCGATGGTGCCGTCGGCCAGGCCCTCCCGGAGGGCCTGCACGTCGGCATCGGTGCGTAGCGGGGGGTTGACTTTGTAGACGGGGTCGTAGCTGCGGACCAGCTCATCAGTGAGCAGCAGGTGGTGCGGAGTGACCTCGGCGGTGACATTGATTCCACGGGCCTTGGCCCAGCGAACGATCTCCACGGAACCGGCCGTGGAGACGTGGCACACATGGAGGCGGGAACCAACATGCTGGGCAAGCAGAACGTCGCGGGCGATGATGCTTTCCTCGGCAACAGCGGGCCAGCCGGTGAGTCCAAGCACGGCCGACACCGCGCCTTCATTCATTTGTGCCCCGGCGGTAAGGCGCGGTTCCTGCGCGTGCTGGGCCACTACGCCGTCGAACGCTTTGACGTACTCCAAGGCGCGGCGCATCAGCACGGGATCGTGGACGCAGATGCCGTCGTCGGAGAACATCCGGACCTGGGCGCGGGAATCGGCCATGGCGCCCAGCTCTGCCAGTTGCTCGCCCGCCAAACCTACGGTGACCGCACCGACGGGGCGGACGTCCACCCAGCCCGATGCTCGGCCAAGGCTATGAACCTGCTCCACGACGCCGGCAGTATCAGCCACCGGGTTGCTGTTGGCCATGGCATGGACAGCTGTGAAACCGCCCAGGGCGGCAGCGCGGGTGCCGGTCTCCACTGTTTCGGCGTCTTCGCGGCCGGGTTCGCGCAAGTGGGTGTGCACGTCCACCATGCCGGGCAGTGCAACGAGGCCCTGGGCGTCGATCACTGTTGCGTCGTCCGCAGACAAGTCCGTACCGCGGGCTTCAATGACACCGTCGCGGATCAAGAGGTCTTCAGCTGCGCCGCCGAGGATGGCGGCCCCACGAATCAGGTAGCTGTTCTGGGCCATCAGTTGGTCTCCTTGCTGGACTGGCTTGCGTTCGGAACGGCTTCACGGGAATCCCCGGAGAGCAGCAGGTAAAGAGCGGCCATACGGACCGAAACACCGTTTCGCACCTGGGCGAGAACAGTTGAACGCGGCGAATCTGCGGCTGCCGATGAAATCTCCAGGCCACGGTTCATGGGGCCGGGGTGCATGATGATGGTGTCCTTCATGCCGAGATCGTCCAGCGCACGGAGCCTTGCGTCGTCGAACCCCCAGCGGCGCGAGTACTCGCGGGTAGAGGGGAAGAACGATGCGTTCATGCGCTCACCCTGGACACGCAGCATCATCATGGCGTCAACGCCCGCTTCCAACGTCTCATCCAGGTTGTAGCTGACCTTGCAAGGCCAGTGCTCGACGCCGATGGGCAGCAGGGTGGGTGGCGCCACCAACGTGACCTCGGCGCCGAGGGTCTTGAGCAACCAGACATTGGAACGGGCAACGCGGGAGTGCAGGACATCGCCGGCAATCGCTACGCGCATCCCTTTGAGGTCTGCGCCCGTGGACTCAATGCCATTGACCCGTGACCAGTGCCGACGCATGGTGAAAGCATCCAGCAATGCCTGGGTAGGGTGCTCATGGGTACCGTCGCCGGCGTTGATGACTGCTGCATCAATCCAGTCAGTGGCTGCAAGCCGGTGCGGCGCGCCGGAGGCCCAGTGGCGGATGACGACAGCGTCCGCGCCCATGGCTGCCAGCGTCTGTGCAGTGTCCTTGAGGGACTCTCCCTTGGATACCGAGGATCCCTTGGCGGCGAAGTTAATGACATCGGCTGACAGTCGCTTGGCTGCCGCCTCAAAGGAAATGCGGGTACGGGTGGAGTCCTCGAAGAAGAGGTTCACCACCGTCCGGCCGCGCAGTGCCGGGAGCTTCTTTACTTCACGCTCGCCGACGGCGGACATTTCCTCCGCCGTGTCCAGAACACGGATGGCGTCGAAAAGACTGAGGTTTTCGGTGGAAAGAAGATGCTTCATTTACCGGCCTCGATAACAACCTCGTTGACGGGCACGCCGTCTACGGAATCGATCTCCTCGAGATGGACCCGGACCTTCTCCGATGAGGAAGTGGGCAGGTTCTTGCCCACGTGATCCGCGCGGATGGGAAGCTCACGGTGTCCCCTGTCCACCAGCACCGCAAGACGGACGATGCGTGGGCGGCCAAGATCGACCAAGGCGTCCAAAGCGGCTCGAATGGTCCTGCCTGAGTACAGGACGTCGTCGATCAGGACAACAACCTTGTTGTCTATGCCTGAGAGTGGAAGCCGGGTGTGGCGTGGGGGCCGTGTGGGCTGATGTGAGAGATCGTCACGGAACATGGTGACATCCAACTGGCCAACCATAGTGTCGGCGTTCACCGTGGGGTCGGCTGCCGCGATCTTGTTGGCAAGCCGCACGGCCAGAGGGTAGCCCCGGCTGGGAATGCCCAACAGGACCAGGTCCTGGGAGCCTTTGTTGGCTTCGAGGATCTCGTGGGCGATACGAGTGAGCGCACGATCAATGTCCGCCTGATTGAGGACAACCCGCGACGGCACGTGTGCTGAAGTGACTTCAGTCATCGCTCGTCTCCCCTTTCCCCGCCTCACGGGACGGAATTAAAAAAGGAATATTTGCTTTTCAAAACTACCACAGCGCCCCTTTCCCACCTCAGCGGGGACCGCAGTGACGCGTGAGTTTAAGCTCACACTCCGTGCCGTGGAATAGGCTCTTGCCCATGACCATGAACCACCACGGCCAACCAGGCGGACAACCTTATCCGCGTCCCTACCTGGAACCTGGCGCCAACCCAACGTGGATTGGCCGCGTCCAGCCCGGTAATTACCAACCGGCCCCAGGCAACCCGACGACGCTCCCGCAGCAAACCTGGGCCATGCCGCCAGCGCCGCAGCCTCGCCGGTCCTGGGGGACGCTCCCTTTACTCATCGGAGCAACCGTGCTGGTCCTCGGCAGCCTGTTCCTGGTGGTGCCGTTTCTCCTCGGCAACACCGGCATCAGCGGGTTTGTCATCGGCTTCATTGCCTCACTGATTCCACTCTCCGTAGTGCTGCTGACGGTACGCCTGATAGATCGCTGGGAACCCGAACCAAAAAGGCTCCTGTGGTTCGCTTTCACGTGGGGTGCCGCGGTTTCCATTGCCGGGACACTGCTTATCCAGCCGCTCTTCGCACTTGCAGCTCCCACCTCCAGCGAAGAAGCATTCACCTACTTCATGGCAACGGTCCAAGCCCCCATCGTGGAGGAATTCACCAAGTCGCTGGGATTGCTGGTCCTGATCCTGGCAGCACGCAAATATTTTGACGGACCTGTTGATGGGGTGGTGTTTGCCTTCACCATTGCCGCGGGCTTTGCCTTCACGGAGAACATCCTCTACTTCGGCCGCGAAATAGCCTCATCATCAGATCCAAGCACTGACCTCATCAGGATCTTCATCCTCCGGGGTGTCATGTCGCCCTTCGCGCACGCAGTTTTCACGGGTACAACCGGACTGATCATGGGTTTCGCTGCCCGCAAATGGCATTCGGGGTACGCGGTCCTGGCCTTCTTCATCGGCTTGTTGCCTGCGATGTTCCTGCACAACCGCTGGAACAGCATGGGACAGAACTTCCTGGTGGAGTACTTTGTTGTCCAAGTCCCGATCTTCCTGGTGGCGGCAGTGGGCATCCTCCTCCTCAGGGTTGCCGAAGGAAAACTCACCCGGCAACGTCTCCTCGAATATGCCCGGGCAGGCTGGTTTACTCCCGCAGAAGTGGAGATGATGGGTACCTCCGGAGGCCGGAGGCAGGCTATTCGCTGGGCGTCCTCGCGCGGGCGTGGTGCGCAGATGAGAGCCTTCATCAAAGGGGCCACAGCCCTGGCATTTACCCGCCAACGGATTCTCAGCGGCCGCGACGTCCATGTCCATCAGCATGACGAGTTCGAGCTCCTCAGAAAGATCCCAACGCTTAGGGCAGCGGTCCTCCAGTAAACACAAAAGAACCCGCATCCAGTGGATGCGGGTTCTTCAGCGGCCAACAACTCCTTATGCCAGGAGCGAGGGCTTCAGCTTCTGGAGCCGGCCAAGCAGCCCATTGATGAAGGCAGGCGACTCGTCCGTGGACATGGTCTTCGCGAGAGCAACAGCTTCGCTGACGGCTACGCCGTCGGGAACCTCGTCATTGTAGAGAAGTTCCCATGCGCCAATACGAAGGATGATGCGGTCAACCGAGGGCATCCGCTCCAACGTCCAGCCTTGGGCGTACGTCTGCAGGAACTCATCGATGGTTGCCTGCATGGAAACAACACCCTCGACGATTTCCACCGTGTAGGGGTTGATGACAAGGTCGGTCTTCTCCCGCCGCGCTGTCATCGCGTCGAAAGCCGAAACGGAACGCTGCTCCGCCTCGAAAAGTACTTCAAGAGCCCTGCTACGGGCTTTACCGCGTGCGCTCACTAGTCGTTGACCCGGCCCAAGTAGCTGCCATCGCGGGTGTCGACCTTGACCTTGGTGCCCTGCTCAACGAACAGCGGAACCTGGATTTCGTAACCGGTCTCGACAGTTGCAGGCTTGGTGCCTGCCGAGGAGCGGTCGCCCTGAAGGCCCGGCTCCGTGTAGGTGATTTCGAGGACAACACTCGGGGGCAGTTCAATGTACAGCGGCGTGCCCTCATGGATGGCGATGTTGACCATCTGGTTCTCAAGCATGAAGTTTGTGGCGTCGCCCACCGTGGCACCCGATACGGTGATTTGGTCGTAGTCCTGGGTATCCATGAACACGAAGTCTTCGCCGTCCTGGTACAGGTACTGGTAATCGCGGCGGTCTACCGTAGCGGTTTCAATCTTCAGGCCGGCGTTGAAGGTCTTGTCAACCACCTTGCCGGACATGACATTGCGCATCTTGGTACGGACGAAGGCGCCGCCCTTGCCTGGCTTGACGTGCTGGAACTCGATGATGTTCCAGAGCTGGCCCTCGAGCTTCAGTACGGTCCCGTTCTTGATGTCGTTTGTGGTTGCCACTCGTATCCTCTGGTTATCGCACTGGTTCTGACTGCCAGCTATCTATGCCAAGCAGGCGTACCAATCGGCCCGCCAGCGCGTATTTATCAAAAATCCAAGAACCATTCTACCGGCAAATGTGCCAAAGGCTTGCGGGGAGTGTTCCACCCGGCTTCAGGAAGCGAGTTCCAGCACATTCCGGGCCCTCTGAAGGGCAACAGCTGAGGAATATATCAGCGCAGCATCAGCTGCCATGGCTACTCGCAGGTCCAAGGCCCTGGCGAATTCTTCGGACGCTGCCAGTGCGTTGCCGCTGACGAAATATGCCCGGCCAAGATACTGGTGCACAATAGCTTCCTTCGGGCTGCCCTGGACATCCTGCAACAGGTGCCTGAACAACTGGACAGCACGGTCCAGCCGGTTGGTTGCCCGATGGACTTCGGCCTCAAAAATCCTCAACCGGAACGACTCCGGATCTTTGTAGCGGGCCTCAGCCAGGAGCTCCGCTGCCTCCTTGGGCTGATTGTCCAGAAGAAGGGCCATGATGCGATCTGCAGGGTCCTCCGAGGCCGCAAGGGCGGACTCCATGGCTTCCTCATTGACAACCACTGGCAGCAAAGTGTCCGGGTTCAGGCGGACTCCCGGGAATCCGGCTGTTGGCCAGTCGCTGACGCCTTCACGAAGAGTGACGGTCATGATGCGATCTCCTGGTAGGCGGCAAACAGGAGCGAGGTGTCAGGAACTTCCAGTATGCCCGGTTTGGCCACGCCATCGAGGACAACAAACCGGAGCAGGTCACCACGGGACTTCTTATCCCGGCGCATCCCATCAAGAAGGCCTTGCCAGCGGTCCTTGCGGTAGGTGGTGGGCAGACCGAGGCTTTCCAGAATAGTGCGGTGCCGGTCGGCGTCAGCGTCGGACAAACGGCCAACGCTTCGCGACAACTCGGCTGCAAACATCATGCCCACGGATACAGCGGCACCGTGACGCCACGAGTAGCGTTCCACGAGTTCGATGGCATGGCCCAGGGTGTGCCCGTAGTTCAGGATTTCGCGGAGGCCCGATTCCTTCAGGTCCTGGGAGACGACCTCAGCCTTCACAGCGATGGCACGTTCGATAAGCTCCCGGACAACATCCGATCCGGGGTCCATCACGGCGTCGGTGTTCTTTTCGACGAGGTCAAGGATGGCCGGATCCGCGATGAAACCGCATTTGATCACCTCTGCCATTCCGGAAATGAGCTCGTTCTTCGGCAGGGTCTGAAGAGTGTCAAGGTCAGCCAGGACAGCAGCCGGCGGGTGGAAAGAGCCCACCAGGTTCTTGCCCTCGGCAGTATTGATGCCGGTCTTGCCGCCCACCGAGGCATCCACCATGCCGAGAAGGCTCGTTGGCATGTGGATGACTTTGACCCCTCGAAGCCAGGTTGCAGCCACAAAGCCGGCAAGGTCAGTTACTGCACCGCCGCCGACAGCCACGATGGCATCAGATCGAGTGAAGTCGTTCTGACCCAGCACCTGCCAGCAGAACGCCGCCACCTGGATGTGCTTGCCTTCTTCAGCGTCCGGGATTTCGGCCGTGAGCGCGGTGAAGCCTGCAGCTTCGAGCTCGTCCCGCACAGTATCGCCGGTCAGGCGAAGCGCCCGCGGGTGGATCACCAGAACGCGGCGGACACGTTCGCCCAGCTTCGCCGGCAGGGTGCCCAACAGGCCCCGGCCCACCACGACGTCGTAGTTTTCATTAACGGACTGACCGGTCACCTTGATGACAGTTGCTTCGGAGCTCACTTTTCAACTTCCTCTTTCAAGGCTGCATGCTGGAGCAGCCGCTCCTCCAAGTGGAGGCCGATTTCCGCCACGGATCCGGTACGGACATCCATGACAATGTCTGCAAGACGCTCATAAACCGGACGTCGGGTGGCGAACAAGGCCTCCCAACGGGTCATGGCGTCACCCTGCAGCAAGGGCCGCCCGGTGTTGCGTGCAATTCTGTCAGCGACCGTTTCCGCATCACACTCCAGATAGACCACGGTGCACTCCCCCAACAATTGCTGGGTCCCGGAGTCGAGCACTGCTCCGCCGCCGAGGGAAATAATGGCCGGATCGATCTTCGCGGACTCGATGGCCTTGGCCACAGCCCGCGCTTCAATCTCGCGGAAGGCGTGTTCTCCCCTGCCTGCGAAAATATCGGCAATGCTGCCATGGGCGGCAACAACCACAGCATCAGTGTCCACAAAAGGCAGACGCATCTGATGGGCCAGCTGCTGACCTATCGCCGATTTTCCGACGGCCATGGGTCCAACCAGAACTATGGGCCGGCCATCCGGGATAGAGCGGACCACTACCGGCCGACCGTGTCCAAGGTAGCCGGGATGCTTTCAAGGTAGCTTTGCAGGTTGCGCTGGGTCTCAGGCACAGAATCACCACCGAATTTCTCGGCCACAGCCTCAGCCAGCACCAATGCCACCATGGCTTCGGCCACAACGCCGGCCGCGGGCACGGCACAAACATCAGAGCGCTGGTGATGTGCCTTGGCAGGCTCCCCGGTGCTGACGTCAATGGTGCGCAACGCGCGCGGAACTGTGGCGATCGGCTTCATGGCAGCCCGGACGCGAAGCACTTCACCAATGCTCATGCCGCCCTCGATGCCACCGGCCCGGTTGGTCTGGCGAACAATCTTGCCGTTGTCATCCTTGAGGATCTCATCATGGGCAGCAGATCCACGGCGGGCCGCCGTCAGGAATCCATCGCCTACTTCCACGCCCTTGATGGCCTGGATGCCCATCAGCGCGGCGGCCAGACGGGAGTCCAGTCGACGATCCCAGTGGACGTAGCTGCCCAGTCCCGGCGGAAGCCCGTAAGCCAGTACCTCTACCACGCCTCCCAGCGTCTCGCCTTCTTTGTGCGCGGCATCCACCTCTGCCACCATCGCATTAGAGGTCTCGCGGTCGAAGCATCGCAAGGGGTCGGCGTCGAGGGCTATGACGTCCCTCGGCAACGGCAGGGGCCTGCCCTCGGGGACGGTCACGCTGGCAATGGAAACAGTGTGGCTGACCAGCTCGATGCCCAACTGCTTCAGGAACTGGGCGGCAACGGTACCAAGGGCCACGCGTGTGGCCGTTTCGCGCGCGCTGGCACGCTCGAGGACCGGGCGGGCTTCGTCAAAGCCGTATTTTTGCATACCGGTAAAATCTGCGTGCCCAGGGCGTGGACGGGTCAGCGGTGCGTTGCGGGCCTGATCGGCGAGGACTTCAGGGTCTACAGGATCAGCTGACATGATCTGCTCCCATTTGGGCCACTCGGTGTTCCCAACCTGGATGGCCACTGGGCCGCCTTGGGTAAGACCATGCCTGACACCACCCATGATGGTGACCTCGTCCTGCTCAAACTTCATGCGGGCACCACGTCCATAGCCCAGGCGGCGACGCGCCAGCGCGTCACGAATCTGCCCGCTGGTGAGTTCAACACCGGCAGGCACGCCTTCAACAATTCCGATCAGGGCCGGACCATGGGATTCACCGGCAGTCAACCAACGCAACATATAACCAATCCTGCCATGTAGGGCGTCTAGAACACTCGCCGGGGAAGCCCGACTGAGTCGCACATCACATCTATGACGGCGGCGTCGACGTCACAGCCGCTAAAGCGCCTGATCTGCTCGGCCGCCTGGTACATCAGCATCTCCAGGCCCGGGACCACCGCTCCCCCATGGCGTTGCCACACTTCCGCCAGGCGGCTTGGCCAGGGATCGTAAGCGACATCCAGCAGGACGCCGGCGCCGCTGCCGGGCAGCGCCGCCAGCTCCTCCGCCAAGGAATCGGCGGCACGGGGTGGAAACGTGGAGATGACCAGGTCCGTCCCGGCCACAGCAGATGCCGCTTCCGTCAAGGGCCGGACGGCAAGGGAAATTCCGACGGCGGCCGCGGCGGCTCTCGCATCCCCGGCCCGTCCCGCATCACGAACGAAAACGTCAACGTGGTGGGCGCCAAGTTGCTGCGCAGCAGCAACGGCCGCAGCCGACGTGCCGCCACCACCAAGGATGGCCGCATGAGGTGCGGCAACCACGCCCGCATAGCGGACCGCTTCGACGATGCCAGCCACATCGGTGTTGTACCCCACCCGACGCACCTGTCCGGCGTCGTGCTCGAAAACGACTGTGTTGATGACACCAAGGTGGGCGCCGGCGCCGCGGACTTCGTCCACTTCCTTGACCATGGCAGACTTCAACGGCATGGTCACTGAAAGGCCGCACCAGGCGTCATCACCGCGAAGTGACTCCATGAACGATGGGAGCCTCTCAACAGTGACGTCGATCGCCGAGTAGTCGATGTCCACACCCAACTTTGCGTAAGCTGCGCAGTGCAGTGCCGGAGACTTCGAATGTGAAATCGGGTGCCCCAGGACTGCGGCACGACGACTCACACACACCGTCCCGCATTAGCCTGGCACCACGCGTTGTACTGCTCAACATAGGTGTTGTGCTCAGCCAACGTCTTGGAGAACTTGGTCTCCTTGGTGTCCAGGTTGATGGTCACCCAGTAGAGGTAATCGTTCTGGGTGGGTTTGGCCGCAGCATCAATGGCCGTTTTGCCCGGCGAGCCAATGGGCCCTACCGGAAGCCCAACGTTGGCGTAGGTGTTGTAGGCATTGGACTTATCAGCCTTTTCCTCCTCGGTGAGGTGGAACGACTTCTTGCCCAGACCGTACGTCACCGTGGCATCAGACTGGATCAGGCCGCTGGTCTCAACGTTGTTGGGCTTGAGCCTGTTGTAAATTGCTCCAGCCACGTTTCCATAGTCCGCCTGACCACCTTCGGCCTGAACAATGCTGGCGATGGTCACGGTGTCGTACTGCTTGGCGGGGTCGGTAACGCCTTGGGCCTTGAGTTCATCGAGGGTGGTGGCCACCAACTTCCGGATGATGTCCTTGGCGGACGTACCGAGTTCGAACCGATATTCGCCGGGGGCAAGGAAGCCTTCCAGGCTCTTGGCCTTGGCGGGAACACCAAACTGCCCGGGTGCCTGATTCAAGGCGTTGAGCTCCTGCATGGGAATGCCCGAACCCTTGGAGATAGCCTCCAGGGATTCATTGATACGCAGGCCCGCGCTCAGCGCAAAGTACATCACCTTGGATGCGTCCTTGTTCACCAGGACGGCCACAGCATCCGAATTCTTCATCTCAGTCCGGAAAGTGAAGGATCCAGGCGAGAGTTCGCCGCCTTCGTTGAGGAACTCCTTGACGAAAGCATCGGAATCGGCAACCACACGATTGGCAACCAGATCGTTTGCAACAGCCTTGGGACCGGAGCCTTCGGGCACCGTGATGGTTACCGACCCCGTGCCCGGGCCGGGGTAATCGGTCACTTTGTCCATGCCCAGCAAGGGCTTCAGGAACTGCGCACCAATGGCTATTGCGGCTACGAAGACACCCAGCGTGATCAGAAGAGCCACAACACGACGCCGACGCCGGGCTCTTTTCGCGGCAGCCTTGGACGCCGGACTCGCCGCGGGGGCAATGAGGTCATGGGGGTGCTCGTCATGAAGAAGGACGTCATTGTGGAGTTCGTCATGGATGCCGAGCTGGTAGTGGGCATCGTGTTCAGCGTACTCGTGGCCGTCGGCGTGTGCTTCGGGATGCTCTGCCGAAAGGGCTTCATGTTCCACATCACCGTGATGGGCATCATCGGGGTGAAGATTACCGTGCGGAGTATCTCCGTGATCAACCCCGCCCTGCTCGAAAGAGGGGACGTGTTGCTCCTGATCGTGTTGTTCCTGGACGTCTTGTTGCTGGCGGTCCTGCTGATGCCCATAGGGCTCATCGTGCGCTTCAACCATATGAACCGGGGCATCATCAGCCACAACAACAGGCGACTGGGCCTGCGACGGGGACGCTGCGGACATTGGCGGTGCAACTGGAGTCGGCGGTGCAACTGGCGTTGGCGGTGCCACAGGCGTTGGGGGTGCAACAGCGGCAGGAGTATCCGCCGGGGCGGGCTTAACCCCCGGGGCAGGCTGTACCGCAGGGACTGGTCGGGGCAACTCGGGCTCACCCTCCGCCGAGGGAGTCGCCTCCCCCGGAGTCGCTTCGGGAACGGGTACCACATTGTGGTTCTGCGTGGCGAGGAATCGTTCACGCGCCCGCAGCTCTTTGCGGGTGAGCGGCATACCGCCGCCGGCGGTACCGCTTGAGGGGTCGTTGTTGACCGGGCTCACAGTTGCAGTCCCCTCTTAGAAGAATCGGATTCACTACCGGAGGCAGCCCGCAGCGTTGGGGCACTGCTGGGTTTTTCGGACTGCACCGGTGCCTGCACTCGGCGGCCAACGTCCGTTCCTCTGGCTTTTTGCATGTCGATTGCGTGCTGCAGTATTCCAGCAGCGGCAACCTGATCAACCACTTTACGGTGGTTCTTGCTGCTCATGCCAGCTTCGTGCAGGTTGCGGTGTGCCGTAACAGTTGAAAGTCGCTCATCGACGAGGTTTACGGGAACGTCCAAACCAGCACGTTGAAGCTCGCTGGTAAGGAGATCCGCGTAGTCCATGGCCATCTGCGCGGACGCACGTTCCTCGCCCTTCATGGTGCGGGGAAGGCCCACAAAAATCTGTACCGCCGGCAGTTCGACAGCGTGTTTGACGACTACCCGCACATCGGAATTTTTCTTGCTGTCCCGGCCAACCGTCTTGAACGGCGTGGCCAGGATCCCGTCCGGATCGCAGATGGCCAGACCCACCCGAACGGTACCGACGTCTACCCCCAGCTTGATGCCATGGGGGTAGACGTCACTGTCAGAACTGGAATCCACCGTCAGCGCTTGGCAATCGCATCCACCACCGCTGTGAGGGCCTCAGAGACCTTCCCAGCGTCGGTGCCGCCGCCCTGGGCGACATCGTCCTTGCCACCGCCGCCGCCGCCGAGAATCCCTGCTGCCAAACGCACCAGCGCTCCGGCCTTTACCCCTGCTTCGCGGGCAGCCTCGTTGGTGGCAATCAGTATGACGGGACGGTCATTGCTGACACCTGCAACAGCCACGGTGGAGGCTTCCGAGCCAAGACGATTGCGGAGATCGAGGGCAAGGTTGCGCAGATCATCAGCGCCGCCCACCTGGCCGGCGTCGTGGGCTACAACCCGAACACCGGCAGCATCCTTGGCAGTACCCGTAAGGTTTGCGGCCGCTGCGGCGAGCTGCTCTTTGCGGAGGCGATCAAGCTCCTTCTCCGCAGCCTTGAGCTTGTTCAGGGTGCTGGAGATGCGGTCAGCAAGCTGTCCGGATGGAACTTTCAGCAAATCCGTAAGCTCGGAAACCAGAGCCCGCTCTGCCGCCAGATGGCGGAAGGCGTCCAAGCCAACAAAGGCCTCAACACGGCGGTTTCCCGAGCCAACAGACTGCTCGCCCAGCAGGGAAAGGCTGCCGATCAGGGACGTATTTGCCACGTGGGTACCGCCGCACAACTCACGGGACCACGCGCCGTCGATCTCCACCACGCGCACTTCGCTGCCGTAGTTTTCCCCGAACAAAGCCATAGCGCCCAGCGCCTTGGCTTCGGCGAGCCCCATCACCTTGGTGTCAACCCGGTAGTTATTCCGGATGGCGATGTTGGAGACCTCTTCGATTTCAGACCGCGTTGCTGTGCTGAGGCCTTCGCCCCAGGCGAAGTCAAAGCGCAGGTATCCGGCCTTGTTGAAGGAACCGCGCTGGGTAGCTTCAGGGCCGAGGATCTGGTGCAATGCAGCATGCACAATGTGCGTGCCGGTGTGGGCCTGCTCAGCAGCGTGACGACGTTCACGATCGACGGCGGCGCGCACCAAGGCATCGGAAGCGATCTCACCTTCGCGGACAATCGCCTTGTGCACGCTGAGCCCCTTGATGGGACGCTGCACGTCCAGGACCTCCACCACGAACCCGTCACCGGTGATGAGGCCGGTGTCAGCAGACTGGCCACCAGCTTCGGCATAGAACGGGGTCTCGTTGAGGACAAGCTCGATTTCCTCGCCGGTGGAAGCGTGGGCTACCGGCCGGCCACCGCTGACGATGCCGCGGACCTTTGCTTCGCCCTCAAGTTCGTTGTATCCGGTGAAGACCGTTTCGCCCTTACCCAGAAGCTCCTGATAGGCGCTGAGGTCGGCGTGGCCACCCTTCTTGCCCTTCGCATCGGCTTGGGCACGCTGGCGCTGCTCGAGCATGAGAGCACGGAAGCCTGCCTCGTCCACCTTGAGGCCGGCTTCCTCGGCCATTTCCAGGGTCAGATCGATCGGGAATCCGTACGTATCGTGCAAGGCAAAGGCGTCAGCACCGGAAAGGGGAACGCCGGCAGCCTTAGACTCCGCTACAGCATCTTCCAATCGTGCCGTACCTGAAGCGATGGTGCGCAGGAATGCCTTTTCTTCGGCGTAGGCAATGCGGCTGATGCGCGCGAAATCGGTCTCCACCACCGGGTAGACACCCTTCATGGCGTCACGGGAGGCAGGGAGCAGCTCCGGCAGGCAGGCTTTTTCGACGCCGAGCAGGCGCATGGCGCGGACGGCGCGGCGAATCAGGCGGCGCAACACATAGCCGCGGCCTTCATTGGACGGTGCGACGCCATCAGCAATGAGCATCAGGGCAGAACGAATATGGTCACCAACAACGCGCATGCGGACATCGTCGGTGTGGTGCGGATCATCCGGGGATTCAGCTGAGGTGTACTCGCGGCCGGACAATTCAGCGGCTTTATCGATCACAGGACGGACCTGGTCGGTCTCGTACATGTTTTCAACACCCTGGAGGATCATCGCAAGACGCTCCATGCCCAGGCCGGTGTCGATGTTCTTCTGCGGCAGTTCACCCACGATGTCGAAGTCCACCTTGGAGCGGACGTTTTCGATCTGGTACTGCATGAACACGAGGTTCCAGATTTCGATGTAGCGGGTTTCGTCGGCCAGGGGGCCGCCTTCGATGCCGTAAGCAGGGCCGCGGTCGTAGTAGATCTCAGAGCAGGGACCGGCCGGGCCGGGCTGTCCGGTGGACCAGTAGTTGTCGGCCTTGCCCATGCGCTGGATACGCTCGGCAGGAATGCCGGTGTTCTTGAGCCAGAGTTCTTTGGCTTCGTCATCCTCTTCGTAGACAGTCACCCAGAGGCGCTCGGCAGGAAGTCCGTAACCGCCGTCATCAACGCTGGTGGTCAGCAGCTCGTAAGCGAACTTGATGGCGTCTTCCTTGAAGTAATCTCCAAAGGAAAAGTTGCCGCACATCTGGAAGAACGTGCCGTGGCGGGCAGTCTTGCCTACTTCTTCGATGTCTCCGGTGCGGATGCACTTCTGGACGCTTGTGGCACGGCTGTAGGGAGGCTCTTCGCGCGCAGTGAGGTAGGGAATGAAAGGCACCATTCCGGCCACAGTGAAGAGAAGTGACGGGTCGCTGGAAACGAGCGACGCGGAGGGAACGGCGGTGTGGCCCTTGTTGACAAAAAAGTCCACCCAGCGCTTGGTGATCTCCTGCGACTTCATTAGCTGATTACTTACCCTTCTCAATTCACTGCACACGATGTGCGCGGTACCGGCTGGTGCCGTTCCGCAGCTTTCCATTCTGCCCTGTTGAGGGCGCGGGGGCGAACCGCTCCGCTAGCGCCGTGACGATACGGCATCGTCGATACCCAACGCGGCCCGCAATTCCTCTTCGCGTTGGTGCGTCCCCGTACGCACGGCATCGGCAAAGTCGAACAGGCCATCGGCCATCCGGCCAACAGCCCGGTTCAGCCCTTCCGGACCAAGATTGGCCTGGGCTTCGGTGATCTTACGGAAGGCGATGACGCCGATGGCGACGCCGATGCCCATCCACACAATTCGTTTCATAAGGTCTCCCTGTAGTTCAGCGGCTGGCTGGAGAAGCGGCTGGTTGGGTCAGCGGCTGCGGCGGCCGGAGGAAGTGGTGCGGCGTCCAGCAAAAGCCGAACGGACGCCGTAGCTGAAGGCAGCCACCTTAATCAAGGGTGAACCCACCGTGGCTGCTACAAGCGAGGACAACGCGGAGATGTTGGCCGAGGCATCAGAGACGTTGGAGGCAATGCCGTCAACTTTCTTCAACTGCTGGTTGGTGGTGGTCACCGTGGCAGTCACTTCATCCATCAGGGGCGTGGCGCCATCGCTGATGGAACGGATGGAAGTCCGCACTTCGTCAAAAACGCCACCCAGCTTCAAAATGGGCACGGCCAAAAGCAGGACGAGGAGTGCAAACACTCCTGCTGCGATGAGGCCGGCGATGTCGCCACCAGACATAGAACTCTTCTCCTTGGATCGTTTCGCTGCCTCGCACCAGCCGATTCCGGGCTTTGGGCAAGGCCTCCCCCAGTACCTTACCTATATTGGCCCGGTACCTTACATACAAAGAAGCCCGCGGCGTGTGCCACGGGCTTCTCTGTATGCGCTGCTGAAATTTAGCGAGCGTAGAATTCGACGACGAGCTGCTCTTCACAGATCACGGGGACCTCGGAGCGCTTCGGGCGACGAACCAGGCGGGCCTGGAGGGCGTCAATCTTGACGTCCAGGTATGCCGGCACGTTGTTGAGCACGTGTGCGCCAGCAGCTGCCACCTGGAACGGGGGCATAACCTCGGAGCGGCTGTGAACGTGGATGAGCTGGCCTTCGCCAACGCGGAAGGACGGGCGGTCCACGCGGACGCCGTCAACCATGATGTGGCGGTGCACAACCAGCTGGCGGGCCTGTGCGATGGTGCGGGCGAAGCCTGCACGGAGCACCAGGGCGTCCAGACGCATTTCGAGGAGCTCAACCAGGTTTTCACCGGTGAGGCCCTTGGTGCGGCGTGCTTCTTCGAAGGCGCGGGTCATCTGGGCTTCGCGGATGCCGTACTGGGCGCGCAGACGCTGCTTTTCGCGCAGACGTACGGCGTAGTCGGAGTCCTGCTTCTTGCGGGCACGGCCATGCTCACCGGGGCCGTACGGGCGGCGCTCCATGTACTTGGCGGCCTTGGGGGTCAGAGCAATGCCGAGTGCACGCGAAAGACGTGCGGTACGGCGAGCACGAGTGTTGTTAGCCACTTGTGTCCTTCCAATTACTGCGGTGTGTCAGTGTTACTGGCCTCCATCAGGGAGAGCATCGGCCAACCGCTACCTCTTGCTACTAGCCCGGGCGCACAGCTCTATTGAAGGAATCTTCAGTGGGATTGTGCGTCAGGCCATGCCAGACAAGGATCAAGCCTACCATGGGCAGGGCTATCATCTGCAGGCGTCGTGATCAGGGCCCTACTCCCCGCGCACGATTTTGCGGAGCCGTTCCAGCCTGGCGGCGATATCGCGTTCGGCTCCGTTACCAGTGGGTTGGTAATAGTCCTTACCCACCAGGTCATCCGGTGGATACTGCTGGGTTGCCACGCCGTGTGGTTCATCGTGGGCGTACTTGTAGCTCTTGCCGTGACCCAACTGCTTTGCCCCCGGGTAGTGCGCATCGCGCAGGTGCATGGGGATGCCACCGCCGAATCCGGCACGAACATCTGCCACGGCTTTGTTCAAACCCATGTACGCGGCGTTGGACTTGGGTGCTGTGGCCAGGTGGACCACCGCCTCAGCCAGCACAATCCTGCCCTCCGGCATGCCGATCAGTTGCACTGCCTGCGCTGCGGCCACCGCGGTCTGCAGCGCCGTGGGATCGGCCATTCCAATATCTTCCGCAGCAGAGATCACGATCCGCCGTGCAACAAACCTCGGGTCCTCACCGGCTTCAAGCATCCGCGCCAAATAATGCAAAGCAGCATCGACATCCGAGCCCCTAATGGACTTGATGAACGCGCTGGCCACATCGTAGTGCTGATCGCCGGCGCGGTCGTAGCGAACGGCCGCAGCATCAAGGGCACGTTCTGTGTGGCGGAGCTCCACCAGCACGGGAGCCTCAGGAAGGCTGTCCTTCGCGAGCCCGGTTTCGCCGTCGGTGTCGCTGAACTCATCAGTTCCTGTCGAATCGTCGTCGGAAATCTCGACGGCGGCTGAGTCACCGAAGGCTACTCCGGCAGCGGCTTCCAACGCTGTCAGAGCCCTCCGGGCGTCCCCTCCGGAGAGGCGGACCAAATGGTCCAGCGCCTCGGAACTGAGTTCAACGCGGCCGGCAAGGCCACGGGCGTCAGCCACGGCCCGCTGCAGCAAACCCGAAATGTCGTCATCGGTGAGCGGCTTCAGGGTGAGCAGTAGCGAGCGGGACAGGAGTGGCGAGACCACGGAGAAGGACGGGTTTTCCGTGGTGGCCGCCACCAGCACCACCCAACGATTTTCCACACCAGGGAGCAGGGCATCCTGTTGGGCTTTATTGAAACGATGGATCTCGTCGAGGAAGAGCACGGTGGTCTTCTTGTAGAGGTCGCGGGCAGTCAAGGCATCGTCCATAACGCGGCGAACATCCTTGACGCCGGCGGTGATGGCAGACAATTCAACGAACTTACGCCCCGGTCCGCGAGCAATGACATGGGCGAGCGTCGTCTTTCCAGTGCCGGGTGGACCCCACAGGATGACCGAACTTGGGCCCGCCGGGCCTGCGGCATCAGCACCCGCGGCCAGCTGCCTCAACGGCGAACCCTGCCCCAGCAAATGCTGCTGCCCCACTACCTCGTCAAGAGAACGCGGGCGCATTCTGACGGCGAGCGGACTCCGCTGGGAAGCCATCCAGTGAGCATCGGAGGGACCCCCTGACACGGGCAGATCCTCGGACTCGTCGTCATCCACTGCACCGGCACCAAAGAGATCTTCCACATGGATAGGCTACTCATAGTTCCAGCAAAGGAGACATCGACGTGGATCGCCGATCATCTGCCCCTCGTCAGAGGCCCGGCAGCCGGACCGCTTTGGTACCCGCGGACAGATTGCAGGGCTGGGTGGACCGTTTTGTGGCGAGCCATGGTCCTGTTGGCGAAGACCTCGACGACGGCGGGGTACTTCTGAGGGCGGCCGATGGTGCGAGTGCGCTCCTGAAGGCACCCTGGCCCGCCGACGGGCGTCCTGGCCGGGGAACAACCGAAGTGGCCCGCATGGCTTCGCTGGCAGCCCAGGAACGGGGGCTTGGCTTGCTGCTGGTACGCAAGGGCGGTTACGCCCTGGCCGCCGCTAGCGGGTCCGCCATCCTCGCTTCGAAGAGCGGCAACCGATTCCTCGACGCCAAGGCCACGGCAGAACACGCTGCGCGCATTTTCAACGATCACCGCGTTGAGTACATTGTCCCGGGCGGCGACCGCGCACTGGTGGATCAGGTTCTTGCCCAGCCCCTCCTTGGCACCATTGCCGGGCGTACGCGCCTGGCGTTCCTGGACGTTCAGGCTCCAAAGGCATCAGTGCTGGCAAAGTGCGCTGCCGACGCCTGCGCCGTCCGCATTACGGTGACTGATCCGCCGGCCTGACACCAGGCGGAGGAGCAGCCGCGGAACTAGCAGCCGCTGGACGCACGCCTCAGAGGTGCCTGCCGGTACAGGTAGCTGCCGTAGTCAGTGAAACCGGCGTGGGAGTAAAGCCGCTGTGCTCCGTGATTGGCCTCGGTGACCAGCAGCCAGAATCCCTCAAGATCTTGATGGGTCCCTGCGTTCAACAACGCCGCCAGAACCGTGGTCCCGTATCCGCGCCTCCGGTGCCCTGTTGACGTCGCCATGCTGTAAATCCCGCCCCAGCCACCAACCAAAGCGAGTCGTCCTACGGCGGCCGGGACGCCGTCGTCGTCCCTCACCAGTGCGTACAGCGCAGGGCAGGCGCTGAGAATCCTGTGAGCGACCGACAGTTCAGCGTCGCCTCCCCGGCCGTCGACGGCCCACCACACCCGTAGCCATTCCTCGGATGGTTCATCAGTGATTTCAACGTCCCGGCCGGAGGAGTCCACCGGCAGAGATTCCGTGCCCCGGACCATGATCTTCGTTGCCGACTGCCGCGTGTAGCGCTGTCCATCCAGGTAGGCATTAAGGGCGGCGCTGCGGGAGTCGTCAAAGACCTGAAAGATCAAGGGAATCCGGCGAAGCCGGTACCACTCCGCCGCAGCACGTACGGACTGCGCCATGCCCGGGCTTTCCTCCTGCCCACCGGCAGGGTTCCTTGGCCACACCGAATTGGCCCGCTGGGTCACACCTCCCGAAGCACGCAGGACCCACTCCCCCGTATCTTCACGTTCCAGCGCAGGCCAGGCCTTGTCCATGAGGGATTCCAAAAATGCTTGCTCCACCATTCAGCGGCACCTTTTCGTCAACAGGAGGGTTTCGGCGGCGGGAACACCAAAGGCCCCCCACCGTGGTGGAGAGCCTTTGGCTACCGTTTACTCGGACTTCGTGTCCGGCTTGGCGGCAGGCTTGGCCTCGGGCTTGAAGTCGACGCCCGCTTCCTTGCGCTGCTGGGGAGTGATCGGTGCCGGCGCAGCTGTCAGGGGGTCGTAGCCGTTGCCCGATTTCGGGAAGGCAATGACGTCGCGGATGGACTCCACTCCGGCGAGCAAAGCAACCACACGGTCCCAGCCCAAGGCCATTCCACCGTGCGGAGGCGCGCCGTACTTGAAGCCTTCCAGCAGGAAGCCGAACTTGGTTTCAGCGTCTTCCTTGTCCAGGCCCATGAGCTGGAAGACGCGTTCCTGCACTTCGCGCTCATGGATACGGATGGAACCGCCGCCGATCTCGTTGCCGTTGCAGACGATGTCGTAGGCGTAGGAGAGAGCGGACTCCGGGTCCTTATCAAAGGTGTCCAGGAACTCCGGCTTGGGCGAGGTGAAGGCGTGGTGAACAGCCGTCCATTGTCCCCCACCCACCGCGACGTCACCGGAGGCGACAGCTGCGGCAGCGGGCTCGAACATGGGAGCGTCCACGATCCAGACGAAAGCCCAGTCCTTGGGATCGATCAGGCCGGTACGGTGACCGATTTCCACTCGCGCAGCACCGAGCAAGGCGCGGGCTGCGGACTTCTCGCCGGCGGCGAAGAAGATGCAGTCGCCGGGCTTGGCGCCAACGGCGTCCGCCAGACCTTCGCGCTCGGCGTCAGTAAGGTTCTTGGCCACCGGGCCAGCCAATTCGCCGTCTTCCTTGAAGAGGACATAGGCCAGGCCCTTGTGACCACGCTGCTTGGCAAATTCCTGCCAGCCGTCCAAGGTACGCCGCGGCTGGGAAGCGCCGCCCGGCATGACCACGGCGCCAACGTACGGTGCCTTGAAGACGCCAAAGTTGGTGTCCTTGAAGAACTCGGTCAGTTCAGTCAGCTCGACGCCGAAGCGCAGGTCAGGCTTATCTGACCCGTATTTGGCCATGGCGTCCAGGTACGTCATGCGGCGGATCGGGGTGGGGATCTCGACGTCGATCAACTGCCACAAGGCCTTGACGATTGCCTCGCCCAATTCAATGACATCGTCCTGGTCAACGAAGCTGGCTTCGATGTCCAACTGCGTGAACTCCGGCTGACGGTCGGCACGGAAGTCCTCGTCACGGTAACAACGGGCAATCTGGTAATACTTCTCGAAGCCGCCCACTTGGAGGAGCTGCTTGAAAAGCTGCGGCGACTGCGGCAGAGCGTACCAGGAACCCGGGGCAAGACGAGCCGGAACCACGAAGTCGCGGGCGCCTTCCGGCGTCGAACGCGTCAACGTCGGGGTCTCGATTTCCACGTAGCCGCGCTGGTGCAGGAGTTCGCGCGCCACACGGTTTGCCTCGGAACGCAGACGCATGTTGCGGGCGGGGCCAGGGCGGCGGAGATCCAGGTAACGGTGCTTAAGACGGGCTTCCTCGCCGACCTCCACGTGCTCGTCAATCTGGAACGGGAGAGGCTCGGAGGTGTTGAGGATAACAACGTTGTCCGCGATAACCTCGATGTCGCCCGTGGCCAGAGCCGGGTTCTCGTTGCCTTCAGGACGCTTGTTGACGGTACCCGTCACCTGCAGCACGTACTCGTTCCGAAGGCCGTGGAAGACCTCTTCCTCACGGACAACCACCTGGGCGACACCGGAGGCATCACGCAGGTCAACGAATGCAACGCCACCGTGATCACGGCGGCGGCCCACCCAGCCGGCCAGGGTAACGGTTTGTCCAATGTGCTCGGAGCGAAGGGATCCGAGGTCATGTGTGCGCAGCACAGCATTCCTTTCAGCATGAAATTTAGAGGGACCGCTGCAAAGCGGTCCCGTCCGAGTTTACCCGCCCCGGCCAAGGCTCCCGCCACAACCAGGGAACAGTGGTTGGCGCCTAGCTGGCCGTGGTGATCCGGACGTGCAGATCCTCTTCCGACGGTGCCCAGCTCGCAGGGTCCGCGTCTACCTGCTCGCCGGAGCGGATGTCCTTGACCTGGTGCTTCCCGTGGTCGTCGGTGAACCACACGAACGGAATGCCGCGACGGTCCGCAAACTTGATCTGCTTGCCGAACTTCTCCGCTTTGGCGGCAACTTCCGTGGCAATGCCGCGGCCGCGCAACTGGGCGGCGATGTCCTGCGCCGCGTACCAGCTGTCATCTGAGTTCAAGGCAACCAACACCGCCGTGGGCACCGATCGGGAGGCCGTGGCCAATTCCTGGCTGAGGATGCGGGACACAAGTCGGGTCACGCCAATGGAAAGGCCGACGCCGGGGAACTTGCGGTTGCCCTTGCTCGCCAACGCGTCGTAGCGGCCTCCGGAACAAATGGACCCCAGCTGCTCGTGGCCCACGAGCACCGTCTCAACAACGGTTCCGGTGTAGTAGTCCAGGCCGCGGGCAATGCTGAGGTCGGCAATAACCTTGCCAGGGGCCCGCTGGACGGCAGCCTCAATAACCTGCTGAAGCTCATTCAGGCCCTCTTCCAGGAGGTCGTCCTTGACTCCAAGTGCACGCACTCGTTCCACGAATGAGGTGTCTTCCGTTCGGATGCCAGCCAATTCCAGCGCCAATACAGCCTGCTCGTCCGTGGCTCCGAGCTCACTCTTCAGCAGCTCAGCCACCTTGGCGGCGCCGATTTTCTCCAGTTTGTCGATGCTGCGCAGTACACCCGCTGTGTCCGTCAGGCCAATGCCGCGGTAGAAGCCTTCGGCCAGTTTGCGGTTGTTGATCCGGAGCCGGAAGTCCGGGATCGGCAGCGCACTGAGGGCCTCAGCGATGACCAACGCGATTTCGACGTCGTACCGGAACGGCAGTTCGCCGTCGCCCACAACATCGATGTCTGCCTGGGTGAACTCACGCGCACGGCCTTCCTGCGGACGCTCGCCCCGCCAAACCTTCTGGATCTGATACCGGCGGAAGGGAAACGCCAGGTAGCCGGCGTTCTCCACCACGTAGCGGGCAAAGGGAACGGTCAAGTCGAAGTGAAGGGCCAAGGCGTTCGGGTCAGACTTGTCCGACTTGGCAGCCTCACCTTCATCGTCCTGAAGCCGGCTCAGGCCGTAGACCTCTTTGTCGATCTCACCTTTGCGGAGAAGCTGTCCAACGGTTTCGACAGCACGGGTCTCAATGGAGGAAAAGCCGTGGAGCTCGAACGTCTTCCGGAGCGTATCCAGCACATGGAGTTCCACCAACCGCTCCTGGGGAAGCCACTCGGGGAATCCGGACAGGGAGGCGGTACGTGCCATGGTGGAAAGTCTCCTCAAAAAAGGCTGACGCTGGCATCACACCGCAGCTTTAAACGCCCTTTCGGCGTTTACAGGGCGGACGACCAGCCGGTCATGCATAAACTATGTGCGGCAGCCAGTTTATGCTTTCCGCGCGTGCACATCTAATGCAGCATGCCCGGTTCCTGTCGGCCGCCACCAAAAGTGGACACAATCAGGAGGACTCTTGGCAACAAGGTCGCGGGATGACCGCGAAGCGAAACGGCGCATCAGGCAGATGGAAGCCAAGCGTGCCCTGCGGCAGGAACAGGGCAAGCGACGCAAACGCGACAACACCATCGCCGCGAGTGCAGCCGGCGTGGCGGTTGTGTTGGCCGTAGTGCTGCAACTGACAGTCTTCAGCTCCAACCCCACCGAGGCGGAGTTCGCCGCTGCCGAAGCAGGGCTCAGCTCACCGTCCGCTTCCCCGGCAGCATCGAACAGCGCCGACGTACCCGGCCCGGAAACGGCTGCTGGAAAGACCTTCACCGGCGAACTCGCCTTGAACAGTGGCGTACTCGGCATTGAACTGAACGGAACTGCGGCTCCGCAGGCTGCTGCCGTCTTCAAGTCCCTCAGCGACGCCGGCTACTACAAGGGAGCGTTCTGCCACCGGTTGACCACATCCGAAACATTCGGACTCCTTCAATGCGGCGCCAAGACCGAAGACGGGTCCGAAGACGGAAATTACCGGTGGGGCCCACTGGAAAATACTCCCGCGGACAATAAATACCCCGCGGGGACGATTGCCGTGGCACGTACCGGCAACAATGCTTACGGCAACGGACACCAATTCTTCATCGTCTACAAGGACACCACCATTCCGGCTGACACTGCCGGCGGTTACACCGTGGTGGGTAAGGTGACCAGCGGCCTGGACGTCGTTGCCAAGATTGCGGCAGCAGGCCTTAAACCCGGTGAAAACGCCAGCGACGGCGCCCCTGTGGCACCTGTCACGATAGACTCGTTTTCTCTGAAGTAACCAGCTCCAGGCCCGGCCCGGAGTGCATTACCTGAGCAGTTCCCTCCAAGCGAAAGACTTTTAGCGGTGACAGACAGTCAGAAATCCGACGAAACAGCAGTAGTGGCCAACGAAGAAGCCGTCGAGGCAACCGGCAACAACGGTTCCGGCGCGCCGGCTCCCGGGGAGAATGCTCCAGCCAGCGAGGCACCTCAGGCAGACGCAGCCGCTCCAGCCGACGAGGCAGCTCAGGTGGCTGGGGAAGCTCCGGCCGACGACGCAGCCGAGTCAGCTCAGGCAGCCGAGGAAGCTCCGACTGCCGGGGAGATCACGGAGGAAGCGCCGACCGCCTCGCCCGCAGCACCGGCTGCTCCTCGTCCGACGCCGTCGCCGGCGCCCTCCCCCGCTGCTTTCGCTGCCCGCCCCAAGGCTCCCGCCGCCGTCGTTCCTGCTGCACCCGCGGTTTCCGCGGCCTCGCTCGCCGAGGCAGCCAAATGGGGACGCGCCGAGGGTGACGGCCATGTGTTCCTGACATTGGACGGCGAAGAAATCGCCGTTGGTCAGTACCCCGGCGTCAGCAAGGACGAGGCACTTGGCTACTTCGCCCGCAAGTTCGACGACGTCATTGCGCAGGTTGTTCTGCTCGAACACCGCGTGGAGTCAAAGGCCCCTGCCACGGACATGCAGAAGACGGTCACACACTTGCGTGAGCAGCTCGCGGAGCGCAACATGGTGGGCGACATCCGTGCTGCCGAGGCCCGCTTGGATGCTCTGTCAGCCCAGATCGTTGAACTGGAAAAGTCGGAGAAAGCCGCCCACGACGCAGTGCGCGCCAGTGAGCTCGCAGCACGCGAAGCAATCGTTGCCGAAGCTGAGACAATAGCCGGTCAGGACCCCGCGCAGATCCAATGGAAGACCTCCAGCGCACGAATGAACGAGTTGTTTGAAACGTGGAAGGCCGCGCAGAAGAGCGGGGTCAGGCTCGGTCGCAGCAACGAAGATGCTCTGTGGAAGCGCTTCCGTTCGGCTCGGACGGTCTTTGATCGTCACCGCCGCGCCTACTTCTCCCAGCTGGACAGCAATAACTCCGCTGCAAAGTCCGCCAAGGAAGCCCTCATCGCAGAGGCCGAAGCACTCTCCACCTCCACTGACTGGGGATTCGCCGCAGGCGAGTACCGCCGGCTGATGGACCAGTGGAAGACCACTCCTCGGGCAAGCCGCAAGGACGATGACGCACTGTGGGGCCGCTTCCGCGCCGCCCAGGACGTCTTCTTCAGCAACCGCCAGGCCGCCAATGACCAGATCGACCAGGAATACACGGCGAATCTGGTCGTGAAGGAACAGTTGGTGGCTGAAGCGCAGGCACTCCTGCCCATCAACGACCTCAACGCTGCCAAGAAGGCCCTCCAGTCAATCCGGGACCGTTGGGAAGATGCCGGCAAGGTTCCCCGCGCCGATATGGGCAGGATCGAAGCCGGGCTTCGCAAGGTTGAAGACGCTGTCCGTGAGGCCGAGGAAGACAAGTGGCGCCGGAGCAACCCGGAAACCAAGGCCCGCACCAACAGCGCCTTGTCACAGCTCGAATCAGCCATTGCGGGCCTCAAGGACGATCTGGAGAAGGCTGAAAAGGCCGGCGACCAGCGCCGGATCAAGGCCGCGCGCGAAGCCCTGGAAGCACGTCAAGCATGGCTCGATCAGATCCAGCGCTCCGCCAGTGACCTCGCTTAGCGATTTCTGAGAAGGCACTTTTTCTGCAGGCTCCGCCCGGGTTATCCACATAACCCGGGCGGAGCCTGTACTCGTAAGGTGGCCACGCGGAATGATCGGTGAATGGTCCTCGCTGTTACCGCCCCCCAATTGCAGGAGCCGGTCATATCCGAGCTCTATTCCCCCAGCCGCATCTTCTCGTGGAACGAACTGCAGGGCATGGCATTCGATGGCATCCTGCTGCCCCTCTACGGGAAGAGTTATGCCTCACCTGGCGTGACTGTCACCCACCGCCTCAGAGCCCGCGCAGCGGCCCTTACACTCCCGGAACGCATCCGAACCAAGGTTGTCGCCGGTCGGCTCACGGCAGCGTGGATTTACGGTTGCGCCAAAGCACCCGAGCACCTGTCTCTGCTGGTTGACGCGAAACACCGCATCTCCAGCATGCGGGGCAGCATCGCATGCACCCTGCACGAAGTCCGGCTAGGTCAGATGGACGTCGTCAGCCTGGGAGGAATGCTGGTCAGCAGCCCGCTTCGGACCGCAGCTGACATCGCCCTCCATGTGGAAACTGACCGGGCTCTACCTGCGCTGAAGCGTCTCCTGGCACGGGAAGAGCTCGGCATCAAGCTCCGGCTGCTCGTTCTGGCCGTCGAAGCGAGTCCGCGCGTCCCTCACAAGAGACGGGCCCTGGCCACTCTGGCTCAACTTGCCTCACCAGAGCCCGCTAGCTGAGACCCTGACAGCTGAGGCCCTGTTAGCTGCGCCTGCGGTTTCCAGTGGTCCTATAGACGTCGAAAACTCCGTCGATCCGACGGACGGCGTTCAAGACGTGGTGCAGATACTTTGGATCACCCATCTCGAAGGCAAATTTCGAGATTGCCACCCTGTCACTGGAGGTATGCACCGACGCTGCGAGGATGTTGACATGATTCTCGGACAAAATGCGGGTGACATCCGACAAAAGGGACTTCCGGTCCAGGGCTTCTACCTGAATTTCCACGAGGAAAACACTGGACTGGGTGGGTGCCCACTCAACTTCAACAATTCTGTCCGGCTGGTCCCGGAGACCCGACACATTGGTGCAGTCCGTCCGGTGGACAGAGACTCCTGAACCACGGGTCACAAAGCCAAGAATGGGATCCGGCGGTACCGGGGTGCAGCACCGGGCCAGCTTGACCCAGACATCGCCCACACCCCGCACAATGACGCCGGAGTCAGAGAACTTCGACTTCGCAACCTGGGTGGGGATACTGACTTCATCCAGGTCTTCGTCGGGTGTCTCATGACCGCCCAGGTGCTCAACGAGCTTTTCCATGACCGACTGAGCTGACGTGTGCCCGTCACCTACGCCGGCGTACAGCCCGGAAATGTCAACGTAGTGGAAGTCCTCTGCCACGGCGGACAAAGCATCGTGCGTCATCAGGCGCTGCAGGGGCAGGTTCTGCTTGCGCATGGCCCGGGTCAGCATGTCCTTGCCACGCTCAATCGCTTCTTCGCGGCGTTCCTTGGTGAACCACTGGCGAATCTTGTTGCGTGCACGGGCAGATTTGACGAAGTGCTGCCAGTCCTGGCTGGGGCCGGCGCCTTCTGCCTTGGAGGTGAAAATCTCAACCCAGTCGCCGTGGTTGAGCTCGCTGTTGAGTGGAACCAGCTTCCCGTTGACGCGGGCGCCGATGGTTCGGTGGCCCACCTCGGTGTGCACAGCGTAGGCGAAGTCCACAGGAGTTGACCCGGCCGGAAGGGCCATGACCTCGCCCTTGGGGGTGAAGACGAAGACTTCGCGGGCGTTGATCTCGTAGCGAAGTGAATCAAGGAATTCTCCGGGATCGGAGGTCTCCTGTTGCCAATCAACCAGCGACCGCAGCCAACCCATGTCACCGTCACGCGGGCTGCCGGGTCCCTGTGCGGTCCGGTTGGGTTGATCCTTGTACTTCCAGTGGGCTGCCACACCGTATTCTGCACGCCGGTGCATCTCGTGGGTGCGGATCTGAATCTCCACGGGCTTGCCGCCGGGGCCAATCACGGTGGTATGCAGGGATTGGTACATGTTGAACTTGGGCATGGCGATGTAATCCTTGAACCGGCCCGGAAGCGGGTTCCACCGTGAATGCAAAGTCCCCAGCGCGGCATAACAATCTCGCACGGAATCCACCAGAACCCGCACGCCCATGAGGTCGTTGATGTCGTCGAAGTCCTTGTCGCGGACGATCATCTTCTGATAAATCGAGTAGTAGTGCTTGGGCCGGCCTGTGATGGTCGCCTTGATCCGAGCGGTCCGAAGGTCATCAGCGATCTGGTTGCGGATGACGCTCAGGCTCTTTTCGCGTTCTGGAGTGCGGTCGCCCACCATTCGCACGATTTCCTCGTACACCTTGGGGTACAGCGCTGCGAAGGAGAGGTCTTCAAGTTCCCACTTGATGGTGTTCATACCCAGGCGATGCGCCAGGGGTGCGAAAATCTCCAGAGTTTCGCGGGCCTTGCGTGATGAGGACTCCGCGGAAACGAAACGCCAGGTCCGCGCATTGTGGAGGCGGTCCGCCAGCTTGATCATCAGGACGCGAATGTCCTTGGCCATCGCCACGACCATCTTACGAACGGTCTCAGACTGGGCAGCCTCACCGAAACTGACTTTGTCCAGCTTGGTGACACCGTCCACCAACATGGCAACTTCGGGGCCGAAGTCCCGTGTCAGGTCAGCCAGTGTGTACGGGGTGTCCTCCACGGTGTCGTGGAGCAACGCAGCCGCCAGGGTTGTCCCTGTCATACCGAGTTCAGCCAGGATGGTGGCCACTGCCACCGGATGGGTGATGTAGGGATCACCACTCTTGCGCTTTTGTCCTTGGTGGCTCTGCTCTGCCACCGCGAAGGCGCGTTGGATCAGATCGAAATCCTCTTTGGGATTATTTGCCCGGACTGTACGCAGCAGTGGTTCCAAAATGGGCGAGTAAGGAGCAATGCCCCGGCCCGTCAGGCGGGCAAGCCGGGAGCGGGTGCGTTCCCTCCGCCCCGGAAAGGTGGGACGCACGCCGGGAGCATCGACCGGAACCGCAGCAGCAGTCCGTCCGGGCACACTCGTTGCCGGAACTGCCACAGCTTTGCGGCTGTCATCCCCGCCCGCCGGTGGTGCCGACGTCGCACGTTCTTCCACAGAAGTACCCCTCACAAGCGATTTAATTCTCCCAGTCTATTCCCGCAGGTGAATCCTTCTGCAACCGGGCAGCACATGACGATGACACGGGCAAGTCAAAGAGCCGGCCTCCGCACTGATGCGGGGACCGGCTCAAGGCAACCCAACTAGCTGTTCGGGCTAAGTTCAGACCTGGACTGTGGCTTCATTCCTGCGGTGAGCCACCTTCTTGGCTTGCTTCACCAGTTCAGGCTCGCCCTGCCGCAGCCAAGCGTACAGCGGTGCGGCGATGAAAATCGTGGCGGCAGTACCGATGAGGATGCCCACGAACAGTGCCAAGGACAGGTCCCGCAGCGTGCCGGCACCCAGGAGTCCGGCCCCAATGAAGAGGATCGCCGCAACCGGAAGGATAGCCACCATCATGGTGTTGATGGAGCGGACCAACGTTTGGTTGACAGCCAGATTGACCTCTTCGCTGAACGTGCGGCGCGTTGACGTGGAAATGTCCGCGGTATTTTCACGGATCTTGTCGAAGACCACCACTGTGTCGTACAGCGAGTAGCTGAGGACGGTCAGGAACCCGATGATTGCCGACGGCGTGACTTCAAAATCGCTCAGCGCGTAGACACCCGCCGTGGTGAACATCGTGACGAGCATGCCAACAAGTGCGGACAGCGACATCTTCCAGGTTCGGAAGTACAGCGCCATCAGGACAGCGGCCAACCCAACAAAGACCACCAAACCAATAAGGGCTTGACGCGTCACGTCCTGGCCCCAGGTTGGTCCCACGAAGTTGGACGTTACCTCGTTCTCGGTCACCCCGTAGGCGCTTGTGAGACCGTCTTTGATGCGGTTCGTCTCGTCGTCGGTCAACTGGTCCGTTTGGATGCGCATGGTGTTGCCTGCCACGTTGGCAACGCGCGGGATGGCTCCGGGCACGACGTCATGAACAGCCTTCTCGCCGAGTGCTGCATCCGTGGTGCTCACGTTTGAAACAGTGAATTCGGAACCGCCACGGAATTCGATTCCGAGGTTGAAGCCGCCCTTGGCGACAGGAACCAGGATGGAGAGCGCTACGGCGACCGCAGCGATGATGAACCAAATCTTCTTCGACTTTACAAAGTTGTACGAGCGCTTGCCCGTGTAGAGCTCATGGCCGAAGGTTGCGAAGCTCGTAGTCATTACTTCTCCTCCTTGGTGCCGTTCGAAGTACCAGTGAGCTGGCCCTTCTCGGCAAGGCGCCTCTCGGCAATGGTCATGCGACGTTCGGCTTCGGCAGCCGCACCGGTGTTGCGCGGGCGGACCACAGCGGGCTTTTCGTCCGGCGTGCGTAACCGGCCGGCGCCACGGTAGAGCGGAACTGCGCCGAGACGGTCGGGAGAAAGCCCGGAGAAACGGTGTCCTTCACCAAAGAACTTGGTGCGGGCCAAAACCTGCAGCATGGGGTGCGTAAACATGAACACCACCAGAAGGTCGGCCAGGGCGGTCAGGCCAAGGGTGAAGGCAAAGCCGCGGACGTTGCCAACAGCAACGAAGTAGAGGACCAGGGCCGCGAGGAGGTTGACGGCCTTGGAGGCCAGAACTGTCCGTTTGGCACGCTTCCAGCCGTTCTCGACAGCGGAAACCAGTCCACGGCCCTCGCGCAGTTCATCCCTGATGCGCTCGAAGTAGACAATGAACGAGTCCGCGGTCTGGCCGATGGCCACAATCAGACCAGCCACACCGGCCAGGGACAGACGGTAGTTTTCCGTCCACCCGAGGATGGCGATCGCCAGATAGGTCAGCACACCCGCCACCACAAGGGATGCGATGGTCACGAGCCCAAGGGCACGGTATTGGAAGAGCGAGTAGACAACAACAAGCAACAGGCCGATCATCCCTGCAAGCAAGCCGAGGCGAAGTTGGTCGCCACCCAGCGTCGCGGAGATCTGCTCTTGTGACTGGATCTCAAAGCTGATGGGCAGGGCGCCGTAGCGGAGTTGATCGGAGAGGGCCTTTGCCGACGCCTGGGTGAAGTTACCAGTGATCTGGGGCTTTCCATCAGTGATCACAGCCAAGGCGCGCGGGGCGGAAAGAACTTTGTCGTCCAGGACAATGGCGAACTGTGACTTTGGATCATCAGTACCCTGGGCCTGCGCCGCAGCGTAGAACTGGTTGAGGCGTTCGGTGACTGCTTTGAACTTTGCGGTTGCATCCGCGTTGAACACGATGTTCACGCCCCAGGAATTGGTCACGGAGCCCTGAGCGCCCTGAACCTGGGTAAAAGTGGAATCGCTGATGTCCTGGCCTTTGACCTCCACGGGCCCAAGGATGTACTTGATGGCCGGAGTCTTGTCCGTGGCTGCCTCGCAGGTGACCAGCGGTTTGGCGGGATCCGAACGATCACGTTTTTCCGGTGACGGGTTCACACAGTCAAGCGCTTCGAATTCCCGGACAATGTCCGCGGTGACCCAGTTGATGTCGCTGGCATTCGCCGGCTCCGCCGTGGGCTTGGGAAGCTGGTCCTCAGGTGTGCGCTGCTCCGCAGGAACGGCTGCCGGGTCGCCATAAGTGATGACTGGGCGGAAGTTCATGTCAGCCGAAGCTTGAATGAGGTCGCGGGTCTCCTTGGAAGGCGTACCCGGAAGACTGACCACAACGTTCCGGCCGGACTGGGTGCTAATTTCAGCTTCGGCAACACCGGAGCCATCCACACGCTGCCGGATGATGGCTACTGCCTGGTTGAGTTGCTCCTCATTGATCTCGCTGGAACCCTCTACCCGGGGGGCCAGAATCATCTGGGTTCCGCCCTCGAGGTCCAGAGCGAGCTTGGGAGCCCAACTGGCGTTGCCAGTCACTACTCCGCCAGCCAGGACAGCGGTTAATACAACGAAAATTGCTCCAAGCCAGGTCAGCACCCTGCGGGCTGAGTTTTTGGGGCCGGTCCGTGCCATTATCGATCTTCCTGTTATCGCCGGACAGCCGCCGGCCGACGCTGGTAAGCGTCTGCCGGCGGCTCTCCGCTGCCGTAGAAGTTGCCTTGCGCGGTGTCGCCGCGACTGACGGTGCTAGTTGTCCTTCTTGTCCTCTTTGTTGAGGCGCGCGATGGTTTCTTCCGGGGTCTCGACGGCGGCAGGAGCTTCCGTCTGCGCGGCGGTCAGGGATGACGCATCATCCGGAACAACGGGCGCTTCCTCGGGGGTGGTCTCGACCACCTTGGTGACAGCCTGACGGTGAACCGTTGCCTGGTTACCCGGCGAAAGCTCAATCACGACTTTGTTCTCGGCTTCGTCGATGGACACGATGCGGCCAAAGAGACCGAAGCTGGTCATGACGTCAACCCCGGGAGCGAACTTTGACTGCATCTCAGCCTGCTGCTGCTGGGTCTTCTTGTTGCGGCGGAACATCATGAAGACAAAGAGTCCCAACATGACGAACAGCAATATGGTCATTGGATCCACAGGGAAGTTCCGTTCTGTACTTACGTTTTGGTTCACGGCAACGTCCCTGGCAGATCCGCAGAGCGGGCATGGATCAAGGACTCGAACGTGCCGAGCGTCATACCAGTCTAGTGGGAAAAGCTGAACAGAGGGTGTTAACCCACGGTATCCACGCTTTCGGCGTGGTTTTCATCCTCACCAAACAGTGCCAGTGTCTCCTGACCGAACACCCCGGCCGGGACGGCGTAGCCAAGGTGCGTCCAGGCGGACGCCATCGCGATCCGGCCCCGCGGAGTGCGTCCCAAAAGACCCTCACGGACCAGGAACGGCTCAGCCACGGTCTCCACCGTCTCGGGTTCTTCCCCCACGGCGATAGCCAAAGTGGACAATCCCACTGGACCGCCGTTGAACTTGGTGATCAGGGCTTCAAGAACGGACCGGTCAAGCCTGTCCAATCCACGCTCGTCTACTTCATACATATCCAGAGCCGCTGAAGCTGAACGTGCATCAATCTGCTCAATGCCATGAACCAGCGCCCAGTCACGGACACGGCGAAGCAGTCTGTTGGCGATACGTGGCGTTCCCCGGGACCGGCCCGCTATCTCCGTAAAGCCCGCAGAGTTGACCTTCAGGTCCAGTAGGCCCGCGGAGCGCCGCAGGACGAGCTCGAGTTCGGCGACGGAGTAGAACTCAAGGTGCCCGGTGAATCCGAATCGATCCCTCAGAGGCCCCGGAAGAAGCCCAGCTCGGGTTGTTGCGCCCACCAAGGTGAAAGGTGGCAGTTCCAAAGGAATGGCGGTTGCACCAGCGCCCTTGCCCACCACAATGTCCACGCGGAAGTCCTCCATGGCCATGTACAGCATTTCTTCCGCCGGCCTGGACATGCGGTGTATTTCGTCGAGGAAAAGGACCTCCCCCTCCGATAGGGAGGAAAGGATGGCGGCAAGATCTCCCGCGTGCTGGATGGCCGGGCCGCTGCTGATACGCAACGGCGCGTTCATTTCCGCTGCGATGATCATGGCAAGGGTTGTCTTGCCTAGTCCTGGCGGCCCTGACATCAGCACGTGATCGGCGCTGCGGCCACGCATTTTGGATGCCTCGAGTACCAATGCCAGTTGTTTGCGGACCCGATGCTGTCCCACGAAATCGTGCAGGTTCTTGGGCCGGAGTGCGGCTTCAATGACCCGCTCTTCCGGTTCCTCTCCCCCGCTGACGAGTGACTGCTCAGCCACGGCTGCCTACACGATTGCCTGCGCGCGCCCCATCCTGACCCAACCAACGCAGTGTTGCCCGGAGGATTTGGGCCACGTTTCCTGCGTCCACGAGTTCCGGGGAGTCTGCCATGGCTTTGTCGATGCTGCCGTTGGCGTCCTTCTCGGACCAGCCCAAGCTGGTCATGGCTGCGACAACCTGCGGCTTCCATTCGGCGTTTGGGGCAGCGGCGGGCGCAGTGCCTGTGCCGGTCCCGTGGGGAACCAACTTACCGGCGAGCTCAAGGACAATCCGGCCGGCCACCTTGGGACCGATTCCCGGCACCTTGGTAAACGTCTTGCTGTCTCCAGTGTGCGCCGCCACCCGGATGGCCTCCGGTTCATGCACGGCAAGGACGGCCAAGGCCAGACGTGGCCCTACCCCGCTGACGCTGAGCAGGACATCAAAGACTTCCCGTTCGTCGTCGTCGGCGAAGCCGAACAGTGTCAAGGAATCTTCACGGACGATCATGGACGTGAAGAGCTTGGCTTCTGTTCCTGTCTTGAGGTGGCTCAAGGTCTGCGGCGTGGCAAAGACACTCATTCCCGCACCGTTGAGGTCGATGACAGCGGTGGACAAACCAACGTGGGCTACCGTTCCACGGAGAAAACTGATCAAGACCCGGCTCCTGAAATACTGCCTGCTCCGTTGCCGCAATACTGTGTCAACACTGCGGCCAAAGCGGACTATCCGAACATATCTACGAATACCCTAACAAGGCGAGCCGACAATCACCGTGCGCGGCGCGCTTTTGCTTCCGCGTCAGCCCATGCTTTTTGGGCGGGAGTGAGACCGCCCTTACCGTTCGCGCCGATAGCTGAACCCATTCCACTACCTGCGCGCCATGCATGGGTCAGGGCAAGCGCAAGAGCGTCCGCAGCATCAGCAGGCTTCGGTGGAGCATCCAGGCGCAGGATCTTGGTAACGAGCTTGGTCACTGCATCCTTATTGGCCGTGCCGCTGCCTGTTACCGCGGCTTTGACCTCCGACGGTGTGTGCAACGCGACGGGGATGCCACGGCGTGCGGCCGCAGCGATGACGACGCCCGAAGCCTGGGCCACACCCATGACCGTGCTGACGTTCATCTGCGAGAAAACACGCTCGACGGCGACGACGTCCGGCTGATGCAGGTCCAGCCATTCATCAATGGCTTGGGCAATGACCAGCAGGCGCTTATCCAGAGTGAGCTCAGCAGAGGTCCCCACTACCCCAACGGCCACCATGGTGGCCCTGCGGTTCTTTTCAATGTCCACCACACCTATACCGCAACGGGTGAGGCCCGGATCGACTCCCAATACGCGAAGAGTCAAGTCCGGGCCTTTCTGGTGGCTGTGAAGCTGCTAAATGTCAAAATGACGCGCTGCGCCGTGGCCGGCTATTCGGCGTCGAGGGCAGCCTGGACTTCCTCGCTGAGGTCCGCATTGCTGTAGACGTTCTGGACATCGTCAAGATCTTCCAGGGCATCCACGAGTTTCATGAACTTCTTGGCGCCGTCGACATCCAGTTCCACCTGCATGGAGGGAACGAACTCGGCTTCATCTGTCTCGTATTCGATGCCCGCTTCTTTCAGGGCGTCGCGGATGGCCTGAAGATCAGAGGGTTCGGAGTGGATTTCCCAGTTCTCTCCGCTGTCTTTGACTTCTTCGGCTCCGGCATCGAGGACCGCCATCAGGATGTCGTCCTCGCTGAGGCCGTTCTTGGGCAGGACCACAACACCCTTGCGGGCGAAGAGGTAGCTCACGGAACCGGGATCGGCGATGGTGCCGCCGTTGCGGGAGATTGCAAGGCGCACCTCGGATGCAGCGCGGTTCTTGTTGTCCGTCAGACATTCGATCAACAAGGCCGAACCCTGGGGACCACGAGCCTCGTACATGATCTCGGTGTAGTCCACCACTTCGCCGGTGAGGCCAGCGCCGCGTTTGATGGCGCGGTCGATGTTGTCATTGGGAACCGACGTCTTCTTGGCCTTCGTGACGGCAAGTTCAAGTCCCGGGTTGCCGGCGAGGTCCGGACCACCCATGCGGGCAGCAACTTCGATATTCTTGATCAGTTTTGCGAACGACTTTGCACGCCTGCCGTCAATGATGGCTTTCTTGTGCTTGGTGGTCGCCCATTTGGAGTGGCCTGACATGCTTTACGCTTCTCCTCTGATCATTCGAATAAAGAGTTCATGCACGCGTTTCTCTCCCGTCACTTCCGGATGGAAGGAGGTGGCCAGTAGTTGACCGGAACGCACTGCAACAATTCTAGCCACTCCGTGCAAAGTAGCCGTGTGGCTGGCGTGGTCGGGGTCGACCTGGGCAAGGACCTCCACGCCCGGACCTACGCGTTCCACCCAGGGGCCCCGGATAAATACAGCGTGAACGGGATCCACACCGGACTCCCCTGCGCTGAATTCAAGCCCCCTGAAATCCAGGTCGGTCTCGAAGGACTCCCGCTGGCGGCCAAAGGCATTCCTGCGCACGGTGATATCCAGCCCACCAAAGGTCTGCTGCGGATTTCCGTGCAGGTCAGTTGCAGGGTCCGCGATTTCATCGGCCAACAGGATCATGCCGGCACAGGAGCCGTAGACCGGCAGGCCGTCCGCGATCCGCTTTTGAAGTGGATCACGGACTTCGAAAATCCGGGAGAGCTTGTCAATGGTGGTTGATTCGCCGCCGGGGATGATCAAGCCGTCAATGTCGTCAAGCTCTGACGGGCGGCGTATACCCACGCCGGTGGCGCCAGCGGCCTCTACAGCGTGGATATGCTCGCGGAAATCGCCCTGAAGAGCCAGCACGCCGATCCGGAGTCCTGAACCCACGCGCGACGAAGCGTCAGAAAGGGGGTTGGTCATTCGACCATCATAGAGGCCCAGGGCCATATGGCGCTGTCAGCGTTGACCAAGCCCACACGCGAGGTAGCCGGTTCCATGCCCTGACTGGGATATATTACAGAGCATGCTTTCCTTCAGCGTTCCCCTCGGCAAGCTGGTCCGCACACTGTCCCGACTCCGGGGCGGAGGCTCAGCTTTTCCCGGCTTGGTGGTTGAGAAAATCGATCCCGGCTTCATGCAGCGAACGCTGGCTTCGCTCCCCCTGGGCGTAGCCGTGGTCAGCGGCACCAACGGCAAGACCACCACCACCAAGATGGTGGTGGAACTCCTTGAAAGCCAAGGCCTGAAAGTCTTCACCAACCGCAGTGGCAGCAACTTCACCCGTGGGGTGGCCGCTTCGCTCCTGGGTGATGTGGACTGGCGCGGTCGGCTGGACGCAGACATTGCCATCCTGGAATTGGACGAAGCCCATGCCGTGCACTTCGTCAACAAGGTTGAGCCGCGGTACAGCCTCCTGTTGAATGTCCTCCGCGACCAATTGGACCGCTTCGGGGAAATTGACAAGACCGCCCGGCTGCTGGAGCACATCGCCTCCAAGACCACCGGCACAGTTGTCCTCAACCGGGAAGACCCACGCGTCGCCCGGATTGCCAACGCCATCAATACCCTCGATGCCGTCCACCACCCCGAAGTCCGATACTTCGGCCTCGACGAATCTTTGCGCAGCACCTTCCCCAACGACGACGAAATGCGCACCACGGCAATCGGCCCGTCCCCTTCGGGCACTTCCGTTGCCGCTGAAACAGGTGAGGATGTAGATCTGCCGGCAGCCGACGTCGTACTCAGACGCGTTGGAGCCCAGGACGCCGACTTTGAGTTCGACGGCGAAACCGTCACCACAACGATGAAACTACGCGGCGTGTACAACATCTTCAATGCAGCGGCGGCTTTGTCCCTGGCGAGGTCCGTCTTGGGAACCGGGCCCGTTGATACACCTAAGCTCGTGAAGGCTTTGGGAGAAGTTGCTCCCGCGTTCGGGCGCGGTGAGAGCCTCACCGTGGACGGACAGCCTCTGGAGCTGGTGCTCGTGAAGAACCCCAGTGGTTTCCGTCTCGGGCTGAAGTCCTTCCCCGCCGGCGGCTACGCCACCATGATCGCCATCAACGACAACTACGCCGACGGCAGGGACATGTCCTGGCTGTGGGACGTTGAATTCGACTCCCTGCGCGAAGATGGCGTGGAGGTCCTCACCGGCGTTCGCGCCTACGACATGGCGCTGCGTCTGCAGTATGACGATGTTCACTTCGGAGTGGTCGAACCGGACATCACGGCGGCCCTGCGAACGTTCATCGACGGCTCGCGAGGTAAGCCAAAGCGCGTTTTCTGTACCTACACTTCCATGCTCGCCATTCGCCGCGAACTGGCCAAAATCACCATAGTTGAGGTGGTCTCATGACCTCGGAAGCACAACCCACGCCGGCAGCACAGCCCAGCAAGGGAACGCTCCGCGTTCTCCAGCTCTACCCGCGCGAAATGAACATCTACGGTGACTGGGGCAACGCCCTGGTCCTGAAACAACGGATCAAGTGGCATGGCTACACTCCGGAGCTTCTCGAGTACAACGTGGGCGACGACTTTCCTGACGACCTCGACATCATTGTGGGCGGAGGCGGGCAGGACAGCGGCCAGCTGGTGATCCAGGACGACCTCCAATCGCGTGCCAGCCAGCTGAAGCAGCTGGCGGACGAGGGCGCTCCCATGCTGGTGATCTGTGGGCTCTACCAGCTTTTCGGGAAGTTCTTCAAGACCAGCACGGGCCCTGTGATTCCGGGCATCGGCATCCTGGACGTGGAAACCCATGGTACTGACGAGCGCCTTATTGGCAACGTGACCATGAAGTCCACTGAGTTCGGCGACATCCTTGGCTATGAGAACCACAGTGGGCAGACTACGTTGGGGCCCGGCGTCGAGCCATTAGGCACGGTGACAAAAGGCGCAGGCAACAACAGCAAGGACGGGCACGAGGGCGCCCGTTACAACAATGTTGTAGCGAGCTACCTGCACGGTTCCTTGCTCCCAAAGAACCCGGCCATTGCGGACTTCCTGATCCGCACAGCAGCCGAACGCAAGTTCGGCAGCTTCGTGCCAGGAAAGCCCGACGACGATTACGCCCGCCTTGCGCGCGAACACGCAGCCCGCCGGCCGCGGTAGCCGCTACTTTTCCTTGGTGATCAGCAGTTCGTGCGCTCCCGCGGTGGCTGCTCCCATGGACTCTACAACCGCTTTGGTTCGCTGGTGGGTTGCGGCATCGGCTGCAGGGGTCGCGCAGACCCCTTGTGGTGCGTCGCTGGCTACGGAACACCATCGATAGGGGTCCCGAACAATAACCGAGGGGGCCCATGCGAGGTCAGAAGCAGTCCATACACCTGAGGTGTTTTGACTGAATTGTGCCCTGACCAATAGTCCTTCGTTGTTCACGACGTACCACGGTGACAATTCAGTGACACCATTGCCGAGCCCGTACACAATCCACGTGCCTTTGTAGTTCTCGATCGGCAGCACCGAGTGCGTGTGGTGGCCGTAGATCATGGTGAACTGGCCGCTGTCCACCAACGCGTGCGCAACCTCCTGCTGCTGGGCATTGGCCTCGCTGGCGTACTCGTCGCCGGCGTGCATGACTCCCAGGACGATGTCGGCCCCAAGGGCCTTGGCTTGTTTTGCCTTCGCGATCATGGCCGCCGGATCCAGCTCGTCAACCAGCCACGGGTATTCCGGGATCTGACCATTGTGGCCATACGTTCCAATAATCACGGCCACTTTGGCTGCGTCCGTCTGGAGCATGAGTATCTCCTTGGATGCTGCCTCCGTCCGGTAGGAACCGGTGTGCTTTAGGCCCGCTGCGTCCAGGGCGTCCAGCGTCCGGAGCAAACCTTCGGTGCCGCGGTCAATGGTGTGATTGCTGGCCGTCGTGCAGGCCTTGTATCCAACATCCTTTGAGGCCGTAATGATTTGCGGCGGTACGTTGAAGGACGGGTAGGCAGAGAACGGCCCTTCCGGACCAGCCACGGGTGTTTCCTGGTGGCAAATGGCGAGGTCGCTGTTGCGAATGTAGCGTCGTTGTCCTTCGAGAAGCGGGACGAAAGTGTAGCCGGGCTGACCCGCCGCAGCTGCGTCAGATCTCGCTTGTTGCCAGAGCTGGGTATGAACCAGCATGTCACCTGTCACCGTGATGGAGGTGCAGCGGAGCTCCGGACAGGCGGGGCCTTTGCCCGGGGTGGGGTTTGGTGCCGGAGTGCGCGTCGGACTGGGTGTCTGGGCAGCAGGGGCCGAGGCGCCGGTGCTGCGTTCAGCGTCATCGTTTTCTGCAAGAACACCGCAGGCGCTCAGGGACAGGGCTAGAGCTATACCGCTCACCACGAGTGCCGACCGGTGGGTACGGAACCGTCCCATGGAAAATGTGATCTTGCCCATGAATTTCATCCTACGGCGCTGGCCCGACGCATCCGGGCGTGCCGCTCTTGAGGACACGATTCTTACGTGAAAGAGTCACTTCATGACCAACCCACTCTTGAGCCCCAGCCCTCTGCCCTATGGGCTTCCGCCCTTCGCCGGCATTTCGGCCGAGCATTACTCCCAGGCCGTAGAGGAGGGTTTGAGCGCACATCTGGATGAAATCGCCAGCATCACGAACAACCCGGAGCCCGCCACCCTGGAAAACACAGCCGTGGCCATGGAACGGTCAGGACAACTGCTCAGCAGGGCTGCCGCAGCCTTCTTCACACTGGTTTCCGCCGACGCTTCGGACGCCATCAAAGCGCTGGAAACAGAGCTGTCCCCCAAACTGTCAGCACATCAAGACGCGGTTTACCTGAATCGCGGACTCTATGAGCGATTCGCCGCAATCGACACAGCAGGATTGGATGCGGAGTCGTCCCGGCTGGTGCAGGAGTACCTCAAAGAGTTCCGGCAGTCAGGCATCCAGCTCGATGCCGCCGGACAACACCGCCTGCGTGAAGTCAACGCCGAGCTCTCACGATTGGGCACTGAATTTGGCCAACGCGTCAAAGAGGCCATGAAGTCTGCCGCCCTTCTCCTGAACGACGCCGAGGAGCTGGCAGGGCTGCCGGCTGAAGCGATCACCGGCGCCGCGGAAGCAGCCAGGAATGCGGGGCATGACGGCAAGTACTTACTGACCCTGATCCAGCCCAGCAACCAACCCGCTTTGGCGTCCTTGGAAAACCGGGCCATCCGCCGTCGGCTTTACGAAGCATCCCTGGCACGGGGCACCGATGGCGGCGCCTTGGACGTTCGTGACCTGGTGAAGGCCACTGCCCGATTGCGGGCTGAGAAGGCGGCGCTCTTGGGATTTGCCAACTTTGCTGAGCTGGTGATTGACCAGCAGACGGCACCCGGATTCAGTGAGGTCAAGGCAATGCTGGGTAGGCTGGCCCCCGCAGCCGTGAGGAATGCCGAATCGGAGGCGGAGGCTTTAGCGGAAGTCGCCGGCCACGAACTTGAGCCGTGGGATTGGGCGTACTACTCTGCCCGGGTTCGCAAGGAAAAGTTTAAGGTGGATGAACAGGCTCTCCGCCCCTTTTTCAGCCTCGATACTTTGCTCAACGACGGAGTATTCCATGCTGCGACACAACTCTTCGGGGTGACTTTCCATGAGCGCGATGATTTGGAAGGCTATCACCCTGACGTCCGCATCTGGGAGGTCCGACATGAAGGCGGCAGCGGGCTGGGCCTCTTCCTGGGCGACTACTACACCCGTGAGTCAAAGCGCGGAGGTGCCTGGATGAATTCCCTTGTAGAACAATCCAGCCTGCTGGGAACCCGTTCCGTGGTGATCAACAACCTCAACATCACCAAACCGGCACCGGGTGAGCCCACGCTCTTGTCCTTGGACGAAGTCCGTACAGTTTTCCATGAGTTCGGCCACGCGCTTCACGGCCTGTTTTCCGACGTGACCTATCCGCGGTTCTCCGGGACGTCCGTACCTCGGGACTTTGTGGAGTATCCGTCCCAGGTTAACGAAATGTGGATCATGTGGCCCGAGGTCCTGGCCAACTATGCTCGCCACTATTCCACGGGGGAGGCACTCCCCCCTGACACCGTGGACAATCTCAACGAGTCATTGCTATGGGGAGAAGGGTTTGCGACCACCGAATACCTCGGGGCCGCACTTCTGGACGTGGCGTGGCACGTGCTGTCCGAGTCCGAAGTTCCGCAGGACGTTCTCGCCTTCGAAACCAAGGCGCTGGCTGATGCGGCGATCGTGCACCCGCTGATCCCGCCGCGGTACCGCACCGGGTATTTCCAACACATCTTCGCCGGTGCGGGGTATGCAGCGGGCTACTACTCCTACATTTGGAGCGAGGTGCTGGACGCCGACACCGTGGAGTGGTTCAAGGAACACGGTGGCCTCACACGCGCGAACGGCGATCACTTCCGATCAGAGCTGCTTTCCCGGGGCAACAGTCGCGATCCCCTGGAGTCGTTCCGCGCCTTCCGGGGCCGCGACGCAGAGCTGGGACCCCTCCTGAAGCGCCGCGGACTGGAGTAGAACGACGCCGGGCCGGTCACCTTGGAAGGTGACCGGCCCGGCGTCGTACTACTTTAGCTGTTTACCAGCCGCGCTCTGCGAGGCGGTGGGGCTGGGGGATGTCGTCGACGTTGATGCCGACCATGGCTTCGCCCAGGCCGCGGGAGACCTTGGCGATGACGTCGGGGTCGTCGTGGAACGTGGTGGCCTTCACGACGGCGGCGGCGCGCTCTGCCGGGTTGCCGGACTTGAAGATACCGGAACCGACGAACACACCGTCCGCGCCGAGCTGCATCATCATCGCAGCATCAGCCGGGGTCGCGATGCCGCCGGCGGTGAACAGCACCACGGGGAGCTTGCCGGTGGCGGCAACTTCCTTGACCAGCTCGTACGGGGCCTGCAGTTCCTTGGCCGCAACATACAGCTCGTCCTCGGGAAGGGCTGCGAGTTTGGCGATCTCGGAGCGGATCTTGCGCATGTGCCCGGTGGCGTTGGAAACATCGCCGGTGCCGGCTTCGCCCTTGGAACGGATCATGGCCGCGCCCTCGTTGATGCGGCGCAGGGCCTCACCAAGGTTGGTGGCACCACAAACGAAGGGAACGGTGAAGTTCCACTTGTCGATGTGGTTGATGTAGTCGGCCGGGGTGAGGACCTCGGACTCGTCGATGTAGTCAACACCGAGGGACTGCAGGACCTGGGCTTCGACGAAGTGGCCGATGCGGGCCTTGGCCATGACCGGGATGGACACGGCAGCGATGATCGCATCGATCATGTCCGGATCGGACATGCGGGACACGCCGCCCTGGGCGCGGATATCGGCCGGGACACGCTCGAGCGCCATGACAGCCACGGCACCGGCATCCTCGGCGATGCGAGCCTGCTCGACGTTAACGACGTCCATAATGACGCCGCCCTTGAGCATCTCCGCCATGCCCCGCTTAACGCGGCTGCTGCCCGTGACGCTGTTCGCGGACGAACCGGCTTCGTTGCTTACATCTGGTGTAGACACAAAAACCCCTATGGGTAGATAAACGACCTTCTTGCCGGAGGCACGCGCAGCCACACGACCGCAATCAGCGCACACCGGGTTTCAGGTCAAGGTGACCAAGTACTAGTAATAGTAGTCGCACCTTGCATGCTGGCAGTACATTCATTACCACCTTGGAGGGCAAGACAACGGGCTGTGGTAGGTCAAGTGCACAACTGCGGCCGAGCGACTCTGGTCGGTTGCCAGTTCCACACGTGAGCTATGGTTCACTGGCCTTTACGCCGGCGCAGTTCCATCGGCTTCGGCCATGGCTTGCCGCCGGACGGTGGACATGCGCTGAACAATGGTGATGACACTCGCCAGGGCCAGGAGCACCAGGGTCCCGAATAACACCACCGGTGGGAGGCCCAATCCCGTAAGCCCGGTGATGAGCAACACTGATGCCAAACGTTCCGCGCGTTCGGCGATTCCCACGCTCGCCTGGTAGCCCAAGGACTCGGCTTTAGCCCGGGCATAGGAAACAACCATGCCGAGTACCAGGCAGATGACGGCGGCAGTACCAATAGCAGGATCTTCACCTCCGGTGAAATACCAGATGGTGAGGCCTGCGAAGATCGCACCATCGGCGAGCCTGTCCAAGGTGGAATCCAAGAAATTACCCCAGCCACCGCTGCGGCCCTGCAGCCTCGCCATGATGCCATCGACGACGTCCGAGAAGGCGAAGAAGGCGACCACCAGAGAGCCCCACCATAGGAAGCCCAGCGGGTAGAGGACGAGTCCGCCCAAAATCACCCCTAGGGTCCCGGCAATAGTCACGGCGTCCGGAGACACACCGATCCTCAGGAGCCAACGCGCTAAAGGAGTAAAAAGTGAAGTGAAGAAGCCGCGCGCATGCCTATTGAGCATTCGACTCCCCCGGCCAGGCTTCAGCCACAAGCTTGCGGACCTCATCGAGTGTCTGCGTGATGGCCTTGGTCTGTGCGATGATCGGGAAGAAGTTTCCGTCCCCGCCCCACCGAGGAACCACGTGCTGGTGCAGATGCGCGGCGATGCCGGCACCCCCTGTCACCCCTTGGTTCATGCCCAGGTTGAAGCCGCTCGGATTTGAAACCTTCCGTAACACGCGCATAGCCGTCTGAGTGAGGTCGGCGAACTCGGCGGTTTCTTCCACGGTGATGTCTGTGTAATCGGGAACGTGCCGGTAGGGGCAGATCAAGAGATGACCCGGGTTGTAGGGGAACAGGTTCAGGACGACGTAACAGGTCCGCCCGCGGTGGACGATCAGGGATTCCTCATCTGAGCGCGTGGGTCCTACACAGAACGGGCAGTCGTCCTTGTTCTTGAATTGATCCTGCCCGCCCTTGATGTAAGCCATCCGGTGTGGAGTCCACAGGCGCTGAAACGCGTCCGGTACGCCGGCCAATCCGAAGTCATCGGTTACGTCGGCGTCACCCGGAAGGCCAGCTGCCGCGCCTGTGTTCTCCTGCACCGTCTATGTGTCCGTTCCGTCAGCTCTCGCGGTTCTTGACGGCGTCAACGATCCTGCGGACCGCCTCGGCCACGGGCACGCCGTTGTCCTGGCTGCCATCCCGGAAGCGGAATGACACGGCACCTGCCTCGGCGTCCTCACCGCCGGCAATCAGGACGAACGGAATCTTGTCCTTGCTGGCTGTACGAATTTTCTTGGGGAACCGGTCAGAGGAGATGTCCACCTCGGCACGGATGCCCGCTGCCTTGAGTTGGCCGACGACGTCGAACATGTAGTCATTGAAGGTCTCGGCCACAGGAATGCCAACTACCTGGACAGGAGCGAGCCAAGCCGGGAACGCTCCGGCGTAGTGCTCGGTGAGCACACCCATGAAGCGTTCCACCGAACCGAACAGTGCCCGGTGGATCATGACAGGCCGCTGGCGTGTGCCGTCGGCCGCCTGGTACTCCAGTTCGAAGCGCTCCGGCAGGTTGAAGTCCAGTTGAATGGTGGACATCTGCCAGGTCCTGCCAAGGGCATCCTTTGCCTGGACGGAGATCTTGGGGCCATAGAATGCTGCTCCACCCGGATCCGGAACGAGTTCCAGACCCGAGGCTGCGGCGACCTCGGAAAGAGTGCGCGTGGCTTCCTCCCACGCGGCGTCGTCGCCAACGAACTTCTCTTCGTTCTTGGTGGAAAGCTCCAAGTAGAAATCATCCAGCCCGTAGTCCTTGAGCAGGCCCAGAACGAAATTCAGCGTGGTGGTGAGCTCGTCCTTCATCTGCTCGCGGGTGCAGTAGATGTGGGCGTCGTCCTGTGTCATGCCGCGGACGCGGGTCAGCCCGTGCACAACGCCGGACTTCTCGTAGCGGTACACCGATCCGAATTCGAACAGGCGCAGCGGAAGTTCGCGGTAAGAGCGCCCCCGGGAGCGGAAGATCAGGTTATGCATGGGGCAGTTCATCGGCTTCAGGTAGTAATCCTGCGCCGGCTTCCGCACTGTGCCGTCTTCGTTGAATTCGGCGTCCACCTGCATCGCCGGGAACATGCCGTCCTTGTACCAGTCAAGGTGGCCGGAGACCTCATAGAGGTGGCCTTTGGTGATGTGGGGTGTGTAGACGAACTCGTATCCGGCGTCCACGTGGCGCTGGCGTGAGTAATCCTCCATGGCCTTGCGGATGATTCCGCCCTTGGGGTGGAAGACAGGAAGGCCCGAGCCCAGTTCGTCCGGGAACGAGAACAGGTCCAGCTCGACGCCGAGCTTGCGGTGGTCGCGTCGCTCTGCTTCGGCGATGCGTTCCTGGTATGCCTTGAGGGCTTCCTTGGTGGGCCACGCCGTGCCGTAAATGCGCTGCAGTTGCTGGTTGTTCTGGTTACCCAACCAGTACGCAGCTGAAGAGCGGGTCAACGCGAAGGCGTTGGCGATGATTTTGGTGTTCTGCAGGTGCGGTCCGCGGCAAAGATCGCACCAGATGCTCTCACCGCTCTTGCGATCCACATTGTCGTAAATCGTGATGTCGCCGGCACCGACCTCAACGTTGACGCCCTCAGCGGCGTCGCTTGCATCGTTCTTCTTGCCCAGCAACTCAAGCTTGTAGGGCTCATTGGCCATCGCCACACGGGCTTCGTCTTCAGTGACAACACGGCGAACGAATTTCTGGTTCTGGTTGATGATTTTTTGCATCATCTTTTCCAGCGTGCGCAGGTCTTCCGGGGTGAACGGATCAGCAACGTCGAAGTCGAAGTAGAAGCCGTCAGTGATGTAGGGACCGATACCGAGCTTGGCGTCGGGGCGCAACTGCTGCACAGCCTGTGCCATGACATGGGCCGTGGAGTGGCGAAGAACGTTGAGTCCATCAGGGGAATCGATGGTGACGCCCTCGACGTTTGCACCCTCGGTGAGGACCTGGTCAAGGTCCTTGAGTACACCATTGACACGGGCTACAACGACGTCGCGGCGCTCGAAGAAGAGTTCCGCGCCGGTAGTCCCTTCCGTCACCTTGGTCTCTTCGCCATCGACGATGAGGGTGATCTGTTGGGCATCTGACACGGGTGTCTCCTATTCATAGTTAAGGCTTCATAGCTTGTGGCGTACGGGGACCACAGCCAGCCACCGTCAATCGTATCCGCTGCAGCGAAGGTGGCCAAAGCAGCGCGCCGGGGCTAAATCAGGCTACTCAAGGCAGGGTTGTGCCAAGGTTTCAGCTTCCCAGACCAGTAATGGCAAGGTTCCTGGAAATACCGTGGAGCGGCCCATGGTGGGTGTATCCATCAGGTAGCCCGGTTTCGGCGGGGAGAAGCTCGGCATAAGGCAACGCTTCCGGACGGCTGAGGTCCCAGGCTTTGCTGGCACTGAGGCTGATTCCTTTGGGGCCGGTCCTTCTGGTGGTCCCCCGGATAAGCAGGAGGCGGGTACCAAACAACAGAGGCCCGGAGTCTTCCTGAGCCTCATGGAAGAAGACCGAATCCACGCAGCCAGTACCGTCATCGATGCTGATGAAGACAACGCGACGCCCGCCACGCATGGGCGGGGTTTGAGTGGCAATTCGGACCCCTGCTACCAGGACTTCGGTCCCGTTGCGCAAGCCCAGGAGCTTGTCTGCCGTGGTGACCCCCAATTTGTCCAAGAGTGGCCGATGACTTTCCATCAGATGTTCGCTGACATCCACCGCCATGAGATCAAGTTCTGCCCTGACGTTATCCACCATGGTTGGCTCAGGAAGCTCAGGAGCAAGGTTTCTCAGTTCAACATCGCCCAGCGCAAAGGACAGCTGCCCTTCTATGACATCGGGGGCCTTCTTGGAGGGGCTGCTTTGGAGCGCTTGCAGATGGTGCACAAGGTCAGCACGGTTCGCAGTTCCTCCGGAGTCCTTATGCAAAGCATCAAAGGCGCCCAGCTGGGCCAGTCTTTTGATGTTCGGTTTACTGACCCGCGCCCGCGCCCTCAGGTCTGCCAGGGAATCGAAAGGTTGCCCGGCAACGATCCTCTTGAGTTCCACTCCTGAAAGCCCGTAAATACCAGTCAGGCTCAAGCGGATGCCCAGCTTGCCCTGATCCGAGCCATGATGGATTTTCTCCACCCTGTATTCAGCCTTGCTCCTGTTGATATCCAAAGGCAGGATGGGGATCCCCAGCCTGCGCGCTTCAGCGACCAACAGCCGTTTGGGATACATCCCGGGATCGTGTTCCCACAATCCAGCAAGAAAGGCCTCGGGATGATGGGCCTTGAGCCAGGCTGACTGATAGGTAGGTACGGCAAATGCAGCACCGTGGGCTTTGCAGAAGCCAAAACTACCGAAGGCTTTCAGGGTCCCCCAAACTTTATCCACCACTTCTGGAGGGTATTTTTTGATTGCTTCCCGTCGGAAGTACTTTTCTACTCCCGGCTCATGTACTTCGTCGCCCAGGGCTCGACGAAATTCGTCGGCCCTGTCCAAGCCGCAATTGGTCATAACGTGGAAGGTTTTCAAAATCTGCTCATGGAAAACCGTGACCCCGTGCGTTTCCTGGAGAACTGGCTTGAGGTCCGGGTGGGGGTAAATCTCAGGAGCAAACCCATGGCGATGCTCCAGGAAGGGCCGCACCATGTCCGACTTCATGGGTCCAGGCCGGAAAAGAGAGATATCGATGATGAGGTCATTGAATTCCCGGGGAGCCATTTTTCCGATGAGTTCACGCTGCCCCGGGGACTCGATCTGGAAGCAACCAAGTGTGTGGGTACTACGTATCAGCTCAAAGGTGGCCTGATCGTCGAAAGGGACGGCATTGAGGTTAATCCTGCCGTCATGAGCAATGTAGTCGGGACCATTCCCGCCCGGCTCCACGGGGTGCTTACCCGCTGCGACAACCTCAGCTTTGGAAGGATGAAGCCGAATCACTTCCCGGACCGCAAAGGCCATGGCACTTTGCATGCGCACTCCCAGGACATCCAGCTTTAGCATGCCCATGGGGTCCATATCGTGTTTATCGAACTGGCTCATGGGCAGACCCATACCGCTGGGTTGGACCGGAGTTCTATCCAGGAGGGTGGCATCTCCCAAAATCACTCCGCAAGGGTGCATGGAAATATGCCGGGGCAAGCGATCCAGCCTTTCTGTAAGATCCACCAGCAAATCCAGCTGCTGGTTCTCCTCCAGGGCTCCTCGTTCCACCCGCCCCGCAAAATCCCGAAGCTCCGGCTTCTCCACCAGGGCTTCACGGAATTTGCGCGCAGAGAATCTCCACAGCTGCTTGGCAATTTCGCCCACTTCTTCGTCAGGCATCCCCAGTGCCATGCCCGCATCCCGCACTGCACCACGTGCCCTGTACCCGTTTTGCATGCTCATCAGGGTGACTCGTTCAGCCCCGAAGCGGTCAAAAATCTTTCGGTAGACGTTATGCCTTTCAGCACTTTCCACATCAATGTCGATATCAGGCAGGGTGGACCGCCGGCCGGAGAGAAAACGTTCAAAAATAAGGTCGTGGCGTATCGGGTCAACCTGACTGATATCGATCAAGTAGTTGACCAGACTTGACGCGCCGGATCCCCTTGCAGCAACACGGACACCCATATCGAGGATCATTGTGGTGACCTCTGCCACGGTGAGGAAGTACGAAGCAAAACCGAGTCCGGCAATGATTTCCAGCTCATGCTCCAACCGCGAGCGCAGGTTTTTTTCCAGGTTTCCGTTGATGCCTGGGAACCGTCTGTTGATTCCTGCTTCACAGCGTTGGGTGAGTTCAACCATGGGGTCTGCGGTGATGCCGATGATGGAGGCTTCAGGGACTACCGGCTTCTTCCAACCCATGTCGAGAATGGGGTCGATGCGGCATTTGTCGGCGAGCGCTTCTGTGTTTGCGAGGAGTTTGGTGAGGTCGGCTTTCCCCTGGCCCGCGGCGTTCATGATTTCTTTGCCGAGTTGGTGCATTTGTTGCGGGGTCTTCAGCCATCCCTGCCCTGTTGGCTGGAGGAGGGGTTCAGTTGAGAGTTCCGGAAGGGATTTGAGGGTGCGTGCGGAGTCGAGTACATCTGCAGTGGCGGCGCCGTCCTGGGCGCAGTAGCGGACGGCGTTGCTGAGTATTGCGGGGGTGTTGAATTCGATGGCGAGTTTGAGCATGCGTACGGCGTGGGCTGTGCTGAGTGGCTGTCCGGGGGCGCTGAGGTGGGAAACGACTTCGGCCACCATGGTGCCGGGGGGCATGGCGTCGATCCATTGTTTGAAGAGGGTTCTGGGCTTGAGGTATTTGCGTCCGCCCATGGCCCGGCCTACGTCGGAGTCGGGCCCTACGAGTACGGTGAGGACTGGTTTGAGGGTTTTGGGGTCCAGGGTTCTGGAGGCGAGTTCGCCTCGGGTGACCGCAGGTGGGATTGCTCCCCCGGCTTTCCCGGAGGTGCGCGCGTGGGCGTCGGATATGAGGCGGCACAGTGCCCTGTATCCGGCGCCGTTGTTGTTTCCGTGGGCGAGTACGACGACGCGGCCCGCCACTTGGGTGCGGTGGTCGCCGTCGTCGTCGAATACGGCCAGGTCTACTCCGACGATGGGGTGGATGCCTGCGTCCATGCATGCTTTGAGGTGTTTGATAGTGCCATACAGGCCGTCACGGTCGGTACAGGCGAGAGCTGTGGCTCCGTCTGCTGCGGCGGCTTGGGCGAGTTCTTCGGGCCAGGAGACGCCGTAGTGTGCGCTGAAGGCTGTGGAGACGTGCAGATGGGTGAAGCTCAAGGGTTCACGCTGCTTCGTCGGGTTCTACTGCACGTGATGGTGCGGCGTCATGGATGCGCACGAGTCTCCACCGTCCGCTGCCCAGGTGCCGGACCAGATCGAGGGTGATGCAGTGGCTGGTTTCCGGTTCAGCGGAAGAAGGCAGCAGTTGTACCCGCCAGATCTCGTGGTCAACCAGGCCGGCTCCGCTTCCCAGGGGTGCACGGCTTTCTTCAAGCCACCATTGCCGGCGCTCGTACCAGCGAACGGGTTCGTTGGTGACGGTGTACTGCGTTCCTTTCCAGTGGACTTCCTGCGGCTGGCCGGTGTCCGTGCAGCTCACGCCTACTGACTCGCTGAACAGCCCCATGCCTTCACCTCTTACGCCGGAATAATGATTCGAAAGTATGTTCGAATAATTTCAGTTTACGCCGACGCCCTGACAAAACCTAGTTCGAAGTTGATGCCCTTTCCCGGGTTCGCGATACTCGCTTTCCAACTTGCTTGAGCAAGGCGTCTCGCCATGGTTGTGCACCCTGGGCGAGGGCGACAGTCCCCATGAGGGAAGAAGCAACCCGGAGTAGTTGCGTGCGCATGATGCGCTTCCTGCCATAGGCTGCGAGCGCCTTTTCACTGGGCAGCCCATTTAGAAGTTTGCCCAGTGTCACTGCATCGATCAGCGCTTCACAGGCGCCCCGCCCCAGGTTTGGTGTCATGGCGTGGGCGGCATCCCCTATCAACACAACGTTTCCCTGCGAGTATTTGATCAGGGGAGGGCAGATCCAGATGCGTTGGGCAAGCGTGGTGTCCAGCCTGGCCTTTGCGAGTACTTCCTGTACGGCGCTCGCGTGGTTTGCGTAGCGGTTTCGTGTCACTTCGAGGGCTTCTGCGACGTCTACTTTGTCCGGCCCCAGGTCTGAGCGGAATGAAGCGTACCAGTTGCTTCCGCCCTCAGCTGGCGCCAAGCCGAATATCTCGCCACGCCCCCAGTATTCGCCGATGTCCTCCGGGAGCGGGGTTCCGGGGATGACTCCCCTGACGGCCAGGAATGGTGTTGGCCTTGCTTCGCTCTGCGGGCCTCTGAAGTGCCGCCGGACAATGCTGTTGACGCCATCTGCGCCCACGGTCAGCCCGGCAGTACCCGGCAGCTTGTCCACTCTGGCTACTGCCCGGCTCACGGAACGAGGCACTGCCGTGTCCAGCAGCCTCAGGAGTTCGGGCCGGGATATTCCAAGGAGGCCTTCACCTTCCATGGACAGCAGGGGTTCTCCCGAGGGGCGGCGGAGGGCGCCGGTTTTGATCTTGGCTCCGCGACTCCGTGCAGCTCCGAGTATCCCCAGCTCTGAGAGCGCGCGTTGGGCTTCCGGCCACATGGCGAGGGTTGTTCCAACAGTGGGGAGTTCGGGGCGCTGCTCGTAGATGGTGACGTCGAACTTGCCGGGGTCCAGTATTCCTGCGAGCGCCAGCCCGGCGATCCCTCCACCAATGATGTCCACCTTTTCCATGGGTTCACAGTACTACTACATTTGTAGTGCCGGTAGGGGTTGAAGCTAGACTTTCGCCATGCCGGACCGCCGAAGTGAACTAGCCGACGCCGCCCTCGCCGTCGTTGCTGCCAAGGGACTCAAAGGACTCACGCACAGGGCCGTCGACGCCCAGGCAGGTGTCGCCGTCGGAACTACCTCGAACTATTTCCGCAACCGGGCAGCACTCATGGGGGCCGCCGTCGACCGCGTTGAAGAACGTGACCGCCTCCTGCTGCAGCAGGGTGGAACGGACATCCCGACGTCGGTAGCCGACTTGGCGGATCAGATCGCCGGAGCAGTCATGGGACTCGCGCACCAGAACGCCGAACTGACCCGCGCCAGGTTCGCCTTTGCCCTAGACCAGCCAGGTGTTGTCACTGCCGGGCACGAGCGGCTGGTATCAGCCTTGGCGCAATTGCTCGACGCCATGGGCATATCTGAAGCACGCAGCCGGGCGGAAGCAATCTCCGACTACAGCGACGGGCTCGCCCTTCACCTGCTGACCGCGAGGACGGGGCAGGACCTTGACACAGCCACAGTGGCGCGCAACATCCTGCGTCTGTTGGAGGGATGAAAGTCAAGGGGTGGACGGCAGCCGGTCCACAGAGCAGGATTGTGGCATGAGCACCAATGATGCACTCCTGAAGCAGGTCAACATCTCGGCCGAAGACGACAACCTCGTGGCAAGGTTCGAAATCGATGGCAACATACCAGGCTCCGGCGCTTACGTCGTGGGCCTTGTTGCTGCCAGCGAGGACTATTCCTCACAGCGCAGGCTCGGCATAGAGTTCATGAACGGAGAGGCGATTTCCTTCTATTCGTTCAACCACTCCCTCAGTGCCGAGGAGAACTACGACATCAAAGGCGTAGAGCATTCCGGCAACGTCATCACAGGGAATTTTCCGATGTCTGCCATCCACGGGCTTAGCAAAGGCCACGTCATGACAGGCTTCAGCGAAGCCGATGGCCGGGAGTTCCAATCCGGCGTGCCCGTCACCGAAGCTCTGTAGGTCCTGGACGCTTTGTAGTTCCTGTAGTTCCTAGAAGAGAGCTTCCACCGGTTCAATGAGTTCCGGTGAGTTATTGCGGACATTTCCCACCGCTGCGCCCACAGCGTCCAACCTCCACCCGGCCGCGGCATCGTGCGCCTTGGAGCGGACCAGATCCACCAACCCTTGAGCGTCCTTCTCCCTCGGATCCAACCACGCTTCCATCGTCTCAGTGCTCATCGGCAAGGGAACGCGGTCATGGAGGGCAGTCAGTTCGTCAAACACCGAGGCACTGCGCCGGGTCTTGGCCTCATCCGCCGTTGGGGTATCGGCAGTCAGGATGGACATGGACAGCAACCAACGCCCCGGATCATCATCGGATGCAGACTGGTCACGCCACCACTCATACAAGCCTGCAAAGACCAAACCGTGGCCATCCCCCGGGTGCACATAATACGGTTGCTTGTTCTTACCCTCGCCCTTCTTCCATTCGTAATAACCGTCTGCCGGAACTGCGCAACGCCTGGCAACGGCGGCCTTCTTGAAGGACGGCTTTTCCAACAGCGTCTCGCTTCGAGCGTTGATAAGCCTGGCACCAGCCTTGGGATCCTTCGCCCATGATGGCACCAGACCCCACTTCGCCACATGGAGCTGCCGCTTCACGTCCTCGTCAATCAGCCTCTCCAAAACAATAGGAACGGCATCGGTCGGAGCCACATTCCACGACTTCTCCAGCGCAATCTCGTTCTCAAGTTCGGCGTCAAAATCAGCGAGGAGGTCCCCCACCGCACGAGCCATTACATAACGTCCACACATGGCAACAGTCTGCCCTCTCCTCGGACAACGCACCAGCACCGGCATGTGACGTAACCCGGCCCTGCTGCCGAACGGGAATTATTCGGACGCGGGTTACCGTTGTTACCGACGAACCACCCTGCATTAACAACCCATACTGAGGAGAGCTCTGTGGACTTCACTCCCGACTCCGGCACCATCACCATGTTCTCGACCACCTGGTGCGGTTATTGCAACCGCCTCAAAAAGCAGCTGGACGCCAAGGGCATCGGCTACACCGAGATCAACATCGAAGAAGTAGATGGCACGGCCGAACTCGTCGAGCAGCTCAACGGAGGCAACCGCACCGTACCCACCGTGCTTTTCCCTGACGGAACCGCGGCCACCAACCCGTCCGCTTCCGAGGTGGAGAGCCGACTGGCCGCATAGTCTGCCACACCACCGCTGTTGGGCCCGCACGGAACAATCCCACTCTGTCTGCCACCTGTGATAGACAGAATGGGAATCCGTAGCGGGCCCTTTTTGCACCACAGAAAGGACCCGCGCCCCAAAAGCCCGAAGGGAACATCCCATGGTCCACGCAGTCAAAGGTGTCGTCGTCCGCTCCAAAGGCGCCCCCGCAACCCTGGAAACCATCCTCGTCCCGGAACCCGGCCCCGGCGAAGCCTTGGTGGACATCCTCACCAGCGGCGTCTGCCACACCGATCTCCACTACAAACTCGGCGGCATCAGCGACGACTTTCCGTTCCTCCTCGGCCATGAAGCCACCGGCGTTGTCAGCGCAGTAGGCCCCGACGTCACAGACGTAGCCCCGGGCGACCGTGTCGTCCTGAACTGGCGTGCAGTCTGCGGCAACTGTCGCGCATGCAACCGCGGCCAAGCCCAGTACTGCTTCAACACCCACAACGCCACCCAAAAAATGACCCTCGAAGACGGCACGGAACTCTCACCGGCCCTCGGCATCGGCGCGTTCATCGAAAAGACCCTGGTCGCCGCCGGCCAATGCACCAAGGTAGACCCCGACGCCGATGCCGCCGCCGTCGGCCTGCTCGGCTGCGGCGTCATGGCAGGTTTGGGCGCAGCGCTCAACACCGGCAACGTCAAGCGAGGCGACTCCGTTGCTGTGATCGGCTGCGGAGGAGTGGGCGTAGCAGCCATCGCCGGCGCCGCGCTCGCAGGGGCCACCACCATCATTGCCGTCGACATCGACGCAAAGAAGCTCCAGCGTGCCAAGGACCTCGGCGCAACCCACACCGTGGACTCATCCGCAGCGGACCCCATCGAGGAAATCCGGGCCTTGACAGCCGGCTTCGGCGCAGACGTGGTGATTGACGCCGTCGGACGTCCCGAAACTTATAAGCAGGCGTTCTACGCCCGCGACCTCGCAGGCACCGTTGTCCTGGTTGGTGTCCCCACACCGGAGATGACCTTGGAACTGCCGCTGCTGGATGTCTTCGGCCGCGGCGGTTCACTCAAATCCTCATGGTATGGCGACTGCCTGCCCTCCCGCGACTTCCCCATGCTCGTGGACCTGTATAAGCAGGGCAAACTGGACCTGGACGCCTTCGTTACAGAGCGCATCACCATCGACCAGGTGGAAGAGGCGTTCGACAAAATGCACGATGGCGCAGTCCTCCGATCGGTGGTTGAACTGTGAGCGCCGGCAACCTCACGATCGATCAGGTAGTAACCTCCGGGACATTCTCCCTCGACGGAGGAACCTGGGACGTGGACAACAACGTCTGGATCATCGGCAACGCCACCGAATGCATCGTCATCGACCCCGCCCACAACCCTGAAGCAATCCGTGCGGCCGTGGGTGGCCGAGACGTCAAAGCCATCCTGCTAACACACGGCCATGACGACCACATCAGTTCCGCAGGTGCTTTCCGGGAGCTCGTCACGGCTCCCATCCACCTGCATCAGGACGATTGGATGCTGTGGAAGGCCGTGTTCCCCCACGTTGACCCTGATGTGGCGATCGTGGACGGTGACGAGTTCACCGTGGCCGGCGCAACGGTGAAAGCGATCCACACTCCCGGACACTCTCCAGGATCCGTTTCGTTCCACCTTGCAAGCGAAGAGACACTCTTCAGCGGAGACACGCTCTTCCAAGGCGGACCCGGTGCGACCGGACGGTCCTACAGCGATTTCCCCACCATCATCGAGTCCATCCGGACAAAGCTCCTGCCACTACCGGAGGAAACCGTGGTCCGCACGGGACACGGCGATTCCACCACCATCGGCGCAGAGAAGCCGCACCTGGATGAATGGATCGCCCGCGGGCACTGACACCAAGCGCAAATAGTGGGGTACGGGCTGACGCCCCTACCCCACTAGGCTGCGGAAGTCGCCGTCGAGAACTTCCGCGTACCCGCGGTAAGCCTCAACAACGGCATCCTCCACCGACTGAACATCCAGGTGCGGGAGCAGGTCATTGGCCGCACCAGCAGTGGCAGGATCCCACTCCAACCCAAGCGCCGCGTAGCTCGCCGCCAGGACTTCACGAATGGGCTTGGAATCCTCCACCACAATCACCGAACTGAACAACCACCCGCCGGAAACCACACGTTGGGCTGTACCAATCAGTTTGATGCGGTGTGCAGGGAAATCGGGGTCCTCGCCGTGGACACTAAACTCCCCCGGACAGTATTCACCGGGAATCTCACCGACGGCGGCATGAACGCCTACGCTTCTCAGCGCTCCGGCCAGCAGCTCACCAAACTCGGAAAAACGGGCTTTGGCGCGAACGAGCGCGTCAGGGTGAGGCTCAATGTGATCAATGACCAAGGTCCCTTGGTGATAAGCAGCGGCGCGGCCTCCGGCTTTGCGTATGAGCGGCTCGAACCCCAGCTCCCGGCACGCCTCTGCCGCAGCCTGAAACCCTGGCAAGTTGGCGTCGCGCTGACCGAAAGCAACCGTGGGCTGTGGTCGATACAGGCGAAGGGACGGGCCCAGATTTCCGTTACGGGCATGCTGAAGCAGCTCCAAAGCGAAATCAAGGTCCGCAGCCGCACCCATGGATTCCTTCTGGCGGTAGACAGTGAGCTGGCGGGCCTCTGCTTCCAACCCGCTCATCAGCTTTTCCTCAGGGTCAGGATCTGCTCGGCCCGCCCGAAGGGTCCGTTGAGGTCATGGAGCACAGTGGAGGTCAGGCCGATGCCGTCCGCTCCGAAAGAGACCTTGTTATCCAGACCCAGCCATTCACCGGACGGAGCGCGATACATATGGATTTGAAGATCCACGTTAGGAAAAATGTAGCTGTTTTCACCCGGAGGAACGCGTGCGGCTATGCCATTCGCGGTGTCCACCAGCCCCAACAGGCGGGCCACATCAGAGCTGTCGTTGTGGTTCGTCAGCGGATGAGACGTCCGGATCCAAACCTTGCCTGAACCAGGACGGTGTCCCTCAGCGATGCGCATCTCCAAAGACCGGATGTAACCGCCGGGCCACACGCTCGCCCCATCCCATGGCTTGCATTCATCAGGGGCCGGCATGGACTCATCCTCCACCGCGGCCACGGCGCTGGTGTCGCTGGTGATCATGCGCCACGCGGCGGCACGGATAGCCACGCGACCCCCTGCCGAAAGCTCTGCCTGAAGGAGTTCAATGGTCCTTCCCGGCCTCAGCGTCGAGGTGGTGACCTGGAATTCACCGCCGGGAATCAGCCCGAGGATTTCATAGCTGATCCGCGCCAGGCGAACGTCGTTCCGTGGCTCATGGCGGACCAAGGCATCTGCGATGATGCCCGACGCCGGAGCCATATGTTGTTCGTGGGGATTCCAGGCACCTTGGGCGTGAAGGGTGGACCGGTAGCGGCCCCCACCCAGTGATTCGTAGTAAAAGTCGCCGTCCGCCAGTTCCGGTAATGCAGTAGTCAACCCAGGCCTTTCGCCGATCCAGCTGTAGAACTCAGACCACTGTATCCGCTGATGTGGCCCTTGCCCGACGCCGACGGAACACAACAACCCACGTAATGGCGGTCACCAGGACCGCCACGCCCACAGCAGCTCCACCAGGTGATGCGGCGGCTACCGCCAACCATGCCTCCAGAGCGGCAAGACCAATGGTTGCGTAGAGCAGGGCCCAGATCACAGAACCCGCCACAGCTGCGGGCAAATATCGTCGGAGTGGCATACGGGCGGCACCGGCTGCGAGGTTAATGGCAGTTTGGAGGCCAACAGTCAGAAAAGACAGTACGACGGCGTACGGGCCCCAGCGCTGGATCAGCGCCTGGGCGCGGGCAGCTTTGGGCCGCTCCAAAGAACCACCGAAGCGGGTATGTGCGAACCCGGCCATGGCCCCCCGCCCGATCCAATAAGTAACGTTGACACGGATCATGACAATCGCGAAGAGCGCTGCGAGTGCGACGCCGAAGGGCAAACTCATGATCTGATCCACTCGACTTAGGCTACCCTAAGCAGCGCTTCGCTGAAGACCAGGTCCCGGACTCCTACGGTCAAACCCTAGGATGATTCCATGGACCTCCGCGACGCCGCCCAGGAGCTGTACGCCGTGACACCTCGTGAATTCACGGCGGAACGTACTGCTCTGGTGCGCAAAGCGAAGGACGCCGGGCAAAAAGACTTGGCTCAAGAGATCGGCAGCCTTCCCAAGCCGGCTGCCGGAGCCTGGGCCATCAACATCCTGACCGTTCACAAACCCGAGGTAATTGACGGCGTCGTACGTTTTGGCATTTCGTTACGAGGCGCCCAGGAGGAGCAGGACACCGAAGCATTCCGTGAACTCGGGCAGCAACGCCAAAGTCAGCTGACAACAGCCGTCCATTCGGCCAGGGATCTCGCTGCAGAGCTGGGGGCTCCACTGAGCGCGGCCGCAACGTCCGATGTTGAGCAGACTTTCAGGGCGGCCATGGCCGATGCCGGGGCAGCCGCCGCGGTACGAACGGGCAGGCTGGTCAGAGGGCTCAGCGGCAGCGGCTTCGAAGCAGTGGACCTTGCAGGAGCAATAGCTGCGGCAGGTCCCGATGACGAAGCGACCGAAGCTACACAAGAGCGATCAGTCGAGAGATCAGTCAAGAAGGTGCCCCCACCACACGCCAAGAGCACTCCGACGTCCCAAGACATTCCGCCCAAGGGGAAGGCACCGCAACAGAAGTCCTCCAAGGAAGAAGCGACGTCCTTGGCCGATCGGCGGGCCGCCAAGCAGCAAGCAGCACTGAAAGAGGCCCGCAGCGAGTTCGACGTCGCCGACCAAACGGCCAGGGAAGCAGAAGCGGCAGCATCCGAAGCGTGGGACACCGTCAATGCACTGGCTGATCGCCGAACCAAACTCAAAGCCGACATTGAAGACCTCAAGAAACGTCTGGCAACCCTTGAAGCCGAGCTCATTGGAGTCACCCGTGATGCAGAATCCGCGGAATCAGAAAAGAAACGGGCCGTGCGGGCCGCAACCCAGCAACGCCGCGCCGCCGATCAAGCCCAACGGCGCATCGATCGGCTGAGCTAGTCCTTCTTCTTGACCGGCGACTCCTGCAAATGATGGGTTGCAGGACCCTCAAGATATTTGCCCTCGGGGGTGAAGCGCGAACCGTGCAGAGGGCAGTCCCACGATTTTTCGGCATCATTCCACGTCACGATGCCACCCAGGTGTGAGCACCTGGCCGAAACCATGCAAACGTTGCCGTCCACGGTGGACACTGCGGCTGGTTCACCCTTGTACAGCCCCACAACGCCGGTTCCTTCGGCTGGACGCGTTTGATCCGTGATGTCAGGATTGGCCTTGATTCTTGCCCTGTCCTCCACCATTCGCTTGGTGGTGCTCGCGTTCAACCGCACGGCTTGGAGCGCTCCTTGGGGCGAGGTGACGCGGTGATGGATGGTGGTGGCCCAATCGGATTGGCCGCCCAGGATGTCCGAGGTGATGGATAGGGCTGCCGCTACCCCGTTGCTCATCCCCCACTTGTTGTAGCCGGTGCCGAAAAAGATGCGTCCGTGGCCACGAGGAAGCTTGCCGAAGAACGGCATCAGGTTGGTGGCTTGGTAATCCTGAGCCGACCACGTATGGGTGACCTCTGCTCCGGGGTAGTGCCGGGTGGCCCACCCCAGCAGGTCATCCAAATGCGACTTAGGTGATGTCGCCCGGCCCGCCGTGTGCCCATAACCACCGACCAGGAGCAGCTCTCCCTCGGGTGTAGGGTGGGTGCGCTGCGAGCGGGTAGGTGAATCGATGGACAGATACATGCCCGTCGGAAGATCGCCCGGGACCTTCAACGCAGCCGCATAGGAGCGGTTGGGCTCAAGCTTGGCAAAATACAGTCCGCGGTCCAGGATTGGGGTGCCCGTAGCTATCACCACAGTGTCTGCAGTGAAAGTGCCCTTGCCCGTGGAGACCTCCATAGGCTGCCCGGAAGCTACGTTCTCCACCTGCATGCCCTCGACAATGAGGCCGCCATGGCCTCGAATGTCCCTGGCAAGGGTTTCCAGCACATCCATGGGGTGAATCTGGGCCTGGCCTTCGAGTTCCAAAGCCTCCACTATGGGGAACGGCAGCCCGGCGTCACGGCTGAAGTGGACGTCCAAACCTGCGTCCCGCGAAACCGCAGCCTCCTTGCGGAGCCGCTGGCCGCCGTCGTCCGTGGTTGCGAAGGTGACCGCGGTCCGGCGTTGAAACGGGATGCCCTGCTGCTCCATATACTGCGTCAGCCAGGCTTGGCCGGACTTATTGGCCTCCACATAGGCCTGCACCACCTTCAGCGAATACTGGCCGCGCAAGGCCGAAAGGGCTCCTCCTTGGAGGAGGCTTAACTTACCGGTGGTGTTACCGGTGGTCACAGCGCCGAGTGTCCTGGCTTCGAAGACCACCACGCGCTGCCCGGACCTGGACAACAGCAGGGCAGCCACCATACCGGTGAGCCCCGCGCCCACCACTATGGTGTCAAAGTGCTTTCCTTCGGGAATTGAGTCGGACATGAAGCGGGATTCCCGGTCCAACCACAGCGATTTCATCAACGAACCTGCCTCTCAATTCACTGGCCTGTGGTGAGGCAAAGAGTAGGCGCGTCGTTGGTGCTTATCAAGGGGTCGCGGCGCCTACCACCAAAGCCGCTGCGTGCCGCAGTTCAGCGTCCGGATCAGCGGCCCAGCGCTCCAATACGCGTTCCGCGCGTTCTTTAGCGAGGCCTTCCAGCCGGTCCATTAATGGGCGGACCACATCTTTGGCGAGGGGATCCACCAGTTCCCGTGTCCCGGACTGCCTGATGAAACCCTCTATACGGGTGAGGTCCGTGTTGACCAGAACGCTGACTTTGGTCTGCAGCAGAACCACTGCTGCAAGTCGCCTCTCGAACACAGGCTCAGCCCACAACTCCGAGCTCAAGGCAGTAACGTCGTCATGGTCCAGGGTTTTGTACCGCTTGAGCATGTCCCTCACGGTTCCCCGTACTGCGCCCACCGACGCGCCATACACCTTCAAGGTCCCGCCCAAACGCTCACTGGCCTCTGCAGCTTTCTCCCAGGTGGACTCCATCTGCAGTGTGTAGTCCACGAATTCACCGGCTTCACTCACCCGTCTATTTTGTCAGTGCCTTCCCATAGCGTGGTGCCACCAGCAATCGACAGGAGCAACATGCCGTCCCAAGAGCTCGCCACCGAGGCATCATTTCCGGGTGTCCCGGCGGCCTCGTCCATGCCTCACTGGTACCCCACACTGCTCAACACGGTGGCTGACCAGGTCCGCGTCGGCAGGACCCGGGCTCTGGCGGCCGCCAACAGTGAGTTGCTGAACTCCTACTGGAGCATTGGCCGGCAGCTGGCCGAACGTGAATCCGAGCAAGGCTGGGGTGCCAAAGTAGTCACCCGGCTGTCCGCCGACATCCGCACCCGGTTCCCGGACGCGAAGGGCTTCTCCCCTAGAAACCTGAGGTACATGAAGAGCTTCGCCCAAGCCTGGCCGGACTTCCCAATGTTGCAAGCGCCGCTTGCAACATTGCCCTGGTACCACCAGATCGCACTCTTGGAAAAGCTCGACGACGCCGCCACTCGCCTTTGGTACGCATCGGCAGCGGCCCAACACGGTTGGTCGCGCAACGTGCTGACGCACCAGATTTCAACGCGTCTCCATGAGCGATCAGGCCAAGCAATCACCAACTTTGCGGCCACTATGGTCCCTGCAGATTCGGATCTCGCGCAGCAGGCAACCAAGGACCCCTACGTCTTTGACTTTTTGTCCATGAGTGACCGGCACACTGAACGGGACCTGGAGCTGCAGTTGGTGAAGCATGTGGAGAAATTCCTGTTGGAGCTGGGCCAGGGTTTCGCCTTTGTGGGCGAGCAGGTCCGGCTGGAGATTGCCGGCGACGAGTTCTTCGCGGACCTGCTCTTTTACCATCTGAAGTTGCGCTGCTACATGGTGATAGAGCTCAAGGCCGTGAAGTTCGAACCCGGGTTCCTGGGCCAGCTTGGGATGTACATGGCTGCGGTGGACGATCTCCTGGCGCACCCGGACGACAAGCCCACCATCGGATTGCTTTTGTGTAAGGAGAAGAACAGCGTGGTGGCCGAGTATGCACTGCGTGGGTTCAACGCTCCCGTGGGCATCGCAGAGTGGCGGACCTCCCTCGCGGATTCCTTGCCCGACGAATTGGTGGCGAGCCTGCCCAGTATTGAGACCTTGGAGGCCGAGCTGGCTAGTGAGGCTGCGCGCTTGCAGCGTTGAGTTCTCGGGCAGGGTCCCCTAGACGTTGTCCTTAAACCAAGCCAGGGTGTCGTTCCAGGCTGCTGTGGCTTGGGCCTCCACGTAGCGTTCACTGGTGTCGTTGTGGAAGGCGTGGTCAACGCCGGGGTACACCTTGAGCTGGTGCTTGACGTTGGTTTTATCCAGCGCCTCTTGGAGTTGAGGCATGGAGCCGGTGATGCGGGCATCCTTCTCGGCGTAGACACCGAACACAGCCGGCTTGAGAGTGGGGACTTTGGTCAAGTCCGGTGCGGGGCCATAGAAGGCCGATGTGGCCTTGAGCCCGCCTATCTCTGTTGACGCCTGCCACGTGATCCCGCCACCGAAGCAAAAGCCAACCATCGCGATCCGGCCCTCCTCCACATAACCCTGGCCATTGAGGTACTCAAAGGCGGCTTTAAAGTCACCCACGTGCCTTTGGGCACCCGCCTGCGTCAGAGCGCCCGGGACGGCATCCGGGTCCATCGACGCTGTCCCGCCCTCCCTGCTGAGGAGGTCCAGTGCCAACGCCGCATACCCTTCCTTGGCAAAACGCCGTGCGACATCCTGGATGTGCGGGGTGAGGCCTCTGTTCTCGTGGCAGATCAACACGCCTGGGCCCCTCTGGCTTCCCTCAGGCCGGGCGAGGTAACCGCTGATCTCCGTCCCGCCGGAGTCGAACTTCACTGTGGCAGTAACCAGACCCGCCGCGCCCTCTGGAACGGACAACGGGCTCTTGGCGTTGGGAACCGCGGTAGTGGCGTTCACGGTGTTCCCCGGAGAAGCCGCCGACGACGTGGTCGATGGCGTGGGCATCGGGTCCGTGGTCTTGGGAACCTCCTCCGGCGTGCAACCCACCAAGGCCATGGCCGCCCCTGCAGCCGACATGCTTCCCATGATGAACGCCACCCGCCGGGTGAATGTCTTATGCGACATCTCTCCCGAGCGGTAGTCATCGTAGAACTCTTCGATCAAGTACTTCTCGAACTTCTCCAGCTGCACCACGGCGATCCTCCCGACGATGTGATGATCCTCCCTTGATGTGAAGACGTGAGCAAGGGTGAGATGGTTCAGTGCCGGATCTGTCGCCACCTCCCCGGGAATGAGACTCTAATAATGTCAGTGCCCCCTGCCAGAGTTATGACATGGAGCGGATTCGGGAAAGGCAAGTGGAGGCGGCGGTTTCCGCTGCGCGTCTTCCTGCCACCTCCGGAGGGTTCGTTCTGTCGGGCACCGTCAGTGGTGATCTGATCCAGCAGTTGCGGGTGCTTGAAGATATGAAGTCAGCTATCTCGAGTTTGCAGGCCAAGATCGCTGTTGCCTTTGACCTGGCCCAGAGGCAGGAGCAGGCACAGCAAGGCGTTCCCGCCTCTGACCAAGGTAAAGGGGTGGGGGCTCAGGTGGCGTTGGCGAGGCGGGAGTCCCCGAACCGTGGGTCGAGGTTGCTGGGTTTTGCGAAGGCGCTGGTGGTGGAGATGCCGCGGACGTTGACGGCTCTGCGGTCGGGGCAGTTGAATGAATGGCGCGCCACGCTGCTGGTGAGGGAAACGGCGTGTTTGTCTGTTGAGGACCGGTGCGCGGTGGATGAGGAACTCGCCGCCGATACCGGGACTTTTGATGGCAAGGGTGATAAGGCGATTGTTGCGGCGGTGAAGGCTGCTGCGTATCGGCGTGATCCGCGGTCGGTGGTGGGTCGTGCCAGCCGTGCCGCTGCTGAGCGGACGGTGAGTTTGCGTCCGGCGCCGGACACCATGACATACCTGACGGCGCTGTTGCCGGTAGCTCAGGGGGTGGCGGCTTATGCCGCGTTGTCCCGGGCCGCTGATACTGCCCGTTCCACAGGTGGTGCTGGCACTGGCGGGGGTGTCGGGTCTGGTGGAGTAGCCCCGACCCGTGGCCAGGTCATGGCCGACACTCTGGTTGAACGGGTTACCGGCACGCCGGGTGGGTTTTCTGGGATCAACCTGGATCTTGTCATGACCGACCGGACGCTCTTTCAGGGCGATAGTGAACCGGCCCGGCTCAAGGGATATGGAATCGTCCCGGCAGAGTGGGGAAGGAAACTTCTCGGCCTGGGGCCAAAAGGAAGCTCAGGGCAGGCCGAAAAGTCAGCGCCCGCCGAATGCTCCGTGCCGGTGGCTGACGTCAGGCACGCCGGTCCCGAGCTAACCGCCCCCGCACCAGTGGCAGCCGCACCGCCGACAGCAAACAGCTTAGGAGCAATACAGACATCACAGTCGGCCCAAGACCAGGAGTTCGATGTCTGGCTCCGTCGGCTCTACACCGCGCCGGGCACCGGAGAGCTCCTGGCAACGGATTCCAAGGCCCGGTTCTTCCCGGCAAGGCTGCGGCGATTCATTGAGACCCGTGATGACACTTGCCGGACGCCGTATTGTGATGCGCCCATCCGGCACACAGACCATGTGGTTCCGTGGCGTTCAGGAGGGAAAACGAACCTCGCAAACGGGGCTGGTCTGTGCGAAGCATGCAATCACACCAAGGAAAACCCCGGCTGGACCACCCGTGCAGTACAGGCCGACGTGCACACCCTGGAAATCCGCACCCCCACCGGGCACACCTACCAATCCAAGGCTCCACCCCTACCCGGGCACCAGCCTATGGACGCCGATACCTCCTGAATGATGCAAGTTCTACTGACGCTTGGGGAACAGGACCACTCATTGCCCAGGAAACAGTTCCGAGACGGTGCCGGGGCCAAAAACTACAAGCCAGCTCACCCCTAAGACGAAGATAACCCCGGTTGCAGCCAGCGCGATTATGGGCGCTCGTCTCGTCATGCCCGAAAGGATCCTCATGACGGGTCCACCAATCGGACGCTCCTTTGAAGCAGCACCTGTATGAAGGGCGGTTCGCCTTCTAAGCGCCAGAAGTTGTCTCAGAGTTTTCCGCACCGCGACTTCAAGGACCAGACCCCGGCCTCGGGCAGACGAATAACACATCCATGCGCCAGCGTAAAAGGGGAAAGCTGTCAGCACCATATAGAAAGCCAGAAATTGGAACAAGCCGCCGAGGATCTCTGTGGCCTTTACCCCCCAGCGACCCCCCGCGGCCATATCCAGCGCAGCCACCATAAACGGACTCGTGAAAATCGCCCACAGGAGTATGCCCATGGCCACACTTCCCGTCACTGACCACCACTGCTTGTTGTACCAAAGGACACAGATTTTGCTTAGCCGGTCTACAGCCAGAAATGCCAGGCCGGCGGTGATGACCACAGTTGGAATGAACGCCTTCCCACCCGCCAGCGACGCTGCCACAATGCCACTGGACACCGGATAAATGGCAAACATTATGACAACGTGGCAAGTGGGTCGGCGGGGGGCGCCGACCCTTCTCCGGGGTAAGGCTCTGAGTACCGATTTCTTCTCGCGAACAAGTTTCCATAGGTAAGCATCTGCCGTGGTGTCAACCAACTTAGAGTGCTCTGCAGCATCACTGGCGAACAGCGATAGAAGCCCGCCGAGGGCCAAAGACCCGAGGCCGCGAACAGCATCGAAACGCGGAGGGTTTGGCCATGAACCGAAATCAAAAGACTGCCCGAAGGACACCATCATCAGGCCTGTAGCAGCAAGGGAAATAACCCGGCACGCCATATCTAGGAATTCAACCGGGCCAGGGTGTTTCCTTTTGTCAGTGATCTTCAAGGATCGTGCCTGAAGCTGGACGGCCACTACTAGAGTGGCCAGCAGTCCGAAGCCCGACAACACCGAAGCTCCAGGGATCCGCCTTAAGATCGGGTTGTAGGACATGTCCACGTTCAGTGACGCCATCCAAACGAAAAGCCAGACCACGATGCTGACGAGCAGATGCGCCAGTGTCCTCTTCAGTAGGCGGCCTCGGTATGCCTCTGCCTCTTCCATAACGCGGACAAGGACTTTGGGACTTAGCTGATCCAGAATGATAACGCCCTTACGAACCGTCACGTATCTAGCTCACGTGCTCGCGATTGATGGTGGTCAACGACGCCACAGAGTCTGAATCCGTCGTCATACAGGAAGTGCTTCATTTCGGGAGAACGTGACGGAGCTCCCAATTGTTGGCGGATCGCGAGCGACAACAAAATAGGGCCCCTCCCGCCGAAGCGGGAGGGGCCCTGAAAGAACCGACAGCAAGGTGAAGATTTAGAACTCCCAGTCCTCGTCTTCCGTGTTGACGGCCTTGCCGATCACGTAGGAGGAGCCCGAGCCGGAGAAGAAGTCGTGGTTCTCGTCGGCGTTCGGGGACAGGGCCGACAGGATGGCCGGGTTCACGTCGGTGACGGATGCCGGGAACATGGCCTCATAGCCGAGGTTCATGAGGGCCTTGTTGGCGTTGTAGTGCAGGAACTTCTTGACGTCCTCGGCCAGGCCGACGCCGTCGTAGAGGTCGTGCGTGTACTGGACTTCGTTTTCGTAGAGCTCGAACAGGAGCTCGAACGTGTAGTCCTTGATTTCCTGCTTGCGGGCCTCGGAAACCTTCTCCAAACCCTTCTGGAACTTGTAGCCGATGTAGTAGCCGTGCACGGCCTCGTCGCGGATGATGAGGCGGATGAGGTCAGCCGTGTTCGTGAGCTTGGCCCGTGAAGACCAGTACATGGGCAGGTAGAAGCCCGAGTAGAACAGGAAGCTCTCCAGCAGAGTGGAGGCGACCTTGCGCTTCAGGGGATCGTCGCCCTGGTAGTAATCCATGACGATCTGAGCCTTCTTCTGCAGGTTCTCGTTTTCGAGGGACCAGCGGAAGGCGTCGTCAATCTCCTTGGTGGAGCACAGGGTGGAGAAGATGGACGAGTAGGACTTGGCGTGCACCGACTCCATGAAGGCGATGTTGGTGTACACGGCTTCTTCGTGCGGGGTGATGGCGTCCGGGATCAGCGAAACAGCGCCAACGGTACCCTGGATGGTGTCCAACAGGGTGAGGCCCGTGAAGACGCGCATGGTGAGCTGCTGCTCTTCCGGGGTCAGCGTGTGCCACGACTGAACGTCGTTGGACAGCGGCACCTTCTCCGGCAGCCAGAAGTTGTTGACGAGGCGGTTCCAGACTTCCACGTCCTTATCGTCCTGGATCTTGTTCCAGTTGATGGCCTCGACGTGTGTCAGCAGCTTGACCTTCTCGGTCATGTCATCCCCTTAAGCGATGGTGTTCTTGAGGTAAGCCTACGACGGCGGGTGGTGACCCGCCGTCGTACTCTTTAGTTTTTGCAGCGGCAATCGCCGCAGAAATCAACCGATTTCGGTTACAACATGCACGAAACACAGCCCTCAACCTCAGTCCCTTCCAGCGCGAGCTGGCGGAGACGGATGTAGTAGAGGGTCTTGATGCCCTTGCGCCATGCGTAGATCTGCGCCTTGTTGATGTCCCGCGTGGTGGCGGTGTCCTTGAAGAACAGCGTCAGGGACAGGCCCTGATCCACGTGCTGCGTGGCAGCGGCGTAGGTGTCGATGATCTTCTCATAGCCGATTTCGTAGGCATCCTGGTAGTACTCCAGGTTGTCGTTGGTCAGGTACGGAGCCGGGTAGTAGACGCGACCGATCTTGCCTTCCTTGCGGATTTCGATCTTGGCGGCCACCGGGTGGATGGAGGACGTGGAGTTGTTGATGTAGCTGATGGAACCGGTAGGCGGTACAGCCTGGAGGTTCTGGTTGTAGATACCGTGCTCCATGACCGAAGCCTTCAGCTCGCGCCAGTCATCCTGGGTGGGGATATGGTGGCCGGCGAAGAGCTCGTTGACGCGCTCCGTTGCCGGAACCCATTCCTGCTCGGTGTACTTGTCGAAGAACTCACCGGATGCGTACGTGGACTTCTCGAAGCCGCCGAACTTCTGGCCGGTCTCAATGGCGAGACGGTTGGAAGCGCGCAGAGCGTGGAACAGCACCGTGTAGAAGTAAATGTTGGTGAAGTCCAGGCCCTCTTCGGAACCGTAGTGGACGTGCTCGCGGGCAAGGTAGCCGTGGAGGTTCATCTGGCCAAGGCCGATTGCGTGGCTCTGGGCGTTGCCCTGAGCGATGGACGGCACCGAGTTGATGTAGGACATGTCGGACACGGCGCTGAGGGCACGAATGGACGTCTCGATGGAGCGGCCAAAGTCCGGCGAGTCCATGGTCTTGGCGATGTTCATGGAACCGAGGTTGCAGGAAATGTCCTTGCCCACGGTCTCGTAGCTGAGGTCCTCGGCGTAAATGGACGGCGAGGAAACCTGCAGGATCTCTGAGCACAGGTTGCTCATGGTGATCTTGCCGTCGATCGGGTTAGCCCGGTTCACGGTGTCCTCGAACATGATGTACGGGTAGCCGGACTCGAACTGGATCTCCGCGAGGGTCTGGAAGAACTCACGGGCGCTGATCTTGGTCTTCTTGATCCGAGAATCGTCAACCATCTCGTAGTACTTCTCGGTCACCGAAATGTCGGAGAACGGAACACCATAGACCTTCTCCACGTCGTACGGGGAGAAGAGGTACATGTCCTCGTTCTTCTTGGCGAGCTCGAACGTGATGTCCGGAACCACAACACCCAAGGAGAGCGTCTTGATGCGGATCTTCTCGTCAGCGTTCTCACGCTTGGTGTCCAGGAAGCGGTGGATGTCCGGGTGGTGGGCGTGCAGGTACACGGCACCTGCACCCTGGCGGGCACCAAGCTGGTTGGCGTAGGAGAAGCTGTCTTCGAGGAGCTTCATCACGGGGATAACGCCGGAGGACTGGTTCTCGATCTGCTTGATCGGGGCGCCGTGCTCACGGATGTTGGTGAGCGAGAGAGCTACACCGCCGCCACGCTTGGAGAGCTGAAGCGCGGAGTTGATGGCGCGGGCGATCGACTCCATGTTGTCTTCGATGCGGAGCAGGAAGCAGGAGACGAGCTCGCCGCGCTGTGCCTTGCCTGCATTGAGGAACGTGGGGGTAGCCGGCTGGAAGCGGCCGTCGATGATTTCATCAACAAGGCGGTTGGCCAGGTCTTCGTCGCCGCGGGCCAGGTGCAGTGCCACCATGCAGACGCGGTCTTCGTAGCGCTCCAGGAAACGCTTGCCGTCAAAAGTCTTCAGCGTGTAGGACGTGTAGAACTTGAAAGCGCCAAGGAATGTCTCAAAGCGGAACTTCTTCTTGTACGCGCGGTTGAAGAGATCGCGGATGAAGTTCATCGTGTACTGGTCGAGGGTTTCGCGCTCGTAGTACTGGTTCTTCACCAGGTAGTCGAGCTTCTCTTCCAGGTCGTGGAAGAACACCGTGTTGTTGTTCACGTGCTGCAGGAAGTACTGGTGCGCAGCTTCACGGTCAGCTTCAAACTGGATCTCGCCGTTGGGGCCATACAGGTTCAGCATGGCGTTGAGCTCGTGATAACCCAAGCCCTTGAAGGCCTCAGGCAGCGGCTTCTTGACCGTGTCCACAGCGCCCCCGGTTACTTCTGTTTCTGCGACAGTTGTGTCCAAAACTTTTCCAGCCCTTCGTTGACCCGCTGAACGTCTTCCGGCGTTCCCATGAGTTCAAATTTGTAAAGATGCGGCACGTTGCACTTGACGGAGACGATGTCGCCTGCCGCGCAATAGTTGTCCGCGAAATTAGTGTTTCCTGCTCCAATAACACCGCGGATCAGTTCCCTGTTCCTGGGATCGTTGAGGAATCTGATGACCTGCTTTGGCACGGAACCTTCGCCGTTTGTCCCGCCATAAGTAGGCAGCACGAGGACGAAGGGTTCCAGAGCTTGAAGCGGAGCGTCCTGGGCATAAAGCGGGATGCGTGCTGCATCCATACCCAGTTTCTGGACGAATCGTTTGGTGTTCTCGGAGGTCGAGGAAAAGTAGATGAGGTGACTCCTCGTGGTCACAGCTTCCGCAGCATCGCGTACGGGTGCCGCTGCCAGCGGTGCCATGGGAGTCACCTCTACTACATAGGAATTCTTAGTGTGATGTGGTGGCGAAGTTTGAATAAAACTTAGGCCACGGAGGAAACGGCCTGGGCCAGTTCCTCGATCTTGTCCGGGCGGAAACCAGACCAGTGGTCCTGCTCGGTGACGACAACCGGCGCCTGCAGGTAACCCAGTGCCTTGAGGCGCTCGAGGGCCTCGGCGTCCTGGGAGATGTCCACACTCTGGTAGGCAATGCCCTTCTTGTCGAGTGCTCGGTAGGTTGCGTTGCACTGAACACAGGCCGGCTTCGTGTAAACCGTTACGGTCATGATCCCTGTCCCCTAAGTTGAAGTCTGATTCTCTTCGTATCTGGCGGGCTCAACCGGAACTTTATTACTGAATCCGATACCGGCCCGCGGGCTGCCGTGACAGCCAACACGCTCTGATTTTGTCTTGTGCTGGTTTCCCGCTCAATCCGTAAATCGATACTACATGTAGTGCAAGCGCCGAACTGGAACCCCAAGATGATGTATTACAAGTATGTCATTCAATCCACCGCTCGTCCACAGGCAAGGGCCCTCAAAATGTCCGTGATTCCGCGAAATTGAGAGATGTCATCCACACCCTGTGGACTACTTAGCCACATTTAATCTTCAGCGTGTCGCCCGGATACGGCGTGTCGTGACAGTTTGAAAATGTGGCGTGGCGAACAGCTAAAATCGCCTGATGGTCAACCTTCTCCATCTCCGCACGTTGATGGAGGTCACCCGGCTGGGTTCCTTCGCCGCAGCGGCCGCCCAGCTCGGCTACACAGCGTCGGCAGTGTCCCAACAGATGGCCGCGCTGGAACGCGATACCGGCGTCGAACTCTTCCAACGCTCTGCCCGCAGCGTCATTCCCACCGAGGCCGCGGTGACCATGACCCGGCACGCGTCCAAGGTGCTGACCGACGTCGAAGCTCTCATGGCCGCGGCTTCAAGGACCAACGACTCCCCCGCCCAGGAGCTGAGACTGGGTATTTTCCCCAGCCTCGCCACTTATGTACTGCCGGAGATCCTCCGGAACGATCGGTGGAAGAGACTGGGCATTGAGCTCCGCGTCTCAGTGGCCGAACCGGCCCAGACCATCCAAGGACTTCGCACCGGCGGCGAACTGGATGTGGCATTGGTTTATCAGGTGGGGCAATCCGGTTTGGCGTGGCCGCATTCGCTGGAGCGCCAGTGGATTGGCGACGACGACTTCCGGGTGGTGCTGCCCGCATCATGGAAAATCCGGGAGGACGCCGAGATCGAAGCGGCTCACCTCTCGGACATGCCATGGATCGTCCACCACCCCGGCACCAGCGATGCCCTGGTCATCGAACGCCTCTTCGCCAGCTGCAACCTGCACCCCCGCGTGGTGGCTTACAGCGATGACTTCCATGCCAGCCTGGAGATGACCGCAGCCGGCCTGGGGGCATCGCTGGTACCGGAACTGGCGCTGCGCAACCGGCCACCCGGCGTCGTAGTTCTTGATGTTCCGGACATCCGCCTGGCCCGGAACGTCTTCGCTCTTCTCATCAATGAAAAGAGGACAGCCCAAGTGCAGTTGTTCACACAGCTGCTCGCTGACACCCTGAGGGACACCTCGGGAAAGAGTGGCCTCCACCCCCTGAAATCCGCTCCTGTCAAGGGCCGGAACCCCAAAGGGTGAATTGGAGCGAAGTGCTGGAACCCGCCGGTTGATGGGGTTAGATTGATCACATGGGCAAGGTAGCGAGCAAACATTTTGGGGAGATCGAGCTCAACCACGGGCGTGAACATTGCTTCGTTGCGAGACACGAACTTGGCGGCAACCAGCTTGAGTTGGACCTCAACGTCACTGCGCACGATCACTTCGATGAGGCGGCCATGCGCAAGGTGGACTACAGGTTGCGCTTCCTGCCCGAACTCGTGGACCAAGTCAGGGAAATGATCGCCGACGAACTGGACCAGGACGGCACCAACCCCCAACAGTTCCTCCATTTTCACTGTTCGCAGCTCAAGGAAGAGCAACTCCAATCCGTCTTCGGCGTCAAAGACAAAGGCCAGCTCACCAACGACGTCTTCCTGAAAGCCCTCAAGCTTGGCCACGTGGCCATCTATCCCGGCCAGCCGGAACGATACTTCGTACTGGATTTCACCCTCGGATCACACTTCACCGACGAACTGTTGGTGGCTGCAGCTGACGAGGACGGCGTGGTGGACGACGAAATTCTCTGGGAGTCGTAACTACGTCGTGTAACAACTCACCACGGACGGTCCACCCCCGGGGCTTTGTCCGGCCCCCGCAGGTACTCGCCCCGTTCCTGACCCTCCGAACGTTCAAGCTGGGCCTGCTTGGCGTTCTCCTCTAGCTGCCGGAGTTGCTCCTCGTTAGGGGAAGTCCGGGTATCCGGGTTGGACGTGGATGGATCGTTGCGCGGCGACTCACCCGCTGAGATCTTTCCGTTGAGACGATCCCGGGCCGCATCCAGGTTCTCACCCTCACCTGCGGAGTTAGCCGGACCCACAGCATGGCATTGCGGCGGTGCGCTTTCTACCCCGGCCTTGGCCTCCCTGAACAAGCGGGCCGCTACTTCCGGCTCCCCGGCCGCATCCCCCAGCTTCTCGATGCTCAACACAAGGTTGACTCGCACCCTGCATTCGTCCATACCAGGGCCGGCCTCCAACGCCGCTTCAAAGTCCTCCCGCGCGGCGGCAAAGTCTCCCGCAAGAACATGGGCATCACCGGAGGCGAAAAGTCCCTTATGTGGCTCCACCAGGTTTGCTACCTGCAACCACGACGCCGCACCGGCCACCCCCTCCTGCTCCCCGGCGTCGAAGGACTGCCCGGCAGAGGCGCCAAGGACACCAACGCTCAGGAGCTTCGCCGCAACAGCGAGCGCCAGCAGCGCAGGTGGTGCTGAGTAGAGCGCCAGCCTGCTTCGCCGCCGTCGTGCGTTGTGTCCGTTCATGGGGTGGTCCCCTTCCGCACGGCGGGCCGAAGCGATTGGAGGGCGGTGAAGTGCCGCAAAGGTTCGTTGATCGCCAGAAGGAAAGCGGCCAGGGAGAGCAGCCAGTAGAGTTCCACGCGGCCCGGACCGTCGGGGGTCATTGCGGTCATGGTGCCGGGGCGGGCCTGGCTCAGCATGTCCGAGGTTGGCTCGGTGCCTGTCCTATGGGCGTAGGGAACGTGGAGCTGGTCTGCGATGGCGCGCAGCTGTCCTTCGTCGATTCGTGAGACGGCGTCCTGCGGGGTGTCGGAGGTTTTGTCCTGCACGTACGCGGTATCGGGGGTGGAGGTTTCCTTCATTCTCCCGCCCCGCCCGGTACCGTACCCGAGTACTGCTCCCCCGGCCACATTGCCGGCGTTCATGGGAGCCGGCGCTTCCGCGCTGGTGTTCTCACCGTCGCCGGCGTAGAAGACCAGTGCGGGGCGCCCTGGGTGTTGCTGATTTGCCGCTTTGAGTCTGTCTTTCAGGAGTTGGGCCGCACCGGTGACGCTGCTTCCTTTGGCGTACCTGCTGTTTTGTGGTTGCAGGGTTGCCATGGCGGTTTGCAGGGCTGTTGCATCCTGTGTGAGGGGCATGCGGACGTTGGCTTTGTTATCGAAGGTGATGAGCGAAAACTTGGCTCCGGCCAGTTCCTTGGCAATGGCCATGACGTCCTGCTGGACTCCTGAAAGCCGGGTGCTGGTTCCGTTGTAGTCTTCTGCGGCCATGCTGGTGCTGGTGTCCACGACGAAGAACACGTCCATGTCTGCGGTGCCGGTTTGGGCTTGGCCTCCAGCCCAACCGGGACGTAGAGCGGCAAGAAGCAGAAGGACGACGGCGGCACCGCGCAGGGCTGCAGGCTTAGAGGTCCGCCGCGGCCGGGTTGACTCACGACGCACGTAGGTCCAAGTCGTGAAACCGAGCAAGGCTGCGAAGGCCAGGGCCAGCAGGGGCCACGGAACGATGGGGGCGAAGGTCATGGTTCCAGCCGCCAACCGAGCAGCAGCATCCCCGCACCGGCAATCAGTGCAACGCCCAATGGCCAGTCAGGGGCGTCTGCAATCACTACCCGCGGCGCTGCAAGGTAGCTTGTAGCTTCGGTTTCCTGCACTTTCTGGACGATGCCCTGAACTGCGTCCGGGCTATCCAAAGTGAAGTAGGTGCCGCCGGTTCGTTGGGCTGCTGCTTTGAGCTGGGCCCCCGGCTGATCGGGTTGCCCGCCATAGTCCATGTCGCCGGGGTTGAGCGCGTGCACCTTCACCTTTTTCTCGGCGGCCAGGGCCGAGGCTTCGTCCAGGGTGAAGATCGGTTCTCCGGAAAGGAAGTTGTCCGTGGCCAGGACCACGGATCGCGAGCGCTCCCCTGCGTCAGTGCCGGGGAAGCTCTGCACGCAGCTTGCCAGCCCGTCGCCTATGAGCGAGGAGCCTTCCCCGTTCCACGTACCGTCAAAGAAGGACCCGGCTCCGCTGTCCAAGGCTTCCTTGGCGTTGGTGAGTTGTTCGGCGGCGAACTGGTAGTCGTCGGTGAGCGGGAAAAGCTGCACGCTGCTGCTGTCGAAGATGACCATGCCTATTCTTTCGCCATCGAATTCCTTGGCCAAGTCTTCGAAAACGGCTGCGATGGCGGCATCCGTGCTGGTCATTGACCCGGACACGTCAAGGCACAGCACAATGTCCCTGTTCCTGATTTCCGGTTGCTCTGTTGTGCGGTGGACCGGTCTTGCCGCGGCTGTGGCGGTGGCGGCGAGGAATACGGCGCCCAACACCACGGCGAGCGCCAGGCGTGTACGGTGCCGGCGTATCGCCTGCTGGTATTCGGGGAGGTCAGTGAGCCGCTCACCGTGGGCGATGGGCCTGGTCTGTGGGGCACGACGACGGCGGGACAGCCACGCGGTGACTGTCACCGCTGCTGCGGCCAGGGGAAGTATCCACCAGTAGCTCAGTTCCATGCGAGCACCACCTGACGTGCTGCTTCTGCGGATTGGCTCACGGAGTGGATCGGCAGGGGCGCGAATTCGTTGGGATAGATGCCGGCTATTCCTGCCGCCAGCTCCTTGAATTCGTGGCGCTGGAGGTCTTGGAGGGTCATGGAGGTCATAGGCAGGCCCGTGGCCGCTCCGGCGAACTCCCGCACGAGGAAGCTGAGCCTCTGGTGCGCGTCGCGCTCCGTCAGGCGACCGGCGTCGGCGTCCGCTGAGGTGGCCTCGATTGCAGACAGGCAGGCGGCTCGTAACGTGTCCAGGTCAGGAACTTGGCGGACCGGCGCGTCTTGGCGGACGGGAGCCTTCTTACGGTCCGAGAAGAGAACCCAGGCGTACCAGGCTCCGATGAGGATCACGAGCATAAGCCCGAGCCATAACCATTGCGGTTGGTATTGCAGGGGCGAATAGAAGCCCGCTTCATCCTGCACGGCTACCGCCCTTGGTAGGGGTCCTTGCCGTGAAGGCGCGGGAACGGTGCTTTTCGAGGAGAGCGAAGACTGAACCTAGGACGTCCTCGCTGCCCGTGGTTTGTTCCTCGGCGATTCCCAGCCGGTAGAACACATCCTGACGCCGCCGCTCGCGTTCCAGCGTTGCCGCTGCGTAGGCGGCACGTACCGTGGGATCCACGGCCAAGGACAGGGGAATTCCTTGCCCGGTGCCCACATCCGTGCTTTCCTGCATCCGGTTCCCGGGTTCGGCGGCGAGCTCGGCATCGCAGACTGTCAGCCATAGCACCTCGTGCCGGCCGCGCAGCCTCCGCATCAAGGTCTCCGTGCGGGCGTCCGGAAGGAACTCGTCCGCCACGGCGACGATGAGCAAACGCCCCTTCAGGTACCGCAACACATAGTCCAGCTGCTCGGCGATCCCACTGGCCTGTCCGTCCAGGGAAGCGCTCGCATCCACTTCGCGGAGCAGCCGTTCCAAATGCTCCTCACCACTGCGGGGCGGGATGTACGTGGACCTTGTGGCGTTCCCGTGCAGGAGACCTACGTCGTCACCGTGCCGGGAAGCCAGGTAACCCAGCACTCCGGCCGCATGCACGGCGATGTCCTTCTTGGTTTCCCCGGACAATGCCTGTGCGGCCATGTTCCTCCCGGTGTCCACCAGGAGAAGGACTGTGTGCCGGCGGACTGCAACGTAGCGCTTCACAAGGGGGGATCCGTGCCGTGCCGTGGCCTTCCAATCGATGTCGCGGACCTCGTCACCAGGGACATATGCGCGGAGTTCATCGAAGTCCAGGCTGCGGCCTTTGAAGACCGAACCGTACTCGCCGTCCAGAAGGGTCAGTGTCCTACGGTGGGCGAAGATGAACATCTTCGATTTAACGCGTCGGAGGAGGCTGGGCACGTCCGGGCCCCGCTACGGCGTCTGCACGGACGCCACCACGGCATCGATCACGGTCTCCACGGAGATTTCCTCCACCACGGCATCGAATCCGAGGATGATGCGGTGACGCAGGATCCGATGCGCAAGGTTCTTGACGTCCTCGGGAATGACGTGGTCACGCCCCTTGAGCAGCGCCATGGCGCGGGCTGCCTGGCTGAAGGCTATGCTCGCCCGCGGGCTGGCCCCGAATTCCACCACGTTAGCCAGCCGGGGCTCCAAGTACTGGGAAGCGTTACGGGTGACATAGGCGAGTCCGACGATGTACCGGACGATTGCGGGATCTATATATACCCGGCGCACGAGTTCCTGGACTTGGACCACGGCGTCAAGGGAAGCAGCGGCCGGAGGCTTCTGCTCTGCACTGAAAACGCCGGAGTCAATCCGGCGGATGACTTCCGCTTCCTCCGCAGGGCTCGGATAGTCAAGAACGTCCTTGAGCATGAACCTGTCCATCTGTGCTTCGGGAAGACGATACGTCCCCTCCTGCTCAATGGGGTTCTGCGTCGCGAGCACCAGGAAGGGCTGCGGCAAAGGATAGGTTTCACCCCCAATGGAGGTCTGACGCTCCTGCATGGCCTCCAGCATGGCGCTTTGCGTCTTGGCGCTGGACCTATTGATCTCGTCCAACAGAACTATGTTTGCGTGAACCGGCCCCAGCTGCGTGACAAATGTCCCCTTGGCGGCGTCGAATATCTGCGTGCCTGCGATGTCGCTGGGCAGCAGGTCCGGCGTGCACTGTATCCGGCGGAACTCCGCACTGACCGATTCTGCTATGGCTTGGGCCGCTGTGGTCTTAGCCAGACCGGGAACACTTTCCAACAGCACATGGCCGCCGGTCAATAAGCCGATAACCAATGTCTCACGCAGCCTGGCCTGGCCTACCACTTTGTTTTCGAAGCTGCGGACGATGCTACCCACGAGTTGCTGGGCACGGGCCATATCCGGTGCGTCGATTCCGGCCATGGCTGTGATCTGTTGCACTCGTGGTCCCCTCGCTGGCGTTGATGTGAAACGGCCACTCTATCCAAGCCTTCCTGAAGCAGCGTGGCAATGGGGACCCCTCCCCATGTGGACTTTGGAGGTCTATCCTTTTGCCATGCATCAGCTACCAGCCGCCTATCAGAACTACCTCGCTTCCCAGGACCAGCATGTCATCGACGCCGTACGGCCGGTCCTGCTCCAATCCGCAGCAGACCAGCGGCACGGCGTACGAATCACTTTCAACAGGGGCCCTACCGGACATCAAGCCCACCTGGACGAGTCCATACCGTATGGCGAGATCATCGAGGACATCGACTGACAGAAAGCTAACCCTTCATAGCACCGGACAGGGCAAACGAATTTCCCATGCCACGGGATACCAGCGCGTAGAGCACCAGCACGGGGACCGAATACAGGATGGAGAACGCGGCCAGTTGGCCGTACGCAATTGCACCGTGCTGGCCAAAGAAGCTGAAGATTGAGACAGCGGCTGGTTGCTTAGCGCTGGATAACAACAGGATGAACGGGACGAAGAAGTTCCCCCACGCCTGAATGAAAACGAAGATGAACACCACTCCGAGTCCTTGCCGCATCAGCGGCAACACGATGCTCCGCAGCGCCGCCAGCGTCGATGCACCGTCCACCCATGCCGCTTCCTCCAACTCACGAGGGACCGAATCCATGAAATTCTTGGTCATCCATATCGCCATGGGCAAAGTTGTGGTGGCCATGAAAAAGATGGTCGCCGCCATTGAATCCAGAAACTGCAGCTGAACAAACAGGCCATAGACCGGCACCATGATGGCCGTCACGGGGAGCGATGTCCCAAAGAGAATCGTGTACAGGAAGGGCTTGTTGAACCTGGACTGATACCTGGACAAAGGGTAGGCGGCAAGCACAGCTGCAAGCACATTCACCACAGCAGTGCCCGCCGATAACAGGAAACTGTTTGCCAAGGGCTGGAACAACAACTCAGGAGTCATCACCGCTCGAAAATTCTCAGTGGACGGCGCCACAGGAACTTTGGTCTGGTAGCCGGCCTGAGGATCAACGGAAGCCAACAGCAACCACAGCAGGGGCGCAACAAAGCACACCCCGATCACCGCAAGGGCGACGTCCGCGCCCAGCTTCGCCTTGGTAGTCATGTCTTTTGCTCCCGTAGCAGCCTCACGTACACCGCGCCGAAAACCATTCCCAGCAGAATCAGTACAGACGCCACAGCTGTGCCGTAGCCGATGTCACCGAACTTGAAGGCCTCCTGGTAGGCCAACACGGGCAACGTGGTACTGGCATTGGCCGGACCACCTGCAGTCATCACCCAGATGAGGGTGAACACTGCCAACGTCTGAAGGGTGATCAGCATCAAGTTAGTGGCAATGCTGCTCCGGATCAGCGGAAGCGTGATGAACGCGAGGCGTTGCCAGCCGCGCGCTCCATCCATGAGCGCAGCCTCCGCCACATCCCGGGGAACATCAGCCAACGCCGCACGGTAAACCAGCATGGAAAACGCAGTTCCACGCCACGTGTTCGCCAGCACGATTGCCACCAAGGGAAAGGAATACAACCAATCCGGCCCCTCACCTCCCAAGGCGCCCACTACCTGGTTGAGCGTCCCGTCCCGGTTGAAGTAGGCGTAAGCGGCAAAAGCCGCCACGATCTCCGGAAGCACCCAGGCCGCCACCACTGCAGTACCCACCCACGCTGCCACTGCCTTGCGCGAACGGGTCATCAGCAGGGCAATGAGTAAACCCAGCACATTCTGGCCCAGCACTGCGGAAGCCACGACGAACACCACCGTGAGCCAGGCGGAGAAAGGAAAGTCATCATCGCTGAACATCCGGACGTAATTGTCTGCTCCCACCCACTGCGGATCCCTGGCAGCCTTACCGGACAACGCGGCGTCCGTGAATGACGCATAAAAAGACCACGCCACAGGAGCCAGCAGGAACACCAGGAGCAGAAGAACGGCAGGAAATACCGGCAGCAGCCGCAGGAAGCGGCGAATTCTCATTTCTCCAGAACCTTGTCCTCACCTGCCAGTTTCCGAACGGTGGCATCGTATTCAGCTGCTGCTTCCTCAGGACTCTGCTTACCGGTGATCACAGATTCCGTAGCTACCTGGACGGCTGTGGAAATTCTGGGGTAATCGGCCGTCGCGGGCCGGTAGTGCGTCACCTTCACCAGCTCTGAAACGTCCTTCACGAACGGGTTGGCCGCCAAGTATCCCGGATCCGATGCCACATCCGTACGCACGGCGATCTGGGAATTATTGACGTCGAAGGCAAGCGCATTCTTTTTGTTCAGCGCCGTGGTGAGGAAGTTGAAGGCGAGCTCAGGGTTCTTGCTCTTCGCCCCCACAGCCAGTGCCCAACCGCCGGACATGCTCACACCTCCAGGATCCTGTCCCTTCTGGGTGGGGAACATCGCGACCCCCATCTTCTGCTCGTACCCGGCCCACTCATAGGCGCCGCCCTTCTGCCAGAACGACGGCGAATAGGAACCCTCCACGGTTGCGCCCAGTTTGCCTTGCGGGAACCACTCGCCAAAAACCTTCTTCCAGACGTTGGCGTCCAGGGCTTCGGCAGGACTCACGGCCAGTTTCTCGTCATAGAGGGTTTTGAGGAAAGCCAGGGAGTCCCTGAACCCTTGGGAACCCACCACCCATTTCTTCTGGTCCCTGTCATACAAACTGCTGTCAGTGCCATACAGCAGTTCGTAGAAGCTCTGCATGACCGTGCCCTCGCCGGTCCCCTTACCTGCGTACATGGTGAAAGGGATGACCTGGGGATCAGAAGCCTTGATGGCGCGGGCGGCCGTGAGGATCTCGTCCCAGGTCTTTGGTTGCCACGGCACCGGAATTCCAGCCTTCTGAAGGACGGACTTGTTGTACCATATTGCCCGGGTATCGGTGCCCAGCGGGACCGCGTAAATACCGCCGTCGTCCGCACGTCCGGCCTCCTTGGCTGCGTCGTTGAACGACTTCCAGTCATCCCATTTCTCAAGGTAACTGTCCAGCTTGAGCAGGTACCCGGCGTCGACGTCGGAACGCACCTTGAAGGTGTCCTCATAGAAAACGTCAGGTGCCGTATCAGCTGACCGCTGGGCCAAGGCTAATTTGGTCCCGTAGTCGTCGTCGTTGGCCTGGATGGGTTGGAGGTCCACTGTCACACCGCTGTTGGACGCTTCGAATTCCGTTTTTGCGTCCTGCATGACCATATCCAGGGCCGTGAACGAGTCGCTCTTCTGATAAACGATCTTCAGGGTCTTGCTCACCGTGGCCTCAGGCGTAGGCGAACAGGACGTCGCTGCCGCAAATACGGCAGCGACGGAAACAAGCGCTGCGGCAAACTTCACTGGCGCGTACTTCAGTGGCGCTTTGATCACAGGACGGCGCATGGTGCTCCATTCAGTCGAACGTGGCTACAGCCCCCATACTTCACCGTGACACACCTGCGACGTGGCCGAGCCGTATGGTTATTCAGTTGTCCTACTACTAACTAGCCCTCCAGCAGGAGCCTTTGCGCCCGTGGTGCCAGCATGTGCTCCAAAACCAGGCAGGCGGCACCGATGGCTCCAACGTCCTCGCCCACGCCAGATCCCACAACTTCGAGATCGTGGATCATGCGGGCCGCGTTGTTTTTGTCCAACAGTTCCGGAACACGTTCCATGAAGTAGGGCGACATCCGCCCCCAGAACGGGCCACCGAAAACGACGCGCTCCACGTCCAGGGTGTTGGTCACTATGGACACGGCACGCGCAACGAGGGTTGCGGACTTGTCCAAGATGGCGATTGCCCTGCCGTCACCGGCGTCGGCTGCGTCGCACAACTGGGCATACCGTTCCTGGACTTCGGGGCCGTCCGCACCAGCCCGATGCCCTTCCAGCACACCAGCGGCTTCGGCTTCGGCCACCAGCACCTGCGGGATGCAGGAAGACTTTACGCAGCCACGCAGTCCGCAATCACACAGCGGACCCTGCGGGTCCACCACGATGTGGCCGATTTCGCCGGCATTGCCCGAGGTCCCGCGCACTACTTCATCATTGAGGACAATGCCGCAGCCGATGCCTGTTCCCATGTACATGAACACGAAGCTGCCTGCACCGCTGGCGCCGCCTGCCCAGGTTTCCGCAACGGCAGCACTGGTCACGTCCTTGTCCACCAAGGTTTCCATGCCGGTGGCCTCGGCTAAGGCCTCCCGGATGCGCACACGGTTCCACCGTGTCAGGAGCGGAGGCTCCACCACCGAGCCTTCGTCAAGGTCGATGGGTCCGGGGACAGCAACGCCCAGCCCGGCAATCTTGGACGCATCGACCCCTGATTCCTCAATGAGGATATTGATCTGCCCGGCGATGCTGGTGATCACCCCGGCCGGATCACCACCGGGAGTTGCCATCCGGGAATGCTTGACGACCTCACCCAGCAGGTCCAGAACTACGAAGGTGATGACTGCCGGATCCAGATGAACGCCCACAGCGTACATTCCGGCCGGGTTCAGGCGCAGGATGGTCCTGGGCTTACCCGGACCAGAGCCCTCCTTGCCGGCCTCCACGATCAACTGCTGATCCAGCAGACGCCTGGAAATGTTGGAAATGGTCTGCGGGGAAAGTCCCACGATCTGAGCCAACTCCACACGGCTGAGCCCACCTGATGAGCGGCGGATCGCCTCCAGAATGACAGTTAGATTAAAGTCCCCCATGCGGGGAAGGTTGGTTCCGCGCCTCGGTGTCGGCTGCCGGATCTCAGTCACTGATGCCCCTAGTCATTGGGATGAACTTCGTCGAAGTTGGTCTTTGTCTGAATCGTACGATACCGCCGCCGTTGGGGATATGAGCACACGCTGACACCGGCATCAGGGCTTGGTAACGATGCCGGTTGAGTGTGCCAGCGGCAGCCATGTGCTCAGATCCTTGATGGCACCGCTTAAGACTTCCGACTCCGCGTTACCGTGAATTTTGGATTCCGGCCTTCCTCCACCGTCGGCCCGATATGCCGTTCAAGTGCCGCGCGGTACTGCAGATGGCTGTTGTAGACGGTCCACAGCTCTCCACCAGGGGCGAGAACCCGCGCAGCAGCCTGGAACATTTTCAGAGCTGCGCCGGCGTGAACACTGGCGCCCAAGTGGAACGGCGGGTTCAGCAGGATGAGGTCCGCGCTGCCTGGTTCAAGGGTGGACATGGCGTCATCGTGGATCACTGCCACCCGCTCCCCCAGTCCGTTGGCCTTCGCTGTTGCCTTTGCTGAAGCGACGGCCGCAGCGGATTGGTCGGTGGCGACCACAAGGGCATCCGGATGGCGAAGTGCGTACATCGTGGCGAGGATACCGGTCCCGCAACCGAGGTCAACAGCCTGCCGGGCAGCCGGTATACGGTCCATGAAGGTCAGCAAGTAGCGCGTGCCAATGTCCAGGCGTGCGCCGGAGAAAGCAGCGCCATGCGCACAAACCGTAATCCCCAATTCCGGAAGGGACTCCACCACCGGAAAAGGGTGATCATTCGGCGCTGCTTTGGGCTCACGCGCCACCAGAACCCGGGACTTTTGCCGGGCAAGTTGCGGCTGGACTGATGCGAAGTACCGTTCCAGGACTGCATTCATGCCGAGCGACATGTGCTTGACGCGACCTCCGGCGAGCAGGACCGCATCCGGGGCAGCAAACCTGGCTACGGCGTCGGCGATTTCCTCCAACTCAGCCAGCGACTTAGGCAACTGCAAAAGCACTACGTCGGCGTCGTCCAATAGCTCCCGGCTCAGCTCGTGTCCGGTGAAGCGACCCTCCAAGCCGGCAGAAACTGCGTTGCGTTCCAGCGCCAGCCTTCCGGAGAACAGATCCTGGTTTACGCGTACATGCCCGACGGCGAGTCCTGCCAGGGCGCCCAACGTCAGGGCGCCGTAGCGGTCGCCAATGACAACCACCTTGGAGTCGGGGCCAACCAGATCTGTAGCCGTCTCCAGCAGGAGCCTGTCTGTGGCATCAAAAGCCTGAAGGTTGTCCGCCTCGACGTCAGGAAGCCTACTCAACCTGCCCAAGAGCGCTTCAACATCCATTGCCGTCACGTTGAGTTTCTCGCTTTCATGCATAACTGTCTCGACTTTACGGTGGCGTGGGAGGAACCTAGTGCTTGCAGGACGCAAACACCTGTCACGCCTTCCGGTGGGAACCACGGAGGCGGCAGGCACAGGTCACGGCGACCCTTGGAGCCAGGCACCGGGATCTACCCATCATTTGGGCTCCCCCTCCCTCTGTGAGAAGCCATGAGTGTCAATGTTGTCACGAACCTTGAAGTAAAGTCCCACAACTCTCCCGACGAAACGAGGCGACCCAACAAGACGGTGCTGGACCTCGTCACCGTGGGCGAATACACAATCGGCCGGATGACCTTCGAACCAGGCTGGACGTGGGCCGACTGCGTCAAACCTGTAGTGGGCACCGACTCGTGCGAATTGAGCCACGTAGGATTCTGCGTTTCCGGCAACTTGGAAGTAGAAACCACCGACGGCGGCAAGATCAACATTTCAGCCGGTGATTCCTACAGCATCCCGCCGGGTCATAACGCCCGCGTGGTGGGCGACCAACCGTTCCAAGGCGTCGAGTTTGTCAGCGGCGCCGAATTCGCGCGCCCCGCCGAGTAACCCCGAATCCACACGGACAACGAAAAAGACCCCGCTCAATGAGCGGGGTCTTTCAACCGAAGTGGAGCTGAGGGGACTCGAACCCCTGACCCCCTGCATGCCATGCAGGTGCGCTACCAGCTGCGCCACAGCCCCGGATTTATAGTGCAAATCCGCTACTTCCAAGCGGAATGATTTCTCTTCCCGTCGAAGCAACTCGTCAATACTAACCACAATCGCTTGAGAAGCGAAATCGTCTGAATATGACCTGCATCACCGCGATAGGTTGGCCCGCCGAGGTTGCCGCAGCCGAGGTGCGTTGGATCATTCCACCGCACCTCCCCCCAAAACCAGCTGCGCCGGAGCCGCCCTCAACCAAACGGCATGGCTCCCCCTGAAGTCTAGAATTTCCTGGCACTAAAACCAAACCGTTCAGTCGGTTTAGGATTGCTGAGGCCCGTCGCGCCCCCGGTGGTAGCGTTGTGGAGTCTCGACGGCGGCCCACCCCTCCGTCTCCTGACTCACCCGAGAGGCCACCCACCACCGATGCAACAACGTGCGAAAGACACCAGGCTTTCCGTCATTGAAGGTGCCGCCCGGGTTTTCGCGGAAATCGGTTACGGCAACGCAAGCCTGACCGACATCACCAAGCGCGCCGGCGTCACCAGGGGTGCGCTCTACTTCCACTTCACCTCGAAGCGGGAGTTGGCATTGGCTGTCATCGAGGAACAGCACGCAATCGTTCAGGCGGCAGGATCTGAAATAGCAGCCTCGGAAGCCCCCGCCTTAGACAGGCTCATAGGCCTCTGCAGGATGTTCGGGCAACAACTCCTGGACGAACCCGTGGTCCAAGGCGGCATACGACTGACTTTCGAAGCCTCCGCGTTCGACGCTGACGTCTCGGGCCCCTACCAGGATTGGATCAACACAGCGGAGCAGCTGCTGCGACAGGCAGCCACGGACGGCACCGTCCGTGCCGACCTGGATGCCGCCGCCTTTGCCAGATATCTGGTTGCATCCTTCACTGGAGTTCAGATGGTTTCCGAGGTCCTTACATCACGTGAAGACGTCCTGCTGAGGATCGAACAGATGTGGGAGTTCATGCTGCCGGCTCTACAGCCAACCAGTTCCAACTAGCCAGTTTTCCGCGGGGACGTTTTTCCAACGCGAAAAGGTCCTGCCTTCTTCATGATTCATGAAAAAGACAGGACCTCGTTGGTGGAGCTGAGGGGACTCGAACCCCTGACCCCCTGCATGCCATGCAGGTGCGCTACCAGCTGCGCCACAGCCCCATATTCTTGCTGCTTCGCGATCAGCTTTTCGGCTACCCGCGCCGAAGCAACTCAAATATCTTAGAACAGCATTTCCGAAAATTCCAAATCGGACATATTTCGGCAGGCTGCTGCTCCTAGTGCCCGGAATCCTCCGCGGTAACAGCCTTGGCAGAAGCGTCATCGCCCAATTCGAGGTCCACCACAGGGCAGTCCTTCCAGAGCCGCTCCAAGGCGTAGAACACCCGGTCCTCGGAGTGCTGGACGTGGATCACGATGTCGGCATAGTCCAAGAGGACCCAACGACCTTCGGACCGGCCCTCGCGGCGTACAGGACGAAGGTCCTGCTTCATCAGTTCTTCCTCAATACCGTCAACAATGGCGTTGACCTGACGCTCGGTGGGAGCCGACGCAATCAGGAAAACGTCAGTGAGCGCCAAACGCTCGCTGACATCCAATGCGACGATGTCCTCGGCAAGCTTCTCAGCCGCGGCACGCGCAGCGTGACGAGCGAGTGTGATGGATTGTTCATGTGCAGACACGGGGTACTCCTTGTTGTGGCCAATGGCCTGTGTTTGGCGTGAGCCATTTGTACAGCGATAGTTCGTGAGCCATTTTGCAGCGATAGTTACTCTCCAGCGGAACTAGCCGCTGGTGATCATGATGATGCCGACGATGAGGGCCACAAGGCCCAGCGCCAGGACGCCGAATTGCAACAGCCTGTTACGTTGAGCGCGGGCCAAGCCCGCAGTGTTGGCATCCAAAGGATCAAGGCCGTACGCCGCGCTGGCCGAAACTGGTGTGCGCTGGGCTTCTTCGTTGGGCTCCCCCGCCGGCTCAGGACGTTTCCTTGCCGATTTCGCTACCGCCTCTGCACGGGCCAGAACGCCGGCGCGGCCACGGGATCCCGACTTTTTGGCCTGGGTTTGTCCGGAGTCGACTGTAGGCCCGGCTGAGGTAATCAGCGGAACAAACGTGGTGCTGGGGCGCTTCATGACGGGACGCTCAATCCCCGGCATCTTCACGAACTCCAGTGGAGTCACCATCGCGAGGTTGTTTGCCGTGGACGGTCCTGCGTCCGCCGTGGGCGACTTCCCGTTCCCGCCGGAACCCGAAGGGGTCTTACCGGAATCCGAGGTGGTCTTTCCGGAATCCACCTGGGTCTTCTCAGCAAGCTTCTGCTTGGCAGCAGCACGCTTGTTCAAGACTGCAGCACGCTCCGCGAGGGCAATCTGCTGAGCCAGCACATCAGGATCCACGGCCAAGGGATCCTGCTCGGCGATATGTTCCAGCTTAGCCGTCTGGTTTTCCACCTGGGCGGCGATCAGTTGCCGAACTGCAAGCGCCTGTTCCACGGACATTTCGGACTCCGCGGGAGCGCTGGAAGGCTTGTTGGCGGCTTCCGGCTGGGGTGCCTCTTGTGCGGTTTCGTCCTCTTTGGCCGCATCCTTTGCAGTCTGTTGCTTGGCTGGCGCGGGCGCAGCGGACGAGCCGGCAGGCATGGGGACAATCGGATTCATGGAGGTGGCAACTTCAGCCTGAAGTTGCTGGAGGCGCAGCTGGCGACGCGTGGGCGGGCCCCCACCGGAGAGCTGCTCCTCCTTGTCGGCCAGCTCCTTGATGGTGCGCAGCGCGGCACGATCCCGGGCACGGATCTGGGAGGACCGTTCCTGGGCCGCAGGCCCTACGGCATCCACCGGAACATCGGCGGCGCGGCGATTGCGGCCGTTCGGACGGTCGGCATGTGGAGGATTCTCTACCTTCTCAGGCGCGGAAATATCCACGTGCTGTTCCTCGGGGCGCTCTTCACGGGCACGCCGAAGCTCACGCCTGCTGCGGATGGGTCGCTGGTCCTGGCTGCTCATTCAAAACTCATTCAGTACGTGCTTGGTCGTCTGATCCGGACAGTGCGGGTGTCAGATCTGCTTCGATGGGTGGCGCCGCGTACAGTCCATACTTTGCGATGTATTGCACCACTCCGTCAGGCACGAGGTACCAAACCGGATTCCCTGCACCCACGCGGGTCCTGCAATCCGTGGAGGAGATTGCCATGGCAGGAACTTCCAACAAGCTGACGTCATCCCTGCCCATGTCGTGCAGTTCATGCCCTGGACGGGTAACGCCAACGAAGTGGGCCAAGGACCACAACTCGTCCACGTCCTTCCACGAAAGGATCTGAGCCAAAGCGTCTGCGCCGGTGATGAAGAAAAGGTCGGCGTCAGGACGCTCTGCACGGAGATCGCGGAGGGTATCAATGGTAAAAGTAGGCCCCGGACGGTCAACATCCACCCGGCTTACAGTGAACCGGGGATTGGAGGCTGTAGCGATGACCGTCATCAGGTAGCGGTGCTCAGGCCTGCTGACCAGCTTGTGGGACTTCTGCCACGGCTGGCCTGTGGGTACGAAGACCACTTCATCCAGGCCGAACTTCGCTGCCACTTCACTGGCAGCAACAAGGTGGCCGTGATGAATGGGATCGAACGTTCCACCCATCACGCCCAGCCGGAGCCTGCGCCCCGCCTCCCCACGCGGTGTTGCGGCGATAATGTTAGTGGCCTTGGCCGTGCGTGTGCTTGTTCGGGTGCTGGCGGTGCGGATCGGCGTGCTCTTCCACAGCCTCATGGCGGTTGCCAAGGTTGGTGTAGGCGAGGGTTATGAACAGGAGAACCAGCATGAGGGCGAACATCACTGCGCCGAAGACCCACGGCTCGGCCCACAGCGGAGCGAGTTCCTCGTGGCCGCCTTCAGTTTGGGCGGCAATGGACGTGGCGATCTGCTGAAACAGCATCTTCTCCCCTAGTTGGTTCTCAAAGGATTTTTCGACGGCGGGACTCCCCGCCGTTCCGGACTTCTGTTCTATGTTACCGCGTTGCTAGCCGCGGATCTGGCCCTCGCCCTGGACGATCCACTTGGTGGTGGTCAGCTCCGTGAGGCCCATGGGACCCCGGGCGTGCAACTTCTGGGTGGAAATACCCACCTCGGCTCCGAGGCCTAGCTCGCCGCCGTCAGTGAACCGGGTGGAGGCATTGACGATCACAGCTGCGGAATCTATGTCCGCGATGAACTTCTCAGCGTTTGCCAGGTTGTTGGTGAGGATCGCTTCAGTGTGTCCGGTGGTCCAGGTACGGATGTGGTTGACTGCTTCATCCAAGCTGTCCACCATAGCGACGGCCAGATCGAGATCCATGTACTCGGTGGCCCAGTCCTCGTCGTCGGCAGGAACGGTTTCCACGTCCTTGCCCAAAGCAGCAGCGATCCGATCATCCACGTGGAGGGTGACACCGGCCGAACGCAAGGCTTTGGCAACGGCAGGCAGAACCGTGGACCCGGAATGCACCAGCAGGGTCTCCACGGTGTTGCAGACGCTGGGCCTCTGAGTTTTGGCGTTGAGGAGGATCTCTACGGCCATCTCTTCACCCGCGGACTCGTCGATGAAGATATGGACATTCCCTTCGCCGGTTTCAATGACAGGCACGGAAGAGTTGGTCACCACCGTTTGGATGAGATCGCGCCCACCGCGGGGAATGAGGACATCCACACGGCCGCGGGCTCGCATCAGCACGTTGGCTCCTTCGCGGCCGTACTGGTCCACGGTCTGCACCGCGTCAGCGGGCAGGCCAACGGAATCCAACGCTTCGCGAAGAATCCGGACAAGTGCCTCGTTGGTGTTGGCCGCGGCGGAACCTCCACGAAGGATCACAGCGTTGCCGCTCTTCAATGCAAGGCCGGCAATATCTACTGTGACGTTCGGCCGGGCCTCATAAATGGCGGCCACAACACCCATGGGGACGTTTACTTGGCGCAGGCGCAGTCCATTGGGAAGTGTCTGGCCCCGGACCACGTTGCCCACAGGATCGGGCAATCCGGCCAGGTTTTCCAAAGCAGCCACCAAGCCGTCAATACGGGCGGGGGTCAAGGTCAAACGGTCCAGGAGTGCTGCTGAGGTGCCGTTTGCCCGGCCTACGGCGACATCCTTGGCATTGGCTTCCAATACATGCTTCCGGTTCTCCACTAAGGCAGCTCCGATGGCGCGCAGCGCGCGGTCTTTCCATGCGCGGTTTGCCTGTCCCATACGGCGGGCAGCCTTACGGGAGCGGTCCGCTATGGCGTGAACGGCAGCCTGGACATCTTCCGGTGACAACGGCGCGCCGCCTGCTGCAGGGTTCTCCGGCGTCTGGCCGGGGGTACCGGAAACATCAGAGATCACAGGGGCGTCAGGGGTCAGCGCTTCAGTCATGCTCCAAGTTTAGATGAGCGCGATGCCCTCAGGAGCACCAGATCATCAACATGAACAACTTCGCGGTCATAGCCGCGGCCCATGGCTTGGCCCAGCTCCTGGGTGGTGCGGCCCAACATGCGCGGGAGTTCATCGGAAGAGTAATTCACCAAGCCGCGCGCCACCACCGTTCCGTCGTGGGCAACCATCTCAATGGGGTCGCCGGCTTCGAAGTCACCGCTGATGTCCGAAATGCCTGCGGGAAGGAGTGACCTGTGCCGGTCGCGCACGGCTTTCACTGCGCCGTCGTCGAGCATCAACCGGCCCTGGACCGTGGCCAGGTGCGCCAACCAGAGGAGGCGGACCGGCTTGCGATTGCCATTCACGGAGAACCAGGTTCCCACATCCCCGCCGGACAAGGCTGCCGCAGCGTTGGCCGTGGACGTGACCAAGGCATGGATGCCCGAGCCGGCAGCAATGGACGCAGCTTCCACTTTGGTCATCATGCCGCCGGTTCCTACGCCGGCTTTGCCTGCCTTGCCGATGGTCACATCCTCAAGGTCCCGCGGACCTCGGACCAGCGGAATGCGTTGGGCGCCTTGGGAAGGCGGGCCGTCGTAGAGGGCGTCGACGTCGGAGAGCAGCACGAGCGCGTCGGCGCGAACCAGGTGCGCCACCAAGGCAGCCAGGCGATCGTTGTCGCCGAAGCGGATCTCATGGGTGGCCACGGTGTCGTTCTCATTGACTACCGGCACCACGCCGAGGTTCAACAATCTGTCCAGCGCCCGGAATGCATTGGTGTGCTGCGTTCGGCGCATGAGGTCATCGGCAGTCAGCAGAACCTGACTGACGGTCACGCCGTGGGCGCTGAACGCCTGCGTGTACCGTGCCATCAGGAGGCCCTGCCCAACACTCGCGGCAGCCTGCTGCGTGGCCAGGTCTTTAGGCCGCTTGGCCAAACCCAAGGGGGCAAGACCGGCGGCGATGGCACCCGAGGACACCAGGATGATCTCCGTGCCTGCATTGCGCTTGTCAGCAAGAGCATTTACCAGCCCGGTGAGGGACTTCTCGGAGATGCCACCCTTGATGCTGGTCAGCGAGGATGACCCCACTTTGACAACAATTCGCTTGGCGTTGGCGAGGGCTTGACGTTCAAGGCCTTCTGCTGTGTCCGGAGCGTCGACAGTCCTAGTCGTCATCACCGGAATCCAGGTGACTTTCCTTCACTGCCTGCGCGCGCCGACCACTGACGGATTCGGTCCAGATACCAGCCTTGCGCTCCGCTTCGAGCTCGGCCCTCGCGGCAGCCTTGGCCTCACGGCGCTCGATCTGCTCATCGCGCTTCTGTGAACGTGTGGGACGGTCACCGATGTCCGCGACGCGGATGTCAGTCCCGCGGGGCGTTGCAAGGAGTTCAGCGCCGGCCATCATGGTGGGCTCCCAGTCGAACACCACGCCATCGTCTTCACCGATGACCACGGTGTCGCCGGGCTTGGCGCCAACCTTGAACAGCTCAGTTTCCACACCAAGCTTGGCAAGACGATCGGCAAGGTAGCCAATGGCTTCCTCGTTGGTGAAGTCAGTCTGCTTGACCCAGCGCACAGGCTTTTCACCCAATACGCGGAACAGGGGCTCGAGGTTCTTCTCCTCGCGGCGGATTTTGAATCCGGACTCGTTGACGGCGCGCGGACGCAGGACGGGAGGTGCCACCTTGGGAGGCGCGGTCTGCACGGCGTTACGTGCTGCTTGGACGATCTCAGCCATGGCAAAGCCGAGCTGACGCAAACCTTCGTGGCTTGTTGCCGAGACTTCAAAAACTCGGTATCCGCGGGCTTCAAGGTCCGGACGGACGAACTCGGCCATATCCTTGCCGTCAGGAAGATCCACCTTGTTGAGGACTACCAACTTGGGGCGCTCATTCAGTGGCACCACTTCACCGTCAACGCCGGCATAGCTCATGTCTACCGCGTACTTCTCGAGTTCGGCTTCGATGATGGCGAGGTCGGAAAGGGGATCACGGTCTGATTCAAGGGTTCCGCAATCAAGGACGTGAACCAGCGCAGCGCAGCGCTCTACGTGCCGCAGGAAGTTATGGCCCAAGCCCTTGCCTTCGCTGGCGCCTTCGATCAGGCCGGGAACATCGGCGATGGTGAAGCGCACGTCGCCGGCCTGCACCACACCAAGGTTGGGAATGAGGGTGGTGAAGGGATAGTCGGCAATCTTGGGCCGGGCAGCAGACATGGCCGCAATGAGGCTCGACTTACCGGCAGAGGGGAAACCGACCAAGGCGATGTCTGCGATGGACTTCAGTTCCAGGACGATGTCGCTGGATTCACCTTCGATGCCCAGCAGGGCAAAGCCCGGCGCCCGGCGCTTCTGCGATGAAAGGGATGCGTTGCCGAGGCCGCCTTGGCCACCAGCGGCCGCAATGTACTCAGTGCCCTCGCCAACGAGGTCAGCCAGGACTTCGCCGTCCTTGGTCTTGACCACGGTGCCATCGGGCACGGGAAGAATCAGGGTTTCACCGTTCTTGCCGCCTCGCCAGTCACCCATGCCTGGGCCGCCGTTGGTGGCGTGGCGGTGGGGAGCGTGGTGGTAGTCGAGCAGCGTTGTGGTCTGGGCGGAGACGCGAAGGATGACATCGCCACCGTTGCCGCCGTTGCCGCCGTCAGGGCCGCCGAGGGGCTTGAACTTCTCACGCTTGACAGAGACACAGCCGTGGCCGCCGGTTCCGCCGGATACGTGCAGGACTACCCGGTCTACAAAGCTCGCCACGTGGATCTCCTCAGTTGCTGTCTTACAGCGTTTGTTGCTGTTGCCAGCGCTGTTGCAAAAACCAGTGCGCTACGGCGCCCTAGTCGATTGTAATGCGGTTAAAAGAACGGTGGAGCGGGCCGTTTGGCCCGCTCCACCGGTTCAGAACTTGTTGTTACTCTGCAGCTGCAGCAGCAACGATGTTCACTACGCGACGGCCGCGGCGAGTACCAAACTCAACCGCACCGGCCTGCAGTGCGAACAGGGTGTCGTCGCCACCGCGACCGACGCCTGCACCCGGGTGGAAGTGGGTTCCACGCTGGCGAACGATGATCTCGCCAGCGGAAACTACCTGACCACCGAAACGCTTGACGCCCAGGTACTGAGCGTTGGAGTCACGACCGTTGCGAGTGGAACTCGCGCCTTTTTTGTGTGCCATGTGAAATGCCTGCCTCTAAATTTCTGGGGAAACTGAAAAACCTGAACAGCGGTAACGAAAGTTACGCGATGCTGGTGATCTTGATCTTGGTCAGTTCCTGACGGTGACCCTGACGCTTCCGGTAGCCGGTCTTGTTCTTGAACTTCTGGATGACGATCTTCGGACCACGGAGGTCTTCGAGGATCTCAGCCGTGACCTTGACGTTGGCCAGTTCCGCAGCAGCGGAAGTGACCTTGTCGCCGTCAACCAGGAGCAATGCGGGCAGCTCAAGCGTGCTACCGGCTCCACCGGGGACGCGGTTCAGCGTTACGTAGTCTCCAACGGAAACTTTTTCTTGGCGGCCGCCTGCGCGGACAATCGCGTACACCACTTGGGTACTCACTTCTCTCGACGTTTATTACAAAATTTGCGTGCGGAACCTTGAACCGGAATCAGGCCTGGTTCGCGCTGTGCCTCAACGCCGTGGACTTCTGATCGAAGCCCGCGAGTCATCCCATGAACAATTCCAAGGGGCATAACCCAAGTGTTGGCGTAAGCACCGAAGATCAAGATTACGCTAGTTTGACCTTCGTCTGCAAATGAGGCCGAGTCCGGAGGCTACCTCGTGACTTGCGTCACCAGTTGATACGGACTCTCCCGGCACCGTGCCCATACAGCCTACCGTGTTTGCGCGAGATTAACGCGATTCGGCCAGCGACGCGCGGAAGTGTCCCCGCAATCGCATCGAATCCGCCCAAGGGAACCCTGCCAAAGTGACGCCCGGCAAACTCAGGCAAACAGCCTGGGAGCATCGAAGAATGCGGTCTCGTAACGGCAGGACTGGGTGAAGGCCTCCATCATCGCGGCCCTCTCCGTATCAGAAGCCGCGACCGCCGCAGCATCCGTGAGGCTGATCGCTTTCCGCGTTGCCGCGGCGAAGTCCTCGTCAGCGTAGGTCGTCAGCCAGTCGGCATACGCATGGTCCGCCGCGGCGCCCGCATTCAGGTAATTGGCATGGAGCTGCCGCCCCACCTCCGCGTACAACCAGAAGCAAGGAAGTATTGCGGCGAGAACCACGGCGTAACTGCCGGAAGCGGACGTTGCCAGCAAATGGTCCACGTAGGACTTGGTGACCGGCCCCAGTGCGGTCGGCGCTTCACGGCTGCTTAGCCACGTCCTGTGCAACTCCGACTCTACCTCCAGGCATTGCTGCGATGACCTGGCCCAGAACAGTTGCTCTTCTTCCGTGGGGGCCAGGGCGCCGGCACGTGCCAAGACCCGGGAGTACCCGTTGAGGTAGATCGCATCCTGGGCGAGGTAGTAAGTGAAATCACGTTCAAGGAGTTCGCCGGATTGGAGTTGCTGAATAAAGGGAAGTCCATGAATGGATTCGAGTTCCGGAACGGCCGCCTCCCACAAAGCCGCAGCGAAGGCGCCCGGGGCTGACGCTCGCTGGAGGTGATGGAAGTGATGCACCGGACCGTTCCCCCGGCCTACCTGGAGTTCCGCCGAGGCTGTCAAAGCTCCGAGTAGCCAGGGCTTTACTTCCCGCAGTGATGTTTCCCAGTTGCCCGTGCGGGCCTGGACGGTGGCCAGGGCGGACGAAAGAGAGCAACCGGTTCCGTGGCTGTTGCGCGTCGCCACGCGGGGACCTGATACCTCCACAACATCCCGTGACAAAAGCCCTGTGGTGTTCACCAAGGCATCCGGGCATTCCGGGCCCGGCAAGTGGCCACCCTTGACCAGAACTGTGTTTCCGTACTCCGCAGCAAGCCGCTTGCCTTGCTCCAGTGCCGAAGCCCAGTCTGCTGCCTCAGGCTCCCCCAGCAGCATGGCAAGCTCAGGAACATTGGGAGTAATGAGGTGGGCCAGGGGTAGCAGTGAACGCAGGGCATTCTCCGCGGACTCCCGCAGCAGCCGGTCGCCACTGGTGGCCACCATCACCGGATCAAGAACCACGACGGCGGGGCGCACCTCTTCGAGCCAGTCCCGGACCTGGGCAATGACGGCAGCATCGCCGAGCATTCCGATCTTGACGGCATCAACGATGATGTCGCCGCTAATTGCTTCCAGTTGCTGACGCAGGAAATGCGCCGGAGGGACGTGGACTGCGCTCACCCCCACTGTGTTTTGCGCGGTGAGAGCCGTAATGGCAGCCATGCCGTACCCACCCAACGCTGCAATGCTCTTCAGGTCCGCCTGAATACCGGCACCGCCGGAAGGGTCCGAACCGGCAATAGTGAGAACGCGCGGGACCTGGCGGGCTGACGTGTGAGCGTCCAGCGGGTATACCGAGTGGAGCGGGTACACAGATGAATGTAGTGATGCAGTCATGAGGACATCCCTTCGCCGGTGCTAACCGGACAGGTTCAACGGGTCTGGATCTCAGCCGGGCCCATCGCCCGGCACCCCGTGTCAGTCCCCTAGCCTAGCCGGGAAGCCTGGTGCTGCAGGTACCGAACCATCCGGGAGCCCGGATGTGACCGTGGAACGCGTTCCCTGCCGCGGATTCAAGGCAACGCGAAAGGGCCCTGCGCTACCGCCGGAGGCAGGTAGCGCAGGGCCCTTTCAGCCGATGTTGGCCGTGGAGAGCGGCTCGGCCGTGACTAAAGCTCCGAGGCTGGAACCCCTACCCCAAGAATGATGGGCTCGGAGGCCGGCGCCTTCTTGACTGGCTCCACGGGCGCCTTGGCCTCATGGGACGAGCCCTGGGGGGCCGAGGCCGTCACCACATGGTGCTCGACGCTGGTTTCATTGGCCGCACCCTGAGCCCGGCTGGCACTGCGGTTGCGACGACCACGACGACCCTGCGGAGATGCCGAAGCCTCAGGATCTTCCTCAACCCGCGCCGGTGCGTCAGCCTTCCGGGCCACAGCAGGCTCCTGTACGGCCAGCGGAGCGGGTTGTTCCTCAGATGCCGGAGCGGCGCCAAGGTGGGAGAACGCTTCCGCCAGGAGGTCCAGGCTCATGGCAGGCTTGTTTGCCTGCGGTTCCTCGTGATGCTCCACGAACGGCAACGCAACTTCTTCTCCGCCGAAGCGCAGGACCGGAGTGGACCTGGCTTCCTGGGCGGCTGCATCGCGGTTGGCGGCTTCATGTGCTGATGCCCCCGCTTCGTTGCCGGCTGAGGTTCCGGATCCGGCGTCGGCCGTCCCTTGGTGTTGGCCGGCCGCCCGTGCCTGCTCTTCTGCACGGTGAACTTCGTCGTCGTGCAGGTGCGCGGCGTGCGCCGCAGCGGCAATGGTTGCCAGGGCAGCCCTGGTGGCCTCCGCCTTGGCCTGCCGGGCAGGATCCTGCGGTTCAGTCGGGGTCGCGGGGGCAACCGGGGTAGTCGTGGTCGTATGGACCTGTGCAGGGGTTTCGGCTACGGCCTGTCCCCCACCCTTCCCGCGGCGGCGTTTGCGTTCCGTCCGTGCAGCTGGCTGCTGTACCTCGGAGTGCGGGCGGTGTTGCTCGGCTGCCACCACGTTGGCGCGCCGGTGTTCAACGGGCTCGTCATGAGTGACGACGCCACGTCCGGCGCAATGCTCGCACTGCTCACCGAATACCTCAAGAAGGCCGGTGCCCATGCGCTTACGTGTCATCTGGACCAAGCCCAGGGACGTCACCTCGGCCACTTGGTGCTTGGTGCGGTCCCGGCCCAGGCACTCCACCATGCGTCGCAGGACGAGGTCGCGGTTGGATTCGAGGACCATGTCGATGAAGTCGATGACGATGATGCCGCCGATGTCGCGCAGACGGAGCTGGCGCACCACTTCCTCGGCCGCTTCAAGGTTGTTTTTGGTGACCGTTTCTTCAAGGTTTCCACCGCTGCCGGTGAATTTGCCGGTGTTGACGTCCACCACAGTCATGGCCTCGGTACGGTCGATGACCAACGAACCACCGGACGGGAGGAAGACCTTACGTTCCAGGGCTTTATGGATCTGCTCGTCGATGCGCCATGCAGCGAAGATGTCCTGATCCTTGGTCCACTTTTCGAGGCGGCCCACCAGATCAGGGGCAACGTAGGTTACGTATGCCTCGATGGTGTCCCAGGCGTCGTCACCGGAGACGATCAGCTTGGAGAAGTCCTCATTGAAGACATCACGGACCACCTTGATAGTGAGGTCCGGTTCGCCGTACAGCAGTTCAGGGGCAAGGACCTTGGTGGAGGAGGCCTGACCTTCGATGCCTTCCCACTGGGCACGCAGACGGTTGATGTCGTGCGTCAGCTCTTCTTCCGACGCACCCTCAGCGGCTGTGCGGACAATGACACCTGCGTTTTCCGGCAGGCGGTCCTTCAGGATGCGCTTGAGTCGGTTGCGTTCGACGTCGGGCAGCTTGCGGGAGATGCCGGTCATAGAACCACCGGGCACGTACACAAGGTAGCGGCCGGGCAAGGAGATCTGGCTGGTGAGGCGGGCACCCTTGTGACCCACGGGGTCTTTGGTGACCTGAACCAGGACGGAGTCTCCGGACTTCAGGGCGTTCTCGATCCGGCGCGGCTGGCCTTCGAGGTTGACCGCGTCCCAGTTGACTTCACCGGCGTACAGGACGGCGTTGCGGCCGCGTCCGATGTCCACGAAAGCAGCTTCCATGGACGGCAGCACGTTCTGGACCTTGCCCAAGTACACGTTGCCGATCAGGGAGTCCTGCTGGGTCTTGGACACGAAGTGCTCGGCGAGCACACCGTCTTCCAGGACACCGATCTGGATTCTGTCGTCGCGCTGGCGAACGATCATTTGACGGTCCACCGATTCGCGGCGGGCAAGGAACTCGGCCTCGGTGATGACCTGGCGGCGGCGTCCGGTCTCCCGGGACTCACGGCGCCGCTGCTTCTTGGCCTCCAACCGGGTGGAGCCCTTGACACCGGTCACGCGGTTTGACGGAGCTGTCTCGGTGATGGGGCGGGGGGCACGGACGCGGGTGACCGTGTTGGGCGGATCATCATCAGCGCCGCCCGTCAGTTCAAGATCCTGGTCTCCACGACGACGACGGCGACGACGACGAGACGTCACGCCTTCCTCAAGGGCTTCAGGTGCCGGCGCTTCTTCATCGTCAGTCTCGGTGCCGTCCTCGGCCTCGTTCTCATCGCGTTCGGTTCCGCGGCGACCACGGCGGCCACGGCTTCTGCGACGACGACGGCTACCAGCGTCTTCCAGCTCGCCGTCGGCAGGGACTTCGGCTTCTTCTTCGGGCTCCTCGGCTTTTTCTTCAACCGGGGCAACGCGGGGAACGGTGGTGAGGTCCGGGGCCTGGAAGATCATGGACGTGATGGAAACCGGCTCCATGAACAATGATGTGGAGGCGGCAGCAGCGGCTTCCTCGGCGGGTTCCTCGGTGGCGGCTTGGGCTTCAGCCTCGTCTGCAGCTGCTTCAGCGGCAGGTGCCTCGGGCTGGGAGGCCTTTTCCGGCGTCGTGCTGTCCGCCACGGCTTCCGCAGCTGCGGGTGCCTCGGCTACCTCAGCTTTGGGCTTGGCGGTACGACGGCGGCGGACCGGCTTTTCGGGGGCAGGTTCGGCCATCGCTTCGGGCGCGGCTTCTGCGGCGGCTTCGGGCGCGGCAGTGGCGTCATCCCCCAAACCGGGCAAAGGCTCGGCAGGCTCTGCCTTCTTGCGGGAGCGGGTGCGGCGCACCGGCGCTTTGGTGGCCTCCGGGGTCGCTTCCGGCGCCGGCGTGTCAGCCGCAGGCGCCTCTACGTCAGCAGCAACCTTCGGCGCTGCCTTGCGCCGGGTCCTGGTGGCTTTCTTGGGCGCTTCCGCAGTTTCCGCGGGAGCTGCCTCGTCATTAACGGCTACAACCTGGTCATTATCCATATGTGGCAACACTCCTGCCCCAGCGACGCCGCCACATCCGGCGCCCAGTGGAGCAAATATTGTCAAAACCCGCAGGCGTTGACAGAAGTCGGCAGTATGCCTCCCGGTTCGCACCAGCATTGGGGTGCGGCAGCCCTGGAAGGCCGGCGGCTTTATTCTGGAACCCGTTGTTCTGCTGCCACAACCAGGTGCCGTCCATTGTCATGGCGGGCCCACCGAGGATCACGTGATCCGGGCATGCCCAGCTCATACTGGCGGTCTTGGGAACAAAGTCACCGGACCGGGTGTCGAATGTGGATCGACGTCCGGCCATGTTCATTCTCTCACACCCCTGCACATTCGCGGCGAAGGCCGCTGTGTCGCGGTACTCCGCCAGCGAAGCTGGGGGCGGCGCCCAGTCTTCGGAGTTACAATCCTCCCAAGAGCCCTTCCCGGCTTGCCGGGCCATTTGTCGAAAAGGACCACATCCACGATGCCAAGCACCGCCAGGGAAAACCTGGCCAATCAAGCCACAGTCCATGTGGAGGACATGTCCACCCCTCAGGACTCCCTTCCCGCGACGGTCCGGGACAGGCCCTTTGCCTGGCTGTTGCTGATCACCGGTGTTATTGGATGGTTGGCGTCCGGAGCCCTGGTACTGGAGAAACTTGAGGTGCTCAAGGATCCCAACCATGTAACCGTGTGCGATGTAAATCCCTTTATCTCCTGCGGTGCCGTGATGCAGACACCGCAGAGCTCTGTGTTCGGTTTCCCTAACATGTTCATCGGCATCGTCGCCTTTGCTGTGATCATCACTACGGCCATGGGCATCCTCGCCGGAGCTAAGTATTCACGGGGTTACTGGCTGGGTCTCCAAGCCGGCGTGACCCTCGGGTTCGCCTTTGTTGTGTGGCTGTGGTCGCAGGCCCTCTACGCAATCCATGTTCTGTGCCCGTTCTGCATGGTGGTGTGGGCCGCCATGATCCCGCTTTTCGTCTGGGTGACCATCCGCAACGTCACCAGCGGGGTCATCAAGGCGCCACCCGCAGTGGTCAAGCTGCTGTCCGGTTCAGGCTGGATCATCGTTGCCCTGCTGTATGTGGCCGTCATCGCCACTATTTTCTTCTCTTTCATGCACCTCTTCGTGCCGTCCACAGCGTAGAACCACCACTCGCCGTAAAACAGTTAAGGCCAATGTTCACGAAGAACATTGGCCTTAACTTTTTTCCCGAAGGGCTTTGCTTAGCCCTTGAACCAGATCTTGATCTCACGTTCGGCAGAGTCGACTGAATCCGAGCCGTGGACGAGGTTCTGCTGGACTGCCAGGCCCCAGTCGCGGCCGAAGTCACCGCGGATGGTGCCAGGCGCAGCCGTCGTGGGATCCGTAGTTCCGGCCAGCGAGCGGAAGCCTTCGATCACGCGGTGGCCTTCGAAGACTGCTGCGATGACCGGTCCGCTCAGCATGAACTCAACCAGTGGCTCATAGAACGGCTTGCCCACGTGTTCCTCGTAGTGCTGCTCAAGCAGCTCACGGGTCGCGTTGACCTTCTTCAGCTCCGCCAGGGTGTAGCCCTTGGCTTCGATCCGGGCGAGGATGGTTCCGCCCAGGTTGCGGGCGACGCCGTCGGGCTTGACCAGAACAAGGGTCCGTTCAATGCTCACAGTTGCTCCAATATGGTTGGTCGGTGGTTTTCCCAGCCAGTTTACGGGGTTTGCGGGTCTGCTTGGTCACCATGGGCTGCGTCCCATTCGGCCTGCTCGCGGTCACGTTGTGCCACCTCGCGGTCAATCCGCATTCCAGCCCTGATTCCGTACCACCAGCAGATGGCAAACAGGATCCCCACAATGAACATAGTGGGTTCGGCGAAGCCCGTCAGGATCAGCACCACCTGCAGCCCCCAGCCGAGGGCGATGCCCCACGGCTTCGAGAGCACGGCACAGGCCAGAACCAGCACCACCGTCAGTGCTATACCGACACCCAAAATGATGCCCGGATCAACTTCCCCGCGCCTCAAGCCGAAAACCGCCAGAGTACCGAAGAACGCGACGAACGCTTCAAGCAGGAGCACGGTGGAAGCGAACATTACTTTGGTGGACCGGCGCTTCTTGGGCATGCCGGGCCGCCATTCGCGCTGAGCCTTGGTCATTTTCGCCATGTTAGGCACTTGCCTTTCCGAGCAGGATCCTTGCTTCGGCCACCACGGTGATGGAACCCGTCACCAGGACGCCGCCTGCAAGGTCATCGTTGGATTCAGCGCGTTCCACAGCCCACTCCAGGGCATCGTCCAACTTCTCGGCGATGTGAACGTTGTCCTCGCCGAATCCGAGGTCGACGGCGAGTTCGGCAAGTTCGGCTGCAGGCACGGCGCGGGCCGAGTTGGATTGGGTGAAGCAGAATTCCTCGGCCAGTCCGCCGAGGGACTCCTTGAGGGTCTTGAGGATCTCCTCGGCATCCTTTTCACGCAGAACTCCGACTACAACCACCAGCTTGCTGAAGCTGAAGGCCTCCTGGATTGCTTCGGAGGAGACGCGGATTCCGTCAGGGTTGTGCGCAGCGTCCACCACGACGGTGGGCGCAGTGCGCACTACTTCGAGCCGGCCGGGTGACGTCACGGTGCCAAAGGCTTCCTTGAGTACATCGGCGTCGAGTTCTTTCTCTCCTCCGCCAAAGAATGCTTCCAAAGCCGCAACGGCTACAGCCGCGTTCTCAGCCTGGTGGGCACCGTGCAGGGGCAGCAGCAGGTCTTCGTAACGTCCTGCGAGGCCCTGAATAGTCAGGACCTGGCCCCCCACGGCAACGCTGCGGGACTCCACGCCGAATTCAACGCCCTCGAAGCGGAACGGCACATCCACTTCGCGGGCTTTCTCCAACAGGACCTGCGCAGCGTCCACCGGCTGAGCGGCGCTCACCAGGAAGCCGCCCGGCTTGATGATGCCGGACTTCTCGTAGGCGATGTCCTCAGTGGTGTCACCCAAGAGATCCGTGTGGTCCAAGGAGATCGGCGTGATCACTGAGACTTGGCCGTCGCCGACGTTCGTGGCATCGGTGATGCCGCCAAGGCCAACTTCCATGACGGCAACATCAACGGGCTGGTCGGCGAACACCGCGAAGCCCAGGATGGTCAGGCATTCGAAGTAGGTCAGCCGCGGCTGGTTATCGGCAACAAGTTCGCTATCCACGATTTCCAGGTAAGGACGGATCTCGTCCCAGATACGCACGAAGGTCGCATCCGGCACCGGCTCACCGTCAATGCTAATGCGCTCCGTCACTTTGGACAGGTGCGGGCTGGTGTAGCGGCCGGTACTCAGCCCGTGGGCACGAAGTCCGGCTTCGATCATGCGGGCCGTGGACGTCTTGCCGTTGGTGCCGGTGATGTGGATGATCGGGTAAGCCTTGTTCGGCTCCCCCAGCACGTCCATGGCACGGAACAAGGGAGCAAGGCGCGGTTCCATCTTGTTTTCCGGGGCACGGCCCAGGAGTTCTGCATAGACGCTTTCAACCGAGAATTCGTCAGACATGGATCAGGCACCTGCCTTTGCGACCGTGACCTGCGGTTCGTCGACACTGGCCAACAGGACTTCCAGTTCCAACGTCAACGTTTCGGTCTTGACGAGCTCCGAGTTGGCTTCCAAGGCATCCACCACGTCCTGCCCGGCCTCCACGGAAGTGCGGATGCGGTCGCTCACGTTGAGCCCGGCATCCTTGCGGGCCTGCTGGATGGCGCGGACCATGTCACGAGCCAGCCCCTCGGCTGCAAGTTCAGCAGTGACCTCGGTGTTCAGGACCACGAAGCCGCCGCCGGGCAGCACCGCGACTGCCTTCTTGGCGGCAGCACCGCCGTCGGCCGCTTCTGCCACCACGGTTTCCAGCGTGTATTCCTGCGGCTCGAGCTCCAGTCCACCAGCCACCACCACCCCAGCATCACTGACGGACCAGTCACCGGACTTCGAGCCCTTGATGGCCTGCTGCACATTCTTTCCAAGGCGCGGGCCAGCAGCCCGGGCATTCACCACGAGCTTCTGCTCAATCCCGAACTCCTCCGGTGACGCAGTAGCGGCGTCGAGCAAACGGACCGACCGGAGGTTCAGTTCATCAGCGACGACGGCGGCGAAGCCTTCCAGCGCATCCGCACCGGGTGCCACCACAGTCAGTTCCTGCAGCGGCAGGCGAACGCGCAGGTTCGCAGCCTTGCGCAAGCTGGAACCGGTGGAACAGATCTGCTGGACCCGATCCATTGCTTCAACCAGTTCAGGGTTGGACGGGAACAGCGCAGCGTCCGGCCAGTCCGCCAAGTGCACGGAACGGCCACCCGTCAGTCCGCGCCAGATCTCTTCCGTGACCAAGGGCAGCAAGGAAGCAGAGACACGGCACACCGCTTCAAGAGCTGTGTACAGGGCATCGAAGGCATCAACGTTCTCGTCGAAGAAGCGCTGGCGGCTGCGGCGGACGTACCAGTTGGTGAGCATGTCCAAGTAGCTGCGCAGCTCATCGCAAGCACCGGAGATGTCGTACGCGTCCAAGCTGGTAGTGATGTTGCGGACCAAGTCTCCGGTATTGGCCAGGAGGTACTGATCCAGCGTGTCGGCGTAGCCGTCATAGCGGAGCTTGGCTTCGTAGCCGGAACCACCGTTCGCGGCATTCGTGTACAGCGTGAAGAAGCTGTACACATTCCACAACGGCAGGATGACCTGACGCACGCCGTCGCGGATGCCTTGCTCGGTGACCACCAGATTGCCGCCGCGGAGGATGGGGCTGGACATGAGGAACCAGCGCATGGCATCGGAACCGTCGCGGTCCAGGACCTCGGACACGTCCGGGTAGTTGCGCAGGCTCTTGGACATCTTCTGCCCATCGGAGCCCAGCACGATGCCGTGGCTGATCACGTTGCGGAACGCCGGCCTGTCGAACAATGCAGTGGACAGGATGTGGAGCATGTAGAACCAGCCACGGGTCTGGCCGATGTACTCCACGATGAAGTCCGCGGGGTTGTGGGTGTCGAACCACTCCTCGTTCTGGAACGGGTAGTGGACCTGTCCGTAGGGCATGGAACCGGAGTCGAACCAGACATCCAACACGTCTTCCACACGGCGCATGGTGGACTTGCCTGTGGGGTCGTCCGGGTTGGGACGCGTCAGCTCATCGATGAACGGGCGGTGCAGGTCCACCTGTCCTTCGTTGTTGACGGGCAGACGGCCGAAGTCGGCTTCCATCTCGGCCAGCGAACCGTAAACGTCCGTGCGCGGGTACTCGGGGTCGTCCGACTGCCACACCGGGATGGGCGAACCCCAGTAGCGGTTACGGCTGATGGACCAGTCGCGGGCGTTGTCCAACCACTTACCGAACTGGCCGTCCTTGACGTTGCCGGGGATCCAGTTGATCTCCTGGTTCAGCTCGGACATGCGGTCCTTGAACTTGGTGACCTCCACGTACCAGGAGGACACAGCACGGTAGATCAGCGGGTTCCGGCAGCGCCAGCAGTGCGGGTAGCTGTGCTCGTAGCTGGCCTGGCGGACCAAGCGGCCATCGGCGCGGAGCACCTGGGTGATGGGCTTGTTGGCATCGAAAACCTGAAGACCGACGATCGAAGCAAGCTCGCCATTGGCGAACAACGGCAGGAACTTGGCACCCTCGTCCACGGACAGGACCACGGGGATCCCTGCGTCTTCACAGACCTTCTGGTCATCCTCGCCATAGGCCGGAGCCTGGTGGACGATGCCCGTACCGTCGGTGGTGGTGACGTAATCGGCCACGAGGAAGCGCCAAGCATTCTGCGTGCCGTACTTTTCAGCATCAGCGAAGTCGTTCCAGAGCGGTTCGTACTCCAAGCCCGCCAGCTCGGCACCCGTGTGGGTGGACACCACAGCGGCAGTTGCGGCATCGGCGTCGTCGTACCCCAAATCCTTGGCGTAGGACCCCAGCAGGTCAGCCGCGAGCAGGAAGCTGCCCGTGACCGGTGCCTCAGCGGAAGCAGCCTTGACGCCGTTGGGTCCTGCGGGCAGGACAGCGTAAGAGATGTCAGGCCCGACGGCGAGCGCCAGGTTGGTGGGCAATGTCCAGGGCGTGGTGGTCCATGCGAGCGCCTGCACGCCTTCGAGGGCCTTGGAAAGCTCCGACTCCCCCGCCTTAATGGGGAACGTCACGGTGACCGTCTGGTCCTGGCGGTTCTTGTAGACGTCGTCGTCCATGCGGAGTTCGTGGTTGGACAGAGGGGTCTCGTCCTTCCAGCAATACGGCAGTACGCGGTAGCCGTTGTAGGTCAGGCCCTTCTCGTGCAGTTGCTTGAAGGCCCAGAGCACGGACTCCATGTACTCCACGTTGAGGGTCTTGTAGTCGTTCTCGAAGTCCACCCAACGGGCCTGGCGGGTGACGTAGGCCTTCCACTCGTTGGCGTACTTCATCACGGAGGCGCGGCAGGCGTCGTTGAATTTGTCGATGCCCATGGCTTCGATCTGGGTCTTGTCCGTCATGCCCAGCTGCTTCATGGCTTCGAGCTCTGCCGGAAGTCCGTGAGTGTCCCAGCCGAAGCGTCGCTCAACCCGCTTGCCGCGCTGGGTCTGGTAGCGGCCTACGAGGTCCTTGGCGTAGCCGGTGAGGAGGTGGCCGTAGTGCGGAAGGCCGTTGGCGAAGGGAGGGCCATCGTAGAAGACGAACTCGTTGCTGCCGTCCTTGCCCGCATCGCGTTGGTCGATGCTGGCCTGGAAGGTGCCGTCTTCGTCCCAGTATTTGAGGATGCGCTCTTCGATTTCCGGGAATTTCACGGAAGCGGACACGCCGTGCGTGCCGGGCGAAGACGCTGAGGCCTTGGGGTAGTGGGTCATCTCATATCCTGTGATAGCTGGTTGACTGTCAGGATGCGAGGACGGCGTCTGTGCTGCCTGTCGGCTGCGCAGGTACCGCGGTACCACCTCACTTACCGGAAAGAATTTTCCGGCCTCTCATTACTGCTGTGACGGGCTTACCCGCCCGGTTCTACTGGGCGCATTCCACCGTGTTGATGGTCAGTGCTGTTCTTCCGGAAGCTCACCGGTGATGGCCGGGTCAAAGCTGGTCCTTCAAGTCTAGCGTCAGTGGGGCAACTGCTCTACCCGAGGTTCATCCCGTAGAGGGAGTGCGGTACGTGTGGCGGTGCATAGACTCGAGGCCATGACGCACCCATCCCCCGCCCCTCCAGCAACCAGACCGGCTCGACGCCAGCCTTCGGTGGCATGGTCCGTGCTGGCTCTGCTGATGGTGATGCCGGTGGCGGGGGTATCAATGTTCCGGGCAATCCCTGTGGAATGGCCCCTCATCGTGGTGCAATTACTGTCCTTCACACCTTGGATGGTGCTTCCGGCAGCGTTTGCCGTGGCGCTTGCTGTGGTGGGGCGCAGGCTTTGGGTCATCTTCACGACGACGGCGCTGTTGGCAGTCCAGCTGTTGTGGCTGTTCCCATTGGACGCTGGAAAGCCGGAAGCATTACCTGCAGGGACTGCATCCGTCCCGGTGGAAGTGATGAGCCTGAACTCTGAATACGGGGAAGCGGATGCCGCGAGCATCGTGCGGCTTGTCCGTGAGAACGGCATTCAACTGCTGGCTATCCAGGAACACACTCAGGGACTTGAGGACCGCCTGCAGTCCGAGGGCTTGGATCAACTGCTGTCCAACCGGCTCAGTGAGCCCAGTGAGGACGCCTCCGGTGGGGCCGTGTATTCGGTGTTTCCACTCGAGGCCATGGGACTTTTGCCTGATACCCCGTTCCGGATGGACGTCACGCGGGTACTGGTCACGGATGCGGGGGCCGGTACAACGGCCACCTTGAACCTCACCAATGTCCACGCCCTTCCGCCCGTTGATGAGCGAATCGGTCAGTGGCGAAGCGACTTGGACAAAGTGGCCCGCCAAGCATCCCGCCCAGGACGTCACCTGCTGATGGGCGACTACAACGCCACGTACGATCACTCCGAGTTCCGGGCCATGCTGGATACTGCACTGGGTCGGCAAGGAACCCTGGCAGGTCAACAGGGAGGCACGAAGCTAGTTGACGTCGGAACAGCCTCCGGGGGACGGCTTTCTCCCACATGGCCCATGGAAGGGTTACCGCTTCCGGGCATCGTGATCGACCATATGGTCACCTCGCCCGGAATCAGCAGCAGCGACTACTCCGTCCACCAGGTTCCCGGGAGCGATCACGCAGCCATCATGGCCCGGCTGATCATTCCGGCCGATTAGCTCGTCGCCAAGCCGCTAAACCGTCGTGGGCCAGCGACGTCACAGCGGCTTGGCAACGTCTTTAGCCTTCTTTGCGGACCAGCTTATGGTTGGCGGCCTGCGCCACCGGGCGGACCACGATCTGGTCGAGGTTGATGTGGTGAGGAAGTGAGACGGCGTAGTTGACCACATCTGCCACGTCATCAGCGGTCAGGGGCTTCTCGACCCCGGCGTAGACCTTGGCCGCTGCGTCTTTGTCGCCGAGGCGGTTCAGCGCGAACTCTTCGGTCTGTACCAGCCCTGGAGCCACCTCGATGACCCGGACGTTGTTGCCCACCTCTTCAAGGCGCAGGGCGTTGGTCATGGCGTGCTGGGCGAACTTGGCGGCGTTGTAGCCCGCGCCGCCCTCGTAGGCGGACAGCCCTGCGGTGGATGTGAGGTTCAGGACGGTTCCTTCGCCGTGTTCCCGCAGCATGGGCAGGAAGGCGCGGGTGATCTTCATGGTGCCCAGGACATTGACCTGATACATCCAATCCCAATCTTCGGTGTCAGCGTTGGCGATGGTGTCAGCGCCGCGTGCGCCGCCGGCGATGTTGATGAGGGTGTCAGCACCTCCGGCCTCGGTGACGGCCGCGAGCAAGGCGGCGACGTCGTCGTCGTTGGTGATGTCGGCGGGAAACGGCACGGCGCCAGTGCCCGCGCTCAAGGCGTCGAGCCTGTCCGCCCGGCGCGCCACGGCGAAGACCTTCCATCCGGCGGATACGAGCGCCTTCACTGTGGCCTCGCCAATGCCGGTGCTGGCACCGGTGACCACCGCCGTCTTGTTGTTCCTTGGGTTCTGTCCGGAAGGCGTGCTGTGCGCTGGCAAAGTCATGGAACAACCTTATCCGGGGCGTGGGCTCCATTGACGGGCGGGCTGTAACGCCAGGCCATGAAACAATTGACCCATGGCTGAATCAACGCAGGGTACAGACACGCCCGCCACCGCCCCCATCAACGTTCCCGACAAGCCGGCCCTTGAAGGCCTTGAGGCTGCCTTGACGCAGCGCTGGCTCGAAGAAGGAACCTACAAGTTCAACCCGGACACCACCCGGGAGCAGGTCTACTCGATCGACACTCCCCCGCCCACGGCGTCCGGCTCGCTCCACGTGGGCCACATGTTCTCCTTCACCCAGACTGACGTCCAGGCCCGCTACATGCGCATGACCGGCAAGAACGTCTTCTACCCCATGGGCTGGGACGACAACGGACTGCCCACCGAGCGCCGCGTCCAGAACTACTACGGTGTGCGTTGCGATCCCGCCATCCCCTACAAGGCCGATTACACGCCCCCGGCACAACCGGCCAAGAACCAACGCGATTTCGACATCGTATCGCGCCAGAACTTCATCGAACTGTGCGAGGAACTCGCCGTTGAGGACGAGAAAGTCTTCGAGAACCTGTTCCAGACCCTCGGCCTTTCGGTGGACTGGGATCTGACGTACCGCACCATTGACGACACCTCCCGTGCCGTGTCCCAGCGCGCCTTCCTTGCCAACCTGTCCGCCGGTGACGCCTACATGGCCGAAGCCCCCACACTGTGGGACGTGACATTCCGCACCGCGGTGGCACAGGCCGAACTTGAGGACCGCGAAGTTGCCGGCGCCTACTACCGCTACCCGTTCTTCACCGAAGACGGCGAAAAGATCTTCATCGAAACCACGCGCCCGGAACTACTCGCGGCGTGCGCGGCTCTGGTGGCAAACCCCGACGACGAGCGGTACCAGCCGCTGTTCGGCAAGACCGTCACGTCCCCCCTGTTCGATGTGGAGCTCGAGGTCAAGGCCCACCCCCTCGCCAAGGCGGACAAGGGCTCGGGTATCGCCATGGTTTGTACCTTCGGTGACCTGACCGACGTCACCTGGTGGCGTGAACTTCAGCTGCCTACCCGCGCCATCATGGGCCGCGACGGCCGCATCATTGCCGAAGCCCCGGAGTGGATCACCACCGAGGCCGGCAAGGAAGCTTACGCCGCGATCGCCGGCAAGACTGCCTTCTCCGCCAAGGAAGCCGTGGTTGAACTGCTCAAGGCAGCGGACCTGCTTGATGGCGAACCCAAGAAGATCACCCACCCGGTGAACTTCTTCGAAAAGGGCGACAAGCCCCTGGAAGTTGTGACCTCCCGGCAGTGGTACATCCGCAACGGTGGGCGCGACGAAGAACGCCGCGAACGCCTGATCGGCCGGGGTCAGGAAATCACCTTCCACCCCGCGTTCATGCGCTCACGCTATGAGAACTGGATCGCCGGCCTGAACGGCGACTGGCTCGTATCCCGCCAGCGCTTCTTCGGTGTGCCCATTCCCGTCTGGTATCCCTTGGATGCCCAGGGAAACCCAGACTACGACAACCCCATCCTGCCTTCGGACCAGATGCTCCCCGTGGACCCTGCCGCTGATGCCGCACCTGGTTTTGAGGAATCACAGCGCGATCAGCCCAACGGCTTCACCGGCGACGCCGACGTGCTGGATACCTGGGCAACGTCCTCCCTGACCCCGCAGATTGTGGGTGGCTGGAGCCGCGACGAGGACCTGTTCTCCAAGGTCTACCCCTTCGACCTCCGTCCGCAGGGACACGACATCATCCGCACCTGGCTGTTCTCCTCTGCCGTTCGCGCGGATGCCCTGCAGAAGAGCGCCCCGTGGAAGCACGCGGCCATCTCCGGCTGGATCCTTGACCCGGACCGGAAGAAAATGTCCAAGTCCAAGGGCAACGTGGTGGTGCCCACGGATGTGCTGAACGAGTACGGTTCGGATGCCGTGCGCTACTGGGCAGCTTCGGCCAAGCTTGGTGCGGACACGGCCTACGAAATCGCCCAAATGAAGATCGGCCGCCGCCTGGCCATCAAGCTGTTGAACGCTTCGAAGTTCGTACTGAACCTCGGTGCTACTGAGAACTCGGTGGTGTCCAGCGACCTCTCCGTGCTGACCAACCCGTTGGACCGTGCGCTGCTCGCTCAACTGTCCGACGTCGTTGCCCAATCCACCAAGGCATTCGAGAACTACGACTACTCCCGTGCACTCCAGATCACCGAGTCCTTCTTCTGGCAGTTCACGGACGACTACGTGGAGCTCATCAAGGACCGTGCCTACGGTGCCGCTGGCGAAACCGAGCAGGCATCCGTCCTGGCCGCCTTGGCCACAACGCTTGACTCCCTGCTGCGCCTGTTCGCACCGTTCCTGCCCTTCGCCACCGAAGAGGTCTGGGGCTGGTGGCGCACCGGATCAGTTCACCGCGCACAGTGGCCGGCAGCCTTGGAGATCACCGATGGTGACACCACCATGCTCGGCACCGTGGGCGTAGCACTCAGCGGTATCCGCAAGGCAAAGTCCGAGGCCAAGGTCAAGCAGCGCACCGAGGTGCTTTCGGCATCCATTACCGCTTCGGAAGTGCTGGTAGCCCAGTTGAAGGCCGGCCTGAGTGACTTGAAGGCAGCCGCGAACGCACAGGAGATCACTCTTCAGTCCGGCGAAGGCGACCTGAAAGTCAGCGATGTTGTCCTGGCACCTGTCGAGGAGCAGCCCGCGTCGTAGCCAGCGTCGGTCCCATCCAGGGATTTCGGGCAAAGGGGAAGCCCCATCAGCGTTTTGCCGTTGGTGGGGCTTCGACTTTTCGGCTGTCTGGTGATGACTTGACAGTCTGGCGGAATCCTTGGAATTTCAGGTCTTCCTACCTCATCACTGGTAGGTTGCTTCCAACTTTGCCAAAGGCTGCGTCGGTTGCAATCACTGAATCTTTGGTTTCCGTGTCCCTCTTCTTTCGAAGTGGGTAAGAACCATTGTTGTCCCGTTGGGGTTGATGCACAAGGCTTTCGCGAGAACTACAAACCTGTAGTTTGTGTGCCGCTGGAAGGCCAGCTGTGGCAGAGTATTGACCATGCCGGAACTCCCCGAAGTGCACGGCCTGTGCATGTACTTGGACACCCAACTCCATGGAGCCGTGCTGACCGAGGTCCGCATCAACTCCTTCTCTGCACTCAAGACGGCCGATCCCCCTTTCACTGCACTCGAAGGCCGGACCATCCTTGGTGCGCACCGCATCGGCAAGTTCGTATGCCTGGACGCCGATGGACTGTTCTTTATTTTCCACTTGGCAAAAGCCGGCTGGGTCAGGTATACCGAACACCCGTCATCTGCAGGGCTGCGCATGGGCAAAAGCAACATCTCGGCACGGCTCTTGCTCCACAGGCCTGCCGACGATGCCCACATCGGGGTGGATCTGACCGAAGCAGGAACCAAGAAGAGCCTGGCCATCTACGTGGTGAAGGATCCTCAGGACGTTCCGAGAATAGCCACGCTGGGACCGGAGCCCCTGAGCCCCGATTTTGACCTGGACGCACTGGCCGGCATTGTGGGCTCCAGCTCGCAACAGATCAAAGGCCTGCTGCGCAGCCAGAGCGTGATCGCAGGGATTGGCAACGCCTACAGCGACGAAATTCTCCACGCCGCCAGGATTTCCCCGTTCGCCACCGCCAAGTCCCTCGACCAGGCAACGGTGGCCCGCCTCTATGAATCCATGCAGGAGGTTCTGGTCGGCGCCGTCAACGCAGCAGCCGGCAAACCTTCCAACGAGCTTAAAGACACCAAGCGCAGCAACTTCCGGGTCCATGCCAGAACCGGTCAGCCCTGCCCGGTGTGCGGGGATACCGTCCGCGAGGTGTCCTTCGCGGACACCTCGCTTCAGTATTGCGCCACCTGCCAGACCAACGGGAAGATCCTCGCCGACCGGCGTACGTCACGGTTCCTCAAGTAGGCCGGTCATGTCCTCTGGAGGGCAACAAGCCGTTAGTTGAATTCAGGGCTTTCAGTGCGGCTGCGCTTCAACTCGAAGAAGTGCGGGTAGCCGGCCAGAGTCACGGTTGCATCCCAGATCTTCCCGGCTTCCTCGCCACGCGGAATGCGGGTGAGCACCGGACCAAAGAACGCCGTGCCGTTGACGGATACCACGGGAGTTCCTACATCCTGGCCGACCAATGAAATTCCGGCCTCGTGGCTGGCGCGCAGCTTGGAATCATATTCATCGGAAGTGGCAAAACGTGCCAGGTCCGCGGGAAGCCCGGTGTCCGCCAGGGCTTTCTGAATCACGGATGCGCGGTCCTTGTTGCCCTCATGGTGGATCTGTTCACCCATGGCATCGTAGAGGGGCTTGACGTAACTGCTGCCGTGGAGCTCCTGCGCTGCGATGATCACACGAACGGGCCCCCAGCTGTCGTCCATCATGGCCCTGTAGTCGGCAGGTAGATCGCGGCCTTCGTTCAGCACGGAAAGGCTCATGACGTGCCATTCGGTCTCGATGCCCCGCACCTGCTCCACTTCACCGATCCAACGCGAGGTAATCCACGCGAAGGGGCAGACGGGATCGAACCAGAAATCTGCCTTGTTGACGGTTTTGTGGGACGCGGTCACTTCAGACACAAGCTGTTCGGACACAGAGAACTCCTCGGAAGAGTGGAAACGTGGCTTTAAAGGCAGCTCGCAACCAAGCCGCTCCCTTTTTCCAACGGCAGTCTAGGCGGACTTATTCCGCCGCTTTGCCACTACGTCGTGGGCAATCATGGTGGGCTGTGCTGTCTTGGCAACGACGTCGGCCGTGATCACCACGGTTGCGATGTCGTCTCTGCTGGGAAGATCGAACATGACGGGGAGCAATACATCTTCCATGATGGCCCGCAGGCCACGTGCGCCTGTGCCACGTTCAAGAGCCTGGTCCGCTATGGCATCCAGGGCGTCGTCGTCAAACTGCAACTCCACGCCATCAAGTTGGAACATCTTCTGGTATTGCTTCACCAAGGCGTTCTTTGGCGTGGACAGGATCTGAATCAACGCCGGCCGGTCCAAGCTGGAGACCGTAGTGATGACCGGGAGCCTGCCGATGAATTCCGGAATCAACCCGAACTTGAGCAAGTCCTCAGGCATAACTTCGCCGTAAGTATCCACGTTGTCCCGGGCTTCGTTGAGCGGCGCACCGAATCCGATGCCTTTGCGGCCGGAACGCGAACCAATGATGTCTTCCAGTCCCGCGAAGGCTCCGGCCACAATGAACAGGACATTGGTGGTATCGATCTGAATGAATTCCTGATGCGGGTGCTTCCTTCCACCCTGGGGTGGAACAGAGGCCACAGTGCCTTCAAGGATCTTGAGCAGAGCCTGCTGCACGCCTTCGCCGGATACATCGCGGGTGATGGACGGGTTCTCGCTCTTACGGGAGATTTTGTCGATCTCGTCGATGTAGATGATGCCTTGCTCGGCCTTCTTGACATCATAGTCAGCGGCTTGGATGAGCTTGAGGAGGATGTTCTCTACGTCCTCGCCAACATAGCCTGCTTCCGTCAGGGCAGTGGCGTCGGCCACGGCGAACGGCACGTTGAGCCGACGGGCGAGAGTCTGGGCGAGGTAGGTCTTTCCGCAGCCTGTAGGGCCGATCAGAAGGATGTTGGACTTGGCGATCTCCACATCCTCGTGATGGGATCCCTCACCGAGGCTGCCGGCCTTGGGAGCGTGACCGGCCTGAATGCGCTTGTAATGGTTATAGACAGCTACCGCAAGGGAACGCTTGGCCGGCTCTTGGCCGATCACATATTCCTGCAGGAAGTCGAAGATCTCACGAGGTTTGGGCAGTTCAAAACTGCCGAGATCGGAAACTTCCGCGAGCTCTTCCTCGATGATCTCGTTGCAAAGCTCGATGCACTCATCGCAGATGTATACACCGGGCCCGGCAATCAGCTTCCGTACCTGCTTTTGGCTCTTTCCGCAGAAAGAACACTTCAGCAGATCCGTGCTCTCGCCAATCCGAGCCATGTGTGAATCCCTTCGTTGCATGCGGGTGATGCGGCTCCGCGCCATACTCAAGTGTGCGGCTGCGCCGCGGCTGGCACCACCGTGACAAGATCCACTCTAGGTCACAATGGGCTGCTTGGGTGGAAACAGAACGCCGGTGCGGTCCATATTTCGTGAACCGCACCGGCGTCCAAATCCGTGTGCTACCGGGTGATTGCCTGGGGCTTGATCTTCCGGGAGTCCAGAACCTGGTCAATGAGACCGTAGTTCAGGGCATCCGCAGCGGTAAGAATCTTGTCTCGCTCGATGTCATTGTTGACCTGTTCGGACGTACGGCCCGAGTGGTGTGCCAATGTATCTTCAAGCCAGGTGCGCATGCGCATGACTTCCGCCGCCTGGATCTCGAGGTCGGACGCCTGTCCACCTTGACCGCCGGAAAGCGCCGGCTGGTGGATCAAAACGCGGGCGTTCGGCAGTGCCAGACGCTTACCGGGCGTGCCGGCGGCAAGGAGGACTGCGGCCGCGCTGGCTGCCTGACCCAAGCACACCGTCTGGATCTCCGGACGAATGTACTGCATGGTGTCGTAGATGGCCGTCATTGCAGTGAAGGAGCCACCCGGCGAGTTGATGTACAGGGTGATGTCGCGGTCCGGATCAGTCGACTCAAGGACCAGCAGCTGGGCCATGATGTCGTCAGCGGAAGCGTCGTCCACCTGTACACCGAGGAAGATGATGCGGTCCTCGAACAGCTTGGTGTACGGGTCCTGGCGCTTGAAGCCGTAAGGCGTGCGCTCCTCGAACTGGGGCAGGACGTAACGGCTGGACGGGAGATTACCGGCAGACCATCCGAAGTTGTAGTTCATGTTCTTTACTCCTGGGGTTTCAGTGGTTCTTGTGCCGGTTAGTTTTCGGAGTTCGACTGGTTGGCCGTTCCGCCGCCACCGGCAACAGAACCGGCATGCGCCGAGATCTTGTCGAAGAAGCCGTACTCCAATGCCTCAGTCGCGGTGAACCACTTGTCGCGGTCGTTGTCCTTGAGGATGGTCTCCACGGACTGCCCGGTCTGTTCTGCCGTGAGCTCAGCCATGACCTTCTTCATGTGCAAGATCAGTTCTGCCTGGATCTTGATGTCCGAGGCGGTACCGCCGATGCCACCCGAGGGCTGGTGCATCAGGATGCGGGCATTGGGCGTCGCGTAACGCTTGCCCTTGGTTCCGGAGGACAGGAGGAACTGGCCCATGGAGGCGGCCAGACCCGTTGCCACGGTGACGACGTCGTTCGGGATGAACTGCATGGTGTCGTAGATCGCCATGCCGGCGGTCACGGAACCACCCGGGGAGTTGATGTACAGGTAGATGTCCTTCTCAGGGTCTTCAGCCGAGAGGAGGAGGAGCTGAGAGCAGATGGCATTGGCATTCTCGTCACGGACTTCAGAGCCGAGCCAGATGATGCGCTCTTTCAGCAGGCGGTTGTAGATGTAGTTGTCCTGGGCTGCGGGATCGACAGTTGCCATCCGGGGAGCCTCTGATTGCTGTGACATAAGTACTTACCTCTCGCTGGTGCCAGTGACCTCACTGAACTTCACTACTTGGACACTAACCGTTTTCACGGGCGATTTGTTCGCTGAAATCGCACTGTTCGCTGACGGCGCACGTCGGCGATCAGGACCGCTGTTCAGCCTTAAAGCAAACCGGCCCCGGATCATGTGATCCGGGGCCGGTAGGAGTCGTTGACTAGAACTTCACTGCTGCGGGGTCATCGCTTGCGGAAACCTCAGCTTCTTCGGTTGCTTCAACTGCTGCGTCCTCTTCGGCTGCTGCTTCGCCTGCAGGGCGGACGAAGTCGGTGAGGTCAACCTTGTTGCCTTCGGAGTCCACTACCTCTGCCTGGCCCAGCACAACTGCCAGGGCCTTGCGACGGCGGACCTCGGAAACCATCATGGGAACCTGGCCGCTTTGATCGATGATCTGGGCGAACTGGTTGGGGTCCATGCCGTACTGGCTTGCGGTGGTGACGATGTAGTCGATCAGCTCATTCTGGCTGACGTCCACTTCTTCCTTGTCCGCGATGGCGTCGAGGATGATCTCGTTCTGGAAGGCGCGCTCGGTGTTGGCCTTGACTTCGGCGCGGTGCTCCTCGGTGTCGTGGTCACCTTCGCCGTGTGCGTTTTCCGGGTTGAAGTGAGCCTCGATCTGCTCTTCAACCACGGAGTCGGGAACAGGAACCTCAACCAGCTCAACGAGCTTGTCAAGAACCTTGTCGCGAGCTTCAACGCCCTGCTCCACTACCTTGGAATCAGCAGCCTGCTTGGCGAGGTCCTCACGAAGTTCAGCGAGGGTGTCGAACTCGGAGGCAAGCTGCGCAAAGTCGTCGTTTGCCTCGGGGAGCTCGCGCTCCTTGACGGCCTTGACAACAACCTTCACCTGAGCGGCCTCGCCGGCGTGGTCGCCGCCAACCAGCGTGGTCTCGAAGATTGCTTCCTCGTCGGCGGAGAGGCCGGTCACGGCTTCGTCAAGGCCTTCGAGCATGGTGCCGGCACCAACCTGGTACGAAAGGCCGGAAGCGGAATCGATGTCTTCGCCGTCAATCGTGGCGGTGATGTCGATGGTCAGGAAGTCGTCGTTCTTGGCAGGACGCTCAACGGACTTCAGCGTGCCGAAGCGGCCGCGAAGTTCGTCCAGCGCCTTGTCGACGTCAGCTTCGGAAGACTCGGCAGCAGCAACCTCAACCTTGATGCCGGCGTAGTCCGGCAGCTCGATCTCGGGGCGGACATCGATCTCTACCTGGAACTTGAGCTCGCCATCGGTTGCGGACGGATCCGGAACCTCGGTGATTTCAACTTCGGGACGGCTCAGGGGCCGAACACCGGTTTCCTGGACTGCGGCCTGGTACCAGCCATTGAGGCCATCGTTGATGGCGGTCTCCAGAACGTAGCCGCGGCCAACGCGCTGGTCGATCAGCTTGGAGGGAACTTTGCCCTTGCGGAATCCGGGAACCTGGATCTGCGAAGCAACGGTCTTGTACGCGGCATCGATGCTCGGCTTAAGTTCCTCATAGGGAACCTCAACGTTGAGCTTGACCCGCGTTGCGGTGAGGTTCTCGACAGCGCTCTTCACAGTCTAAGTACTCCTGATTTCGTGGGTATGGGTTTCTGTTGTGCCCCTGAACAGACACAAACACAGAGTCGGGGTGACAGGATTTGAACCTGCGACTTCCTGCTCCCAAAGCAGGTGCTCTAGCCAAGCTGAGCTACACCCCGAAGGCACAGGACAGTCTACGGGCAAGCGGGCCAAGAATGCACATTTGACACTGCGGCCGGAATTAGGTTTAGTTGTACCCGGCTTGAACAGCCACCGGGAAGATGTCCAAAACAAGGATATCCGTCCTGGGGACGTAGCTTAATGGTAAAGCCTCAGTCTTCCAAACTGATTACGCGGGTTCGATTCCCGTCGTCCCCTCCATACAAAAGGGCCCCGATCCACGGATCGGGGCCCTTTTTTGTTGACCAGGAACTTTCCTAAACCTGGCAGCCGGGACACCAGTAGAGTTTGCGGGCGCCAATTTCAGTTACCCCCACCAGCGTCCCGCAGGCGCGGCAGGGCAGGCCCTGGCGCTTATAGACAAAGTGGGCGTCGGCGTCGGGCGCCATCACGCCACCGCCGGTCCACAGCGTGGACGGCGTCGTAACAATCCGTCCATCACGGACGCCGTCCGACATGGTGTCCACGGTGTCATCCCAGAGCCGACCAGCCGTTTCGGCATCAATGCCGCTTCCCGGCGTCCACGGGTCCACACCCTGCCGGAACAAGACTTCGGCCCGGTAGATGTTCCCCACCCCGGCCAGCACCGACTGGTCCATCATCAGCAGCGCGACTGCCGTCTTACGCCGACGCAGGCGTCGAATGAACTCATCACGGTCTCCGGGCCGGTTATGCAGCGGATCCGGGCCCAGGCGCGCCAGCACGGCCGCAGCCTCAGCAGCGGTGATGGCTGCACACGTGGTGGCGCCCCGGAGATCGGCCCAACCGTGGTCAGAGACCAGGCGGACTCGCACTGCGCCTACCGGCGGGGGCGGGCCGTCGTACGCATCGTCATCCGCCACAGAGGCGCTTTCCCGTTCACCGATGCGCCGCGGGGCGCCGATGCTGGACGCACCCGTGAAGGTACTGTCGCCGCCGAAACTCCACGCCCCGTAAAGACCCAGGTGGACGTGGAGGAAGAGATCGTGGTCAAACCTGAGAAAGAGCTGCTTTCCGTGGGCAGTGGAGTCAACCAGGATGTGCCCGGTGAGGAGCTCCGCGCCCGCCGTGAACCTGCGTTGCGGGCTGGAAACTTCCAGACGCCGGCCCCCAAAGACGTCCTGGAATTGGCGGGCCAGCCTGTGGACCGAATGCCCCTCAGGCACTACTCGACGATCTCGCCGGTGGTTTCGTACACCGCGATTTTTCCGATGCGGCGAACGTGGCGTTCGTCGTTGCTGAACGGCTCCTGCAGGAAGGCCTCAATGAGCTCGGTGGCTTCTTCGACGGTGTGCTGGCGTCCGCCAACAGCTACGACGTTGGCGTCGTTGTGTTCGCGGGCCAGCTTTGCAGTGGAGAGGTTCCAGGCCAGGGCAGCGCGGACGCCGTTGACCTTATTCGCAGCAATTTGCTCGCCATTGCCCGAGCCGCCCAGCACAATGCCAAGGGCGTGCACTCCGGCCTTCTGGTCCGCAACAACGGCAAGGCCGGCATTGATGCAGAAAGAAGGGTAGTCATCCAGGGCGTCGTACTCCTTGGGCCCGTGATCCACCACTTCGTAGCCCTTGGCCGTGAGGTGGCTGACCAAGTGGGCACTGAGTTCCATGCCGGCGTGGTCTGTAGCAATGTGGACGCGGGGTGTAGTCACAGGAAGTCCATTCTTTCTGGCGCGCGGGTGCGGCGTGCGGCCGGGCCCGACGATGAGGGATGCGCTACCTAGGGTACCGCTACCGGGGTTATAGGGGCGGCCCGTCGCCCCGGGCACGATGCGCCGCCCGGTTCAAGACTCCCGCAAGTTTGTCCGCGGAGGCCTGCGTGCCGGCGCTCAGCGCCACCCGGCCACCGTTAAGTTTCCTTACGACGACGGCCGGGCCGCTGCCGACCAGCATCGCGGTGGCATCATCGTGGTGCCGCCAGCCCCACCCGCCATAATCTGCGGCCTTGACCTCTGCGGGGGCGGCTGCGGCGATGTCGACGGCGGGTACTGTCAAGACGCGTACGATCCCGCCGGCGAATACCTGGAGCCCTCCACGATCAGCCCGCACCCGCGCGAACAGGAACCCTGCGCCCACCAACGCGGCCGCCGCAACCAGGGCCCCAAGCCATGGGACAGCCACCGCTATCAGTGCAGCGGGGAACAATGCCGAGACAACGATCATGATGAAGACGGAACTCCTGGCATGCACCCACAGCCGGAGCGTATCGCGGGCAAGATCGGGATCTTCAAGAAGCCGCAGCTCTTCTTCGAGCGCCACGTCATCCTCCCGGGTCCACCGCGGGTCCGGCTTGAACGCGAACATCATCACCACGCCCAAAGCCACGGCGGCGCCGCTGCCCATGGCCAGCACAATGGGGTCCACATGGGACCCGCGTGCGTCGGGTAGACCTGATTGGCCCACTAGTCCGGCCGCCACCACGGTGGTGATGAAGAGGCTTACCGTCAGGCCCAGGCCCATCATGACCCGCCGCATGACTACAGGCCTGGTTATTGACACTGCTTGAAGAAAGACTGCCCAGCCGCAGAAAATGATGAGGGCAGCGCCGCCAGCCACATAGGCGCCGAACGGCGCGAAAGAACTGCCGCCGTCGGCGTTCCACATCACCGCAACAGGATTGGGGAGCTCGTTGCGCAACATCTGGGCGCACACCACAAACCCGACGGCAAGAAGCAGCGGAAAGGCAACCGCAAACCTCAGTGCGCGGAAATCCAGAGTTTCCCGGAACGATGCCATAGTCCAACGCTACTCCGTAGGGCGACACTGTGGTGTCCGCTCCTTGCCTTCCCGGCGCGGAGTGAAAGAATGGCTTCACACCAGCGTCCGGCCACGACAGGCCGGCCATCCCAAATCTTCGGAGGCACCACTTGCCAGGCCTGAACCTCACGCGCGACGAAGCTGCCAAACGCGCCGAACTGCTCAACGTCGAGTCTTATCACGTCACCCTGGACCTGACTCAAGGTTCAGAGACCTTCGGCTCCACTACGGTGGTTAGGTTTTCTGCAGAGCCGGGTTCGTCGACGTTCATCGACGCCATCACGGCGGCAGTCCACAGTGTGACCTTGAACGGGACGGAACTGGACCCGGCTGAGGTCTCCGACGGCGTCCGCATCCAGCTCCCTGACCTGGCCGCGAACAACGAATTAGTGGTGGTGGCGGATGCTCCGTACATGAACACCGGGGAAGGCCTGCACCGCTTCGTAGACCCCGTGGATGGCGAGGTTTACCTGTATACGCAGTTCGAAGTTCCCGACTCCCGCCGCATGTTCGCAGTCTTCGAGCAGCCGGACCTGAAAGCCAGCTTCACGTTCACGGTCACTGCGCCATCGCACTGGGACGTTATCTCCAACTCCCCCACCCCGGTTCCCGTTGAAGCTCCTGCTGCCGGCGATGGCACCGCACGGTCCGTGTGGAACTTCGCCTCCACCCCGCGCCTGTCCTCCTACGTCACGGCTTTGATTGCCGGGCCGTACCAATCAGTTCGCTCCGAGGTCACCAGCTCCGACGGCCGGGTGATTCCGTTGGGAGTCTTTGCCCGCAAGTCGCTCATGCAGTACCTCGATGCGGACAACATCTTCGAGCTGACCCGCCAAGGCTTCGAATTCTTCGAGGCACAGTTCGGGTTCCCGTACCCGTTCGAGAAATACGACCAGCTGTTCGTCCCGGAGTTCAACGCCGGAGCCATGGAAAATGCCGGTGCCGTGACCATCCTGGAAGGCTACGTCTTCCGCGGAAAAGTCACAGGCGCCCAGATTGAACGTCGCGCCATCACGGTCCTGCATGAACTGGCGCATATGTGGTTCGGGGACCTGGTGACCATGCGCTGGTGGAACGACCTCTGGCTCAACGAATCCTTCGCCGAATACATGTCGCACCTGGCCGCCGTGGAAAACACGGAATTCGACCGGGCCTGGACCACTTTCGCCTCCGTGGAGAAGTCATGGGCCTACAAGCAGGACCAGCTTCCCACCACACACCCGATCTTCGCCGAAATCAACAACCTTGAAGACGTGGAGGTGAACTTCGACGGCATCACCTACGCCAAGGGCGCCTCGGTGTTGCGGCAGTTAGTGGCCTGGGTGGGTCCGGAACAGTTCATGGCCGGCGTCCGCTCCTACTTCGCCAAGCACGCCTGGAAGAACACCGAGCTCGCCGACCTCATGGTGGAACTCGAAGCCGCCAGCGGCAGGGACCTGGACGCATGGGGCAAGCTGTGGCTCGAAACTGCCGGCGTGAACACCCTGGCGCCCGAGCTGGAAGTTGCCGGTGACAGCACCATCACCGGCTTCGCGATCCTCCAGACTGCCATCGAGGAACAGCCCACCCTCCGCCCGCACCGACTCGCCGTCGGCTTCTACTCACTCTCCGACGACGGCAAGCTGGAGCGGACGCATCGCGAGGAACTCGACGTCGACGGCCCCCGCACAGAAGTACCCGCGTTGGTGGGCAAAGCCCGGCCGGACTTGATCCTGCTCAACGACGACGACCTCGCCTACGCCAAGGTCCGCTTGGACGAACACTCCCTCGCCACCGCCAAAGCCCATCTGAAAGACTTCGCAGCCAGCCTGCCGCGCACTCTGGTGTGGGGCTCGGCATGGGATGCAGCCCGTGACGGGGAAACCCCCGCCCGCGGCTATGTTGATCTGATCCTGGCGAACATCGCCTCGGAAACGGACTCCTCGGTGATCCTGGTCCAGCTGCGCCAGCTCGCCACCACCTTGACGTACTTCGTTGCGGCAGAACACAAGCTTGCCTCGACGATTGCGGCCGCAGACAAACTGTGGGACCTCGCTTCGTCCGCGGCGGCGGGCTCGGACGCCCAACTGCAGTTCGCCAAGTCATTCGCCCAGCTGGCACGCAGTGGCGGGCAGTTTGACCGTATTCAGGCCCTCTTGGATGGCACGGAGACACTCGAGGGCCTCTCTATCGACCAGGACATGCGGTGGGAGCTCCTCACGGCGCTGGTGGCCGGCGGACGGAAGGATCAGGCCCGCATAGACGAAGAACTCTCCCGCGACAACACTTCCAACGGCCACAACGCGGCAGCACTGGCCAAGGCGGCCATACCCACGCCGGAGGCAAAGGCAGCAGCCTGGGATTCAATCGTGGTCAAGGGGGACCTCTCCAACGCCCTGCAAGCCTCAGCGGTGGCCGGCTTCATGCGCGTGACGGACACCGCCTTGCTGGAGCCTTTCGCGGAGAAGTATTTTGAGGCAGTGCCTGGAATCGTCGAGGAACGCACCCATGCCTTGGCACAGCAGATCGTGGTGGGTCTCTACCCGGCACAGCTCACAACACAAGCTACGGTGGACCGCACCGATGCCTTCCTGGCCGGACTTCCCGAGGAGAGCGCAGCACTGCGCCGAATGATGCTGGAAAACCGCGACAGCGTGGCCCGGGCCCTGCGGGCAAGGGCAGCGGACGTCTAAGCCCCGCCCCGTGTGAGGCCCGTGCGGATAGTGGGCACCCCAAAGCTAAACTGTCCGCATGGGCCTCCACGAACACCATTACGCACTGACTGTCCGCTGGACCGGAAACCTCGGTGAAGGCACTGCCGGGTATCGGGCGTATTCCCGGGATCACGACGTTGAAATCAATGGCCTTCCGACGCTAAAAGGTTCAGCAGATCCCACTTTTCATGGGGACCGGACCCGCTACAACCCGGAACAGTTGCTACTCGCAGCACTCTCCCAGTGCCACATGCTGTCCTTCCTGCATGTGGCCGTCAAACACGGTGTGGTGGTGACCGGTTACGAGGACAAAGCCGAAGGCCTCATGAAGCTCAACCGGGACGGCAGCGGGCAGTTCGAAAGTGTCACGTTGAGGCCGCACGTCACCATTACCGATCCCGCCCACGCAGACGTGGTCCCGCAGCTTCATCATGAAGCCAACCAGGTTTGCTTCATTGCCCGCAGCGTCAACTTCCCGGTTCTCCACGAACCGCTCACGACGACGGCCGCCGCCTAACGCTGTTCACGGCGCCACAGCGCCACGAGCCTCTGCTCAGAGTCACGGCGCAGCCCGGCTTTACGATCCCTGTCCAAGCCTCGCTGACGTTCATCATCAAGCGTGGCTGCCAAGGTCTCCTGCCACGGGCGCAGGGCCATGCCACGCTCCCGTGCGGCGCGGTTGGTCCGCGATTGAAAGCCATCGTGGCCTTCCGGCAGCCAGAGGGGCATGGAATCCGGACCTGCCCAGTACTCCACGCCATGGCCCACCAGCCAGTCCTCATCAGCCCGGATGACCTCCTCAGCGGCACGATCACCCACTGCGGTTTCAGCAGCCCGCCGCGACTCGTCGATGTAGTCCTCGAACCGCACCACGTCTCCCAGGGCGTTGTAGGTACCGGCCAGCCCTTGTTCAGCGGACTGTAGGACCCACGCCGCGAGGTCCCGGACATCAATGATCTGTGTGGCGGCGTCCGGGATATCCGGGACCAGGACAGGGTCAGTGTTCGCAGCGAATCGCGCCGGCCAGTAGCCGTATCTGTCAGTCCCGTCCCCTGGTCCCCCAATGAGTCCGGCACGGACGATGTGCGCCTTCTCCCCCACGGCAGCAATCGTCATCTGCTCAATCGCCGACTTGGACTCCCCATAAGTTTCCGGGGTGCCTGCCTGACCCGCCGGCAGGGGTTCGAGCAGTGTAGCGCTCTCATCGGCACCAGGTATGGAATGGTCTGCATAGACCGAGCAGCTGGAGACGAACGTCCAATGCCCTGTTCCTGCACTCAACGCTTCGAGGGCCTCACGGGCCTGGACCGGATCGCGGGACACCTCTACCACCGAGTCCCAGTGTCCCTCGAGGTCGGCGAAGGCTGCGGCACCCAAGGCGCGGTCGCTCCTGACCCACGTGACGCCGTCGGGCGGTCCAGCCGAAGTACCACGTGCCAAACAGGTGACGTCGTGCCCGGCAGCAACAGCCTGCCGGGCGATTTCTGCTGACAGGAAGGCGGTGCCGCCCAAGACCAGGATGCGCATACCGTCACGCTACGGCGCTAGGGTTGTAGGTGGACAGAGTGTTCCGCGCCCGGCGAACACGGGCCGACGACAGGGAGTTATTCCACCTTGACCTCCATCCCCCTTGCAGAAACCATCACCTTGGAACCTGAAAAAATCGATCTGATGTCCATCCTCATCACCTTGGGCGTGGGCCTGGCTGTGTGGGTCGTGGCACGGTTCATCATCCTGCGCATCACGCGACGAGTGTCCGCTGGCAGTTCCTTCTTCAAAAAACCGCATTTCAAGTGGGTCCAACCGGCCATCCGCGCACTGGACCACGAACGCCGATCGCAACGCGCCGAAACCATTGGCACGTTGTTGACCAGCTTGGTGAGCGTGGTTGTTGTGGTGATCGTCATCATCTACGTCCTCAAGTACATGAACGTTGATGTCGCACCACTCTTGACCAGCGTGGGAATCCTGGGTGTCGCCATTGGTTTCGGTGCCCAGCAGCTGATCCGCGACTTCCTCGCGGGAATCTTCATCACCATTGAGGACCAGTACGGGATCGGCGATGTCATCGTCACCAGTGAAGTGATTGGTACCGTTGAATCGGTAGGCCTGCGCATTACGCGGGTCCGTGCTGAGGACGGAGCCATCTGGTACCTGCGCAACGGCGAAATCCTCCGCGTGGGCAACCGATCACAGGGCGACTACGTGCCACTGGAAACACCGGACACCGGCGACCAACCCGGCGCAGCAGCTGCCACCGTCACAGCAGGCGCACCGCGCGTCACCAAAGCCGAGGAGAAGTCCAATGAGTAACACTGCAAGTGGGCAGCCACCGACTCCGCAGACCGGCCCCCGACGCCAGCTGATGCAGAACGATCCGTTCAGCCAACCTGCTTACACGGACAGCTTCTACACCGCAGTTGGCGGCCATGAAACGTTCGTCAAGCTCATCGATGTCTTCTACGACGGCGTTGCCACGGATCCTTTGCTGCGGCCCATGTACCCGGAGGAAGACCTCGGACCTGCCAAACGCCGTTTCCTGATGTTCCTGGAGCAATACTGGGGCGGCCCCACAACCTACGGCGAAGAACGCGGCCACCCACGGCTGCGCATGCGCCATATGCCGTTCCGGGTGACACCCGAAGCCAAAGACCGTTGGTTGTTCCACATGCGCAAGGCCGTTGACTCTTTGGAGTTGTCGCCGCTGCATGAAGGCACCCTGTGGGACTACATGGAGCGGGCTGCGCTGACCATGATCAACAGTCCTTCAGCCGGCGCCTAGTCTTTAGAAGCCGAGCCCCAGGCCTGCACCGGTCCTGACCAGCACATGGCCGCGGGGTCCGCTCAGACGGAACCAGCGGCCATTGCGGAAGACCTTTTGCTCAGCGTCGCCCAGGAAACCCAACGCGAAGGCAGCGAAGGCGGCGCCTGCCGGCAGCCCGGCCGCGCCGGGAAGTTCACGACCCCAAACAGCTGCCCGTGCGCTATTGACCACTGCGGCACCCGCTGCTGTGGGAATCACGCCAGCCACCTCCGCAATGCCGGCTTCGGCTGCCACCTTGAGGTCGGCGTCGGGCATGGCGCCATGGGCCTCCCAGCCGCTTCGGGGCGCGCCAACGCCCGCCCAGGACTCGGAAACGGTCGACGGCGGGATGGGCAGCTCCACGTCATCGGCACCGGACCTGGCCAACCGGTCCATAACGGAGGCGAGCGTCACGGTGACGTCTGCGTGGGCCGGCTCAGCAAGGGCCATGGTCCGCAAGCCAAGGATTGTTGGGGTGGACTCACCCAATATGCGTGGCCTCAGCACGCACACATATGCGGCCAGGACGGTGCCTGCGGCCTGGAGGCGGATGGCGCCGTCGTCGATGCTTTTTGCCCTGGTGACGAACGTTCGCAGGTCTGCGAGGTCACGAGGATCGGCGAAGCGGAAGGACTGGGTCAAGACGTCTGTCACATCATCGACTCTACCGGCATGTCCGCGGTTGAGAGGGGTCGGGGCGGCGTCTAAAGTCGAACCATGACTGAGACGAATGCTGGCCTCGAGGTGGAAGCACCCGTAGAAGACCCCATGGAAGTGCTGATCGGCCTGCTGGACCTTGGTGATTTTGATGGAGCCCGGACCAATGAGGACATCTTCCTGGGCCCGTCCCAAAAGCAGCCACGGCACCGTGTTTTTGGGGGCCAAGTGTTGGCGCAATCCATGATGGCCGGCATGCGCACCGTGGACCCTGACAGGGCTGCGCACTCCATGCATGGCTACTTCCTGCGTCCCGGTGACGCCAACAAACCGATCACGTTCGGGGTGGAAAGACTGCGCGACGGCCGATCTTTCTCGGCCCGCCGCGTCCATGCCTACCAGGACGGTGTGCCCATTCTCTCCATGATCGCTTCCTTCCAAGTGGAAGACAGCGGCTTGGACCATCAGGCGGAGATGCCCGAAGGCATCCCGGATCCGGATTCCCTGCCCAGCACCGCCGAACTTTTATCCCACTACGATCACCCCATGGCACGCCACATGTCATCGGAGCGGCCCTTCGATGTCCGGCACATCGACCCCGCACTGTACGTATCCCCGCCGGCCGATCACGTGGCGACCAACGCTGTGTGGATGAAGACCATGGGGCCCCTCCCGGATGACCCCAACCTCCACCGGGCAGCACTGGCCTACGCGAGCGACTACACGCTTTTGGAGCCGATCCTCCGCAAGCACGGCCTCGCCTGGATGACGCCGGGCATGAGCGTTGCCAGCCTTGATCACGCCATGTGGTGGCACCGCCCTGTGCGCGTTGACGAGTGGATGCTCTACGTCCAGGAATCCCCCAGCGCCCAAGGTGCCCGGGGACTCGCCACAGGCCGTATCTTCAACCGTGACGGACAGCATGTGGCTACCGTTGCCCAAGAGGGAATGGTCCGGGTTCCGTAGGCGCTGAAGAGCCTCCTGCCCGGGACGCGTTGGAACAGAAAGGCCGGTCCCTGACGGGACCGGCCTTTCTACGTTCGTGCCTGAGGCGATGAGATTCTAGTCGCGGGTCAGGCGGCGGTGCGTGACGCGGTGCGGCTTGGCAGCATCGGGGCCGAGGCGCTCCACCTTGTTCTCCTCATAGGAGTCGAAGTTGCCCTCGAACCAGTACCACTTGGAGGGGTTCTCGTCGTCACCTTCGTAAGCGAGGATGTGCGTCGCTACCCGGTCCAGGAACCAACGGTCGTGCGAGACCACTACAGCGCAGCCGGGGAATTCGAGAAGGGCGTTCTCGAGGCTGCCCAGAGTTTCGACGTCGAGGTCGTTAGTAGGTTCGTCAAGGAGGAGAAGGTTGCCACCCTGCTTGAGCGTCAGTGCCAGGTTAAGGCGGTTGCGCTCACCACCGGAGAGCACACCAGCCTTCTTCTGCTGGTCCGGGCCCTTGAAACCGAACGCCGACACGTAGGCACGCGAAGGCATTTCAACCTGACCGACCTGGAGGAAGTCATGGCCTTCGGAGACAACTTCCCAGAGGGACTTGTTGGGGTCGATGCCGCCACGGGACTGGTCCACGTAGGAGATCTTCACGGACTCGCCGATCTTGAGCTCACCGTCATCCAAAGGCTCCATGCCGACGATCGTCTTGAACAGCGTGGACTTACCCACACCGTTGGGGCCGATGACGCCCACAATGCCGTTGCGGGGAAGCGAGAAGGAGAGTCCATCGATCAGTACGCGATCGTCGAAGCCCTTCTTCAGGTTCTTGGCCTCGATAACCAAGGAGCCCAGGCGCGGTCCCGGCGGAATCTGGATCTCTTCGAAGTCCAGCTTGCGGGTGCGATCAGCCTCTGCAGCCATCTCTTCATAGCGGGCCAGACGTGCCTTTGACTTGGTCTGGCGGCCCTTGGCGTTGGAGCGCACCCACTCAAGTTCCTCGGTAAGGCGCTTGGAGAGCTTCGCGTCCTTCTTGCCCTGGACCTCCAGACGGGCTTTCTTCTTCTCCAAGTAGGTGGAGTAGTTGCCCTCGTAGGGGTACAGGTGCCCGCGGTCGACTTCCGCAATCCACTCGGCCACGTGATCCAGGAAGTAGCGATCGTGGGTCACGGCAAGGACTGCACCGGGGTACTGGGAGAGGTGCTGCTCAAGCCAAAGAACGCTCTCAGCGTCCAAGTGGTTGGTGGGCTCGTCAAGGAGCAGAAGGTCAGGCTTCTGCAAGAGAAGCTTGCAGAGCGCTACGCGGCGGCGCTCACCACCGGAGAGGACGGTGACATCGGAATCGGCAGGCGGGCAGCGCAGCGCGTCCATGGCCTGCTCAAGCTGGGAATCAATATCCCATGCATCCGCAGCGTCAATGGCTTCCTGAAGCTTGCCCATCTCATCCAGGAGTGTGTCGTAGTCAGCATCCGGGTTGGCCATTTCTTCGGAGATCTCATTGAAGCGCTGGATCTTTCCATAGATCTCGCCAACGCCTTCCTGGACGTTGCCCAAGACGGTCTTTTCCTCGTTCAGCGGCGGTTCCTGCAGGAGGATGCCCACGGTGTAGCCGGGGCTCAGGCGGGCCTCGCCGTTTGACGGGGTGTCCAGTCCGGCCATGATCTTCAGGATGGTGGACTTACCAGCACCGTTCGGGCCCACAACGCCGATCTTCGCGCCAGGGTAGAACGACATGCTGACATCGTCCAGAATAAGTTTGTCGCCAACGGCCTTGCGAGCCTTGGTCATCGTGTAAATGAATTCCGCCATGCCCTTAAATCTAATGGGTAGGCGTACATAACTCACATTCGAGCGCTGCGGTGGAACTAGCGGGCGTCTCCCACGAAGCATTTTCCCGTGGCCAACACGGGCAGCACGGTGACCACTACCCCACCATCGCGGATTTGCCCCATGACGCAACTATCGCCCGTCCGGGCTGCGGCCTCCATGGCGTCAACGTCCAGTCCGGTGGGCGTGCGGCTCACAGACACCTCCACATTGCCTGCGGGGATGCCCGCTGAAACCAAGGCAGTCCTTAGCGCCTCCCGGTCCGGCTTGGGATTGCCGGCCACCAGGGTTTTCAGGGTGGACTCCACGGCGGAGGTGGTTGCCGCAACAGCGGGATCAACCGTGGCTGTGGCCTGTGGGCTGGGGGAGTTTTCCGGGTTGGTGGAGGCTTCAGGGCGGGTGGAAGGCTGCACGGGCTGATCGGCGGATGACGTGACCGGTGGCGTGCAGGCCGTCATCGTCAACGCGGCAGCGATTATCAGCGTCAGTCCTGCGACGCGGACTTTCCATGCGTCTGCTGCCCTGCTTTTTGTCTGTGCCGTTTGCCTGCTCATCACGTAGCCATTGTGCCATCCACGCAGCAGTGCATTTCACACAGAGTGCAGCCTGCAAGGCCCGTGGCAATTCGCGGCAGACTTAACGGAGAAGAGGTCCTGACCTGCGTTTATGCAGGCCAAGACCCCTTATATGTGCCCCAGGAGGGAATCGAACCCCCGACCGGCGGATTAGAAGGCCGCTGCTCTATCCCCTGAGCTACTGGGGCGCACTGGCGCCCTGACCACCGTGGGCCGCTGGCGCCACAAAGAGTTTACAGTGCGATCGCCTCACAGCTTGCCACCACCACGCTACAGCTTCTACTCCTCCACAACGGCTGTACAGCCAAGGTTATTCACATAGGCCATTACAGACCTCCCCTCCCGGTCTTTCCTGGATGAAGCTGAAAGCGCCGGACAGGCACTCCCTACACCGAGAAGGACCACCAATGAATGACATGATCAGCGTCCGGGGCTTCGTGGCCTCGGAGGTCAAGAGTTCCACTACTACGCGGGGCACTGCCACCGCATCATTCCGCCTTGGAACCACGGAGCGCCGCTACGATCGCGCTACCAGCACCTGGGTGGACGGAAACACCAACTGGTACACCGTTCAGTCATTCCGCTTCCTCGCCGGGCACGTTGGATGCAGCATCAAAAAGGGACAACGGGTGCTCGTCATTGGGAGGCTACGGCTGCGGCAATGGGAACATGAGGGCCGCGTCTACCATGTGGCCGAAATCGACGCCGAATCAGTAGGGCATGACCTCATGTGGGGCTCCGCCAACTTCACCCGAATGAATGGCACCTCAGCCCCTGCTGACTCCGCACCTGCTGTGGAAGCGCCTGGGACCCCTGACCGCAACAATGAGTGGGACTCCGAAGGCCAGGAGATAGATCCTCCCGAAGACGAGTCCATCTCAAGCACCGTAGAGAACCCTGACGGCACCGGCCCCCTACTGGTCAACACCACAACGGGGGAACTGGTGGGTGCCGGCGTTTGATCGGCGCGCCAAGACCCGGAGGCCAGCGGGACCAGCCCTGCATGCCGGGCCTCTTCTGGGCCCATGCCACACGACCATGCTCCTTCGAGGATCGAAACGGCTCCTGCTACCTGGGCGGCCGTTGAGGAATTGTTCGGAATCAAGGGCGAACCGTCCCGGTGCTGGTGCCGGTGGTTCGCCCTTGCCGGAAAAGTGCCCGAATCTGCTCCAGGCCGGCCAGTTGTGCGGCTCCGCAAACAATAATGCGGTTCAGTAACCGGAACCGTCATCAAGGCAGCGTCAGGATGACCGGCCCTTCAGCCGTGATGGCCACAGTGTGTTCGCTATGGGCGGCGCGTCGGCCGTTTGCTGAACGAAGAGTCCACTGATCCTCGTCATGGTAGTAGTCGTCCTTGCCGCCCAGTATCAACATGGGCTCAATGGCAATGACCAGGCCCTCTTCGAGCTTCATGCCCCTGCCAGGCCGCCCGAGGTTGGGGACGGGAGGCTCGGCGTGCATTGTCCGGCCGATGCCATGCCCACCGTGATCAGCTAACAGCCCGAAGCCTGCGCGTTTGGCCTCACCGCCGATTGCATAGGCAAGGTCGCCCATCTTGCTGCCTACCCGCGCTGCCTCGATGCCGCGCGTCAGTGCTGCCTCTGTAGCTGCCACCAGCTCCTGATCCACCGGGTCGCCGGTCCCGACGACGAAGCTGACGGCCGAATCACCGCACCAACCTTCCAGGAAGGCGCCACAGTCAACGCTGAGCAGATCGCCGTCCTCAAGTACGTATCCATTCGGGATCCCGTGGACCACGGCGTCGTTGACGCTGGTACAGATCACCCCGGGGAACGGCACGGCCGCCCAGCGTGGGTGGTAGTCGAGGAACGCAGGTTTTGCGCCGGCGTCGTAAATCACGGATGCTGCGACGTCGTCGAGCTCCTTCAGTGAAACGCCCACATCAGCTCGCTCCCGCACCGCGGACAGGGCGTTGGCCACCACGCGACCGGCCTCGCGCATCATCGAGATTTGGTCCGGTGATTTCAGCATTGACATCTCCCCACTCTACGGCGGCCCCACAGCGGGAGCGAGGCCCACAGTCCCTGGCCACCCTTGGACACTGCGGGCGGCAATACCCGCTCTAGAGTTGTGGCATGACCAACAATGTCCTGGTGCACGCAATCCGGTCTACCCTCCGATCTTCGGCCGACTCCGAGCGGGGAATTGGTGCCCAGGCGTATATGAAATCGGAGATGCCTTCTTTGGGTGTCCGGGTTCCCGAGGTACGCAAGATCGTGAAAGAAGCGGCGAAGCAGTACCCTGTGGCGTCTCCGGATGATCTGCGAAAAGCCGTTCTTGAGCTCTGGCGCGAAGCTGGGGTCCGGGAAGAGCGGTACGCAGCCATCGATCTGACGGGCCTGCAAATGGTCAAGGACGACCTGCAGATGTTGCCCATTTACGAAGAGATCATTCGTACCGGCGCTTGGTGGGATCTCGTCGATGGAGTCGCGCATCGGATCGGCGGACTCCTGCTCGCCCATCCAGCCACCCTGACTCCGGTCCTTCGTCAGTGGTCCACAGACGGCGACATATGGGTCCGGCGGGCCGCTATCACTGCCCAACTTGGAGCCAAAGCGAAAACTGACACCGACCTCCTGGCAGCGGTCATCTCCTCGAACTTCTCCGACAACGAGTTCTTCATTCGCAAGGCCATCGGATGGGCGCTACGGGAGTACAGCAAAACCGACCCCGCCTGGGTCAGGGCTTTCGTTTCCAATAACGCGGGTGCTCTGAGTCCACTCTCCACCCGCGAAGCACTGCGGCTGTTGCCGGACGGCTAAGCCGGTAGCGGCAGGGCTCGACCCACGAACTGCTCAGATGATGGGACGCAGACCGGCTTCATCCCTGACCCGGAACAAACCCTTTGTCTTCGGATCCACGAAGATCAGATAGACCGCGAACAAGAGCGCAATGAGGGCCGCACCGTAACGGGCCAGAATGAGGGCCAGTCCCAGGTCTTCGCTTTGAAGGTAAGGGAACACGTCCAACTGGTCCGAGATCGCGTAAACCATAAAGAACGACACGATGAAATAGAGCGCTTTGACCTGCCAGTCGTTGCGGATACCCGTCACGGCAAACAGCGGTATCAGCCACACTACGTACCACGACTGGATCATGGGGGCGAGCATGACAATAACAGCAAAAGCCAAGGTAAGCCGTCGCATCAGGCGATCGTACTCGCCTCGGAAAATCAGCCATGCCACGGCCGCAACCATCAGCACCTTGCCGGCGTCGTAAACCCACTTCGCCAAAGCCCAGCCGTCCAAGCCAAAGGCATTGAAGATCAGGGCAACAACCATGCCGATGAGACCGACTGGCGCGTACCAAATCCACACGCTGCCAGGAGCCGACAGACCGTTGATCCAGCCGAATCCAAAACCGTTGACCAGGCTCAAGGCGTAGAGGAGACCGAAGCTCAGCGCGGCCGTGAGGAACCAATAAAGGAATTTGCGCGGCCACGAGGCAAGCTTGCCCGCCCACAGGAGTCCGATGAAGGGCAGGAACACCACGGTGATCGGCTTGATGGAGACGGAGAGAGTGACAAGCACCAGCCCTCGAATGACGCGACGGGTAGCACAGTAGTACAGGCCAGCCAGTGCCAGCCCGATCATCAAAGCATCGTTGTGAACACTGGCAATGAAGTTGGTGAGGAAGAGCGGGTTGGCCGCTGTCAGCCACAGTGCCCTATGCGGATTCACTCCGTGAAGCTCCGCAAGCTTGGGCACGTAGATGATGCAGAGGACCACGCCCGCCGCAGCAACAAGGCGGAAAAGCATAATGCTTGCTTCGGGCTGTACGTTGGTCACCCACACCACGAACTGCTCTATCCACAGGAACAACTGGCCGTAAGGAACAGGCGCCTCGGTCCACATCTTGTCGGCGCCAAGCTGGAAGTAGTTGGGCAGGGCTGAAATCCCGTTCTCATAAGGGTTTATGCCTTCCACCATCAACCGGCCTTGACCGATGTAGGCGTAGACGTCCCTGCTGAAGAGCGGAACAGTGAACATCATGGGCAGCCCCCAGGCCGCCACGGCCTGCAACGTCGCCTTTCGGGCTTCCAATCCCCACACCCGGACGCGCTGGCCCAATCGCAGCCAGGCGCGGACAAGCAGCATGCCACCGATGGCCAACAGCACAATCGACAGACCAACGCCAACACCTTCGGTGCGCATCCAGATAAAGAGCGGCAACCTACGCAGTTCCGAAACCGGGGCAAGCCAGCCAACGCCCAAGGAGCCGAACACCATGAACATGGAACCAATGAAGCCGGCGATCAAAGGCGAACGTGCGTTATCTACCTCGCCGGCTACAGCGTTGGCTGACGGCGTTGCTGCCCCTGCCAACTGGGCGGCGGGTATTGGCACCGTCATGTGGTCGTCATCCAATCGTTCACCCGCTGCGGTCGGGTCAAAGTTCTGCGTCATGGGGGCGTTCGGCAACAGGAATAAACGACGCTGCCGCGCTCAAAAATCGTACCATCGGAGCACTTGGAAGCCACTGAGCGATAGGCTGGGCGAGTGCCTATTACTAATGAACGCATCGTCTGGATCGACTGCGAAATGACCGGCTTGGACCTCATCAACGACGCCTTGATTGAGGTCGCTGCGCTGGTGACAGATTCCGAACTCAATATCCTGGGCGAAGGCGTGGATGTGGTTATCAAGCCCGATGATGCCGCGCTGGAGCAAATGAACGACTTTGTGCGGGACATGCACACCCGCTCCAAGCTCCTGGATGAGCTTCCCCGGGGAAAGACCATGGCCGAGGCCGAGGCACAGGTCCTCGAATACATCGAAAAGTGGGTCCCGGATCCCCGCAAGGCACCCTTGGGCGGCAACTCCGTGGGAACTGACCGGATGTTCCTGGCCCGGGATATGCCCAACATCGTGGAACATCTTCACTACCGCGTGATCGATGTCAGCACCATCAAGGAACTCTCACGCCGCTGGTTCCCTCGCGCGTACTTCCAGTCCCCCGCCAAGCATGGCGGCCACCGTGCATTGGGCGACATCAAGGACTCGATCGACGAGCTGCGTTACTACCGCCAGGCTGTTTTCGTTCCTACGCCGGGACCGGACACCGCCACAGCACAGCGCATTTCCAAGGAGATCATGGCCACCGCTGAGACCTTGGGATCCAGCGAACGGGTGTGATCTGCACCATTTTTCAAGGTTTTTTCGCCAAAAACGGCAAAAGTGGACTTTGCACCCCAAAACAGCAGGTAAGCTATTTGTCGTTGCCTTGGAGGAAAGCCGGTCAAACGGTTCAGTCCCGATAAGGCGCATGGTGGGCTTAGCTCAGTTGGCAGAGCGCCTGGTTGTGGTCCAGGAGGTCGCGGGTTCAACCCCCGTAGCTCACCCCACCGAGATTGGCTCCAGAGCCGGTTTCCACAAAGGCCGCACCGGTTATCCGGTGCGGCCTTTGCTTTTAACCCGGAGCGGGTCACGCGGCCACGTCCGAGGCCGCGGCCGGACCGCCACCGGACTACCGCGCTAAACGAAGGAAATGCTGAGATGACCGTCCTGCCAGTCACTATCTGGGGCGAACCTGTGTTGCACCGCCGGGCAAGCGAGGTGGAGGTTTTCGATGATGAACTCCGCGGCTTGATCGCGGACATGTTCGAAACCAATGATGCCGCCAACGGGGTTGGACTCGCCGCTCCTCAGATCGGCGTGGGTAAGCGACTCTTTGTCTACAAGTACGCCAACGATGACGACGTGCCGGAGCAGGGCGTGGTGGTCAACCCGGTGCTGACACTTTCCAAGGTCTCGGGGGCACTTCCGGATCCCGACGAACATGTTGAAGGATGCTTGTCCTTCCCGGGCGAGTACTACCCGTTGCAACGCGCAGAATGGGCACGGGTTCAGGGTTTTGACGGCAACGGCAACCCCTTGGATTTCGAAGCGACAGGGTGGTTCGCCAGAATCCTGCAACACGAATTCGACCACTTGGACGGCAAACTGTATGTCAACCGCCTTGTGGACCGGTACTCCAAGAAGGCGTTGAAGCAGGCCAAGAAGAACGGCTGGGGTGTTCCTGGACTGACTTGGATGCCTGGCGTAGATCCAGATCCGTTCGGGCACTGAGCCGTGGCCGCCAGCCCGTACACGGAGCTTTTCGAGCTCTTGGATATCACCGGCGACGATGCCGCTGAATGCGCGCACCTTCTGGACACGCCTGCGGATGAGCCCGTTCTTCAGGCTATGGAGGCGATGCAGGAGAGGCTTGGTGCCTTTCCGGTAGACAGCATCCGGGCAGAAGGCGCCGTGGAGGCGGTCTGGATCGAAGCCCTGCTCCGTTTTGCCCCGTCAGTTCACGCGTATCATGTGGGTCTCGGAATCAGTCCGGCGGTTTCGGCTGCTTCCTTGGCAGACCTGGGTCTACAGCTCCGCATCAACCGACGGGTCCATGGACGGTTTGGACTGGATACCTGGGCCTGGCTGACATTGCACATGGCAGGAAATCTATTCCGGCTGGGACGGCTACAGTTCCATTTGGTGCCCGCCGCAGATCCAAGCTCAGAGTGGGTTCTGGGGGTCCACATTCCCGAGGATGGCTCACTCTCCCCCGAATTGGTGGATGCCAGCTTCTCGCAGGCTCGGGCTTTCTTCACCCGGTATTTTCCGGACAAGCCTGCCCACAAAGCCACATGCGATTCCTGGATGCTGGACCCGTACCTCGTGGAGCGCCTGCCTATGAGCAACATCGCGTCCTTTGCTCGTCGCTTCACCTTGGATCGCTGCACTGATGCTCCTACGGATGCCATCTATTTCACCTTCAGGCAGCGGGGACTGGACAACCTGGATAGGCTTCCGCGGGAAACCTCACTTCAGCGCGTGGTCCTGGAGCGGATCGACGACGGCGGCACCTGGCAGCTGGGGCACGGTCACCTGGCACTGTAGATGGTTTGCTGGTCCGGGCAAGAGGAAAGGACCCGCTTCATGGCGTCTTTTTCGGCTTGCGTAATCCACAGTTGATACGCCGCCTTCACCGAGACTTGCCGCGCGACGTAATGGCAGCGGAAATTTTTGTTGGCCGGCAGCCACGTGGCGGCGTCTCCTGCACCTTTCTTGACGTTGGCGGGTCCGTCCGCGGCGATCAGGTTCAGGGGGTCGTTCGCAAACATTTGCCGCTGTTGGACAGTGAGCTGCTGGGCGCCTTTCTGCCAGGCGTCGGCGAGGGCCACCACGTGATCGATTTGAACGGCGGCGCTGGTGTCCTGGCCTCTTTGGAATGTTACCTGCGCCCCTGTGTAAGGTTCGTGGAAGCTACCTCCAGAGACCTTGCACGATGAACCCTTCGTGAACTCGACTGCGGAGAGGTCCCTCCGCAGAATGTCATTTCTGGTATCGCATCCATTGCGGTCAGCGTCTGCCCAGGCTTGGCCGAAGGCGGCTCTGTTGTAGTCCGACTTCTGCGCACGTCCTTTGACCGGGAGATGTTCCAAAGCATCGCTTGCCTTCTCGGGCGGAACAAGTGCCGCCCCGCGAAGGGGTTTCATCCAATCAGGATTGAAGACGGGTGCTTCGCTGGGGCCGGCCGCCCACGGTTCTGCGGCGTTGAATTGGCCGGCGGTGAAGTACCAGGAAAGCCCTGCAACGACGGTTGCAGCTGCCAATCCAAGAATGGCCCACGCTTGACGTGACCTCCGCCGGGCGCGTTTGTAGGCAGACCAAGTGGTACTCAAGGGACTCCGTTCAGTGGGACTGGCGACGTCCTTCGAGCGTAGGACAAAGCCCCGACATCAGAGTCGATATCCACAGTGTGTAGGAGAAGTCACACTGCAGTGAGGTGGCGCGTGACCGGGTCTATTGCTCCCGTGTCACGCGTTGCAGGTCCTCGGTTGCCAGGGCGAGGAGTCCTCGTAGTTGTTCTACACGTTCGTCCGGCACATCACCTGCGGCGTTTCCCGCCACCGCCTGGTCCAGAAGCTTCTGCGCTTGTTTGTGGTTGGCCTTGGCTACGTCCAAGGCGTGTTCAAGCGTGGTCTCATGTTCCAACGTTGATTCGTTTTCCATGAACCCATTTTGATCAGGTTTCCCGGCTGATACCAGTGACTCAGCCGGGAAACCCGCGAATACTTCGGAGCGCCTAGGCTCCTGCCCCTTCAAGTACTGCGATGGGAGCAATCACGTCACGCGCGGGGAACGACGGCGGGTTCACACCGGCCATTTCTTCCATGACACGCACAACCTGGCAGGAGTAGCCGAACTCGTTGTCGTACCAGACGTAAAGAACCAGGTTCTTGTCGTTGGAAATCGTTGCGAGGCCATCAACAATGCCGGCGCGACGCGAGCCAACGAAGTCAGTGGACACCACATCGGGAGAGTCAATGTAGTCGATCTGCTTGCGAAGATCCGAGTGCAGGGACATTTCGCGGAGGAAGTCGTTGACTTCATCGCGCGTGGTGCCGTTCTCAAGGTTGAGGTTCAAGATGGCCATGGAGACGTCCGGGGTGGGCACGCGGATGGCATTGCCCGTGAGCTTGCCCTGCAACTCGGGCAATGCCTTGGCTACAGCCTTGGCGGCACCGGTCTCCGTGATGACCATGTTCAGTGCTGCCGAACGGCCGCGGCGGTCACCCTTGTGGAAGTTGTCGATCAGGTTTTGGTCGTTGGTGAACGAGTGAACCGTTTCCACGTGGCCGTGAATGATGCCGAACTTGTCGTTGATAGCCTTCAGCACCGGCGTAATGGCGTTGGTGGTGCAGGACGCCGCGGTAACGATCTTGTCGTCATCGGAGATGTCTTTGTGGTTGATGCCGTGGACGATGTTCTTGAGGTCACCCTTGCCCGGTGCCGTCAACAAGACGCGGGCAACACCCTTGCTCTGCAGGTGCTGTGAGAGGCCATCGGCATCGCGCCAGCGGCCGGTGTTGTCCACCACCAAGGCGTCCTTGATGCCATAAGCGGTGTAGTCCACAGTGGCGGGGTTGTCCGAGTAAATGACCTGGACCTGCACGCCGTTGGCGGTGATGGTGTTGGCTTCCTCGTCCACGCGGATGGTGCCCTCGAAGGAACCGTGAACGGAGTCGCGGCGCAGCAGGCTGGCACGCTTCACAAGATCGTTCTCAGCGCCCTTGCGAACAACGATGGCGCGGAGCCGCAGGCCGTGTCCGCCACCGGCCTTTTCAATGAGGATGCGGGCCAGGAGACGGCCGATACGGCCAAAGCCGTAGAGAACGACGTCGGTGCTGGTGCGGTCGTCAGCGCCACGCTTTCCCACGATCTCCGCGAGCTCGGAGCGCAGGTATTCATCCAGGGAGGCACCGTTGCCTTCGGCCCGGAACTTCTCAGTCAAGCGTGCAATGTCAATGGCGGCTGCGCCGAGCTCCAACTCAGACAGCGCGTTCAGCAGCGGCGCCGTCTCTTCGAGCAGCAGCTCGTGGTTGCTCATCCGGCGCGCAAAACGGTGGGCCTTGAGGATGTTCATGGTGGACTTGTTGATCAGGCTCCGGCCGTGGATGCTCGTGACCACATTATTTTCCCGGTACAACCGGCCGATCACCGGAATCATGGCCTCGGCGAGAGCCTCCCGGCCCATCCACTTATCAAGACAAGAATCTGACGTCTGGCTCACAGAACTACCTTCCTTGGGTCAACCACATACGTCCTCGTATGCAGATGGCAGCGGCCGCCCGGAGTAGTCCTGCGGCACATGCGCCGGCGGGCTTCGGTCCACCCACAGCGCCTTGAACGAGAGCAAAGAAAATCCGCCGGCTGCGAACGCAGTCCCGGCGGCAGAACATCTACGTTCAGTAACCATTCTAGGGCGGAAGGAAGGGCTGCAGGCCGCCCCGGGGCGTGAAATCACTCACACGGGACAAATCCGGGAGTCATAAATGGATGGGTCGACCGATACGCCGGGTTCTGTCATCCCCTGCCGTTACCGGCAAGGGAGTGGCGGCCATCCATCTACGAACGCCGTTGCCGACGCCCTCCAGCAGCCTACCCGGACACTCGGGCGAGCAGCCCTCAAGCGTGTCCTGTCTGGCCTTGCTCCGGGTGGGGTTTACCTAGCCTCCCCGGTCACCCAGGGAGCTGGTGGTCTCTTACACCACCGTTTCACCCTTACCTGCTGCCCCGCGATGCAAAACATCACAGCGCGCAGGCGGTCTGTTCTCTGTGGCACTGGCCTGCGGGTTACCCCGAGTGGGCGTTACCCACCACCCTGCTCTTCGGAGCCCGGACGTTCCTCGAGCCACTTCCGTGACGCGCGACCGCCTGGTCGACCCATCCGCCGTCCAGTCTACCGGCGTTGGGGCCTACCAAAGTCCCCGGTAATATCGACTGGTGCTGATTCTGCTGCCGCCTTCCGAAGGCAAGACCCCCGCTGCCAACGGTCCCGCCATTAACTGGGAATCGCTCAGCTTCCCCGAACTGAACCCCTACCGTGCAAAAGTACTCGAAGCACTGGGTACGGTGAGCGCGCACGAGGATGCACTGGCGCTGCTGGGGGTCGGCGCCTCGTTGCGGGACGACGTCGAACGCAATACCCGGCTGCATGCCGAACCAGCCGCTCCCGCACATCAGGTCTATTCCGGAGTCCTCTACGACGCCTTGGGCTACAACAGCATGACGCCAACGCAGCGCCGCAAGGCGAACGAATCCGTCCTGGTGGTTTCCGCCCTGTGGGGCGCCATAGGCTTCGGCGACCACGTGCCTGCCTATCGCCTGTCCATGGGAACGGCACTGCCCGACGTCGGCCGCCTCGCCACGTACTGGAAGCCGCAGCTTAACGCTGCCCTCGCCTCACGCGCCGACGGCGAACTGTTGGTGGACTGCCGCTCCAGTACCTACGCTGCTGCCTGGTCTCCCCCGGCGACGCAGACGGTTAACGTCAATGTGTTCAACGAAGCGAACGGCAAGCGCACGGTTGTCAGTCACTTCGCCAAACACACCCGGGGCGAACTGGCCCGCCACCTGCTGACCCGGCGCGGTAAGGCCCCGGCAACCCCGGATCAGCTCTTGAAGGCTGCCCGGGAGATCTGGACTGCTGAACTCGTTGAAGGCATGGCCCGCAAGCCGCACGCGCTCAACATCATCCTCACCACCTGAGCGTCCAACTGATGTTGGGCTGCGTCAGTTCCACTCCGCCGAACGGACCAGGATGACACCTGAATCCGGGCAAAAGACAATATCGTCCTCAGCGGCGGCTTTGACTTCGGCGAGGTCGCCAGGGCTGAGCATCATGCCGGAGCCTTCGGACTTTCCGTGGAACAGCCGTGCTGCCCCGACTCCACGTTTGGCAATGGTCTTCTCATAGATGGAGAGAATGCCCGCGTCCAAGGATTCGGCGAAGGCGGCGCGCTGCCCCCGTACCACTGTTTCCTCGGCGGCGATCTCGGCAATGGCTTCATCCAGTTCAGCCCGGATGCTGCCAAAGGAACCCTGGATGTCGTCAACGATCGACTGCTGGGCTGCCTGCCGCTCGCGCAGAGTATCCAGGCGCTCCAGGATTTCGAGTTCAACGTCCTCAAGGTCCGAGCGACGCTTGTTGAGGGAGGCAATGTCACTCTGCAGCGCCACAAGATCCTTGGACAGCCCGGTGCCGCTGTTCAGCCGGGTCTCGTCGCGTTGGATACGGGTGGCTACCTGTTCCACATCCGCTTCCGCGCGGCGAAGCTCGGCTTCGGCGTCGTGAACGGCAACCTTGGCCGAGCCGAGCTCGCCGTTGGCCACGCTCAGCGCATCCGTGAGGTCAGTGATGCGTGGATCCGTTTCCAGAACCTTCCGGCGGCCCGCAAGCGACCTGAGCTTGGCATCCAGTCCCTGCAGTTCAAGCAACTTCAATTGTTCTGCCGGTGCTGCTTTCGCCACGCTTACCTCCGCTATTAGCTGCCGGCCTGGGGATCAGGTCCGGCCGGACCGCCTCTGACTGTCAGGGCTGTCCATATCTTTCTAGACTCTAGTCCCCGCCGGGAGTGAGTATGAAGTCCCAAGGATCACTGTTGGTGCCGCTGACGCGGATCTCGACGTCGTAGCCCTGGTCCGCCAGCACGTTGCCCAACGCTTCAGCGGCAGCAGGCAGCCACAGCCACTCACTGGCGAAGTGCGAAACGTCAATCAAATAGGGCCGGCCATTGGTGGCGCCCTCACGGGCTTCGGATGCTGGATGGTGACGCATGTCTGCTGTGACGTACACATCAGCGTTGGCGGCTCGAACTGCGTCGAACAAGCTGTCACCGGCTCCGCCGCACACCGCAACGCGCCGGATCAGGCCGTCTTTGTCTCCAGCTACCCGGACACCGCCTGCGACGGCCGGCAACATTTCAAAGACGCGGGCAGCGAAGTCACCGAGTGTCTCAAGGTCAGGGAGGTCTCCTACCCTGCCAATACCCTCCTCAGGCAAACCGTTGCTTGCCGGCGTCAAGGGCGTGACGTTTTCCAGGCCGAAGGCATCAGCCAGAACATCTGAAACTCCACCCACGGCTGAATCTCCATTGGTGTGCACGGTCAACAGCCCTGTCCCTGCCTCTATCAGCCGGTGCACCGCTAGGCCCTTCGCTGAGGTGGCCGCAACAGAGTTCACGCCTTTGAGAAGAAGCGGGTGATGGGTGATCAGCAGGTCCGCTCCCCACTCCACGGCCTCATCGATCACGGCCAGCGTGGGATCCACGGCAAAGAGAACTTTGGTGACGGGAACATTGGGCCGGCCAACAACAAGGCCAACCTCATCCCAGTCTTCAGCCAGGGACTCCGGCCACAGTTCCTCCACAGCCAGCAACACCTGACCCAGCGTAGGATCAGCGTTGCCGTCCTCTGTTTCGTCCTCTTCGACGGAATCCACATCAGAAATGTGGGTGTTTACTGCTTCCATGCTCTTATTCTTCCCTACTGAGCCAGATTTCTTCCCTACTGAGCCCCCATCAAGTAGCCGCCACTCCGTGGCACCTCCCTGGTGCCGTAATTCTCCCGTAAGGTGAAGCGGGAATCATCAGGCCCTCCGATCCATTGAAGAGAACATGAAAACTTTCGTACTTGGCGGCGGCTGCTTCTGGTGCCTTGATGCCGTTTACCAGAAGACCCGCGGCGTCAGCTCTGTGGTATCCGGCTACACCGGGGGCCACGTCCGCAATCCTGATTACTACGAGGTATGCTCCGGGACCACCGGCCACGCAGAAGTCGTTGCGGTGACCTTCGATGAAACCGTAATTCCCGAAGAAGTCATCCTGGACATGTTCTTTGCCCTCCACGACCCCACCACCTTGAATCGCCAGGGGTATGACGTCGGCACCCAGTACCGTTCATCAATGTTCTACACAACCACGGAAGAAAAGGTCCTCTTCGAGGAAGCCATCGAGCGTGCCCAGTCCCTGTGGTCCGATCCGATTGTGACCGAGGTCAGCCGACTTCCCGAGTTTCACGAGGCCGAGGAAGTGCACCAGAATTACTATGCAAAGTTCCCTTATCAGGGCTATTGCCAGGTGATCATCAACCCGAAGTTGGCAAAGGCCCGGAAATATTACTCTGCATGGCTTACTGCTTAGCGAGGTTTCGATCCCGCTGGTTAGGCTGACCTCAGCAATCCCTCTTCAGAGATAGGCGTAATTTTCATGGCAAGGATCTACGACGACGTCACGCAGCTGGTCGGCCGCACCCCGCTGGTTCGTTTGAACCGGCTCACCGAAGGCCTCGACGCCACGGTTGCCGTCAAGCTCGAGTTCTACAACCCGGCCAACAGCGTCAAGGACCGCATCGGCGTGGCCATTATTGATGCTGCCGAGAAGTCCGGCGCCCTGAAGCCGGGCGGAACCATCGTCGAAGGTACATCGGGGAACACCGGCATCGCACTTGCGCTGGTGGGCGCAGCACGCGGATACAAGGTCATCCTGACCATGCCTGAGACCATGTCCACCGAGCGCCGCGTCATGTTGCGCGCCTACGGTGCCGAAATCGTCCTGACGCCCGGATCCGAAGGCATGCGAGGTGCCGTCGAGAAGGCACAGGAAATCGTTGCCAACACGGAGAACTCAATCTGGGCCCAGCAGTTTGCCAACGAGGCCAACCCAGCTATCCACCGCGCCACCACTGCCGAGGAAGTCTGGGAAGACACCGACGGCGAAGTAGACATCTTTGTGGCCGGCGTAGGCACCGGTGGCACCATCACCGGTGTTGGCCAGGTCCTCAAGGAACGCAAGCCCGGTGTGCAGATTGTTGCGATCGAGCCCAAAGATTCGGCGATCCTCAACGGTGGAGCCCCTGGCCCGCACAAGATCCAGGGCATCGGCGCCAACTTTGTTCCGGAAATCCTGGACACCAACGTCTACGACGAAGTCCTTGACGCCACCCTGGAAGACTCGGTCCGCGTAGCCCGTGAACTCGGCGCACGTGAAGGCATCCTCGGCGGCATTTCCTCCGGCGCCATTGTGTGGGGTGCCCTCGAGTTGGCCAAGCGCCCTGAGAATGCCGGCAAGTTGATCGTGGCCGTGGTCTGCGACTTCGGGGAGCGTTACATCTCCACGGTGCTGTTCGACGACATCCGCGGCTAACACCACGCCGGCACGCCTTCATTTCCTGTAGAAAGGTCTTTGTGAGCTTCTTCGCAAGGCTTAAGGAAGACCTCGATGCCGCCCGGTCCCACGACCCGGCGGCTCGAGGCTCTTTTGAGAACTTTTTCGCCTACTCCGGACTGCACGCCATTTGGGCGCATCGGATAACTCATCGGCTCTGGCAGAATCCGGCGCTCCGTTTTCCTGCGCGCCTGATATCCCAGTTGGCTCGATTCCTCACCGGCATCGAAATCCATCCCGGCGCGACCATTGGCCGGCGGTTCTTCATTGATCACGGCATGGGAGTGGTGATTGGTGAAACAGCCGAGATCGGCGAAGACGTGATGATTTATCACGGAGTAACGCTCGGCGGACGATCGTTGGCCAAGGTCAAGCGTCACCCAACCATCGGCGACCGCGTCACCATTGGAGCCGGTGCAAAGGTCTTGGGTCCCATTACCATCGGTGCCGGCAGCGCTATCGGCGCCAACGCCGTGGTGGTGAAGGACGCACCACCGGAGTCCATCATCACAGGCATCCCCGCCACGTGGCGGCACCGTGATGCCCGGTCCGAAACCAAACCGGCGGTGGATCCGGCGGAGTACTACATCGAATACCGGATCTAACCGGCAAGCCTTCGGTAGAAGTTCCAGAAGACAATGTCGAAGGCGCGGTCCGGAAGAATCTTACGCATCGCCAGGACGCCCCAGGCGCCCCTGCCCACCGGGTAACGGGTTCTGGGGCGTTTTGCCGTTGCGGCGCGAGTAATGGTTCTGGCCACAACCCCCGCCGGCGTAGACAACACATGGCCGGTTCCGGAGGTGGATGCCAACGCGGCAGCCACAACGTGCGCTTGTTGCCTGTAGGGCCCGCTGCCCGAGGCCATGAGCAGGCCCTCCCCCGCAATGCCGCCCCACTCACTGTCTGTTCCCGATGGTTCAATAATGACCACGTCGATTCCGTGTGGCTTCAACTCAAGCCGCAACGAATCACTCATGCCCTCCACCGCAAACTTGGTGCCGTGGTACCAGGCGCCCAACGGCTCATATATTTTGCCGCCTATTGAGGTGATGTTGATGATCCGGCCTGATCCGGCCCTGCGCATCCCGGGTATGACGAGTTGGCTCATCCTCGCCAGACCCATGACATTGACCTCAAATTGCCGCCGGCCCTCAGCCAACGGAACTTCCTCCAGTGAGCCATAGGAACCGTAGCCCGCGTTGTTGACCAGCACGTCAATTGGTCCATGGGCAGCTTCGATCAGCGCCACCGCGGACGCCATCGATTCCTCCGACGTGACATCCAAAGACAGAACACTAATGCCGTGTTGCTTCAACGGCTCCATCTTGCCCACACGTCGTGCGCCTGCATAGACAGTGAAACCAGCTGACCTGAGTGCTATGGCCGCGTCGAAACCGATCCCGGTGGACGCCCCGGTGACAAACGCGATACGGGGTGCCATGGCTGGTCTCCTTGAGTTCGGTAAGGAACGGAAAACAATTCACTACGGCAAAGGCCGGTCCATCCCAGAGTAACTGGGAGGAACCGGCCTTGCGGGAAGGGTGTTGCTAGTGGGTGTCGACGGCCGAGATCTCGGACTTGTCTTCGCCCCAGAGGGTGTGGAACGTACCCTCGGTGTCCACACGACCGTAGGTGTGTGCACCGAAGAGGTCGCGCTGGCCCTGGATCAGGGCGGCGGCAACGCGCTTGCGGCGCAGGCCGTCGTAGTACGCCAGGGAGGACGAGAACACCGGAACGGGGATGCCCAGCTGGACAGCCGTGGCTACAACCCGGCGCCAAGCCGGAAGCGCTTCAGCGATGGCCTTGGTGAAGGCCGGCGCAAACAGCAGGTTGGCGGGCTTCTCATCGGCAGCGTAGGCCTTGGTGATGTCCTTGAGCAGTTCTGCGCGGATGATGCAGCCGGCGCGCCACAGGGAAGCGATCTCGTCCAGCTTGAGGTCCCAGCCGTACTCCTTGGCGGCGGAGGTCAGCATGTCCAGGCCCTGGGCGTAGGAGACCAGCTTGGAGGCGTAGAGAGCCTGGCGGACGTCCTCGACGAAGGTTTCGGGGATTTCCACGGAAGCTTCTTCACCGGCGAGCAGTTCCTGGCCGAGCTTGCGCTGCTCTGTCTGGGAGGACAGTGCGCGGGCGAAAACGGACTCAGCGATGCCGGAGACCGGGGAACCCAGTTCCAGAGCGGAGATGACCGTCCAGCGTCCGGTGCCCTTCTGACCTGCGGCATCCACCACGACGTCAACAAACGGCTTGCCGGTCTTGGCATCAACGTGGCCCAGGACCTCTGCGGAGATTTCGATCAGGAAGGAGGACAGATCGCCCTTGTTCCACTCAGCGAAGATCTTGGACTGCTCGGCGGGCTCAATGCCTGCACCGGAGCGGAGGAGGTCGAATGCTTCACCGATAACCTGCATGTCGGCGTACTCGATGCCATTGTGGACCATCTTGACGAAGTGGCCGGCGCCGTCGGTGCCGATCCATGCACAGCACGGTTCGCCGTCCACCTTGGCGGAGATTTTCTCCAGCAGGGGTCCGAGGGCGTCGTAGGACTCCTTGGAGCCGCCGGGCATGATGGACGGGCCGTTCAGGGCGCCTTCTTCGCCACCGGAGACACCGACGCCGACAAAGTGCAGATCCTTCTTGGCCAGGGCAGCTTCGCGGCGGCGGGTGTCCTCGTAGTGCGAGTTACCGGCATCGATGATGATGTCCCCGGCTTCAAGCAACGGCTCGAGCTGCTCGATCACGTTGTCAACGGGAGCGCCTGCCTTGACCATGATGAGGACGCGGCGGGGCTTTTCAAGGGAGTCGACGAGTTCCTGCAGTGTTTCCGTGCGGATGAAGTCGCCGTCCGTGCCGTGCTTTTCCAGCAGGGCGTCAGTCTTTTCCACGGAGCGGTTGTGGAGAGCCACGGTGAAGCCGTTGCGGGCAAGGTTGCGGGCCAGGTTGGCGCCCATCACCGCAAGGCCGGTGACACCGATGTGTGCTGACATCAAAACTCCATTTCGTTCTTGTACAAGTTCGTGTACAAACAGTCGCCCGATACCCAATGGGGCACGCGGGAAGCGATTTCAAAACCAGGGGCTGTAATAAACCATACGTATTTAAGCCAGGTGCGGGAAAGCGGCGCCCACGTTTTGGAACGGTGCCGCGTCATAAACAGTCTATGATGCCGCCCCGGATTCCTCTGCGCACCTGAGGTCGCCGCGCCACTATGCTTACCACTATGTCAACCAGCCTCCACCACCGCGCCGTAGAGCACTTGGGCACCAAAATCGTCGGCGGCGCCCTGCCCACGGGCCATGTCATGCTGGCCGAGCACTTGGAAGACGAACTCAAAGTTTCGCGTTCAGTGGTCCGTGAAGCCGTCCGTGTGCTGCAGTCGCTGGGACTTGTGGAGACCATCAAGCGAGTAGGCATCAGGGTCTTGCCGGCACATCGTTGGAACCCTTTCGATCCTCTGGTGATTCGTTGGCGGCTGGCCGGCGAAGGGCGCGGCGCCCAGTTGAGGTCGCTCGCTGAGCTGCGTTCCGCCGTCGAACCTGTAGCAGCGGAACTGGCCGCCGGGAACGCCCCGGAAAGTCTTCGGAAGGAGCTGGTGGGCATCTCCCTTGCCATGAAGGAAGCCGGCGATGCCGGTGACATGGCCCGGTTCCTTGACCTCGACATCAGGTTCCACGCGTTGGTCCTCTCCGGCTCCGGCAACGAAATGTTCGCCAACCTGATTGGCCAGGTCACGGAGACCCTCACAGGTAGAACTGTGCACGGACTTATGCCGGAACATCCCCAGAAGCAAGCGCTTCAGTGGCACATGGACGTCGCCCACGCGATTGATGCGGGCGACGGGTCCGTTGCGCGCGAAGCCGCAGCAAAAATCATGAAGCAGACCATTGCGGAGCTGGCACCCAGTTGGAATGACCAGCCCCGCGTGTTCGTCCCCGTCGCCAGGAACTAGTCTTTATCCCTGAAAGTTCAGCAGCACTTTTCCGGATTCAGCGGAGTTCTTCGCCACCTCAAAAGCCTCCAGGCCCTGGGCAAGGCCGAACTCGTGGGTTACCACGGGGTCGACGAACAGCGAACCATCGGCCAGTGCAGCAATGACCTCATCGATCTCGTCGTTGAAGCGGAACGAGCCAAGGAGTTCCAGCTCGCGGGTGATGGCGAGGGAGATGAACACCGGCTGGGGTCCGGACGGCAGGAGTCCCACCATCACCACCTTGCCGCCGCGAGTAGTGCCCTTGATGGCCGAGGCAAGGCCAAAATGGCTTCCAGAGGATTCAATCACCACGTCGGCGTCCACTGCCGCGATGGCCTCGGTGTTGTCGCCTTTCAGGATCTCATCGGCGCCAACGGCAAGGGCGATTTCCAGGGGCTTGTCATGCATGTCGACGGCGACAATCCGGGCCGCGCCGGCACGCTTCAGGACGGCAACGGCGAGTGCACCGATCGGACCGCTGCCAATCACCAGGGCTGTCTTTCCCCTGACGTCTCCCGCGCGGCCTACGGCATGCCAAGCGACGCTGGCGGGCTCAACCAGTGCGGCCGTCCTCAGGTCCAGGTTCTCCGGCAGCGGGCGCAGCATCCTTGAGGGAAGGGTGGCGTAGCGGCTGAACGCGCCGTCTGTGTGGGGGTACCGGGCAGCACTGCCAAGGTAGGTGCAGCCCGGGGAGAGGTTGGGCCGCTCCTGGGGGTATCTGACATCGCCGGGTGCCGGGGTTGCCGGGTGGACGGCCACGGGGGTTCCCTCGGCGGGGCCGGTACCGTCGGCTGCCTGCTGGACCACTACGCCCACGATTTCGTGTCCAAGGACCATGGGCTCTTTGAGGATGGACTCCCCTGCTGCTCCGTGCAGCCAGTAGTGAAGGTCCGATCCGCAGATCCCGCCGTAGGCAATCTCCACGATCGCTTCATCCGTAGCCGGCACTGCCAAGGGGATGTCTTCAATCCTCAGGTCGCCCTTGCCATGGGCAACCACGGCGGGGCCTGAGGCCGGGAGAATAATGCTCATCAGACCACCACCGTCATTCCACCGTCGACGAAGATCGTCTGGCCGTTCACGAAGTTCGAGGCCTGGGAGGCGAGCCATACGGTGGGCCCGGCAAGGTCTGCCGTAGTGCCCCAGCGATTGGCCGGGGTCCGGCCAAGGATCCAGGAATTGAAGTCAGCATCGTCCACCAGGTTTTGGGTCATTTCCGTGTGGATGTACCCCGGCGCGATTCCGTTGATCTGCAAACCGGAGGCGGCCCATTCTGCCGTCATGGCGCGGGTGAGGTTGCGGAGTCCGCCCTTGGCAGCCACATAGGGGGCGATGGTGGGGCGCGCCAGGTCCGTTTGGACCGAGCAGATGTTGATGATCTTGCCGTGTCCCCGGGAGATCATATGCCGTGCCGCTTCCCGGCCTACCAGGAAGGCGCTGGTGAGGTCCGTGGTGATGACACGGTCCCAGTCCTTGACGTCGAGCTCCAGCATGGGGACACGGTGCTGAATTCCGGCGTTGTTAACCAGGATGTCCAAAGGCCCCACGTTCTGTTCAATCCAAGCCACACCCTCAGCAGCGTCCGTTGCGTCGGTGACATCGAAAGCCCGGCTATGGACCCTTTCCACCGGATAGTCAGCGGCCATGGCCTGGTGGGCTTTCTCCAGGCGTTCAGTGCTGATGCCATTGAGCACCACCGTCGCGCCGGCATCGGCAAGGCCCCTGGCCAGGGCATTGCCGATACCGCGGCTTGAACCAGTGACCAAGGCAACCCGCCCGGTCAGATCAAAAAGTCCATTCATAGTTTTGTTCTTCATTCCTTCTGGTGTTGCGCCGGTTCAGTTGCTGTTCGACGTCGCGGCTGGTGAAAGGCTGAGGTTTGCGATGGCCTGACGGACAACGGCGAGGTCTTGATCACCGAGTCCTTGGCGTTTGAGTTCGGCGTAAAGGTCGATTGCTGCCGATGCCATGGGGACCGCGGAACCAACGGCTTGTGCGCTGGTGAGCACGAAGCCGAGGTCCTTGTGCATGAACTTTGCCGGCCCGGTGGGCGCATAGTCCTTGGCGGCCAGGCGTGGGCCAACGTTCTCCAGCACCCGGCTTCCGGCCAGCCCTCCGGAAAGGACCTCAAAGAGTGCCCGCACGTCCATACCGGAGCGTTCCGCGAGTTCAGCCGCTTCGGCGAGGGCCGCCGTCGTTGTCCCTACGATGAGTTGGTTGCAGGCTTTGGCGAGCGACCCCGAACCCAGCGGCCCCATGCGCCGGACCGTGGTCCCCATGGTTTCCAGAAGCGGCTTGAGCGCTTCGAACTGGCTTTGGGTGCCGCCCACCATGATGGCAAGGCTTCCGCTGTGCGCCCCGGCGGTACCGCCGCTGACCGGCGCGTCCACCACCGCGGCGTTACCGCCGGATGCCTCGTGAACGGTGTCGCCAAACAGTTGGACCGCGGTGGGGGAAACGCTGCTCATGACGACGACGGCGGTACCCGGCCGGGGTGCCTTGTTCCGCCATGATTCGAGAAGGTCCGCGGCGGCTTCCTCGATGAAGGGCAGATCGGGGAGCATAAAGATGATGGTGTCTTCGTCCCGCAGCTCCGCCACGGCTGCTGCGCGCCGCACGCCGGAGAGGCCTTCAAAGGCGGCCCCGGAGCGATTCCAGGCAGTGACGTCCCAACCGGCAATGGCGATGTTTGATGCCATGGGGGCTCCCATGAGACCTAAGCCTACGAAGCCTACGCGTTTGCTTGTCATGGTGGGTAACCTCACTTCTTTTTGGTCATCTATAGAAATTCTGTTCAATATCCTAGCCGTCATTCAGTATGATGAACACTATGACGACTGATGAACTTACCATCGCCATCGCTGTACCCCTCGAAGCCGAGCATGTAGAGCTGATCCGCGCCGTAGATCCTTCCATAACAGTTCTCTACGAACCCGAGCTCCTGCCGCCGGAACGCTTCCCGGCCGATCACGCCGGCGATCCGGAATTCACGCGCACACCCGAGCAGGAGGAACGTTACTGGGACATGCTCAACCGGGCACAGGTCCTGTACGGCTTCCCCAATGAAAGTCCAGCCGGATTAGCGCGCATCGCTGCGAGCAACCCGCACTTGCAGTGGATTCACGCCATGGCGGCAGGAGCCGGTGGCGCGGTCAAGGCTTCAGGGCTCGACACCGAAACCCTGCAGAAGTTCCGCGTGACCACGTCCGCAGGTGTCCACGCGCTGCCGCTGGCAGAGTTTTCAGCCTTCGGCATCCTCAACGGCTTCAAGCGCAGCGCCGAAATGGCGCAGGATCAAGCCGCCAAGGTTTGGCCAGAGCTGAGAACACCCACCAAACTGGCCAACGGCTCGAAAGTGGTTATCGCCGGCCTCGGTGAAATTGGCATGGAAACTGCCCGAATCGTGCGGGCGCTGGGCATGAAAGTCAGCGGAACCAAGCGCACTGTGGAATCCATCGAGGGAATCGAGGAGGTCACCAACAATGATGGTCTTCCCCGCCTGGTGGCTGATGCCGATGCCGTGATCAATACACTTCCCGGCACGCCGTACACGGAGAATCTTTTCAACAGTGACATTTTCTCCGCCATGAAACCGGGCACCGTGTTTGTGAACGTGGGCCGCGGAACCGTGGTGGATGAAGACGCCTTGCTGGAGGCGCTGAACAACGGCCAGCTTTCATACGCCTGCCTGGACGTTTTCGCGGTGGAACCGCTCCCCCAGGACAGCCCCTTATGGAACCACCCCAAGGTCCTGGTGTCCCCGCACACTTCTGCATTGAGTGCTGCCGAAAACCGGCTCATCGCGGAACGCTTCTGCAGCAACCTGCGTTCATTCCTGGACGGTGGAGAACTCCCGCACGTGGTGGATCCGGTTCACTTCTACTAGGCCTGCTACCAGCCCGTGGCGTCAAGCCACCTCTCGGACAACGTGTCGGTCATGGTCCTGACATAAGTGCTCGAGAGGTGGTTGTCGTCGAGGTAAACATAAACGTTGCCCACAATGCCTGGACAGGCCGTGCCGTCACAGATCAGGTCCGTCATGTCCAGGATGGACAATCCCGTGAAAGTCCCTTCCAACTGATCCAAAGGATTGGTCTCGGCGAGCACCGAAGACAGGGCAGGGCGGCACCGCGGATCATCCACTCCGGAGGCCATGGCACATTCGCTGGGGCTAAAGGAGAAACGCGGGTTGTCCCGCATGGCGATGACTTCCACGCCCTGATCAGTAATTTCACCCACCAACTCGTCGAGCCCCCACGTGAGGTCCTCGTCAGGTGAGTCGGGAACTGCCGCTGTTCCTACCAGGAAGACAGCATCGGGCCGATGGATACGGATGTGTTCCCTGACGTTCCTGTTGAACGCATTGCATTCGTCCCCTACCTCATCGGATTCAGTCATGAAAGGGCAGGCACCGAAGGTGACTGCCTGGACACGCCAGCGGTTCTCCTTGGCCAGCGGACCGATCGCTCCGAGCCATTGCAGCGAATGGGACTGACCCACCACAAAGACGGTCTTCTCTGCGTCAGCGCCGACGTCGTTCTGCTGGCACTCTGCAAAAAGCACCGGATCCGTGGGGCGGAGCTCACCGGTACACGGGCCATCGAGCTTTCCCCAATCTTCCGGAAGCTGCTCAGGGGTGGGCAGTGTCCGTGCGCCGTCGCCAACCCGGTCAACGTAGCCAGGTAGCAAGGCCCGCGCTCCGGGGTTGTCATCATCACTTTGCTTGGCAATAAGGTTCTTCTCCGCCTGTTGCTGGAATCCAAACTGCGCCATCGGGGCTGCAGCCACTGCCAGGCAAACCAGCACAGCCACAGCCAGACGACGTTTCCTTGCTTCCGGCCACCTCCATGCACGCAGGGGCTGCTCTACAAACCTGGTGGTGAGAAACGCCAACACCAAGGACGCACCCACAATCAAGGTGCCGGTGATCGCATCTGCGTGGTCTTGGCCGATCCACACCAAGGTGATCACCAACAGCGGCCAATGCCACAGGTAAAGGGCATATGAGGTGGAGCCCAGCCCCACCAGCAGCTTGGACGACAGGATCCTGTCAACTCCGAAGCGGCTTCCAGATTGCCCCGCGACGATGACAGCCACGGCCGCGAGGGTCGGCCACAGCGCCACGAAACCCGGAAACGCGGTCTGTACCTGCAGGACAGCACCACAGCTCAGCATGGCGGCTATGCCCACCCACCCCAGCACGCCCCTCAGCCCGCGGCCGGGCCGAAGATAGGGAAGCAACAGCGCCACCAGGGTTCCCAACGCAAACTCCCACAGCCGGGCAAACGTATCGAAATATGCAAGTTCCTGATGGGCGGCCGTGAAATAGACCGAATAGGCCAGCGAAACTACAAAAATCAGTCCGAACACTCCTAGCAGCACGGCCCGATACCGCAAGCTGAACCGGCGGCACGCCCAAGCCGTAGCAACAAAAATGGCAGGCCACAGGATGAACACTTGCCCCTGAATGGACAGGGACCAGAAGTGCTGAAAAGGGCTTGCCACGCTGTGGTCTGCTGCGTAGTAGTTGACCACCTGGCGCTGAAGCAGCCAATTTTGAACGTAGAAGAGGGACGCCCAGCCTTGGTTGACTATCTCAATCCATCGCGTGCGGGGAATGACCACATACGTGGCCGCCAACGTGCCAAGCAGCACCACCACGACGGCGGGCAGCAGTCGCCAGAACAGGTGCAACCAGTGCCGCACCAGTGATACCGGCCGGGCATCCTCGAAACGGCTCACGAATTGCAGGGTCATGAGGAACGCCGAAATCAGCAGGAAGACATCCACCCCACCGGAAACCCGGCCAAACCAGATGTGGTAGGTGACGACCATGAGCACGGCCAAAGATCGAAGGCCCTGAATCTCAGGCCTAAACTTTGTACCCCGTCCGCCCGCCCGGACCTGACCAGGACTTTCCGGTGATGTGAGGCCCTTGGTAGCCGTCATGGACACGCTCCTCATTCGCTGCACCAATTCTGCACTGCCACCGGGGTTTTGCCATCACACTCCTCGGACGCGTTTTTGTGTCCAAGACAAAGCAGCGCGGCACCCTCCACAAGGAAGGTGCCGCGCTGTTTCTGTTGGTTTTCAGGTATTCCTGCGCCCGGTTGTTCGTTGGGGAACTACTTAGCGTCTTCCGTGCTGACGAGGTCCCTGCCTGCAGTTTCAGGCGTGAAGAACGTGGTCACGAAGGAGATAAGAGCCAGGACCAGCGAGTAGATGGCCAGGACCAGCCATGAGTGGTTTGTAGCAGCCAACATGAGCGCGCCAAGCAGCGGCGCCAAGCCACCAGCCAGAACCGCTGAAATTTCGCGGCTCATGGCCACGCCGGTGAAACGGTATTGCGATCCGAAGAGTTCGGGGAGCAGAGGGCACTGTGGGCCGAGCATCGACTGGACACCGATTGCAATGCCCACCGCCATGACTACCCAGACCAGAGTGACGTTTCCGAGAGTGACCAGATAGAAGGCGGGAACCGCGATGATCGCCTGGAAGAGAGCTCCATAGCGGTAGACAGGCACTCGACCAAACCTATCGGATAGCGCGCCGAACGTGACCACCAGAACGGCGGCGAACCCGGCCGCAATCAACAACCCAATAGGACCAATCGAGTTGTTGCCTGCAAAAACACCTGCCGGCATGCTCATGAATGACACCAGCAGTGCGGAGTAGATCGATGAGTTGCCGTTCTCTCCCATGCGAAGACCAATGCCCAGCAGGACATTCTTCTTTGAGTGCTTCCAGAGCGCGCCAATCGGATTCTTGACCACGTTCTTGTGCTTCTCCAGCTCCTGGAAGGCCGGGGTTTCCTTGAGCTTGAGGCGGATGAAGATGGCTACTGCGATCAGGATGAAGCTGGCAAGGAAGGGCACTCGCCACAACCAGCCCTGCAGGACGGACTTATCCGCCATCGCAATAAGAGCAAAAGTTCCGGCACCGAGGAGCGTGCCTAACTGGATGCCGACGAACGGCAGCGAAGCGAAGAACCCACGACGGCGACGCGGAGCCACTTCCGAGATCAAAGTTGTTGCGCCGGCCTGCTCCGCCCCGGCTCCCAGTCCCTGAACGATTCGCAGCGTCACCAGCAGAACAGCGCCGAGCATTCCGGCCTGCTCGAACGTAGGGAGCAGGCCGATGGCAAAGCTCGCCGTCCCCATCAACGCGATGGTCAGGATCAGCACCATTTTCCTGCCAAACCTGTCCCCGATGTAGCCGAAGATCAAACCACCAAACGGCCGTGCGGCGAAGCCAACGCCGTAGGTTGCGAAGGAAGCAATCAGTGCGCCATCGGGGCCCAGCGGCGAAAAGAACAGTGGACCAAAGATCAGCGCCGACGCCAAGCCGTAAATGTAGAAGTCGTAGTACTCCAGCGCCGATCCCACAGAGCTGGCCAGTGTAGCCCTGCGGAGCTGTTCCGGCTCAACTACGGCGTCGTCAGCCTCGGCTGCGAGCTTTTCATTTGCACGAGTTATCACAAGCACTCCCTCAAAATCACCCCGGGCCCCCGTTGGCCCAGTGAGATAGTGATGGCATCACCGCCAAGATCACTATGATGAACAGCGTACAGCTTGTTGAACGCGCTGCCAAGGTTGTAATCAGATTTATTAATTCGGCCGGTCAGACTAGCCCATGGGGTTGCCCAATGACCGTGCCAACTCCTTGAGTTCCTTGACCATGAGCGCGCCTTGCTCGTCCGAATACGTAGCCTTCAGTGCTGTCACGGACAGACCGAGGCTGGGACCATGGGCTCCATGAGTGGGGACAGGAACGGCCAGGCACACCACCCCCACGGTGGACTCTTCGTCTTCGAACGCGTACCCCTGCTTACGGATAGCGGAAATCTGCGCCTTGAGCTCCTCAGCAGTCTTGAGGGAGTTGGCAGTCATGGTGGGGAGCGCCATGCCATCAGGGAACATGGAGTCGATATCGTGATCGTGCAGCTGCGCAATGAGCGCCTTACCTACGCTGCAGAGCGATACAGGCATCTTGTCGCCGATATTGGACGTTAACCTAACGGCCGGGTGACCCTCGTACCGGGCCAGGTAGATGACGTGATCACCGTCGAGCATCGCAATCCTCACGGTCTCCCCGGAGAGCGTAGGGGCCTGCTCACAGTATTTATAGAACTCCTGGACCTCGTCGAGTCGACTGAGATAAGCAGCACCGAGTTCAACGAGCTTTCTACCCAAGGCAAAATCCGCGCCCTGCCTGGTGATGAGGCGGGCCTCTTCGAGCGCCAACAGCAAATTGGAGGTAGAAGACTTGGGGATGCCGAGTTCACGCGAGAGGTCGCTGAGCGTCAAGCGGCCTGCAGGCGACTCCGCAAGCGCCTCCAGCACCGCAGCGGCACGAGTGACGGCGGGCGCCGGCGATGAGGCGCCCAGCCCTTCGGAACGGGAGGAGCGGGAATCGGCCATGATTCTCCTTCAACATCGCAATTCGGTGTCCATTCTGCTGAACAGTACTCATCATAGTGGAATGAGGACCGCGAGAAGGGCTGCAACCCGACCGCCCTAACCCCTGGTCATGGGCCATACTTTTCAAACCCAAAAGTTCTCTGTATATTCATCTTCGAGCTCTCCACCGCGGCATCCCCCAATAGTCGTGGTGGAGAGCTCATCCATTTCCCCGACCAGTTCTACGCAGCAGCGAGTTCCTCACCCCGTACGGACCAGCTGCCACCGGAACCGTCCCGCACCAATTCCCAGGTGACGATGCCAGACTCCGGGTTGTCTCCCAAGCGAATCTGAACCTGCCAGACTTCAACATCTACCCGCCCCTGCCCCCGCGGCATCCGCCGGGCATCCTCCCACCAGGCAACCCGCTCAAACCAGCGGACAGGTTCCACAACCATGGGCCACTCCCTACCTCCCCGCACTATTACTGCCGGGGCACCTTGCTCAACTGTGGGGATGTATACCTGCTCCATGCAAAGAACCGTAGGGGGTGGCTCTGACATTTAAGGTTTGCGGAAGCTATCGATCCGAGCCGGGATTCGGAGGCACAAAAAACCCCGCCGCCCAAGCCTTATGACTCGAACAGCGGGGTTTTCCTTGGTGGGTCCTACCGGGATCGAACCGATGACATCCACGGTGTAAACGTGGCGCTCTACCAGCTGAGCTAAAGACCCAATGTGCTGTTTCCGCGCTTCGCAACTTCCTCCGCGCTTCGACCAACGAACAATGACTCTACATGATCAACCGCCGGAAACACCAATCGGCTCATGAGCCCGGGGAAGATCCGGCAAAGTGCGTGCCAGGTAGTCCAAAGCGCCGCTCACACCCAGCTCCAGTTTCAGCTGTGCAAAGTCATCCCCACGGGTAGTTCCGCGGTTGATGATAACCACTGGCTTTTTCGCTTTAGCAGCGTGCCGCACGAACCGCAGTCCACTCTGAACCGTCAGTGACGACCCCGCCACGAGGAGTGCCTCCGCATCATCCACCATCCCGTAAGCGCGGGCCACACGGTCCTTGGGGACGTTCTCTCCGAAGTACACAAAGTCCGGCTTCAACGTCCCGCCGCAGATGGGGCACACAGCCATAACGAACGAGGTGATGAGCTCAGAATCCTCCACCGTGGCATCGGCATCCGGAGCCATTTCCACCACTCCGGATTCCAACGCGGCTTCCAGGAAACCGGGATTGATTTCTTCAAGGATTGCTGCGATCAAGCGCCTGCTGAAGGTGTGCCCGTTATCCAGGCAAATGACCTGGTCAAAGCGCCCATGCAGGTCCACCACGTTGAGGCTTCCGGCGTCCTCGTGCAACCTGTCAACGTTTTGGGTGATAAGACCTGTCAGCAAACCTCGCCGCTCCAGAAGGGCGACGGCCACATGCCCGGCATTAGGATCGGCGTGCCTGAGATGGGACCACCCAAGGTGGTTCCGCGCCCAATAACGGCGACGATTCGGCTCACTTCCTATGAACTCCTGGTAGGTCATGGGGTTCCGAGGCGCAGAACCCGGTCCTCGGTAATCAGGAATTCCGGAATCGGTACTCAACCCGGCCCCCGTGAGAACAGCCAAGCGCTTCCCCCCAAGGAGATCCAAGGCAGCCCTCAGTTCTTCCAGTTCCTTGGGGCTCAGTTGCGCGGCCGGCGCAGGGGCCATGCTGGCAAATCCAGTCATACCCACCCCGGGGCTGTGACGGCTCACGACTACTGCCCTGCCAACGCCGACAACGCCCGACGGTACTCGGCAAAGTCCCTTGCCTGGCCGCGAGGGTTGATAACCACATATTGGACGAGTCCCGAAGCGTCGATGATGAACGTCCCCCTCAACGCCATGCCACTCGCTTCGTCGAAGACACCGTAGTTTCTTGCTACCGCCCCGTGTGGCCAAAAGTCTGCCAAGAGATCAAAGCCGAACTGCTCGTGCTCAGCGTAGGCCCGCTGGGCGAACTTACTGTCAACGGAAATGGCCAATACCGTGGCGTTCGAATCCTTGAAGGCAGCGATGTTGTCGCGAATCTCACAAAGTTCCCCCGTGCAAATCCCGGAGAAGGCAAAAGGAAAGAACACGACAACAACGTTGCGGCCTTGAAAGTCGGTCAAGCGCACAGGCTCACCGTACTGGTTCAGCAGTTCAAAATCCGGTGCGAGCTGCCCTACTTGGGGAGCGAGCATGGAGGCAGCTACCTGTTGGACTTCGGTCACTTGTTCTTCTTGGGCACCAAACGCGTGGCGCTCCAGTCCTTTGAAACCCCTGCCGATGTAGTCAGGTGCAACCCGGAGGTGGGTGCGGCATCCTGGATGTCTGCCGGAGATACGTAGTTGTCACGGCCTGACTTTGGCGTCAGCACCCAAACAACTCCGCCTTCCTTCAGGTTGGTGAGAGAGTCCATGAGGGCATCAACAAGGTCACCGTCGCCGTCACGCCACCAGAAAACAACAGCATCCACGACATCATGATCATCTTCATCCAACAACTCGGAGCCAGTGACATCTTCGATGTCCTCACGCAAGTCGAAATCGACGTCGTCGTCGTAGCCGCGTTCCTGAATCAGATCCCCATCTTTGAAACCCATTCTTTCCGCCACATTTACCGATGTGGCGGCGTCGGCCTCGCTCACGTTTCCTCCTTTTGCAGTGACTTCCATTACTAACAGCCAACACCCTTTGGGCGTGTGCTTCAAGCCATTGTCCCAGCCAGCGGCCATATTCCGCATTCCACACGGTGTTTTGGGTCCTCGAAGATCGCGTGCTTTGCGTCACGGAGGGGCCCGGACTGTGACATACAACGCTCCTCAGGTCCCGCGGCTACGCATCGCGACGCCGCGAAAGCTAGAGTGGCCATGAGTGCTACGGCTGCAGGGCGACCGCCCCGGGAAGTTCCCAAAGGCAGCCACGCGCTCACAAGACCTGCCCGGCGCATCCGACCGGGCTGTTGAAACAGAGATGTCGCACACGACGCGTTCACGACGGGCAGATACCCTGCCGGACTTGAGGCGCCGATGCATGCGCCTAAAGGAAGGTTGGACGTGGCTGCAGGAGAAGAGACCTCACACATCCTCAGCGGGTTGACTGCCCAGCTGCCTGATCGTGATCCGGAAGAGACCGCGGAGTGGATTGAGTCCCTTGATGCGTTGATCGCGGAGCAGGGTACCGAGCGTGCCCAGTACATTATGCGTTCGTTGTTGCAGCGTGCTGGTGCGAGGTCGGTGGGTGTGCCGATGGTGACGACCACTGATTATGTGAACACGATCCCGGTGGACCAGGAAGCACAGTTCCCGGGGAACGAGGAGTTCGAGCGCCGGTACCGGGCTTATATGCGCTGGAACGCTGCGGTGATGGTCCATCGTGCGCAGCGTTCCGATATTGGTGTGGGCGGGCACATTTCCACTTATGCCGGTGCTGCGACCCTGTATGAGGTGGGGTTCAACCACTTCTTCCGCGGCAAGGACCACCCCTCGGGCGGGGATCAGGTGTTTTTCCAGGGTCACGCCTCGCCGGGCATGTACGCCCGGGCGTTCATGGAAGGCCGCCTCACGGAAGAGGACTTGGACGGGTTCCGTCAGGAAAAGTCCAAAGAAGGCCACGCCCTGTCCTCGTACCCGCACCCGCGCCTGATGCCGGATTTCTGGGAATTCCCGACCGTGTCCATGGGTATCGGCCCGATGAACGCGATCTACCAGGCCCAGTCCAACCGGTATTTGCAGAACCGTGGCATTAAAGACACCTCGGATCAGCAGGTCTGGGCGTTCCTGGGGGACGGGGAAATGGACGAGCCCGAGTCCCGTGGCCTGCTCCAGCTCGCCGCGAACGAGAACCTGGACAACCTGAACTTCGTGATCAACTGCAACCTCCAGCGCCTGGACGGACCGGTCCGCGGTAACGGCAAGATCATGCAGGAACTCGAAGCGTTCTTCCGCGGTGCGGGCTGGAACGTGATCAAGGTCGTCTGGGGCCGTGAGTGGGATTCCCTCCTGGAAGCGGACAAGGACGGGGCGTTGGTGAAAATCATGAACGAAACCCCCGATGGTGACTACCAAACCTACAAGGCCGAGTCCGGCGGTTTCGTCCGGGAACACTTCTTCGGCAAATCCCCGCAGACCAAAGACATGGTCGCGGACCTGGACGACGAGCAGATCTGGGGCCTCAAACGCGGCGGTCACGACTACCGCAAGGTCTACGCCGCGTACAAGGCAGCCACCGAGTTCAAGGGCAAACCCACCGTGATCCTGGCCAAAACGGTCAAGGGCTACGGCCTGGGCCCGCACTTCGAGGGCCGCAACGCGACCCACCAGATGAAGAAACTGACCATGGAAGACCTCAAAGCCTTCCGTGACCACCTCCGCATCCCCATCAGCGATGACCAACTCGACGCTGACCTCTACCGTCCCCCGTACTACCACCCCGGCATGGACGCCCCCGAAATCAAATACCTGATGGACCGCCGGGCAGAGCTCGGCGGGTTCGTCCCCGAACGCCGCCGCCAACACACCCCCGTGACCCTGCCCGAGGCCAAGTCCTACGAAGTGGCCAAACGCGGATCCGGGAAACAACAAGCCGCCACCACCATGGCCTTCGTCCGGTTGTTGAAGGACCTCATGCGGGATAAGAACTTCGGTGCCCGGTTCGTGCCCGTGGTCCCGGACGAATCCCGGACCTTCGGGATGGACGCGTTCTTCCCGACCGCGAAAATCTACAACCCCAAAGGCCAGAACTACCTCTCCGTGGACCGCGACCTCGTCCTGGCCTACAAAGAATCACCCGCCGGACAACTGATCCACCCCGGCATCAACGAAGCCGGCGCCGTGGCAGCGTTCACCGCCGCCGGGACCTCCTACGCCACCCACGGCGAACCCCTGGTCCCGATCTACGTGTTCTACTCCATGTTCGGCTTCCAACGCACCGGAGATTCCTTCTGGGCCGCAGCAGACCAAATGACCCGCGGCTTCATCATCGGCGCCACCGCAGGACGAACCACCCTCACCGGCGAAGGACTCCAACACGCCGACGGACACTCCCCCGTCCTGGCCTCCACCAACCCCGCCGTGAAAACCTACGACCCCGCCTACGGCTACGAAATCGGCCACATCATCCGCCACGGCCTCGAAGAAATGTACGGACCCGACAGTACTGACGGAACCGGTGAAGACCGCAACGTGATGTACTACCTCACCGTCTACAACGAACCCATCACCCAACCCGCGGAACCCGAAAACCTCGACATCAACGGACTCCTCAAAGGCATCTACCGCCTCGCAGAAGCCCCGCAAGGCGACTCAAACCGGCCCACCGCGAACATCCTCGCCTCCGGCGTGTCCGTGCCCTGGGCCATCGAAGCAGCCCGGATCCTGAACGAAGACTGGGGAGTCGCCGCCGAAGTCTGGTCCGTGACCTCCTGGAACGAACTCCGCCGCGACGGACTCGCCGCCGAAGAACACGCCTTCCTCAACCCCGGCCAACCCGCCCGCACCCCGTTCATCACCGAACAACTCAAAGACACCACCGGACCCGTCATCGCCGTGTCCGACTACATGAAAGCCGTCCCCGACCAAATCCGCCAATTCATCCCCAACGACTTCGCCTCCCTCGGAGCAGACGGCTTCGGCTTCTCCGACACCCGCCAAGCCGCACGCCGCTACTTCAAAAACGACACCCACTCCATCGTCGCCAAAACCCTCCAGCTCCTCGCCGCCAAGGGAGAAGTTGAAGCAGGTGCGCTGGAAAAGGCGATCGAGAAGTACCGGCTCCTGGACGTGAACGCCGGCACCACCGGCGGAGCAGGCGGCGACGCTTAACTGATAGCGGGTAACTCCTGCAGTCACCAGCTACGCCAGCACTAACCGCGACGGCGGCCTTCACCGAAAGGTGAGGGCCGCCGTCGGGTTTTAACCGGGCTGGGCGTGCCGGCAACGACGTGACCAGCAACAACAAGAGTTGTAGCCTTCGCACAAATGGAGCTTGTCCGGGATGGGCCGTATGCTCGTTCCATGGCAGAGCCGAGCAAAACCACTACCAAGCGCAAGGCAGCGCCCCAGGCATTGTCACCCGAAAAGGCCGAAACCCTGCGGCAACTCCGCGCCAATGTGGGCCAATTGTCCACCAGCACCATGCGCCAACTGGAGAAATCATTGCCATGGTACGGCCGTCTGAGCTCCGACGAACGCTCGGCCTTGGGACTGGTGGCCCAGAACGGCATTGCCGCCTTTGTGACGTGGTACGAGAGGCCCAGTTCACCGTCGTGGATTCTCACCGACGTCTTTGGCAACGCCCCTACTGAGCTGACCCGCTCCATCAGCCTGCAAAAGGCCCTGCAACTGATCCGCATCGTTGTGGAAGTCGTGGAGGACCAGGTACCTGTCATTGCGCCGGAATCGGACCAGCCCTCACTCCGCGAAGCCGTCCTGCGCTATTCACGGGAGGTGGCCTTCGCGGCCGCCGATGTGTATGCACGGGCTGCCGAATCCCGAGGTTCATGGGATACACGCCTTGAGGCGCTGATCGTTGACGCTATTCTGCGGGGCGAAAACACTGATGCCCTGAGGTCCCGAATCGCCGCCCTTGGCTGGAAAGCTCAGGAGCGATTCACCGTAATGGTGGGAAATTCGCCCTCGGAACCAAGCGCAAGTTACGTTAGCGAACTCCGCCGCACTGCCGGCCGCTTCGCCGAGGACGCACTCGTAGGAATCCAGGGTGATCGGCTCATTCTCATCCTTGGCGGCCTGCAGGACCGCGACACCGCCTACGTCAAGCTCAGTGAGCTTTTTGCCCCCGGCGCCGTGGTCTACGGACCGGAAGCAGGTTCCTTGCTGGAGGCGAGCGGTTCAGCCCAGGCGGCGTTCGCAGGGCTCACTGCGGCCCGTGCGTGGCCTTCCGCACCACGGCCCGTAGCTGCCGACGATCTCCTTCCGGAGCGCGTTGTATCCGGTGACGACGCCGCCCGCAGATCACTGATCAAAAACATTTACAGGCCTCTGCTGGCCGCCTCCAATGGCCTCGTTGAGACCTTGGGAACGTACTTGGAATTGGGGCACTCACTGGAAGCCACTGCGCGTGAACTGTTCGTCCATGCCAACACTGTGCGCTACCGTTTGAAGCGCGTCTGCGACGTAACAGGGTGGGATCCTCTCCTCCCGCGGGAGGCGTTTGTGCTGCAAACGGCGCTGGTGGTTGGCCGTCTTTCAGCCCAACCAAAAGCTGCTCCCGAACGTCACGCGTCACGTTCACAGAACTGAACCGTTGTAGACTTCCTACAAACTGACCCAGTGAGCTTGGTGTACCAAAACACCAGTGGATCACGCGCCAATTTGGAAAGCTGGATACGTGCTTGCAATCGTCTGCCCTGGACAGGGCTCCCAGACCCCCGGATTTTTGGCCCCTTGGCTGGAACTCCCCTCCGTCGAAGGCCAATTGGCCGCACTAAGCGAAATCGCAGGCATTGACCTCAAGGCCCACGGAACCACGTCGGATGAAGAGACCATCAAGGACACTGCCGTAGCGCAGCCCCTGATCGTCGCTGCCGGCCTGGTGGCTGCCAAGTCCTTGTTCGATGTCGAACTCAGCACACTTCCCGTCATCCTCGCCGGGCACTCCGTCGGCGAAATCACGGCGTCAGCCCTTGCCGGTGTGCTCACCGAGTCCGAGGCAATGACCTTCGTTCGGGAACGCGCAAACAGCATGGCCGCAGCAGCTGCCGTGACGCCCACGGGCATGAGTGCAGTTGTGGGCGGAGACCCCGCGGAGGTCCTGGCAGCTATTGAAGCCGCGGGCGCCACTCCGGCCAACGTCAACGGGGCCGGACAAACAGTTGCCGCGGGGACGTTCGAACAGCTCAAGGCTTTGGCGGACAACCCACCGGCGAAGGCCCGCGTCATCCCGCTGAAGGTTGCCGGCGCCTTCCACACTTCCCACATGGCACCGGCGGTCAGCGCCCTCGAAGCCCTCAAGCCGTCCTTGTCGCCGCAGAACCCGGCTGTTCCGCTGTTGTCCAACTTCGACGGCAAGGAAGTTACAGCAGGTCCTGCAGCCGTGGAAAGCCTGATTGCGCAGGTCTCACGGCCGGTCCGCTGGGATCTGTGCATGGAAACGCTGGTTGAGCGCAGCGTCACCGGCGTCATTGAACTGGCACCGGCCGGCACACTCGCAGGGCTCGCAAAGCGCGGCATGCCTGGCGTCAAGACTGTTGCCGTGAAAACCCCGGATGACCTGTCCGCGGCTCTCGCGCTCTTCGCAGAACTGGAGGGACAGGCATGAGCACTCCCGTATTGAACAAGGCTGTTGTCAACGAGAATGCCCGCATCCTGGGCATCGGTGCATACCGCCCGGATGTCATCGTCACCAACGACGACGTCTGCCAGTGGATCGACTCCTCGGATGAATGGATCCGCCAGCGCACCGGAATCATCACCCGCCACCGCGCTGCTGCTGACGTCAGCGTCATCGACATGGCAGAAGGCGCTGCACGCGAAGCGCTCAAGCAAGCCGGAATCGAAGCCTCCCAACTGGGCGCCGTGATCGTGTCCACCGTGACACACCCTTACGCCACTCCGTCGGCCGCCGCTGCACTCACCGACCGTTTGGGCGCGACGCCGGCACCGGCCTTCGACATTTCGGCCGCCTGTGCAGGGTACTGCTACGGAGTGGCCCAGGCCGATGCCCTGGTACGTTCAGGTGCAGCCCAGTACGTCCTGGTTGTCGGTGCGGAGAAGCTCTCCGATGTCATCGATAACCACGAGCGCACCATATCCTTCCTGCTCGGCGACGGCGCAGGTGCCGTTGTGGTTGGCCCATCTGAGACTCCCGGCATCGGCCCCTCGGTCTGGGGCTCCGATGGAAGCAAGTGGGACGCCATCGGCATGACCCACTCCCTGGAGGACGTCAAAAAGCTGGGCGAATCCGCGCGGCACTCCGATGAAACTGACGACCCCGCCATTCTTTCGGCAACCCAGGATGTTTGGCCCACCCTGCGGCAGGACGGTCAGACCGTGTTCCGCTGGGCCGTCTGGGAAATGGCCAAGGTAGCGCAGCAGGCTCTGGACGCCGCCGGCATCGAAGCCAGCGACCTCGCTGCCTTCGTTCCCCACCAGGCGAACATGCGCATCATTGACGAGATGGTCAAGAAGCTCAAGCTTCCCGAATCTGTTGTCATCGGCCGCGACATCGCCCAAGCGGGCAACACGTCCGCGGCATCCATCCCGTTGGCAACACACCGCTTGCTCCAGGAAAACCCTGAGCTGAGCGGCGGCCTGGCACTGCAGATCGGGTTCGGCGCCGGACTGGTCTTCGGCGCCCAGGTAGTGGTTCTGCCGTAGCCGGGCCTCCTCCCGGTCACCTGGCAACAGCCCAACTGAATACGACTTACAAACCCAAGCCGCAACCCGCGGTTTGCCCCCTTTCCGGCAGTAGCCGGTCCAACAAGAAAAGGAGCCAACAATGGCTAGCAACGAAGAGATCCTGGCCGGCCTGGCTGAAATCGTCAACGAAGAAACCGGCCTCGCCACCGAAGCCGTGGAGCTGGACAAGTCCTTCACCGAGGACCTGGACATCGACTCCATCTCCATGATGACCATCGTCGTGAACGCTGAAGAGAAGTTCGGCGTACGTATCCCGGACGAAGAGGTCAAGAACCTCAAGACCGTCGGCGATGCCGTCAGCTTCATCGCCAACGCACAGGCCTAGTCCTGTCACCAGCTGTGCCGGGCCGGGATCCCTATCCTTGCGCCCGGCACAGCCGCAGTAACACCCATAGATTTTCTTGCCTCCCCCTGTGAACCGCGCATGCGGGACGGCTATCCGACAGAGAGTGATCGCATGGCACGCAAAGTAGTCATAACCGGTCTGGGGGCCACCACTCCCATCGGCGGCGACGTACCCACAATGTGGCAGAACGCGCTGAAAGGGGTCTCCGGCGCCCGCACGCTTGGCGACGAGTGGGTGACCAAGTACGACCTCCCCGTCCACTTTGCTGCACGGTGCTCGACGCCGGCACTCGAGGTCCTGAGCCGCGTTGAGGCCAAGCGCATGGACCCCTCCACGCAGTTTGGTGTCATCGCAGCGCGTGAGGCATGGTCTGACTCCGGGATCGAAGAAATCGACCACGACCGGCTCGCCGTAGCATTCGCCACCGGCATCGGCGGTGTCTGGACGCTGCTGGATGCGTGGGACACGCTCAGGGACAAAGGCCCCCGCAGGGTCCTGCCCATGACTGTTCCCATGCTCATGCCCAATGGCGTGGCAGCCGCTGTCAGCCTCGACCTCGGTGCCCGCGCTGGCGCGCACACTCCCGTTTCGGCCTGCGCATCCGGCACCGAGGCCCTCCACCTCGGATTGGACCTGATCCGCTCCGGCAAAGCAGACGTTGTGGTGTGTGGTGGTGCTGAAGCTGCCATCCACCCGATGCCCTTGGCTGCGTTCTCCTCCATGCAGGCCTTGTCGCGTCGCAACGACGAGCCGGAACGTGCCTCCCGTCCATACGACATCGACCGTGACGGCTTTGTCATGGGCGAAGGCGCCGGCGCCTTGGTCCTCGAGGCCGAGGAACACGCGATCGCACGAGGGGCGCGCATTTATGCCGAACTCGCTGGGACGTCCGTCACTGCCGATGCCTACCACATCACGGCACCGGACCCGGAGGGCCTGGGCGCAACCCGTGCCCTGAAGGCGGCCATGTTCGATGGCCGGATCCAAGCGGAGGACGTGGTGCACGTCAACGCACACGCCACCTCAACTCCCGTTGGCGACAAGCCTGAGTACACGGCCCTACGCGCCGCCCTGGGCACGCATGTAGACAACGTGGCGGTCTCCGCTACCAAGTCGCAAATGGGTCACCTCCTGGGTGCTTCAGGGGCCGTTGAGGCTGTCCTGACCGTACTAGCCGTCTACGAGCGCAAGGCACCGGTAACTATCAACCTCGAGAACCAGGATCCCGAGATCCCCCTCGACGTCGTGACGTCCGTTCGCGATCTTCCCGCCGGCGACATCGTGGCCTTGAGTAACTCCTTCGGCTTCGGCGGACACAACGCCGTCATCGCTGTCCGGAACGTCTGAGCGAGGAATTACGCAGCCGTCCCAATGAGACAAAAGAAGGGCCCCACCAGCAGGTGGGGCCCTTCCTTTTGCTATGGGGAAGCGCTTAAATCGGTTTTGTTATCCGACCTGGTGCAACCAGCGCACGGGCGCACCCTCAGCTGCGTGACGGAAGGGTTCCAATTCCTCATCCCACGCTTCGCCCAGCGCCAGGGAAAGCTCATGGTAAACGGCGGAGGGGTCTCCTGCGCCGGACTCGTAGGCGTAGCGGATGCGGTCCTCCGTCACCATGATGTTGCCATGAACATCAGTGACGGCGTGGAAGATACCTAGCTCGGGTGTGTGGGACCAACGTGCACCGTCTACCCCCTGGCTGGGTTCTTCAGTCACCTCGTAGCGCAGGTGTGCCCAGCCTCTAAGAGCGGACGCCAATTGGGCCCCCGTACCCGGAGCGCCGGTCCACGACAACTCCGCCCGGAACATTCCCGGCGCGGCAGGTTGAGGGGTCCACTCAAGATCGGTTCGCTTATCCACGACCGATCCAATGGCCCACTCAACGTGCGGGCAAAGTGCCGTTGGGGCCGAGTGCACGAACAAGACACCGCGGGTTGTTGCAACAGACATTCCATCCTCCATAGCTGTAGGTACGTCTTCCCCAACGACCTCTGCCTGGATGTTTGCTGTTGCTGCCGGATGCCATGTAAATCATGCGGCCCCTGACAGGCTATTTAGTTTTCTTGGTATTAAAGACGATATTGGCACAGATTTAACCCTCAACCGTGAATTGAAGGTTTCCCCGTGGTGCTTTCATTTTGCCGTACCCTGCCCGTTTCCGCCAGTATCGCACGTGCGGGGGATACTCAGGCCCTTGGGTGCGCTTGCTGGTAGCTCTTCCGGAGGCGGTCCACCGAAACATGGGTGTAAATCTGCGTGGTTGCCAGGCTGCTGTGACCGAGTATTTCCTGAACAGCGCGCAAGTCCGCTCCCCCGTCCAGCAGGTGGGTGGCCGCGCTGTGCCTGAGCGCGTGCGGCCCAGTGGCAGAGGTGTCACCCAATGCCTGCAGCAGCTCACTCACCACAGCTCGGATTTGGCGCGGATCAACACGCTTGCCACGCAATCCCAGGAACAAGGCTGGCCCGCTCGTGGAAGTCACTACAGCCGGCCTGCCCCGCCTCAGCCAGTCATCCACCGCCACAGCTGCCGGAACACCGAAAGGAACAGTACGCTCCTTGTTGCCCTTACCTAGCACACGCAGCGTGCGTCGATCGGAATCAAGATCGTCGATGTCCAGCCCGGTCAATTCACCCACACGGACACCAGTGGCATACAAGAGCTCCACCATTGCCCTGTTGCGCAATGCCATTGGACCACCATCGGCGGCAGCAGTATTCAGGTCATTCACCATCCGGGAGACCTGCTGCTGCTGAAGGACACCCGGCAGGGACTTCTCCCGCTTGGGTGCCTGCAGACGGACTGCGGGGTCCGTCGCGATGAGTTCTTCCCGGAGGGCCCAGCCGGTGAACGACCTGGCGGTTGCGGCCCGGCGCGCCAATGTGGCTCGTGATATGCCGGCCTCGCTCTGCGTGCCAAGCCAGCGCCGCAGGGAGCCTAACTCCAGTTGCCCGAGTTCTCGGACCCCCTCCTGGACCGCAAAGCCAAGGAGACTCTCAACATCGGAAAGGTAGGCACGGACTGTGTGCGCAGACCTAGCACGTTCGCCCTCCAGGTAGCGCCGAAAGCCGTCGACTGCATTTTGAAGGGGAGCTGGCAATGAATGACCGTTCACCCTTCCCACTGTGCCAGCCCTCGTCGCAAACAAGGAGTATCAACATGCTTCCTTTGCAGGGCTAGGACGTCTTGGCCCGTTTCCACGCACCCCGTTCGGAGCAGGCCAAACCCATCAGGCCCAGCCGGCCAAGGCCAGCGCGCACAGCATCCGTGCTCAGTCCAGCCACCACAGTCAGCTTCTCCACCGAGCTGGTGGATCGGAGCGGCAAGGCATCCAGGAGAATGAGATCTTCCAAGGACAAGCCGTCATGCACGGAGGTGTCGGAGGCCCGTCCCTCACTTGTGCTCTCGCCGATGGCGCCGGCAAGCTCTGCAATCTCCCCGACGTCGGTGACACAGACGGCTCCGCCGTCCCTGAGGAGACGGTGGCAGCCTGCGGAGTTGGCGCTGTGAATGGATCCGGGGACAGCGGCAACAACCCTTCCGATGGTTTCGGCATGATGGGCCGTGTTGAGGGCTCCCGATCTCCATCGGGCCTCCACGACCACGGTTACTGATGCCAAGGCTGCGATGATCCGGTTCCGTTGCAGGAACCTGTACCTGGTGGGTGCGGACCCGGGAGGGACCTCTGACAGGACAGCCCCCTGAGTGGACACGGCCCGGAGAAGGTCTTCGTTGCCGGATGGGTAGAAGCGGTCCACACCTCCCGCCATGACGGCGATAGTGGGCACACTGGCAACGCCGCCTCTCAAAGCCCCACGGTGGGCATGGGCGTCAATGCCATAGGCCCCGCCGGAGACCACGGTAAATCCGCGCTGCGCCAGGCCGTAGGCGAAGTCGCCCGTGACGGAGGCTCCATAGCTGGTGCTGTCCCGCGATCCAACCAGGGCAATGGCCTGCCCGACAGACGGCAGAGGCTGTTCCCCTCCCCGCCACCACAGGCAAAGAGGTTCCTGGAGTCCCAAGCCTTCCAATTGTTCGGGCCATAGCTCATCGCCCGGGACGATCAACCGCCCTCCCAGCCTGTTCATGGTTTCCAGGTCCCGGTCCGGCGCGAGATCAGCAATTCGGGGTGCCCATCGTCGAAGGCTCGCCGGTAGCCCTGCCCATGACGAAGGTCCGCCTCCTTCCATCAACAGCCCTGAGATCTCCCGCTCGAGGTTTGGCCCTGCGCGCAGTTCACCGGTTGCGACACCCAGAGCATCTATTGCACCTACTGCCTGCACCAGTGCCAGGCCTACAGAGTCCTGCGGCTCCATGAGCCTGGCCAATGCCGCCCTGGCAATTCGTTCTCTCTCTTGCTTCCCTGCACCAGCCATGGCTGTGAATCCTTTCGCGTCTCTTTTACTCATGTGCCGGTGGCAGCTTGATGACTCATGTGGCAGTCGCAGCTTGGCGCAAGCCCAAAGCCTGACCAATGTGGTCGATGTCCGGCGCATCCCTGTGCCCCAGATCTGCCAGCGTCCATGCCAGCCGGAGGACGCGATCGTAGCCGCGTGCAGTGAGGGTGCCCCGTTCGAGTGCAGTGTCCAGAATCCGGGTGGTCCCTGGGGCCAGCCGCAGCTCACCCCGAAGGGTGCGCCCCGGCACCTGCGAATTGGTCTCGAGCCCCATCTCCATCAAACGCTCAAGTTGCCTCTCCCTGGCCGCCAACACCCGTGCAGCGACAGCGCGTGTGTCTTCTTCCTCGCCGGCATGGCCAAAGTCAGCCAAAGACACCCGCTCAACCTGTAACTGGATATCCACGCGGTCCAGCAGAGGCCCGGAGATCCGCCCGAAATATCTCCGGCGCATCATTGCCGTGCACGTACAGTCCATGCCTTTCCCTGAGGCTTTGCCGCATGGGCAGGGATTTGCGGCGAGTACCAGCTGAAACCTGGCGGGGTACGCCGCCGTGCCCGCCGAGCGGTGTATGACCAGCTCCCCGCTCTCCAGAGGTTGCCTGAGGGCATCCAGGACTCGGCGTTCATACTCCGGAGCCTCGTCCAGGAACAAGACGCCGCGATGAGCCCGCGAAGCGGCACCGGGCCTGGGAAGCCCCGAGCCTCCGCCGATGATGGCGGCCGCGGTGGCACTGTGGTGGGGACTTTCAAAGGGAGGCCTGCGGATGAGCCTGACAGCTGCCGACTGGACAGCAGCCAACGAGTGGATGGCGGTCACCTCCATGGCCGCTGTGTCGGCCAAGTCCGGGAGCAGGCCCGGCAAGCGCTCTGCCAACATTGTTTTTCCTGCCCCCGGGGGTCCTGTCAGTAACATGTGGTGGCCGCCGGCAGCGGCTACCTCCAAGGCGCGCCTTGCCTCGCCTTGGCCCGACACGTCACAGAGATCCGGCATCAACGGGACGTGGCCCGCGTCATCCGCAGGCACATCGGCGTCAACAGGGCTGTAGTCGAGGGCGAGGTCTTTGGGATCCGCGCCGAAGTCGTAGGCAAGCCGGGCAAGGGTCTTGTAGCCGCGAACCTTCGCTCCGGGGACCAGCGCCGCTTCCTCAGCGTTGGCGTCAGCCACCACGACGTCCGGGTAACCCGCCTGAACAGCCGCCATGACGGCAGGGAGGATGCCACGTACCGGCCTCAATCGTCCATCAAGCCCGAGCTCTGCAATAAACACGGTTCCGCCAATTTCGCGGATATCGTCGGCAGCACGGAGCACCGCCATGGTGATGGCGAGATCAAATCCAGAGCCTCGCTTGGGAAGAGAAGCGGGAATGAGGTTGGCCGTGATCTTACGCCGGCTGAGGGGAATTCCCGAGTTTTGAGCGGCCGAACGAATACGCTCCTTAGCCTCATTCAGAGCGGCATCTGGTAACCCCAGGATGACGAAGTTCGGGAGCGTTTGGCCAATGTCAGCTTCTACCTCCACGATGTAACCGTTGAGCCCCACCAAGGCAACGCAGTAGCTGCGCCCGACCCCCATCAGCCGACACCGCGCAAGTGCTCAAGTTGCGGTTCACCGACGCCGCTGTCAATGACGGAAACAACATCAATCCGCGTGCGCAGAGCAGCAAGATCATGCTCGCGGCACCACGACAACGAGAGACGATGAAGACGCGCGAGCTTGGCGGCACCCACCGCCTCAAAAGGATGACCGTAGTCCAGGCTCTTCCGGGTCTTTACTTCGGCAACAACCAAGATGTCGCCCTCGATCGCCACGATGTCGATCTCACCGTCCGGGCACCGCCAATTGCGATCGACGATCCGCATTCCCTGGTTCTCCAGAAAATCTGCCGCCAATGCTTCACCGTTACGGCCAAGCAGGTCTTTTGCTCTCATGACCACCACCTCCAAGCACCAGTTTTCAGGCTGGCGTGGTGCGGCGGCAGGGTGTCAATTAGCTATGTGGGTAAACCTGCGGAAGTCAGTGCTGTGGAGGAATACTGAGGAGCGCCTGATTAGTTTCCGAGATCCCCAAGGTCCCCAAGACCGCCATCCTTCGGCAAAGCCAGGTCCTCGCTCCGCGGCAGTTCCTCTACGTTGACGTCCTTGAACGTGATCACGCGAACATTCTTGACGAAGCGGGCAGAGCGGTAAACGTCCCAGACCCAGGCGTCCTGAAGCGTGAGGTCAAAGTAGACTTCCCCGTCCGCACTGCGGGCCTGAAGGTCCACGTGGTTGGCCAGATAGAAACGCCGCTCGGTTTCCACTACGTAGCTGAACAGACCGACAACATCCCGGTACTCGCGGTAGAGCTGAAGCTCCATATCGGTTTCATAGTTCTCAAGGTCCTCGGCGCTCATAGTTCCATCTTGCACTATCAGCCGGGCAGCAAGCGCCACATGGGATGGCGGCGTGGGTCTGAGGCATCAGGCCAGATCAGGACCGGTGAGGTTCCAGCTGGTCCGGTGATGGGCACTGGGGCCTTGCGAGCGAATGACTTCACGGTGAGCGGAAGTGGCGTAACCCTTATTGACGTTCCAGCCATAGGAGGGAATTTCCGAATGCAGGTCCACCATAATCCGGTCGCGGGCAACTTTGGCCAGGACACTGGCGGCGGCAACACTGAGACAACTCATATCCGCTTTGATCCTGGTATGCACTGGCGCCTCGCACCAAGGGCCGGGGTCGGGACTGTCGAAGAGCGAGGCCTGAACGTCCGGCGAAAGCCAATTGTGGCTGCCGTCCAACAGCACAACATCCGGAGTGATGCCGCCTTCAAGGATTTCAAACCAAGCACGGGTTCCGGCCAGCCGCAAGGCGGCGATGATGCCGATTTCGTCAATCTCCCGGGACGATGCATGCCCGACGGCGGAGGCCGCAGCCCACTGTCGAACAAGAGGCTCCAGTCTGTCCCGATCCTCGGGTTTGAGCAGCTTGCTGTCCTTGACGTCAGCCAGCAGGCCATGCTCGGCAAGGTCTACTACGGCAATGCCAACGCTGACCGGTCCGGCCAAGGCTCCCCGCCCAACCTCGTCCACTCCTGCGAGCAAACGGACGCCGGAGGATAAGAAAGACCGTTCGACATCGAGGGTGGGGACACCCACAGGGCTCTTGGCCTTCTTAGTGGATTTAGCCGTTGCCTTGCTCTGTGTCCTACTCTGCGCCTTGACCTTGGAGCCGGTAGCCGTTGATGCCATTGCTGTGCCCAAGTGCCTTACTTAGCCGGGGTGCCGTCAGGGACGTCACGGAAAACGTCCTGATAGTTATCGAGGATGGTCCATCGGTTGATCGGCCAGGCAATAACGGTGGCTTTACCTTCAACATCCTCGATGTTGATAAATCCGCCGTTGACTTCCTGATGCATCCGGGAATCCTCGGAGTGGTTGCGGTTATCCCCCATCACCCAAACTTTTCCTTCCGGAACAACAATATCGAAGGGCTTCGGCTGCGGCACCTCGGCCGGATTGATGTAAGTCTCGTTCACAGGCACACCGTTGATGGAAAGCCTGCCTTCTGCATCACAACAGGACACCCGGTCCCCCGGGAGCCCGATGATGCGCTTGACCAGGTGCTGATCATTGTTGTCAGGAGCCAGGCCGACGAATTCCAGGCCGTCTCCCACCCAGTCCATGGGTCCGGCCGGCTTCGTGGCTACTGGCGGCAACCAAGCCTGAGCGTCCCTGAACACCACAACATCCCCGCGTTCGAGGTCGAAGGGCCCTGGCACCAGGAGGTTGATGAAGATGCGGTCATTGACGTCCAACGTGCTTTCCATGGACTCGGAGGGGATGTAAAACGCCCTGAACAGGAAAGTCTTGAGCAGGAAGGACAGCACCAGCGCAATCGCCACAACGGTGACGATTTCCTTGACCCACACAAGCACGGGGTTTTTGCGTGGTTTCTCGGCTGCGTGGGAGCCTCCTTCGGAGTCCCTGGCACGAGGCCCGTCCGATTCTTCGGGCCGAGGCGTCACGTCGTCATCCGGGCGGGACTCAGCCGTGCCGGCGGCACTGGCCGTTCCATCCGAGAGCCGGGCGTCGTCGTCGTAACGCTCGGGGTTCTCTGGAGCTTTGTCCGGCATTTACTGTCCGTTCTTCGGTGGTGTTTCGGCCTGCTCTGAGCGAGGCATCTCTGCAAATCTATCAAGTGGCCAGACGATCCGGACCGGTCGGCCTACAACCCGATCCACGGGAACCATGCCGCCACCCGGGGCACCCAGCAGCCCGCGCGAGTCAGCGGAACGTGAACGGTGGTCACCCATGAGCCAGAGGCGACCATCAGGGACCACGACGTCGAACTTCTGTTTGCTGGGCTCGTCCCCGGGATACAGATAGGGTTCCTCAAGAACCTGACCATTCACCGTGAGGTGCCCTGCCGTGTCGCAGCACTGGACGTGGTCGCCGCCCACCCCTATGACACGCTTCACGTACGTGGTGTCGCTGCCGGTGAGCCCAAACCATTGGCTGGCGGCGGACACCGCATCAACAAAAGGACCCTGTCCGCTGCTCAGGGGGTCGAAGGAACCGCGGCCGTCGAAAACCACAATGTCCCCGCGGCGAATCGGTTCAGAGGCGAAGGCCGTCCGAGAGACCAGGATCCGGTCCCCTTCTTCAAGAAGGGGTTCCATGGATTCGGAGGGAATGTAGTACACATCCAGCCACAAGGACCGGACCAGGCCGCTGATCGCAACGGCCAGCACTAGTGCGAGCAAAACAAAACGCCAGCCCTGTTTCCGGGGCTGGCGTTCTGATGTGTCCATGACTCGTATCCCTGTTGCGTTGCGGATTGCTCCGGAACAACCGGGCACGAATCCTGGACCCCTTACGTAAGTCGGAGGACTTACTTGGCGAAGTCGCGCTTTTCCTTGATCTTCGCAGCCTTACCGCGCAGTGCGCGCATGTAGTAAAGCTTGGCGCGGCGGACGTCACCCTTGGTGACGACCTCGATCTTGTCGATGATCGGGGAGTGTACCGGGAAGGTACGCTCTACGCCGACACCGAAGGAAACCTTGCGCACGGTGAAGGTTTCGCGAACGCCATCGCCCTGGCGGCCCAGGACGAAGCCCTGGAATACCTGAACACGGGAGTTCTTGCCTTCGATGATGTTGACGTGAACCTTGAGGGTGTCGCCCGCGCGGAACTCAGGAACATCGTTACGCAGCGAGGCTGCATCTACGCTATCGAGGATATGCATTAATCCACTCCTGGTGAACGCCACAGGTCATTCACTTTGGGTTACGGCGGACAAGCCCGGGGCACAAAGGCCTACCGGAAATCTCCGCCGAAGTTTCTTAGTGTCCGGTTCCGCCACTGATTGGCGTCACCGGGTTGTCCGACTGTTGGCTGAACTCCCCCTGTGGCAGGTGTCAGCCCAGCAGACACAAGGGTTAATTCTGCCATATGTGCTGCCATCCGGCCAACCGCCCGGCGCCCCGCACCTTTCGACGGCGGGACGTGACTTAGTTCCCGGCGTTGCCGCCGGGCTTGGCACGCAGGCGCCCATCGACGACGTCGTACCCGAGCTCCGCGAGGGCCTGCCGGTCCGCGCGACTCAACCCGCCGGCGTCGAAACCTTCCATAAGATCCGGCCTGCGCTCCGCCGTCCGGCGGAATTGCTCATGGCGCCGCCACTGGGCAATCTTGCCGTGGTTGCCGCTGAGCAGGATCGGAGGGACGTCGTGGTCCCGCCACGCTGAGGGCTTGGTGTACACGGGATACTCCAAAAGGCCATCCGAGTGGGATTCCTCAACCAGCGATTCCGGATTGCCAACCACCCCTGGAAGAAGGCGTCCAATGGCTTCAACCATGGCCAACACTGCCACTTCACCGCCGTTGAGGACGTAGTCGCCGAGGCTGACAGGCCGGACGGTGAAATGATCCTGGGCCCACTCGATGACGCGTTCGTCAATGCCTTCATATCGGCCACAGGCGAAGACCAGGTGTTGCTCTTCGGCGAGCTCATACGCCAGGGCTTGGTTGAACTTCTCCCCTGCCGGCGACGGAACTATCAGCACCGGTTGTGAGCCTTCGCGGACGGTTGCGACTGATTCCAGGGCCTGCGCCCACGGTTCAGGTTTCATGACCATACCGGCGCCGCCACCATACGGGGTGTCATCCACCGTCCGGTGCCTGTCCGTCGTGTACGTGCGCAGATCGTGGACGTTCAGCTCCAGCAACCCGTCCTGCCGGGCCTTGCCTATGAGCGAGAGCTCCAGCGGGGCGAGGTACTCAGGAAAAATGCTGACAACATCGATCCTCATTTAGGCATCATCCCCGGCGCCATCCTTGGGCTCCTTGACGTTCTCGTCGTTGATCTCAAACAGGCCTGATGGTGGGGTGATGAGGATGTAGCCTTCCTCGACGTTGACCTCGGGAACGATTTCATCGACGAAGGGAATGAGGATTTCCTTGCCATCGGCAGCCTCGACCGTCAGCAGGTCCTGGACTGGAAGGGTGGTGAGAGCAGCTACTTTGCCCACTACCTGCGAGCCAACGCGGGCCTCCAGGCCAACCAGCTCATGCTCGTACCAGCCCTCGTCGTCGTCTTCGTCGTCGAGTTCCTCGGTTTCGATGAAGAGCTTCGCTCCCCGGATGACCTCGGCAGCATTGCGGTCGGCAATTTCTTCGAAGCCAAGCAGGAGGATGTCCTTATTCCACCGGGCACTGCGGATGGTCAATGGGCCAGCGGAGGCGGGCTCCACAACGAACTCGGTTCCAGCGACGAAACGCTCGGAAGGCGCGTCGGTGAGTACCTGCACCGTTACCTCGCCGCGAATACCGTGCGGTTTGCCGATCCGGGCCACCTGGAGCTGCATGGGTTCCTCTGAATTCTTATAGTGCCTGCGCCGCGCGGCGGCAAAGACAGGAAATTGTGGATAAAGCAATCCGGCCCCTCCACCATATTCGGTGAAGGGGCCGGATCTAAGACAAGTAGTGCTGAGCGCGTTACCGGCGACGGTCGGTGTCGACGACGTCGACCCTGACCTGCTCGCCACCGGCCAGGGCTGCAACCACCGTGCGCAATGCACGCGCGGTGCGTCCCTGTCGGCCGATCACCCGTCCGAGGTCCTCCTGGTGAACTCGCACCTCGAGGGATTCCCCGCGGCGGTTGTTCTTGGCACTGACCTTGACATCCTCAGGGCTGTCAACGATCCCACGGACCAAGTGCTCGAGCGCTTCTGCCAGCAACTTACTCAGCCTCGGTGGTCTCTGCTTCAGCCTCGGCCGGAGCTTCGGCTTCGTCCTTCTTGGCCTTCTTGGTGATGGCTTCCGGAATGATAACGGAACCCTTCTCCGGGGCTACGAAAGCTTCCTTCGGAGCTTTGGTCTTCAGGGTGCCTTCCTGGCCCGGCAGGCCCTTGAACTTCTGCCAGTCACCGGTGATCTTGAGGATCGCCGCAACCTGCTCGGTGGGCTGGGCACCAACGGAAAGCCAGTACTGGGCACGCTCGGAAGCGACCTCGATGTACGACGGCTCTTCGGTGGGGTGGTACTTGCCGATTTCTTCAATGGCACGGCCATCGCGCTTGGCGCGGGCATCCATGACGACGATGCGGTAGTACGGTGCGCGCATCTTACCGAAGCGCTTAAGGCGAATCTTTACGGCCACTTTTGTGGTCACTCCTGTTTCTGAAACGAGGTTGAACCCGACGTTCTGCACCCGTGGGGCGGGCCGTACTAGACGGTTCGAAGGACAAGATACGAGCACGGAGAGAGGGGCCGCACCGATCGAGTACCTGTCTATTGTGCCAGATGCCCGGAGCAAATACGACTCCGGTCCCCCTACCCGGCGTGTTCTTGCCCACTCCCGCGGTTAATGCTGCAGCCTCAAGCGAACAGGGGCGTCATTCGGACCAGACGTAAAGCCCGGCGCGCTCCGCCTTCTCGACGTCCGTCGCGAGGGCAGCCAACTGCTGGACATACTGGCGCGATTGCGCGGCATCGAAAGGCATATCGTCCTGTTCAGCCCATGCAGCGGCAACGTCGTCAAGAACGTTGGCGTCGCCTTCGCTCTCATAGGTGAGCAGTTCGGCAAGGGCCCGCACCATGGCTTCAGGGACACCCAGGAGGGCGTCGCTTGTGACGTCAACCAGGGCAAGCTCGTAGTCAGCTCCGGCGGCGTGAACAGCCTGTCCTGCGAGGTCGCCCAGTTGTTCGACTTCGAAATCGGTGATGCCGTCAATCCGAACGGCCGGGCCGGTTACACCTGCACCCTTCTCCAAGGCTGCAGCCCGCTTGAGCGCTTCATCGTGGGTGGCTACAAAAACTTCGGCAAAGCCCATGGAAAGTACTCTCATTCCTTCGTGCTGACGGGGCGGCGGCACAGGATCCCGGAGGTTCCGTGCCGTCATGCCAAGCCTAGTGCAGCCGGGGGCGCGGACTGGTCCTCAGCGCACGGTGACGCGCAGCTTGTTCCGCCAAGGATCATCAAAGCGCAGCTCGGCACCGGTATGGTGGCTCTGCACACCGGCAACCTTGAGGCGATCAGCAAGCGCGGCCACGTCATCGGCGCCGGGGACTTGAATCAGGACCTCCCCCAGGCCCAGCGTGTCCTTTCGCGGGCCCGCTCCACGGCTGTTCCAGACGTTCATGGCCATGTGGTGGTGGTAGCCGCCCGCGGAGACGAAAAGCGCCTGGCCGTGCCAGCCTGCGGTGCGCTCGAAGCCCAGGGTTTCAACGTAGAACTTTTGCGCGGTCTCCACGTCACCCACCTGCAGGTGAACGTGCCCGACGCCGGCCGCCGACTCACGCTGCCCGGTCACGGCAGCTTCACTCAGGTGCTGCTGCAGGAATCGCTGCGGCGGGAGAGCAACGTTGTCCATGACAACGTTCTTGCCATCCCACTTCCAGAGGTCACGGGGCTTGTCGTAGTACAGCTCAATGCCGTTGCCTTCGGGGTCGGTGAAGTAGAACGCTTCACTGACCAAATGATCGGCGCTGCCTGCGAACGCGCGGGGTTCGTATTCGGCTGCCGTGGCAATGGTGGCGGCCAATGAGGGCTGGTCCTCGAACAGAATGGCCGTGTGGAACAGGCCGGCTTCGCCCCGACCCGGAATCTGCAGGCCAGCCGCGGGAGCGAGGTGGACGACCGGCTTGCCGACACGCCCCAAATACAGCCCGCCGTCTTGCTCGGCCACCACGTCCAGGCCAAGGGCCCGCTGGTAGTAGTCACTCATGACCTTCATGTCGCCCACCTTGAGCATGACGGTGCCCATGGTGAGTTCGGCAGGCAGAAGATCCTGGCTGGATGATGAGGTCATGTGAAGCTCCCGGTTCCGAGGTGGCCGCTTATCGGCACCTTCTTACCTATCTAAATTACTTGAAGCTTCAATTTATTCCTAACGCACGACGTTCCCTCGAATCACGATGTGCCGGAGTTCGTCCATAGTCCGCAGCTGACGCCGCGGATCCTCACTGCAGAGCACGACGTCGGCGCTGGCCCCTTCACTGATGCCCTCGGCTCCCAGCCACGCACGGGCACCCCAGGATGCGGCGTTCAGGACCGCCGCCGGCGGAAGGCCGGCGTCGTGCAGTTCCTTCATCTCCTCCGCAATCCGGCCGTGCCTGATGACGCTGCCGGCATCAGTCCCGGCATAGATCGAAACCCCCGCTTCGAAGGCCGACAACACACGCTCATGGCGACGCTCCCACAGACGCAGCATGTGGTCCGCGTACTTCGGAAACTTTGGCTCTGCCTGCGCGGCAATATCGGGAAAGGTAGCGATATTGACCAACGTTGGAACAATCGGCACCGACTGCTCCACCAAGCGGGGAAGGTGCCTCGGGAGGAGACCGGTAGCGTGCTCAATGCAATCGATATTGGCATCGAGCATGTCGTCAATGGTGTCCTCAGCGAAACAGTGAGCCGTGACCCTGGCACCTTCATCATGCGCCGCTGAGATGGCATCCTTCACGGTCCTGGCCGGGAAGGAAACCGCGAGGTCACCGACGTCGCGATCTATCCAATCGCCCACTAGTTTCACCCAGCCATCGCCGTCCCGGGCTTCCTTTCGTACGGTCTCAACCAGTTCAGCGGGCTCAATTTCATGCCCCAGGCCGCGGAGGTACCGCCGGCTCCGCGCAATATGCCGGCCTGAACGGATCAAGCGGGGCAAGTCCGATCGCTGCTGTACCCAGCGGGTGTCCGAGGGCGATCCGCAATCGCGGATTAACAGCGTCCCGGCGTCGAGGTCTGCTTGGGCTTGGGCCAGCGTGGCGTGCTCATCAACGGCTCCTCCAACACCGAGTCCGACATGGCAGTGAGCGTCAACCAAACCCGGCAGGACCCAACCGTCCAGCACTCTGTCCGGCGCAGAAGCGGGACGCTGGAACGTCAAGGTGCCGTCCACTGACCATAGCCCCTGGCGCTCTTCGTCCGCCGAGACGAGCACGGGTCCACTGAATTCGATGATGTTGGCCATGGCAAAAGCGTAGCCGGGGTGGCATGGCAGAGCCGGTTCCCACCATGTGACTGGGCGGTGGTTCGTAGCTGTGGTAGCTTCGTCTACGACCACACGGGAGCCCTTGCAGGGGCTGAGATCGGACTGATGCAGTCTGCGACCGTTGAACCTGTCCGGGTAATGCCGGCGAAGGAAGTGAGTATTCCCTTGAGCACCGCAGAAACACAGCACAGCCCTGTCCAAAATCAGTTCGGCATGGACCAAAAACAGTCCGTCACGCAATCGTTGCAGTCCCACTCGTTGGCGTGGCTGGAAGATCCGGACAACGGCATACGCGTCCCCGTCACCGCGATCGCCTTGGAGCCCTCCCCCAACGGGCAAGCCAATCCACCTTTGCAGGTTTACCGAACAGCAGGCCCGGGCAGCGATCCGGTGGTGGGGTTGGAGCCGTTCCGTGCACCGTGGATCGAAGCCCGCGGAGATACGGAAGCCTATTCCGGTCGGCAGCGGAGCCTGCTCGACGACGGCAAGTCCGCGGTCCGGCGTGGGGCAGCGTCAGCGGAGTGGAAGGGCGCGCAACCCGTGCCGCGCCGCGCCGTGGAAGGTAGGACTGTCACGCAGATGTACTACGCGAAGCAGGGAGTAGTAACTCCTGAAATGCAGTTCGTCGCCTTGCGGGAGAACTGCGATGTTGAACTCGTCCGCAGCGAAGTTGCCGCGGGAAGGGCGATCATCCCGAACAACATCAACCACCCCGAATCCGAACCAATGATCATCGGCAAAGCTTTCCTGGTCAAGATCAACGCCAACATCGGAAACTCAGCGGTCACCAGCTCCATCGCCGAGGAAGTGGACAAGCTGCAGTGGGCTGCCAAGTGGGGCGCTGACACGGTGATGGATCTCTCCACGGGGGACGACATCCACACGACGCGTGAATGGATCATCCGCAACTCACCTGTCCCGATCGGAACAGTCCCTATCTATCAGGCCCTTGAAAAGGTTAACGGCGAGGCCAACAAGCTGACGTGGGAAATCTTCCGCGATACCGTCATTGAGCAATGCGAGCAAGGCGTGGACTATATGACCATCCATGCGGGCGTTTTGCTGAGGTACGTGCCGTTGACCGCCAACCGGGTCACGGGCATCGTTTCGCGCGGCGGGTCCATCATGGCCGGTTGGTGTCTGGCGCACCACAGGGAGAACTTTCTTTACACGCACTTTGACGAGCTCTGCGAAATCTTTGCCCGGTACGATGTCGCGTTCTCCTTGGGAGACGGGCTGCGTCCCGGTTCCATTGCGGACGCAAACGACGCCGCGCAGTTCGCCGAGTTGGACACCCTCGCAGAGCTGACGCAGCGGGCGTGGGAGTTCGACGTCCAGGTGATGGTGGAAGGCCCCGGGCATATTCCCTTCCACCTGGTGCGGGAGAATGTTGAGCGCCAGCAGGAACTGTGCAAGGGTGCGCCGTTCTACACCTTGGGTCCACTGGTTACCGACATCGCCCCCGGCTATGACCACATCACCTCGGCCATCGGCGCCACGGAAATTGCACGCTACGGCACCGCGATGCTCTGTTACGTGACTCCGAAGGAGCACTTGGGGCTGCCCAACAAGGATGACGTCAAGACTGGCGTCATCACGTACAAAATCGCGGCGCACGCGGCTGACCTCGCCAAGGGACATCCGGGAGCTCATGAACGTGATGATGCGCTGTCCAAGGCGCGGTTCGAGTTCCGCTGGAGGGACCAGTTCGCCTTGTCCCTGGACCCTGTCACCGCAGAAGCTTTCCACGACGAGACGCTGCCGGCAGAACCGGCAAAAACCGCTCATTTCTGCTCCATGTGCGGACCTAAGTTCTGTTCGATGCGCATCAGCCAGGACATCCGCGACGAATACGGTTCGGCAGAATCCCAGGCTGCAATCGCAGGAATGTATAACGGGATGCGCGAAAAGAGCGAGGAGTTCCTGGCTTCAGGGGGAAAGGTGTACCTGCCGGAGCTTCACGTCCCCGCGAACCAAGGCAGCAGGTCAGGAGGCCTGAACTGACATCGCCCGGCCCACATCCGCGATGAACGAGCGGATAGCCTGGTCGCCATCAACGGAATCCTGGGGCCGGTGTCCGCCCGCTGCCACGCGGCGGAGGGCACCGGTTTCCTGGAGGTAGCCGGCAATTTCCTCGTAAAGCGGCTCCCATCCGCCGGTGAGAACCAAAGTGGGAACCCCGGGAACAATGTGGAGCGGGGCCTCCCATGGTGGCGCCTGGAGCCTGAGCCTGCGGGCGGAACGCCGGGCTTCCGCAGTGTCCAGCCCACCCGTTTCAGCAGAGAAAGCACGGCGGAAATATTCACGCTGGTAATCGGCGTCATTGAGCTGCGTGCGGGCGTCGAACAGCGGTTCCATGAGTGCCCGGTGGGAACCCGTAGCCGGAAGCTCAGCAGTCAGGGACAAACATGCTGGCTCCACCAAAGTGAGTGAATGCACCAGCTCGGGGCGTTCGATTGCTGCCAGCATGGCGGAGATGGCGCCTTGCTCGTGTGCCACGATGTGGCCTCCACCGGAGTCAATCAAGGCATTGATCACAATGGCAACGTCCGCCGCCACATTGGATTCCGTTGGTTCGGCGACGGCATCAAAGCCGTGCCGCCGAAGGAAGAGGGCATCATAAGCGAGGGCCATGCCATGTTGCTTCGGCCATGCCGCAGCACCGAAACTGCCCAGGCCGTGAACGAAGACTACGCGCTGCTTATGCATTGGTTCAGCCTATTCCACGGCTCTGACATCCCAAGGGCCGGAAATCCCGGCTCCTTGGGAAGCACTACTTACTTTCCGAGGAACTTGTCGAAGCCCTTGGGGAGATTCAGGGACGACGGATCGAAGTCCGCGGCACCCTGTCCAAAAGCCGCGCCCGTGGGTGCTGCCGAGGCCGCGTTGGCCCGCTTGGCCTCAGCGTCACGCAGTTCCTGTGCCGCCTTTGCGGGGTTGCCCGAACGAGCCTTCTTCTTAGGGGCGTTCTTCCCGTTTTTGCGCCCGCCGCCAGGACCACCGAGACCAGGCATCCCGGGCATACCCGGCATGCCGCCGCCCTGAGCGAGCTTCTTCATCATCTTCTGGGCCTGCGCGAACCGCTCCAACAGGCCATTGACCTCGGACACGTGCACACCGGAACCCCTGGCGATACGGGCACGGCGTGAGCCGTTGATGATCTTCGGAGCAACACGCTCATGCGGAGTCATGGAGCGGACGATCGCCTCAACGCGGTCGATCTCTTTTTCGTCGAAGTTCTCCAGCTGCTGACGGATGTTCTGCGCACCCGGCATCATCATGAGCATCTTCTTCATGGAGCCCATGTTGCGGATTTGCTGCATCTGGGCGAGGAAGTCGTCCAGGGTGAAGTCTTCCTGATCAGCGAACTTCTTCGCCATCCGGGCGGCTTCGTCTTTGTCCCACGACCTCTCGGCCTGTTCAATCAGGGTGAGGACGTCGCCCATGTCCAGGATGCGGGAAGCCATACGGTCCGGGTGGAAGAGCTCGAAATCATCCAGGCCTTCACCGGTGGAGGCAAACATCACCGGCTTACCAGTGACGGACGCGACCGAAAGCGCGGCACCGCCGCGGGCGTCGCCGTCGAGCTTGGACAGAACGATGCCCGTGAAGTTAACGCCTTCATCGAAGGCCATCGCCGTGTTAACGGCGTCCTGGCCAATCATGGAGTCGATAACGAAGAGAACTTCGTTGGGGATGATCGCCTGACGGATGCGGCGGGCCTGATCCATCATCTCGGCGTCGACGCCGAGACGACCGGCGGTGTCAACAATCACGACGTCGTGCAACTTCTGACGTGCTTCCTCAACACCGGCCTTGGCGACGGCTACGGGGTCGCCCGCAGGGTGCTCGAGCTCGGACGTTGCACCGGGGTGCGGAGCGAACACCGGGACGCCCGCGCGCTGTCCCACCACTTGGAGCTGGGTCACGGCATTGGGGCGCTGGAGATCACAAGCCACCAGCATGGGGCTGTGGCCCTGGGACTTGAGCCACTTGGATAGCTTGCCTGCAAGAGTGGTCTTACCGGCACCCTGGAGGCCGGCGAGCATGATGATGGTGGGGCCGGTCTTGGCCAAACGAATACGGCGCGTTTCGCCGCCGAGGATCTCCTTGAGTTCCTCGTTGACGATCTTGACGATCTGCTGGCTCGGGTTCAACGCTCCCGAGACTTCGGCGCCGAGGGCACGTTCGCGGATGCGGCCTGTGAACTCGCGGACCACGGAAACTGCAACGTCCGCATCCAGCAAGGCACGGCGAATTTCACGAACTGTGGCATCGACGTCAGCCTCGGTGAGGCGGCCCTTGCCACGAAGGTTCTTGAAGGTTGCTGTCAACCGGTCAGAGAGTGAATTGAACACGCGCCGTGCACTTCTTTCGATGGTCTACGAATGGCGGCCAATGCGGCACGCCATAGTCCTGATCATTCTTGCCCCGGCAAACCTGCCTCAGCCAACAATTCTGTTTCGACTACGGGACTCGACTATCTAGGGTACCAAGTCGCACCTGCAAGATGGCATGCTGGCACAGTGACCAGCAAAACAACTGTAAAAACGTTGCTCATCCTCGGCGCGTCCGGGGACCTGACGGGCCGGCTGCTTCTGCCCGGCCTGGCCGGACTCCTGGCTACCGGCCGGGCGCCCGGCCTGCGATTGGTGGGGGCGGGTTCTGACCCCTGGTCCCCCGAACAGTGGCAGGAGCGGGTCAATGGCGCCTTCGCTGCGGCGTCAGCTACCGCCGATGCCGAGGGGCGCGCTGACGTGGCTGCTGTCGCCTCCAGCACTGAATACCATCAGGTGGATGTCACCGCCGACGGCCCCTTGGCGGACCTGCTCGCGCAGCTGGAGGGGCCCATTGCCATCTACTTCGCTCTGCCCCCGCACGTCAGCCAAAAGGCCTGCGAGGTCCTCCACCGGGATCAGCTACCCCCTGGAACGCGCCTGGTGATGGAAAAGCCATTTGGCTCGGGATCAGAATCTGCGCACGAGCTCAATAAAACACTTGCTGAGCTGGTTCCCGAGGACCACATCCACCGTGTGGACCACTTCCTGGGTAAAGCCACTGTACTGAACGTCCTGGGACTACGCTTCGCCAACAGGTTCCTGGAGCCCGTCTGGAACCGGGACCACATAGAAAAGGTGGAGGTCATTTTTGATGAGGACCTGGCACTGGAGGGCCGGGCCCGGTATTACGACACTGCCGGCGCCCTGCGGGACATGATCCAGAGCCATCTGCTGCACATCATGGCATTCCTGGCGATCGACGCCCCGGCCACCATCGAGGAACGGGACCTGCGTGACGCCGTGGCAACCGTCCTGCGGGCCAGCAGCATCAAAGCTCCGTACAGCGAATCCACTGGCCGCGCCCGCTACACGGCGGGAACACTCGGCGAACGGACAGTTCCGGATTACGCTGCCGAAGAGGGTGTAGACCCTTCCCGCAATACCGAAACCCTGGCCGAAGTCCGGGTGGAGATCGACAACTGGCGGTGGAAGGGTGTTCCGTTCATCCTTCGCTCGGGCAAGGCCCTGGGACGCCGACGCAAGGAAGCTGTGATCACCTTCCGCCCTGTCCCCCACCTTCCGAAGGGATTCTCAGGCGTGGACTCCCCCAACCAGCTGCGGATCGGTTTCGGACCCGACGTGCTGGAATTCGACATCGACGTCAACGGACCCGGCGACATTTTCACGCTGGACCGGGCAAGTCTGGTGGCGCAGCTCAGCGCAGCCGGAATGCTCCCTTACGGTGAGGTGCTGGAAGGCATCCTGAACGGCGACCCCTTGCTGTCTGTTCGAGGCGACACCGCGGAGGACTGCTGGCGGATCATCGAGCCGGTCCTCCGTGCCTGGGAGGCAGGCCACGTCCCGCTGGACGAGTACGACGCCGGCAGCGCGGGGCCGGCGAACTGGCCCACCGGCGTCGTGGACTAAAGACTGATGGCACATCCAAGACAGCGTTAACAGCACAAGCGGGCCGGGTACCTTGACTGGTACCCGGCCCGCTTTGCTGCGTCAGGGACTTAGATTGCGGCTGCGCCGCGCTCCCCGGTCCTGACCCTGACTGCTTCGTAAACATCCACGGTCCACACCTTGCCGTCACCGGCGCGGCCTGTGTTTGAGCTGGCGATGAGGACATCCAGGATGTCATCTGCCTGCTCATCCGTGGCAAGGACCTCGATGCGGATCTTCGGCAACAAATCCACGTTGTACTCGGCTCCCCGGTACACCTCGGTGTAGCCGCGCTGACGGCCGTAGCCGCTTGCCGCGCTGACCGTCAGGCCCTGGACCCCGTATGATTCGAGGCCTTCCCGGACTGCTTCAAGCTTTTCGGGACGGACGATCGCTGTGATGAGCTTCATGCCTGGACACTCTCCTTGCCTTCTGCGGGGGTCTTGGCGTCTGCTGCCGTGTCTGCCTTACCTGTCATTGCATTGTGCAACGGCTGGAAGCTGCCACCGTGGCCATTGACTCCGAACTCGTAGGCCGTCTCAGCGTGGAGGCTGAGGTCCACGCCAACGTTTTCCTGCTCAGTGGAGACACGGAAGCCCATGGTCTTGTGGATGGCGAAGGCAATGATGGCCGTCATGATGGCCGAGAAGGCAATCGCAATACCGGCTGCTGCGAGCTGTGCCCACATCTGTGCCATGCCGCCGCCGTAGAAGAGGCCACCACCCACGCCGTCAGTGGACTTGGCGATGAAGCCAAGGGCCACGGTGCCGATGATGCCGGAAACGAGGTGGACGCCTACAACGTCCAGGGAGTCATCGAAGCCCCAACGGAACTTCAGGCCGACTGCCAGGGCGGAAGCAACACCGGCAACTACACCCAGGCCGAGGGCGCCAATGGGGTCCACGTTTGCGCAGGCCGGGGTGATAGCTACCAGGCCGGCAACCACACCGGATGCCGCGCCGAGCGACGTCGGGTGGCCGTCACGGATGCGTTCGGTGATGAGCCAGCCGATCATGGCTGCTGCAGGGGCCGCCAGGGTATTGATCCAAATCAGGCCCGCTTGTTCAGCGGTTGTAGCTGCGCCGCCATTGAAACCGAACCAGCCGAACCAGAGGATTGCAGCACCGAGCATCACGAACGGGATGTTGTGCGGGCGGTGGTTCGGGTCCTTACCGAAGCCGCGGCGGTTGCCGATGATGAGTACCAGGACAAGTGCCGCTACACCTGCGTTGATGTGAACTACGGTGCCGCCGGCAAAGTCAATGGCCGGGCCGAGGGCCTTGCCGATCGCACCTTCGGGACCGAACAACCCGCCACCCCAGACCATGTAGGCCAGCGGGCAGTAAACCAGGGTGACCCATACAGGGACAAAGATGCTCCAGGCGCCGAACTTGGCGCGGTCAGCAATCGCGCCGCTGATAAGGGCTACCGTGATGATGGCAAAGGTTGCCGCGTAACCAATCTTGATCATGGCGTCGGGTGTGGTTTCCACCCCGGCAAGACCGAAGGCAGCAAAGGGGTTACCCACAATCTGCATGAAGCCTTCGCCGGAGCTCATCGAAGCACCCCAGAGCACCCAGACGACGCCCACAATGCCGATGGAGATGAAGCTCATCATCATCATGTTCAGGGCTGCCTTGGCGCGTGTCATGCCGCCGTAGAAAAATGCCAGACCAGGTGTCATGAACAGCACAAGCGCCGCCGCCACCATGACCCATACGTGACCTGCGGTAAGTTCCATGGTGCACGTTCCTCTCTTGCTAGATCTGCGGTTCAACCGCTGTCCTGACGCCGTTTGCGTCCTGCTTAAGAGTTTTGTGCCGCCGTGTTTCACCTGCGCAGGTTTTACATTGCGGGCTCGTTACAACAACCTCCCCAACGTAAATGGTGCATATCCCCGGTGTTACGGATATGTTTCAGGCGTCGGACTTCACCGGAAAAATCCGGTTTGGCACCACATGCACCTCATTTGCCCCAGAAATACCACCGTGAATCCCACCGAAGGACCAGCACCGTATGACCGAGTCGCCCAGATCCGTCAAAGCCCAAAGGATCAGGCCGGACAAGACTCCCCTTCCGCGCGACATCAAAGTGATGTTGGCCGCAGCGTTCCTCATTGCCTTGGGCTTTGGCCTGGTGGCCCCGGTTCTGCCGCAATTCGCCACAACGTTCGACGTCGGCGCTACAGCTGCCGCGGTGATCGTCAGCATCTTCGCCTTCATGAGGCTGGTCTTCGCCCCGGCGGGGGGCGCCCTGATCGGACGGTTTGGCGAACGGAACGTTTACGTCTCAGGCCTGCTGATCGTAGCGGTGTCCACGGCGGCTTGCGCCTTTGCCCAGGACTACTGGCAACTGCTGATCTTCCGCGGGCTAGGCGGCGCCGGCTCGGTGATGTTTACCGTTGCCGCCATGGGACTACTCATCCGACTCGCACCACCCGAACGGCGGGGACGGGTCTCCGGTGCTTACGCCTCGGCTTTCCTGATTGGAAGCGTCCTGGGGCCGGTAGTGGGCGGCTTGCTGGCAGGCTTTGGCCTCCGGGTGCCCTTCCTTGCCTACGCCGGAGCGTTGTTGGTAGCTGCCTTGGTGGTACGCACCATGCTTAGCGGGGAAGGCAACACGGCCGAGGACACCGCGCCTGCCCCGGCAATGACCGTGAAGGAAGCACTGGCGGACTCCGCGTACCGTGCCGCCATTTTCTCGAGTTTTGGCAACGGCTGGGTGACGTTCGGCGTCCGAATGGCCACCATCCCGCTGTTCGCCGTTGCGGTCCTGCAGTCCGCGCCGGAGACCGCCGCTTGGGCCCTGGCCATCTTTGCCGTGGGCAACGCCCTTGCCCTGACGTTCAGTGGACGGCTCGCGGACGCTTGGGGGCGAAAGCCGCTGCTGATTCCCGGCCTGCTCATCACGGGCGCAGCCACCGGCGTGATCGGACTGACCACGGATCTCACCGGATTCCTCATCGCCTCAGCAGTGGCGGGTTTCGGTTCCGGTTTGCTGGGCCCGGCGCAGCAGGCTGCTGTCGCTGATGTCATCGGCCGCGGACGCTCGGGAGGGAAAGTACTGGCCATCTTCCAAATGGCCGCTGACACGGGTGCGATCGTCGGTCCGATCGTAGCCGGGCTCCTCGCTGACCGCCTCGGCTACGGATGGGCGTTCGGCGTCACCGGAGGCGTGCTCCTCCTTACGGCGGCGGCATGGCTGCCGGCGCGGGAGCCTTCGAAGCACTCCCCCGCCGGCCACGACGCTAGTTGAGCAGTGCGTCCACGAAGCTTTCGGCGTCGAACGGTGCAAGATCGTCCGGGCCTTCGCCCAAACCAATGAGCTTCACGGGTACTCCCAGAGACTTCTGGATAGCCACCACGATGCCGCCCTTGGCCGTTCCGTCCAGCTTGGTCAAAACGATGCCGGTGATGTTCACTACCTCTGCAAAGACGCGTGCCTGATTGAGTCCGTTCTGTCCGGTGGTGGCGTCCAGGACCAACAGAACCTCGTCCACTTCTGCCAGCTTCTCAATGACCCGCTTGACCTTGCCGAGCTCATCCATGAGTCCGGTTTTGTTCTGCAGGCGTCCTGCGGTGTCAACCATGACCACATCGACCTCCTGATCGATGCCGGCCTTCACCGCTTCGTAAGCCACCGACGCGGGGTCGGCGCCGTCGATGTCGGACTTGACGGTGGGCACACCCACGCGCTGTCCCCAGGTGGCCAACTGCTCGGCAGCAGCAGCACGGAAAGTATCAGCGGCGCCCAAAAGGACATCTTTGTCTTCAGCCACCAACACACGTGCCAGCTTGCCCACGGTGGTGGTCTTACCAACGCCGTTCACGCCTACAACAAGCACGACGGCGGGGCGGTCGCCCTTGCGCTCGACATTCAAGGAACGGTCCATGCTTGGATCAACCAGTTTGATCAGTTCTTCACGGAGCATCGCCTTGACGTCTTCGGGGCTGCGGGTGCCCAGAACCTTGACACGCTCACGCAGGGCGTCGACCAACTGCATGGTGGGTTCGGTTCCAAGATCGGCCAGCAGGAGGGTCTCTTCTACCTCGTCCCACACGTTCTCGTCGATCTTGTCGCCGGACAACAGTGCGAGGAGGCCCTTGCCCAGGATGTTGTTGGACTTGATCAACCTGGCACGAAGACGGGTCAGGCGACCCTCCACCGGCGCCGGTGTATCGATGGCGATGGTCTCTAGCCCGGCGGCGTCATCCGGGACGTCCGTGTCCGCAACGGTTCCGTCGAAGGTCGGGGCCGGAGCCTTCACCGCATCCGGGCGGTCCTCCACAAGGGTTCCGCCGCCTGCTGCCGATGACTGGACGGGATCGTTCGCGTCACGTGTTCCGGGGTACTTTGCGCCGGTCTTCCGGGCTTTCATCAGTACCGGCACGAGTCCGCCGACCACTACGAGCGCAGCGAGAATGGACAGAATTATGGGTAGGAAATCGTTCACTCCCCTACCTTCTCATAAAGCTATGCCCCGGCACCGAGCCTCTGGCTGATCACGGTTGAGACGCCGTCGCCCCTCATCGTCACTCCGTAGAGCGCGTCTGCCACTTCCATGGTGCGCTTCTGGTGGGTGATCACAATCAGCTGGCTGGACTCACGCAATTCCTCAAAGATGGTGATAAGCCGGCCCAGGTTGGTATCGTCCAACGCCGCCTCTACTTCGTCCATGACATAGAAGGGCGAGGGGCGGGCTTTGAAGATGGCCACCAACAGCGCCACTGCTGTCAGTGAGCGCTCCCCGCCGGAGAGCAGAGAGAGCCTCTTGATTTTCTTGCCCGCCGGACGCGCCTCCACTTCAATCCCGGTATTAAGCATGTCGTCGGGGTCCGTGAGAACCAACCTGCCCTCACCGCCGGGAAAAAGCCTGGCAAAGACGTGGTCGAACTGGGCTGACGTGTCAGCAAAAGCCTCGGTAAACACCTGCTGGACACGGTTGTCCACCTCTTTGATGATGTCCAACAGGTCCTTGCGGCTGGATTTGAGGTCCTCCAGCTGCGAGCTCAGGAACTGGTGCCGTTCTTCCAGGGCGGCGAACTCTTCCAACGCCAACGGGTTCACTTTGCCAAGGGCCCCGAGCTCACGCTCGGCTTTCTTCAGCCTTTTCTCCTGCTCTGCCCGGACGAACGGAATCCCCTCAATGATGGCGTCACCGTTTTCGTCAACAGGCGCCCGGAGTTCGGCCCACTTATCTGTAGCCGATCCGGGAGGCAGGGGCACCATTTTATCCGGACCATAATCGGCAATGAGTTGTTCGGCTGAGAGTCCCAGCTCTTCAATGGACCGGCTTTCCAAAGCCTCGATACGGAGCCGCTGCTGCGTCCGGGCCATCTCATCCCGGTGTACCGAGTCCGTTAGCTCGGCAAGCTCCCGCGCCAAGGCGTCGTTGCCCGAGCGAACCTCAGCGAGTTCCTTCTCCAACTCATCCCGCTTTTGCTCGGCAAGGTCGCGATCGTAGTCGGCCAGGTCAACTGAAACGTCGATGAACCTGAGGGTCTGCTCCACAGCGGACGCGACCGCCGCCGCACGCTGCGCCTGCGCGCGTCGGCGTTGCGCGCGCCGGGCGGCCTCCTCACGGGCACGCCGTTCGGTAGCCGCGGCGCGCTCAAGCGATGCCGCCCGGTTGCTGATGGCTCCCAACTGCTCCTCGGATGTCCGGAGGGCAAGCCGGGCTTCGGTTTCCAATGCCCGGGCAGTCCTGGCCTGGACAGCGAGTTCATCCCGCTGTTCCGTGGATGGTTCCTCGTCAGGTGCTTCCTGGGCCGCAGCGAGGCGTTCCACGGCGACTTCAAGGTCAAGTTGGGCTTCTGCGATGTTGGCTTCGGCCTTGGCCATGGACGTGGCGAGCCGTTCGCTTTCGCCCACAGCGCTGCGAAGAACGGAGTTGAGATGACCCAGGCGCTCAGCAACAGCGGCAAGGCGGGCATCCGATTCATGCAACCGCTCCAAAGCGGCGTCCGCGCGGTCCTGCGCTTCGGCACGGCGGGTTTGAGCGGCGGCCAAGGCGAAGCGTCCACGTTCCAGACGGGCCGTGACCTCCTGGAGCCGGGCAACGGCGTCGTCCACTGCCGCCTGAACTTCCAGCAGCGACGGCGCGGTGGCAGATCCTCCTGTGATGGTCAGGGAGGTAAAAACGTCACCCTCGCGGGTCACCGCCCTGAGGTGTGGATTATCTGCGATGAGAGCTGCCGCCACCGCAACATCATCAACGACGGCGGTACGGACCAGGAGCCCGAGCGCGCCTTGGGCAACAGGATCAGCGATCTTCACCACGTCGGCAGCCCAACGGCAGCCGGCGGGAAGCTCGAGGTTGGTGCCGGGATCTTCACCGGGGGAAGTACTTCCGGGAAGAAGCAGTGATGCCCGCCCCGCGTCGTTATCCTTCAGCAGGCGGATGGCTGCCAGGGCGCTGTCGGTGTCGGCAACCGCCAAGGCGTCCGAGGCACTGCCCAAGGCGGCAGCTATGGCGGCCTCGTATCCCGGCTCGATGGATACCAGCGCCGCCAACGGTCCAAGAACGCCCTCAGCCGTCAGAAGACTTCCCGCCCCGTCCTTGCGGTTGAGCCCGAGTTGAAGGGCATCGCGTCGTGCCGTCAGGGCGTCCCGCTCGCGGACAGCTTCCCGCTCGGAAGCTTTCAGTTCCTCGATCTCCGCGAGGACTGCATCCAGGACCTCGTTGGCATTCTCGTAGTCAGCGTCGAGGCTCTCTTCGCCATCTTCAACGCCAGCCACTTGCGTTTCGAGGGCAGTGAACTCGCTCTGCGCCTTGCGGCGCCGTTCGTCACCTGCAGCGAGGGATTCCCTGAGGCGACCACGTTCGGCCTCGGCAGCTTCGGCCCGGGACCTGGCCGCGGCCACCTGGCCTGCCAGTCTGGCCAGCCCCTCCCTGCGGTCGGCGGCCGCCCTCAACATGGCTGTTAGGCGCTTGTCCTCCGCAGCTGCGAGCGCCTCGGCCGAGTCCTTTGCAACCGTTGCCTCAAGAAGAGCCGCCTGCTTGGCGAGGATGTCGTGTTCGAGGGCAGTCTGTTCCTCACGGACCCGGGCAGCCTGGCGCTCGAGTTGTTCGGGGTCACGTCCGGTGTCCGGTGAGGCCTCCGCGGAACCCAGGAGTCTTCTGCGTTCGCTGGCCAAGGATCCGAGTGAGCGGAGTCGTTCCCGGTTGGCCGAAAGCTGGTACCACTGCTCCCGTGCGGCATTGAGTCGCGGCGTGGCTTCGGCGGCTTGCTGCTCCAATCCCGCTTGGCGGCGCCGACCCGTCCCAAGCCCTGCCTCAACCACCCGGCGGCGCTCTTTGAGGGCGGCTTCGTCTGCAACGTCCTTTTCAAGGGTGGTTGTCAGTTGGACAAGGTCGTCCGCCAAAAGCCGGGCGCGGGCATCCCGGACGTCGAACTGGACTGTTTGGGCGCGGCGGGCTATCTCCGCCTGTTTGCCCAACGGAGTCAATTGCCGACGTATTTCTGCCGTGAGGTCACCGAGCCGTGCGAGATTGGCCTGCATGGCTTCGAGCTTGCGGACCGTCTTTTCCTTGCGGCGGCGGTGCTTGAGGATTCCCGCTGCTTCCTCGATGAAGCCCCGGCGGTCCTCGGGGGTGGCATGGAGTACGCGGTCCAGCTGGCCTTGTCCCACGATCACGTGCATTTCACGGCCCAAGCCGGAATCGGAGAGAAGTTCCTGAATGTCCAACAGCCTGCACGGGGCGCCGTTGATGGCGTACTCGGACCCACCGGTACGGAACAGAGTGCGGGAGATAGTGACTTCGCTGTACTCGATGGGGAGCGCGTTGTCTGCGTTGTCAATGGTCAGGGCGACGTGGGCCCGGCCCAACGGTGGGCGGCCAGAAGTACCTGCGAAAATGACGTCTTCCATCTTGCCACCCCGGAGGGTTTTGGCGCCCTGCTCTCCCATGACCCAGGCCAAGGCATCCACCACATTGGATTTGCCCGATCCGTTGGGCCCGACGACGGCGGTGACGCCAGGTTCAAAGTCGAAGGTCGTGGCCGACGCAAACGACTTGAATCCTCGGACAGTCAAACTTTTCAAGTGCAAGGTGCTTCGGTTCTCCTGGGTGGCCCGGGTGTCTGTATCCACTAAATCTACTGCGGTTTGTGCGAAATATGCTGATCTGCAAGCGGAAGCTCTTGCGGGCGGCATGCCACGCCCCTACACTCCTGCCAAGGGTTACTTGGCGGATTCGTTCCTGTGATCCGGCTTTTGCTTGAACTTCGGTTCGGTTATTGCTGGATCCGGTCCCGATCTACGGAACAATCATCGGTGCCAACCTTGGGTTTCATAACTGAAGATCTTGGCTTGACCCTGGCTGGGGAGCGGCAAAGCAGGGGCTGCGCTTAATTGCGTGGCCTGTCTTGGCAATTGGCGTACCACTCCAGGAGTTCTCATGCCCGGTCGTTCAGCTACCCGATCACAGCGAGTCTTCAGGGGATTTCTTGTTCCCTTGGTGATTGGCATGACGGCGGCCCTGCTGCCCCTTACCGCACCAGCTGCAGTTGCGGCAGGGCCCTGCGACCCCGTGGTGAACCTCGTGGCGTGCGAGAACTCTAAGGCCGGAAGTCCGCCGTCGGAATGGGACATCAGCGGTGCCGGCGATGACAGCATTCAGGGCTTTTCCACCGAAATCAGTGTGAATGCGGGGCAACCCATTCGCTTCAAGGTGGATACGAGTGCCCCGAGCTACACCATTGCGATTTATCGAACAGGCTGGTATGGCGGCCAGGGGGCGCGCAAGATCGCCGACGTAGTGCCTTCGGTGCTGCGGCAAAACCAGCCAGCTTGCCGGAGTGACGCCACCACCGGCATATATGACTGCGGAACCTGGGCGGTTTCCGCAACGTGGCAGGTGCCGGCCACAGCCGTCTCAGGGGTCTATATCGCCCTGCTGAAGCGGCCCGATACGGGGGCGAAGAGCCACATCACCTTCATTGTGCGCAACGACGGAAACCGTTCCGCTGTGATCTTCCAAACCGCTGACCAGACGTGGCAGGCCTACAACTCATACGGCGGTGCTGACTTCTACCAAGGCGTCAACGGCCGTGCCTATAAAGTCAGTTATAACCGCCCCGTGGCCACCAGGGGAGGACCGGATGGCCGGGATTTCTACTTCGCCAACGAATACCCCATGGTGCGTTTCCTGGAACAGAATGGTTACGACGTCAGCTACATCAGCGGCCTGGACGCGGACCGCAATGGCGCAGAGCTGCTGAACCACAAGGTGTTCCTGTCAGTAGGCCACGACGAATACTGGTCGGGACCGCAACGTGCGAACGTCACTGCTGCAAGGGATGCAGGAGTGAATCTTCAATTTCTCTCCGGTAACGAAATGTACTGGAGAACACGGTTTGAGCCGTCTGCGGTTGACGGTGCAGCCAACCGCACCCTGACGTGCTACAAGGAGACGTGGGCAAACGAAAAGATTGATCCCACTGCCCAGTGGACAGGCACCTGGCGTGATCCTCGCTTCGCGTCCCAAGCCAACGGCGGAGGCCTTCCCGAAAACGGCCTGACAGGCACGTTGTACATGTCAAACTTTTCAGACCTGCCGGTGACAGTCTCGGCTCAGGAAGGGAAGGCCCGCCTATGGCGCAATACGTCGTTGGCGTCGCTTCCGGCTGGTTCTTCGGCAGCATTGGCTCCCCACACCATCGGATACGAGTCAAATGAAGATCTGGACAACGGGTTCAGGCCTGCGGGTCTGGTCAAGCTGTCCACCACCGTGGGGAACGTTCCACAATATCTTCAGGACTTCGGCAACACAGTGGCTCCGGGAAGCACCACGCACAATGTGACTCTTTACCGGGCAGCAAGCGGAGCCTTGGTCTTTTCTGCAGGCAGTGTCCAATGGACCTGGGGCCTGGACCAGGAGCACGACGGCAATGGTGCAGCGGCCGATGTACGCATGAGGCAGGCACAGGTCAACCTACTGGCCGATATGGGTGCACAGCCCGCCACGAGGGCTGCCGGTCTGGTTGCGGCAGCACCGAGCACCGATACCACCAAGCCCACGGCCGCCATCACAGCGCCGGCCAATGGTGCAACGGTGGCCCACGGAAGCAGCGTCACAGTAACGGGAACTGCCGCCGATGTGGGCGGCGTGATCGCTGGCGTGGAAGTCTCCACCGACGGCGGCACCACGTGGCATCCTGCCCAAGGCAAGCAAAATTGGACATACAGCTACGTCCAAACGGGCTTCGCCACGGCAACCATTCAGGCCCGGGCCATCGACGATAGTGCCAACATCGGGGCGGCCACCGTCAGAAACCTGACTCTCAGTGGGCCCTACAGCGTCTTCGGCCAAACCGTTCCAACGGTCAAAGACTCCGGTGACGGAGGCGCCTATGAGATGGGCCTCCGGTTCACTCCCTCTGTGGATGGCTTCATCACAGGGGTTCGCTTCTACAAGAGTGCTGCCAACACGGGAACGCACACAGGATCCTTGTGGAGCTCCACCGGCGAGCGCCTGGCCACAGTGACCTTCACGAATGAAACGGCTTCGGGGTGGCAGACCGCACTCTTTACGCAAGCTGTTCCGGTGGCGGCCGGACAAAAGTACACGGTCTCCTATTGGGCACCCAACGGTCACTACGCCACCAAGGACTTCCAGTGGGCGAGCTTCGGATCCGCCGATCCCCCGCTGAAGGTGGCCGGAGGATTCGGGGCCGAACCGGCCGGTGTCTATGCAACATCCCAAAGCTTCCCCACCGCCAGCTATAACGGCGGCAACTACTTCGCTGATGCTCTTTTCAGCACCGTGGACAGCTCGCCTATGACCGTTTCGGGACATTCCCCCATTCCCTCGTCCTCGAGTGTTCCTGTTGACACGAAGGTGAGCGCGGTCTTCTCCAAGCCCGTCACTGCCGCCAGTGTGCAACTGACCGTGCAGTCGCCGTCGGGGCCGGTAGCAGGCACCACGGCGTACGACGCCGCCACGCGTCGGGCGACGTTCACGCCGTCGAACGCTTTAGCCTTCAGCACCCAATTCACCGCAACCTTATCCGGCACCGATTCAATTGGTGGTCCGGTAACAGCCGGCGGAACCTGGACCTTCACCACAGCAGCAACGCTGCCGGTCCCCGGCGCCTGCCCGTGCAGTCTCTTTAATGACTCGGTCACTCCCGGCATCGCCGAACTGCGTGAAGGGGTTCCCCTGACGCTTGGCGTGAGGTTCTCCAGTGTCTCGGCGGGTGAGGTTCTGGGCATGCGCTTCTACAAGTCGGCGGGGAACACAGGAACCCACAACGGCGCCCTCTACTCGGCCACCGGCCAGCAACTGGCAACGGTCGCGTTCACGAATGAGACCGCCTCCGGCTGGCAAACCGCGATGTTCAGTCAACCTGTCCAAATGGCCGCAAATACGGACTACATCGTGTCCTACAAGTCACTGACCGGCACCTATTCAGCCACAACCAATGGTTTCGGATCAGGGATGAGTGTGGGTCCGCTGAGGGCTGCTTCCGACGCAGGCGCTTACACGTACAGCGGCGATTTTGCCTCTTCCCGGTCCACCTCCAGCTACCTGGTGGATGTGGTGGTCACCGTCCCCAACCCGCCGTTTACTGTCGGTTCACAGTCCCCGCTACCCAACGCGGCCAGCGTTCCCTTGAGCTCCGCGGTCAGTGCAGTGCTCTCCGAGGAAGCAGTCGCATCCAGCGTCACACTGGGACTGAAAGTCACCGGTGGAGCCTCGGTAGCAGGGTCCGCCACCTATGATCAAGCCACCCGCAAGGTCACCTTCACCCCGGCTGCACCCTTGGCCGCCGGGACGTCCTACACGGCAACAGTTACTGCGACTTCGGTGTCCGGCCAGCCGATGTCCGGCGGAAGCACGTGGACCTTCACCACTGTTCCGGCTCCGCGAACGCCCGGGGTTTGCCCCTGCACGCTCTTCCAGGACACTGTGACTCCCACCACTCCGGATGCGAATGACGGCGTGCCTTTGTCCCTCGGTGTCCGGTTTGCCAGCGACACCGCCGGGCAGGTCACCGGCGTGCGGTTCTACAAGGCGGCCGGTAACACCGGAACGCACACGGGCTCGCTGTACACAACGGCCGGGCAGTTACTGGCAACCGTGACTTTCGCCAACGAGTCCAGTCAAGGATGGCAGACTGCGTCGTTCAGCCAGCCAGTGAGCATCGAAGCAGATACAGAGTACGTGGTGGCCTACAAGTCTCCCACCGGCAAGTACTCCTACAGCTCAGGCGGATTTGGTGCCGGCCTGACAAGTGGTCCGCTCCGTGCGGCTTCCGATTCCGGAGCCTTCTCCTACAGCGGTGACTTCCCCAATGCATCCTCTACTGCCAATTACCTGGTGGATCTGGTGTTCACGGTGACCACGCCACCATTGACGATTTCCGAGCAAGTTCCGGCACCGGGGGGCTACTGGGATTCCGGTTGACGTCAAACCGTCGATCACTTTCTCATCAGCCATACGGCCGGGCGCTTCGTTCACCCTGACGGCAAATGGCGGCCCGATCGCCGGGGCGGCAGCCCTATCCGCCGACAACCGGAGCGTGACGTTCACCCCCGCAGCGGCGCTGCCCGCCAGCACTGTGGTTACTGCAAGCGTGGCGAATGTCTTGTCCCAACAGGGGCAAGCTTTCCCCACCACTACATGGCAATTCACTACTGCGGCCCCGGCCGTCCAGCAATCCACAATTTTCGGGTCGCTGGTTCCACAGGTTGCCACAACATCGGACTTCATGCCTGTCGAATTGGGTACCGCCTTTACGGTGTCCCAAGCCGGGAACGTGACGGGAATCCGCTTCTACAAGGGAGCTGGAAACACTGGAACCCACGTTGGCTCGCTGTGGAACTCGGCAGGCACCCGTCTGGCGCAAGTGACCTTCACCAACGAGACGGCCACGGGCTGGCAAACCGCCACCTTGGCCACACCAGTGGCACTGGCGACCGGCCAAACCTACGTGGTGTCCTACCGGGCACCGAATGGCCGTTACTCTTCGACGCAAGGCTTCTTCAACCAGACCTGGACAAGTGGGGTCTTCACCGCCACCGGTCCGAACAACGGCCGGTACCGGTACGGCTCGGGAGGCGCCATGCCCACTAACTCGTGGAACGCCACGAACTACTTTGTGGACGTGGTGTACTCAACCACTGCGCCGGCCCAGCAGCAGTTGGCCGCGCCAGCTCCGTCGTCTACAGCCACCCCCACAGTGACACCGGCACCGACCCCCACGGCGACTGCGACAGGCACAGCGACGCCAACTCCTAGTCCGTCACCGAGCCCGACACCCAGTCCCACGCAATCAGGCGGGCTACTCTGCGGGCTGTTGCGGGTCTGCTGACGGCTTTAGCGAACAACGCCCGGGGACCACGCATGGGCGATGAACAAACTGGGCTGGGAGCCGGGTCCGGTTCCCAGCTTCCAGATGTTGCTGTCTCCGTCGGTGGTTTCGTCAGCCAAACCATAAAGAAGGTTCTGGTTATCCAGCCACTCGATCTGGTCATCAACGCTGCGCTTCTCTGAGAGCTCGGTTTCCTGTCCCGTGGCCAGCTCCAGCACACCGACGTTCCAGTGCGGCGCCAGCGCCCCGCCGTCGTTCTTCTTGTACGCAATTCGTGTACCGTCAGGGGAAATGGACGGACACTCCACGTTGTCGTGAATAGCTGTCAAGGTCCTGTCGGACAGGCTCCCCCGCACCAGCCAGATGCGTCCGGAAGAAGCGGCAGTGGCGTAGAAGACATCACCCTGGCCTGGAGCGAACGTCACACCCCATATGTTCCTGTCCGTGGCAAGAACCCGCTCACCATTGACCATCAAGGCGAAGTCCTCAAGGTTTCCTGAGGTGCCGTCCGGGAAGCTGATCTCTGTGGCGGTCGAAAACCCCGCGGCGGCATAGGAATGGCCGGAGACGAATACCGTTGTGGCGATCATGGACCCATCAGGACTGATGCGGGTCCTGCTGGGAATTCCCGGGACCGGCCATGAACGCTGTTGCTGCCAATTGCGGTCCAGGACCTCAGCTTCAAACGCTGTTACCAAGCCCCGGTTTGTTCTCAGGCACACCACTTTCTCCGGTGTTCCGTAAACACGATCGCACTCATGCTCACTCACGGCCCGGGGACCGTCAGGAGCCGACAGCGGGACTGTAGCTGCTTTGCCGTATCCCTGGCCCGACGCTGTATTCCGAAAAAGGATAAACGGGCCTGCCGGAAGAGGCTGGCCTGCCGTGACGCCTACTGATGAAGCGGCAGTTCGGCTCTCTTCAAAACGCTGGTACGCGCCCACAGCATAAATACCGGCCGCCACCAGGACCAGTGCCGTGACAGCAAGGAGTGCGCCCCACCGCAACTTACTTTGAGCCAGCGCGCCACTCATGCCCCGTCACTCACGTCCCCTGCCGGTGCCACCCGGGCGCCACGCAGGATGAAAGCCACAGCCACCACAGCGCAAGCGAGCAAACCGGCCGCTGCCACCATGGCCGTTGGAGCACCTACTGCGTACCACAGGACACCAAAACCTGCCGATGCCGTCATCCGGGTGAGGGCCACCACCGTCTGTGCGGATGCGATGCCCAAGGCAAGCTTTCCCGGGGGCGTCAGTTGGCTCGCCAAGGCCGCCAGAACTCCGTCCGTGGCCGCGTAGAACGCCCCCAGAAGGACCAGACAGCCAATGGTTGCCCAGAGCCCTCCGAAAAAAGGTGCTGCCGCCAGGAGATACGTTGCCAGCAATGCAAGGTGCCCACCCACGAACACCGGAATTTTCCCCACCCTGTCCGCGAGCCTGCCCAACGGAACGGCGAACGCCAGGAACACCACGTTGGTGCCTACGAACAACAGGGGAAACCACTGTACGGCGAAAGAATCCCGAGCCTGCAGGACGAGGTAGATAAAGCCGTCACCAATGGTGACCAAACCCAGGAGGCCAGCAGCAACCAGCAGCTTGCCCAGCCCCGGCTCCTTCAGGTGACTCCAGGAAAAAGCGAACAAACGCCGCTCCTCGCGGTCCTCCGTGCCTTGGAGACCACGTGCTTTGATATCCGGCACCACCAGAGCCAGGACGGCGACACCAATCACCGCGAAAGCCAAAGACACCACAAACACCGTACTGAAACCGTTGGGAATCATCAGCAACACAAAGAAGGCGATCAACGGACCGGTTGCAGCGCCAATGTTGTCCAGCATCCTGTGAACGCCAAAGGATCGCGCCAGATGTTCAGGCTGTGCAGACACGGAGATCAGAGCGTCCCGCGGAGCTGTGCGAATGCCCTTGCCGATCCTGTCCCCGGTGACTATCGCAGCGATCGCCCAGAAACCGCCGGCGAAGAGGAAACCGATCCTGGCGAGCATGGATAAGCCGTAGCCGGCCAAGGCGATTCGTTTGGGGTGGCCGCTGCGGTCGGCGGCCCAGCCGGCTGCGATCCTGACAATCGCGCTGGCTCCTTGGTTGATGCCGTCGATGAGGCCGAAGGCAATGGTGGACAGACCCAGGAATCCGGTCACGTACAACGGGAGGATCGCGGTGACCGATTCCGAGGAAACATCGGTCACCATGCTCACAATGCCCAGCCAGAGGATGACCGGGGACAAACGGAACGGCACTTCACTTGTTAGTGCCGTTCGTGCTCCCTCCGGTTTGTCCCGCTTGCCTCGGTCCGAGAGTGAAATGTACATCGCAGCTCCTAGTCCGCCGCCGTGCGCAGGCTGCCCAAAAGTTGGAAACGGGAGTTGCCTGTACCTGTCGTCGTCACTGACACCGTGACCGTATCCGTGCCACGAACGAACCGTTCGGCCATCGCCCCCTCCGCCGCCGGCGCCGCCTCGAACCAGAATCCATGGGCCACCAAGGACTGGCGGAAGTTCGCCAGAACCTCAGCCTGTGGTTTGCCGATGACGCCATCCGCGGCAACCTGGAGGACATCACCGGAGGTCGAGACTGACGTGGAGCCGATTGTTGTACCTTCGGGCAAGGTCAGGACGCCGGCCGGCCAACCGTCCACCACTTCACCGGCCGCACTTCCCGGCTGGGGCAAGGAGCCGGTAATCAACGGCGCGGGGGCGGAAGGTTCGGGCAAGCCGGTGGGGGTGGTCGTGACCGGCGGCAGGACCTCAAGCGGCTTAGCCGTGGAAGGGCCGCCCTCGCTGCTGGTACCTTCGGTGCTGTTGTCGCTGCTGCTGCCGCCGCTGCCTTCAGTGCCCGACGCCGGGCTGCCGGACTGGGCGGGCTCCCCGGCACCACCTGGGGTCGGGGTCCCTGAAGCGGTGGCGTTGGAGCCTGGGGTTGGGGCCGAAGACGATGTGCTTTGGGCGGCCGTCGGCCCGGGCTTCGCTGCCATCTGATCCAAAATGATGGCTACGGCGGCGATCAGCACAGCAAGGCAAATACCCGCAATGACCAGCCGCCGCGCCATCATGGCATGTCCGGGGTGACGGGCTGGGCAACAGGTTGATGGGCCGTTTCGGAAAACACTGCGGGTAGAACTGACGCCACCCGCATTGTGGTGGCGTTGACGTTTGCGATGGCGATTCGAAGCGCCAAGCTGTTCATGGGGACAGTCTGCCATTGCCGCCCCGATTCGGGAACAGTTTTGGCCCTACCAACGTCCATTTCGCGGCCGCGGCTGGCACACCGGGCAGGTGTAGGAGGAACGGTTCATGAACTGTTCCCGCTTCATGATGCTACGCAAACCTGTTGCCTCGCAGCGGCTGCACAGTTCACCAGCACGGCCGTAGGCATTGAGGGAACGGGCAAAGTAGCCTGAGTCGCCGTTGACGTTGACGTAAAGAGAGTCGAAGCTTGTTCCTCCTGCGTCAAGGGCGGCGTTCATGACGTCCTTCACAGCTTCAATCAGCCGCTCCGCGTCCGCCCTGCGAAGTGTGTCCGTTGCCCTTGCGTAATGGAGGCGGGCACGCCATAAGGCTTCGTCCGCATAAATATTGCCGATGCCGGAAATCACCGATTGGTCCAACAGCGCGCGCTTCAGGCCAGTCTTACGGCCTCTAACCTTTCGGTAGAAGGCATCGAAGGAGAAGAAGGGGTCCAACGGGTCCCTGGCGATGTGGGACGCTTCCTCGGCGATCTCGGGCAGCGGCGTTTCGCCCAGACCACCGGGACCGCCGTCGAGCGTTGGCACCAAGGACGTCACAAAGAGGCCGCCGAAAATGCGCTGGTCAACGAACCGCAGTTGTTCAGGCATGCCGTCAGCGCTGCTTAGCCTGATTCGGACTTTGAGGTGCTTTTCGTCCGCAACGTCCGGGTCCTGCATGAGGAGTTGGCCGCTCATTCCCAGATGGGTCATGAGCGCTACCTTGGGGAGGTCTTCCCGGTTGATTTCAGTGCTGGGATCCGGCGAGTCCGACATGGCAAGTGGCATCCAGAGGAACTTCCCACGGCGCACAACGTCCAGAACGGTGGCGTGTTCAAGATTACCGATGAAGTCTTCGGTACCAAGGGTGTGCCGGCGGATGGAGCGTGCATCCAGCACGTCAACACCGGTGATGGTACGTCCACGCACCCAACGGGCCAAGCCGCGTCGGACTACCTCTACTTCGGGAAGTTCAGGCATGTGGGTTTATGACGTAGCGGGACCGGCGGAGGTGGGGTCCAAAGCAGTCAGAGCACGCCAGGCATCAGCGGCTGCCTCCTGCTCTGCTTCCTTTTTGGAATGGCCCGATCCCCGGCCGTAGGGCGTACCGCCAATATTAAGCACTGCCTCGAAGGTCCGGGCGTGATCCGGCCCCGAGCCTTCCACGGCATAGTGGATGGCGCCCAATTGCCTGCTCGCCGTAAGCTCCTGGATGCTCGTCTTCCAGTCGGTTCCTGCGCCAAGCGCACCGGCGTCCTTGAGGAGCGGGCCCACCAGGCGCATGACCAATTGCCGTGCGGTCTCGATGTCGTTCGAGAGGTACGTGGCACCGATCAGGGCCTCCATGGTGTCAGCCAGGATGGAGGCCTTGTTCTTGCCGTCGGTCAGCTTTTCGCCCTGCCCGAGGTAGATGAACTCGCCGACGCCGATCTCCCGGCCAATACCGGCCAACGCCCGGGTACTGACGACGGCGGAACGCCGCTTGGCGAGCTCACCTTCAGGCAGTGAGGGGTTCTCACGATATAGAGAATCGGTGACCGAGAATCCCAGGATGGAGTCGCCAAGGAACTCAAGGCGCTCGTTGGTGGGAATCCCGCCGTTCTCATACGCATATGAGCGATGTGTCAGAGCAAGACGAAGCGTCTCGGTGTCAATCGAGACACCGAGACGCTTCAGAAGCTCTTCAGTTGAAGACATCCTTAGTCAGCCTGTACGGCAGATTAGGCGTCTGCGACCTTGCGGCCCTTGTATTCAAGGAACAGCGCGGTGCCGGCAGAGTCAGTAACGACCTTTGCCTGGTGCGGCAGGCTGTAAGTAACCTGACCGTTTTCGATGGTCTTGACCAAGTTGGGGGCAGTTGCCTTCCACTGGGCACGGCGGGCGCGTGTATTTGCGCGAGACATTTTCCGCTTGGGAACAGCCACGGCTATCTCATTTCTCTCTTAGACGAACACTTACTAATCGGTTTGCCGGTCAGTCTTAGCCAGATCAGCTAGGGCAGCCCAGCGAGGGTCAATGACCTCGTGGTGGTGCCCCGGCTCGTCTTCCAGGCGCGCTCCGCATTCGGAACACAGGCCCTGGCAGTCTTCCCGGCACACCGGCTGGAACGGCAGCATTGTGACTACTGCGTCCCGCAACACCGGCTCAAGATCGATCAGATCGTACTCGACTCGACGTTGCTCTTCATCGTCTTCCTCTTCTGAAAGCTCAGCACCTTCATAGAAGAAAAGTTCTTGCACATTGACCTCAAGGTCATACGCAAGGGGATCCAGGCATCGACCGCATTCGCCGGTTACTTCGACGACTACGGTTCCGGATACCAGAATTCCTTCGTGTACGGCCTCGAGACGAAGATCCAGCTCGACATCCGAGCCTTCCTTTACGCCAATGAGCGCCACACCAAGGTCACTCGGCGCAGGTACATGCTCGTTGAGTGTCCGCATGGTCCCTGGACTACGTCCAAGGTCCTTGACTACTAGCGCCAAGGGCGAACTTGCATCTCGCTTAATGAGAACTCCTGTAGAACATATGACCGACGTACCATCTTAGCCTGATCACGCTTGAGGACTCAAACCGGCCCCGGGCACAGGTAAATGCGCAAGGGTTTCAGCTTGGGGAACTCCGCGCTAAGGCGCAAGGTACCCGTCAAGCCTACCCCTTACGAGACTGTTCCGCTGGCGGCTCGCCTGCCAGAAGCCTTTTCAGGACAGATTTAGGGACGAAATCGGAGATGTCACCGCCAAGCACATTGATTTCCTTAATCAAAGTGGAGGAAAGGTGCAGGTAATGCGCTTCAGCAGGCAGGAAGACCGTTTCGACGCCAGTCAGCTGGCGGTTCATGGTGGCCATGGGAAGCTCGTAATCGAAATCCGAGGATGACCGCAGACCCTTGACGATGGCTGAAACACCCCGGTGACGGCAGTACTCAGCCAAGAGCCCTTCGCCCATGGGCTCAACGATGATGCCCCGCAACGAAGCCAGCGTTTCACGGGCCATCTCCATGCGGTCCTCAAGGCTAAACCTGTACTTCTTGGCGTAATTCGTTGACACGGCCACGATGACTTCGTCAAACAGGCCGGCGGCCCGGGCAATGACTTCGAGATGTCCGTTGTGGATGGGGTCAAAGGATCCAGGGCATACCGCGCGTCTCATGAGACGAACCTACCCCATGACTTTGCCGGGATACCATGGCTGACATGGCATCCGCAGGCAGTAGCCCCTCCCTAGATATGAGCGCCGGCACCCCCGGAGGCACCCGACCGGCACCGTGGCAGCGTGCCGCCACAGGCGCCAACCTGCTCGCCCCGGGAGGACATCTGGGAGTGACAATCTTCGAGGAAATGACCACCTTGGCACTGTCCACCGGTGCCATCAACCTCGGCCAGGGCTTTCCCGACGAAGACGGCCCGGCGGAGATCAAGGCCGCGGCGAGGTCAGCGATCGCAACCGGCGTCAACCAGTATGCGCCCGGCAAAGGCGTTCCCGCCCTCAGGGAAGCCATCACCTCACACCAGCAACGCTTCTACGGGTTGGAGCCGGATCCGGACACTGAAGTCCTGGTCACAACGGGCGCAACGGAAGCCATCGCAGCTACCCTGCTGGCTTTCATCCAGCCCGGCGACGAAGTCCTGACCTTCGAACCCTTCTACGACTCTTACGGGGCCATCATTGGCATGGCCGGAGGCCGGCATGTCACAGCCCCCTTGCTCGCCCCGGATTTTCTTCCCGACCTCAACGTCTTGGAAGAATCCTTCAGCAGCCGCACAAGAATCGTCCTTCTGAACAATCCGCACAACCCCACAGGTGCCGTCTTCCCGGAGCCCGTCCTAGCCAGGATCGTGGAATTGGCCGAAAAGTACGATGCCATGATCGTCAGCGACGAAGTGTACGAGCACCTCACCTTCGGCGTGGCGCACCTGCCCATCACATCACTGCCCGGCGCCGCAGAACGCACCATCACCATTTCTTCTGCCGGTAAGACCTTCTCCTTCACCGGCTGGAAAATTGGCTGGCTCACCGGACCGGAGCAGCTGGTGGCCGCCGTTAGCACCGTCAAGCAATTCCTGACCTATAGCTCGGGCACACCCTTCCAGGGCGCCATCGCCGTGGGCCTCGCCCTTCCAGACGAGTTCTATACAGGCATCGCTGCCACCCTCCGCGAAAAACGCGACATCCTCGCCGAGGGCCTGCGCGCTGCCGGATTCGGTGTGTACAACCCGAGCGGCACGTACTTCATCAACGTCGATACAGCACCCCTGGGCATCCACGACTCGGTCGACCTCGCAAGGCGCTTGCCCGGGCTCATTGGAGTGGCAGCCATTCCGGTTCCGGTGTTTTGCCACCCGGCAGGAGCCGAACGCACGCGCAGCCTGCTGAGATTCGCCTTCTGCAAGAAGACCGATGTCCTCCAGCAAGCCGCCGAACGGCTCGCCACCTTGAAGGACAGGCTCTGAACGCCGCAGGCTCCGGCCAGCACCAGGCCACGCGCTTCCTCCGAACCACAGGACAGCACGCCACGATCGAAGCCGACACACTGGTTGCGGGCGGGTTCATCCTGAGCATCGGCGGCGCCGAGCAATCACATGTGAACCTGGCCGATCCCTCAGAGATCTTCTACGAATACCTGCGCAGGATCGGGCATGTGGTGGACCTGGCGGCCGAGCCCGGACAACCCATCAACGCCCTCCATCTTGGTGCCGGTGCCCTTACCTTGGCGCGCTATATCCAAGCCACCCGCCCCGGCTCGGAACAGTACGCCGTGGAGCTTGAGCGCGAACTTCTGGACTTCGTGCTTCAGAAGCTGCCCATGCCTGACGGCACCATCCTCACCACGCACATCGGCGATGCCCGAGACTCCCTAGGTGAGCTTCCCGCCCAAGTGGGGTTCGACGTCGTGATTCTCGATATTTTCTCCGGACCGGAAGCCCCTGCCCACATCGCCTGCAGGGAATTCTACGAAGAAGCAGCGGCGCGGCTGCGGCCCGACGGCGTGTTGATCGTCAACGTGGGCGACGAACCTGCGCTGACTCTGGTACGCAGCCAAGTGAGCGCACTGCGCCAAGCCATGGCTGATGTTGCAGCCTTCGCTGAAACAGGAATGTTTGCCGGCCGCTACCCCGGCAACATCATCCTGGTGGGCACCCGCAAGCAGTGGTCTCCGGAATGGACAGCGCAGCTACTGGCCCGCGGCCCCCACCCCGCAACCGTCCTCACGGGCGTGGAGCTGGACAAGATTACTGCCTAGGGCCCGCGAGCGTTAGGCAGGCTCAGCGAACCACAGTTTGGTCTCCCCGTACTTCTTGTCGGCAAAACACTCCAAACCCTGAGGCCAGAGCGGTTCCGGGCTCCGCGAACTCCGTTCCACCACTACAACGGCACCGTCTTCCATATGCGGCGCCAGTTTCTCCAGCACAGCACTCAGCGCCGCCTCATCCAAAGGGTACGGCGGGTCAAGAAAGACCAGATCCCACCTGTCTGCATCGCTTGCCCGCTCCAGGAATGACTCCACCTTGGATCGGTGCACGGAGACCGCCCTGCTGCGCAGCAGCTGGTTCACCAAGTCCGCATTACGCTGGCAGACATCGCTGGCCTTGGCATCGAACTCCACCAGATCCACGCTCCGGGCGCCTCGGCTGGCACTTTCAATACCCAAGGCTCCAGAACCGGCATAAAGGTCCAGAACCCGGGCGTCGTCAATGACGGCCAAGGATTCCAGACGGGAAAACAGAGCCTCCTTGACCCTGTCCGTGGTTGGTCGCGTGGCCGTCCCAGGGACGCTGGTCAGCGGGTTTCCACCCCCAACGCCGGCAATAATGCGGCTCACCGGGATTCTCCGCGTGCGAGCATCCAGGAATCTCTAACCGCGCTCAAGGAACGCCTCCTTCTCAGGGTTCAAATATTCGTCAATAGCGGCGGCCAACGCCGGCTGATGGTCCAAGGACACGTCTTCCGATACGAGGCGTTGGGCGTCAGTACGTGCACGGGCAATGATGTCTTCGTGCTCAAGTACGCGGAGCAACTTCAGCGTGGACCGTCCGCCCGATTGCGAAGCACCCAGGATGTCCCCTTCCCTTCGGAGTTTCAAGTCCTCCTGGGACAGCTCAAAACCGTCAGTTGTTGAAGCAACGGCATCGAGCCGCCGACGACTCGGATGCCCGGGTTCCAAAGTAGTCACCAACAGGCAAGTGCCCGGCAATCCCCCGCGGCCCACTCTGCCACGCAGCTGATGGAGCTGCGAGATACCGAAACGGTCGGCATCGAGGATCACCATGAGCGTGGCATTGTGGACGTCCACGCCCACCTCAATGACGGTGGTGGACACCAGTACTTTGGTGTTGTTGGACGCGAAGGACGCCATGGTCTCGGACTTCACCTGGGGATCCTGCCTCCCATGAAGCGGGGCAACGGGGACGCCGGCCAGCGCCGGCTCCTGCAGGAGGGCGTCGACGACGGAGGTCACCGATGCCAGTTCCCGCGCCGGGCCTTCGTCCGCGAGCTCGGCCTCGCTTGGTTCCGCTTCGCCCGGACTGAAGTCGCCGTCGTCGTCCGAACCGATCTTGGGACACACCACGTAGACCTGGTGACCGGAGTCCACTTCTTCGCGTGAACGCTTCCAGATGCGGTCCACCCAGCCTGGATTTTCAGCGAGTCCCACCACGTGCGTGGAAATAGGTGCGCGCCCGGCTGGAAGCTCATCAAGAATGGACGTCTCAAGGTCGCCAAACACTGTCATGGCAACCGTACGAGGAATCGGAGTGGCCGTCATGACCAGCAAATGTGGAGGTCGCTGCGCCTTTGCGCGGAGGGCATCGCGCTGCTCAACGCCAAAGCGGTGCTGCTCATCCACCACGATCAGTCCGAGGTCCTGGAAGCTGGTTTTGTCGCTCAGCAGGGCATGGGTGCCAATGACGATTCCCGCATTCCCGGAGGCCGCATCCAACATAGCCTGCTTGCGTGCAGCCGTGGGCATGGAACCGGTCAGGAGCGTTACCTGCACGGCTTCCTGAGCCGAGTCACCGCCAAGCATGCCCGCACCACCAAAGATCTGATCGCGGGCCAGCACCCCCAGAGTCTTTCGGATGGAGTGAAAATGTTGGGCCGCCAATACTTCCGTGGGCGCCAGCAGGGCAGCCTGGCCGCCTGCGTCAACCACCTGCAGCATGGCCCGTAGGGCGACGATCGTCTTGCCCGAGCCCACTTCACCCTGCAGCAGCCTGTTCATGGGAGTATCTCGCCCGAGCTCTTCAGCCAGTGTCTTTCCGACGGCGGCCTGGCCGGAGGTCAGCGTAAAAGGGAGGTTTTGATCGAACTTGCTGAGCAAACCGCCCGCGCGCGGCCGGCGCGCAGTGGCTTCCTCGGCGGCGAGCTGCGCGCGCCGGCGTGCCAGCGCCGTTTGCAGCACGAGGGCTTCCTGAAATCGGAAGCGTTCTTGGGCCTGTTGCCAGTCCTTGGCTGTTTCGGGTGAATGGATCAGACGGTATGCCTCAGCCACGCTGAGCAATGCGTCCCTTCGGACGATGCTTTGCGGCAAGGGATCCTGCAGGGAATCCAGGTCCATGGTCTGGAGCAACGCTGTTATCACTTTGTGAATGGACCAGCTGGTCAGCTTAGCCGTTGCAGGATAGACGGGAATGGGCATGGCCGCGAGCTTTTCGGGGTCTACGGCGCCCTCGGCTTCAGGGTCCTCATCCAGCAGAAGGAAGTCCGGGTTGGTCAGGCCAAGAGCCCCACCATACCGGGACACCTTGCCCGAGAACATGGCCCGCCGCCCAGCCAGAAGTTCTGCCTTCGCCCGGAATCCGTTGAAAAAGCTGACCTTCAAGGTACCTGGAACGCCGCCGCCCCCGGCCTCATCAGTGACCACCACATCTGTGATGGAACCACGCCGGGCCCGCATCTGGCGCGTGCTGTTGGACAGCACGCGGGCAATCAACGTGACCTCCTCATCCAGGGGGAGTTTACTGATGGGCGTCAGCTCACCGCGGCTCAAGTACCTGCGCGGGAAGTAGTTCAGCAAAGCCCCGGTGGTCTTAAGGCCCAGGTGTTTGTCGATGACAGCCGCAGAGCGCTTTCCAATCCTGCGTTCGAGGGGCAGTTCCAGTTCAGAATTCATGCCGTGACTGGCCTGGGACGTTGACGGCTTCGATACCGCTGCCATTGGCACCACCGGAGCTTTCCTGAGAGGCCGGCTCGTTGTCGCGGGGTATCGCCAACTGGCTTACCGCGATATCCGTCGGTTCTCCCAATGAGCGGATAAGGGCGACAGCCGGCTCCGGATCGGGAACATGTACGTGAACGCGCCAACGATAGCTGACTTCGACGCCGGTTTCGTCGTCGTCATCATCGCTGCTTTGGGCACCGCCAACCTGGCTCATAATCACGGATTCGCCCATCTCGTCCAAACGTTGGCGGAGAATAGCCGCATTCAAGGGCGAAAGGTTGATGGTGCACATGACTTCCACACCGTCATCGGCAGGCATGTGCTCATGGATGTGGGGGTCCTGCATTTTGTATCCGTGGAGGCCGTCCAGAAGTTCATCCTGAAGTTCCTCCCCCAAAACGGCAGCACGAAGGCAATCGAGCACCAGCAGCATGCCCACGCCCCCTGCATCCACAACGCGCGCTTCATGCAGCTGTGCGAGCTCGTCCTCTGTCCGGACAACAGCTTGGTAGGCGGCCTCCGCCACGGCGTCAAGTGAAAGCCCCAAGGCATGGTTGCTGTCATCGCCGCTCTGGGAGGCGTCCACTGCTTGGGCAGCATGGGCGGCCGCCTCCAGGACGGAGAGCATAGTGCCGGCAACCGGCTCACTGAGCGCGGACCAGGCCCTGATCTGCGCCCTGTTCAATGCGGTGGCAAGCAGTGGTGCACTGAGGCGCGATTTACCAACCAGAGGCTCTGCGGCGGCGCACAGGAAAACGGCAAAGAGCGTGCCCGAGTTACCCCGTGCTTGTTCCATGGCTGCCTGCCCGGCACGCGACAGCAAGGCGCCGACATCGTTGCCGGTTTCCGCGGCATCAGTTGCCGTGCCACCCAAAGCAGTGACGGCTGCCCGGACGGTGAGATAGAGGTTGGTTCCGGTATCGCCATCGGCAACAGGAAAAATGTTAATCGCGTTGAGACGGTCGCTGTGATTGCCGAGGACCACCTCCGCCTTGCCGAGCCAACGTTTCATGGCGTGCGCATTCGCGGCGATCTTAGTCTGCAAAGTGATCCCATCCAACGGTGTCAGCAGTTTGCCCGGAAATCCGGACGCCACTGCCTGGCGGCTCGACAACGGCTTGAACCGAGCCTATCGCAGTGAAGCCCTTCGGCAGCTGTATATCTGCCGGGAAAGTGGCAAGCAAACCATGGTCTTCTCCCCCGCCCAGTACCCATCGCATAGCGTCATCGCCAAGCAAGGCAGCTGCTGGTTCCAACGTGGCTGCATAAGTCTCCAAGGCCGCAGAATCGAAATTCAGGATCACGCGGCTTGCTGCGGCCAGGCGGCTGCCGTCGCGCATCAGGCCATCGGAGATGTCCAACATGGCGGTGGCACCCGCGCGCGCAGCCAGAGGCCCGGCGAGCAGTGGTGGCAGCGGCCTGCATTGGTTGTCCACCAGGATCCGCAAGTCAGCAGATAAGCTGTCCAAGGAAATCTCGCTTTCCAACAGCGCCCACCCGGCAGCTGCCCTTCCCAGCGTTCCCGAAACAGCCACTATGTCCCCGGGTTTGGCGCCGGACCTCAGCACCGGCGCGAGGCCGGCGAGCGTGCCGACGACGGCGACAGTCACTGCAAGCTCCCGGCCACGGCCCAGGTCCCCGCCAGCCACGGAGCAGTCCGGTGCTCCCAGGCCACTAATCGCCGCCGTAAGGCCATCGGCAAACGCTTCAACCCATTCGACGGGCGTGTCCGGTGGCAGGGTAAGGCTCACCACCATACTGGTGGCACTGCCACCCATGGCGTTGATGTCGCTGAGGTTTTGCGCCGCGGCCTTCCAGCCGACGTCGTATCCGGTGGTCCGATAGCCGTTGCGCCACTCAAGCCTGAAGTCCTGGTCCTGGGTCTGGGTGTCGATGGAGATGAGGGTACGGCCGTCCGGTGCTGCGATCAGGGCAGCGTCGTCGCCGGGTCCCAGGAGAACGCCGGGGCTATGGTGCAGTCGCGGGAAGATCCGGGCAAGGAGCGCGGACTCCGTTAGGTCCTGGACGGTCAACTGATCTACTGGCACTGCACTCGATTCTTCTCTCGACACGGATCTCCACCCTTTTCCAGGTACTGCCTAACGCTATCGCGCTCCACCGACAGGATAATGCGGCACTCCCTCTGGCGTTCCAGCAGGAATGTGACCCCGGCAACGCGTATCTTCCAGCACCCGCGTGCGGGATAGGCTGGATGGATGCACCGTAAGACCCTCCGCCGGACAGCTCTGGCCATCGCCCTGGCTTCCGCATCCGTCACCGCTTTGTCGGCCTGCTCCCCGGCCGTGGACGTCACGGCCGCCGCGGACGCGGCCAATCCTGCCTGCGCACCCATGATGGTGGCCCTGCCAGACCAAATCGGTGATGCGGCCCTTCGCAAAACCAACAGCCAGGCCACAGCCGCATGGGGAGATCCTTCTCAGGTTATTCTCCGCTGCGGCGTAAACGTTCCAGGTCCCACCACAGACCGTTGCGTGAGCGTCAATGACATCGACTGGGTCATCAAGGAAGGCGATCCCGTCTATACCCTGACCACCTTCGGGCGCGAACCCGCCACGGAAATCCTGATTGATCCGGTCAAATTGGAGGCAGCGAACATCAGTTCGGCTACCGTGCTCACCGAACTGGCAGCAGCTGTTGGCAAGATCAAGGCAACCGGAAAGTGCGTTGGCCAGGAAGACCTTCAGAACCTGCCGTCAGCGCAGTAGTCAATCAACCAGGTCAGCGCAGGCCCGTTTTGCGGGTCAGCGCCAGATGGATCAATTCGTCAATCAGATCCCCGTAGGCAAGGCCGGATGCGGCCCACATTTGCGGGTACATGCTCTTAGGCGTGAAGCCAGGCATCGTGTTGATCTCGTTGATGATGAGCTCGCCGGCCGGGGTGTAGAAGAAGTCCACACGGCTAAGGCCTTCTGCCCCGACGGCGTCGAAAGCGACGGCGGCAAGTTCGCGCACACGCGCGATTGCCTCATCCGGCATATCGGCAGGGCAGCTCAGGGCTGCGGCCCCGTCCTCCACGTATTTGGCGGCAAAGTCATAGAACTGATGCTCTCCTTCTGCCACGGCAATTTCACCGGGCATGGAAGTACGGGGAGCATCGGTGCCACGGCCTTGAAGGACCGCGCATTCGATCTCACGGCCCACGATGCCGGCTTCAATGACAAGCTTCAGGTCGTGGCGTCGCGCTTCCTCTATGGCAGCGTCCAGCCCATCCATCGAGTCCACTTTGGAAATACCCATGGACGAACCCGCGCGGGCAGGCTTGACGAACACGGGGAACCCAAGCTTGTCCACCCGCTTACGAACTGCCTCGGAGTCAGTGCTCCATTCGCGGTCCGTGACAGCCACGTACGGGCCCACGCTTAGTCCGGCGGATTCAAACACCACCTTCATGAAGTGCTTGTCCATTCCCACAGCCGAGGCCAGCACACCGGCTCCGACATAGCGGGTGTCCGAAAGCTCCAGGAGGCCTTGGACTGTACCGTCTTCTCCCCACGGCCCATGCAGCAGGGGAAAGACCACGTCCACGGCACCCAATTCCAAGGGAACGGCGTTGGGCTCGGTCACGATGAGCTGATGCTCACCACCCACCTCGGCCAAGGTGACGGTTTTACCCGACGGCGCCACCTCGGGAAGCGCTGCGGAGCTCAAGGACCAGTCGCTGGTGTCGCCCGAAGCGAGAACCCACTGACCGGATTTGGCGATGCCGATCGGTATGACCTCGTACTTGTTTTTGTCGATCGCGCCCATCACGCCAGCGGCAGTGACGCAGCTGACTGCGTGTTCGCTGGAGCGCCCCCCGAAGAGGATTGCTACACGGGGACGGCCCGTCACGGGGGTGGATTGGTCAGTCACCATCAGTAGTCGCCTTCGGACTTCAGTGCCCGGGCCAGCAGTCGCGGTCCCAGGTCATCAACGGACATTCTGCCTTCCAGCACTGCCACGACGGCGGCCGTAATCGGCATTTCTACATTCAACTTGCCAGCGAGCTCATGTACAGCCGGGCCCGATTTGATGCCCTCGGCTGTTTGTGTCATTTGTTCGGCAACTTGCTCGAGGCTGAGGCCTTCTCCAAGCAACCTCCCGGCGGTGTGGTTGCGTGAGAGAGCTGACGAGCATGTGGCAACAAGATCCCCCAGCCCGGCAAGGCCGGCCATGGTGTGAGCTTCTCCGCCGAGGGCCAGCGCAAGCCGGGACGTCTCGGCGAGTCCTCGTGTGATCACCGACGCTTTGGTGTTGTCGCCCATCTGCTTGCCTTCGCAAATTCCAACGGCAAGGGCAATCACGTTCTTTACGATCCCGCCGATTTCCACGCCCACAACGTCAGTGCTGGTGTAGGGCCTGAAGTACGGTGCCGTGCAGCACAAGGCTATGGCAGCAGCGGTGTCCGCGTCGCTGCAAGCAACAACGGATGCTGTTGGTTGCTCCCTGGCGATCTCCATGGCCAGGTTAGGACCGGAGACCACTGCTACGCGGGACGCGGGAAGACCCAACTCCTGGGCGATGACTTCGCTCATCCGGGCGTCCGTGCCCAGCTCGAGGCCCTTCATCAAAGAGACAACCACGGCGTCGGGTGCAAGCAAGGGCTTCCATTCCCCGAGTTGTGGCCGCAGGGATTGGGCGGGCACGGCGAGGACCACCAAGGTGGCGTCCTTGAGCACCTCGGCCACATCCGTGGAGGCGGTGACTGAAGGCGGGAGCACTATGTCTTTGAGGTATTGCTCGTTGCGGTGCGAAGAGTTGATCTGCTCAACCACCTGGGAGCGGCGACCCCAGATCCGGATGCTGCGCTCGGATCCGGTTGCCGCAGCGGCATCGGCCAAGACCTTGGCAAACGTGGTTCCCCAGGACCCCGCACCCAAAACTGCCACGATATCCGGTGTATTGACAGTACCGTCCACAGTGGTCATTTGCCGTCATCCCCTTCGTGCTCGTCAAGGGAGCCCTCCTGGGTGAAGCGGCCGTGCTTGGACTGTTTGTGGACAGCCGGATCCCAGCGCTCAGCCGGCGCATCTTCTCCGCGAAGGGTTTCAAGAAGTTCCGTGATCGCATCCATGATGACCTCCGTGGCCGCCGTCAGCGTTGTACGGTCCATGGGCCGGTCGCTGAACGCACTGAGATCAACGGGCTTACCCACAAGCACGCGCACAGTTTTGCGAGGGAAGATGTGGAACCGCTTGGCGTACCGCGGAAAAACTTCCTGTGCACCCCAGTGCGCCATGGGTACCACGGGCGCGCCGGTCTGCAGGGCAAGCCTGGCGGCCCCGGTGTGGCCCTTCATCGGCCACAGATGGGGGTCGCGGGTCAGGGTGCCCTCGGGATAGATAATGATTGCGCCGCCGGCGTCCACTACCTCTTTGGCGACTTGAAGCGAGCGGTTCGCTCCCGCCGTCGAGCGTTCAACCGGAATTTGCCTGGTGGCGCGCAACAGGGCACCCAATACGGGAACCTTGAAGAGGCCCGTCTTCGCGAGGAAGTGCGGTGGCCGCTTCTGGTTGTACACCATATGCCCGATCACGATGGGGTCGATCTCGGTGCAGTGGTTTGGTACTGCGATGAAGCCGCCGGATGGCAGGTTCTCCATGCCTTCCCACTTCTTGGCCATCAGGAGATTCATCAGCGGACGCGCGAGACCGGCCAGCAGCATGAATGTTGCACGGCTCTTGGCCGATTCCTTCAAAGGAGCCCCCGCTACTTGGTGGTGGTGATATCGAAATCGGCGCCCAGGCCGGCCAACTTCTCGGTGAAGCGCTCATAGCCGCGATTGATGATGTCGATGCCCGTAACCCGTGAAGTTCCCGTAGCAGCAAGCGCTGCGATGAGGTGGCTGAAACCGCCCCGGAGATCAGGGATGTCAATATCGGTGCCCCTGAGTGGAGTGGGACCTGAAATGACTGCTGAGTGGAGGAAGTTCCGCTGTCCGAACCGGCAGGGAACACTGCCCAGGCACTCACGGTGTACCTGAATGTTCGCACCCATTCGCGCAAGGGCTTCGGTGAATCCGAACCGGTTCTCGTAGACCGTCTCGTGGACGATTGAGACGCCCTCGGCCTGCGTGAGGGCAACCACCAACGGCTGCTGCCAGTCCGTCATGAATCCGGGGTGGACGTCCGTCTCCAGGACGAGCGGGGAGAGTTTGCCGCCCTGATGGTAGAAGCGGATGCCGTCATCGCCAATGTCCATGCCACCGCCCACTTTGCGGTAGGTATTGAGGAAGGTCATCATGTCCCGCTGCGAAGCGCCCTCAACATAGATGTCGCCCCGGGTCACCAAAGCAGCCGAAGCCCAGGACGCGGACTCGTTGCGGTCCGGGAGTGCGCGGTGGTTGTATCCACGCAGGTCCTTGACGCCTTCGATCCGGATGGTCCGGTCCGTCTGGACGCTGATGATGGCGCCCATTTTCTGCAGGACAGCTATGAGATCGATGATCTCCGGTTCCGTGGCCGCGCCAATGAGTTCGGTGATGCCCTCCGCACGCGTTGCACTCAGCAGCACCTGCTCGGTGGCCCCAACCGAGGGGTATGGCAGGGAAATTTTGGCTCCGTGAAGGCCGTTCGGGGCAGAGATGTGGATGCCACCGGGGCGCTTTTCCACCACGGCACCGAACTGCCGCAAAACGTTCAGGTGGTAGTCGATGGGCCTGTCGCCGATCTTGCAGCCACCCAGATCCGGGATGAATGCCTCGCCGATCGCATGGATCAGGGGTCCGCACAGCAGGATGGGAATCCTTGAATCGCCCGCGTGTGCATCAATTGCTGTGCTGGAGGCCGTCTTCGCATCCTTGGGATCCAAGGTGAGGTCGCCCGAAACCGGATCCTTAACGACGGTCACGCCATGCAGCTGCAGCAGGCTGGTGACTACCTCTACGTCCTTGATTTCCGGCACATTCCTCAGCACCGATGGCTCGCTGCCCAGCAACGCCGCCACCATGGCCTTGGGCACCAGGTTCTTGGCACCGCGAACGGTCACTCGTCCGGTTAACGGGACGCCACCGCGGATTGTCAGAACACTACTCATCTATACCGGTTTCCTCACGACTACTCGCCCCCCAAACTTACAAAGGCTCCAGCTAAGCATAGAAGCTCGCTTTACCGATCCGAAATGGAACCGCCCGAAGGCTCGCCGATCACGTCCCTGAAGCACACCGACAAAAAAGGACCGGCCGGCCCTCCCAGGGGGGCCCACCGGTCCGTTATCCGCAAGGTTGCGACCTCACAGCAGAGGCTACTGGGCTTGAACCTTCGCTGGCAGCGTCTTCGGCTTGAAAGACGGGCGCGTGGCCTCGTACGCCGTGATGTCTGCCTCATGCTGAAGGGTCAGGCCGATGTCGTCGAGGCCTTCCAGCAGGCGCCACCGGGTGTAGTCGTCAATCTCGAACGGCGCCACTACATTGCCGCACTCAACCGTTTTGGAGACCAGGTCCACCTTGACTTCGGTACCGGGGTGGTTTTCCAGGACCTTCCAGATCAACTCAATGTCGTCCTGGGCTACCTGCGCCGCCAGCAACCCCTGCTTTCCGGAGTTTCCGCGGAAGATGTCTGCGAAACGTGATGACAGAACAGCTTTGAAACCGTAATCCTTCAACGCCCAGACGGCGTGTTCGCGGGATGACCCCGTACCGAAATCGGGGCCGGCCACCAGGACGGAGCCTGCGCTGAACGGGGCTTGGTTCAGGATGAAGGACTCGTCTTTCCGCCAAGCGGCGAACAGCGCGTCCTCAAACCCTGTCCGGGTGATGCGCTTGAGGTACACAGCGGGGATGATCTGGTCCGTGTCCACGTTGCTCTGGCGCAGGGGAACGCCGATGCCGGTGTGGGTAGTGAATGCTTCCATGGGATCCTCCTAGACTGCGGTTCCGGTCAGTGTGCCTGCGGCAGCGGACTCGAGGTCCGACGGCGAGCTCAGCGTGCCTCGGACCGCCGTGGCGGCGGCCACCACCGGCGAGACCAAGTGCGTGCGGCCGCCCTTACCTTGGCGTCCCTCGAAGTTGCGGTTGGATGTTGAGGCGCAACGCTCCCCCGGCTCCAACTGGTCCGGGTTCATGCCCAAGCACATGGAACAACCAGCAAAACGCCATTCAGCGCCAAAGTCCTTGAAGACCTTGTCCAGGCCCTCTGCTTCGGCTTCGAGCCGGACACGGGCTGATCCGGGAACCACCAGCATGCGAATGTTGGGGTCCTTTTCACGGCCACGGATGATGTCTGCAGCAGCGCGCAGGTCTTCAATCCGGGAATTGGTGCAGGAACCCAGGAAGACCGTATCCACACGGATGTCCTTCATGGGAGTGCCGGCCTCCAGGCCCATGTACTGCAGTGCGCGCTCAGCGGCTGCCTTGGCATTCTCATCACCGAAGTCCTCGGGCGAAGGCACCTTGGCGGACAGCGAGACGCCTTGGCCCGGGTTGGTTCCCCAGGTCACGAACGGCTCCAGGGTGTCAGCGTCGAGGTCAACTTCGACGTCGAAGGTCGCGTCGGCGTCCGTGTTCAACGTGTTCCAGTACTCGACGGCGGCATCCCAGTCGGCGCCTTCGGGGGCGTGGGGGCGGCCCTGCATGTAGTCGTAGGTGGTCTGGTCCGGAGCCACCATACCGGCGCGGGCGCCGGCTTCGATGGACATGTTGCAGATGGTCATGCGGGCGTCCATGGACAGCGCACGAATGGCGGAGCCACGGTATTCCAGGACGTATCCCTGACCGCCGCCGGTGCCGATCTTGGCGATGACGGCCAGGATGATGTCCTTGGCGGTGACGCCGGGGCGCAGGGTACCTTCAACGTTGATGGCCATGGTTTTGAACGGCTTCAAGGACAGGGTCTGGGTGGCCATGACGTGCTCCACCTCGGACGTGCCGATGCCCATGGCCAACGCCCCGAAGGCCCCGTGGGTTGAGGTGTGCGAGTCGCCGCAAACCACGGTCATACCCGGCTGAGTCAGGCCCAGCTGCGGACCCACTACGTGCACGATTCCCTGTTCCTTGTCACCGAGGGAGTGCAAGCGGACGCCGAATTCCTTGCAGTTTGCGCGGAGGGTTTCAATCTGGGTACGGCTGGTCAGGTCCGCAATTGGTTTGTCGATGTCCAGCGTGGGAGTGTTGTGGTCCTCGGTGGCAATCGTGAGGTCTACCCGGCGCAAAGGCCGGCCGGCCAGGCGCAGGCCTTCAAATGCCTGCGGGGACGTTACTTCATGGACAAGGTGCAGGTCGATGAAGAGAAGGTCGGGCTGGGCATTGGCTCCTTCGCCTTCACCTTTGCGCACTATGTGCGCGTCCCAGACCTTCTCGGCCAGTGTCTTTCCCACGGCCTTGCTCCCTTCACTGCGATTGGCTTGTTGCATGTTCTTGTTCCACTGAAGCAGCCCGGCGTCAAAATAGGCCAGCGAAACAACTTGCATCTCAGATATTGAGACGGCAATATCATTACATGGACAATTCTAGTGGAGTCGGTGTCATTGATAAAGCGGCCCAAGTACTCGATGCCCTTGAGGCCGGGCCCACCACTCTCGCGCAGCTCGTGGCGGCCACAGGCCTTGCCCGGCCCACAGTTCACCGGCTCGCGCTGGCCCTGGTTCACCACCGCCTGGTAAGCCGCGACATTCAAGGGCGCTTCGTCCTGGGCAGCCGGCTGGTGGAACTCGCATCCGCTGCCGGTGAAGACCGGCTCATCGCCTCCGCCGGTCCCGTTCTCATTCAGCTCCGCGACGCCACGGGCGAAAGCGCGCAGATTTTCCGCCGCCAAGGCGACTGGCGTGTCTGCGTGGCGTCGGCGGAACGCCCTATCGGCCTTCGCGACACCATTCCCGTCGGCACCCAGCTGTCCATGAAGGCCGGCTCCGCCGCCCAAGTACTGCTGGCATGGGAAGACCATGACCGCCTCCTTGAGGGGCTGCAAAACGCCCGCTTTACGCCTACCGTCCTGGCAGGAGTACGACGCCGGGGCTGGGGTCAGAGCCTCGGCGAACGCGAACCTGGGGTCGCCTCGGTTTCGGCCCCCGTGCGCGGACCCTCCGGAAGGGTCATTGCCGCAGTATCGATTTCCGGTCCTATTGAGCGACTCACCCGCCAGCCGGGCAGGCTGCACGCCGAAGTGGTCTGTAACGCCGCCAGGGTACTGACCGAGGCCCTCAGGAAGAACAACGACTAGCCATGGAAAGCTACGCCGTCTTTCTGCGCGGCATCAACGTGGGCGGCATCAACATCAAGATGGCCGATCTCTCCGCAGCCCTGAAGGACTACCCGTTCACCAAGGTCAAAACGCTCCTGGCCAGCGGAAACGTGGTGCTTCAGAGTGACCTCAGCCCAAAGTTCGTCAAAGCGCAGTTCGAAAAGTGCTTGCGGGAAACCTTCGGATACGACGCCTGGGTGGTGGTCCTCACCGCCGCGCGGGTCAGCGAACTGGTGGACGCGTGCCCATACCCGGCCGACGACAAATCCACGCACAGTTACATCACTCTCGCCTCGGACACCGCAATGCTCGACGAACTCTTTGAAGCAGGCGAAAACCTGGGCGGCGTAGAACAAGTGCGCCTTGGCCCGGAGGCCTCCGCTTGGCTGGCACCGGCTGGCGGCACGCTGGACAGCCCTTTCAGCAAGCTCTCCGCCAAGGCACGCTACAAAGCCGGCACCACTACCCGGAACTTGAGAACACTCATCAAAGTCAGGGACGCAGCCGCGGCCCTCTAGCCGGAACGTGCGGCCTTGAGGGCTGCGTTGAACGCCTTCAAGCGGGTAATTTCCACCTCGACGGGCTCTACAATCCGCTTCTCGGCAACCGCCGCCACGGCAGCTTTCAACCGTTTCCCTGCCTTCGACGCCCTAACCCGAGCGGCCCATCCACCAAGAATCCTCCCGGTGATGGCAAGGGCAATTCCCAGCGACACTCCCCCGGCAACCATCAGGGTTGGCCACGGCCACCCTTCTGTTCGAGGCACCTCAGGCACCGGCATTTGGAAGTAGCCGAGCACGGCCAACACACCCAGCCAGCCCAGGCCCCCTGCTGCGAGCACAAGCGCGATCCATTGGAGGGTATTGAAAATAAGCCACCACAGGGGACGTTTGCCCGCCAAGAGGTCAGTGCCTGCAATCGCTTGGTCCAAGGCGTCGGGCAGCTCCTCCCGCCCGTCCCTTGCCGCGCTGCGGATGGCTGCGCGCCAAGGACCCGGGGCACCCGTCGAGGCGTCGTCGGCAAAATCCCTGACGGCCGCATCCGTGCGTGCCCGCTCGGGTGCGCCTGCAGGTGGCAGCGATGTCCTGTTCAGCTCCGGCCTGGTGTCATCCCTGCCAAGGTTCAACCGCCGGAGCGGGTCGGGCCGGAAACGCAAGAGCCAGCGGGTGACGGGCCACCCCGTCCTCTTGGCGGACTCTCTTTGGAAAGATCGCTGAACCGCGTCCACCACCACCGGTACATTTGCCGCCGTCGACAATTCAGACGCCAGGCGGGCTTTCGTACCTACCTTGACGCCCCGGGCTTCGCCTTCGCCGGAGGCGCGGGCGAGTTCCCCGGCCGCCTTTGCAACGTCCGCCGCCAAGCGTTCTGTGGTTGCCTCCCGTTGGACCACCACCTTCCTGATGGCACTGCGGAGGGCTTGGACGCCGTCGCCAGTCAGTGCTGAGGCACTGAGGACCCGAACTTTCCCCAGTCCGTCCCGCGCCAGGATAGCTTCCAAAGACTCCATCACCGCAGAGGCGTCGGCAGCACTGAGTTTGTCCACCTGGTTCAGGACAACCAGCGTGACTGCACCGTGGGAGGCCATGGGGCGAAGAAAGTCATTATGCACTGCGGCGTCGGCGTACTTTTGTGGGTCCAAGACCCACACCAGGACGTCAACCATGCCCACCATCCGTTGGACGATCTCCCGGTTTTCCACCTTGGTGGAATCGAAGTCCGGTAGGTCCAGCAGCACCAGGCCGGTGTGTTCGTCCGCGAGACCTGGAACTGGCGGCAGCGTGTGCCGCTCTTTGACATCCAGCCAGTCGAGCAACGGCCCGCTGCCTTCCTCTCCCCAAATGCCCGCCAAAGGTGCTGACGTTGTGGGACGCCGCGCGGTGGCAGTTGCCAGCCGACTGTCCGAAACAGCATTGAACAGGGAGGATTTTCCGCTGCCTGTCGCTCCGAAGAATCCCACCACGGTGTGATCGGCCGAGAGTGACCGCCGCGAGGTGGCACGTTCCAGGACCTCGTAGACGGATTGCAACTCCGGATCCGGGAGGACGCCCTCGGCCAGCTCCCGTGCAGCATTGAGCGATTCAAGCCTGCGCTGCAACCGGGACGATTCGCGAACCTGGCTGTGCCGGCTCATGCGACCCCTGCCAAGCCGCGCAATGCTTGAGCATGCCGGGCGAGGTCAACTCCAGATCCAGGAAGTGCTGCCTCGAGGCGGCCAAGGAACCGCTCCCTCTCATCGTCAAGGAGCCGTTGGCACTGAGTATGCAGATCGTCCCTTGCCTGCTGGGCCAGTCGACGTACTGCGTCCTCACCGAACACCGCTTCGAGCAGCTTCTGGCCAACAACGGCCGTTCCGCCGGCAATGCCGATCTCCAAGCCGCTCAGACCGGCAGTCATGGAGAACACCACCACCATGAGCGCGGCGCCAAGCCCGTTGACGCCCAAGGATAGCCACCGTGCCTGGGTTCGCTTGCCCTGGCCCTGGGTACGGATCATCTCCATCAGCCCTTCCTGCCAGGATCGAATAGCCGCTGCGGCCTTCGCGTCAAACCCCTCGCTGGTTCCCGAAAGATCCTCAGTGCCAAGGAGTTCCCGACCAGCCATGTCCGAACGCCACCGCCTGTCCACGTTTTCGGCTGCGTTCGCGGCTTCGTCCAGGATCACCGCCTGCAAGCCGGTCTCAATGGCGGTCTCAACTTTCACAGCAGGAGCGGGTTCGCCACGGAAGAACGCTCCTACGCGGTCCCGCATCCTGCCGATATTCTGCTCGAGCGCACGGAAGAACTCTCCCGTACCTACGAAGTCCTGCCATCGCGCCAATACCTCGCCGCGGAGCAATGCTCCGTCTCTGGTGGCCTCAAGAATACGTTGGAGCGCCTGCTCGTACTCTGCAACGCAGGCTGCCCGGAGATTGTGCGCAGCGGTGTCCTGGACGGCAGCGGCCTCCGCGATTCCCTCCAAACGGACGCTGACTGCTTTGACGGCGCCATTAAGCGTGCGTCTGGCGACCTCTGCCCGGCCGGCTGCATTGGCTGCCAAAGCGCCCAGCCACTGACGCAGGGGAATCACGGATTCCTCCGGGAGCATCCCCAGCCCATTCAAGGCACTCTCCGGAACGACAAAAAGCTCCGCCTCACCCAAGCCTTGCCGATCCAGCATTGCCTGGAGGTCAGTCCTGACCTCTTCTTCCGCGGCGACGGGCACACGGTCCAGCACCACAGCTACGGTGATGTCCCTCGAAGCTGCGTCCAAGAGCAGCCGCCAGGGCACGGCGTCGGCGTAGCGGTTTGCTGTGGTGACAAACACCCAAAGGTCGGCGGCGGCAAGAAGCTGACCGGCGAGCCTGCGGTTGTCATCGGAGATGGAGTCGACGTCGGGCGCATCCAGGAGCGCGATTCCCTGCGGCACTGCCTCGTGTCCCACCAGTACCAATGACGTGATGGCCTGCGCGTCGGGAGCGGCACCCGCCTGATGGGCCGGCAGCGGGCTCGCTGACACGGTTCCGCGGATACGGTCCAGGCCCGGAAGGATCCGGTGGCCTTCAAACCACTCAGCGTCCAACGGATGATGCAGGAGGATGGGTTGGCGGGTGGTGGGCCTGATAGCGCCGGCACGCGTCACCGGATAGCCGATCAGCGCGTTAACCAGCGTTGACTTCCCCGCCCCCGTGGAACCGCCTACGACTGCCAGTAGCGGAGCGTCGAGGCTGCGGTAGCGGGGAATCACATAATCGTCGAGCTGGGCCAGGGACTCACGGATCCACTGACGGGCCTCCCGAACCTCCGGCACGGCGAGCGGAAGGGTTGTGGCCGCAAGTTCAGTGCGGGCAGCTACCAGGGTCTCGACGGCGGCTGCCGCGCCCGAGGCAGCTGGGGTAGCCCGGGGTCTTGCCTCATCATCATTTGCGGTCACAGCATCATCATGCCAGCCCAATCCCCGTCACAGGAGCGGCGCCGCAGGCACAGAGGATAAAACCAAGGAAAAAAGAAATCCCCCGGAACCGTGGTTCCGGGGGATTTGTCTGTGACCCCAGCGGGATTCGAACCCGCGTTACCGCCGTGAGAGGGCGGCGTACTAGGCCGCTATACGATGGGGCCTTGCACTTTTTTGTCACCGTTTCCGGCGATCAAGCTGAATGAGTATTTCATACTTTCAGCTTCTCTCCAAATCGCTTCAGCGACTTGGAGGTTCTGAATTTCCGGCGTATTCACGCGGATTTTCAGAGCTGGGATACCAGGACTCGAACCTAGAATGACGGTACCAGAAACCGTAGTGTTGCCAATTACACCATATCCCAAAGTGACTTTCGGACCGGAGTTCAGCGCTTTGGTTTCCCTCAGCTTTCCCTCCGTGCCCCTCAGCACGAGTAATGACTCTACCGGAGTCTGGCCACCTGCACAAATCGGAAAGCCGTTACCTGCATCACACCATTCTCACGCCGCAGCAGGAGCTGTTACCAGCAGCCGGGACAGAGAGTCCACCTGGCGCCCGGTGAACTCTTCCACCACTTCTCCCGTCCTGTTGAGCCAAACGCCGATCAGGCCCGCCGCCGTTGCACCGTCGGCATCAAGCAACCTGTTGTCGCCCACATACAACGTCTCTCCCGGCACCGTGCCCAGCAGACGCACACCTTCGAGGTAGATCGCCGGATCCGGCTTTGGCACGCCCACCGTGTCCGTACCCACCAGGACCTTGATCCTTGACAGGTCTGCACCGTCCAGCTTGGCCCGCTGGTAATCATGCACGTTGTTGCTCACGGCGCCGTAGGGAATCCCTGCGGCATCGAGGGCGTCGAGTACGCCTTCAACGTCGTCAAAAGCCCGCACATACGCCGTCTGGCGTTGATGGTACTCGGCTACCCAGGCTTGGGATTCCTCGCCGTCCTGAAGCTCCACGCCAAAGTGTCCCAAAGCAGCCCTGCCCCGCAGGAGCCGCTGCTCATTGAAAGTCAGCTCCCCGGCCAGGTAGCGGTCGTAGAAGTGCGTTGTTTCGTGCGTGAAGATACGTCCGAACTTCACCCACCCGGCCTGATCCAGGCCGGGCAGGAGATGTTCGCTGACATCGCGCAGTGCCGTTGTCATGGCGTACTCAAGGTCCACCAGGGTGTCGTCAATGTCGAAGAGGACGCCGCGGACGGTTCCGAACGAGCTGGAGATAGCCATGACTGCTTCTGCCTTTAGCCGCGGAAGGCGCGGACACGGGCGAGCGAGGAATCCTTGCCGAGGATCACCATCGACTCGAACAGCGGCGGAGAAATGCGGCGTCCGGAAATGGCCGTGCGCACGGGCCCGAATGCTGCCCGCGGCTTGACGCCAAGATCCTCAACCAGCGCCTGCTTGAGCGCGGTCTGAATGTTCTCCGCGGACCACTCCCCAATCGGTTCCAGGGCAGCCAAGGCCGCATCGAGTACTTCCTCCAGGTTCTCCGGAAGGCCCTTGCGGGCATCGTCGGCAACATCAACGGCGTCATCAGCCTTGAACAGGAAGGCCAGCATCTCGGGAGCTTCGCCCAGGAGGGTGATGCGTTCCTGGACCAGAGGCGCCGCCTCGGCGAGGATCTCCTCCTGACGCGGAGTGAGGATTTCCCCTACGAAACCTGCAGCACGGAGGTAGGGAACCAAGCGTTCCTTGAAGTCCTCCGGTGCGAGCATCCGCACGTGGGTTCCATTGATGGCCTCAGCCTTCTTGATATCGAAGCGCGCCGGGTTGCCCAGGACATCGTGGATGTCGAAGTTGGCTACGAGCTGCTCCACCGTGAAGATGTCCTCGTCAGCGCTGAGGGACCAGCCCAGCAGGGACAGGTAGTTGAGAAGGCCCTCAGGGATGAAGCCACGTTCACGGTGCAGGAACAGGCTGGACTCGGGGTCACGCTTGGAAAGCTTTTTGTTGCCCTGGCCCATGACGTAGGGCAGGTGCCCGAATTCCGGCATGTACTCGGCGACGCCAATTGCATAGAGGGCGCGATACAGCGCAATCTGACGTGGAGTGGAGCTCAGCAGGTCCTCGCCACGAAGGACGTGGGTGATTCCCATGAGAGCGTCGTCCACCGGGTTCACCAGTGTGTAAAGCGGTGCACCGTTGGCGCGGACAACAGCAAAGTCCGGAACCGAACCCGCCTTGAACGTAATCTCACCGCGGACCAGATCGTTGAAGGTCAGGTCCTCGTCCGGCATGCGGAGGCGGAGCACTGCTTCGCGGCCCTCGGCCTTGAACTGTGCCAGCTGCTCATCCGTCAGATGGCGGTCGAAGCCGTCATAACCCAACTTCGGGTCGCGACCGGCGGCCTTGTGGCGGGCCTCGATCTCATCCGGCGTGGAGTAGGACTCGTAAACGTGTCCCCCGGCTTTGAGCTTGGCGATGACGTCCTGGTAAATCTCGCCTCGCTGCGACTGCCGGTACGGCTCGTGCGGTCCGCCAACCTCAACGCCCTCATCCCAGTTGATGCCAAGCCATTTCAGGGCGTCCAGCAACTGGTGGTAGCTCTCTTCACTGTCACGGGCCGAATCTGTGTCCTCGATGCGGAAGATCAGCTTGCCGTCGGTGTGGCGTGCATAGGCCCAGTTGAACAGGGCGGTGCGGATCAGGCCAACGTGCGGTGTACCCGTAGGCGACGGGCAAAAACGGACGCGGACCGGAGTCTCGGCGTTGACGGCAGGAATGGCGCTGGAGGCAGCGTTCGACGCAGAAGCAGTAGTCATAGTGGTTCCAACTTTACCGCTTGGCGCCGCTTCGGTTTCCCGGCCGGGAAAGCCCGACGGCGGTACGCGCCTTTCGAGCGAGAGGCGCGTACCGCCGTCGGGGTCTGGCGTTTTGCGTGATGCCTAGCGGCGGACCACCGGGTTGGAGAGCCGGCCGATGCCCTCGATCTCCACCTCGAACCGGTCGCCCTCACTGACCAGGCCTACGCCGGCGGGGGTGCCGGTCATGATGACGTCGCCCGGAAGGAGGGTGAATGCGTGCGAAACGATCGAGACAAGCTCGCGTACACCCCGGATCATCTGGTTGGTGCTGCCATCTTGGCGGAGTTCGCCGTTGAGGCGGCCCTGGATGGACAGGTCCTCGTGGTCCAGTTCGGTTTCGATCCACGGACCCAGCGGCGCGGAGGTATCGAATCCCTTGGCACGCGCCCATTGAAGGTCTGTCTTCTGGACATCGCGGGCGGTGAGGTCGTTGCCGCAGGTGTAGCCGAAGATGACGTCGTCCGCACGGTCCTCGGGAACGTCCTTGCAGATCCGGCCGATCACCACGCACAGCTCAGCTTCGAAGGAAACTTCCTCCGAGAACTCAGGAAGGATGATGGGATCGTTGGGGCCGATCACCGAGGTGTTGGGCTTCAGGAACAGCAACGGTTGCTGGGGAACCTCGTTGCCGAGTTCAGCAGCGTGCTCTGCGAAATTCCGGCCTACACCGATGACCTTGCTTCGGGGAATGATCGGAGCGAGGAGCCTCACGTCCTCGAGCTTGTGCTTCACGTGGGTACGCTCAACACCATTAAAGAAGGGGTCGCCGTTGATGACAGTGATTTCCTCACTGCCGGGCTCGCCTTCAACAACGCCATAAAGGGGATCAGAATCAACTACAAACCGGGCGATACGCATGGGCTCAAGCCTACAGTCCGCCTCTAGCTTCGGAGGTAATCCAACTGGGCTGCCACGGAAGTCTCCGCCGCCCACCTGACGGATGGGTCGACGTCGGGATAAACGGCATCGGTGACCGCTGGAATCGAGGCGTCCTGCCCCAGGTGGTCCAGCGCGGCCCTGATTTGATCGAGCCGCTGCTCACGGTGATCACGATACTCGCGGCACTTCTCGTCCAAAGCCGGGAGCACAGGCCCATGGGCGGGCAGCAGAGTTGCGGGCCCCATCGCTTCCAGCTTGTCCAAGCTTGAAAGGTAGTCGCCTAATCGGCCATCAGGGTAATCCAGCACGGTGGTTCCCCTGCCCAGAATGGTGTCCCCGGTGAGAACGGAACCGGTGGGGCCGTCATCCGGAAGATGGAAACAGAGGGAGTCGGACGTATGACCAGGGGTTGCCACCACGCGGATTTCCACGCCACCCGCCATCAGGACCTCGCCGTCCATCAGCGGCTCACCGCCATGGCAATGTTCCGGCAACGCAGCACGCACCGGTGCCCCGGTGATCTGATGGAACCGCGCTGATGCCTCAGTGTGGTCAGCATGCCGATGCGTAATGAGGACCACCTCCACAACGCCCGCCGATGCCAGCACGGCCAAGTGGTGTTCGTCTTCAGGACCCGGGTCCACCACCGCGATGTCGGGAGAATCCGGGGCGCCAATGACATAGGAGTTGGTGCCGTCCAGGCTCATCGGTCCCGGGTTTGGAGCCAATCGGTAGCGGGTGAGCTCGCTGCTGCGCTGCAAAGACTCCGCGGTGGGCGTCAGAGAGGAGCCATCGCCGGGAGGAGTGGTGCCGGAAGTCGCCATTGATTCAGAAGTCACTGTCCCATCTTGGCACTGAACCCACGCTCTCTCACATCCGGCGCCCTTCCCACCAACCCTCACTCACATCCGGCGCCCAAACCACCAACCCTCACTCACATCCGGCGCCCAAACCACCAACCCTCTCTCACATCCCGCGCCCTTCCCGGGCTAGACGCCTTGAAGTGCCAGACTTGACAGCGTTAGAACGCCCCCAGTGACCTGCAAGAGGGCCCGCCCCAAACCCGAGGGATCTGCGAGAGCGTCCGGGGAAGCAGAACGGCGGCCCGTCCGCTTGTCTGCCAAGGGGACGGGCCGCCGTCGTGCGTCTTTAGTTTGTGCAGGGCACCCGGGTACTAGACCAGGCGGGTCAGCCAGCCGTGGGTGTCCTCAACCGTTCCGGTTTGGATGCCAAGGAGCTGCTGGCGGATGGCCATGGTGGTCTCCCCGGCCTTCGCGTCCTCGGAACCGATGAATTCCGTGGCGTCCTTGAGCACACCGATCGGCGTGATCACTGCTGCGGTGCCACAAGCGAAGACCTCGGTGATCTCGCCGGAAGCGACGCCTTCGCGCCACTCGTCCAGGGTGATCTTCCGCTCGGTGACCTCACGGCCCATGTCCTTGGCCACCTGGATGACGGACATACGCGTCACGCCTTCCAGGATGGTGCCGCTGAGTGCGGGAGTAACCAAGGAACCGTCCTTCATGACGAAGAAGACGTTCATTCCGCCGAGTTCTTCCACGGCGTCGTCGTTGAAGTGGTCCAGGAAAAGTACCTGCTTGCAACCGTTCGCTTCGGCTTCCTGCTGTGCGATCAGGGACGCTGCATAGTTTCCGCCGCACTTGGCCGCACCTGTTCCACCGCGGCCCGCACGGGCGTATTCGCGGGAGATCCAGATGGAAACAGGCTTGAGCTCGCCACCGAAGTAGTTGCCGGCAGGGGAAGCGATGACCCGGAAAGACACTTCGCGGGCAGCACGGACACCAAGGAACGCTTCTGTGGCGATCATGAACGGGCGCAGGTACAGGGCTTCACCGTCGCCGGACGGCACCCATTCCTGGTCCGCCTGTACGAGTTCGCGGATGGCACCGAGGAAGTACTCCTCGGGCAGCTCCGGAAGGGCAAGGCGGCGTGCCGACTTGTTCAAGCGCGCGGCGTTGGCCTCAGGCCGGAAGGTCCACACGGATCCGTCGGCGTGACGGTAGGCCTTCAGACCCTCAAAGATTTCCTGGCCGTAATGCAGCACGGCAGCGGACGGGTCCAGGGAGATGGGTCCGTAGGGCTCGATCCGGGCGTTCTGCCAACCGCCATTGCCATCGGCGTCAACCTTGTAGTCAACGACGGCGGTGTGGTCGGTGAAGTAGTCGCCGAAACCTGGGTTCGCCAGGACGGCTGCACGCTCCTCAGCAGACTTCGGGGTTTCCGAAAGCTGCTGGCTGAATTCGACGCCATGGGCAGTCTGAGTCATGTTTCCTCCACAGTCAGCTACCTGGCAGGGCGAACCGGGTCCCACAAAGGGTGTGGTTCAGCGATGGACCAGGGAAGCAGGTAAATAATTCAAGACAAGCTTACGCCTGAGTATTAGGCCTAAAGTGCGGCCGCAATAGCGTCGCCAATGGCAGCTGTGCTGCGTGGCTCGCCGGTGCGGCTTTCGACGTCGGCGACTACTGCCGCTTCGATCTTTCGGGCCGCCGTGGTGTAGCCAAGGTGGTCCAGGAGCAGCACTGCGGAGAGGATGGCCGCGGTGGGATCGGCTTTCTGCTGTCCGGCGATATCCGGGGCTGAGCCGTGGACGGGTTCAAACATGGACGGTGCCGTACGGTCCATGTTGATGTTGCCCGATGCCGCCAGGCCAATGCCGCCGGTAACGGCAGCGGCGAGGTCGGTGAGGATGTCGCCGAAGAGGTTGTCGGTGACGATGACATCAAAGCGGGAGGGGTCGGTCACCATGAAGATGGTGGCTGCGTCAATGTGCAGGTAGTCGTGGGTGACCTCGGGGAATTCCTTGGCCACGGCCTCGACGGTCCGCTTCCACAGGTGCCCGGCAAACACGAGTACATTGTGCTTGTGGACAAGGGTGACGTGCTTGCGCGGACGCTCACTGGCGCGGCGGAAGGCATCGCGAACCACGCGCTCCACGCCGTGGGCGGTATTGAGGGAAACTTCCGTGGCCACCTCATGGGGTGTCCCGCCTCGCAATGTGCCGCCGTTGCCCACATAGGGACCTTCAGTGCCTTCGCGGACCACGATGAAATCGATGGCGCCGGGGTTGGCCAACGGGCTGCCGACCGTACCGTAGAGGCGGGACGGGCGCAGGTTTACAAAGTGGTCCAGGCTGAAGCGGAGCTTGAGCAGCATCTCGCGTTCAATGATGCCGGACGGGATGCGGGTATCGCCCGGAGCTGCGCCTACTGCACCAAAGAGGATTGCATCGCGGGTGCGCAGATCCGCCAGGACCTCGTCCGGGAGGGTCTCGCCGGTCTCAAGCCAGTGCTGGGCACCGAGCTTATAGTTGGTCAGTTCGAGGGCGACGCCTTCGGCGGCTACAGCCTTTTCGAGGACCTTGACGGCTTCGGCGATGACCTCTGGGCCAATGCCGTCGCCAGGGATGACAGCGAGATTGATGGACGTTGCACTCATGGTTCTATCTAGCCAAGCAATCCACATGCTGGTCAAAATCGTCTCACTCCTTGAACAATGGCATCTGGTTGCAGCAACGGAAGGCTCAGACCACGGCATGATGCCCATGCCAGGACCCAGCGCATAGAGTCATAGTGTGGATAGAAGGCACGCAGCTTACGAATGGTTCCGGATCAACCGCTTTAAAGTGGACATGACGGCTACCTGCCTGCTGATTCTCCTCTTCGGTCCCGTATATCTGGTCGCCGACAGGCCCTGGCTGTTCCTTCTGTCCTGCAGCCTCCTGTTTCCCCTCGCCTGGCGACGTACGCGCCCGGCTGTGGCGGCCGGCGTCGTGATCCTTGTGTGCCTCATCCAGTGGGCCGTGGGTGCGGAACCGGTAGCGGGCCAAATCGCGGTCCCGCTGGTCATCTACGCAACGGCTGCCTACGGACCCGCGTGGGCGAGCCGGACGGTTCTGCTGGCCGGGCTCGTCGGTGGGGTCATGCTCACCACACGGCTCTTTTCCACTACCGCCGAATCCGGAATTCTGGGCCTGACCATAGGCGCGCTCTATACCGTGCTGATATGGATGCTTGTATTGGTGAGTTGGACACTTGGTGACCTGACGCGCGTCCGCCGCCTCCAGCTTCAGGCACTGGAGGACCGAACACGGCGACTCGAAGTGGAGCAGATGCAGGAACGGAAACTGGCCGCTGCCGACGAACGCTCCCATATAGCCCGCGAGATGCACGACATCGTGGCGCATTCGCTGTCCGTCATCATTACCCAAGCGGACGGCGCACGATACGCGGCTGCGGCACAACCCGAGCTCGCCACCGAAGCACTGGCCACCATTGCAGCCACGGGCCGGGATTCCTTGGGCGAAATGAGAAGACTGCTGGGGGTCCTCCGATCGGACGAGGACTCCCCTACCCGCCCACAACCCCGGCTTTCAGATCTCGATGAACTCCTCCTCGGCTTCCGCGCTGCGACACTTCAGGTGGCCTTCGAACAGACCGGTGTGCCCCGCAGGGCCCTTCCTGCCGGCGCCGAACTCACTGCCTATCGAATCATTCAGGAAGCACTCACCAATGTGATGAAACACGCCGGCCCCAAGGCGACGGCGGGCGTAACGCTCACATGGCAGGCCCGAGGCCTGCAAGTGGACATCATCGACGACGGCCGGGGCGCCGCTGCTGATCCGCCAACGGCAGGCGGCGGTAACGGGCTTCCGGGAATGGGCGAGCGAGTCTCCCTCTACGATGGTTCCTTGACCGCAGGCCCGGTACAGGGCGGCGGTTTCCGTGTGTCCGCATTCATCCCCTATTCGGAGGCCTAGCCATGCCTGAAGTTCCTGCGCCCATTCGTGTGGCGCTCGTTGATGACCAGCAATTGGTGAGGTCCGGTTTTGGCATGTTGATCAATTCCCAGCCGGACCTGGAGGTGGTGGCTGAGGCAGGAAACGGGATGGAGGCGGTACAGGCCCTGAGCGCCACTGCCGCCGACGTGGTCCTGATGGATGTCCGCATGCCCGGTATGGACGGCATTGAAGCAACCCGTCGAATTTTGGAACAAGCTGCGGCACAGCCCTCCGGCTCCCAACGGGCCGAAATCAAAATCGTGGTCCTGACCACGTTCGATCTGGACGAGTACGCCCTTGCCGCGATTCAGGCCGGTGCCAGCGGGTTCCTCCTCAAAGATGCACCGCCAGAGGAACTACTCGAGGCCATCCGCACCGTCTACCGCGGTGACGCCGTGATCGCTCCTTCCACCACCCGGCGCCTGCTTGACCACGTGGCACCGCTCCTGAGGACTCAATCGCCGGAGCAAACTGAACATGCAGCCGCAGTCGAGCGCCTGACCACCCGCGAGCGCGAGGTATTCCAGCTGATCGCACAGGGACAGTCCAATCCGGAGATAGCAGCGGGTCTGTTCCTTTCCGAGGCAACGGTAAAGACCCATGTGGGCCATATTCTGGCCAAGCTTGGTGCACGGGACCGCGTCCAGATTGTAGTCATTGCCTATGAGACCGGCGTGGTGGCGCCGGGTACTTAGGCAGCCCTGCACTGCGGCGGCCTGTCTCAGACCACGGTATGAACGGGCCCCCGGAATAATGGGCCCGCAGCCCGATCCTCCAGCGCAGGGCTGAAACATAGCGTGGAACCATGACAACATTCACGTCTCTCCCCCACCCGTCAGGAACCGATCGTCCGGCAGGCTCGTCAGGCGCTCAGGCCCGTCCCGCTGTGGAGGCTCATGAGCTGACCAAGAGCTACGGCCGCGCCGATACCACCGTGACTGCCCTGAACAAAGTGTCCGTGAGCTTCGACGCCGGAAAGTTCACTGCCATCATGGGGCCGTCCGGCTCCGGCAAATCCACTTTGATGCATTGTCTCGCCGGCTTGGATACGGCTGATTCCGGACGGATTGTGCTGGGCGGCACGGAACTGACAGGGCTCAACGACCGCCAGCTCACGGCGCTCCGCCGTGAGAGGATCGGCTTCGTTTTCCAGGCATTCAACCTGGTGCCCACCTTGACTGCCGAACAGAACATCACGCTCCCCCTCGCTTTGGCAGGAACCACTGCCGACGCCGGATGGCTGGATACCGTTGTCACAACCCTTGGGCTCAAGGACCGTATGAAGCATCGGCCACATGAGCTCTCCGGCGGCCAACAGCAGCGCGTGGCTGTTGCCCGGGCGCTGCTGACTAGTCCCGACGTCGTGTTTGGTGACGAACCAACCGGCAACCTCGACTCAAAGGCCGGCGGGGAAGTATTGGCACTGCTGCGCCGGAGCAGCCAGGAGATGGGGCAGACCATCATCATGGTCACCCACGATCCCGTGGCCGCCAGCTACGCGGACCGCGTAGTGCTGATGAGCGACGGAGGCCTGGTGGGCGAGATTCACCATCCAACGGCAGACTCTGTGCTGACCGCCCTCGGCAAGCTGGGGGCCTGAGGCATGTTGCGTGTTGCCGTCTCCCAATTGACGACGCATTTCCGACGATTCGTCGCTATCGGGCTTGCAGTCATGTTGTCCGTCATGTTTCTCTCGGCCACCCTTATGGTGGGCGCCAGCACCAATGCCTCACTGGGCGCGAGTATCGGCGAGGCGTACCGCAACGCCGATGTTGTGGCTACGTCCAAGAACGGGGAGCCGTTCACCCAGGCTGCGGTGGATGCAGCCGTTTCATCCCCTGCAGTCCAGGACAGCTACGCCGAGCGTTCCACGTATGTGACGTTCGTGGCCGGTGGCGGTGAGCAGTACGGGCGCCTGCGCAATGCGGCGCCGGTTTCCCTGGAGAGTGGCATGCTGTCCTCAGGGTCCATGCCATCGAGCCGCTTGGAAGCCGCAATTGACGTCAAGACTGCCGAGCATTTGGGCCTCACAGTCGGCAGTACCGTGGAGTTGCGCGGCGCGGGACCGGTCAAGACAGCGAAGGTCACCATATCGGGCCTCATGAAAGCCACTAACGATCCTTTCTCGTCATCGGCTGCCCAGTTGGTGGGTTCGGAATCGGTTCTGAACGCCGTGCAGGACGCGGGCGCCGGGTATTCGGGGCTGCAGTTCGCGCTCAAGCCCGGGGAAGACGTCACCGCAGCCAAGGACTTCATCGCACACCGTATGGAAGCGGCCGGCACCGTTGGACCCGTGCTGGAAACGGCGCAGGAGAAGGTCACCTCCACAGTGGCCATGCTCAGTGCCGGCCAGGATCAGTTGACCGTTGTGTTGCTCGCTTTCGCTGGAGTGGCCATCCTTGTTTCCACTTTGGTGGTAGCCAATACGTTCTCAGTCCTGGTTGCCCAGCGGACCAGGGAGTTGGCTTTGCTTCGGTGCCTTGGTGCCGGCCGGTCACAGATCCGCGGATCCGTCATGCTGGAGGCGCTGGTGGTCGGTTTCATTTCCTCGGTTGTGGGCGTCCTCGCTGCCACCGGCCTGATGACCGGCTTGATTGCCTGGGCCAAGTCCCAACCTGAGCAAGCCTTCGCCACACTGGCGGTACCGCCGTCGGCCATCATTGCCGGCCTGGTAGCCGGCACGCTCCTGACGGTGGTGGCTGCCCTGGTACCCGCGAAAGCGGCAACAGCCGTGGCACCACTGGCGGCCCTCCGACCGGCCGACGACGCCACCGTGGGCAACCGGCGAGGCAAGATCCGCCTTATCCTGGGCCTCGTGGCCGTGCTGGGCGGAGCCGTCTTGCTGGTGTACGGCAGCCTGACGGTCTCCTTGCTGGTGGCGTTGCTCGGGGGTGCTGCCTCGTTTGTGGGCATCCTGCTGTGCTCCACCCTGTTCATCCCATCCGTGGTAGCCATGGCAGGCCGATTGGCAGCACCGGCCGGTGTGCCCGGCAAGCTCGCAGCAGTTAACGCGACGCGAAACCCTGCCCGCACTTCCGCTACGGCCGCTGCACTGCTGATCGGGGTCACGCTGGTCTCCCTCATGATGACGGGGGCGGCGACGTCCAGGCAGGCATTCAACGACACCTTGGCGGAAAACTATCCGGTGGACCTGTCCGCTCAGACAGCAGTGGACGGCACCGACCCCACGCAGGCCCTGTCTCGAATCAAAGCCCTCGACGGCGTCAGCGCTGCGGTGCTGCTCCAACCGTTGGGAACGCTGCAGGACGGAGCGACGCCTGACGCCGCCACCACCGTCTACGGGCTCTCCGCCGTTGATGCCGCATCCGTACTGCGCGACAACAAACTCAAGCCAGCGCCAGGCACCGTGTACCTGCCTGAAGACTCCGGGCAGGGACCAGCAGACATCTCGACGGCGGCAGGCAGCGTTACGCTCGACGCCAAGGTTCTGCGAACCCGCCACGTACCCGCCTTTGTGGAGAGTTCCAGCATCTCTTCAGCTGCGTTGCCGGAAACGCCGGGCATGGTGTGGGTGAAACTGGACGATTCGGTCTCCGGGGACCGGGTTCAGGCCATCCAGAAGGACATCGCGTCCGCTCTGGGTGTTCATGAGCGCACTGTCAGCGGTGCAGCAATTGAGCGAGTGACCTTCAACAGCATCATCGATGTCCTGTTGCTGGTGGTCACTGGGCTCCTTGGTGTCGCAGTGGTGATCGCGTTGATTGGCGTGGCCAACACCTTGTCGCTGTCGGTCCTGGAGCGGACGCGCGAGAACTCGTTGCTCCGCGCCCTTGGCCTGACCAAGGGGCAGCTTCGCGGGATGTTGGCTATTGAAGCCGTGCTCGTCGCAGGCGTGGCAGCGATCATGGGAGCCGGCATGGGCGTCGTTTACGGATGGCTTGGAGCGCAGGCAACCCTGGGCGGCGTGGCCAGTGTTGTTCCGGCGGTGCCGTGGCTGCAGTTGGCAGCTGTCTTTGGCGTAGCCGTAGTCGCCGGACTTCTGGCATCGGTGGTGCCTGCCCGGCGGGCGGCACGGTTGTCACCGGTTGAGGGGCTAGCTACCGCCTAAGCCCCCGACGCTCTATCAGCTAATCACCCTTAAACAGAAACGCTCTCTCACTTCCTTGGATAGACCGGCAGGAAGTGAGAGAGCGTTTCTTGTTTACGGCTGTGATGTGAGAGAAGGTTTATGCCTCGGCGGGTTCTTCGTACCGCGGGAAGACAGGTGCAGGTGCCGGCAGCGCTGTCCCTGCCACCAAAGGCGTCGCGATTGCGGCGAACTGGCGGGACTCGCCTTCCGGTTGCCCAAGAACTTCCAGGAGCTTCGCGGACGACGACGGCATTACCGGTTGGGCGAGGATCGCCACAATACGGACAACCTCCAAGGTGACGTACAGGACGGTGTTCATGCGCTCAAGGTCAGTCTTACGCAGCACCCACGGAGCCTGCTCCGCGAAATACGCATTGGTGTCGCCCAGGACGGTCCAGATCGCTTCGAGGGCCCGGCTGAATTCCTGCTTTTCGAAGGCAGCGCGTGCAGTGTCCAGCAGCTGGCCGGCCTGTGCCAGCAAAGCATCATCCTCTGCCGTGAATGCGCCGGGTACGGGAACCTTGCCGTCGCAGTTCTTCGCCACCATGGACAGCGAACGCTGGGCAAGGTTGCCGAAGTTGTTGGCAAGATCCGAGTTCATGCGGCCCACAATGGCTTCGTGGTTGTAGTTGCCGTCCGCACCGAACGGAACTTCGCGGAGGAAGAAGTAGCGGCACTGGTCCAGGCCGTACTGTGCCACGAAGTCCTGCGGTGCCACCACGTTGCCCAATGACTTGGACATCTTCACACCATTGTTGGTGAGGAAGCCGTGGATCATGACGCGCTTGGGCAACTCCAGGCCTGCACTCATGAGGAAAGCGGGCCAGTAAATAGCGTGGAAGCGTGAGATGTCCTTGCCGATCACGTGGACGTCGGCAGGCCAGAACTTCTTGAATGATTCCGACTCGATGTCCGGGTAGCCCACGCCGGTCAGGTAATTGGTCAGGGCGTCGACCCAGACGTACATGACGTGCTTTTCATCGCCGGGGACGGGAACGCCCCAGTCGAAGGTGGTGCGGCTGATGGACAGGTCTTCCAGGCCGCGCCGGACAAAACTGATGACCTCATTAAAGCGCGACTGCGGCGCACCAAACTCCGGTTGTTCCTCGTACAGGGCAAGGAGTTTCTCCTGGTAATTGGAGAGCCGGAAAAAGTAGCTTTCCTCGGCGGTCCACGTCACCAGAGTGTCCGTTTCCTTGGAGTAGCGAAGCCCGTCCTCCTTCACCACGGTGTCGTCCTCGACGTAATATGCCTCGTCACGGACGGAGTACCAGCCCTCGTACTTGGACAGGTAGATATCGCCGTTGGCTTCCATCTTCTTCCAGATGGCTTGGGAGGCGGCGTAGTGGTCCTGGTCCGTGGTGCGGATGAAGCGGTCATGGGAGATGCCCAAGTCCTGGCTCATCTGCTTGAAGGCTGCCGAGTTGCGGTCAGCGAGCTGTTTGGCAGAGATGCCTTCCTTCTCGGCTGACTGCTGCATCTTGAGTCCGTGCTCGTCCGTTCCGGTCATGAAGAACACTTCATGGCCGTCAAGGCGCTTGAAGCGTGCCATGGCATCAGTCGCAATGACCTCGTAAGCGTGGCCGATGTGCGGCACGCCGTTGGGGTAGCTGATTGCGGTGGTGATGTAGAACGGGGATTTCTCTGGAGACGTCACTCTAAGAAGTTACCTTTTTTTGGGATGAAATAGCTTAGTTAAGTTCGGTCAGCGTATCGCTGAGCCGCACGAGCTCGTGGTCGTGGGAGGCAACCAGGACGGCAATGCCATCGCTGGTGGTGTCCTTCAGAATGCCGATGATGCGGTTGGCCGCCGCACGGTCAAGGCTGGCCGTGGGCTCGTCCACCACCAATACGCGGGTTCCCAGGATCAGGGCGCGGGCAATAGCCACGCGCTGACGTTCACCACCGGAAAGCTGCGCAGGACGGTGGCGCATGCGGCGTCCCAGGCCCACGAGGTCCAGGAGGTCCTTGGCCATCTCGGTACGCTGTTCCACTTCGCCATCGGGCACGGCGGGGAGCAGGACGTTTTCCAACGCGCTCATGCCGTCAATCAAGGCACCGCCCTGATCCACGTAGCCGATCAGCGCCCGGCGGCGGTCCGCGATCTCGTCGTCGCCCATGCTGTCCAGGGGCTGGCCCTCCCAGAAGACTTTGCCCGACGTCGGGAGCGTCAGTCCTGCGCTGACGGTCAGGATGCTGGTCTTACCGGAGCCGCTTCGACCGGCAACACAGTGCATTTCGCCGGAATGAAGGGTGAGGTTGAAGTCGTCCACCACGTCAACTTCCTCGGCTCCGCCTTTGTCGCCACCGTAGTGGATGGTGACCCGGCTCAGTTCCAGGGGTGTTGCGTGATCCGTGGCCCTCACGATGGTGTTGGCACGGGTCTGCAATGACTCTTCCGCCGATTCCGGGGTGGCCGTCAGCTCGGGGTTGGGATTGTCAGTCATTTGACTACTTTCGTTGCAATCGGAATCCAGCAAATTACGGCCAGCAGACCGGCCAGCCCGGCCCAAAGAGCCGCGTAGGGAGCCAGGAGCAGCCCCAGCCCCAAGGCGCCGAGGACACCCAGCGGAAGTGCCACCGTGCCCACAAGTGCGTTTTCAAAGAAGCGGACCTGGCCCAGCATGTCCGGGTTCCAGCCCATGGCACGCAAGGTACCGAGGTACTCCCGTTTGGCATGGAGTTCGAAGCGGCCGGTGACCAAGGTCAACAGGAGCCCGACAACCACACCGAAAACAGCGAGGATGACGCTCGGCAGGGCGATGCTTGCTGCGGCAAGACCACTCAGTGCGCTGGCGCCGGCAGCCCGGGGAATGTCGATCAGGAGCGCGATGAGGGCACCCACTGCGGCACCAAACACACCCACTGCCACGGCCAGAGAGATCGAGTTGAACCGGTTGGTTGTCAGCTGCCTGTTCGCAAATGTCAGCGGCGAGTCCACGGTGACCAGCCGGTCGTCGTGCTGCGGCTCCTGATCAATCACCACGCGGTGGCGCAACTGCTGGGCGGCCAGCAATGCAGCACCACAGTAAATGACAAGCATGGTCACCGAGACGATCACGGTGGCGATATTCCAGCTCAGCAGGCTCAGGACAATGCCGGCGGCAGCGAGAGCAGCGGCACCTACGCCGAACTCTTCCAGGACCCAGGATCGTATGCGTTTTTGCGTCCACCCCATGGCGCGAAGAATTCCGGCTTCGCTCCTGCGCTGGCGGATGTAGCTCACGGTGGAGGCACCCGTCAGGAGTGTGGCGCCAAGAAGGGTCAGGAACAGCAGGGTGATATTGGTTCCGGTGAGGGAGCCGGAGACGGCGTCGGCCGCGTCCTGCCGTACCCACGACTGCTGGACGGTGCCCAGCGGTGATTCCTTACCGGCGTCGTCTTTGCTATAGCCGGGGACAAAAATGTTGGCGTCCTCGCGGGCGGATCCAGCCACCACAGTGGCCTCAAGGCCCAGCTCGCGGATCTGGGTGGCAAGTTTCTCCACCTCGGGCTGTGCCGTCTTCCAGTTGCCGCTTGCTGATGCTTTGACCCGGATGGCGTCAATGACATCTGCGTTGCTGTCGTAGCCACGAGCTGCTGCCAGACCGTAGTAGTCGGTGATGGCTCCGGCGGACTGGCTGACCAGGCCCGTAGCGCTCAGGGACGGCTTCAGTTCCGTGCCCTCCACTTCTTTGCCCTCAGCGTCCTTGCTCAGCGTCATGGGAGTGGGGTCATAGCCGCCCAAGGGAAGCTTGTTGACGTCCCCGGCCGCAGACTTTACGGCGGCAGGGTCGAAGGTTCCGTACACCATGGGCAATGGTGTAGCCGGCTTCTTGCCCGTCTCCAGGTCCTCCCGGTAGGAACGTTCGTCAACCGGCTTGCGTTGCGTCTGGTCCACGGCTGCCCCAAAGGAGGACTTCTCGGGCAAACGGTTGACCGTCACCCAGTCTCCCGGGATGGCGCTCTTGTCTGTTGCACCGTTGGCGGCTTCATCGCCGTCCTTGTACTGCGGAGCGGCGGCAAAAGCGGTGCTCCAAGCGGCCGGGTTGTACAGGCCCTGGCTGAAGGAAGCCGTGCTGCCCAGCAATTGGCTGTGGTCAGTGGATCCCGGCCATTCGAGGGCGAACGGGGACTTGGATACGAACGGGAGGTAGTCCTTGTCCAAGGACCGCGTTACGGTGCCAACATCCTTGACCACCTTGCCACTTGCATCAAGTTCCTCGATCTTTACCGAGTACTGGAGGTCTAGGGAGGTGCCGGAACGGACAATCAGCGGGATGGCCTTGGAATCATTGGTCAGCAGGCCGTCGCGCTTGGCTTGCTGGTACTGCGTCATCAGCGGCGCCCAGTATTTGAGCTTTACACCCAGGAAATCCGGTCCTTCTTCCAGCTGGTCCATGCTGAGGCCGGTGGTGAAAAGACTTTCGAAGTGGCGTCCGATTGCACCGGCGTCACGGGCGTCTGCCGGAGGAGCTTTCTCCAGCGGTGCCAGGAAGTCTCCTGCGGAGCCCAGCAGCGCGCGCTCAGCGGCGGGGTCGACGGCGACGACGGACTCTGTCACCTCGGGCGCCAAGGGAAGCGCTACGGAGAGATTGAAGAGGTTATGCTCGGAGCCCAAGGCGGGGGCCGGGAACTTGACGCCGGTCTCGCCCTCGGGGCCCGCGATCCGGACGTTGGTGCCGCCCGCAGTCTGTTCCTGGATCAGCCGGCCCTTGCCCAAAGTACCTTCAGCGCTGGTCTTGAAGAGAGTCTGCTGGTTAACGCCGTCAGAGCTGGTGGCAGAGGCGGTCAGACGATACTTCTTGGGGGAATCAGAGAGCACGGATTCCGCTGCAGGCCATTTGCTGGAGTCCATGGCGGAGGGGTCCCCCGCCGTTACTGCCCCGGCAAGTCCCGCGTTGTACCCCAGGTAGTCCATGGCGTTAAGGCGAGGGGCCTCAAGGTTTTGCGATACGCGCGAGACCAGGCTGATGGGCGCGGCCACGGCCGTTTGGCCCATGGTCCGAATCTTCTCCAACTGTTCAAAGCTGATGCCGCCCTGGCCGTTGGCGATTTCCGGCTGGATCAATGCACCGCCGTCGCCATCTTGTGACTGGTCAGGCTTTGCCTGGACCAGGATGTCGTAGAGTCCCCGCGAGTTCTCGTCCACTGTCCTGTTCAGAGCCGCCTGCGACTGGCTCTGGACGAGGACGGACAAGCACATGGCGACGATCAAAATGGCCGCGGTCAGCAGCAGCACACGGCTTCTGATGAACCTTTGGACGGCGTTCATTGGGCTCCCTGAGACCTTGATTACGGGCGCGCACACATGCTCCGTTATTCCTCAAAAGACACAAAGGAATACCGGGCTGTATGTGCAAAAAAGTTGTGGCCGGCCTGCTGCCGGGTCCGAATTCCGGACCCAGCCATTGTAAGCAGACCGGCCACTCCTGCGTGCCAAGGTGTGTCGCCGGCACGCGAACCTAACTGATACGGATCAGTGCTAGTCCTCCAGGTCCACTTCGCGAACCATCTCAGCGCCAATACCGGCCTTGATGGCTTCCAGCACTTGCTGCGGAACGGAGCTGTCGATGGTCAGGAGTGCCAGTACCTGGCCGCCTTCGGTCTGGCGTGCCACCTGCATTCCGCCGATGTTGATGTTGTTCATGCCCAGGATGTGTCCAATGGTGCCAATCACGCCCGGACGGTCGGCGTAGGCTACAACCACCAGGTGTTCGCTGATGGGAATTTCGACGTCGTACCCGTTGACGCCCACAAGCTTTTCCACCTGCTTGGGACCGGTCAGGGTTCCGGCGACGGAAATCTGGGAACCGTCGCTGAGCGCACCACGGATGGTTAGGACATTGCGGTAATCCTCAGCGTCCGGGGTGGTGATGAGGCGGGTGTTGATGCCGCGCTGTTCGGCGATCACCGGAGCATTCACGTAGGAGACCTGCTCCGTGACGACGTCCGCGAAAACGCCCTTCAGTGCGGCGAGCTCGAGCACCTTGACGTCCAGTGCGGCAATCTCACCGGCTACCTCAACGTCGATTTGCGTCAAGGAAGCGTGGGTCAGCGCGGTGAAGATCCGCCCCAGCTTCTCGATCAGCGGGATGCCAGGACGCACGTCCTGAGCAATGACTCCGCCGGCTACGTTCACGGCGTCCGGTACCAGCTCGCCGGCGAGGGCGAGGCGCACGGACTTGGCAACTGAAACGCCTGCCTTCTCCTGGGCCTCATCCGTGGATGCCCCGAGGTGGGGGGTCACAATGACGTTGTCGAACTCGAAGAACGGCAGATCCGTACTGGGCTCCTTGACGAAGACGTCAACGCCTGCTCCGGCAATCTGGCCTTCCTTCAGCGCAATGTGAAGTGCTTCCTCGTCCACGAGGCCACCGCGGGCCACGTTGACCACGTAGGCCGTTTCCTTCATCTTGCGGAAAGCATCGGCGCCGAGCATCCCCACCGTTTCAGGTGTCTTAGGCATGTGAATGGTGATGAAGTCCGAGTTTTCCAGCAACTCATCCAGTGTGACCAGCTTGACGCCCAGCTGGGCTGCGCGGGCGGACGTGATGTAGGGGTCGTACGCCAGGATCTGAGTGTCGAAACCCTGGAGGCGTGCAGCCACCAAAGCACCAATGCGTCCCAGGCCGATGATGCCGATCTTCTTCTCAAAAAGTTCGATTCCGGTGTACTTGGAACGCTTCCACTCGCCGTTCTTCAACGCAGAGCTGGCCTGCGGAATGTGGCGCGCGAGGCTCAGGATGTGACCCACGGTGAGCTCAGCGGCAGAAACAATGTTGGACGTCGGGGCGTTGACCACCATAACGCCGGCCTGCGTTGCAGACTTGATATCCACGTTGTCCAAGCCTACGCCAGCACGGGCGATGACCTTGAGGTTCTTAGCCGCCGCGATTGCTTCGGCATCCACTTGGGTGGCAGACCGGACCAGGATGGCATCGACGTCGGCAATGGCGGACAGCAGCTGGGAACGGTCGGCGCCGTCGGTCTGTCGGATTTCAAAGTCCGGGCCCAATGCCTCGACTGTGGCGGGCGAAAGTTCCTCGGCGAGGAGGACGACGGGTTTGCTGGCTGACACGGGTGGCACCTTACTTTGGACAACTTTGGACAGAACTGGACAAGGAGCGGATGCGTGGCCCGGGGCACGGCGCCGGGACCAGCCCAGAATATCGAATCCGGGCCGGGATTCCGTTGCCGGGGAGCGATGTTACGGCCGGACCGGCGGCGGTTGTGAAGAAGTTCACAGCCCACACTGCTGTGCTATTCGGTGGAGAAACAGCGGATCATACGCAACAACGCCCGCCCGGCTGTGTTCGCCGGACGGGCGTCGTAGTGTGCGGCCTTCAGGCCGGCACGGAAGGATCAGCGGGCTGCGGAACCTTCAACGTAGTCAGCGTCCTGCTGCTGCCAGGAGAACAGGGAGCGCAGTTCGCGGCCGACCTCTTCGATGGGGTGCTGCTCAGCCTTGGCACGCAGTTCCTTGAACTCGGCGCCACCGTTATCCTGATCATCGATGAAGCGCTTGGCAAAAGCACCGCTCTGGATGTCCGCGAGGACAGCCTTCATGTTTTCCTTCACCTCGGGGGTGATGACGCGCGGGCCGGAAACGTAGTCGCCGTACTCTGCGGTGTCGGAAACGCTCCAGCGCTGCTTGGCAATGCCGCCTTCCCACATGAGGTCAACAATGAGCTTGAGCTCGTGGAGAACCTCGAAGTAGGCGATCTGCGGCTGGTAGCCGGCTTCGGTCAGGGTTTCGAAGCCGTACTGGACCAGCTGGGAAACGCCGCCGCAGAGGACGGACTGCTCGCCGAAGAGATCGGTTTCGGTCTCTTCGGTGAAGGTGGTCTTAATGACGCCGGCGCGGGTCCCACCGATTGCCTTGGCGTAGGACTTCGCCAGGTCCCAAGCGGAACCGGATGCGTCCTGCTCAACAGCGATGATGTCCGGGATACCGCGGCCGGCTTCGAATTCGCGGCGCACAGTGTGGCCGGGAGCCTTCGGGGCGATCAGGATGACGTCAACGCCGGCCGGAGCTTCGATGTAGCCGAAACGGATGTTGAAGCCGTGTGCGAACGCAAGTGCCTTGCCCTCGGTCAGCTTGTCCTTGATGGAGTCGTTGTAGATCGCACGCTGGTGCTGGTCCGGTGCCAGGATCATGATGACGTCGGCCCATTCGGCGGCGTCAGCAACGTTCTTGACAGTGAAGCCTGCGTCCTCTGCCTTGGCGGCCGACTTTGAGCCGTCCTTGAGCGCGATAACGACCTCGACGCCGGAATCGCGGAGGTTCAGTGCGTGGGCGTGGCCCTGCGAGCCGTAGCCAACGATTGCTACCTTGCGGCCCTGGATGATCGACAGGTCTGCGTCATCGTCGTAGAACATTTCAGTCACTTGCGTAACTCCTCTTGAGTGGTTTTTCGTAGATATTGATAGTGGTGCTGCGGTACTGGACGCAAGGCTCACGCGGAGCGGAGCGCCCTGTCACTCATGGAGCGGGATCCCCGTCCAACGGCCAAGGTGCCGGACTGCACGATTTCACGGATGCCGAACGGCTCGAGCACTGACAGCAGCGCGGCGAGCTTCTCGGGGGTACCGGTTGCCTCAATCACCAACGAGTCTGTGGACACGTCGACGACTGCGGCACGGAACAGGTCTGCAGCTTGGGTTACCTGCAGACGTGTCGCGGCATCCGCACGTACCTTGACCAGGATGTGGTCACGTTGTACGGAAGATTCTGAAGTCAGTTCAACAATTTTGATCACGTTGACCAACTTGTTGAGCTGCTTGGTGACCTGCTCAATGAGGTCGCCGTCGGCGTCGACGACAACCGTCATGCGGGACATGCCCGGAACCTCAGTGGGTCCCACAGCAAGGGAATTGATGTTGAACGCGCGCCGGGCGAAGAGGCTGGCCACGCGGGTCAGCACGCCGGGCTTGTCTTCGACCAGAACGGACAGTGTGTGACGGCTCATGCCTAGTCCTCCTCTTCCCATTCCGGGGTCATGTTGCGGGCAACTTGGATCTGGTCATTGCTGACGCCCGAAGGCACCATCGGCCACACCATCGAGTTGGGGCTGACGACGAAGTCGATAACCACCGGGCGGTCGTTGATTTCCAGCGCCTTCTGGATGGTGGCGTCAATGTCTTCGTCGCGCTCACAACGCAGTGCGGCGCAACCGTAGGCATCAGCCAACTTGACGAAGTCCGGAATCCGGATGGTGTCGTGGCCTGTGTTCAGATCCGTGTTCGAGTAACGGCCCTCGTAGAACAGCGTCTGCCATTGGCGGACCATACCCAGCGAGGAGTTGTTGATGATGGCCACCTTGATGGGGATGTTGTTAATGGCGCAGGTGGCCAGTTCCTGATTGGTCATCTGGAAGCAGCCGTCCCCGTCGATGGCCCACACCACACGGTCCGGTTCACCAACTTTGGCGCCCATGGCTGCAGGAACCGAGTATCCCATGGTTCCTGCGCCACCGGAGTTCAGCCAGGCGTGGGGGCGCTCGTACTTGATGAACTGCGCGGCCCACATCTGGTGCTGGCCCACGCCGGCCACGTAGATGCCTTCCGGACCGGTGAGTTCGCCGATGCGCTTGATCACGCGCTGCGGGGCGGTCAGGCCGTCCTCGGGCTCCGTCCAACCCAGCGGGTAGGTGTCGCGGAGGTTGCCCAGGAAGGCCCACCACGAATCCAGGTCCGGGGTCCCGCTCAGCTCAAACTGTGTCTTCACGGCCTCGGTGAGTTCCGGAATGATTTCCTTGACCGAGCCAACGATCGGAACATCGGCAGTGCGGTTTTTGGAGATTTCCGCGGGGTCGATGTCAGCGTGAATGACCTTGGCAAACGGGGCAAAGGTCTTCAGCACGCCGGTGACGCGGTCATCAAACCTTGCACCGAGCGTTATCAGGAGGTCGGCCTGCTGGAGCGCGGTTACGGCAGAGACGGAACCATGCATGCCTGGCATGCCAACGTGCTGCGGGTGGGAATCCGGGAAGGCGCCGCGGGCCATCAAGGTAGTGACCACGGGAGCGCCGGTAGCAAGCGCGAGTTCCATGAGCTCGGCAGAAGCATGGCCCTTGACCACGCCGCCGCCCACGTACAGGACCGGCTTGCTGGAAGCAGCGATCAGCTTGGCAGCTTCACGGACCTGCTTGTTGTGTCCCCGCACGACGGGACGGTAGCCCGGCAAGTCAACCTTCGGCGGCCAGGAGAAGGTCATCTGGCCAACTTGGGCGTCCTTGGCAATGTCCACCAGGACAGGTCCCGGGCGGCCCGTGGATGCGAGGTGGAAAGCCTCTGCCATGACGTGCGGGATGTCATTGGGGTCAGTGACCAGGAACGAGTGCTTGGTGATGGGCATCGTGATTCCCACGATGTCCGCTTCCTGGAAGGCATCGGTTCCGATGACTCCGCTGGAAACCTGGCCGGTGATGGCTACCATCGGCACGGAGTCCATGTGGGCGTCCATGATGGCGGTAACGAGGTTGGTGGCACCGGGTCCTGAGGTGGCGATGCAAACGCCAACCCGTCCGGTAACCATGGCGTAGCCTTGCGCGGCGTGGCCGGCTCCCTGTTCGTGACGGACCAGGATGTGATTCATGCTGGAGGCCATCAAGGGGTCGTAGGTGGGCAGGATCGCGCCACCGGGCAAACCGAAAATATCGTCCACGCCGAGTTCTTCGAGCGAGCGGACAATTGCTTGTGAGCCGGACATCACCGTTGGGGGTACAACAGTGTTCGGCCCAAGTACAGGAGAGAGAGGTGCAGCAGCGTCGACGACGACGGCTTCAGCCGTACGGTCGATCTTTTCCGGAGCTTTGTGGGCTCCAGCGGACTTTGCAGCCATCAGCGAGGGGCTGATCGGCGATCCTTTGCTCATCGGACTCTTCCTTAGTGGATCTTCATTAGATGGGTCTTGCTTCGGGGAATAAAAAAACCCCTCAGCCTTCCGGCTCTTCGAGGGGTTTGCGCGTGACGGTTCGTTACCAGTCGGGCTAAGCCACGCGCTTGGTAAGGACGACGACGCCAACGGTAACGAATGTGATCATGCGTTCAGTGTTCCCTCAAAGTGAGATACGTGTCAATTGACCACTATCGTATCTCACTATTTGGACAGCCATGTCCGCCTGCCGGACTCCGACTGTGTCTCAACAGTCGGAGTCCACGGCAGGAATTATCCGCAGTACGCCCCGGTGGAGGCACTGTGGACGAGCTTTGCGTACTTGGCCAGCACGCCCTTGGTGAACTTTGCGGGCAGCGGCTCCCAGCCCTCCTTGCGGGCTTCGAGTTCGGCGTCGTCCACCAGGAGGTCGAAAGAGCGCGCGGCGATGTCCACACGGATGCGGTCGCCATCCTTCACGAAGGCAATGGGCCCGCCGTCGACGGCTTCCGGCGCAACGTGGCCGATGCACAATCCTGTTGTGCCACCCGAGAAGCGGCCGTCGGTCAGCAGCAGAACGTCTTTGCCAAGCCCTGCGCCCTTAATGGCTCCTGTAATGGCCAGCATTTCGCGCATGCCCGGCCCGCCCTTGGGCCCTTCGTAGCGGATAACCACCACGTCACCCTTGCTAATCTCACCGTTATCCAACGCGCTCAGCGCGCCCTGCTCGCGCTCGAAGACACGAGCAGTTCCTTCAAAGACATCCGCATCGAACCCGGCGCTTTTCACTACGGCGCCTTCCGGGGCCATGGAACCGTGCAGGATGGTGATGCCGCCGGTCTTGTGAATGGGATTGTCCAAGGCGCGGAGGATCTTGCCATCAAGGTCAGGCGGGTTGATGGAGGCGAGGTTTTCGGCGAGGGTCTTGCCGGTCACGGTGAGGCAGTCACCATGCAGCAGTCCGGCGTCGAGCAGTGCTTTCATGATGACCGGCACGCCGCCAATTTTGTCGACGTCGGTCATGACGTAGCGGCCGAAAGGCTTGAGGTCCCCCAAGTGCGGGATTTTGTCGCCAATGCGGTTGAAGTCGTCCAGCGTCAGTTCTACTTCGGCTTCCCGGGCGATCGCGAGCAGGTGCAACACAGCGTTGGTGGAACCGCCGAAGGCCATGGTGACCGCAATGGCATTCTCGAACGCCTTTTTGGTCATGATGTCGCGGGCCGTGATCCCCAGACGCAGCAGGTTAACTACCGCTTCGCCGGACTTGCGTGCGAAATCATCACGACGGCGGTCTGCCGACGGCGGGGCGGCTGAACCCGGAAGGGACATGCCCAAGGCCTCACCGATGCAGGCCATGGTGTTGGCCGTGTACATGCCACCACAGGCGCCTTCGCCGGGACAGATGGCCTTTTCGATCCGGGTGAGGTCTTCCATGCTCATCTTGCCCGCAGCGCAGGCACCGACTGCCTCGAAGGCATCGATGAGGGTGACCTCCTTCTCGGAGCCGTCTTCAAGCTTGACCCAGCCCGGCATGATGGAGCCTGCGTAAAGGAAGACCGACGCGAGGTCCAGGCGGGCAGCAGCCATGAGCATGCCCGGGAGGGACTTGTCACAGCCTGCCAGCAGCACAGAGCCATCGATGCGTTCGGCCTGCATCACTGTCTCCACGGAATCCGCGATCACCTCACGGGAGACCAGGGAGAAGTGCATGCCCTCGTGGCCCATGGAGATACCGTCCGAAACGGAGATGGTACCGAACTGCATGGGGAAACCGCCGCCGGCGTGGACACCTTCCTTGGCGCCCTGGGCAAGGCGGTTCAGGGAAAGGTTGCAGGGTGTGATCTCGTTCCACGAACTCGCGACACCAATTTGAGGTTTGGCAAAGTCGCCGTCGCCCATGCCCACCGCACGGAACATGCCACGGGCCGGCGCCGCGTGAATGCCGTCGGTCACCACCCGGCTGCGGGGTTTGATGTCCGGGGTATTCTCTGTCGCAATCTGGGTGGCGTCACTCATGGTCCAAAGTCTATGTCTACCGGGCCTCTGCCGGCGCTGTTGCACGCCGCATTAAGCCCATACTTTTTCCATGGTGCGGTCTTTGCGTCATCCATCCGCCGCTCCACAAATGGTCAGTAGGGAGATGTTTTCGGGCGAAGCAGCAGGTCAAACGCTGGACAGCCCATTAGCAGGCACGTAACGTCGGGAATACCACGAGCTGCAACCCTGTGAGCAGAAGGGCCTCCACCATGGACTGGTTAATTTGGGTCATTGTCATTGTTTTGGTCGTCGCTATTGTTTGGTGGCTGATGAACCGCAACAAGACGCGGAATGCCGATCCCACCTCAACCCACGCCACCGCCGAGGATCGCACCGCCGGGGTATCCGGCACCACTCCCCCGGCAGCGACGGCGCCCGCCAGTACGGGATCCATCCCGGATGCCGGTGCAGCCGCAGCAGGGGTGGCAGGCCTGGCAGGTGTGACCAATCTCGGCAAAGCGGCCTCCGAGGGCAGTGGCCCCCGTGCCGACGAACCCGATGTCAGGGAGCCTGAGGTCATCGAAGCCCGTGCCGACGAACCCGCCCCACCCGTACCCGCACCTTCCGGAGAAGCGCACGGGGCCTCCCCCGCCGCGGCCGATGTAGAGACCGAGCCGCGTACCGCCGTCGACGATTCACCCGCCGTTGCCGCCTCTGACGTCCACCCGGCTTCCACACCCGGATTGACGGTGGAGGAACCCGTCATCGCAGCCCCCTCAGTGGCCGATCCTGTCATTGACGAACCAGTGGTGGACGAGCCCGTCGTGGATACTGACGCCAAGGTCCACGCGGCTGACGCCGGCGATGTTGACGACTGGGACTCGGGTTCCACAACGGCAACCTCCGCCCCCAAGGCTGATGACACGGCCGCAAGGGATACCGCTGAGGACAAGGCGGAGTGGGAATCTTCATGGACCGATGCAAGCGGTACCCCGGTCCATCACCACGAGTACACCGATGCACATTCACCCACCCTGCCGGGGGCCGAGTCCGCTGCCGCCGAAGACTCGGCGGGCACTGGTCATCTGGCCGTCGAGCACCCTTACGGCACGGGCTCCTCCAGCGCACCCGGGGACTCCTATCCCGTCAAGGCCAGCGCGTCCGCCATGACCTACTTCGACGAAGACACTGCAGGCTATGACGACGCTGCCGCCGACGTTTGGTTCGAATCATCCGCCCACGCCGAAGCTGCCGGTTTCCGGCCTCCACGTCGCAACAGGCACTGACTTTCCCCCAGCGGTCATGAACGCAGCGGTCGGGGATACAAGAAGGCGCCCCTCGGAAACCCGCGATCGTTGGGTGCCCGCTACTTCTTATGCCCTGTTGCTGGCAATCCTGGTTGTCCTGCCTGGATGTACGGGCAGTCCGTCGTCTCCGGGCACAGCGGCAACACCAGCGGCATCGGCAAGTCAGGGCACCGCTACCGCACTGGGCGGGTCCCTTTCGCCGGGGTCTCAGTCCACGCAAGCCGGCGAATCCAAGCCCGCCGCGCCACAAACTCCGGAAGTCACCCAAAAACTCGACGTCGGACTGCAGCTGCCGTGGTCGGTGGTCTTCCTGCCGGACGGCACTGCCGTGGTGTCCGAGCGGGACACCGCTCAGGTAAAGAGCATCCGGGACGGTCAAGCCACTACCTTAGGCGAGGTGCCCGGCGTCGAACCCGGCGGAGAAGGCGGGCTGTTGGGCCTTGCCCTCTCGCCGGAATTCGTAACGGACCGCTGGATGTACGCATATTTCACGTCCTCGGACGACAACCGGATTGTGCGCATGAAACTGACCGAGGATCCAAGCGGCATGGTGACTTTGGGGAAGGCTGAAGTGATTTTCTCCGGAATGCCCAAGGCTTCCACTCATAACGGCGGCCGGATTCGATTCGGCCCGGACGGGTTCCTCTACGTCGGAACCGGTGACTCTCAGCGTCGGGAGCAGCCGCAGGACACGAACGCCTTGGGCGGCAAAATCCTACGACTCACTCCGGAGGGGCGCCCGGCGCCAGGGAATCCTTTCGGCGACAATCCCGTGTACAGCTACGGGCATCGGAATGTGCAAGGCCTGGCCTGGGACAACGCCGGACGACTCTGGGCCAGTGAATTTGGTCCTGACGTGGATGACGAACTGAACCTGATTACCCCTGGAGGCAATTACGGTTGGCCCACCGTGACTGGAGCGCCCGGCCGCAGCGGCCTGATCGACGCGAAGGTCGTCTGGCCCTCAACGTCCGACGCCTCACCCAGTGGGCTGGAAATCGTGGACGGCGTTGCCTACACAGGGGCGCTCCGGGGACAACGGCTTTGGGCGGTTCCCCTTAACGGGGAGACCGCAGGCTCCCCTGTGGCCTACTTCACAGGAGAATATGGGCGCCTCCGGGATGTAGCCCGCGCTCCTGATGGCACACTCTGGGTCATCAGCAACAACAGAAACCCTGATTTTGCGCTGATTTTGAGGCCTGCGCCGTGATGCCAGTGGCGGTATGCCGCGGATTTCACACTTGGACAGAAGTGGTGTAGAGTTACATGTCGTTGCGGAGATCGCCGGGGAAATAAAAGCTTGCCCTTGGGATCGAAATCAACAGCTGCACCTCTAGCTCAACTGGCAGAGCAATTGACTCTTAATCAATGGGTTCCGGGTTCGAGTCCCGGGGGGTGCACAAAACAAAAGGCCTTGGTGTGAATATCACGCCAAGGCCTTTTTTGTGTTAATTCATGCCGCTTCCTGCACCGACCACATGGCGTTCATCACGCAGGGCCGAATGTGGTCCGTGACCACAAAAAACTGGTGTAGAGTTATTTGTCGTTGCAGAGGCCAACGGGGAATGCAAATTCCCTCATAAGCCGAAACAATAGCTGCACCTCTAGCTCAACTGGCAGAGCAATTGACTCTTAATCAATGGGTTCCGGGTTCGAGTCCCGGGGGGTGCACCACAAAGTAAAGGCTCCGGATCGCATCTACGATCCGGAGCCTTTCGCGTTTCCATGCCGAGCTTCCCGCAGGAAGCCCGGCAACGGGCTCAGGTCAGGCCTGCGGCAAGTCGGTGTTTTCCGTGTGGGCTTCCTGCTCCGGCGCGGGCAACCCCGCCAGGCCCCGGACGACCAACCGAAGTTCCTCCCGCAGCCGGACGGTGTCCACGGCAACGGGGGACAGAACATCCTGCTCAAGCTTTACTGCCTCTGCAAGAGCTGCAATGCCGGCGTCAGTAAGAGTCACCACGTGACTTCGGCGGTCGGAGTCACTGCGTTGTCGGGTGACATGCCCGTGCAGCTCCAGCCTCGCGAGGGTGGTACCCATTGTTTGGGCCTTGACCCGCGCAACTTCGGCCAGAGCCGCCTGCGTGATGGCACCCTTGGCAGCCAACACCTGCATGGCAATGACACCGGCGTGGGTAAGACCGATGGACTTCAATTTTTCGTTCCACGAGATTTCCACCAGGCGCGCGGCTGTCGAAAGCAAACGGGTGGTGGGCCATCTCTCCATATCTGGCATGCCGACAGTATATGCGCGGAAGCGGTGAGGACGCGGCCTCGCCCACTAAACTGGAAAATCGCGACCACTGGTAAGGAGAACATTTTGGCTGAACGACTTATCCCGGGAGATGCCGCCCCGGACTTCACACTTCAGGATGAGACCGGCAAAAGCGTGAGCTTGTCGGACCTCCGCGGACGAAAAACCATCCTCTACTTCTACCCGGCCGCTTCCACTCCCGGGTGCACCAAGGAAGCACGCGATTTCCGCGACTCCCTGGGGTCACTGCAGGCTGCAGGATACGAAGTGGTGGGTGTCTCCCCCGACCCCGTCAAGGCACTTGCCAAGTTCTCCGAAGAAGAACAACTGACCTTTCGGCTGCTATCGGACGAGGATCACACCGTCGCCGAGGCATATGGGGCCTGGGGTGAGAAAAAGAACTACGGCCGCAGCTACATGGGATTGATCCGATCCACCTTTGCGGTTGATCCCGATGGAAAGGTTTCCCTGGCCCAGTACAACGTGCGCGCCACCGGGCACGTAGCCAAGCTCCGGCGGGATCTCAAGCTGGACAAGTAACGGGTACACTGGAGGCCGGTATATGGCAGCGACCGTCCTTTCAGGCGGTCGGATTGCCTGCCAGCGCGAGTGGTGAAATTGGCAGACACGCAGGATTTAGGTTCCTGTGCCTTCGGGCGTGGGGGTTCAAGTCCCCCCTTGCGCACAGATACGGAAATACCCCCGGTTGCAAGACCGGGGGTATTTTATTTTCATGCAGCCGGGGCACCTGAAAGTCCGCTGGGAAGCGCAGTCAGGACGTTCAACTAGACTGGAATGCGGTCTGGCCGAAGCCGGCCACAGCACTTCCAACCGGCTTGAGGGGACACGAGTGGCAAGCAGCAAAATGCGGCGCCTGGGCATGCAGTTCGGAGCTGCCGTACTGGCTTTGGGACTGGCAGGGTGCACCGGAACCCCGGGCCCGTCGCCGTCGTCATCCACCGGCAGCTCCCCCGCGGTTGAACCGACAGCAACCTTCAATTTCGGCACGGCGTCCATGCCCTTGGGCCTGGATCCCGCCATGACCGCCGATTCCGAGTCCTACCGTGTCACCCGCCAAGTCCTCGAAGGACTTGTGGGGGTGGATGGCGAAACAGGTCAAACCACGCCCCTCCTCGCCACCGAGTGGAAAGACAGCAACAACGGGCTCAGTTACGACTTCACGCTCCGGTCCGGTGTGACCTTCCACGACGGCACTACCCTGGATGCAACCGCCGTATGCGCCAACTTCAACCGCTGGTTCACGTTTCCCGAGGAGCTCAGGAATCAGGCGCCGGGCATCTCCTTTCAGAGCGTTTTCAAGGCGTACTCGGATCAGCCGGTATTCTCCATTTTCAAAGACTGCAAGGTGGTTTCGGCCACCGACGTCCAGATCAATCTGACGCGGCCCTTCACTGGATTCCTTCAGGCGTTGACCTTGCCAGCCTTCGCAATATCTTCCCCGGCTGCTTTGCAGGCAAAGACAGCCAATGTCCTTGACCAAGTACGCAACGGCCAAGCCATGTCCACCTACGCCGGCCATCCCGTGGGCACAGGCCCCTATGCATTCACCGCGTGGGATGAGAAAAAGCTCACGTTGTCCAGCTACAAGGGCTACTGGGGAAACAAGGGACAGATCGCAACCATCAACTTCATCCCCTACGATCGCGCGGAATCACGCCAGCAGGCCCTTCTGGATGGCAAGATCGACGCCTACGACCTTGTGACCTCAGGGACTTTTGACCAACTGGTCAAAAAGGGTGTCCAGATCATCCAGCGCGACCCTTTCTCGGTGATGTACCTGGGGATCAACCAAGCTGTTGCACCGCTGGAAAAGCCCGAAGTGCGCCAAGCAATCGAGATGGCGATCGACAAGGAAGCGTTGATCCGGAAGTTCTTCATCGACAACACGGCGCAGGCATCACAATTCGTGCCACCCAAGCTCAGCGGCTTCAACAACAATGCCCCCTCCCTGGGGTACAACCCAGAGAAGGCCAAGGAGCTCTTGAAGAAAGCCGGCTATAAGGGTGAGGAGCTGAAGTTCTACTACCCCCTCAACGCCACAAGGGCATACATGCCCACCCCGGAAAAGATTTACGCCGAGCTCAGCCGCCAACTCGTCGCCGTCGGCTTCAACATCAAACCGGTTCCCATCGACTGGGAAGATGGCTACCTCCAAAGCGTCCAGTCGGCCGGCGACCGGGGCCTTCACCTCCTGGGCTGGAACGGTTCGTACGCGGACGCAGACAACTTCCTCGGACCCCTTTTTGGCGAAACCCGCGCCGAGTTCGGATACGCCGACTCGGAAGTCTTCCACAAGATAGAACGCGCACGGGCAATGCCCGAAGGCGATGAACGCAACGCCCAGTACCAGGCCATCAATGCTGAGATCGCGGCGTCGGTACCGGCTGTGCCCATAGCCTTCCCCATCTCGGCGCTGGCTCTGTCCAACAAGGTTGAAAGCTACCCAGCTTCCCCCGTCCTCAACGAAGTTTTCACAAACGTCCGCCTAAAGCCTTGACGATTCCCCGCAATTTCAGTATTGAGACTGCACGGGGATATTCTGTGACAGCCAGTGCCGCCGCTAACGGAGATTGATCGTGACCTTCATTTCCAAGACTCAACATGCCGACGTCGTCCTTATTGGCGGCGGAATCATGAGTGCCACCCTTGGTGCGTTCATCAAGCAACTTGAACCCACCTGGACCATCTCCATGTTCGAAAGACTCGACGAAGCAGGGCTTGAGAGTTCCGGACCCTGGAACAATGCCGGCACCGGCCATGCCGCGCTGTGTGAGCTGAACTACTCCCCCGCAGCAAAAGACGGTTCCGTAGACCCGTCCAAGGCCCTGCACATTAACGAACAGTTCCAGCTGTCCCGCCAGTTCTGGTCCCATCTTGTGGACAGCAAAGTGATCGGGTCTCCCAAAGGCTTCATCAACACAGTTCCGCACATGAGCTTCGTCATCGGCGATAATCACGCGAATTTCCTCAAAACGCGGTACGAGGCCCTGAAGCCCAACACGCTGTTCCGCAGCATGGAGTACACCGAGGACCAGGACCAGATCGCCAAATGGGCACCGTTGATCGTCAAGGGCCGCGACCGCAAGCAGCGCGTGGCCGCAACCCGCGCAGCTGAAGGCACCGACGTCGACTTCGGCGCCTTGACCCGCGAGCTGACGGGCTACCTGCAGAGCAGCGGCGCCGAGGTCAACTATGGCCACGACGTCACCAACATCCACCGCGCAGCAGGCGGTGGATGGGATCTGTCCATCAAGCACCCCAAGTCAGGCGAACACGGCCGCATCCATGCCAAGTTCGTCTTCGTAGGAGCCGGCGGCGGTGCACTCCACCTGCTTCAGGCATCCGGCATCCCTGAAAGCAAAGGCTACGGCGGCTTCCCCGTCTCCGGCCAGTTCTTCCGCTGCACCGACGACGCCGTGACTTCCCAGCACAGTGCAAAGGTCTACGGCCAGGCTTCGGTCGGCGCGCCGCCAATGTCCGTCCCGCACCTGGACACCCGCTATGTGGACGGAAAACGCTCCCTCCTCTTCGGCCCGTACGCCGGGTTCTCCACCAACTTCCTGAAGACCTCCAGCTACCTGGACCTTCCGCTGTCCATCCGCCCGGGAAACATCATTCCCATGCTGGCCGTGGCCAAGGACAACATGGACCTCACCGCCTACCTCATCAAGGAGGTTGCCAAGCGGCACGAGGCCAAGGTTGAGGCCCTGCGCGAGTACTACCCTGAAGCATCCGGCGGCAATTGGGAACTGATCACCGCCGGTCAGCGTGTACAAATCATCAAGAAGCACCCACAGAAGGGTGGCGTGCTGCAGTTCGGCACCGAAGTCATCGCTTCCCGCGATGGTTCGATCGGCGCGCTGCTGGGCGCTTCTCCGGGCGCGTCCACCGCCGTGCCCATCATGATCGAACTGTTGCAGAAGTCCTTCCCCAAGAACTTCAAGGGTTGGCAGTCCAAACTCAAGGACATGATGCCGGGCTACGGCGTCAAGCTCAACGAGAATGCGGACCTGGCGGCCGAACTGGAAGCAAGCACTGCAAGGTCCCTGCAATTGGAAGTGGCTAACGCCATCCAAAGCTAGGCCACACCCGGGGCTGCGGCCGGTTCCCTCAGCCGAATCGTTACGTAGACCGCAGGAGTCAATGCAATGTTCCGCTTGGCCAAACTGTCCCTGGGAAACCGGGCCCTGATCGCGCTGATCACCGTCTTTGCGGCGGTGTTCGGCGTGATCACCATGGGGTCGCTGAAGCAGGAACTCATTCCGTCCATCGAGTTCCCGCAGATCACCGTGGTGACCTCCATGCCGGGCGCTTCGCCGGAGGTTGTGGACAAGCAGTTGAGCCAGCCCCTGGAAACAGCTTTGAACAGCGTGGAGGGGCTTGAATCCACCACATCGACGTCCCGCAACGGCGTTTCACAGATCACTATGGTGTTCACGTACGGCTCCAACCTGGACCGGGCGCGGAACCAGATTGACCGGGCGATTTCCAATGCCAAACGCGTGCTGCCGGCCGACGTCGAGCCCCAGTCCATCGCCGGTAACATCAGCGACTTCCCGATTGTCTACTTGGCGGTGTCGTCGGACAAGCCGCTGAGCGAACTCAACGCCGACCTCCTTCGACTCAGCGTTCCCCGCCTGCAGAAGATCGACGGCGTCCGTGGCGCCGACGTGACCGGCGGCTCCAGCCAGCACATCCTGATCCAGCCCCGCCCCGCTGATCTGGCAACTACAGGGGCCTCTGTCCAGTCCATCAGCAATGCGCTCAAGAACAACGGCACGTTGGTCCCCGTGGGCACCATTGAGGACCAAGGCAAGACCCTTTCCCTCCAGCTCGGCAGCCCGGTGGATTCCCTGGACATCATCAAGGGACTCCCTTTGGCCGGCGCAAAAACGGCTGCAACCATTGGGGCTGTTGCCGATGTCAGCATCGAGGACGACGCCGCCACGTCCATCACCCGCACCAACGGCAAGCCCACATTGGCCCTGTCCGTCACCAAGAAGCCGGAAGGCGATACGGTGGCGATTTCGCACGCCGTGAGGGACGCCGTCGGCCCTATGGAGGAGGAACTCGGCAACAACGCGACTTTCACGCCGGTCTTCGACCAAGCTCCTTTCATTGAAAAGTCCATCAAGGACCTCACCACCGAAGGGCTCCTTGGCCTTGGCTTCGCCGTAGCTGTCATCCTGGTCTTCCTGATGTCCGTACGCTCAACGTTGGTCACGGCCGTCTCCATCCCGCTGTCCCTGCTGATCACCTTCATTGGCATCTCCGCCACGGGATACTCGCTGAATATCCTTACTTTGGGCGCCCTCACCATTGCGATCGGGCGGGTGGTTGACGATTCCATCGTGGTGATCGAGAACATCAAGCGGCATTTGAGCTACGGCGAACACAAGCTGACAGCCATCCTGACGTCCATCCGGGAAGTGGCCGGGGCCATCACGGCTTCCACCTTGACCACTGTGGCCGTATTCCTGCCCATCGCTTTCGTCGGCGACCTCGCCGGTGAGCTGTTCCGGCCCTTTGCCCTGACCGTAACCATTGCGTTGTTGTCATCACTGCTGGTTTCCCTGACAATCGTTCCGGTCCTGGCCTACTGGTTCCTTTCCTCGCCCGGAAGAGGCGCTGAGGCACAGGCATCCGCCAAGGAAGCCGCCCGGAAAGCCCAAGAGGCCGAGGAGCGCAGTCGCCTCCAGCGAGGCTACCTTCCTCTTCTCGCCAAGACGCAAAAGCATCCGGTTATCACCTTGTCGGCAGCAGCACTGATTCTGGTGGCCACCATCGCCGTCTCGCCCCTTCTGTCTACCGATCTGTTGGGCCGCTCCGGCGAGAACAGCATGACTGTGCGCCAAGTCCTTCCAGCGGGCACCAGCCTGCAGGCCACCAGCGATGAAGCCTCCAAGATTGAGGAGTCCCTCAAGGGCATTGCGGGCATCAAGGACGTGCAGGTCACTTCCGGAAACGCCCAGACCGGCTTCGCTGCACTCACTTCCACTGGTTCCTCCAACTCGACATTCACCATTGTCACTGACGAGAAAGTGAACCAAACCAAACTCCAGGATGAGGTTCGCGCCAAGCTGGCAGGGGCCCCCGGGAAGGTGACGGTGGGATCGCAGCAGGGCGGATTCGGGACATCCTCAACGGTGGATATCACCATCAGGGCCGCTAATTCCGCTGACCTGCAGACAGCAAGTGATGCCATGGTCAAGGCTATGGAAGGCGTTCCTGGGAGCTCGGAGGTCGCCACGAACCTTGCTTCCAAGCAGTCGGTGGTCCAGGTCCGTGTTGACCGGGCCAAGGCCGTGGCGGCAGGCCTGACGGAAGAACAAGTAGGAGCCTTCCTGGCCTCCACGGTCAGCCCCATTCCGGCCGGTACCGTTCGGATCGAGACCAACGACTACCCTGTGCAGATCGGTGAGGGCACGCGCTTTACCAGCATTGCCGCAGTTCGGGCACTCCAGCTTCCCACAGCCCGTGGCGGCGTGGCACTGGAGACGATTGCCGCCGTCGAGCAGGTTGACACCCCGGTGTCCATCACCAGCAGCAACGGGCAGCGAACCGCCAAAGTGACCGTGACGCCGTCCGGATCCAACCTGGGCAGTGTCAGCGCAGCGGTGCAGGAGCGGCTGGCGGCTGTGGACTTGCCTGCGGGGGTCACCGCCACCATCGGTGGTGCCACAACGCAGCAGGCGGAGTCTTTCCGGCAGCTTGGCTTGGCCCTGCTGGCGGCAATTGCCATCGTCTACGTGATCATGGTGGCCGCCTTCAAGTCCCTCATCCAGCCGCTCATCCTGTTGGTTTCTGTACCGTTCGCCGCGACCGGCGCCGTGGGACTGCTGTTGATCACCGGCGTTCCCTTGGGGCTGCCGTCACTGATCGGCATGCTGATGCTGGTGGGCATCGTGGTGACCAACGCCATTGTGTTGATCGACCTGATTAACCAATATCGCAAGCCACATGACGGCTCTCCGGGCATGAACGTTGCCGATGCCATCACACACGGTGCGCGCCGGCGCCTGCGGCCCATCCTCATGACCGCCTTGGCGACGGTGTTCGCCCTGACTCCCATGGCTTTAGGCCTTACTGGTGGCGGCGGCTTCATTTCCCAACCCCTGGCAATCGTGGTGATCGGTGGCTTGGTTTCGTCCACGGCCCTGACGTTGGTCCTGGTTCCGGTGCTCTACAAACTCGTGGAGGGGCGCCGGGAAAAGAAGGACCTGCTGAAGGCTTTGCAGGACAAGTCCACGGCTGCTCCCGGCGACGGACCCGGTGGGAACGGCGGCTCCGCATCGGGAGATTTCCAGGACTGGACCACGGGCATGATTCCACGCGTCACTGGCCGCCGTGCGGCCCATAATCCCGCAGAATAGCGGGCTCCCCCAACAGAAGCACTGGTAGTGGACAGGCCCGGGAACAATTCCCGGGCCTGTCCTGTTACAGGTATCGATACATGCAAATGCATCTAGTTTGAGGTACACTGTTTACAGAGCCCGGGACTTCGGGCAGGGAGAAAGGCACATCATGCAGATCGGCGTATTCAGCGTCAGCGACATCACCACTGACCCCACCACGGGCCGCACGCCCACGGAAAACGAGCGCATCAAGGCCTCCGTCGCCATCGCCAAAAAGGTCGAAGAAATCGGCATGGATGTGTACGCCCTGGGCGAGCACCACAACCGGCCCTTCTTCTCCTCCTCCCCCACCACCACCCTGGCCTACATCGCAGCCCAGACCGAGCGCATCACGTTGTCCACGGCAACCACCCTGATCACCACCAATGATCCGGTCAAGATCGCCGAAGACTTCGCCATGCTCCAGCACCTCTCTGATGGCCGCGTGGACCTGGTGCTCGGTCGTGGCAACACAGCTCCGGTGTACCCCTGGTTCGGAAAGAACATCCAGGACGGCATCGAGCTGGCTATCGAGAACTACAGCCTGCTCCGCAAGCTGTGGGACGAGGACACCGTCAACTGGTCCGGCAAGTTCCGCACACCCCTGCAGAACTTCACCTCCACGCCGCGTCCGCTCGACGACGTCGCCCCCTTCGTGTGGCACGGTTCCATCCGCACGCCTCAGATCGCAGAAGTGGCCGCCTACTACGGCGACGGTTTCTTCGCCAACAACATCTTCTGGCCTAAGGAGCACTACCAGCAGCTGATCGGCCTGTACCGTGAGCGCTACGCACACTACGGCCACGGAACTCCGGAGCAGGCAATCGTTGGCTTGGGCGGACAGTTCTTCATGAGGAAGAACTCGCAGGACGCCGTGAAGGAATTCCGGCCATACTTCGACAACGCGCCCGTCTACGGGCACGGACCGTCCCTGGAGGACTTCACCTCGCAGACTCCCCTCACCGTGGGCAGCCCGCAGGAAGTCATCGAGAAGACGCTGACCTTCCGCGAGGCCTTCGGCGACTACCAGCGCCAGTTGTTCCTGATCGACCACGCCGGACTGCCGCTGAAGACCGTCCTGGAGCAGTTGGATCTCTTCGGCGAAGAGGTGTTGCCGGTTCTTCGAAAGGAGTACGCCGCCATGAAGCCTGCGAATGTGCCGGACGCACCCACGCACGCCTCACGGGTTGCCGCCGCGTTGGAGGCCAAGGTCAGCGCGTCCGCTACTGCTGGTGCTGGTGCTGCGGGGCAGGACGCCTGATGTCCAGCCTTTCGGCATCCTCCGCCGTGCGCCTCGCCGCCGAAACCTGGGAGTCGTTGTTCCGTTCCCAGGTGGCGGTGATGCGGAAGCTTCAGTCCGGGCCGGCGTTCAAGGCACTTCCTGTCAAGGAGTACGACGTCCTGTTCACGCTTTCCCGCTGCCCTTCGGGCCAGCTGCGCCTGAATGAGATCAATGACAAGGTCCTGCTCAGCCAGTCCAGCTTAAGCCGCTTGGTGGACCGCCTGGAGAAGCGCGGCCTGGTGGAGCGGACCATAGCGCCCGACGACGGCCGCGGAGTCCTGCTCTCACTCACCGAAGCCGGAAGCGAGCTCCAAAAGGCCATCGGCCGCGAACATGTCCGCGACATCGCCAACTTGGTGGCGCCCGCGCTCACGGCCGAGGAGCAGCAGGAGCTTCTGCGGCTCACGGAGAAACTCCGCGCCTCGGTGGCCGGACACTAGCGCAAGCTGATGAGCTCCCGGGGGTCCTCCACCGGGAGCTCCCCGTTGACCGATGCGCTGACCTTGAGCGTTTTGAGGGTCAGGCTGCCGCCCACGGTGGACAGGAAGGCCGTATCCGAGGAGTCCCGGCCTGCGGTGATGCGAAGCATGGATTCGCGGGGCGCGAGACCAGTGGGATCAATGATGTGCCAGGCGCCGTCGATGTGCGCCTCCGCAACAGCATGGAAATCCATGGGACTTAGCCCGGGGGCGTACACCGCCGCCAACCGCGCGGGAACATCCTTGGACCGCAGGAGGGCAATGGCAAGGTGTGCGAAGTCGCGGCACACACCTTTGCGGTGCAGCAGGGTTTCCACGGCGCCGTCTGTCCCCCGGGAGGACCCACTGACGTAACGCAGTTCCCCGTTGACCCAATTGCGGACGGCATGGAGCAGCTCGGCACCGTGCAGGCTTCCAAACTCGGCATAGGAGGTAGGCAGCAGCCTGTCCGACTCCGCATACCGGCTGGGCCTGACGTACCTGATGAGTTCCATCGGACTGGATGTATCCGGCTCCCCAAAGCCATGAACCGTTGCCCGGTAGTCCACAGTCACCTCGCTCGGCTCGCTGAATTCCAGGTAGTGAAAGCGGCCGCCGTGGTGATCGCTGAGTTCAGCAAAGGGGACCTCGGCACCACCGCTGGTGATGGACAGGTTTTCGTTCACAGAGCGGTAACCACGATTATTGGCCACGGCTATGGCCATGGCCACCTTGGTGTTGGCTGCAGTCTTGAACACGAGTGAGGCAGCAACATTGCGTTCCATTGATCTCCGGGGTGGGTTGCGGCGGACAGCCCCCATTGCCGCCATTTATGTGAATCAGCCAATCGCAGAGCTACAGATTAACCTTCAGCGACAGTAGCATCCGCTGGACATTGGCGAATTCAGAACCGTGGACCGCATACTTTGCAGCCAGGTCCAAGGTATCGAAAGACTTGGCCGGTGCCACCTTCTCATCAGCGGCAAAGGCATGGATGACCGGGACATCCCCAAAGGTGATGTCGCCCTTGCCGGCTGGGCCCTGAACCCGGTTCCTCAGTTCGCAGGCCTGTCCGTCCACTCCCGCCACCATATTGGTGATGCCGTAAGAGCCGAAGAACTTGTAGCCCTGAACCACGCGGAAGACTACTCGCGGATCAATGGTGTCCTGGCCATCCGAGTGGGGAATGTCCAATGGCACACTGCTGATCACCACATAGGGGCGTGCCTGACCGGCCGGGCAGGCGGCAGGCGACGTCGTAGGCAACCCGGTGTGTAGCGTGGCTATGTACCGCCCCTCGGCATCCTTGACCTCCACCTTCACAGCGTTGGCCAACGATCCCGCCTCCGGCGTTACCGACTGGGCTATCCACTCCTGAGGTAACTCGAAGCTGACGGTTTTGGCGGAGTCCGTGTACGTCTTCCAGGACACCGCCGTCGCCACCGGGCTTGACCCGGGGCTGGCCGAAGTACTCCCGCCGGTGCTTGGAGTTTCGCCGGTGCCTGTCGCCGGCGTCGTGCTGCCCTGTGTTGCCGTTCCCGATTCCGAACTATTTGGTTGGGAGCCGGTAGTGGAGTTGACTTGCGGGCCCTTGTTCTCGGCGGAGCAGGATGCTGTGCCGGCGAGGACTGTGACCGCCACGGCAAACACGGCAAGCCGCATCGGATTGCAGCGCAGGTTCAGGATGCCCTTCATGCCCACAGCCTATCGGCGGCAGTCCTGCGACACGCACAGGACTAGGCTGAGTGTATGGCTCCTGACCAGAAGGACTATTTCGAAGACGACATTCCCGCCATGTCAGCTATTGATATTGCTGATTGGCGCCTGCGGACGTTCGCCCTCTACGACAAAGTGCGCCAGCTCGCGGCCACCAACCCGTTCGACGCCCACGTGTTTTGGCGGCAGGAACGGGACCTGATGTTCGCTACGCATCCGGCTTCAGCGCTCACCGCCGATATGAAGGCTTCCTTCTCCGGACTGCCAACAGCTGACTACGATTCCTCCTTCCGGAGGTACGCCGCCTTGTCACCCGAGGGAGCCGGCCAGGAAATGAACGTTGAGACGGGGACTGACGGGTTGGTGCCATTCGTCCGAATCGGCACTTTCGACCTCCCCGGGCTGGGCTCGTTGGCGGCCTGGAAGCTCAGGAGCTACGGGGGCGGGATCTTCGTGCCGTTCCGCGACGCCACTGCAGGCAAGGACGGCGGAAGCTACGGCGCCGGACGGTACTTGGTGGACACGGTCAAGGGTTCGTTCCATGGGACGCGGGGATCCGGCGCAGACCAAGAGTTTGTCCTGGACTTCAATTTCGCGTACAACCCATCTTGCGCCTACAACGAGGCCTGGGCGTGTCCGCTGGCGGGACCAGCAAACCGCCTGGCTGCCGAGGTCCCAGTGGGCGAACAGTATCTCGGCTAACCAAACACCCCTCCGGGGCCGACAACTGCGAGGGCCGCAATGGCCGCCACTATTGTCAGCGGCGCCACCATCAGGCCGAAGACCGCGTACCCCCTCCACTTGATCAGTACATTCATCCGCACCAAGCGGTCGTGCCATAGCAAGGTGGCCAAAGAGGCCCACGGAGTGATCAGGGGTCCCGCGTTCACCCCCACCAACAGCGCAGCCATCCTGGTAGGAGTTCCGGCCAGTGGCTCGGCCAGAAGGTAAGCCGGCAGGTTGTTGACGACGTTTGAGCCAAGGGCGCCTGTCATGGCCAGCCTCAGCAGCTCAAGGAACCCGTTCCCCTGCCCTGCCACCTGGCCAAGCAGCACTGATGCGCCAAGATATTGCGTTGCTTCCACTACAAGGAAGAGGCCGCAGGTAAAGAGCAGCAAGGACCACGGGATCAAGGCCACCTTGAGCACCTTGGGTCGGCGGACGGCGAAGGTCACGGCGAGTATCGCGGCAGCCAACGCGGCGGGAATCCAAATGGCGACACCGGATACCAACGCCGGCAACAGCAACACCAGGACGATCGCACTGACCAGGAGCAGGACTTTGTCCGGCGCTGCCGTGGATGAGGTGGTCGGGGCCGGACGGGCGGAATCGAGCGCGTAGGTTTTGCGAAGCTCCCGCCGGAAAACCACAGCAACAAATGCCAAGGGCACCACAATTGCCGCGAGCGAGGGCGCCCACATCAGTTGCGCGAACTGTGCCGGGCTGATGCCACCGAGATTGTGCTGCGCCAAAAGGTTGGTCAGGTTGGAGATGGGAAGCAACAAGCTGGCAGTGTTGGCCAGCCAAACCGTGGTCAGGGCGAAGGGCAGAACGGGGAGGCCCGCCTGGCGGGCCACGGTGACCACCACCGGGGTGAGCAGCACCGCCGTCGTATCCAGTGACAGGAAAACGGTACTGAGTGTGGCAAACAACGCCAGCAGCAACCACAGCATGACACTGCGTCCACGCCCCCACCCCCGCACATGGCGGGCAATCCACTGGAAGGCGCCGGCCTCACTGACAAGTTCCGTAACCACCGTCATGGCAATGACAAAACCCAGGATGGGTGCCACCCGGTCTGCAAGGACTGCCACCTCCTGCCAGGGCAGGACACCCGTAACCACTGTGACCCCACCAGCCACAAGGAGGACCAACCCGATAATCGCCAGACGCATGGAACGGATTCTAAGCCCGGGTCCTGTGTTCATCCTGCACGGCGCTTCCTTCTGCACAGGAGTTCCTTCCACGGCACTGGAAGAAGGCGTCACCGTCCTGTAAGCAAAAGAACCCCCAAAGCCCTGCCGCGAAGCCTAACTTTGAAGCATGAACAGACTGCAGCGCATGATCCGGGCCCACAGGATCCTAGCGGTTGTGGCAGGGGTGGTGGTCCTTTCCGTAGTGGTTGTGGCGGCCGCCCTGTTCCAGCCGTGGCGCATCTTCACCAGCAGCAGCGTCTACGAAGCCCTGCCTGCCGCGCCCGCTCCCGCGAGCGCACAGGCTCCCGCTTCCGCGAGCGCACAGGCTCCCGCAATTCCCTTACCCGCAACTCCCGAGGCACCGGTGGTTCTTGGCTCGGGCACTTTCCAATCCCAAGAGCATGAGACCACAGGCACTGCCCGGTTGGTGAGACTTGCCGATGGCAGCCATCTGCTGCGGCTCGAGGACATGGCCAGCAGCGACGGCCCGGACGTCAAAGTCTGGTTGAGCAGCCTGCCGGCCGGCGGCGACTGGTTCAAATACCGGTCCGGCCGATACGTGGATCTCGGTGCGGTCAAAGCCACGCACGGCAATCACAACTACCTACTTCCGCCAGGAACGGACATCACGGGGCTGACATCCGTGGTGCTGTGGTGTGACCGCTTCAGCGTGGCATTCGGATCCGCGCCCCTCATCTGATGAGTTGTGAGGCCCGCTCTGCTCGCTAAGGGAGTGGCAAAGCATGCAGAGCGGGCCCCACAACGCAACCCACCGGCCAGGAAGGACGTAGGATGTCATCATGACTTCGCCTTTTTCCCGTCGCATCGCCCGAGTCCGGCCCGTTCCGATCGCAACTGCCACCGATCAAACTTTGGCCCGCCAGTCTCCTGACGAGCAGTTCTTTGTGGCCAACGACGCCCGGGATTTCGACTCGGCGGAAGGCACACAGTGGACTGTGGTGGAGTCCCCCTTCCCGACGTCGAGGGCCAATGCCAGCAGCCCGGCCAGAAACGGGTGGGAACCCGGGGCGGTGGTCAGCCAGGATGCGTTCACTTTTTTGGCCCCCTCGGTACCTGCAAACGTCTTCGGCATGGCGCACAACACCGGGCAGCCTGGCCGGGACCTGCCGCCACAGGCCTTCCACAAAGCAGCATCAAGCGTGATCGGACCGGGCGAAGCAATTCAGTTGAGCTCCACCGTTGGTTACGTGGACCCGGAGGCTGAACTGACGGTCGTCGTCGGCCGTGCCTCCCGAGGCCTGACCTTGGAAACAGCGAGGTCGGCAATTCTCGGATACACCATCGGTAACGACGTCTCCGCCCGCGACCTCCAGAAGTCCGACGAACTCTGGATCAGCGCCAAAAGCCAGGACACCTTCACTCCCGCAGGTCCGTGGATAGTCACCAGCCTGGATGACTCAAACCTGGAGATCGGGATTGTGCACAACGGCAAGGAGCTGCAGACTGCGAGTTCAGCGGACCTGGGCTGGAAAGTGGACGAAATCATGGTCTATCTGAGCTCATTCATAACGCTCCAGCCCGGCGACCTTGTGCTCACAGGGTTCCCCGCGGAGTGCGCACGAATCCAACCGGGAGACACCGTGGTGTGCCGCGTGGAAGGAATCGGCGAGCTTCACAACCCCGTGACAGGCGCTTCCTGGGAACAGCAGCCCGCATAGTGTGTCAGGCTTAACCCCATGGAGATAGCTGCGGAGGCCACTGAGCTACGCCCGTCTCCCTCTCAAAAGCCCCCGCGTCAACGCAAACGGCATCGCGGCGTCCTGAAGTACCCGGTTGTTCGGCAATTGATCCGCTTCACCGGAGTCGGAGTGGTGTGCACGGCGAGTTCGCTGGCCATTTACGCTGTGCTGCGTCCGTGGATCGATCCCCAGCTGGCCAACGCAGTTGCCCTGGTTCTGACGTCGTTGATGAACACGGCCCTGAATCGACGGTTGACGTTCAAAATCACCGGCCGCAGGAAACGTGCGCAAGACCACCTCAGTGGGGTGATTGTGATTGGCATCGCGCTGATCATCACCGGCGGGAGCCTGGGTGTTTTGCATCTTCTTCGGCCCGAAGCCACGGTCACCGAAGAGTTGTGGACCACCACGTTGTCCGGTTTCGTGGCCACGGCGGTCCGGTTTACCCTGCTGCGGCATTGGATTTTCAGGCGCGCGCGGCACGTGTGATCACCCAGGTAGTAATTACTGCTTTTCTTGGGGGACAGCCAGGTTCCGGACGCGTCCGACGGCGGTTTCCACGGCAGCGGCTGCCTGTTCCAGTTCGGCGTCGGTGACAGTTGAGGTGAAGCTGAAACGCACCGCCGTCTGGGCCGTTTCAGGGGCGATACCCAGGGCCAGGAGCACCGGCGAGGGTGCGTCGGATCCCGCCGCGCAGGCCGATCCACTGGAACACACCACGCCGAGCCGCTCCAGCTCAAGCAGCACAGACTCGCCGCTGGTTCCGGGGAAGCAGAAAGAAGCTACGGAGGGCAGGCGTTGGATGGGGTGTCCTGTGAGCAGGGCGTGAGGTACGGTGGCGAGGATCCGCTGGATGAACTGATCCCTGAGATCCGAAACGCGCGCTGCTTGATGGGGCTGCTCAGCGTGGGAGAGCTTGAGCGCCGTGGACAACGCAACAGCCCCTGCCACGTTCTCTGTGCCCGAGCGCTTTGCCTTCTCTTGGCCGCCACCGTGCACCAGGGGCTCCACCCGAAGCCGCCCCTTGGTGAACAGGACACCGGATCCCTTGGGCGCACCAAGTTTATGTCCGGAAATACTCAACGCGTCCACACCGAGCGCTTTCACGTCCACCGGCAACCACCCAGCGGCTTGCACTGCGTCCGTGTGGAACGGCACTCCGTGTTCCCGGGCCACTGCGGCCAAGGCTGCAATGGGCTGGACGGTTCCGACCTCATTGTTCGCGTACATGACACTCACCAGAGCGGTGTGGGGGCCTATGACCGACCTTAAGCCATCAATGGAGACCAGACCTTTCCCGTCCACGGGGAGCACATCCACGGTGAATCCATGCACCCGTTCCAGGTAACGGGCTGATTCTTCCACTGCGGGATGTTCGATGGCACTGATCACCACACGGTTCAGCGACGGATCAGCCGCCTTCCGCGCCAACGCTATGCCTTTGACGGCAAGGTTGTCCGCTTCCGTGCCGCCGGAAGTGAAGGTCACCTCGCCGGCACGGCAGTTCAGGACCTTCGCGACGCCGGAACGGGCTCCGGCAAGCGCACCCGCTGCCGTTTCGCCCAGGCTGTGGTGGCTGGAGGGGTTGCCGAACTCGCCGCTCAGGTAAGGCCACATGGCTTCAAGGGCCTCACGGCGAACCGGAGTGGTGGCTGCGGCGTCAAGGAAGATCATGGGATGGTCAGGCTGTCTCTAGAACGACGTCCAGCCCCAGGTCGAGGGCGCTCACGCTGTGGGTCAGGCCACCAATGGAAATTACGTCCACGCCGGCGGAAGCGATCTCGGTGACGGTATTGATGTTCACGTTGCCGCTGGCTTCCACGATGGCCCGTCCGTCCACCTGTTTGACCCCGGCACGGAGCTGTTCGATGGAGAAGTTGTCCAGCATGATGGTGTCCACACCGGCAGCCAACACGGGTTCAATCTGCTCGGCCCGGTCCACTTCCACCTCGAAGTGGGTGGTGTGGCCAAGCTGGGCCTTGGCTGCAATCAGCAGCTCGGTCAGTTTGCTGGAGTCGCCTCCGGTCATGACGGCCAGGTGGTTGTCCTTGGCCAGCACGGCGTCGGAGAGGCTGTAGCGGTGGTTGGCTCCCCCACCACAGCGCACCGCATAGCGCTCCAGCACACGAAGTCCGGGGGTGGTCTTGCGGGTGTCCGTGATCCGGGCGCGCGTCCCTTCCACAAGCCGGACGAATTCCGCCGTTTTGGTGGCTATGGCGCTCATCCGCTGCACCAGGTTCAGGCCCACCCTTTCGGCGAGGAGCACCGAGCGGGCGCTGCCGCTGACCCGCGCGAGGTGTGTTCCGGCGTCGAAGGCCTCACCGTCGGCGAGGAGCAATTCCACTTCCGTGTCCGGGTCCACGAGCTTCATGGCATCACGGAAAACGGGACCGCCGCTGAAGACCCCGGGGACTCGCGCATTCAACACTGCAGTTGCCCGGGCGTCGGCGGGGATCAGTAGTTGCGAGGTGATGTCGCCGCTGGGCGCGTCCTCCGCGAACGCCCGTTCCAGGATGTCCCGGACGGGGGCAGCGGGGAGGGTCAGGTTAGTCATGGACGAGGCTCACTTTCCGGCTCATGGTGTAACGCTTGTCAATATCTTCGACGACTCCGGGGTCCTCCCAGCTGTCGCTGCGGTAATGCGCCCCCAAGGACTCACGCCGTTCCCGGGCAGCATGCACCAGCAACTGCGCCGCCAACAAGAGGTTGGAATCCTCATGCTCCCGGACATCCAAAGACTCAGGAACATTCAGTGGAAGCACATCCTCTGCCCAGGCAGCCAACGCCACCCCGGCCTCACGAATCAGAGCACCATCACGCAAGACCCCGGCCTTGGCAGTCATCAACCGCCGCAGTGCCCCCCGCGAAAACACCCCCGCCTTCGCAAAAGAAACCTCCCGAGCCCCCGGCCCCGGCAAAGACTCAAACTCCCAGGAAACAGGAGCAGGCACCGGCTCAAGTTCCAATTCCGAACCCAGTAGCGGGGCCGGAGGTTCCGACAGCGCCGTTGTCGCGTGAGCGCCCGAACCGGCCGCCGAGCCTGCGAGGCGATCGCCGGTACGAGGCGCGAGCGCAGGCGCCAAGGGGCCTGCGGCGTCGCGGTCACCAAGGAGGAACGCTTCAACAGCCCGCCTTCCGAACACGAGGCCCTCGAGCAGGGAATTGCTGGCCAGCCGGTTGGCACCTTGCACCCCGGTACACGCCACTTCGCCGGCGGCCAGTAGCCCGGGAACAGAGGTGCGGCCGTAAAGGTCGGTGACCACGCCGCCCATCCAGTAGTGGGCCGCGGGTGCTACAGGAACAAGCTCGGTGGTCCAGTCAACGCCGGCTTGGCGGGTGCGTTTGCTGAGGGTGGGGAAACGCTTGGCCAGGAAGCCTTTTCCTCGGCTTTCCTCAATCACGGTGGCGTCCAGGAACACGTGGCCGTTGGGGTCGCCGAGTTTTGTGAGGTGAAGGGCGATGCTGCGGGAGACGACGTCCCTGGGTGCGAGTTCGGCATCAGGGTGGTAGTCGGGCATGAAGCGGTGACCGGTGGCATCTACCAGGATGGCGCCCTCGCCCCGTACCGCTTCGGAGATGAGCAGGGGGTCGTTGTTGCCTTCTGCTTCCCGTGCCTCAGTCGGGAGAACCATGCACGTTGGGTGGAATTGAAAGAACTCAAGGTCTGCCACGGCCGCCCCAACACGCCACGCCAGTGCCAGGCCATCCGCTGTTGCCACTGAGGGATTGGTGGTTTGGGCGAACAGCTGGCCGGCTCCCCCGGTGGCGAGCAACACAGAGTCGCCGTGGACGCCGAGGTGGCGGCCATCGTGGAGGAAGTTCGCTCCCACTACACGGCCGCCGCCCGGTCCCCCCAAGGAGAGCGATGTCACGTGGGCGTGCCCTATGACCTGGATCTTTCCTGCGGCTTGGAAGTCCAGCACGGTTTTGATCAGCGCGGCCGCCACTCCGGCTCCTGTAGCGTCGCCACCGGCGTGGAGGATGCGGGGAGCTGAGTGGGCGGCTTCGAGACCCAGTGCGGGATCGCCGTCGTCGTCAAGGTCGAAGTGGACGCCGAAACGTGCCAGTCCTGCGATGTCCAACCGGGCCTCAGTGCACAGCACCCGTGCTGCTTCTTCATTGCAGTGGCCGGCCCCGGCTTTGAGTGTGTCGGCGATGTGGGCTGCCACAGTATCGCCGGGGGCCGGCTCGTCCAGCACAGCGGAAATCCCGCCTTGGGCGTAGTAGGTGTTGCTGTCTGCGAGCGCACCTTTGGTCAGCAGCACCACTTCCGCGCCGGCATCGGCAGCAAGAAGGGCTGAGTACAGACCTGCGATGCCGCTTCCGACGACGACCAGCCTTTGGGAGGCGGCCCCGCCGGTAAGGCTCTCTGTAGTCATATGAGGCTCGATTCGGCTAGTCGGGTCTTGATGCGCCCGGACGGTGATGCCGGCTTTGTGGTGCCGTCGGTTTTAGGCAGGTTTGGCTGCCAGCATGCGTTCGAGCGCAATTTTGGCGTTGTCCTGCACGGAGTCGTCAACGGTGATGCGGTTGACGATGCGTCCTTCCACGAGTTCCTCCAGGACCCAGGCGAGGTATCCGGGGTGGATGCGGTACATGGTGGAGCAGGGGCAAATGACGGGATCGAGGCAGAAAATGGTGTGCTGCGGATATTCGGCGGCGAGCCTGTTCACCATGTTGATCTCGGTGCCGATCGCGAACGTGGTGGGTTCGGTGGCGGCGGCGATGGCCTTCTTGATGAAGTCGGTGGATCCTGCGGAGTCTGCGGCGTCCACTACTTCCATGGGGCATTCGGGGTGGACAATCACGTTGACGCCCAGGAAGTCCTGCCGGGCTTTCTCGATCTGGCCCACGTTGAAGCGCTTGTGGACTGAGCAGAAGCCGTGCCAGAGGATGACCCGGGAGTCCTGTAGTACCTGTTCGTCATTGCCGCCAAGTTCCTTGCGCGGGTTCCACATGGGCATCTGCTCAAGCGGGACGCCCAGTGCCTTGGCGGTGTTGCGGCCCAGGTGTTGATCGGGGAAGAACAGAACGCGCTGACCGCGTTCGAACGCCCATTCCAGAACCACTTTGGCGTTGGACGAGGTGCAGACGATCCCACCGTTGCGGCCACAGAACGCCTTGAGTGCTGCAGAGGAGTTCATGTAGGTGACAGGGATGACGGGTACCCGGCCGGAGGCATCCGGGTCCGTGCCGAAGATTTCTTCAAGCTGCTCCCAGCATTCCTCCACGGAGTCTTCATCTGCCATGTCAGCCATGGAGCATCCCGCGGCAAGGTTTGGCAGGATGACGGCCTGTTCGGGCGTGGAGAGGATGTCCGCTGTCTCGGCCATGAAGTGCACACCGCAGAAGATGATCGCTTCGGCGTCGGGCTTGGTCAGGGCAGCGTTGGCGAGCTGGAAGGAATCGCCCACGAAGTCCGCGTACTGGATGACTTCGTCACGCTGGTAGAAGTGGCCCAGGATGACGGCCCGGTCCCCGAGTGTCGCTTTGGCGGCCCGGATGCGGGCGTCAAGTTCGGCGTCGGTGGCTTTTTTGTACTCATCGGGCAGCTGGCCCTGGCGCGGTGTGGCTTTGGGAGCGACATCCTCGCTGGAAGCACCCGGGCCATAAGCAGGTTCGCCGGCAAGTGCTTCGGCGAGGTCGTACTCCCATGGGCCCCTGGCCAAGGCCGGGCTGCACGTGGCCCCTGCGCGGGAGAGGCCTTTCTCGGCTTCTTCGCGAGTGATCAGCTGGACGGCAGTGTTAACGCTGCTCATGGTGTACTCCTGTTATCTGGCCCGAGGCCGGGCGTGCCGGTGAAGCGGTAGAGGCGTGGCGGGCGGTGTTTTCCGCCTTGAAGGTATTCACCGGTTTCTTCGATTTCCGGTGTTGCCTTGACGTGCCTGCGAAAGTTAGCGGGATCGAGCTGGCGGTCCAGCACGGCCTCGTAGACTTCGCGGACCTGGGCGAGGGTGAAAAACTCTCCCAGCAGGTGGTAGGCGATGGTCCCGTAGGCCATCTTGTTGCGCAGCCGCCACAGGGCGTAGTCCACGATTGCGTTGTGGTCGAAGGCCAGTTCGGCGAGCTTGTCTGCCCGGAACCAGCGCACATTCTCGGACTCGTCAGCGAGGGCAGCTTCAGTGGGTTGCACCAGTGCCCAGTACACGATGGAGACCACTCTTTGGGTGGGCGATCTATGGAGGCCGCCGAAAGCGTAGAGCTGCTCAAGGTAGTGAGGCGCCAGGCCGGTGGTTTCGCGGAGGTTCCGTGAAGCCGCATCCTGGAGGGATTCGTCGTGGGCCAACGGTCCACCCGGGAGCGCCCACATGTCTTTGTAAGGCTCACGGATACGCCGTACCAACGGCAACCACAGGGTTGGGCGCCCGGATGTCTCGCTGGGGCGGAGGGCGAAAATCACCGTTGAAATAGCCAGCGACGGCGGTGCAAGCCGCCGCTCGGCAACGTTGGCTGAGTTGGTGTTCACGGCGTTCACCTCGCTTCATCGCCGTCCGAAACGCTCCCCGGTCAGTGAAGCGCTAGTTAAAGTCATGTTGACTAGAACTAATGGTACGGCTCGATCGACGCGGAGCAAAATGCTTTACGTCACACTGGCTTGGCGGCAGCTTCCATCAGCGGGAGCGTGCGGCCCTGGATGTGGCTGTTCAGGACGATGACCGACGAACACCGGACCACGGACTTGGTGGCGATCATGGCATCAAGGACGCGTTGCATATCAGGGTTGGACCGCGCGGCGATCCGCACCATCAGGTCCGAATTTCCAGTGACAGTGTGAACCTCGATAATTTCCGGGATGGCACTGAGGCTTTCGATGATGGCATCGTGGCCGATTTCCTGGGTGATGGTCACCGAGCAGAACGCCACCACCGGAAAGCCGAAGTTGGCGGGATCAGGCTGGGGAACCCAGGAACCGATGACCCCGTTTTCAATCATTCTGTCTATCCGGGATTGCACCGTCGCCCTGGCAACCCTGAGCACGCGGGAAGCTTCCAGCACTGAAGATCGCGGTGAATCAGTGAAGAAACGTACAATTTTTGCATCAAGCGCATCCACCAGCATCAAAGTTCCTGTCCCCGGGGTAACTTACCCATCACATCGCTACAGCAAAAAGTGATGTATCTTACAAACTGCGAGAATTATTCCACGGCTCTTGCTGCGTCGTCGACGCCCGCGTGCCAAACCCATGAGGCCAGCACGCCAAACCAGCATGTAATCCATAGAAGGTAGACACGTATGACAACGAAGTCCATCGCGGCTCCTGCGCCAACATCCGGCCTCGGCCATTCGCTCAAGCCGCGCCAGCTCACCATGATGGGGCTAGGCAGCGCGATCGGCGCGGGCCTCTTCCTCGGCTCGGGGGCAGGCGTTCAGGCGGCCGGTCCGGCAGTCCTTATTTCCTACCTCGTCGCCGGTACGCTGATCATCCTGGTCATGTGGGCCCTTGGCGAGATGGCGGCAGCCAACCCGAACAGCGGCGCGTTCTCCGTGTACGCGGAGAAGGCCATGGGCAAGACCGCCGGCGGAACCATCGGCTGGTTGTGGTGGTTGCAGCTGGTAGTAGTCATTGCAGCCGAAGCCATCGGAGCAGCCGGTCTGCTGTTCTCGATCTGGCCCGTCATCCCCGTATGGGTCCTAGCGTTGGTCTTCATGGTGGTCTTCACGGGCATCAACCTTGTGGGCGTCCGCAACTTTGGTGAGTTCGAGTTCTGGTTCGCCATCCTCAAGGTCGCAGCGATCGTGATCTTCCTGCTGATCGGCGCAGCCCTGCTCTTGGGTTGGCTGCCTAACGTGCCCTCCCCCGGATTCTCAGCGTTTGGCGACTTTGCCCCCAACGGCATCGGCGGCATCGCGGCCGCCTTGTTCGTCGTGATCTTCGCCTTCGGTGGAACCGAGATCGTCAGCGTCGCCGCCGCCGAAACCGAGAACCCCGCCCACAGCGTAGGCAAGGCCATCCGTACAGTTGTTTGGCGCATCCTGGTCTTCTACATCGGCTCGGTGTTCGTGATCGCAGCCGTCCTTCCGGTGGGATCGGAAGGATTGAAGTCCCCATTCGCCGGAGTTCTGGACCTTGCAGGAATCCCCGGCGCCGGAGCGGCCATCACCCTGGTAGCCGTCGTCGCCCTGCTGTCCGCCCTCAACGCCAACCTCTACGGCGCCTCCCGCATGATTTTCTCCCTCTCAGAGCGCGGCGAAGCTCCACGCTTCCTGTCCCGCCTGAGCGGTTCAAAGGTTCCCGTCGCCGCAGTCGGCATCTCAGTTGCCTTCGGCTTCATCGCCACGGTCCTTGAGTTGCTGTTTCCGGAGAAGATCCTGCCGGCTCTGCTGAACCTTGTGGGATCCACATGCCTCGTGGTGTGGGGCACCGCACTGGTCTCGCAGTTCATCCTGCGCCGCAGGGCTGACCGGGACGGCACCGAGCTGCCGCTGCGCATGAAGGGATTCCCCTTCCTCACCATCGTGGGCCTTGTCCTGTTGGGCCTCATCCTGGTGGTGGGCTTCGCCAACCCGGAAAGTGCCGGGCAGCTGATCGGAACGTTCATCCTGATCATGGTCATCGCCGCCGGCTGCTTCCTCAACGCCAGGGCCAAGGCTGGCAGGCAGACCACGCCGGTCGAGTAGCCAGCTGCTCATCATCATCATCAGGAAGCCCTGCACAGTTTGTACTGTGTAGGGCTTCTTTGTATGCCCAAAATGTACAAAGTGTGCCGCTAGAACTGCACTGATTGCGCACAGGCGTAATGGGTGACTAGGGTCACAGCCATGACTACCAAAGCCGTGCTGGCCGCCGTCGATGATGACGCGGCCCCGCTAACCCACCATCAACTCCGTGAGCTGTACACCCTGATGGCAGCCGTCCGGCATCTGGACACCTCAGCCGTCGCCTGGCAGCGCCAAGGCATCATCCCGGGATACGCCCCGGAGCTCGGCCAGGAGGCCGCCCAGGTAGGCAGCGGCTACGCCGTTGACCGGACCCGTGACTTCGTCTTCCCCACCTACCGAGAGATGGGCGTTGCCCGGGCGATGGGCCTGGACATGGTGGGCTACATGTCCACCCATAAGGCCACGTGGCACGGTGGTATGTACAACCCGTTGGAATCCAGGTTCGCACCCATTCAGGCCGTGGTTGCGGGCTCCGTCCTGCACGCTGTCGGCTGGGCCCATGGCCAAACCCTTTCCGGCCACGCGGAGGGTGAAACGGGCGTTGCCATGACGTACTTCGGCGACGGCGCCTCCTCGCAGGGCGACGTCCACGAAGCCATGAACTTCGCGGCAGTCATGAAGGCTCCCGTGGTGTTCTTCATCCAGAACAACGGCTGGGCCATCTCCCTCCCCACGGAACGCCAGGTAGCCGGCGGATCGGTCGCGGCTCGCGCTGCCGGGTACGGAATCCCGTCCCTGCAGGTGGACGGAAATGACGTGGTAGCTGTTTTCGAAGCCACTCGTTCCGCTTTAGCGCACTGCCGCGCCGGCAACGGACCCGTGGTGATTGAAGCCATGACCTACCGCCGCGGGCCGCACTCCACCGCCGACGATCCCGGCCGCTACCGCACGCTGGACGAGGAACGCACCGACGCCGGCGAGGATCCGCTGGAGCGCTTCAGGCAGCGGCTGCTCGACGAAGGGGTTGCAGACGAGGCCTTCTTCGCCGAAGCGCAGCGGAAGGCCGAAGAAGAAGAGGAAGCCATCCGTACCGGCATCGAGGACCTGGGCCCCCGCCCCGGCGCCGAAATGTTCGGCCTGGTCTTCCAGGAACCAACGCCCGCCCTTCAATCCCAGGCCACCGCGTGGCGCGAGGAGTCCGAACATGTCTGAGACCATGACTGCCTTGCCAGGCATTGAAGCTGCCGCAGCTGGCGTTCAGCAACTGTCCATGCAGCAAGCACTCAACCGTGCCCTGGACGAGATCCTGGCCGAGAACCCCAAGGCGGTCATCTTTGGCGAGGACTGCGGCCGGCTGGGCGGCGTCTTCCGCATCACCGACGGCCTCCAGGCAAAGCACGGCGAGGACCGCGTCTTCGACACCCCGCTTGCCGAATCCGGCATCCTCGGAATGTCCGTGGGCCTGGCCGTGGCAGGCTTCCACCCCATCCCCGAAGTCCAGTTCGACGGCTTCGCGTATCCGGCCATCAACCAGATCGTCTGCCAGATCGCACGGATGAACTACCGCAGCCGCGGGACCCTGCCCATGCCCATCACCCTGCGCGTGCCCAGCTTTGGCGGTATCCGTGCACCCGAGCACCACGGAGAGTCCTTGGAGGCGCTCTTCGCCCACGTTCCGGGGCTCAAAGTGGTATCACCGTCCACCCCGAACGATGCCTACCACCTGCTCAAGTACGCGGCAGCTCGACCGGACCCGGTCATTTTCATGGAACCGAAGTCCCGCTATTGGCAGAAGGGACCGGTGGACCTCACCTCGGTGGATGCGGCCACTGCAGCGCACGACGGCGGAGCGGACAACGGCAGCAACCTCACCGGCGCCCGCGTGGCGAGGGAAGGCAGGCACCTGACCCTCGTGGCGTGGGGCGCCATGGTGGCCCGTTGCCTGCAGGTTGCCGAACTGGCGGCCGAAGACGGCATCGACGTCGAAGTCCTGGACCTTCGCTGGCTGAAACCGATCGACGCGGAAGCGTTGGCGACCTCCGTCGGGAAGACGCGCCGCGCCGTCGTCGTCCATGAAGCGCCGCTGACCTCAGGCCTGGGCGCCGAAGTGGCCCAACTCATCACGCAGAGCTGTTTCGCGACGCTCAAAGCGCCGGTGGAACGCGTGACGGGCTTCGACGTGCCCTATCCCTCCGGAGACCTGGAAGACGAATACATCCCCAACATCGACCGCATCCTCTTTGGGATCCAACGCGTACTGGAGTACCGCCGTGGCTGAAATTTCCTTCCCCCTTCCGGACCTCGGCGAGGGCTTGATTGAGGCAACAGTGCTGGACTGGCTCGTGGAGCCCGGTCAGCAGGTGGAACGCAACCAGGCGATCGTGGAGTTGGAAACCACCAAGTCGGCCCTCGAATTGCCCAGCCCGCAGGCGGGTAAAGTGGTGCGTATTCACGGAGCGCCCGGTGACACGATCAACGTTGGCGAGCCGCTGATCGTGTTCGAGGTTCCGGATGACACTGCCGGGATCGTGGGCACTGTTCCGAAGGACGAAGCACCCAAGCGCCGGGTCCGCCTGAGCGCCGTACTGGATGAGGACTGACGTGATGACCGGAAGGCACACCATGGAACAGCACGGGCACACAGTGGAGGGCACCGACCCCGGACTGTTCGTGGAAGTCCATGAGCCGACTACCGACGCCGGGCTGCGCCCCGTCCTGCTGATCCATGGCTTCTCTTCCTCCACGAAACTGAACTGGGTGGACAGCGGTTGGATCACCACGCTTCAGGACGCAGGGCGCCGGGTCATCACCGTAGACCTGCCCGGTCACGGCCGGAGCCACTCCCCTGAGGACCTGGATTCGTACACGCCCAGCCGCATCCGCGCCGACCTTCTCCAAATAGTGACCGACGCCGGCGCCCGGCCCCTGCGCGAAGGCGATCCTTCCACGGGACTGGACGTCATTGGCTACTCGCTCGGTTCCAGGCTGGCGTGGGAGTTCGGCGCCACCCAGCCGGACCTCGTTCACCGCATCGTCCTGGGCGGGCCGAGCTCGGCGGATCCGTTGGCAGCTTTCGACCTCGTGGCCGCGCAGCGGCATCTGGCCGACGGTACACCCATCGAGGACGGGTCCACGGCAGGCCTGCTGAAGATGGCCCAAATGCTTCCAAGCAACAACCTGTTTGCCATGTTGTCGCTCATCGAAGCCATCAAGGGCGAACCTTTCGATCCTGCAGAGGCCGCCCCTCACATGCCACTGCTGCTCGTGGCAGGAGAGAAAGACGAACGGGCAGCCACCATGCCGGAGCTGGCCTCCATTGCCGGCAAGCGTGGCGGCATGGTGGAGACCCTGGTGATCCCGGGACGCACCCACACCAATGTCATTACTAGCCGGGCTTTCAAGGAAGCTGCGGTCGAGTTCCTCGGCGTGTAGGTCTCAGCGGGCCAGTCGCTCCGCGTTCAGGCTCATGCGCTCCAACACGCTCAGGGCCATCGCGTACTCGTCAATGCCTATGCCCATGGACAGGTCCTGACGCGCATCTTCCACCAAGCGCTGGGCCTCGTGGTATTTCTCGCGGCCCCGGTCGCTCAGCGCCAGCCTGTCGTCGATCATGATGATCATTCCCCGCCCCACCAAGGCCGCAAGTTCGCGTTCGCGCAGCCGGGAATCGCCGCCCCACAGCGGCTGCAGGATGTCCTCCAATCGATCCGGCCGCATGGCACCCTCCGATAGCGTGCCCAAGGTGTGCCATTGGCGCCGGGTGAGTTTGATCCTGGCCAGGGTGGCGTCCAGCTGTATTTCCAGTGCGGCGTCGAGCCTCTTGATCCAATATCCGATGGGCTTGTTCACAAGGCCATGCTTTCAGTGGGCGCGCCACCGGGCAAGGTGTGGACTGTAGGCTTGGGAGTGCAACGAATTACGTGGAAGTGGAGCAGATGGGCATGCGTTTCAAGGACCGCGCGGAAGCCGGTCGACGCCTGGCTGAAGCACTCCCCCAACTGAGGGAACGGCCAGACACCATCGTCCTGGGCCTGGCCCGTGGTGGAGTCCCGGTAGCCGCAGCCGCGGCCGCAGAACTGTACCTGCCGTTTGGCGCCGTGCTGGTCCGAAAATTGGGGATCCCCGGCCGTGACGAGACCGCTTTCGGGGCGCTGGCGTGGTCGCAGGGCGACGTCCTGCGAATGGTCAACAGGCCCCTGAAGGAGCTCATTCTCGCGCACGGAATCTCCCAGTCCGCTTTGGATGCCGTGGAAACCCATGAACGTTCCGAACTCATCCGCCGTGCCCACAAATACCCCGGCATCGAGCACGATCTTCGCGGAAAAACAGTGGTGTTGGCCGACGACGGACTGGCCACCGGCGCCACCATGCGGGCAGCCGTGGAGGCCGTCCGGGCCGGCGGGGCCGGCACCGTCATCGCTGCAGTGCCGGTCGCCTCCCTGGAGGCCTCAACCTCCTTGGCCCGGGTCTGCGACGTTGTGATCGCGTTGCACACGCCCGGCAAGTTCCATGCAGTTGGCGCATTTTATGAACGCTTCGAGCAATTGTCCGACGCCGACGTCGTAGGCCAGTTGGAAGGTGCCGGTGCCAGCGGCCGTAAGTAGCCGCCGTCGTGGTCTGAACGCAAAGACGGGCGCGGTCCCTGTGGACCACACCCGTCTTTTGTTTGCCATTTGTTAGTGGTGGACGCTGTACCCCAGCGGACGGCCACGGGTTTCCTTGGCCAAAATCACGCCAATTGCGGAGATCACGCAGAGAACCATGATGTAGATGCCCACCGATCCGGACCACTTGGTGGTATCCAGGAGAGCTTGGGCAATGAGCGGAGCGAAAGCGCCGCCCAGGATTGCACCGAGCGCGTAGCCGATGGAAATTCCCGAGTACCGGACCTGGGCCGGGAACATCTCCGCATACATGGCGGACATTGGACCGTAGGACAGACCCAGTCCGATAGTGAGGACGAACAGTGCAGTTCCGTAGAGCACGATGTCCTTGGAATCGATCAGCACAAACATGGGAATCATCCACGCGAAGACCAGGCCATAACCGATCAGGAACGTCTTGACGCGACCAATCTTGTCCGACAACCAACCGCCCACCATGGTGAAGATGAGCCACCCGAAGGACGCAATGGTGGTGGCCAGCAAGACCTGAGGCGTAGGCATCTTCAAGGTACGTGTGGCGTAGGAGATGAAGAAGGCGATCAGCAGGTAGCCGGCAGCGTTGTTGGCGATGAAGATCAAGGCAGCAAGAACAACTTCTTTCTTGTTCTTACGGAACAGTTCACCCAGGGGCGCCTTGCTTTCAGCCTTGCGCTGGGCGATCTCCTTGAAGACGGGGCTCTCACCAACGGCGCGACGGATCAGGTATCCCACCACGATGAGGACCACGGACAGCAGGAACGGCACACGCCATCCCCAAGAGGCAAAGTCTTCCTTGGACATCCCCGACTGCAGCAGGAACAACAGCCCCGTGGCCAGGATCATGCCGATCGGAACACCGATCTGCGGGTAGGCGCCGAAAAGCCCGCGCTTCTTCAGAGGTGCATGCTCCACGGCCATCAGTGCAGCGCCGCCCCATTCCCCACCGGCCGAGAATCCCTGGACAACGCGCAGGGTGATCAGCAGGACGGGGGCCCAAAGGCCAATAGTGGCGTAGGTGGGCAGTAGGCCGATCAGCGCAGTGGCAGCACCCATCATCACCAGCGTCATGACAAGCACAGCCTTGCGGCCCATCCTGTCGCCGAGGTGTCCGGCCACAAAGGCCCCGAGGGGACGGAACAGGAAGCTGATGCCGATCGTGGCGAAAGACAGGAGCTGGGCTACTCCCGGGTTGGACTTCTCCAAGGGAGAAAGGAACAACGGCGCCAACAGGGTGGCGGTGAGCTGGGCGAAAATGAAGAAGTCGTACCACTCAATGGTGGTGCCCACCAACGTCCCGGCCAGTACCCTGCGCTCCTCGCGCTTGCTGCTGGGTCCTGACGGAGAGTCGACAGTGGAAGTTGCGGTCATTGGAACTCCATGGGGTGAGAGTGACTGGTCGGCGCTTGACGTGCATTAACCGACAGAACGGTCAGTTAGGAAAGAATACTACAACCTGTGAGCCAAAGCACAGACCCCTGCGGTGTGGGCCACCATAGAATGGTTCGCATGAACCCCCGCAGCGACGTCAAGGGCCCAACGGAAGCACCAACGCAAGCTCCGCCGTCGCAAACCCTCTCACGCGGAATCCGCGCGCTGGAGATTCTGGCGGCCGCCGAAAGGCCCCTCAGCATCGCCGAACTCACCGAGGCCCTTGGCGTACACCGTTCCGTGGCCTACCGGATCCTGCGGACGCTGGAAGACCACTCGCTGCTGGTGCGCGACGACTCCGGGCGCGTTCAACCCGGCCCGGGCCTGTCCGTCCTGGCCCGCGGTGTTTCAAGAAGCCTGCAAACTGCGGCGCTGCCCGAGCTCACCCAACTTGCCAACACGCTGCATATGACCGCCTTCGTCGCAGTCTGGGACCACCAGGAGTGCGTCAACCTTGTCACCGTTGAACCGCGGCACTCCGGCGCCGCCCTGGCCCAGCACCCGGGCAACCGCCACCCCATCGCCACCGGCGCCCCCGGGATCGCCATCCAATCAACCATGACCGAAGAGCGCTGGCAGCAGGTAGGCGCTCCGAACCCCTACCGCGCCGAAGCCCACGAAGCCCGCCGCCTGGGGTACGCCACCAGCCACGACGAAGTCATTGCAGGATTGTCCTCCATTGCCGCCCCCATCAGGGTCCCGGGCGGGCGGCCGGCAGCGATCGCCGTCGTCTATATCCGCTTGGATCAGGACCCCGACGAAGTCGGCAAAGCGCTCGCGGACAGCGCTGCCCGAATCGAAAGCCAACTGGCCTGACGCTGCGTTAGCCCTCCGAGCCATGGCCGATCCGGGCGTACACGTCAGGCTGAGAGCGCCGGAGCCGCAATCCCCACATGACGCCAACCAGCCCAGGCAGCAGCACCAGCATCGGGAGGACGAACGTCGCCGCCGTTGACTCGGTCTGCCCCAGCAAGACGTTGAAGTTGGCCATGATGAGCACAAAGACGATAGCCAGAAGCACGAACCCCAGGCCGGGAGCGATCACCCTGACCCACAGGCCCGCCCCGTGCTGCTGCCGGCGGAAGAACCCGATCACCGCCACCGACACTACGGTCATGAGCAGCACGAGCCCCATGGCTCCGCTGTTGGTGAGCCATGTGAACATGGTCAGCACGGGGTACAGCTCGCCCAGTTCGGAACCCGCACCGGCAATGGCAAAGGCGACGGTTACGACGACGGCAATCACCGTCTGCGCCAGCGAACCGGCGAACGGCGCCCCGCTTTCGGTCCGCACCTTCGCCAGCGCAGACGGCAGGACGCGCTCGCGACCCAGGGAGAAAAAATAGCGGGCCACCGCGTTGTGGAAGCTAACGAGTGCGGCGAAGAGGCTGGTGACAAAGAGGACCTGGGCGATGTCGCTGAGCAACACGCCACCGTGGTCGCCCAGGAAGGCGAAGATCATGTCCGGGCCATTAGTGGTGGCAGTCTCAATCACGGCGGACGGTCCCGCTCCCACGGTCATGGCCCAGGCAGAGACTGCATAGAAGACAGCGATGATGCCAACCGCAGCAAACGTTGCCCTTGCGACCGTGCGTTGTGGGTCCTTGGACTCTTCACCATAAATGGCGGCGGATTCGAATCCCATGAAAGCGGCGATGCCGAAGGAGAGTACCGCTCCGATACCGGGAACGAACAGGCTTTCGGGGCTTAGAGTTGCAGCGCTGATACCTTCTGGAGCCACCGCGAGGCTGATGACGTCGTACACAATGACCACCAGGAACTCCAGTGCCACCAGGACGCCAAGGACTTTAGCGGACAGGTCCACCCTGTTCACCCCCAGCCATCCGACGATCGCGATGCACACCAGCACGGGGAGCCACCACGGCATGCTGATACCAAGGCGGGCGGACAGCAGTGACGAGACCGTAAAGCCGAACAGCCCGTAGATGCCCACTTGCATCAGGTTGTATGCCATGAGGGCGATCAGTGACGCGCCCACCCCGGCTGGCCTTGAGATGCCCTGCGCAACGTATGCGTAAAACGCTCCTGCGTTGGTGACGTGCCGGCTCATGGCGGCGTATCCCACGGCGAAAAGCGCCAGAATTGCACCAAGGATCAAGAAGGACAACGGCACGCCGGTGACCCCGGTGACCGCGAAAGTGGTGGTCACGCCGCCCGCCAGCACGGTCAGCGGCGCCGAGGCCGCGATAATCATGAAGGTTACTGCCGGTACGCCGAGCCGACCCTTGGTGCTTACGGCTCCGGGGGCGCTGCCCTTGACGGGGTTGTCCACGCTCATAGTGTGCTCCTGCCTCGGTGCCGCTGGAGATTGCGCGGCACGGTGTGTGTCATTCCGCAATCTTCCACCGCAGCGGCGTCGCGTGACTTGTCTCACACGGCAGGGAGTTTGTCGCTGCACGCAAGCACGAGCCCATGCGGGCGCCGGTGTAGAATCGTGGGCAAGCTCACGCCCGCAAACCCGGCATTCCCTGCCCCAGTGGCACCGGCGCCGCGGGCCACTGAAAAGGAGTTTGATGACCGTCGCGGCTGATATGGGCCCCGCAACTGTGGAAACCATTGTGGCGGAGTCGTTCCAGGAGTGGAGCAAAGCAATCTCCAGCTCTTTCGTGCCCCTGCTGGCTACGGGCCCCAACAGCTCTTCCTTCCCGGGCACTGACTTCCACGGCATGATGAGGGCACGAGTGCTGGGGCAGATCTCCGTGGTGGAGATTACAGCCGGGCCCCACACTGTGCTTCGCACGCCGGAGCTGATTGCCAAGTCCACGGGGCGCTTTTTCAAACTCAGCATCCAGCTCGGTGGATCGGGCCGCCTGGTTCAGGACGAGCGCGAGGCCGTGCTCCGCCCCGGGGACCTCTCCATCTACGACACCTCGCGTCCGTATCAATTAACCTTCGACGACGACTTCCGCACGTTGGTGCTCATGTTCCCGCACGTTTTGTTGGACTTGCCCGCCGAAGCCATGGGACATGTGACAGCCTTGCGAATTCCGGGCGATGAGGGCCTGGGCGAGCTCATCAGCCCCTTCCTGGTGAAACTGGCCGACAACCTTGAGGCCCTCTCCGGGGCCAATGGACTCCGGTTGGTCCACAACGCCTTGGACCTGGTCACTACACTTTTCAACGGTGAGCTCGATCAACTGATCGAGACGGGCAGGGATCCGCATCTGCTGCTGCTTGGCCGCATTCACGACTACATCGAGGCCAACCTCGGTGATCCTGGACTCTCCCCCGGAAGCATTGCCGCGGCCCACTACATCTCAACGCGGCATCTGCACGACCTCTTCCAGGAAATCGGGACCACGGTAGCCTCCTCCATCAGGCAACGGCGACTGGAACGGTGCCGGCGGGACCTTAGAGATCCTGTGCTGGCCGATCGACCTGTAACAGCCATCGCGGCGCGGTGGGGGTTCACCGATGCAGCCCATTTCAGCCGCATCTTCCGCGCAGCTTTCGGGAACTCCCCCACCGGCTACCGCAGTGCCGCATAGCGGTTACCCCTGAGGTTGGCGCATCATCACCAAGGATGTGAGGACACCCAGCAGCAACAGCCCTGCTGCAGCCGCCATCGAGACGACAAAGGCTGCGCCCGGCCCCTGCGTTTGCGCCAATTGCCCGGCCAGGTAGGAGCCCAACGCTGTTCCTGCCACGATTCCGCTGGCGAGCGCCGTCATCACAGTGGCCATGCGACCGGCTGGAGCCACCACGCCGCCGATGCTGAAGACGGTGACCATCACTGGCCCCACGGGGATTCCCAGTATCAGCAGGACAAAGATCATGGGCCAAATACCAGCAGGGAGAAGCAACAGGAGCGACAAAACGGACATCGCCAGCGCTGCGGCGACCCAACGGGAAGCCAGACTGAACCGTTGCGGCCAGAAAGCTACAGACAGCGCCGCCACAGCTGAACTAAGCCCCATCACTGCATACAGCAGTCCGGCGATCTCGGCCGTAGCGTACTGCGCCGAGAAGGCACTCAGCGCGTTCTGGGTAGCTCCAAAGAACGTACCCATGCACACCATGGCCACCACGGGAACGGCCACCACGGCTCCGGCCCAACGATGACGCCGCTGCGCAGGGACTTGGGCGGAGTGCTCGCCAATAGAGGCTTGTCCATTGGAAGGCGCGACGCCGGTACGCGGCTTGCGGGGTGCGGGCACCACCGCGTGTTGGCTTGGATGGACGGCGAAGGCCGGAACCAGGGTGATGGTCATGACAGCGGCCAAAGCGAGCGGCAACCAGGGTGCCACCAAGCTGGCAAGAACACCCACCAAGGCGGGGCCCAGGACAAAAGTGACCTCGTCAGCGGTGCCTTCATAGGACAGAGCGGTATCAAGGTCGGCCCGGTTGGCTGCTACGCTTCTGGCCCCGTTTGCTGCAGCCGGGGACAAATTACGGGTGGTCAGCGCCATCCACCGAACACGGGCCATGGGCCCCACCTGGGGACAACTGGCGCCAGCGAGAAAGGCCACAATGAGGACACCAGCCGCCTCGCCCTCGGAACCGTAACCGGTAGTGAGGTACGCAGCAGCAAGGAGCCCCACTACAGCAAGGGTGTTGACCACTGCCGCCACAAGCAGCACGATCCGTTGCCCGGCTCTGTCGGCCAGGGAGCCCAGGACGGGAGCCCCCACCGCCGAGCCGATACCGACGGCTCCGGCTGCCATGCCGCCGATGGCGTAGGAGTGGCTGACGGCTGTGACCAAGGTCAGGGTGCCCACGGTCAGCATGGCCAAGGGTAGCCTGGCGAAGAGCCCCAAGGGCAGGAAACCAGGTCCCGCCAGTTCAGGCAGCCGAGCGAAACGGCCCGGCAGGCGGGAGGGGCGGGAGGGAGCCTGGGGTGCAGGCTGTGACGTTACAGAAGTTTTTTCCATCAATCCGGGTTCGCTAAAGGATGCGCATCGTCCCTCCTCCCGATGCGCGCGACCCGGTGTAACGGGTTAAGTCTATCGGATACGCCTCAGACCGGTACAGCGTCGGCAATCCGCACGCTGGAACCATGCCTGCCCTTGATCACCTGCAGCTGGTTGGTGATCCGTTGCTTCATCTCCGCGACGTGACTGACAAGGCCAACTACCCTGCCGCCGTCGCGCAGTCCCTCAAGGGCGTCCATCACTTGCTCCAGGGATTGCTCATCCAGGCTGCCGAAGCCCTCGTCCACAAACAGCGTCTCAATATCGACTCCGCCGGCCTCCTGCTGCACTACATCGGCGAGGCCCAGCGCCAGGGATAATGACGCCATGAAGGATTCACCGCCCGACAACGTGGAAGTGTCCCGCCGCTGACCGGTCCATTCATCCACGACTTCCAGCCCAAGGCCCGACTTTGCGCCTCTGGCGGCCTTGGCGTCCGTATGCTGCAAGGTGTATCTGCCATCACTCATGGCCACGAGCCGCTCGGAGGCTGCAATGGCTACCTGTTCCAGCCTTGCCGCCAGGACATAAGTGTTCAGACTCATGCGGTAGTTGTTATCACCCGAGCCCCTTACGGTGTCGGCCAATTCTGCGAGCATATGTGCCCGGCGCCGAGGTTCCCTTCCCGATTGGGCCAGGGTCCGGTACTCCTTCCCCAGGCGGGCAACAGCGTCCGCTGACTTGCCGGCAAGGCCGGCTGCCAATTCCTTGGCCCGTGCGTCATCGGCGGCCTTTGAAGCAAGAAGCTTCGCCTCGGCAAGCTCGGCTTCGGCCAAGGGGAGTTCGCCGATGCTGGCTTCCTTGGCCGCAAGGATCAGGTCCTCACCGGCAAACAGCTCATCCAAGCGGGACGATTCGGCCTCGAAATCGGCCAGATCCTTTTCCAGGCCCACCACATCTGCGGGCGGGAGGATCTCCCGGCGGGCTTCGTCAGCCGAAGCAAATCCGGATTCCACCAAGGCTTTGTCAAGGGAAGCGGCTGCGGCTTCGCAGGCTTGTTGTGCCTGTTCCAGTTCCCGCTCTGCATCCACGGCCGCCTGCAGAAGCCCGCGCTCATCGACGAGTGCTTCCAGCCGCTCGCGAAGGCTGGGGAAGCCGTCCTTCAAACCGGCAAGTTCTACTTCAAGGGCAGCACACTGCTCCTGAAGCAGCTGTGCTGCCGAAGACCCCTGGGCCGCAGCGTTCGCGGAAGCGTCGTGTTCTTGTTGCACCAGGGCGATCCGCTTGCTGAGGGCCTCGTGCCGGGCGCGAAGCTTCTCCAATGTCACCGCCGCCTTGCGAGCCGTCGAGGCAGCCTCCTGGGCAGACGCCCGCTTGGATTCTGCTTCAGCAGCATCCACTGCACCTCCCTGGGCCACCAGTCCGGCGAGCACCTGCGCTGCGGAGGAGAGCTGCTCAGCGAGGAGCGCCAAGGCTTTTTCGCTGGCCTCAAACCGATCCTTGGCTTCTTCCTCTTCCTGGGCGAGGGAGAGCGCCGTTTGCACGGCTTCGGCTGGGTTGGGATGTTCCTCACTTCCGCACACGGCGCACGGCTTACCGCTTTCCAACGCCGCAGCGAGCTCCCCCGCAGCGTTGGCCAAACGCAGTTCACGGACATCAAGCCATTGCTGCCGGAGGTCCTGCGATTCGGTCCGAGCCTGAAGATGCTTCAGGGTGATCCCGTCCAACTCGTTGGTGGCCGTTGCGTGGCGGGCCACAATCCCTACCAGCTCGGCGGCACCAGCAGCCTCCCGCTCCAGTTCCGTGAGCTGGCCAGCCAACGGTTCCAGAGGCTGGATCTCTGCTTCCACGGTGGACACGTCGGAGCGCAACTGTTCCAGTAGACCGGCCGAAGCGCCGGCAGCGGCCTGCTGTTCGGCGATATCACCACGCATGGTTGCCAAACGTGCCGTGATGACTTCCAGACGTTGTTCATCGGGCAGCCGTGCCTCAACCACTGCGCAGACGGCTTTAACGGCTTCCAAAGCTACATCCGTAGTAGCGGCGTCCAGGCCAGCTGCACCAAGCTTCCCGCGCACACCGGCAGCCCGCGCTGCGGCGGCTTCGAGTTTGCGCGCCGTCGAATCGACAGCTTCGAGCTGGCCGCTGAGAACGGCGGCACGCCGGTGTCTGCCCAGCGTCTCCTTGTTCTCCAGCGCTCGGGGCGCTGCCAGTTCAAGCAACACCCGCCGTTGCATCGCAGCGCCCAGCCGACCATGTCTGAGCGACCTCTCCTGAGCCTCGTGGAATTGTTCCAGCAGGCGGGTGGCCGCTGATTCTGCCTCCGCTGCCTCGTCCTGCCGACGCTGCCATTCAGAGTGAATTTCAGCCTCCATGACGGCCAGCCAAGCTTCCGGTTCCTTGCCTGGTTCCGGCGTTGGCTCTTGCCCCGGCTTCTGGTTTGGCTCCTTGTCGGCAGCCGGAGTAGCAGCTGCAGGAAGATCCAGATGGTCATGCTCAGATGCGACCCGGTCAAGTAGCTGCTGGAGTTCGGAGGCATTATCCTGCACAGCGCGGGCGGCATCGGCGGCTTGCTGCAGGAGCTGGCGTTCCACCGCTTCGAATCGCTGCGTGCCGAACAATTTTTGGAGCAGGTCCAGTCGGTCGTTGGCCTTGGACCTCAGGAAAGCGGCAAAGTCGCCCTGTGGCAACATCACCACACGGGTAAACTGCTCCCGATCCATTCCCAGGACGTCCGAAAGCTCAGCCCCTACCTCGTCATTCCTGGACGACTTCTCCTCCCAGCTCCCGGCTACGCGTTCCCTGAGAAGGGTCTTGGCCTGCTGGGTAGTGAATCCATTGCGGCCGCGGGCGCTTGGACGGTCCCACGCCGGGGAGCGCGTCACTTCAAAACGGCGGCCACGCGCAGAGAATTCACACACCACCCGCGGCTCAGCACCCGGCGCAGCATGATCGCTTCGGAGCCGTTTGCCTTCCTGGCGGGCGCCGGGAACGGACCCGTACAGGGCGAAGCAGATGGCATCCAGAATGCTGGTCTTGCCGGCGCCTGTGGCGCCGTTAAGGAGGAAAAGGCCCTGCGCACTGAGCTGGTCAAAGTCAATGTGTTGGGGTGTTGCAAACGGACCGAAAGCTTCGATGTCCAAACGATGAATCCTCATAGCTCAGCCTCCTGCAGCCGGACGGCTTCAAGTGCTTCCGTCAGGGCAGCTTCTTCTGCATCGTTTGCACCGCGTTCCCGTACATGTTCCAGGAAACCGCAGCAGACACCGAGGTCGTCTTCTGCCGCGGCGAGGCGGTTGCTGTAACTGGTGGAGGGCCGTGACTGACCACCTTGGGGATCGAAGGAGAGGACCAAGGTGTCCGGGAAACGTGTGCGCACCTTCTCCATGGCCTGCCCAGGACGTTGCGCGTCCGTCAGCGTGATCTGGCAATAGGCTGTCTCTGCCCACGCGTGCTCTTCACCGCCCAATAGCTCCTCCAGCGTTCCGCGCAAGGTGGCCAACGCTTTGGGAGCCTCCCACAGGACCTCGTCAACGGCGATCGCGCCGCTGGCGTCGAGGTCTACCAGCCAGGCACCCTTGTGGTGCTTGGCTTCCGAGAACGAATAGGCCAAGGGAGAACCGGAGTACCGGACATTGGGTGCCAGCTCCTGCCGCCCATGGAGGTGACCTAAAGCTGTGTAGGCGAAGTCTTCAAAGAGATCCAGGGGAACCGCGCCCAAGCCGCCAACGCTCAGATCCCGTTCGCTTTCCGAGGTAATGCCCCCACTGGCAAAGGTATGCGCGAGGACCACCGGATACACCGGTCCTGATGCACGACGCGCCTGAACATCACGCCGGATCCGTTCCACTCCGGCCAGGGTCACATCAAAATGGTTGGCGTTCTCAGCTCCCAACCGCTCAGCCACAAGCCGCGGTTCAAGATAGGGGATGCCGTAGACCGCCACCTGGCCGTTCCCCACGCCGTCTTTGCCAGCCCCTTTGTCTGCCAACGGGAAAAGCACCGGTACGTCGAGTTCCTCCACCTTGGTCCTGAGGTGGACGCCTCCGCGTTCCAACAAGCGGGAAGCGAAGCCCAGCCTGATCGCGGAGTCGTGGTTGCCGCTGGTCAGGACCACTGCGGCTCCTGCCTGCGTGATGCGCACCAGTGCGTCATCGAGCAGCTTGACCACATCCAATCCGGGCAAAGCACGATCATAGACGTCCCCGGCAATCAGCACGACGTCAACGGACTTGGCTTCCACCAGTGATACCAACTGGTCCACAAAGCTCCGCTGGGCATCGAGCATGCCAACGCCGTGGAAAGACCGGCCAAGGTGCCAATCGGAAGTGTGAAGTAGCCGCATATTTTTAAGCTAACCGGGGGCACCGACAATAAAGCGCAGGCGAGCCGTCCGCCGTCGAGCCCGTAGGGTTATTTGCCCTTTTTACCGTCGAAGAAGTCCCGGGCGTCATCATTGACCGGCGTGGCCGGCACTGCGCGGGAAGGGGAACCGTCTGCTTCCGCAGCAGCGTCCTTGGCCCCGGTGTCCTCGTCCGGCTCATCGTTGGCATCAAAAGAGTCGTTGACGCCATCGCTGCCGCCTTGAATGTCACCAGGCGCCGCCACGGCAGTCGTGGAGAGGCCTTGGAAGCCGCGGAAGGCAAGGCCTGCAAGCGCGGCGCCCATCAGCGGGGCCACCCAGAAGAGCCACAGACCCTCAAGCGCCCAGGACGAGCTGAAGAATGCCTGCGCTGTTGCCCGCGCAGGGTTGAAGGGAAGGTTTCCCAGTACCTGTCCGAGCTGGAGCAGGACAGCCATAGCCAAGCCGACGGCGAAGGGGGCCATAGCCGGAACAGCGCGGCGGCCGGCGGTCGCGCCAAGAAACACAGCCACGATGAGAGCTGCACCTAGGACCTCGACCAACAGAACCCCGGCGAGCTGTGTTTGGGCGGCAGCGTGGTCGCCATAACCTGGTGCAACGACGTCAAAAGCGGCCCTCGCGTCCGTAAGGACGGGCACCGTGCTCACCACAAAGTAGATCAAGGCAGCACCAACCACGCTGCCGATAATTTGCGCTGCTACATAGCCCAAGGCCGCAACGGCCCGGACTCGACCGGCGATCAGATTGCCCACAGTGATCACAGGGTTGAAGTGGCCTCCCGAGACATAGCCGAAGGCCAGCATGGCCACTGTCACCGCAAGGCCGGTTGCAAGGGCAACAGGCACGGGGGCACCACCAGGATTGGAGAAAATCCCGACTCCCGCCGCGACAACCACAACGAACATCGATCCCAAAGCTTCAGCCGACAACCGGGCAACAAGTCCCGGTTGGGGTTCAGGTGGGGCCTGTACAGGAGAGGTCATGTCCAAGGAGTCCTTCGGTTGGTCTGGATGCCGGTATGGCCGGCTTCGGTCGCGGCGGACGCTGATGCTTGGCACCGACGCTGCAGGGGTCATGCAAGCTCAAGGCCACTGAGCATTTTGTCAGCCGAGTCTGGGCGCCAGCTGAATCCCGCCTCCGAGCTTATCCGCCCAAGGCGATCGCTGCGATCGCGGTAGCACCGAGCCCCACCACAGCCAACATGCTGACCCGGACCAGCCGGGCCGAAGCAGCCCCGTTGCCGGCGTGGAGTTGCCGTGAGCGAACCCACACCACTGCCGCCACCACGATGGTGGCTGCAGCCGCCACGAGAGCGCAGATGCCTTGGTAATCAAGCCCGGGAAGGCCCGCGACGAGGTGGCCGGTTGAGGGCTCAGACGTCAGCCAGCTTCGCCAAATGAACAAGTCCACCACCACCAGGGAGATCAGCGTCCGGCGCCATGCCAAGATAGTGCGCTCAGGCTGCAATCCGGGGTCACGGACTTCCATAGTTACCGCGCCACCAAAATCAGCACCGCGAAAGCGAAGGCCGCCACGGCAACCACGATGGTCATGAACAGCATGACCCGGGAGAACGGGAGCGCCTGATCGTTGCGCATCGCCGCTTCCATCTGACCCCAACGACGATACGAAAGTGCCGCCAACCCCGCGCCAACCAAGGCAAGCAAAACACAAAGAACCAGCCGCACCGGGGTGGGCGCGATGTTCGGGGCCAACTGGTCTACGGCAACCGCCCCGGCAAGCAGTGCCAGGGATGTGCGGATCCATGCGAGGAAAGTACGTTCGTTGGCGAGAGAAAACCTGTAGTCGGGTGTCTTGCCTGTCCGTCGCCACTGAGGTTCACGCGCCATGTCTCTCCAAGTTTTGTCAGTGCCGGGCAGCTTCCCCACCATACCAGCGGGGCCTCACGGCACGGTAAGTTACTGGCATGAGTGTTGAACCTAAATCGCCCGCTGATCCATCCTTCGAGTCCCGTGTCCATGGGTCACTTTTGGGAGGGGCACTGGGTGATTCGCTTGGCTACGCAGTGGAGTTCGACTCCATCGCCGCGATCCGCGCACGGTATGGTTCCGAGGGCCTGAAGACTTTCGGTCAGCTCGACGGCGCCAGCCACTTCTCGGACGACACGCAAATGACGCTGTACACCGTTGACGGCCTGGTGGAAGCACTCGAATGGGCCAACGATGGCGTAGCTGCGGACGAGATCGCCTGCCTATGGCTTGCCTACCTGCGTTGGCTCGCCACCCAGGACGTTGCTGTTGACTCCGCCGCTCCCGTGCCGCAACCGCGGTGGATCGATGCCCAGGAGGTCCTGCGCCACCGCCGCGCACCCGGTAACGCCTGCCTCAGCGGTTTGGCAACGGGCACTATGGGAACGGTGGCCCGTCCGGTCAATGCCGACTCCAAAGGGTGTGGCACCGTGATGCGTTCAGCCCCGTTTGGACTAATCCCCCACATTTCACGCGAAGCCGTGTACAAGCTCAGTTCGGACGCCGCGTCGTTGACGCACGGACACCCTTCAGCACGGCTCAGCGCAGCCGCCTTCAGCCTGCTGATCCACAACGTCGTGGCCGGTATGGACGTCCGCACCGCAGCAACCGAGGCGCTCAACTACGTCAACGCCGTTCCTACCAAAGCACCCGAACTGGTGGAGCGTCTTGAAGGAGCCTTGCAGTTGTCCCTGCGGCCCGCCCCTCTGGACCCGGAAGAACTGACCACAGCACTTGGTGAGGGTTGGATCGCCGAGGAAGCGCTCGCCGTCGGGCTTTACGCGGTGCTGGCAACCAAAGGCGGCACGCCGGCAGAGCACTTCCGCAACGCAATCGCCGTGGCCATCAATCACAGTGGCGACAGTGACTCCACAGGGTCCATAACCGGGAACATCCTGGGCGCCTACTATGGTCTGGCATGCTTGCCGGCCGATTGGCTGGAGGCGCTGGAGGCCCCGGAAGTCATTCGCGGTATGGCGGACAGATTGCTTGCCGTCACCACCGGGTAGGTAGTGGCTACGCCTTGCGGAGCGTGACGTTGTTGCAGGCTTCGCACACGTCCTCAGGGATAAGGCCGCGGCGCTGCAGGAAGCCAAAGATCGCGCATCCGAGGCAGAAGCCCACGAATGCTTCCAGCGAAGCCGCCACGATCAGCAGCGTCAGCAGGATCCAGGCGGCGGGCTGGAAACCGGTGAAAAACAGCACGACGGCGGCACTCGTCAAGGCGGCGCCGATGCCTTGCGCGAAACGCTTTGGTGGACCGGCAACGAGCTTGGCGTGTCCAAGCCGGGGTGCCAACACCTTCACTGACAGAAGTGCGAGCGGGGAGATCCGCGGACCGAACAACACACGGAGCCAGAAGCCCACAGCCAGAGCCACCAGCCCCCAAGCCCAGCCGGTCAAGAGGGTGGCGACGGCCACCGCCACCACCAAGCCGGCCGTGATCCGGGCGGCGTACTCGTTAACCGGGTTGGGGAAAGCAAAAACTGCCCGCCAGTCCACCCCGCCGCGTTGAGCAGCGCCGTCAGAAGTAGCAGCGCCAGCAGAAGTAGCCGCAGCGGCAGGCTGGCGAGCGGGTGCTTGGGGAAGGACTGGTTTGGCCATGCCCCAAGGCTAGGAGTGCGGCTCTCCCAGCGGATAGCTTTGTTGCGCAGTATGAACTGCTGACCGCGTGGTTGGAAGCTATGCGCCGCCCACCATCTGCAGGAATTCACCTTCGGAGACAACCTCGATTTGCTGGCCCTTGGCGTGCAGCTCCAGGACGCGCTTGGCCTTGCCTGTGAGGCGGCCTGCGCGCAAGTCACCTGCCACGAAACCGTCACCAACTATCAGCACAGTAGTCCGCGCTGTTACCCGGCTTTCGGGACGTGCTCCCATGTCCGCGGCCCGTGACTTCGCCTCCGGCCTGGTGATGGCGAGGTCGCCCGTGAACACCACGGTCTGCCCGAAAAGCGGATGTCCGGGTTCAGCGGAAGGGTTGGGCAACGGGTTGGGTCCCTCCTCCGGCCAGGCCTGGAAGCTTCCTGCAACGCCCAGTGCGCGTTCGAGCGTACGTTCGGCGGCGCTTCGGGTCCGTGCCGCGAGCGCGGACATGGTCGCCTTGGAGAGGCCATGCGCGGGATCGAAGGCGGGTTGCTGTGGCAGGTTCAGGCCGAGGGATAGGTAGAGTTCGGCGATGCTGTTGGCGTTGTTCCGCCTGGCAATGTCCACCAGAATGCCGGCGCAAGCGCGGGCATCTTCCGCGGCGTCGTGGTGGTTGACCAAGGGAACCCCGGCTTCCTCGGCGGCGTAAGGCAGGGAATTTGAAACCAGTGAATAGCAGCGGCGGGAGAGCATGACCGTGCACACATAGTCGTAAGCGGGTCCGGCAAGGCCGGAGACTTCCAGTCCTGAGCGAATCACGCCGAGGTCGAAGGCTGCATTGTGGGCGGCGAGTACGTCGTTGCCAATGAAGGCGCCGATTTCCGGGAAGAGTTCACCGAAGCGGGGGCGCCCCGCCACGTCTTCGGCACGGATCCCGTGGATTCGGGTGTTGTGGAACTCGAAATGATCATGGTTCTCCGGCGGGCGCATGAGCCAGGAGGCTTCCTCCACCACGACGCCGCCACGGACTTTGCTGAGGCCCACCGAACACGGCGACCCCCGGAAGCCGTTGGCTGTTTCAAAGTCGATCGCCGTAAAGTCCAATGCCACTGGACAAGATTACAGCCGAAAAAGGCCGCCCTTGCCGATTTGCACGGCGGGGCGGCCCTTCCGGCCTGCATTGTGGTCAACGTGACATTTGGGCCTCTATGGAGTGGCCCTGCGCAGGGTTGCATAGGAACCTGCTGCGAGGACTACGCAAAGGAGCGCCGTCCATCCGCTGATGCTCAGGGGCGACTGTTGGGCAAACCAGTTGCCCACGTACCCCCACCATTCGGCCAATGTTGCCAAAGCTGCCAGGCCAATCAGGACCAACCCCGTGCCCAGGGTTGAGATGAGGGTGCCTGTGGTTCCCCAGCGCTTGAAAATGGTGGCGAACCAGAATCCGACAATAAACATGAACATCATGACCACGAAGAAGAATGCTGCGGTGGAGTACAAGGGGCCCTCGGTTACCCATGGAATGTTGAAGAAGTACCCATATACTCCCCAGCCGGTGGTTGCCTTCTCAATGACGCCACCGATCAGGTAAAGCGCCGTCATCCCCAGGGCAATGAGGGAGAACAGGCCCAGGGTCCCCAGGTAGAAGGCCCTCCGGCTGATGCTCAGACCCTGCGAAAACGGGAAGACCAAGGTCATGCTTTGGATGCCGAGGACCAGGAAGTACCACAGGGGTGCCTGGCTTCCGCCACCGTTTTTTCCTTCGGTGACTGGGATCAGCGCGAAGATGGCGATCGACATCAGGAACGATGCCGCCAGGATGGTCAAGGGCCATCCGATGTATGTCCACTTGTTGATCAGCTGCATCCGGGCAACTGCTACGGTCCTGCTCATCGCCTTGCCTCCAACGTGTCATCGGCGAAATCGTTTGTTTTTGACGCGGCTCCGGTGGCTCCCGGTCCCGCCATGGTCTTGCGGACTACCAGCTGCTGCAGGGAGACGGGCGAGAGCTCCAGGCCCAACTCCTGCGCTTCGGCACGATCGCGGCTGCCCAGCGCCTCATCCACAGTCACTGATGCCAGGGAACCGAGGGTTTCGCGATGCAGGATCTTCCGGCCGGCCAGGAACGTGTCCACCTTTTCGGCGGAGCCCGAGACAGTCACAGCCGAACCCCGGATTTCTTCGGCGTCGGCGTCCATGATGATCCGTCCCCTGTCAATGACCACAACATGTTCCAGGAGGTTCGCTACCTCGTCGATCAGGTGGGAGGACAGGATGATGGTCCGCGGGTGTTCTGCATAATCTTCCACGAGGCGGTCGTAGAACAGTTGGCGGGCCACGGCGTCAAGGCCGAGGTAGGGCTCATCGAAGAACGTCAGCTCGGCGCGCGAGGCGAGGCCGATGATGACTCCCACCGCGGACAACTGGCCGCGGGAGAGTTTCTTGATCCTTCGCTTGAGGGGAAGCTGGAAATCTTCTGCCAGGCGGTCAGCGAAGTCCTGGTCCCAGTTCTTGTAGAAAAGTGCGGCGGAGCGGAAGGCGTGCTGCGGATGGAAGTCCTCAGGATACTTCTGCGATTCCCGGATGAAGCAGATCCGGGACAACACGGCGTCGTTCTCGTAGGCGCTGGCGCCGAAGACGAGCGCTTCACCGGACGTGGCAAAGGCCTGCGCGGTCAGAATGGACATCAAGGTGGTCTTACCTGCGCCGTTGCGCCCAAGCAATCCGTAGATGCGGTTGGCCGTCAGGCTCAGATTGACGTTGTCCAGCGCGTTGAGTTCCTTGTAATGCTTGACCAGATGACGGGCCTCGATGATGGTCTCGTTCACAGGGCCGCGCTCCTTTCCTTGTCTGTCCCGGTGTCCGGGGCCAGCCCGGAATTGCGTTCGATCATGGTGTTCAGCTGCTCTGCCGAAATGCCCAGCTTCCGGGCCTCCACTGCCAGCGGCTTGACGTACTGCTCAACAAACTCTTCGGTGCGGCGCGCTATCAGCTGGGCGCGGGCTCCTGTGGCGACGAACATCCCTATCCCCCTGCGTTTGTAGAGAATTCCCGAATCCACCAGCACGTTCACGCCTTTGGCGGCGGTTGCTGGGTTGATGCGGTGGAAGGCCGCGAACTCATTGGTGGAGGGCACCTGGGATTCCTCTGCCATGGTGCCGTCCACGATGCCGTTCTCGATGAGTTCGGCGATCTGCAAGAAGATCGGCTTGCTGTCATCGATCATGAGCTCCACCGCCTCATTGGTTCATTACTCATGTAACCAACCATACAACTGACAGACCTAGTGTCAAGAGGTCCCCGGGAAAAATACGACGACGGCCGTCAAGTAGGCTTGATGGGTGATCTTCTCTGCGATAAGCGACCTTGCCGTATCCACTTTCGGGGGCGCGGGCCCGGTACAGCCGCCTATGGCTTCGTTCCTGCCGGACTGGTTGAACCCCGACGTCTTCCTCCGTGATTCACCCCTGGGGCCGTGGGTGGTCCTTCTGGTCTGCGCCATTGTGTTCGCAGAAACGGGCCTCCTGGTGGGGTTCTTCCTTCCCGGCGACTCGATGCTGTTCACGGCGGGACTCCTGGTCTCCACGGGTGCCATCGAGTTCAATCTTTGGGCCATGTGCGGCATGATCATCGTGGCCGCGATCATTGGCAACCAGACCGGCTATCTCATTGGGTCCAAGGCCGGCCCTGCCATCTTTAATAAGCCGGATTCCAGGCTTTTCAAGAAGGAAAACGTGGAGAGCGCCCACGCATTCTTCGAAAAGCACGGCGGCAAGGCCTTGATTCTGGCGCGCTTCGTGCCCATCATCCGCACGTTCGTGCCGGTGATCGTGGGCGTGGCTCAGATGGACAAGCGTAAGTTCTTCCTCTTCAACGTCATCGGTGCCGTCCTGTGGGGCGGCGGCGTTACCCTGCTCGGCGCATGGCTTGGCCAGTTTGAGTGGGTTGGAAACAACATCGACATCATCTTCATCGTCATCGTCCTGATCTCAGTCATCCCGATCTTCATTGAGATCGGGCGTGGATTCATGGCCAAGCGCCGGGCCGCTGCCGAAGGCACGGACCCTGTGGAGGAATTCATCGACGAACACGAGGGCGGCAAGCACAGCGAGCACTAAGCTCCCTGAACCCTGAAACACAAAAGGCACCCCGCAACAGCGGGGTGCCTTTTCGCGTAGGGGAAGAAGCTACGTGGCGTTGGGCCCGGACAACGCCGCGACGATCGCGGGAAGCAGTGCACGGAACGCCTGTCCACGGTGGCTGATGGCGTTCTTCTCCTCCGAGCTCAATTCCGCACAGCTGCGGTTCATCCCGGCCGGCTGCAGTATGGGGTCATAGCCGAAGCCACCTTCGCCACGGGGTTCACGCAGCAACGTCCCTTCCAACTGGCCGTACTCCACCGTCTCCTGGGCAATTCCGTCCGGACCCGGCACCGCCAATGCAGCTGCGCATACAAACGCAGCTGAGCGGAAAGCGTCCGGAACATCGGAGAGCTGTGCCAGCAACAAGTTCAGGTTGCCGATGTCATCACCATGCGTGCCGGACCATCGCGCCGAGAAAATACCCGGAGCCCCGCCCAGGACATCAACGGCCAATCCCGAATCGTCGGCGATGGCCACCAGGCCGGTCGCCTCCGCCACCGCTCTGGCCTTGAGGAGGGAATTCTCAGCAAAGGTGACACCGGTTTCGGCAACATCCGGGGCACCTGCCGCAGCGGCGTCCACCACTTGGGTGTCGACGTCGAGACCCGGCACCTGGCCCCGCAACAGTTCCCGGAGTTCCTTCAGCTTGCCCTTGTTGTGTGTTGCCAGGACGAGGCGTGGAGCACCAGAGGCCTGTGCGCTGCTCACGGGGCTTCGGCCAGCGTCTCGCGCTGGATGGCGGACAACTGGGTGGTGCCCAGCAGTGCGAGGTCCAACAGGGCGTTGAGCTCGTCGCGATCGAACGGAGCGCCTTCCGCAGTGCCCTGAACTTCCACGAACTTCCCCGAACCGGTCACCACAACATTCATGTCCGTCTCCGCGCGAACGTCTTCCACATACGGCAGATCCAGCATGGGAACGCCGTCGATGATGCCCACGGACACTGCCGCAATGGTGTCCACCAGGGGCTCCGCGTTGCGGGCAATGAGCTTGTTCTCCCGGGCAAAGCGGATAGCTTCCGCCAGCGCCACGTATGCGCCGGTGATCGCGGCGGTGCGTGTGCCACCGTCGGCCTGCAGGACATCACAGTCCAGAACGATCGTGTTTTCGCCCAGTGCCTTGGTGTCGATGATGGAGCGCAGCGAGCGGCCAATGAGGCGCGAGATCTCATGCGTGCGCCCACCGATCTTGCCCTTGACGGATTCACGGTCCGAACGGGTGTTTGTGGCGCGCGGCAGCATGGCGTACTCGGCCGTGACCCATCCGCGGCCTTCGCCCTTGAGCCAACGGGGCACACCTTCAGTCAGGGAAGCGGTGCACAGAACCCGGGTGTTGCCGAATTCGATCAGTGCCGAGCCCTCGGCCTGCTTCGACCAGCCGCGGGTGATGCTGATGGGTCGCAGTTGATCGGGGGTCCGGCCATCGGCGCGGATGACGGGAGTGGCTGTAGCTTCAGAAGTCATGGTTCAAGCTTAGCCAAGCTGACGGCACCACCCCGACGCCGGGTAGGGCTGAAGATGGCGTGAGGCTAGATCGTGTAGTGGACTCCGGCAACCGCCACTGCCACGTCACCGGTGAAGACCGGTTTAGCTTCGGACAACACTTTGGTCTGCGAGGTCCATACAGGGATGTGCGTGAGGAGGAGTCGCTTGGCACCGGCATTCATGGCAGCCTCACCTGCACGCTTGCCCGTGAGGTGGACGTCCTTGATGCCGTCATCCCTGCCTTCCTCGAATGCCGCCTCGCACAGGAACAAGTCCGAGCCCCTCGCGGCGTCCTCGAGTCCCTGGCAGGAATCCGTATCCCCCGAATAGGTCAGGACCTTGGTGACGGGAAGGCCGTCCTTGCCCGGTTCCGTAGCGGTGACGCGCAAGGCATAGGCCTCTTCAACGGGGTGGTTGACGGCGAAAGGGGTCACGGTGAAGGGACCCACCGTCACCGGCTTGAGCTCGGTCCAGTTGGTAAAGTCGAATTCCTCGTGCATGCCGGGATCGAGATCCAGCCCGTAGGCGGTGGCCATCCTGTCCGCAGTGGCTGCAGGTCCCCACACCGGCAGGCGATCCCTGCCCCAGCCGCCCGGCTTCCAACGAACCGCTACGTGAAGGCCGCAGAGGTCCATGCAGTGATCAGGATGCAAGTGCGTGAGGAAGATCGCGTCGATGTCTTCCAGATCCGTATAGCGCTGGATGGCACCCAAAGCTCCGCTGCCCAGGTCCATCACGATCTTCCACTCGCGCTCACCGTCGTGCGCTGTCACCAGATAGCACGACGCCGGCGAGCCAGGGCCGGGGAACGAGCCCGTGCAGCCCACGATGGTCAGCTTCACAGGTCACGTCCCATGGTTGTTCCGGTGCCGCGACTGAGCGTCTCTTCGGGCTGGACGAAGTACGAGCGGCGGGAGAGCCCGGATCCGGACCGTGCTGCTTCGAGCATCTCGGGAGTTATTCGAGCCAGGCTGCCTGTGGGGTACTGGGCCGCGACGTGGTCCACATGCTTTACGGAGAGGACTTCCGGCCCCAGGAAGCGGCGGGCCAGAGTCTCGAATTGGGTAGCATCACCGGTAGCTATGAATTCGTGGCTCGGTGCCCGCGTCTCTGTCCGCTGAATGCCGTGGTTGGCCAACGCGCGGTAGACGTCTTTGGCCGTCTCCTCGGCACTGGAAACCAGCGTGACGTCCTCCCCCATGACGAATGAAATGACACCAGTCAGCAGCGGGTAGTGGGTGCAGCCAAGGACAACAGTGTCCACTCCGGCGACTCTGAGGGGCTCGAGGTACTCATTGGCAGCAGCCAGGAGCTCGGGGCCCGTGGTGATTCCGGCTTCCACGAACTCCACGAATGCCGGGCAGGCCACGGACGTGATGCTAAGGTCCGGGGCGGCAGCAAAAGTGTCCTCATAGGCTCTCGAACCCACGGTGGCCGAGGTTCCAATAACACCAATCTTGCCGGAACGGGTGGCCGAGACAGCGCGCCGGACTGCCGGCTGGATCACTTCGATCACCGGGATGCCATAGCGGGCGGTATAGCGTTCCCTGGCATCGCGGAGCACCGCGGCGGAGGCCGAGTTGCACGCAATGGTCAGCAACTTAACGCCCGAATCCACGAGTTCGTCCATGACGCCCAGCGCGTTCGCGCGAACTTCGGCAATAGGCAGCGGACCGTAGGGGCCGTTAGCGGTATCGCCCACGTAAAGGATTGATTCGTTGGGGAGCTGGTCAATGATGGACCGTGCAACAGTCAGCCCGCCCACGCCTGAATCAAAGATGCCGATCGGCCGTGTCCCTAGGAGTTCCCCATTGCCAATGGGGGCATTACTGCCCAACGCGCCGATGGGTGAGCCCGAATCTGAAGTCATAATTATTCGAGAATAAGGCTTCCCGTGGTGTGCGGCCATTACCTGTGCTCTCCGCCTCGTGTCTGATGTGTCACACGGTGTGAGGAGCATCCCGCCACCCGGATCAGGATTTCGCCTGTCGTGCAGCCATCATCGCCTGCACCAAAGACTCCTGAAGCCAGGTGGTGAAGTTGTAGACGAGGGCCAGGTAGCTCTCCACGTCCTCTGCCTGGCTCCAGTCCTGCATGCTGTGGATGTGCTCGGCATCGGCTTCATCGCGAATATCCAGGCGTTCGGCCAGCACGAGCCGGACATCGTTCAGCGCCATGGACCAGCGGGTCGCGTCCTCGGGGGTCAAAACGAGGTCGTTCTTGTCCAGGCCCAAAGCCGCAGCCCTCAGGGCACCGATTTTGTTTTCCCGGACAGAGCGTTCGGTGAGTTGGCGGAATTCCAGCGAGCCGTCGTCGTCGTCCTTCATGACGTTCGGTAAGAGACGCAGCAGGGCGCGGTCGCTGGGCTGCTGGACGTCCATATCCAGGCCGATCAGCGCAGCCAGCGGATCCTCGTTCTCCCGGGCGTCCGACTCCAGCATGGAAATGACGTCGTCCAGCAATCCCCGCAGGAGGTCACGCTCCGCGGGCTCCAGGTATCCGCTGATGCCCTTGAGTCCGTACTTGAATGCCTTAGCCACGCTGGCGGCCGCCCTTCCCGGGTGTCTCGTTGCCGCTCGCGGCCTTTTCAACCGTGGCCCACAAGCCAAAGCCGTGCATGGCTACGGCATGCTGCTCCACTTGTTCCTTGCTGCCATGGGCAACAATGGACCGGCCCTTCTTATGGACCTCCATCATGAGCTTGTGGGCTTTGGATTCGGAGTAGCCGAAGTAACTCTGGAACACAAAGCTCACGTAGCTCATCAGATTCACGGGATCGTTCCAGATCACAAGGTTCCACGGGATATCAGGGGCTGTCAGGACATCGGTGGAGGACTGCTCTGCAGCTTTGGTCCGCTCATCGATGTCCGTGCCGTACGCAACGCTAGGGCTCATCTGTCCATTCTAGGGCGGCTCGCACTAGAGTGAATTCGTGAGTAGAGCCTCGTCGTGGGACCACCCCGCAACTTCCTTGTACACAGACCACTACGAACTGACCATGCTTCAGGCAGCCTTGCACTCGGGCGCCGCGCACCGCCGCTCGGTGTTCGAAGCATTCGCCCGGCGACTGCCGGATGGCCGCCGGTATGGCGTGGTAGGCGGCACGGGACGCCTTTTGGAGGGCATAGCGGACTTCCGGTTCGGCGACGCCGAGCTCGCATTCCTTGAGCAAAACAAAGTGGTCAACCAGGAGACCCTGGACTACCTGGCCGACTACAAGTTCAGCGGCGACATCTGGGGCTACGCCGAAGGTGACGCCTACTTCCCCAACTCCCCCATCCTCATTGTCGAATCCACGTTCGCCGAAGCCTGCATCCTGGAAACCTTCATCCTGTCGGTCCTCAATCACGACAGCGCCATTGCTTCGGCGGCCTCGAGGATGACCTCGGCAGCCGGCACACGCCCTTGCATCGAGATGGGTTCCCGGCGCACCCAGGAGGAATCGGCGACGGCGGCAGCCCGCGCCGCCGTGATTGCCGGCTTCGCCAGCACGTCCAACCTCGAAGCCGGACGGCGGTACGGTATCAGGACCGTCGGCACGGCAGCGCACTCCTTTACGCTCCTTCATGACACCGAGCGTGAAGCATTCGAGGCACAGATCGCAGCGTTCGGCCCCGGTACATCCCTCTTGGTAGACACTTACGACGTCGAGACCGCGGTGCGTACCGCCGTCGAGCTGGCCGGCGATAAACTCGGCGCCGTCCGCCTGGACTCCGGCGACCTCATTGCGCAAGCACAGTGGGTCCGGCAACTTCTTGATGACCTCGGCAACGTCAACACCCGCATTGTGGTCACCTCCGACCTCGACGAATTCGCCATCGCCGCCCTGCAGTCCGCCCCGGTGGACTCCTACGGTGTTGGAACGTCGTTGGTCACCGGATCCGGTGCTCCGACGGCCAGCATGGTCTACAAACTCGTCAGCCGCACCAACGATGCCGGCGAGTTCATCTCGGTAGCCAAGGCCGCCAAGAACAAGGCAAGCGTCGGAGGTCGCAAATACGCCCTGCGGAAGCTCAACGAGCGCGGGCGGGCCACCCAGGAAGTCGTGGGGATCGGCCACCGCCCCGAAGATGACGGCAACGACCGCGAACTGCTTCACCAGTTCGTCAAGAACGGTGAGGTGTTGCCCGGGTGGACCGGACCCGAAGGTGTCATCCGCGCCCGGGAACGGCACGCTGCCACCATGGCCGAGCTGCCCGCCGTCGTGAACCGACTCCAGCGAGGCGAAGCTGCCATTCCCACCATCTACGAGGAGAACTGATGTCCAGGGCCCTGATTATCGTCGATGTTCAAAATGACTTCTGCGAGGGCGGAACGCTTGCTGTTGAAGGTGGCGCCGCCGTTGCAAGTGCCATCACCGAATACATGGACGCCAACCAACAGCATTTCGATCACATCGTGGCCACTCAGGATTGGCACGTCGAGCCCGGCGACCACTTCTCAGATAACCCGGACATGGTGGATTCCTGGCCTCCGCATTGCAGGGCCAGGAGTAAAGGTGCCGAGCTACACAAAGACCTGGATCCCGAGTACATCCATGCCTACTTCCGGAAAGGTCAATTCACCGCGGCCTACTCCGGCTTCGAGGGCGTCCTGGCTCCCGAAGACGACGTCCCCACCGGCGACCTCAAAGCCGGAGCAGCCACGGTGGAGGTCCTCGACGAAGACGCGATCGGACTCGACGATTGGCTCCAAAGCCACGACGTCGAGGAAGTGGTGGTGGTAGGACTTGCCACGGACTACTGCGTGAAGGCTACGGCGCTGGATGCGGTCCAGGCCGGATACACCACCACGGTGATTGCCGGGCTCACGGCAGGAATCGCCGATGACCTCAGCGATGCCTATGACGAAATGGAAGCCGCCGGAGTGGAAGTCGAACGCGACTGATTCGTGAATTCCTGGAAACAGGGAAGGGCGCCGCAACCGCGGCGCCCTTCCCTGTTTCAGCTGCTAGTGGTTCCAGCTACTTCCTGCCGATGAACCAGTCCTGAAGCTTGCGCAGGCGGGCCTGCAGCTGCTCCTCGTTCGCTTGGGCGACAGCCGGGCCACCACACACTTCACGCAGTTTGGTGTGAACCACACCATGGGGCGTGCCGGTACGGGCAGCCCAGGCAGCCACGTTTTTGGCCAGCTCGTTGCGCAGGTCCATGAGCATCCGGTGGTCAGGCACAGCCGGCGCGGCCGCAGCCGCCAGCGGTGACTGGCGTTTCTTGCGGGACTGCTGATCGTGCTGGCGTTGGCGCAGCAGTGTGCCCACTTGCTCTGCGTCCAGGAGCCCGGGAATGCCAAGGAAGTCCAATTCATCATCGGAACCGATGTCCGCTCCCGTGCCAAACTCACCACCGTCAAAAAGGACGCGGTCAAATGACGCTTGGGAATCCAGAGCCTCGAACTTGCCTTTGGTGAGCTCGTCCGACGCTTTGTCTTCCCGATTGGCCTCTGCCATGAGGTTCTCTTCGGGATTGAAGAGGCCGTCCTCGTCCTTCTCCGGGCGGTCCAACGCGTGGTCCCGCTCTGCCTCCATGGTGTTGGCGAGAATCATCAGCGGCGGCACGGAGGGCAGGAAGACCGACGCCGTCTCGCCCCTCTTGCGGGCACGCACAAAACGCCCCACGGCCTGAGCGAAGAACAGAGGTGTGGAGGTGGAGGTGGCATAGACGCCCACCGACAGCCGCGGCACGTCAACGCCTTCGGACACCATGCGGACAGCAACCATCCAGCGCTGTTCACCCGCGGAGAATTCCTCGATCTTGCTCGAAGCCTTGGAGTCGTCCGAAAGGATCACCGTGGGCGACTGGCCCGTGATCTTCCTGAGCTGGCCCGCGTAGGCCCGGGCGTCCTCGTGGTCTGTGGCAATGACCAGGCCACCGGCGTCCGGCACCGTCCTCCGGACCTCGCTGAGGCGCTTATCCGCCGCAGCCAGGACGGCAGGAATCCACTCGCCGGTGGGGTTCAACGCCGTGCGCCAGGCCTGGGAGGTGATGTCCTTGGTGACAGCAGCTTCACCCAGCGAGGCAGCCATCTCGTCACCTGCACTGGTACGCCACCGCATCTGGCCCGAATACGCCATGAAAAGTACGGGGCGCACTACGTGGTCCCGCAGCGCATTGCCATAGCCGTACGTGTAATCGGCTTTGGAACGCCGGATGCCGTCCCGGTCCTCAGCGTAGTCAACAAAGGGAATCGGCGAGGTATCCGAGCGGAACGGAGTACCTGTCAGTGACAGGCGCCTGGCGGCCGGATCAAAGGCCTCGCGCAGGCCATCGCCCCACGATAAAGCTTCGCCGCCGTGGTGGATTTCGTCCAGGATCACCAAAGTGCGTGCCGCTTCAGTTTTCGCCCGATGCAGCATGGGCTTGCTGGCTACCTGTGCGTACGTGACGGCAACGCCCACGAAGCCACGACCATGCTGGCCATCGGAATTCTTGAAGTTTGGATCAATGGCGATTCCCACTTTGGCTGCGGCATCCGCCCACTGACGTTTCAAGTGGTCCGTAGGTGCCACGATGGTGATCCTGTTGACCACCCCACTATCCAGCAGCGTGGTGGCGATGCGAAGGGCAAAGGTGGTCTTACCGGCGCCGGGGGTTGCCACGGCGAGGAAGTCCTTGGGATTGCGGTTCATGTAGAGGTCAAGTGCCTCCTGCTGCCACGCACGGAGCTTGGGCGCTGTACCCCACGCAGCACGTTCCGGGTACGCCGGAGGCAGGGACGGTCCACCAAATAGTGTTTCTGTCATGCTGGCTCCCCCGGGCTGATGGCAGCGATGATCATTTCCGGATTTCCGGGCACGCCAAAGCTGACGGGCAGGAGATGATCAGATAGGGCCGGTGTTCTCTTCCCACCCACTACTTGGAGTTGCCCGGGCCGCCGTTGTTTCCACCGTCGTTGCCGGGTCGGAGGCCGTCGTAAATCTCCTTGCACTCCGGGCAGACCGGGAACTTTTTGGGATCGCGCCCCGGTGTCCAGACTTTGCCGCAGAGGGCAATGACTGGCTCACCGCTCAGGGCCGACTCCATGATCTTTTCCTTGCGGACGTAGTGCGAAAACCGCTCGCGGTCGCCGGGTTCCACTTCCTGGCGCGTTTCCTCGCGCTCAATGGTGGCAGTGGACGTTCCGGCTCCGGAAAGCTCTCGCATGGGGTCGTTTTCGAATGGATCCGGAGGAAGCGTAGTCATGCCAAACATCTTACCGTCTACAGTCCCTGCCACTCCGGCTTGTTGTCGTAAGTGTGCCGATAATAATCAGCCAGTTTCAGCGATGACGCGGCTGCCTCATCCACCAAAATCGTGGCGTGCGGGTGCATCTGAAGGATTGATGCTGCACAAATTGCAGCTACAGGTCCCTCCACGAAATCACGCACAGCCTGGGCTTTCTGCGCCCCTGTTGCGACCAACACCACATGCCGGGCGTCCATGATGGTTCCCAGTCCCTGGGTGACTACGTGGTGGGGCACGTCGTCGATGCTGTCGAAGAAGCGGGCGTTGTCCTTCCGGGTCTGCTCGATCAGCGTCTTGATGCGCGTCCGGGATGCCAGGGAGGACCCAGGCTCGTTGAAGCCAATGTGCCCGTCTGTCCCCACACCCAGGATCTGGAGATCCACTCCGCCCACGGCTTTGATGGCATCCTCATAGGCCTGGCATGCTGCCTCAAGGTCCCCGGCTGCGCCGTCGGGTCCATGGACGTTTTCCGGCTTGATATTCACGCGGTTGGTGAACTCGCGCCGGATTACCTCGCGGTAGGACTCGGGATGTCCCGCTTCAAGCCCCACGTATTCGTCCAGCGCGAATCCATGCGCCTGGCTGAAGTCCAATCCCCCGGCCTCGTAACGGCTGGCCAACTCGTCGTAAATGGGCAGAGGGGACGAACCCGTTGCCAGACCCAGTACAGCGTTGGGCTTACGGCGGACCAGCGCTTCGATGGCATCGGCTGCAAGTGCACCGATCTGTTTAGTGCCAGGGAGAATGACAACTTCCATCGTCACGGCCTTTCTACTTGTGGTCGTCGAGCTATCTGACAAAGACGTTATCCCATGTCCCACCTACGGGCACGGTTGTTACGTGGTTATCGGTTTGCGCTGAGCTGGGCGAACATCTCCGGCCCTCTGGCGTCCAACCACTTTCCACCAAGGCGGACGCCCACCACGAACAGGATAACGCCCAGTACCGGACCTACTGCCAAGTTGATCCATCCAGCTTCCGAACCTCCAGTGAACGCCTGAACAGCCACCAGCGCAAGCTCCGGAACCAATAGAAGGGCCAAAAGACCCATACCAACTGCCTGAACTGCGAGGGTCTGGGCGACATTTCCCGGGGGTTTCTTGAACGGGCTGTCCCCCGGCAAGGGCACGGCGATGTTGTAACGCGCTGAAATCACGGATGAAAGCCCCAGCCCGGTCAAGAGCGTGCCCAACGACAAGCCCAAGAGATTGGGCAGCCATTGCCAGTCACCGGTGACAAAAAGCGGCCCTACGGTGAACACCAGCACCACCGGAAGGGAAAGTGCCAGGCAAGCCAACGCCCGGCCCAGGCGGTCATCGATGCCACGGACACCTGCTGCGAGGTGAAGCGCAAAAGCTGTGTTGTCGTACGAGACATCAGCGCAAATCGACCAGGCCATCACAAAGGCCGTCAGCGGCCCCAGGATCATGAGCATGCCGTAACTGCCGCTCTGTGAGCCGCTGAAGAAAAAGATGACAGGAAACAGGGGAACAATAACCAGGGATGCCGCGTACCGCGGATCCTTCATCCAATAGACCAGAGCCCGGGCAGCAACTGCACCTGCCGGTGTTGCGGGAAGAAGACCGAACAGTCCAAGTTTTCCACCCTTCTTTGCTGACCCTCCGGAGTACGGAGGCGTCACCAACGCCCGCTGCAGCAGAACATGCCAGCACAGGAGCAGGGCGACGATGGTTGCTGCCGCAATGAGCAACTTGAGCCCCGCGGCGGCCACATTGCCTGATTCGAGGTCTCCGCCCAGAGACCACGCTGCACCCAGCGGCGTCCAGGAAACAGCCCTGGCCAACACGGGGAGGTAATCAGCACTTCCGCGAACGCCGTCAATAATTCCCATCATGATGGGGCCCAGCAACACCAGCGGAATGAACACAATAATGCTGCTGGCATCTTTGAAACGCCGCGACGCCGCAAGGCCGGCAGTCGCCGTCGTGACTACTTTGGACAGGACGATGCACGTTATGGCACCCAGAACCGCACCCAACAAGGCACCTGCCACCGCTGGAAAACTACGCCACCAGGTCCCTACCGTCCCGAGCGCAGCCAGCAAAGTGGCCAGACCGGGAATACCGATGAAGCCCGCGAGGGCAAGGCCGGTCAAGAGTTGTCTAGGCGGTATGGCAAAGGTGGTGAACCGGGCAGGGTCCAAGGTCATGTCCGCGGCCGAAGCAATAAGCGGAATGATGGCCCAACCCAGGACAGCGGCCGCTCCACCCAATACCACTACAGTGTGGGCGATCTCCGGATCAGCCCACCGCAGCGCTATGAGGCCTCCAACCAGGAGGACCAGCAATCCCAATGCATAAACGAGCCCCAACGCCATGCCTACCAGCTGCCACGGGCTGCGCTTGAACCCGTTCAGGAGCAGGCGCCACTTGAGGTTTAGAAGGTGCGCAACCATTCCAAGCCCTCCGTCCGGTGTCCGCCGCCCACCAACTGGACGAAGCGTTCCTCCAACGTGGAACCATCGCGGACCTCGTCCACGGAGCCCGCGGCCAAAACACGCCCACCAGCCACAACTGCTACGTGGCTGCACATGCGCTGCACAAGATCCATGACGTGGCTCGAAACGATGACCGTACCGCCGGAAGCAACATACCCCTCAAGGATGCCCCTGATATTGGCGGCCGACACAGGATCCACCGACTCAAAGGGCTCGTCAAGGACAAGCAGACGCGGAGCATGGATCAGCGCTGAGGCCAAGGCAATTTTCTTGGTCATACCTGCCGAGTAGTCCACAACCAATTTGCCGGCGTCCGCTTGGAGATCCAGGGCAGCCAGCAATTCAGGCACCCGGGAGCCCACCACTTCACGGTCCATACCGCGGAGCAGACCCGAGTACGTCACCAGCTGTTCGCCGGTCAGCCGATCAAACAGGCGCACGCCATCAGGCAGGACGCCCATGAGCTTCTTGGCCTCCAGCGGCCGCGACCAGACGTCAACCCCGTGGATCAAGGCTGTGCCAAAGTCCGGCCGCAGCAGTCCGGTGGCCATGGACAACGTGGTGGTCTTTCCTGCACCGTTAGGCCCGACCATCCCGTAGAAGGATCCGGCAGGGACTTCCAGGCTCACGCCGTCGACGGCGATTTTCTCGCCGAATCGTTTGGCCAGGCCCCGAATGGACAGCGCAGCCAGTGGCTCGCTCCCGGGCGAGTCCTCCGAGGGCATCGGGTGAGCGGCCACCTGCGGTGGCTCGGCAGCTTGTGGCGGCTCGGCAGCTTGTGGCGGCGCGGCAGCTCGTGGCGGCTCGAATGTGGGCATGGGTTCATGGCGTGGTTCCGTCATGAACCCAGCCTAACCTTGCAGGCGGAAACCTGGAGGAGGTCCTAGAAGCCGTGGCGGGGAACGGCCCGCTGGTACTGCGGGACCCACGCAATGTCATGGCCTAATTCGTAGGCGGCCCTCAGCCACCAGTGCGGATCACGCAACGCGGCACGGGCCATGAACACCGCATCAGCCCTCCCGTTGGCCACAATGTCCTCCGCCTGCGTAGGACTCGTCAACAAACCAACCGCACCGGTGAGGACCCCGGCGTCGTTCTTTAACTGCTGGGCGAACCCTGCCTGGTAACCTGGCACGGCCCTGATCTGTTGATGCGCAACCGCGCCGCCACTGGAGACGTCCACCAAGTCAACGCCACGTTCAGCAGCGGCGCGAGCCAAACGCACTGAGGCCTCCACATCAACCCCGCCCTCGGCCCAGTCCGACGCCGAGATACGGAGCAGCAGCGGCATCGAATCCGGGATGACTTCCCTGACCGCGTCCACCACCGCGAGCATCAGCCGGTTGCGCCGTTCCTCGCTGCCGCCCCAAGCGTCTGTCCGGGTGTTGATGAGCGGGCTTTGGAACTGGTGAAGGAGGTACCCGTGGGCACCATGGATCTCCACGGTGTCAAAACCCACGGCCACCGCGCGCTTGGCAGCAGCGGCGTAGTCGGTCACCACGGCTTGGATATCCTCTTCGCTCATCATTCTGGGCGAAGCATAGCCGTCAAAAGGAGCGCTGCCGGGCCCTACCGTGAGCCAACCGCCGTCGCTTTCCGGAACAGAGCCGGAGCGTTCGGAAAACGGCCAGTAGGTGGACGCCTTGCGCCCGGCATGGGCCAGCTGGACACCGATCTTGGCATCGACGGCGCCATGCCGGTGGACAAAGTCCACAATCCGTTCCCACCCCGCGGCCTGGTTATCGGAATACAAACCGGCGTCCAGCGGGCTGATCCTGCCCGCCGCGTTCACTGCAGCTGCCTCGGTAAGGATTAATGCGGCACCACCGGCTGCAAAAGAACCCAGGTGCATCAAGTGCCAGTCGTGCGGGACACCTTCTCCGGTCTCCGGGTGGCAACTGTACTGGCACATGGGCGATACCCAGCCGCGGTGTGCAACGGTGAGTGCACGCAGCTGCAGCGGCGTGAACAGCGCGGACGGCACTAGAAGAGGACCCTCGCGAGTCCTTGGCGGGCCTTAGCCACGCGCTCGTCCTGTGTCCCTACCACCTCGAATAGCTCCAGGAGGCGTACCCGGGCCGTCTCGCGCTCCGGACCGAAATTCCTGCCGATAAAGCTGATGATGCGATTGAAGGCGTCATCGATGTGGCCGCCGGAAATGTCGAGGTCAGCAACCGTCAACTGAGCCTGAATGTTGTCGGGTTCTGTTGCGGCGAGGTGGCGGAGGCTTTCAGCCTCAGGCGCGGAGAGCTTTTCCAGCCTTGCCATCAGCTCCACCTGCACCAGACCCGCTTTGGCGTCGGTGTCTGCGGGTTGTTCGAGAAGCGCCTGCTTGTAGGCCGCTATGGCCCCCGCATAGTCGCCGGCCTCGATCGCATCAATGGCTGCCTGGTGCAGCGGCGGGAGCGGTGCGGGCTCCGGGTCCTCACCTGACTCATCAGCCTCACCTATGCTGCCGGTGACTCCGTTGGCTGCAGCGACCTTTAGAAGTTCCTCCACCAGGTTGCGGATCTGTTCATCATCGGCAGGTCCCTGGAAAAGCGGTACAGGCTGTCCTTTGACCACAGCAACAGCTGTGGGAACGGCCTGAACCTGGAAGGCCTGCGCCAGCTGGGGGAAAGTATCAACATCGGCAGCGGCAAGCACCAGCCGGCCACCGTAGGTTTCCACAACGCGTTCGGCTGCTTCGAGAACGGCCGGGGACTCCGGTGCGTAGCGCGACCAAAGAAGGAAAAGCACGGGGATCTGCGCAGACAATTGCACCAGATCCTGGAAATTTGTTTCGGTGGCATCCACTCGGAGTGGTGCTTTGCCGTTTTCGCCCCCTTGGGGCGCGCCGGCCGCGGGCGATCCGCCGCCCGCCGAAGCGGAGGGGGAAGACGCCGGCGGGGCGGCCGGGCGGCGCAGCGACGATAGGTCGACGGCACCGCGAAGATTGAGCTGGCTGGCAGCGGCTGGAGTGGGTCGGTATCCGGGCGAACTCATACCGTCCACTCTAGCCGCTGCCCTGCCATGGGTAAGCCCTACTTGAAGCTGGCTCCGACCAGTCCGCGGGTAGCTGCCACGAGCTTCATGGGGTCTGCAGAACCAGCTGGCGGAATGTACACCGCCACGGACTCGGCGAAGTTCAGGACCATGCCCGTGGTGGTTTCCTTTCCACCGGCGAAGACAGCGGAATCGTCCTCAAGGAGAAGCTTGTCTCCTGCCGCCTTGGGCGTGCCTTCGAAAGCGAAGTCCAAACGTCCCACAACCACGGCACCGCCGTCGGCAGTCCGGAGCACCACGGTCTGATTGGTGACCGGAGTGTGGGTGAACTTGAAGTTGGCGCTTGTTCCGTTCTTCACGGTGTCCGCCTGGTACGCCAGTGCCCCTGCGATGTACGGGGAAGACTGCCCGTCAGCCAGCTTGCTGCGGTTGGGAGACTCCGGGTTGGTGAGCATTTCACTCAAAATTTCCAGAGCCTCGTTACCGCTGTAAGCCAGTCCGGTGCTATCGCTAGCCGGTACAGGTTCGGTACCCTTGCGCGGAATCGGGAAAGAGGGGAAATTGGTCCCGGGTTGAAGCGGCGCACTGCCCCACAACTTGTAGTTTTCGCGGGGTGAAAGCTGCACCAGAGTCAGAACCTGCGGCACAACGTTGCCTTCACCCTGAGTGAGGGCAAAGACCGTGCGGGGCCAGTCACGCTTGGTGCTGATCACACTGCTCTGAAGCTTGGTGGCACGGACCGGCATGCGCGGCTCATAGGCGGAAACCGCGGACCGGATCTTGTAGTTCTGCGTCCGGATCTGGAGTTCCATTTTGTCTACGCGCGGAGCCAGCTTGGCCGCATCCTTGGCCGCATCGGCTGCATCCACAGTGCTGGCGACCTGCTCAAGAATCCGCTGCAACTGGGATTCCAGCATGACCGGCGTTCCACCGTCGGCAGCAGCTGCGGCCGAGGATGTGGACGTGGCCTCGGGTGTCGTGGTGGCTTGGGCAGCAATGGCTGTCCCTCCCACCATGACTGCTGCCATTGTGGCGGCAAGGGCAGTGATCCGGAGTGCCGGACCTTCGGTGCCCGCGCCACGACGGCGGCCTTCGTCACCCGTGGGCGACTGGACTTCAGTTGACTGTTTGGCTGAGGGTTGAACCGGCAGCGTGGTGGTTTCCCCACCATCGCGCGGCTCATCGTCATCACGGTCCTTGCGTCGATTGCTCATTGCCTTGGCGATGAACGGCAACGCCGCTCCCACCAAGATGATGATGATGCCCACAACAATCAGCGGCACTGCCCAGGGGGTGGTGGCGTTGTTGGGGAACGTCATGGAAATTGACGACGGCGCGGGCTTGGTACCGTCTCCGGCTACCAAAAGGGACCACTCGCCGTCAGCGGGAGGGTTCCAGGTGTAGTCAAGATCTCCGCTGGCATCCTCAGTGCTGACCCACAAATCGGATCCAGCCGGGGACGGCGCCGTGGCCTCGCCATCTGCGGAGGACACCTCCAGCGACTTCTGGTCAGCAGAGACACCGGTCAGCGTGTTGTGGGCGGTCTCACCGACCCACGCTTCCACATCGTCCGGTCGTCCGGTGGCTACCATGAAGTTGCCTTCACCCTGGATTTTGATCTTCACCGGCCCGTCATGGAGAGCGATCAACTTTTGGTCAATCACGGTCAGCGGGGCAGCTTTGGTATCGCTCGGAACCGAAGCCGTCACGGTCTCAGCGGGGGCCCAAAAAGTCAGCTGGCCTATACCGGCCAGCATCGTCAGCAGGCCCAGCAGCACCAGCAAGGCTGCAGTCTTCAAACGCACAGGATCACCTATCATCAGCGGTCGTTGAACTTCAAGGGTAACCGTTTTGTTATCAGAGAGTCAGATCGAGGTGATCTCCCCGACACCCCGAAAAGCCCGCCACCGCGCCGCTCCGGCGCCATTACGCGGTCCTGATAGTGTGGCGATGATCATGATATACGGGCCTCCCAACGCCTAAGTCCACCTTGTACCACCACTGAAAAGGCAGCTAAACCGCGTGAAAGACCACATGGAGCCCCGTCCCGTCGAAGAGTCAGGGTCAGGTGCGGTGGATTCCCCTTCCGGGGGTGGCACCGCTACTTCCGAGGGCCCTGCTGCAACGGTTCCGGTCCGCACCGGACGCCTGGCTGCCATCAGCCGGCGACTTCGGCAGCCCATTCCCGGAGCCCGCAACCGGGTGCGATTCGAGATGCCCCCGGAAACTGAATCCGATGAAGGCAGCGAAAGCTCCCGCCCCGAGGACGACCACGGATTCGGCGCCCCCGGCCCGCGAATGTCATCACAGCATCCTGTATATGTCGGATTCATGGGTACCGCCGGCGTCGGCATCGCCCTGGCCGTGTTCTACATTGCCAGCAACACCACCCAACTCATTTTGTGGATCGTGGCCGCGCTGTTCATCGCACTTGGACTTGATCCCGTGGTTCGTTGGCTTGAAGGCCGCAAAGTCCCCCGCCCCGCGGGCATCCTCATTTCCGTCTCAGCGCTTGTCCTTGCAGTGGCAGGCTTCTTCGCAACACTGATACCCACCATCGTCGAACAGGTATCGGAAATCGTCCGCCAAGCCCCTGAGTGGATCCGCGGTTTCCTCGACTCGGACTTCTTCCGCAGCGCAGACAGCCAATTCGGCGTGCGTGACCGTATCACTACTGAGCTGGACAAGTTCGTCAAAGACCCCGAGGCGATGGGTGGCATCTTCGGCGGCGTGGTGGGTTTCGGTTCCACTGTGGCCAACGGCCTGTTTGGTTCGCTGATCGTCCTGGTCCTGAGCCTGTATTTCCTGGCAGCCCTGCCGTCCATGAAGAAATGGGCTTACCGCCTGGCTCCCCGGTCCCGCCGTCCGCGTGTTGAGGCGCTTTCCGAAGCGATCACCGATTCCGTGGGTAATTACGTCATTGGCCAGGTCTGCGTAGCCCTCCTGAATGCTATTTTTGCGTTCATCCTGATGACCATCCTGGGCATACCATTCAGCGTCCTGCTGGCGTTCGTCGTTGCCCTGCTGGCGTTCATCCCCTTGGTGGGCGGCATGATCGCTGCAGTAGTGGTTATCCTGGTGGCACTGACCGCCGGCTGGCAGACAGCGGTGGTTTACGCGATCGCCTACTTCGCCTACCTGCAGTTCGAGGCGTACTTCATCTCACCGCGCATCATGCAGCGCGCTGTGGCGGTTCCGGGAGCCGTGGCCGTGATCTCGGTGATAGCCGGTGGCAGCCTGCTTGGCGTCCTTGGCGCGTTGATTGCCATTCCCACAGCAGCAGCGATCATGCTGCTCATCAAGGAAGTCTTCATCGTCCGGCAAGACAGGCACTGAGCCTTCTCTCGGTTTTTGTACAGATAATGCCCCTAAGCATCGTGTTTAGGGGCATTATCTGTACAAAAACCGGACGCGGGGCCCAGCTAGGCGCTTGCGACCGGCCCCGCCCACTCCCGAGGTAGACCGTCGGCTCCGGCACCCGCCGGAGTGACGTCGTCGGCGATTTCATTCAAGACTCGCGCTGCGTACTTTTCGCCAACCCAGAGGTGCTTGGCGCCGTCGACGCCGACAATCCGGGCTTGAGGCACCACAGCGAACCGCTGGGCTGCTTCAGCAGGCTGCAAGTAGTCATCGTGCTCCGGCACCAGCACTGTGAGCGGCTTACCGGACTCGGCCCACTCCTTGAGGTGCACGTCCGTGGCCCGGTGCAACGGTGGCGACAACAACACGGCACCTTCGATCTCCGAGGCAACCGGCTCCACCGCCCCGTACATCAGGGCCAGTTCAGTTCCGAAAGACCACCCCACCAGCCAGCGGTGCGGCAAGCCGCGTTCAACGGCGAAACGGACGGCGGCCTCGACGTCGTACCGCTCACCAATGCCCTCTTCGAACTGACCATCGCTGGTTCCGCGCGGCGATGCCGTGCCCCGCGTATTGAACCTCAGCACGGCGACGCCGGCCAGCGCCGGAAGCCTGTACGAGGCCTTGCGGTACACGTGCGAATCCATGAATCCACCGTGAGTGGGCAACGGGTGGAGGGTGATCAAGGTGGCAGTAATTTCCCCTGACGCCGGGAGCGCGAGTTCGCCCAGCAGGACCTTGCCGTCCTCTGTGGTGAACTCCACGTTCTCGCGCACAGCGGGAAGGACCGTGGAAGCACGGATTTCCGAGGGCGCATTCTGCTGGGTGAACACGAACGAGGCGGGGTCGAAAGTCATGGTTCCAAGCCTAAGCGAATCAGCGGTAACGGTACGTCCGGCCCGTCCAGCAGTTGGTGTGCCAGTGCCTGCGTTCGGCCAGCCCTGCGGCCTGTCCAAACAGATGGCTGTCGGACCACACCACCAAGTGGGCGATACCCGGGACGATGGCAGTGGAGCAGCCAGGGCAGATGTACTGCTTCTCCGCTTTCCTGGCCGTCATGGTTCGCACCATCCAGTCACCATCCGGGGCGCTTTCCCTCCTGGCGATTCCGGCACGGGCCCGCTCAAGGTCCAGCTCCTGCGCCGGTTCAGTCCACTTTCCACCGGAGTTGCCGGAGCGTGTGCTGGACGCGTTGCGACGGGGACGGTTGGAGCGGGGCATACTTCCATTCTGCCCCAGCCATACCGTTGCAGACGGTAATGTGGGGCGGGTGCGACTCGTCATAGCCCGTTGTTCTGTTGATTACGTTGGCCGCCTCAAGGCCCATCTCCCGCTCGCCACCCGGCTCCTGCTGGTCAAAGCGGATGGTTCGGTGTTGGTGCACTCCGACGGCGGCTCCTATAAGCCGCTGAACTGGATGAGTCCCCCCGCGACCCTTCGGGTGACCTCACCGGAGGAGACCGAAGTGGAGGAAGGGGTGGTGGAACAGTGGACTGTTCAGTCCGCCAAAACGGATGACCGCCTCATCATCAATATCTACGAGCAACTGCACGACACCTCGCACGAGCTCGGCACCGATCCCGGCCTGATCAAGGACGGCGTCGAAGCGGATCTTCAGAGGTTGCTGGCCGAGCAAATCGAACTTTTGGGGTCCGGTTACTCCCTGATTCGGCGCGAGTACTTCACAGCTATCGGTCCTGTGGACATTTTGGCCAGGGACGCGGCCGGGGCCACTGTTGCCATCGAACTAAAACGCCGTGGAGACATCGACGGCGTTGAACAACTCACGCGTTACCTCGAGCTGCTCAACCGCGACCCCCTGCTGGCACCGGTACGGGGAATTTTTGCCGCACAACAGATCAAACCCCAAGCGAAGGTCCTGGCCAACGACCGCGGAATAGATTGCGTCACCCTGGATTATGACGCCATGCGCGGCGTGGATGACAGCGAGTCACGGCTTTTCTAGGTTCCCGTCTTCGGGAGGGTGTGCCGCAGGCCACTAGAATCAAGACCATGACTGTTGCATCCTCCCCATCGTCCGCTCCAAGCCATCAGATCATTAAAGGAACGCTTGTCAGCGACGGCGAGGTGGTGGAAGACGGATTGGTTGCCGTCGACGGCGACAGGATTGCCTATGCAGGCCCGGCCAGCGCCTTCGATCCGGAAGAATTCGACGGTTTTCGCAACGCGATCCACTTAGGCATCCCCAGCGGTAGCTACCTCTTCCCCGGCCTCGTTGACGTGCACTGCCACGGCGGCAATGGCGGCGACTTCCCTGGCGGTGAAGAATCTTCCGCGCGCAAGGCCGTGGACTTCCTTCATAGATCAGGTACCACCACATTCCTTGCCAGCATGGTCACTGCTCCCCGGGAAGACCTCCTCCGGGGTATCGAGCTCTATGTGAAGCTCGTGGATGAGGGACTGGTGGCCGGCATTCACCTTGAAGGGCCGTTCCTCTCCCATGCCCGATGCGGGGCCCAGAATCCCGACTACTTGTTGGAACCGGATCTGGAGCTCATGGACGAGCTGGTGGGTGCCGCGGCCGGCAAGCTGTCCACCATGACCTACGCCCCCGAACTTCCAGGCGCAGCTGCCCTGGTGGACCTGATGACTTCCCATGGCGTTACTCCCTCCTTGGGCCACACCGACTGCGACGACGCCACGGCCGCGGCGTCGCTCGCTGCGGCACGGGAGGGACTTGAGTCGGCAGGGTTCGACGGCGTCAGCTCGCTTCCCACCGTGACGCACCTCTTCAACGGGATGCCGCCCATGCACCATCGCGCCCCGGGTCCCGTTGCGGCGTGCCTGCGCATGGCGCAGGAGGGAAAGGCCGTTGTTGAACTCATTGCAGACGGAACGCACCTGGCCCCGAGCACCGTGGCAACTGTCTTCCAGTTAGTGGGCGCCGGAAACATCGTCCTGGTCACGGATTCAATGGCTGCCGCAGGATTGTCCGATGGCAGCTACATGCTCGGCCCGTCCCCGGTCACCGTCAGCGACGGCGTGGCCACACTCGATGCCACGGGATCCATCGCCGGAGGCACCTCCACCCTCTTGGAAGTTGTCAGCAAAACGGTGGCAGCCGGCGTCGGACTTCCCGACGCGATTTGCTCGGCAACAGCGGTCCCGGCCGCGGTCCTTGGACTTTCCGATGAAATAGGAGGGCTCCGAAGAGGACTTCGCGCCGATGTGGTGGTAACAAACCAGGATCTGCAACTGACGGGCGTAATGCGCAATGGGCAGTGGTTGTCCTAGATTCCCGGTGTCCGGGTTCCTACACCCTCCTTAGAAAAGGCCGTTGAATTGTCGGACCCGGCGTTACCTTCTTTTTACCGAAAATTTTCCTGAATTGCCCAAAAGACCGTTGACCTCCGGCAGAGCACATGAAAGTGTTATAGCAGTCTTTGTGTAGGTGTTTTTCATGCTCGCAAGACCAGTTGCGAGCGTGAAGCTCCTGCGAATCAATCAGGCCCAGGCTTGGTTGGTATTCGGGTCTTCTCGCGGAGTAACAAATCCGGTACGAGGTGTATCGGACTGATGTTCCACAATGAGGAGATATACATGGCACTGGGAACCGTCAAGTGGTTCAACGCCGAAAAGGGCTTCGGCTTCATCACCCCGGATGACGCGGATGGGGACGTTTTTGTCCACTACTCCGAGATCCAGACCGGTGGCTTCAAGACCCTCGACGAGAACCAGCGCGTTCAGTTCGAGATCGGTCAGGGAGCCAAGGGCCCCCAGGCAACCGGCGTTACGGTCGTCTAGTCGTACCTGTTGATCCCTGCATATTGCGGAGACAACACAACTCGTTGACCCTGGCTTTCCAGCCGGGGTCAACGTGTCTTAATCGAGGAAACCCCGGCCACCCTCTGCGGGTTCTCAACAACGACTGTTACTAACCATGAAGAAATACCAAACGCGCCCTTCGAATAGGCGTTGACAATTCAACCAACCAAGCTCCGGAGCAGCCGTGCGGAATGCCGGACTGATAATCCAGGAAGGTACGCCCTGCTGAGCGCGCGACCTATTGCAGGAAGATGCAGTGGGTCTTGATAATACATGTACAACGTTCTGTACTCGGGTTGGAATCTCGACTTAAATGAGGCCAGGGACCTGAATCCGTAAACGGGCTCCAAGGCCTGTCCCACCACCTCAAGTATTCCGGCCAAACCTTTGGCCCTCTGCTCGATCTCCCCCTCTTCCCGGGCCAAGGGCGACCCGGACAAGGAAATAAGTTCCACGGAGTCCCGCAAATGCAATACTGCCGATGCGATGAGAAACTCCATGACCCCGGGAAAAGCGTCGCCGCGCCGCCGCATGAAGTCCAACGTCCAACTGACAACAACGCCGTCTTCATACACGGGAAGCCAACTGGTGACGCCATAGACGAAGCCCGTGCCATCAACCGCAACGCAACACAGGACGTCTTCATCATCCAACTCGTCCAGACCGCCCATAGTGAAACCCATTTCCGGGATCTTCTTTTGGGCTGCCCACTCTTCCGAGACTTCACTCACTTGGGCGCGTACCCCGAGCGGCAGTTCGGAGTAACGACCCCAGTTTGCCGTGATCCCCATCTTCGAGGCGCGGTTTAGTGAGGTCCTGACGTTCTGCCACTCCTTGCCCCTGAATTCCAGGCCCCTAATTCGTAGGCGGGTTTCCTGGGCGACAGACACACGGCGGAAACCGCGTGATTGCAGCATGGGCCACAGCTCGTCTGTGCAGGAGTAGAGGCACGGAGTCAACGCACGCTGGGAGCAGAAATCCAGGAACCCTTGGGCGGTCACCGCATGGTGCTGACGCGCTCCGAAGGGACCGGCCAGCGTCAATGCCACGTGACTGTGCTGTTGGTAGGCCACTCCCCCGGTTCCATCTGGAGTGAACCAATATTTGTTCGGTTCCCACAGTGCCATCCATGAGAGCGAATCTCCTCCCCTCTTCACCAGGGCACGGGCCGCCTGCCGCGCCTGGCGGTCAAGTCCTCCGGCGTGATGTCCCCGGATTAGCAGCACCCACACACCAAGTAGCGCTACGAGCCAAAACAGTGTGCCCGAATAGGAAAAGAGGAAGACTTCCAGCACATCGCGCTCGGCGAAGACTTTACGGTAAACGCCGGGAAGCGGAACGGGGAGGTACTGCCTGGCAAGTTCAGCCGCCAAACCCAGCAGACCGCCGTCGCGAACCAACCCCCCGGAGGCCAACCACACCACCGTGTAGGCCAGCGCCAGGCCTCCCCCAGTCAGTCCGACCAGCAAAAACACCTTCCGGCGGAGACGATCAGAAGTCTCCACCCGGAAATGGCCCCTGTAGACAAACAGGAGCAACGCCAACGCCAAGGGAACCAGCACCAGCGGAATGATATGAACCACTGCCGTATTGAGCATCCCCGCATGTGGTCGACCTGGGGGCCGCGGGATGCCGGCAAAGAGAGCAAGGTAGATCGTGGACAAGGCCACCACCACCAACTGCACCCCGATTGCGATTCCCAAGGCCAACCGCCGCCCACGCCTCATGCCGTCGGCGCAAATGAGTAGCAATACAACGGGAACCACCGCCAGTGCCAATCCGAACGGCCCTGTGTAGCCTTGGCGGGTTATGTCGAGGCAGGTGACGTCGATGGTTCCCCCGCAGTTGCTCTCCAGCTGACTTAGCGTGGGCAGCGGGTTGAGGATGACATCCCTGAGCAAAGCCAAGGGTCCGGACGGGCTTTTTGCCGCAGCGGTCACGATGGGACCCACGGCGAAAATTGCCATGGTCAATGAAAGAAGGTTGCGGATTTCCCGGCTGGTTGACCTGTGCAGGTGGAGATGGCCCTGGCTGCTTTGCATCCACCACCCGGTCAGTAGACCTATGAGCGCACCCAGGAAGCCCACCACGGTCTCCGCATGCCCTACGTACAGAACCAATAGCAGGGAAATCGCGAGCACCACGGTCCTCAGGCGCCGTTGCCACAAGGTGGGCAGGATCGCACTGGCTGCCAAAACGGTGGTGAGGACGGCGCCGTAGGGGCCGATCAGGCGGATGCCGGCCATTCCTGATAGCCAGCCGTCGCCGAGGTATTGGGCAACCTGGGTTACAAGGAGGAAGGCGGATACGCAGGCGAACTGGCCACCAAAGAGCACTCCGGCCGTCCTGAGGGATCCCAGGTGCCGCTCTGCCAAGCCAAGGAAAAACAGAATCATCAGGACAGCCGTGACATAGGCCACTGGATTGGTGGCGAAGAACAACGACGTCCAAATAGACCACCATTCTCCGGACCGCAGACCCTCCAGCGAAACACTGGCAACGGAAAGCCAAGGCTCCGCCGGGCCCGTCAGGAAGCTCGCAGACACCAAAGACAGGCCAACAAAGAGGGCGAGAACCATCATTGTGAACGGCGTTGATCGCAGATGCCGTCCTGCTTGGCCCAACGCAGGTCTGATCACGCCTTTGACGGCCAGGCTCACCGCCGCAACCCCCATCGGGAGGCAAGGAAGTCGAGGCCACCGGGCATGCCACGTATCACGGCGTCCCATGAGTGCCCGGCCTGTGGAATTGAATGTTCTTCAGTTGCAAAACCGGCGTTTCTTGCAGCGTCCGCAAGCTCATGCATGTAGCTGGTGAACTCATGGTCAGCCTCACCTGAAACCAGGTACACACCGCTTCCGGAGAAATCGCGTTGCTGCATCAACACCAAAGGTGTCCTGGACTCGAACGATTCAACATCACCGTCGAACGAGTCCGAGATTGTCTTGCTTCTGTCTTTAGCGAGTGCAGGTTCCCGCTCGGCGGCGAAGGGAAGAATGGACGCGAAAAGGTCCGGGTGGGAGGTTCCCATCTGCATGGCACACGTGCCGCCAAAGGAAAAACCGCCTACAGCCCACAGCTTGTGATCCCTGGAGACATCCAGCGTTTCAGTGATCCACGTGGGTACATCCTGCGAAAGATACGTATCCACGGAAGCGATTTTGCTATCCATACACATGGTGTTGGCATTGGCTGATCCGTTGGGGTCCACCACCACGGTGACAGGGGCGATTCCCTTATGGGCTTCAGCGTACTGGTCCAGGAGGGACCGGAGCTGGCCACCGGTAAGCCAGTCCGCAGGACCGCCTGGTTGACCAGCGAAGAGGACAAGCACAGGCAAGGTTGGACGTTCTGCAGTCTGGTAGGCGGGCGGCAAGTAAATATAAGCATCCCGTGCGTTGAAACCTGAAGCGGTTCCAGGAATGGCGGCTTTGCGCAGGACGCCGTTTCGGGGCATGGAATCGGGGGCTTTCCATGCGGACAGGGCAGGGCCTGGCTTTGCATCCGGACTGCGTTTGAGGCTCGCTTCAAGTGGCTGTATGCGTGCCACCGCGGTACCCAGCAGGTCCGAGACCGTGTTGTTCAGTCCGAAATAGAGGTTTATCTGGACAACGCATAAAAGAAGAACGCCGAACATCGCCGCCACGCTGAACGAACGGCCGCGCCAGGAATTTCGGGGAAACCGCGCAACGCACAGGAGCACTGCAGCGACAGCTGGTACCGCCCAAGCCACGGTCTGAAACGGCAGGTTCTCCGAGAATGAGGCCAACAGATCCACAAGGATCCAGTGAATAAGGGCCACTACCCCGATCGCCACAAGCAGGCTGGCCGGTACCAGCAGCAGCCAGGATCGTCGTCGCCGCCATAGGAGGTAGGCCCCGCCAACTCCGCCGCAGGCGATACTGAACCAAAGGAAAGGCCCATCCACCAAGCTGACGTCCGAAAGAAGATCCATAACGCCTAACGCCAGGTTCCGACGCCGATGACCGGCCCCGCTTCGAGCCAGGACGACAAACCAGCATAGGCATCGAAATTCATGGCGAGCATGAACTTCTGACCTTCATACTGCAGTTCAACCACCACGACGCCGGGCTGAATCCGGACGAGCTCGTCTTCCGTGGGCTGACGGCGTCCCAACAATTCAAGGGAGCTGCGCGTGAATTTATGTTTGGGGATAACGCTCAGGGACATCAGGCGGAACCACTCGAGCTCGTTGTCCTGATAACGACAAACCCCCATCTGCCAGCTGTTTCCAGCCATGCAAATGGAGGCGTCGACCGTGCCCAGGGCGCGCCGCAGATTGAAGCGACGCACCCCGAAAAGGCACAGTGAAATGATCAGCAACGTAAACGCTGTTGCCAGGGCGATGAACGGAATAAGGGAATCGTCCATCAAGGTCGTGCTATCGGATCCCCGCTGTAGCCGCTTCGCCCAATTTGGCGTTGTCAGCAACAATCACCACGCGATCGTTGTCGACGGAAAAGAATCCGCCGTCAACGACTACTGCAATGCGATCACCGGAAACCGGCTGGATTGCCAGCTCGCCCGCGGCCATGATGGCCAAAAGGGGCGAGTGGCCCGGCAGGATTCCGATTTCACCATCGCTGGTGCGGGCCTTCACCATCTTGGCCGCACCGGACCACACGAAGTGGTCCGCTGCGACAATCTCAACCTCGAGCTCAGCCATACTACTTGGTCTGTTCCTGGATCTTGGCCCACTGACGCTCGACGTCATCCAGGCCGCCGACGTTGAAGAACGCCTGCTCTGCGATGTGGTCAAGCTCGCCGTCGCAGATAGCCGTGAAGCCTTCCACGGTGTCCTTGATGGACACGGTGGAGCCTTCGACGCCGGTGAACTGCTTGGCGGTGTAGGTGTTCTGGGAGAGGAACTGCTGGATACGACGTGCACGGGACACGACGATCTTGTCCTCTTCAGACAGTTCATCAACACCGAGGATGGCGATGATGTCCTGAAGTTCCTTGTTCTTCTGCAGGATCTGCTTTACACGGACAGCCGTGTTGTAGTGATCCTTGCCGATGTACTGGGGATCCAGAATACGGGAGGTGGACGTCAGCGGATCAACGGCCGGGTACAAACCACGGGAGGCGATTTCACGGGAAAGTTCCGTGGTCGCGTCCAGGTGTGCGAAGGTCGTTGCCGGAGCCGGGTCGGTGTAGTCGTCAGCCGGCACGTAAATGGCCTGCATCGACGTGATGGAGTGACCCTTGGTGGAGGTAATGCGCTCCTGGAGCAGACCCATCTCGTCAGCAAGGTTGGGCTGGTAGCCCACAGCGGACGGCATACGGCCGAGCAGCGTGGAGACTTCCGAACCTGCCTGCGTGAAGCGGAAGATGTTGTCGATGAAGAGCAACACGTCCTGGTTCTGAACATCGCGGAAGTACTCCGCCATGGTCAGAGCAGACAGAGCCACGCGAAGGCGCGTTCCCGGCGGCTCATCCATCTGGCCGAAAACAAGGGCGGTGTCCTTAAGAACGCCTGCCTCTTCCATTTCAACCCAGAGGTCGTTTCCTTCACGGGTACGCTCACCAACACCGGCGAATACCGAGGTACCACCGAAGTTGCGGGCAACACGGGTGATCATTTCCTGGATCAGAACGGTCTTGCCAACGCCGGCGCCGCCGAACAGGCCGATCTTTCCACCCTTGATGTACGGGGTGAGAAGGTCGATGACCTTGATGCCGGTCTCGAGCATCTCCGTGGAGCCCTCGAGGGACGCGAAGGACGGAGCCTTGCGGTGGATCGGCCAGTAGGCGTCTGCCTTGATCTCGGACTCTTCGACGTCCAGCGGCTTGCCGAGAACGTTGAAGATGTGGCCCTTGACGCCGTCGCCGACGGGCACGGAGATGGGAGAGCCGGAGTCCCGCACGGTGGTACCGCGGACCAGGCCGTCGGTTGCCTGCAGGGAGATGGCGCGAACGAGGTTGTCACCCAAGTGCTGGGAGGTCTCGAACGTGATGGTTTTCGTCTGGCCGTTGAGAGTGATCTCAGTGGTCAGAGCGTTGTAAATCGAGGGGATTGCGTCAGCCGGGAATTCGACGTCGACAACCGGACCAATAACACGGGCAATGCGGCCGGTGGCACCGGCCGTAGCTACGTGTTCGGTAGCAGTGGCAGTCATCTCTCTCACTTCACTCAGTAGATGGCGTGGGGTTAAGTTTATCTGTTTGGTGCAGGTGCGGCTTTGAGCCGAATCCGTTGCTGGCTAGGACGCGAGGGCGTCTGCGCCGGCCACGATTTCGGAAAGCTCCTGCGTAATCTCGGCCTGGCGGGCCGTGTTGCGAAGGCGCGTGTACTTCTTGATCAAATCCGTAGCGTTGTCACCGGCCGACTTCATAGCGCGCTGGCGGGCTGCGAGCTCGGAAGCTGCGGCCTGCAGCATGGCTGCGAAAATGCGGGACTCGATGTAACGCGGAAGCAGTGCGTCAAGCACCTGCTCTGTTTCCGGTTCAAACTCGTACAACGGCAACAGCTCGGATTCCGAGGCTGCTTCCTCCTCTACGACCTCCAGCGGAAGCAAACGGATGACCGTCGGCTCCTGCGTCACCATGGACTTGAAGCGGGTGTACACAACGTGGATCTCGTCCACGCCGCCCTCTTCGAAGTCGGTGGAGAAGTCTTCAAGAAGTGCAGCTCCGACTTCCTGCGCGGTTTCGAATTCCGGTGCGTCCGTGCCACCGGTCCATACGCGGGCGTAGGACCGGTTGCGGAAATCGAAGTACGCCTGCGCCTTGCGGCCAACCAGGTACGCCTTGACTTCCTTGCCTTCTGCGTGAAGAAGCTCGGTGAGACCTTCAGCCTGCTTGAGCACACTTGCGGAGTAGGATCCTGCAAGACCGCGGTCCGATGTAATGATCAGGACTGCGGCGCGGCGGATCTGCTCCGGCTCGGTGGTCAGCGGGTGGTCGATTTCGCTCTGAGTTGCGACAGCAGAAACGGCGCGGGTAATCGCGTTCGCGTAAGGCAGTGAAGCTGCTACGCGGGCGCGGGCCTTACCGATGCGCGAGGTAGCGATCAGTTCCATCGCCTTGAAGATCTTGCGCATCGACGTCGTCGAGCTGATCTTCTGACGGTAGACCCGAATCTGGGCTCCCATACTTATCCTTTCCTAAGTTCCCGATGTGCTGCCCTGCCGGGGCCCTTACGGACCCCGGCAGAGCAGGTTATCGAAACTAGCGCTTCTGCTTGACGATCTTTTCCTGGTCGACGTCGCCGCCGGAGATCGCTGCGTGCTCTTCGTGGCCAGCGCCAACCAGGTGGTTGTCGCCTTCGCCGAAGAAGCCCTTCTTGAAGGAAACAATGGCTTCCTTCAAGGCTGCAGCGGTGTCGTCATCCAGGACGTTGGTCTGAGCCAGCGTGGTCAGGATGGAGGACTTGTGCGTGAGGTGCTCCAGGAACTCGGACTCGAAGCGGCTGATGTCCTCAACCGGAACGTCGTCCAGGTAACCGTTGGTACCGGCCCAGATGGACACAACCTGGTTCTCAACCGGGAACGGTGAGTACTGGCCCTGCTTCAGCAGTTCCATCAGGCGTGCACCACGGGTCAGCTGCTGACGGGAAGCAGCATCCAGGTCAGAGGCGAACATAGCGAATGCCTGCATGTCGCGGTACTGAGCCAGGTCCAGCTTCAAGGTACCGGAGACCTTCTTCATGGACTTGACCTGTGCAGCGCCACCAACGCGGGAGACGGACACACCAACGTCAACAGCGGGACGCTGGTTGGCGTTGAAGAGGTCCGACTGGAGGAAGATCTGGCCATCGGTAATGGAGATCACGTTGGTCGGGATGTAGGCAGAAACGTCATTTGCCTTGGTCTCGACGATCGGCAGACCGGTCATGGAACCTGCACCGAGCTCGTCGGAGAGCTTGGCACAACGCTCCAGCAGACGGGAGTGCAAGTAGAAAACGTCACCCGGGTATGCTTCGCGTCCCGGCGGACGACGCAGCAGCAGGGATACGGCGCGGTAGGCTTCGGCCTGCTTGGACAGGTCATCGAAGATCACCAGAACGTGCTTGCCGCCGTACATCCAGTGCTGGCCGATGGCCGAACCTGCATACGGTGCCAAGTACTTGAAGCCGGCGGGGTCAGATGCCGGGGACGCCACGATGGTGGTGTACTCCAGTGCGCCGTGATCCTCGAGGGTCTGACGAACGGCTGCGATGGTGGAAGCCTTCTGGCCAACACCAACATAGACGCAACGTACCTGCTTGGTGACATCTCCCGAAGCCCAGTTGGCCTTCTGGTTGATGATGGTGTCCACGGCGATGGCGGTCTTGCCGGTCTGGCGGTCACCGATGATCAGCTGACGCTGGCCACGGCCGATCGGGATCATGGCATCGATAGCCTTGAGGCCGGTCTGCATCGGTTCGTGAACCGACTTGCGTTCGGTAACGCCCGGAGCCTGAAGTTCCAGTGCACGGGTGGCCTCGGCCTTGATCTCGCCGAGGTCATCGATGGGCTGGCCCAGGGGGTCGACAACGCGACCCAGGAAGGCGTCGCCAACGGGAACGGACAGGATCTCACCGGTACGGTGAACTTCCTGGCCTTCTTCAATACCGGTGAAGTCACCGAGGATAATGACACCGATCTCGCGGACGTCAAGGTTCTGGGCCAGGCCCAGCGTGCCATCTTCGAAGCGAAGCAGCTCGTTCGCCATGACCGAGGGAAGACCCTCAACACGGGCGATGCCGTCACTTGCGGTGGTCACACGACCAACCTCTACGCGCTCTGCGTTTCCGGGTTCGTAGGACGCCGCGAACTCGTTCAACGCATTACGGACGTCGTCGGCGTTGATGGTCAATTCGGCCATCTGCAGTCCCTGCTCTCCTGTTTTCGTGATCATCGTTGCTCACGATGACCGGGTTTTATATCAGTTAAGTTGTGCTTTGTCTTCGCTAGCCAGCGAGCTGGCGGCGGAGTTCGGTCAGGCGGGCGATAACCGAAGCGTCGAGCACTTCGTCACCCACCTGCACGCGGATTCCACCGATCAGTGCGGGATCAACATTGACGTTGACCTTCAGTTCGCGGCCGTACAGGGCATCCAGCCCGGCCTGCAGACGGCTGGCCTGCGTTTCCGTCAACGGACGGGTAACGCTGACAGTTGCAATCCAGCGCTGCTGACGTTTGGCTGCAAGCTTGGCGAATGACTCGACGAGCTTGCTCGGCTTGACACCACGCGGCTGCGTAACTGCCTGGCTGATGAGAACTTTTGCTTCCTCGCTGCTGCCAGGAACAAGTTTCTCGGCCAATGCAATCTTCGCCGCTGGTGATGCCTGCGGCTCAGACAGAGCACGTTGTACTTCGTGGCTGGAGGCGACGGCCTGGTTGAAGGCAAACAGGTCGTTTTCCAGCTCTTCCAGCCCCGTGATACCGGAGGCAGAAACGGCCGACTTGTTTTCAGCTACGGCAATGACAACCGTGGCGGCAAGCGTCTCGAGTGCATCGCCGATATCGCGTGCCGATGCCCAGCGCGAGCTGGCCAATCCGCCTGCAATCTCAGCAGCATCAGCGGAGACTTTTCCGCCAACCAGCTGCTTGACCAGCGCCGACTTCTCGTCACCGGAACGGGACGGGTCAGTCAGGGCGCGGCGCAAGCCAGCCGAGCTGTCCACCGTTCCCAGGATTCCGAAGAGGTCCTTAGCCAACTGCAGCGAGGCGAAGGGAAGCTTGGCTTCCAGCTGCGCCAGCGCTGTGGTCAGCGATTCGCTCGATATACCTGCCATTACTTAGCTGCACCTGCGCTCTGGGTCTCCAGATCTGCCAGGAAGCGGTCCACAACGCGCGCGGCACGCTGATCGTCGGTGAGTGCTTCCCCAACGATGCGGCCGGCCAGCGTGGTGGCCAATGTGCCAACCTCCGAACGAAGCGAGACAACAGCTGCCTGGCGCTCCGACTCGATGGCAGCATGTGCCTGCTCAGTGATGCGTGCAGATTCTGCCGCAGCCTTTGCCTTCAGGTCCGCGAGGATCTGGGCGCCTTCGGCGCGTGCTTCTTCGCGGATGCGGTTGGCTTCGGCACGGGCGTCGGTGAGCTGCTGCTTGTACTCTTCAAGAGCTGCAGAAGCTTCCGCCTGGGCCGCTTCGGCCTTTGCAATGCCACCTTCGATTGCTTCAGCGCGCTCTGCGAAAGTCTTCTCGAACATCGGGACAACAAACTTGACCACGATGTACATGAGGACCGCAAAGCCCACGAGGACTACGCCCATTTCCCAGACGTTGGGAACGAGCGGATTAGCCTCCGCAGCGCCTTCAGTGGCGGCTGAGATGATCAGCTGATTCATATTTCACCCGTCCTATCTACTCGTGCTTGGGATTCGCTTGGGTTCCAGGACTAGGAAAGAACGAAAGCGAAGACCAGGCCGAGGATGGCGAGAGCTTCAGTCAGAGCCAGACCAAGGAACGCGATCGGCTGCAGCACACGCTGAGCTTCCGGCTGACGTGCAACACCGTTGATGTAAGCGGCGAACACGAGACCCACACCGATACCACCGCCGATGGCCGAGAGACCGTAGCCGATGAGGTTGAGGGAGCCGTTGATGGTGCCTTCCATTTTTTCTTCCTTTCAAGATGCCGCCCGTGCGGCAGGTTGTTTGGGTTGCTTCATCCCCGCGAGGGGAAGTTTTGGGAGCCTAGTGGCTGTCGGCGTGCAGGGCGCCTTCGATGTAGATCGCGGTCAACAGTGTGAACACGTAAGCCTGCAGGGCCATGATCAGTGCTTCGAGCATGTACATGGCCACGGCGCCTACCAGCACCAGTACCGATGCGCCCTTGAGCAGGACGTTCTCCTGCATAACAAGGAACTCGATGCCGGAACCGGCGAGCATGACGATCAAGTGGCCTGCCAGCATGGTCGCAAACAGACGGAGGCTGTGCGTGACCGGGCGGACCAGGAAGTTGGAGATGATTTCGATCGGTACGACGATCGGAAGGATGTACCACGGAACACCGGAGGGAACGGTGGCGAGCTTGAAGTACTTCAGGCCGTTCTTCTTGATGCCGATGGCGATCCAGGTGACATATACGATGCCGGCCATGACGTAGGCGCCGCCTACATGCGAGAAGCTCGGGAGCTGGATCAGCGGGATGGCGCCATAGATGTTGTTCACCAGGATGAAGAAGAACAAGCTGAACAGCAGCGGGACGTACTTGATGAAGTCCTTGCCGCCGATGATGTCCTTGGCGATGCTGTTGCGCACGAAGCCGTACGCCATCTCGCCTGCGAACTGCAGCTTGCCGGGTACCAGCTGCTGCTTACGTGCAGCGAGGATGAAGAATGTAGCGATAATGACGACCGAAAGGATCACCAGCAACATCTGCTTGGAGAAGCCATCGTGCGCACCCCAAGGCAGGATTGCCGGCAGGTGCATTTCGTCGATTCCGGGTGGGGTGAATGACCCCGAATCCTGGGCGGGGAGCGCAAGCGCGATCAACGCGTTTCCTCTCTGCTGTGTCCATCATTGGGCATTGGTTGGAATCCGGACGCGTTGGACGCATCTGTAATCCATGTGAAATTATTTGGCATTACTGTCCCCGTCCGTGGACGGACCGCTGTCTGCTTTGCTCTCGCCAGATGAGGAGCTTTGTCTGGTGAGGCCATGCATATGGGAAAGATAGAACCCTCCTGCGGCTCCCAGCAGAGCGCCAAGGAGCACAATCCAGCGGGTCCCCCACAGATTATCCAGACCCCAGCCTATCAAACTCCAGACAATGATCCCGCCAATGATGTAGCTGAAGACGGCTATGCCGGCGTTGTATCCGCCATCGTTTCCGGCTTCTGCTGATTCACCATGTTTGACGGGCTGCTGAGTAGTGGCCCCGGGGCGTGTATAGCGCTTACGCGGAGACATCCGGGCCACCCTTCTGCTCCTCTGGATCGTTGTAGATCTGGAGACGGGCCTTGCTGAAGCCGTAGATTTCGGCGGCTTGCCAGAACACGACTGTCACAACGGCACCGATGAGGAACCATCGGCCATGGAGCCAGTCCGGAGCACCCAGCACAAAAAGCACTACAGCAAAGCCGACCACCTTGATGAAATATGTTGCAACAAAGAGGCCTACTGCGCCGGAGGGGTTGTTACGGCCAACAAAGTGACCGATCAAAAGGCTGATTCCAAAGAAGAGCATGACCAGCACGGCACCGAACGCGGCTGATAGCGCGCCTTGTCCGCCGTTCATGAAGGCCGCAATCACGCACGTGACAGCAGTGGCTGCCAGAGCTGCTACGGAACTAAGAAGAAGCAACCGGAGCCACAACGAGGACGGCTTGCCAACGGCCCCAACACCACGTTTACCGGACGGGTGTCCGGTTTCGGCGTTGGATGTCATGGGGATACCAATCCTCGTGGCACGGGTGCCATATTCTCAAAGTGGGGTTACGGGCGAGTGACTGTCCGCAGTAAGAATTCTACATGAGATAGAACTGTGACCATAACCGACTCTCACAACTACTCCCCCGGACGCGTCGAGTTCCGGGTGAAGTAGGGCCACGCCGTCACGGCAGCCATGACCAGCGCTGCCGCTACGAGGACAATGAGCACGATCTGCCATGGGAACACCGCAAAGGCGACGCCGCCAAAGGCAAGAATGCTCGTCCAAACATAAAGCATGACGACGGCGCTGCGGTGCGAGTACCCAAGGTCCACCAACTTGTGATGAAGGTGCCCGCGGTCAGCGGACCACGGTGACTGGCCTCTGGCTGTTCTTCGGACAACGGCCATCCCCAAATCAAGAAGGGGCAGGGAAAGCACGGCAAAGGGCAGCAAGATGGGAACAATTGTGGGGATACCGTTGGCGCGGTCGTAGAGACCGGAGCTGATCTGCCCGGTGGCCACGACGCCGGCCGAAGCCATGAGCAAGCCAATGAGCATCGCCCCGGAATCTCCCATGAAGATTTTGGCGGGGAACCAATTGTGCGGCAGGAATCCGATGCAGCTGCCAACCAGGATGGCCATCAGGAGTGTCGCGAGGTCCGAGTTGTCCGTGGACGGATTGTTACGGTGAACCCAGTAGGCGGTAAGGAAGAAGGCTCCGCCACCGATGATGGCGACGCCGGCGGCCAATCCGTCCAGTCCATCAATGAAATTGACTGCATTCATGGTGGTAACAATTAGCCCTGCGGTCAGCGCAATCTGAACTACCTCGGACTCAAGGACAATCGGTTCCGGGATGAAGGGAACCACAGACATCCGCACGCCCCAGATGGCCACGATCAACGCAGCTGCAGCCTGGCCCAGCAGTTTGATCCACCAACGGATGTCAAGGATGTCATCCGCCACCCCCACAGCGACGATCACCACGGCACCCGCCAGGATCCCCCAAGGTGCATCGTTGTGTCTGAAGATGTCCTTAACGAAGAAGGAATTGCTCGCCACCACCAGGGCGACGAAGAATCCGACAAAGATGCCCAGTCCACCGAGTTTTGAGATCAGCGCCGAGTGCATGTCACGGCTACGGATGGGCTGATACAACCGCAGCTTGTTTCCCAGCACGCGGGCACCCCACGTCCCGGCGTACGCTACAACGGCCGCCGTCAGGGCCATCAGCATGTACATGATCATGACGCGGCCCCGGAAAGCAGCCTGCACACCAAACGGTTGGATAGGACCACCGAATGCAGCCGGCGGGATCGAATGCCGTCGGGTTGTGGGCAGCTCAAGGTGTGGAAATCTGTCTTTGGATAAATGGAACTACTCCGTCGCCATGCCTGCACCGGCTGTGCCGAATGTTGCGGGATTTCTGTGGACTCTAGTCACGATACTAATGCCAATGGCCGTGACCACCCTGTGACGCAGCCGCCATGTCCCAGCGTGTTTGGCTGGGATTCAAGCCGCGTAACAGCTACCTGACAGGCTCTTGGACGTTACGCAGCGCGTAGATCCCGTTCAGTACCTGAGCATTGGATCGCGGGACTTTCAGGCTGTGGCGCAGGCCCTTGAGAAGCCCGGCCAACAGCACCTTACGATTCGGCGAGGCGGCAATCGTGCGGGTCCAGTTGCGCAATGAAGCACCCGTAAAAAGAACCTTTTCCCACGGTGCCAAGGCGTTCGATCGAGTGTAAACCCAGAGCTTGTTTCGCACTTCATAGTAGAAGCGCGCGCCAGGATCCGCTCCGGCGTCGCCAAAGACCTTCGTATGGTGATTGGCCACTGATGCGTTGGTAGTCAGCGCGGTCCCTCTACGAGAAATCCTGGCGGTGTACTCCAGATCGTCATTCCAGATGAAGTAGTCCGCGATGGGCAGGCCGTGCTGTCTGATTTCCTCAGCACGAATCAGCACCGACACGAAGGAAGCACTGCGGATTTGGGTGGCACCCAGCCTGGCAGCAGCGGTGCGCGCGTTCTCGCTTGCCCCCATACGCGGCCGCATGCGGTTCATCGGGTGGTCGCGGCCATCAGTCCACACCACACGGCTGGCGATGAACGCCGGTGCCTCTCCGGTTTCCCGAAGGTAGGACTCGGAGAGGTCCAACGCCTCGCGCAGGGCGTTCGGCTGAGGTTCGGTGTCGTCGTCCATGATCCACACGTGATCCGCCCCGTGGTCGAGTACAGCCCGTTCCATGCCGACGACGAAACCCCCGGCACCGCCCACGTTGGTGTTCAAGGTGACCACATCAGTGGTCAATGCGCCGTGGTACTGCTGGAGGAACTCAGCGGTTTCATCCGTGGAGGCGTTGTCCACGATCACGACGGCGTCCGGTACCTGTGTACCTGCAGCAATGCCGTCCAAGGTGGTCTGGAGAAGTTCACGCCGGTTATAGGTCACTACAACAGCGACCACGACAGGGTGGGACGTCATTTACTTGCCTTTGGTCTTGGATGGTCGGAAACGGCGCCCGATCAGCAGGCCAGCCAGCTTCCAAGGTTCAACAAAAACTCTGTAAGCCACGCGGCCCGGGTGAAGGACCAGCCGCCAGGCCCACTCGAGTCCTAGGCGACCAAGCCACCGCGGCGCCAGTTTCTGGATGCCCGCAACCTGCTCAATGGCGCCGCCGACGGCGCAATAAACGGCAGCCGGCAGATGGGCGAGCCTGCGGTGAAGGACAGCCTCCTGAAGGGGCATCCCGAGTCCCAACAGGACCAACTGCGGACGGAAGTCCGTCAGCCAGTCCACCACCGCATCTTCCAGGGTGCTGTCCCACCCCTCACCGGGCATTCCGTCCACTGTTGCACCGGGGACGATAGCGCGCAGCCGGGCGACCGCCGTCGTATTGGCCGCGCGTCCCGCGCCTACTACGGCCACGCGCTCCAGCCCCTTGACCTTTCCAAGCTCCGGGATCCAATCCATGGAACCCAGCCGGTATGCCATGGTTCCCTCACCCAAGGGCTGGAGTTGACGCTTGTGGGCTAGCCCCCAGAGCATCGCGACGGGAGCACCATCCAAGAGGACGATCGAGCTGCCCTCATACAAAGAACGGACATCCGGGCGCGAATGAAGCAACGTGATGCTGTGCAGATTGTGGCCAAGAACGGTAGCGGTTGATCCGGCTGAAATGAGACTGCCCATTGCGTCTATAACCTCATTGACGCGCATCGGCGTGGCGTCGACGTCAAGGACGGGGACGCGTTGACGCTCCGGAATCATTCGGACTTGGCTTCGTTGGAGGCCTCCGGCTTTGCAGTCTCATGGGTTGACTCCTCGACGACGACGGCGTCGGCTGCAGTTTCTTCAACTGGGGTCTCTTCAACTGCGGTCTCTTCACCTGGGGTCGCTTCAACTACAGGTTCTTCGGTTGCCGTGTCATCAGAAGCCGGCGGCGCAGCAGGAATGGTTTCACCAACACCCAGGATGGACGGAACGATCTCGCGAAGCCGTTCCAGCTCAATCGCTCCTTGGCGCACCACCCGGAACGGAGTGGACGTGGCGTCCACAATCGTCGAGGGCAAGGCAGCAGTTCCCTTGACCGGACGGAAGCCGCCTTCGAGGTAGACCTCAACGGACTCCGCCAGTTGGAGTCGCGCTTCCGAGGCTGTCTGTGCCGCTTCCTGGCCCGTCCGGTTGGCGGAGGAAACAGCCAAGGGGCCCGTGAGCCCCAGGAGTTCCAGGGCGATCTGGTCGTCGGGCATCCTCAGGGCAACGGTGCCCTTGGTCTCGCCGAGGTCCCAGTCCAAGGACGGCTGGGCATGAAGGATCAGCGTCAACCCACCGGGCCAGAAGGCTTGGGCCAGCGCCCGGGCATCGGCTGGTACGTCGGTGGCCAGTCCGTCCAGGGCGTTGACCCGTGGAATCAGGACCGGAGGAGGCATTTGACGGCTGCGCCCTTTGGAGGCCAACAACATGGTCACGGCCAACGGCGAGAAAGCATCTGCGGCAATACCGTAGACGGTGTCTGTTGGCAGCACGACGCACTTCTTCTCGCTGATGGCGCGCTGGGCATGCTGAAGCCCTTCAGAACGCTGGTCATCGGAAGTGCAGTTATAGGTTGTGGTCACAGCGCCATTCTTTCACTCATCAGGAGACAGGCTTGCCAGGATCGCGCTGGTGGCACGTTCCTTGCCGTTCAGGTCGTAGTGCGTGGTGACGTTGTTCCAACGTCCGGTTCTTTGCAGCATCCGGCAGATCCATGCAGCCTGGACTTCCGCGTGCTCCATCACAAAATAGCCACCGGGCCTGAGGAGACGGGCCGCTGAGGCAGCTGCCGCGGTCGGAAGTACCATGCCGTCCGCTCCCCCGCCGTAAAGCGCCTCTGGTGGATCGTGCAGTGCAACTTCAGGCTCTGTGGGGATCGCTTCGGCCGGAATGTACGGCGGATTGGATACGACGACGTCGAAGGTTCCGTTGTGCTCGGGAAGGGCATCCCGTAAGTCGCCTTCAATAAGTACCACGCCCAGCGGTTCGAGGTTTCTGGCAGCCCAGGCTTGCGCGAGCGTGCTGAATTCCACCGCATGCACTTCAGCGCCTGGGATTTCGTAGGCGATGGAGCCGGCGATCGCACCTGATCCTGTGCCAAGATCCACCACCTTGGGACTTTGCAGTCCTGAGAGGTGGTCGATGACCAACTGAACAACTGACTCCGTTTCGGGACGCGGAATGAAAACGCCCGGACCCACCCGCAACGCCAGGTGCCGGAAATATGCGACGCCGGTGATGTGCTGGAGGGGGACGCGTCCCGCGCGTTCCTCCACCAGTTCCCGGTAACCTTCGGGAGCGGGAGTGTCGCCGAGCAACAGGGCACGGAGACGACCAAGGCCGACGCCCAGTAGGTGATCGGCAAGCAACTCGGCATCCACACGCGGGCTGGGTACGCCGGCGTCGGACAGGACAGCAGTAGCCTCGCGGACAGCGTCCGCGAGGCTTTGGCCTTGGTGAAACGTCATGGATGTACTCTGCTGTGGTTGTTCGGCGCTGTGGTTGTTCGGCGCTGCTCTGATCGGCAGGTCGTTACTCGCCGATTGCGTCCAGGCGTGCCTGCTCGTCAGCTTCAATGGCTGACTGGATCACTGGTTCAAGATCACCGTTCATGACGGCATCAAGGTTGTAGGCCTTGTAGCCGGTTCGGTGGTCAGCAATACGGTTTTCCGGGAAGTTGTACGTACGGATGCGCTCGGAACGGTCCATGGTGCGGATCTGCGACTTGCGCTGTTCCGAGTTGGCGGCGTCAATCTGTTCCTGCTGGTGGGCCAGGAGGCGGGCGCGGAGAACGCGCATGCCGGCTTCGCGGTTCTGCAGCTGCGACTTTTCGTTCTGCATTGCTACAACGATGCCCGTAGGCAAGTGAGTAATGCGTACAGCGGAGTCGGTGGTGTTCACGGACTGGCCACCGGGCCCGGATGAACGGTAAACGTCAATCTTGAGGTCGTTCTGGCTGATCTCGAGTTCTTCGGGCTCATCAACTTCGGGAAGCACCAGCACGCCGGCGGCCGAAGTGTGAATGCGGCCCTGCGACTCCGTGACGGGTACGCGCTGCACTCGGTGGACGCCGCCTTCAAACTTCAAACGGGCAAAAACGCCCTGCGCAGGATCGTTGGAGTTGCCCTTGATGGCAACTGCAACGTCCTTATAGCCACCCAGATCGGATTCAGTGGCGGAAATCATTTCGGTCTTCCAGCCGCGCGACTCCGCATAACGCATGTACATGCGCAGAAGGTCGCCGGCGAACAATGCAGCTTCGTCGCCGCCTTCGCCACCCTTCACTTCAAGGATGACGTTGCGGGCGTCGTCCGGATCACGCGGGATCAGCAGACGACGCAGCCGCTCTTGTGCGGCGGGGATCTGTTCCTCCAGCTGCTCCACTTCGGCAGCGAATTCGGGATCCTCGTCAGCCATCTCTTTGGCAGCTTCCAGGTCATCGTTGAGCCCGCGCCACTTGTTGTACGCCTCCACAATGCCCTGAAGCTGAGCTGACCGCCGCCCCAACTTCCTGGCAGCAGACTGATCGGCATAAACAGCAGGATCACTCAACTGCGCCTGAATAGCAGCATGCTCATCAAGCAATCCCTGTACGGACTCAAACATTTTCAAACCTCTTTCGACTCGCAGACAAGTCTAGTTGCGACGATTGGTGACTTAACGACCAACCGCTCAAATAAGCCGGCCAGCGAAGGTGACGGCAACGCTCAAGGTGACCTGACCGCCGTCGAGTAATTTTGCCGGCCCGGAGTGGCATCGGGCCTGTCGTAGCGTTGCTGCTGACGTACGCAGTATGTCAGCAGCAACGCGAAGGGGCGGGGCCGGCAAAATTACTCGACGGCCCCACCCCAGATAACGCTATTTGTCGTTGTCCGACTTCGCTCCGAGCGTCGTCTTCTGAACCTGCATGAGGAACTCGACGTTGCTCTGCGTCTCCCGGATCTTGTTGGTCAGCAGCTCAAGGCTCTGCTGCTGCTCCAGGCCCGAAAGGACGCGGCGCAGCTTCCACATGATCTTGACCTCTTCAGGGGAGAGCAGGTTCTCTTCACGGCGAGTACCGGACGCATTGACGTCCACGGCCGGGAAGATGCGCTTGTCTGCCAACTGGCGGGAAAGGCGGAGCTCCATGTTGCCGGTGCCCTTGAACTCTTCGAAGATGACCTCGTCCATCTTGGAACCGGTCTCGACGAGTGCGGTTGCAAGGATGGTGAGCGAGCCACCGTTTTCGATGTTGCGGGCTGCACCGAAGAAGCGCTTCGGCGGGTACAGTGCTGCAGAATCGACACCGCCGGACAGGATGCGGCCGGAGGCCGGTGCTGCCAGGTTGTAGGCACGGCCCAGGCGGGTCATGGAGTCCAGCAGAACCACCACGTCCATGCCCATTTCCACGAGACGCTTGGCACGTTCAATGGAGAGCTCGGCAACGGTGGTGTGGTCGTCGGCGGGACGATCGAAAGTGGAGGCAATGACCTCGCCCTTGACGGTCCGCTGCATGTCCGTGACTTCTTCGGGTCGCTCGTCAACCAGAACCATCATGAGGTGAACCTCAGGGTTGTTGGTGGTGATTGCATTTGCGATGGACTGAAGGATGAGCGTCTTGCCGGCCTTCGGCGGGGAGACGATCAAGCCACGCTGGCCCTTGCCGATCGGTGCCACGAGGTCGATGACTCGCGGGCCAATCTTCTTGGGGTCGGTTTCGAGACGCAGACGCTCGGACGGGTACAGCGGCACAAGCTTGGCGAACTCGACGCGATCCTTGAGCTCTTCGGGCGTCTTGCCATTGACGGAAGTGACGCGAACCAGCGCATTGAACTTCTGGCGGGCGGACTGCTGACTGCGGTCCTCACCGTCACGCGGTGCGCGGATGGCACCGACGACGGCGTCGCCCTTGCGAAGGTTGTACTTCTTGACCTGAGCCAAGGATACGTAGACGTCGTTTGCACCGGGCAGGTAGCCGGATGTACGGATGAACGCGTAGTTCTCCAGTACGTCCAGGATGCCGGCGACAGGCAGCAGGACGTCGTCTTCGGTTACTTCGACGTCGTCGACGTCCGGTCCCTGCGCGCGACCACGGCGGCGTTCATTGCGGTCACGGAAACGGTCGCTGCGGGTATTGCCGTCACGGCTGTCCTGACCCCCACGACGATCGCTACGGTCGCTCCGGTCGTTCTGCTCGTTGCGGTCACGACGGTTGCGACGGTTACGGCGGTTGCCGGTATCGTCGCCGTCGTTGTTGTCGTCACGGCGACCGCGGGTGTTGTCGCGACGCTCGCCGCGCTGGTCGCCCGAATCGGACTGTTCGCGCTGCTCCGAACGGTCGGCGCGCTGCTCACGCTGCTCCGAACGATCGGCACGCTGCTCACGCTGCTCCGAACGATCGGCACGCTGCTCACGCTGCTCCGAACGATCGGCACGCTGCTCGGCTGCGGGTGCTTCTGCTGCTTCGGCAGGCGCGGCGGCAGCTTCGCCGCGGCGCCGGTTACGGGTGCGTGGCTGACGGCGCTCCGTAGCGGCCTCAGCGGTCTCGACGACCACCGGAGCGTCAGCTTCGGGTGCGGCTGTTGCCTCGACCGGGGCAGCAGCGGCCTCAGCAGCTGCTACGACTCCGTCGCTGGTGGCACGGCGGCTGCGGCCACGACCGCGGCCCCGCGGTGCTTCCTGGGCAGGGGCTTCCTCAGCCACCGCGGCAGGCGCGCTGGTTTCCTTGGAAGCTTTTGGCTCTGCAGCCGGTGTTTCCTTGGCCGCAGTTGCCTTGGCCGTGGCCTTGGCGGGCGCCTTGGTGGTGGACGTTCCGGCACGATGTGCAGAAATGGCCGTGACCAAGTCCCCCTTGCGCATGCGGGATCCCCCGGAAATGCCCAGTTGGCTCGCAAGAGCCTGAAGCTGGGCGAGCTTAAGGCCTGCAAGGCCGCTGCTCTTGGTGGTTGCTGCAGTTGACGAATCAGCAGCAGAAGATGTTGTGTCCACAGCTGAAGCCAGCTCAGTGGTTTCTGTCACGAAGGATCCTTCCCCCTCGACGGCGTCCAGAGCGAGAGCTGGACGCGATGATTTGTTCTGGGCTGCAGTTCAGATCTGCAGCCGGTGACTTGGGCCGTGCCTGATGGATTATGGCCAACAGGGCCGGATACTGATCGTCATCACTGGATCCAGTTGCCCGGACAGCCGGCGTGCGTTCAGGGAACAGAGAGATTTCTGCGGCACCTGAGACAGGCCGGAAAGAGACGACACCACCGACGTTGGCACAGTTGACGAAAGGTACGGCAAAACACCGAGATCCAAAATCAGGGAACTGCCCGCGGCTTTACCGGCGGTGCACTTCCACTCTAGCACCTTGAACGTCCACAGCCAGCGTCATCACGCGCCAACTGACGTCGGGTGTGTTGACCGCCGTGAACGCTTCAATGAATTCAACAACCGCAGCGGCTTGGTCAGCACCATTAGCCAGCACCATCACTGTGGGACCAGCGCCGGAAACAACGGCCGCATGGCCCGCACCACGGAGGGCTGCAAGGAGGTCGGCGCTGGGCCGCATGGCCTGTGCCCGGTAGCTCTGGTGGAGGTAGTCCTCCGTTCCCGGGAGCAGCAAAGCGGGATCCGCAGTGAGCGCATGGATCAGCAAGGCCGCCCGCCCGGAATTCATGGCCGCCGCGTGGTGACCAACCGATGCGGGGAGTAGACCGCGCGCAGTTTCAGTAGCGAGCTCGTAGTCCGGGACTGCCACTACAGGAATAACCGACGACGCGACGTCAGCGCGCGTGCTGCTGTACTGCTCGCTGTCCTGCCATGACAGCGCCAGTCCGCCGAAAATCGCGGGTGCGACGTTGTCCGGATGCCCTTCCATCTCGCTTGTCAGCTGCAGGATCCAGTCACGGTCCTGCCGGGATTCCGAAGGGACCAGCGCATTGGCGGCAGTAACCGCGGCTACTACAGCCGAGGCTGAAGATCCCAGCCCCCTGCCATGAGGGTTGACGTTATCCGCAATGATCTTCAGGCCCGATCGCTGGTAGCCAAGGCGATCCAAGGCAAGGTCAATAGCGCGCACAACCAAGTGACTTGCATCACGTGGGAGAGTCTCAGCGCCCTCACCGGAGAGCTCAAACTCAAGCTCCCCGGTGCTGAGGGTTTCCACCGTCAAGGTGTCGTAGATGGACAGGGCCAAACCGAGGCTGTCGTAACCGGGGCCCAGGTTGGCACTCGTACCAGGGACCTTGACGGTCAGCCGCTGGCCTGCCGCGACGAGTGCACGATCGGTCGCGGTGGGCTGCATTGATTCCACTCTTAGTTTTCTTCCAGTCCCAGTTCTGTGGCAACGGTGACGACGTCGTTCGGCACCTTGACGGGCTGCACATCGCTGCCGTCTTCGGTGCGGAGGGCCCACTGCGGGTCCTTGAGTCCGTGTCCGGTAACCGTGATGACGATGGTTTTGCCCGACGGAACCTCGCCTGCGGCATGCTTCTTGATCAAGCCCGCGACACCGGCAGCGGAGCCGGGTTCAACGAAAACGCCTTCCTTTGCCGAAAGCCAGCGGTGAGCCGCCAGGATCTCGTCATCGGTGACGGCCTCGATCAGTCCACCGGATTCGTCACGGGCCGCAACGGCGGTTTCCCACGAGGCCGGGTTGCCGATGCGGATGGCGGTGGCGATCGTGTCGGGCTCGGTAATGGGGTGGCCTGCAACGAACGGCGCGGCACCTGCGGCTTGGAAGCCCCACATGACTGGCGTCTTGGAGGAAACAGCCGGAAGTGTTCCATTGGCGGTCTCGAAGGGCGCGGAGTATTCCTTATAGCCCTTCCAGTAGGCCGTGATGTTGCCGGCGTTGCCCACGGGGAGCACGTGGATGTCAGGGGCGTCGCCCAAGCTGTCCACTACCTCGAAGGCGCCGGTCTTCTGGCCCTGGATACGCGCTGGGTTGACGGAGTTCACCAAGAATACGGGGTAGGACTCGCCGAGTTTTCTAGCGATATCCAGGCAGTTATCGAAGTTGCCGTCCACCTGGAGCAGCGTGGCACCGTGGGCGATGGCCTGGCTCAGCTTGCCCATGGAGATCTTGCCTTCGGGTACCAGCACAGCGCATTTGAGGCCTGCCGCAGTGGCGTAGGCCGCAGCCGAGGCGGACGTGTTGCCGGTGGAAGCGCAAACTACAGCCTTTGCACCGGCTTCGACGGCAGCGGTCATGGCCATGGTCATGCCGCGGTCCTTGAAGGAACCCGTAGGGTTCATTCCTTCGACCTTCAGGTACACCTCTGAGCCGGTCAGCTCGGAAAGCTTCTGCGCGTGGACAAGCGGCGTGCCGCCCTCGCCGAGGGTGATGACCTTGGTGGCTTCCGTTACAGGCAAACGATCAGCGTATTCGCGGATTACTCCGCGCCATTGGTGAGCCACTTAGACCCCTTCTACCCGAAGTACGGATGTTACAGAATTGATGACGTCCAGGCCTTTGACGGCCTCGACGGTTGCCGCTAGTGCAGCTTCGGACGCACGGTGCGTCACGATTTTCAGCTCGGCTGACTCAACGTTCGAGGCAGAGTCGCGGTGGATCGTTTGGCGCATGGTTTCGATGGAAACGCCGTTCTCGGCAAAGATGTGGGCAATCCGGGCCAGCACGCCGGCCTGGTCAGCGACATCCAGGCCGATGTAGTAACTCGTGGTGGAGGCATCGATGGCCAACGCCGGAACGTGGCCCGTGGTGGTCTCAGTGCGCCCGGGGCCGCCCAGGACCAGACGACGTGCAGCGGACACGAGGTCCCCCAGCACGGCAGATGCAGTGGGAGTCCCACCGGCGCCCTGGCCATAGAACATCAGTTCGCCTGCGTTCTCGGCCTCGATGAACACAGCGTTGAACGCACCACGGACAGCTGCCAGCGGGTGTTCACGCGGCAGGAGGGTGGGGTGAACCCGCACGGAAATCCCGCTGCCGTTATCCGATGAATCGATCTTCTCGGCAATGGCGAGCAGTTTGATCACAAAGCCGGCTTCCTTGGCCGATGCGATGTCGGCAGCGCTGACCTTGGTGATGCCTTCGCAGTACACATCGTCCAAGGAGAAGCGGGTGTGGAACGACAACGACGCAAGAATCGCCGCCTTCGCTGCAGCGTCGTGGCCTTCGACGTCGGCAGTGGGGTCCGCTTCCGCGTAGCCAAGACGCTGTGCTTCGGCGAGGGCATCGGCGAACTGTGCGCCGGTGCTGTCCATCTGGTCAAGGATGAAGTTGGTGGTGCCGTTGACGATTCCGAGGACGCGGGTAATGCGGTCTCCGGACAAGGAGTCACGGATAGGGCGCAGAATGGGAATCGCTCCCGCTACGGCGGCCTCGTAGGACAGCTGGACTCCGGCCTTATCAGCCTCTTCGTAAAGAGTGGGGCCATCCTGGGCGAGCAAGGCCTTGTTGCCGGTAACGACGCATGCGCCGTTCTGGATGGCCGTCAGGATCAGAGAGCGTGCAGGCTCTATGCCGCCCATGAGTTCGATGACCAGGTCAGCGTCCTTGACCAAGGTATCGGCGTCGGTGGTGAACAGTTCACGCGGCAGTTCGACCTCACGCGGCGCGTCGACATTGCGGACGGCGATGCCGGAGAGTTCCAGGCGGGCGCCGCTGCGTGCGGCGAGGGCCTCGGCGTCATCAATCAGAATCCGCGCAACCTGGGCCCCAACGTTGCCACAGCCCAGCAGGGCCACCTTCAAGGTTCGCATTTCAGACATTCGCCACTCCCATGTCGCGGTTCAAGAGATCTTCTTCGGTTTCCCCGCGGACAATCAGCCGGGCGGCTCCGTCGCGTACAGCGACAACGCCAGGCCGGGCCAGGTAGTTGTAGTTGCTGGAGAGGGCCCAGCAGTAGGCGCCGGTACCCGGTACTGCGAGCAAATCACCGGCTGCCACATCCGCGGGCAGATATACATCTCTAACAACTATGTCGCCGCTCTCGCAATGTTTGCCCACTACGCGGGACAGTTGCGGAGCCGCCGAAGAGTTCCGGGAGGCCAGAATTGCCGAATAATCCGCGTCGTACAGCACCGGACGGGCGTTGTCGCTCATTCCGCCGTCCACCGACACATAGCGGCGCGGATACGTAACGTTCTCTTGCCCTTCTTCGCCCTCAGGGGCGTCAACCCGGACCGTTTTGAGCGTGCCGACTTCATAGAGCGTGAAGGTTGTGCTGCCCACAATGGCACGTCCGGGTTCTATGGAGATACGCGGTGGCGTGATGTCCAGCTCGGCGCACTTGGCGCGGACGACGTCGGCCATTGCCTGCGCGATTTCCGCTGCCGGGCGGGGCGTGTCCACGGGGGTGTAAGCGATCCCGTAGCCACCGCCGAGATCCAGTTCGGGCATGACGATGGAGTACTTGGCCTGCATCGCGGCAAGGAAGCCCAAAAGCTTCTCCGCTGCAACAGCAAAGCCATCGGGCTCGAAGATCTGCGAACCGATGTGGCAGTGCAGGCCAAGCAGCTCGATGCTGGCGTATGAGGTTGCTGCGGCTACTGCCTCTTCGGCTGCGGACAGGCCGGCTTCCTCGGTGGAATCCTCGGCCATGGAAAGGCCGAACTTCTGGTCTTCGTGGGCCGTGGCAATGAACTCGTGGGTGTGGGCGTGCACGCCGGGGGTAAGCCGCAGCATGACCTTGGCAGTCTCGCCGCGGCTGGAAGCGATCTTGGCAACGCGCTCAAGTTCATCGAGGCTGTCCACCACGATCCGGCCAAGCTTCATATCCAGGGCACGGTTGATCTCGGCGTCGGACTTGTTGTTGCCGTGCAGGCCAAGGTTGGGACCTTCAATACCAGCACGTGCCGCCACAGCCAACTCGCCGCCCGAACAAGTGTCCAGGCGAAGGCCTTCTTCAGCCACCCAGCGGGCCACTGCAGTGCACAGGAACGACTTCCCCGCGTAGTAGACGTCCACTCCCCCGCAAATGTCCGCGAAGGCGGCATCAAAGGCGTCCTTGAACGCACGTGCACGGGAGCGGAAGTCCGATTCACTCATGACGAACAGCGGGGTTCCGTACTGTTCCTTGAGTTCGCTAACGGACACGCCGTCAATGGTGACCTCGCCGGCGTCGTTCTTCCCAACCCCAGCCGCCCACATAGGTGCTTGCAAGGCGTTGAGGTCTTCGGGAACAGCCAACCACCCGGGCGCGAGCGGAGAAGCATGTGCAGTGTCTGTGTTCATTTCCCTACATCCGTTCCGGCGCAGAAACGCCCAGCAGTTCGAGTCCGTTGGCGAGGACCTGGCTGGTGGCGTCGTTCAACCACAGACGTGTGCGGTTGACGTCGAGCACGGGTTCCTCACCCTGCGGCGAGACGCGGCAAGCGTCGTACCAGCGGTGATAAGCGCCGGCAATGACCTCAAGGTGGCGCGCCACACGGTGCGGTTCACGCAGTTCGGCGGCCTTCGCCACGATGGACGGGTAGCTGCCCAGATAGGAGAGCAACTCGTTTTCGGTGGCGTGGTCCAGAAGTGATGCGTCAAAGGCGTCCACTCCGTCAACCTGGCGTTCCACCCCGGCCTCGGCAGCATTGCGGGCCGTACCACGCGACCGGGCGTGGGCGTACTGCACGTAGAACACGGGGTTCTCGTTGCTGTGCTTCTTCAACAGTTCGGGATCCAACGTCAGGGGCGAGTCAGCCGGGAAACGAGCGAGCGAGTAGCGGACAGCGTCCTTCCCGAGCCATGAGATGAGGTCCTTGAGCTCGATGATGTTACCGGCGCGCTTGGACAGTTTGGCACCATTCACGGACACAAGCTGGCCGATGAGGACCTCGATGTTCACCTCGGGATCATCGCCCGCGCAGGCTGCAATCGCCTTCAGACGGTTGATGTAACCGTGGTGGTCCGCGCCGAGAAGGTAAATCTTCTCCGTAAACCCGCGGTCCTTCTTGGAGAGGTAGTACGCGGCGTCCGCTGCAAAGTAGGTGGGTTCGCCGTTGGCACGGATCATCACGCGGTCTTTGTCGTCGCCGAAATCGGTGGTGCGCAACCATACGGCCCCGCCGTCGTCGAATACGTGGCCCTGTTCGCGAAGCCGGGCGACGGCAGATTCGATCGCACCGGCGTCGTGCAGTTCCTTCTCCGAGAAGAAGACGTCGAACGCAACACCGAATTCAGCCAGCGTGGCCTTAATGTCAGCCATCTGGGCCTCGTAGGCTGCGGCGCGGATGACGGGCAGTGCCGCCTCGTCCGTCAGTTCGCGGATGCCTGGGTGGGCTTTCAGTACTTCGTCGCCCAGTTCGCGGATGTACTCGCCGGGGTAGCCACCCTCCGGTACGCCACGGCCATGAAGGCGGGAAAGGACCGAGTTCGCGAACACGTTCATCTGCGAACCGGCGTCGTTGATGTAGTACTCGGCGGTGACGTCGGCACCGGAGGCGCGCAGGACGCGGGCAATGGCGTCGCCAAGAGCCGCCCAGCGCGTGTGTCCGATGTGGAGCGGGCCGGTGGGATTCGCAGAAACGAACTCCATATTGACCACCCTGCCGGCGAGCGCCTTGTTGGTGCCGTAGCTGGCCCCGGCTTCAACAATGGCCTTGGCGAGTGCACCGGCTGTGGCAGCGTCTACGGTGATGTTCAGGAAGCCCGGACCGGCAATCTCCACTCCCGTAACACCGGGAATGCCCTGCAAATGGTTGCTGAGGACTGCTGCGAATTCACGGGGGTTCATACCGGCCTGCTTGGAGAGTTGCAGGGCGATGTTGGTGGCCCAGTCTCCGTGCTCCCGGTTCTTGGGTCGCTCCACTCGCACGGCGTCGGGCACGGCAGATTCCGTCAAGGCGATTTCGCCGGTAGCGACGGCGTCCTTAAGGCAGGCGGATATGGCAGCAGAGAGTTCTTCGGGAGTCACGCTTCTAGCCTACCGGGGGCCCGCAGAGTCACGGAATTGAGGCTGCCGTATGTGGATAGTGGGACAAAGCCCGTTCACAGGAATGGCTATCTGGCAGCACAGGGTGAACCATTACGCTGAATCCGACGTTGTGAACACGTAGGAGGTGGCCTTGTTGGCCATCACCGTAGTAGAAGCACCTCTGACGAAAATGACCATTGACGAATTCTTGTCCAGTTGAAACGAGCAGACCCATGACTACGCCACTCCGCAAGAGCCTCTACGTTGGTTTCGCCGGCCTCTCCATCATCGGAACGGCCGCGGCATGCGCCCCCACAACCGAAGCCCCCACCAGCAGTACACCGGCCACACAGGATGGCGGTCAGGCCGCGACAGGCAGCCCAACACCTGCAGGTACGTCGTCATCAACGGCTGTAGCCTCCACCGGGGGATCCACCTATAAGGACGGAACCTACACCTCCGACGGCACGTACACCTCGCCCAATGGTCAGGAAAAGGTGGGTGTTGAACTGACGCTTGCCTCGGATAAGGTTTCTGCGGTCAACATCACGGTCCACCCGTCCAACCCGAATACCAAGAAGTTCCAAGGCGAATTTGCCAGCGGAATCGCCGCGCAGATCGTGGGCAAGGACATCGACGACCTCAATGTCTCCAAGGTCGCTGGCTCTTCTCTGACGTCCGGCGGCTTCAACGAGGCCGTGGAACAGATCAAGTCCCAGGCCAAGTAGGGGCCATGCCGCACCCTGGCTGGAGCACTTTCCGCTTCGAAGGGATCGGTACGCAGTGGGAAATCTCGACGCCGGACCGTTTGGCACCCGCGATCCGCAGCGAACTGCTGGAGATTGTTGCGGAGTACGACAAGGCGTGGTCCCGGTTCAGGCCGGATTCATTGGTGTCCATCCTGTCCCATGGCCCGGGCATCATCACGCTGCCGGATCATGCAGTAGCCCTCCAGAAGCTCTATTCCGTGCTGTACCGCCTCAGCGATGGTGCCATGACGCCACTTATCGGGAGCAGCTTGGAGCGACTGGGTTACGACGCCGGTTATGCGCTTGTTCCGTCAGGACTCCCCCTCGCTCCGCCGCGGTGGGAAGACGTCCTCGATTGGACAGGCACGGACCTGGCCGCGAAAGAACCGGTGGTTTTGGACGTCGGAGCAGCCGGGAAGGGCCAGCTCGTTGACCTGCTGGGCGCAGCCCTGCGAGCACAGGGACAGAGCGATTTCCTGGTGGATGGAAGCGGCGACATGCTGCACTCCGGTGACCATCCGGTCACCGTTGCTTTGGAACATCCCTATAACCCCCGGCAGGCCATAGGAACGGTGGAGCTGCACAATTCCGCGCTGTGCGCCTCCGCCTCCAACCGGCGCACGTGGGGTGACGGTCTCCACCATGTCCTGGATGGAAGTACGGGCGAGCCCATACACACCACTGTGGCTACATGGACCATGGCTGAAAGCGCCCTGGTTGCGGACGGACTTGCTACGGCATTGTTCATGCTTGAACCGCCTCGGCTGGAGGTCGAATTTGATTTCTCATGGCTTTCGGTGTCATCGAATGGTGCTGCCGCGTTTTCGCACGGTTTTGAGGGGAGACTGTTCACATGATTGCCGCTAAGTCGCGCCTGGACACCTGGTTGGGCCACTTCACCATGTACCGCCTGATTCTCTGGGTGCTGGGCGTACTGGTTGTTTACAGCATGGTCCTGAACATCCTGGGATGGTTGACCTTCGGGCTTCCGGAGATGGCGGTACACCTTGTGCTTTGCCTGGGTGTGACCTACGCGTCCAGCCGGCTGCTTGCCTTGCTCTTCGGGGTCAAACCGCACACGGAGTCCTCGCTGATCACCGGGCTGCTGCTGTACTTCCTGTTTTGGCCCGCTTTTGGGGTGATGGACATGGCGGGGGTTGCTTTGGCTTGCGTGCTGGCCAGCGTCTCCAAGTATGCCCTGGCGTTCCGTGGCCGGCACATCTTCAACCCGGCCGCGGTGGGTGCGTTCATCACGGGTCTGACCGGGCTGAACATCGCCACATGGTGGGCCGCGACGCCGGCCATGCTCTGGCTCCTGGTACCCGGGGTCCTGCTTGTCCTGTACCGCACACGAAAATTGCTCATGGCCACCGTTTTCCTGGTGGCTGCCACAAGCATCATCACGGTGGAACTGCTCGGCCGCAATATGACGTTGGGCCAGGCCCTGTGGCAGTCCCTGGCGCAACGGCCCTTGCTGTTTTTTGTGGGCTTCATGCTCTCGGAGCCCCTCACCCTGCCTCCCCGTCGTTGGCAGCAGCTGGCGTTGGCCGCCGTCGTGGGTGTTGTTTTTGCGGTGCCTTATAACTTTGGTTTCATTGCCAACTCCCCGGAACTGGCACTGTTGGTGGGCAACCTCATGGCGTTCTTCCTGGGACAACGAGGTGGCATCCAACTGACGTTCAAAGGTTCGCGCCCCCTCACCCCGGCAAGTACTGAATTCAGGTTCGAGGCGCACAGGCCGGTGCGCTTTGCCGCAGGGCAGTTCATGGAGCTCAACCTCCCGCATGCAGGCTCTGATGGTAAGGGGCGTCGTCGCGTCTTCAGCATCACCAGCCCGCCCGGCGCCACCGAAATAACGTTTGGCGTGGGCACGGCGGAGCCCCTTTCTACGGCGAAGAAGGCACTGTTTGCGCTTCGGCCCGGGGACCGTATCTCCGCAACGGCCGTGGGTGGGGACTTTGTTCTGCCGAACGACGCCGGGAAGCCGGTGTTGCTCATCGCTGCGGGAATCGGCATTACCCCTTTCCTGTCGCAGCTGGCGGCCAAGGACGCCGCGCGCGACACCGTGGTGCTGTATCTCGCGAAGGGGCGCCATGAGCTGGCCAGCGTGGAACAACTGGAAGCATCGGGCGCCAAGGTAATAGCCCGGCTTGCGGACGGGTCCACTCCCCCGGAGTTCATGGTCGACGCCGGCGCCTCCAGGATCGACGCCCCGCGCCTTAAGGAGCTGGTTCCGGACATTGGGGAACGGGAAGTGTTTGTATCCGGGTCTCCGGCGAGCGTGGATTCCCTGCGCGCTGCGGCACGTGGTGCAGGAGCCCGGCGGGTCCACGTGGACTCGTTCGCAGGCTACTGATGGGCAAGGTTCCGGCCGGGCTCGCCGGCTTGGCGCCGGGTTTTCATTTGCGGCTCAGTGGCTGCTAAGCTCTAGGACGTCCCACCGGCAACGGAGGGAACCCTGGATGCCCTCGTAGCTCAGGGGATAGAGCGTCTGCCTCCGGAGCAGAAGGCCGTAGGTTCGAATCCTATCGAGGGCACAACGAATACCCCGCCAGCAAAGCTGGCGGGGTATTTTCGTGTGCCGGATACTCACTATCAGTTCGGGGCTTGCCGGTCCTGTGCCGCAATAATGTCTGCCCCTACTCCTAGGCTGAATTCAGTTGGTCATACCGATAGCCAAAGGGGTTAGCCATGATGTGCTCCATCGTCCCTCCGTACATGCTTCGCAAGTTAGCCGCCCAGAACGAGCCACGGCTGCGCGCCGTGGCCAGGGCAGCAAAAGAGTCCCTGCTTCACATCAAAGACTTGCAGGCCATCCGCACAGCCCCCATCCCCGCCGCTCCCCCCAGCGCACGCCAAGCCAAGCCCGGCCCTGCCAAACGGACCATTTACGATGCTGAGTCTTTGGAAACTTTGCCCGGACGCGTAGTCCGGAAGGAAGGTGCGGCACCTGTCGGGGACGTGGCAGCCGACGAGGCCTACGACGGCCTGGGGAGCACGCATCGCTTGTATGGCGAGATTTTCGGCAGGGACTCCATTGATGATGCCGGGCTGGCCCTGGACGCCACCGTCCATTACGGGAAGCTCTATGACAACGCCTTCTGGGATGGCTCCCAAATGGTGTTTGGCGACGGCGATGGGCAGATCTTTCAGCGCTTCACCAAGTCCCTTAGCGTCATCGGCCACGAACTCGCGCACGGAGTTACCCAATACACGGCCAATCTGGCCTACCGGAATCAGGCTGGCGCACTCAACGAGTCCATGTCTGATGTCTTCGGCGTCCTCGTGGAGCAATACCTGAAGAAGGAGTCGGTAGAGCAGGCTAGTTGGCTCATCGGGGAGGGCCTCTTCACGGACCAGGTTCAAGGCGATGCCCTGCGTTCCCTGAAAGCACCGGGCACTGCTTACAACGACGACGTTCTCGGCAAGGATCCCCAGCCGGACTCCATGGATACATACGTACGGACCAGTGCTGACAATGGCGGAGTCCATATCAACTCCGGCATCCCCAACAAGGCTTTCTATGTGGTGGCCTCTGAAATTGGTGGCAATGCGTGGGAAGCGCCGGGCCAGATCTGGTACGGCACGCTGACCAGCGGAAGCCTTCCAGCGACGTGCACGTTCGGAAAGTTTGCCAAGACCACTGTGGCCACGGCAGAGGAACTCTTCGGCTCCGGTTCAGCGGAGCATGACGCCGTCCTGAAGGCGTGGGAGACTGTGAAGGTCAAGGTTTAGTCAGGTGGCGGGACCGGATGTCTTTCCTTCGGTCCCTGCCGGTCGGCTAACTAAGGATCAACCGAACGAGAAGCAGCCGGTCATGAAGATCACCGTCCAACGCAGTGGGGGAATCGCAGCGCTGACCCGCATCTGGAGCGTGGACGCAGTCTCCCCTGATGACAAGAATCGATGGGTCCCGATCGTGGAGGCTTGCCCATGGGATGAGGCCAAAAGCCAGGCGCAAGCGGCCAACGAGCCGGACCGCTTCATGTACTCCATCAGGGCAGGCCAACGCCGTGCCACCCTCCCGGAACGTGCTGTTACCGGCCCTTGGCAGGAATTGGTCGAATGCGCCAAGGCTGAAGGATCAGAGTCACGGGGTCGTTTAGGTAGCCGTCGTTAAAGCCGCTGCCCCCGCTGGAGCGGGCGTCCACCCGGCAAAGCTGCGAACATCTGCCCAGCTGACTCAGATGGCTTCTGCCAACTGCCCACGGAATGCACGACGATAACTTTGCGGACTTGTGTCCAGCACCTTTGTGAAGTGGTGGCGGAGCAGCACTGAATGTCCGAACCCTGCTTCCCTGGCGATTTCGTCGATGTTCAATTCAGTGGTTTCCAACAGTTCCTGCGCACGCAGCACGCGTTGCGAGTTCAGCCACGCTGCCGGGGTCGCTCCGGTTTCCGCCCGGAAACGGCGGGCGAACGTCCTGGGAGACATGTGGAGTCGGGCCGCCAGTTCGTTCACACTGTGCTCTTGGTCGAGGTGTTCAACCATCCAGCGAAGCAGCTCCTCCATGGGCGCGGAACCGCAACGGGGCATGGGCCTGTCGATGAACTGGGCCTGGCCGCCGTCGCGGTGTGGCGGTACCACCATGTCGCGTGCAATTGCGGCGGCCACATTGGCTCCCAGCTCCTCGCGGACAAGATGGAGGCAGGCGTCGATTCCGGCGGCCGTCCCGGCGCTGGTGATGATGGTCCCGTCCTGCACATAGAGGACATTCTCATCCACGATCGCAGACGGGTACCGGCTGGCCAGATCCTGAGAATAATGCCAGTGAGTGGTGCACCGGCGCCCGTCCAACAAACCGGCACGGGCAAGCGCGTAGGCGCCCGAACAAATGGACATCACCCACGCGCCCCTGGCATGTGCTGCCCGCAACGCCTCCATGACGGACTCGGGGACGTCCTGGTCCCGGCCAAACGGCGCCATGATGACGAGGTCTGCATCGGCCGCTGCTTCGAGGCCGAGGTTCACATGAAGGGACAGGCCGGACTTCATACGGACGTCACCCGGTTCCGGTGTCACCACCCGGAAATCGAAGGCCGGCACCCCGGCCCCACGGTCAGATCGGTCGATGCCGAAGACCTCGAAGGCCGTACCGAATTCGAAGACCGAGAAGTTGGGTACCACCATCACAGCCACTGATTTCAACATATCTCCAGTGTGGCAGAAATTTATCTATTTGGGGCATTTCTGCCACTGTTTCTTGTCCATCCTCAGGAGCAGGCTTGAGGCATGGAAATCTTCGGAATCATCCTCTTCATCGTCCTCATCACCGCCGTAGCAGCTACCGTTTCAGCCCTGCTAAAGGATGGACTCGGGCACAACCCGCCCATCAACTCAAAGGAACCCTGGAGCGCCTTCGACTCTCCGAGCAGCCCGTACTGGAACCCCCGCATCTACTAGGGGCATGCCAAGCGACTGCAAGGTCCACCAAAGCCACTCAAACCGACGCCCGTCCGTCCACGGAATTCTGCAGGATTCTTCGATCGACGGGCGTCCCTACGCGGTCCCAATCCCACCAAGGTTTTACGCGGACATGAGCTAGATTCACTTGCATGATCCAAACCTCTGCCCGGCTCCTCCAGCTGCTGTCACTGTTGCAGGTGCGTCGGGAATGGACGGGCCCGGCACTCGCTGATCGGATGGGCGTGACCGAACGGACCGTCCGCCGCGATATCGACAAACTGCGCAATCTCGGGTATCCCATTCACGCATCCCCGGGAATCGCGGGTGGCTATCAACTTGGTGCAGGTGCGCAGCTCCCGCCTCTGCTCCTGGATGACAATGAAGCCCTGGCGGTGGCCTTGGGATTGAACTCTGTGGCTGCTGGCCCCGTAGCCGGCATTGGTGAGGCCTCCGTCCGCGCGTTGGCGAAGCTGGAACAGGTCCTGCCGTCCAGGCTGCGTCCCAAGTTCGCCATGCTGAAGGCCGCCGTCACTACCCTTCCCAGCAATGCAGGAACTGTTGATCCTCAACAACTGACCGTCGTCTCCGCCGCAATATCGGACAGACGGCAAATCTCCTTTGAGTACGTCACGTCCGGCGGCGAATCCGCACGAAGGCTGGTGGAGCCCTACAGGTTGGTGGACACCGGCCGGCGATGGTATCTGGTGGCGTGGGACGTCGAACGGGAGGACTGGAGAACCTTCCGGGCGGACCGTCTTGCTTCGCTGCCATCGGAACGCAAGAAATACACTCCACGTCCGCTGCCCGCGGAGGACCTCGCCGCCTACGTGCAGCAGTCCATCACCCGTTCGCCGTACAGGTTCGACGTCGTGGTGCGGCTCCGCGCGCCCCTGGCCGAGATTGCCGCCGTCGTAAATTCCCAGTACGCAACACTGGCGTCCGACGGACCCAAAGCCACCATCCTGCGGTCCGGATGGGACAACCTCGCAGCCCCGGCGGCGTATCTTGCAGCACTCGATGTTGACTTCGAGATCCTCGAGCCTGCTGAATTCAAGTCCTACGCCATGGAACTTTCGCACCGTCTCAGTGCTGCAGCCGGGACTGTGACGGACACAGCGGACGCGGGAGCCCAGCCACAGTAGACTGGCAGCAGCCATGACACTTCATATTTCCTACCCCGCAGAGCTGCCCGTATCCGAGCGCCGCGAGGATCTGATGGCGGCCATCTCCGCAAACCAGGTGACCATCATTGCCGGTGAGACCGGTTCGGGCAAGACCACACAGATCCCCAAAATGTGCCTCGAACTGGGCCTTGGAGACAAAGGCCTGATCGGGCATACCCAGCCACGCCGACTCGCAGCCCGGACGGTGGCCGAGCGCATCGCCTCTGAACTGGACGTAGAGATTGGCCAGGAGGTGGGCTTCCAGGTCAGGTTCACCGGTGAGGTCAGCTCATCCACCAAGATCAAGCTGATGACTGATGGCATCCTCCTCGCCGAGATTCAGCGGGACAAACTGCTCCGGAAATACAGCACCATCATCATTGACGAAGCCCACGAGCGCAGCCTCAACATCGACTTCATCCTGGGCTACCTCAAGCGCATCCTCCCCCAGCGCCCGGACCTCAAGGTCATCATCACCTCGGCAACCATTGATCCCCAAAGGTTCGCCAGGCACTTCGGCAGTGAGGATGATCCAGCGCCGGTCATCGAAGTCTCCGGACGAACTTATCCGGTGGAGATCCGGTACCGGCCTTTGTCCCAGCCGGCCGGTGGAGAAGAAGATACCTCGGACGACGAACTCGAAGAGGACCGCGATCCCTTGGACGCTGTGTGCGACGCTGTGGACGAGCTCGCTAAGGAAGCGCCCGGGGACATCCTCATCTTCTTCTCCGGCGAGCGCGAAATCCGGGACGCCGCTGAGGCGATCAACGGCCGTATCCAAACAAACAGGCGACTTGCCGGGACGGAAGTCCTGCCGCTCTTTGCCCGTTTGAGCCTGCAGGAGCAGCACCGGGTGTTCAATCCCGGCGGAAAACGTCGCATCATCCTGGCTACCAACGTGGCCGAGACGTCCCTGACCGTTCCCGGCATCAAGTACGTGATAGATACCGGAACCGCCCGCATCTCGCGCTATTCACACCGGACCAAAGTACAAAGGCTCCCCATCGAGCGTGTTTCCCAGGCTTCTGCCAATCAGCGCTCGGGCCGCTGTGGCCGCGTCTCGGAGGGCATTGCCATCCGTTTGTACTCCGAAGAGGACTTCGAGTCGCGTCCTTTGTTTACGGACCCGGAGATCCTCCGGACCAACCTCGCGGCCGTCATCCTGCAGATGACCGCCATGGGAGTTGCCCGCGGTCCCAAGGACGTTGAAAACTTCCCGTTTGTGGAACCACCGGACTCGCGGGCCATCAACGACGGCGTCACTCTCCTGCGCGAACTCGGCGCCTTGACCTCGCCCAAGTCCGGTAACGCGCCCGGCAACGGTCGCAGCGGCAGTGGACTGACCGCCGTCGGGCAGAAATTGGCCCAACTGCCGGTGGATCCACGGCTGGGCCGGATGATCGTGGAGGCGGGCAAGCGGTGTTGTGTGCGCGAGGTGATGATCCTGGCGGCTGCCCTGACCATCCAGGACCCCCGGGAACGGCCGACGGACAAGCAACAGCTGGCTGCGGAGAAGCATGCTCGTTTCCGTGACGAGCTCTCGGACTTCACCGGCTTCCTCAATTTGTGGAACTACATCCAGGAAAAGCAGCGCGAGCTCTCCTCCACCCAGTTCCGCAAACTGTGCCGCAACGAGTTCATCAACTACCTGCGCGTCCGGGAGTGGCAGGACCTCTTTACCCAGCTCCGGCAAATGGCCAAACCCCTCGGCATCGCGCTGGACAATAAGCGCGAAGCAGATCCCGTGGGCAACTACGAGGGCATCCACATCAGCCTGCTCTCCGGGTTGCTGAGCCACATCGGCCTCCTTGATGAGCGCAAGCGTGAATACGCCGGTGCCCGCGGAAGCCGTTTTGCGATCTTCCCCGGCTCAGCGCTGTTCAAGAAATCACCCACCTTCGTGATGGCCGCTGAGCTGGTGGAGACAAGCCGCCTCTGGGCGCGCGTCGCCGCCAAGTTCGATCCCCTGTGGGCTGAACAGGTAGCCCCGGATCTGGTGAAGCGGTCCTACAGCGAACCGCATTGGTCATCACGGCAGGGCGCTGTCATGGCTCACGAGAAAGTGACGCTGTACGGCGTACCCATCATTCCCAACCGTCGCATCAACTACGGGCGCGTCGATCCCGAGTTGTCGCGCGAATTGTTCATCCGCCATGCCCTGGTGGAGGGCGAGTGGAAGACACACCATAAGTTCTTCCACCGGAACCGGGCCCTGCTCCAGGAGATCGAAGAACTCGAAACCCGCATGCGGCGCCGGGACATTCTGGTGGACGACCAGACACTCTTCGAGTTTTATGACGCCCGCGTCGGCAAGGACGTAGTTTCCGAGAGGCACTTTGATAAGTGGTGGAAGGATGCCCGGCAGTCAGATCCCGATCTCCTGGACTTCGACCAATCCTTACTCATGAGCGAAGACGCCGAAGCACTGGACGACTCCGCGTATCCGAAGAGCTGGCTGCACAAGGGCTTCGACCTGCCGTTGAGCTACGAGTTCCATCCCGTGGCGCCAGGCTCGGCCCCCAACCCATCTGACGGTGTCACGGCTGAAGTCCCGGTGCTGTTCCTGAACCAACTGGACGACGCCCCGTTCCGCTGGCAAATTCCCGGGCAACGGGTGGAACTGGTCACGGCGCTGATCAAGTCACTACCCAAACAGGTACGGAAGAACTTTGTGCCTGCCCCGGACGTTGCACGGCAGGCAACCGCAGCGCTGGAAGCCGACTTTGATCCCGCCACCGACGAACTTGAGCCATCCTTGGAACTTGTTCTTCGCCGGCTCCGCGGACACGTCATTCCTCCAGGTTCGTGGAACTGGGATGCCGTACCGCCGCACCTACGGGTTAGCTTCAAGGTGGTGGACAGCAAGGGCAAGGTGCTTGACGAAGGAAAGAACCTTGCTGAACTCCAGGAGAAGCTGGCGCCGGCAACGCGCCGCGCCATCGCCGAATCGCTCGGCGCCACACCCGCGACGACGTCACGCGCCAAAGGCGGCAAGGGAACCGGCACGTCGGGCGCACCCAACGGTCGAACGCCAGCCCCGGGCGCAACGCCGGCAGGCGATGGAATTATTGCCGAACGCGGCGGCATCACCATGTGGGAGTTCGGCACGGTGGAGCGCCAGGTTACACGGACGGTCAAGGGCCATGCCGTCACCGGCTTCCCGGCGATAGTGGACGAAGGAAAATCCGTGGCACTGCGGGTATTTCAGACCCGGCCGGAGCAGGAAGCCGCCATGCGTGGCGGCGTCATCCGATTGCTTGCCTTGCGGATCCCGCCACCGGACCGTTACGTGCTGGAGCACCTCAGTAATACGGAGAAGCTGACGTTTAGCCAGAACCCGCATGGATCCGTGAGCGCACTCATCGCGGACTGCGCACTGGCGGCCATCGACAAACTGGTTCCGCAGGATCTGCCGTGGGACAAGAAATCGTTCGATGCGTTGTACGAGGTAGTCCGTGCAGAACTGATCGATACCGTGTTCACGGTGACGGCCGTCGTCGAACGTGTCCTGGCCAGTACCCGCCGCATCCAGAAGCAGCTGAAGTCCAACACCAGCCTGCATCTGATCAGCGCCCTCAATGACATGAAGAGCCAACTGGAGCAGCTGGTGTTCCCGGGCTTTGTGGCACAGACGGGCTATGCGCAGCTCAGCCAACTCCCGCGGTACCTTCAGGCAATCGAGAAGCGGCTGGAAAAGCTCCCGGGCAACGTCCAGCGTGACGGCCTGAACACGGCAGTGGTACAGGCGTTGGAGGATGACTACGACGACGCCGTATCGGCTCTGCTTCCAGGGCGCGGCGCCGGCCCGGAGTTAACACGTGTGCGCTGGATGATCGAAGAACTGCGGGTGAGCCTCTTCGCGGTTGAACTTGGCACGGCCTACTCCGTGTCGGAGAAGCGAATCCGCACGGCACTGAACCAAGCACTCGCGCCGGTATAGCCGGGCAGGCATGAGAAAACCCGGCGGCGCTTCACAAGCACCGCCGGGTTAAATCATGCAGGAATCAGCCCCAGGCAAAGACCGCCACCACTTGCAAAGTCACCCCTCGGGGACAGCTTCGCTGTGGCCCGCGTCACGTAAAGCCGCGCGCAGCTTCACGGCAGTGGCATCCATGATGGCGGGGTCCGGGTTGTGGTCCACGTTGTGAAGTTCAAAATCCGCCGTGGAATACGCCGGCCACACGTGGACGTGCAGATGATCCACCTCGAAACCCTCCATCAACACGCCAACACGCTTGGCGTCGAACAGGGACTCCTGCACCTTGCCGATGCGCTGGGCCACGTCCATGACCTTGGCCAGCAATTCCGGGCTGGCTTGCGTCCACGAATCCACCTCTTCACGCGGCACCACCAAGGTGTGTCCTTGGGTGATGGGCGAGATGGTCAGGAACGCCACCACGTCCTGGTCCTTCCAGACAAAGCGGCCCGGGATCTCACCGTTGATGATCTTGGTAAACAGCGTGCTCATGCGTCTGCCCTTTCCGATGGTTCCTGAAGTGTTGCTGTGTCCAGAACGAAACGGTACTTCACGTCTCCGGCCACCATGCGGTCATAAGCTTCGTTGAGTTGCCCGGCCGCCACCACTTCGATGTCGCTCACTACGCCGTGTTCGGCACAGAAGTCCAGCATTTCCTGCGTCTCCTCAATGCCACCAATCAACGAACCTGCGTAGGCGAGCCTCCGGCGGATGAGCAACCCGGGGCTGACCGGTGGCATGTCATCGGCGGGAAGGCCCAGCTGGAAGAGGGCCCCGTCCAGGCGAAGGGTCCGGAAGTACGGGTTGAGATCGTGCGGGGCTGCAACGGTGTCGATGATCACGTCAATGCTCCGGTTGGCTGCCTCCATGGCATCGGCGTCCTTGGACAGGACCACATGGTCCGCGCCCAGCTCCCGTGCGGCCTCGAACTTGGATTCGGAGGTGGTGAATACCGTTACTTCAGCACCCATGGCCTTGGCGATCTTGACGGCCATGTGTCCCAGTCCACCCAGGCCAACAACACCCACGGAGTCGCCTTCCTCTACCTCGAAATACCGCAGCGGCGAGTACGTGGTGATACCGGCACACAGCAGCGGAGCCGCCGCAGCCGGATCCAGCGCATCCGGGACCCGCAACACGAAACGCCTGTCCACCACCACCGAGGTTGAGTATCCACCTTGGGTGATCTCGTCACCGTGCCGCGGATCTGCAGCCCCGTAGGTGCCTACATTGCCCCGCTCGCAGTACTGTTCCAGTCCTTCGAGGCAGCTCTCGCATTCGCGGCAGGAATCCACCATGCAGCCAACGCCCACGCGGTCACCTGGGGCGAAGTCCTGAACGGCCGCCCCAACACGGGTTACGCGGCCCACGATTTCGTGACCCGGGATCAACGGGTAGGGCGGAACCCTCCACTCACCGCGCGTTGCGTGCACATCCGAGTGGCACAGCCCGCAGAACTCAATGGCAATCTCCACGTCATCCTCTGTAGGTACGCGGCGGGCCACCGTCAGGGGTACCAACCCACTATCCGGGGATGTGGCACCGTACGCTGCAGCCAGCGTTCCGGGGCGATCTTCACTGGTGTCCATGGTGATCGGCTTGGCAAGGGGCGGGGGCACAGGGCGTCCGGGAGTCATGCTTCGACGCTACTCCCGGCAGCCCTGCTTGTGCCACTTGGTCCGGCGGCGTGCTGTTCAAACGGCGCACTGCCCACGGCAACGTCATGGGCAGGATTGTTGGACCATTGCGAAAACGAGCCCGGATACAGCGCAGCCCGGTATCCAGCGATTTCCAAGGCAGCCACCTCGTGGGAGGCCGTGACCCCGGACCCGCAATAGACAGCCACCTTGGACGACGGCTCCAGACCCAGCTCCTCAAAGCGCCGGCGTAGCTCCTCTGCCGGAAGGAACGTGCCATCAGCGGCGACATTCCCCGTGGTGGGCGCGCTCACGGCGCCCGGAATGTGCCCGGCCTTGGGATCGATGGGTTCCACCTCACCGCGGTACCGCTCCCCTGACCGGGCGTCCAGCAAAACACCGTTGCGGTGCCACTGCCCCGCGTCATGCTCAGTGATCGCCGGCATGCGGCCCTCACCCAAAGTGACATTTCCGACGGCGGGTCGCACCTCACCGAATTCCACCGGGTGCCCTGCCGCGCGCCAGGCGGCCAGGCCGCCGTCGAGCAGGTACACAGAGTCAAAGCCCGCATTCCGCAACATCCACCAAACGCGTGCCGCGGCCATGCTGCCACTGTTGTCATACGCCACCACGGTGTCGCCGTCGCTGATGCCCCACGAGCGCGCGGATTCCTGAAAGCGCTCACGGGTTGGCAGAGGATGGCGGCCTTGCCGGGGCTGTGCGTGATCGGCCAGCTCTGTGGGGAGATCCACGAACACCGCGCCAGGAAGATGACCGGCCGTGTATTCGTCGTGTCCATCAGTACGGCCCAGGACCCAGCGGACGTCCAGAAGTGCAGTGCGTTTCCCGGACTCGAGGCGCGCGTGCAGTTCCGACGCGCTGATCAGCGTGGCCATAAGTTCTCCTTCGTTCCTGCGGCATGGACCCCTTTGCTTCCGGCGCCCGGATTCCAGCCTAGGCTTATCCGGTGAGCAATTCGTGTATTCAGGACAGGGCATGGGCCAACGAGGCCATCCGTAAAATCGAGGCTGAGAACAACCGCTCGGCCGACACCCACCTTTATGCCGTCCCACTCCCGGACCACTGGGGAGTCAACCTGTACCTTAAGGACGAGTCGACCCACAGATCGGGCAGCCTCAAGCACCGCTTGGCCAGGTCACTTTTCCTATACGGCCTGGTCAACGGCTGGATCACCGAAGGCACTACCATCGTCGAAGCCTCAAGCGGGAGCACCGCGGTGTCCGAGGCATACTTTGCCCGGCTCATCGGGCTACCGTTCATCGCGGTCATGACCAAGACCACCAGCCCGGAGAAGATCGCCCTGATCGAGGATTTCGGCGGCGCATGCCTGCTGGTTGACCATGCTTCGGAGGTCTACGCCGTTGCGGAAGAGACCGCAAAGACCTCGGGTGGTTACTACATGGATCAATTCACCTACGCCGAACGGGCAACGGATTGGCGCGGCAACAACAACATCGCGGAATCGATTTTTGAACAGCTCTCCTTGGAAGAACACCCGATTCCGGAATGGATTGTGGTGGGTGCAGGCACCGGCGGTACCAGCGCCACCATTGGCCGCTACCTCCGATACAACCGCTATGACACCCGGCTGGCCGTCGTGGACCCCGAAAACTCGGCTTTCTTCCCGGCCTGGCGCGACGGAAACGCGGCCGCGGCAACAGGCCTTCCGTCCAGGATCGAGGGCATCGGCCGGCCGCGGTCAGAGCCCAGCTTCGTCCCGGCAGTCATCGACCACATGATCCAAGTGCCTGATGCTGCCTCGGTAGCCGCCATGCGGCACTTACGGAAACTCACCGGCCTGCACGCAGGACCATCCACAGGGACAAATCTTTGGGGCGTCTGGCAGTTGGTGGCCGCGATGGTGGCCGAGGGCCGGCAAGGCAGCATCGTGTCTCTCATGTGCGACGCCGGCGACCGTTACGCGGGTAGTTACAACGACGCCGGGTGGCTGGCCGCGCACGGCCTGGACCCCGCACCGCATGAAGCAGTTCTGGAACGCTTTCACGACACCGGGGTGTGGCCCGCCTAGACCTCCACCGACTCCTTCGGGGCAAGACGCCTGTAGGTGGTTCCGTAGCGGGCGCCGATCCGGGTGACATGGCCCTCTACGATCCCCCGGCCCAGTTCGTTGAGCAGGGCGTCGTGGACCGGAAAAGCCTGGGGAGCACGGACGGAGATGACGAAGTCCACTACCTCGCCCACTTTGGACCACGGAGCATGGAGGGGAACCAAAAGGGTCTGGACATTGATTCCATCGGGGACTACGAACGAATCGCCGGGGTGAAAGACGTTGTCATCCACCAGATAGCCAATATTCGCCACCACCGGGATCTGAGCGTGGATGACAGCGTGCTGGCCACCAAAAGTCCGGATGCTGAACCCTGCCGCTTCGAAGCCAGAACCGGCCTCCACGGCATACACGCGATCGGCCACATCCCCGCTTTCCTTCAAAGCAGCAGCCACCCCGGCCGGCGCATGGACCTCCAGCGCAGTGTTGCTGCGCAGGGCTGCTGTCACTGCCGCTTGGTCGATGTGGTCATTGTGTTCGTGGGTGACAAGTACGGCGTGGGCTCCGCGCAGGGCTTCCTCAGACTCGGAGAAAGTCCCGGGATCAATCACCAGGACCTTTCCTTCCTTCTCCAACCGGACACAAGCGTGGGTGTACTTGGTGAGCTTCATGGAGACAGCCTATGGGCGCCCACTGACAGTTTCCAAGCCTCCCCTACTGGTAAAATTGGGCTTTGCCAACATCCCCAGGGAAGTGAGTCTTTCAATGCCACAGGGCACCAATTCGGCCACGACCGGCAACGCAGCGCCGGCCACCAGCGGTGTCAGGGAGCAGCGCGTCACCAAGCAGCGCTTGGCCGTCAGCGCCGCCCTGGACGAATTGGATGACTTCGTGAGCACTCAAGAGCTTTACCGGCTGCTGCAGAACAAAGGCATCTCCGTGTCGCTTGCCACGGCCTACCGGATTCTGCAGTCCCTGGCCGACGACGGCCTCATTGATGTCCTTCGAAACGGCGACGGTGAAGCCGTCTACCGGCGCTGCGCGGTCACCGGACACCACCACCACCTGCTCTGCCGCAACTGCGGTAAGGCAGAAGAAGTGGAGGCACCCGCCGTCGAGACCTGGGCTGCCCGGACGGCAACTGAACACGGCTTCACCGAGGTTGCCCACACAGTGGAAATCTTCGGGTTGTGCCCCGAATGCACAGCCAAAAAGGCAGCCGGCAAGCTTTAGAGCGCTCCCGCCGGCTGGTCCCGTGATACGCGGCCATTAAGGCCCCTGTTAGCGCGGACCCTGCCGATGATCCGGCACACCACGTAAATCAGGAAGGACAGCGTGGTGACATACGGGCTGATGGGGAGGCGGCTGCCCAAAGCCAAAAGAATTCCACCCACTGTGGCCGTCATCGCGAAAAGCACACTCAGCAGCACTACCAAACGGGGTGATGTAGTCACCCTCAGCGCGGCAGCTGCAGGGGTGATCAGCAAGGCGAGGACCAAGAGCGCGCCCACGATCTGGATGGACAACGCCACACTGACACCCAGCAGCACCATGAAAGCGATGGCAAGGCCACGAACCGGCACACCCCTCGCTTCTGCCATTTCAGGGTCCACGCTGGCGAAGCTCAGTGGACGCCAGATTGCCGCCAAAGCAATCATCACCACCACAGCCGTGCCGGCAAGCACCTGCAGTTGCACCGTATCAACGGACACGATCTGACCTGTCAGCAGACCGAACTTATTTGCCGCGCGACCCTCATAGAGCGCCAGGAACAAAATGCCCAGGCCCAGCCCGAACGGCATAATCACACCAATAATCGAGTTCTTGTCGCGTGCCCTTACTCCCATGAAGCCCAGGAGTACAGCCGCGGCCACAGAGCCAATCAGGGAGCCGAAAATGATGTCGGCTCCGATCAGCAGGGCGAAGGCAGCACCGGCGAAGGACAGTTCGGAGATGCCGTGGACCGCGAAAGCCAGGTCCCGTTTCATCACGAACGTACCCACCAACCCGCCCAGAAGCCCCAGTACGGCACCCGCCCAGATGGAATTCTGGACGAGAACCAGCAATTCACCATAATTCTCAAAATTGAAAATGGTCTGCAGGATGCTCTCGACGTCCATCTAGAACTCCTCCCCGGTGGTTGCGTGGGCTTCGTCATGGAAGTGGGTGGTTGCGTCGGGAAGACCCACCACCACGATCCTTCCATTGGCGTGAATGACTTCCACGTGGCTGTCGTACAGTTCGGAGAGTACTTCCGTGGTCATGACCTCCTGCGGAGTTCCGACACGGAACTTTCCACCGGCCAGGTAGAGCACACGATCCACGTAGTCGATCACAGGGTTGATTTCGTGGGTCACGAAGACCACGGCGCTGTTCCGCTCATGGCATTGCTTGTTGATGAGTGAACTGACGCCCTGTTGATGATGCAGGTCCAGGGAAAGCAGTGGCTCATCGCAGAGGAGAACCTGCGGCTCGGTCGCCAAGGCCTGCGCCACCCTGAGACGTTGCTGCTCGCCGCCGGATAACTGTCCAACCGGCACCCTGGCGTAGTCCGATGCGCCCACCTGCTCCAGCAGCTGGTCGATCCGCTCGTTGACTTTGCCGGATGCAAACCGCATTCCCCAGCGGTGCCCATCGATCCCCAGCCCCACCAGGTCACGGGCGCGAAGCGGGGTGTCCGGGGCAAACGATTTTTGCTGGGGTATATAGCCGATTTTTTTACTTCCCCGCTCCACCGGGTGCCCACCCAGGGACACGGTTCCGGAATGCAGTTCCTGCAATCCGAGCAGAACTTTCAGGAAGCTGGTCTTGCCGCTGCCATTTGGACCAAGGACAGCGAAGAACTCACCCGGGTTGATGTCCAGGTCCAGGTCCCGCCAGAGTGTCCGCTTGCCGAACTGCAGGCTGGCTCCGCGGAGGCTCACTACCGGTGTCAAAAGTTATCCTCATATCCATGCATTCCGTGGAACGCAGTTGTTGTGCCGCTGGTATTGGCCACCAGGCTGGTGGCAAGCAAAAGGCCCCGCAGCCATCCTGAATATCTTAGGACGCCAGCGGGGCCCTTCACCCCATAACGGGTGCAGGGAACGCTACTTCTTGAGTGCGGCGGTGACTGATTCCACGTTGTCCGTCATCCACTGGAGGTAGTCTTTCCCGTCCGGCAGCGTTTCAGTGAAGTTCACAACAGGTACCCCGGCCGCTTCCGCAGCCCGCTTGACCGACTCGGTCTGCGGCCCCTCCGTCTGCTCGTTGTACGCCAGGAACCGGACCGATTTGGCACTGACCAGATCTGTGGTTTCCTTCAGTACCGCAGCCGGGACATCGGTCTCTTCTTCGATTGCCGCGCTGTAGGCTTCCGGCGTCTTGTTTTCCAAGCCTGCAGCTTCGAGGAGGTACAGCGGAACGGGTTCAGTGACGGCCACGGGGGCGTGCTCATTGCCGGCCTTGATCTCGTCAAGCTTGCCCGTCAATTCTGAGAGCTTTGCCTTGAATGTCTCCGCATTAGCCGTGAAGGTCGAGGCCGATCCCGCGTCAAGGCTGCCCAGCTTGGCGGCCACCGCGTCGGCAACCTTGCCCATGGTGTCCAGGCTGTACCAAACGTGCTCGTTAAAGTCTCCGTGGTTGTGGGTGTGGCCCTCTTCGCTGTGCGCTTCTTCGCTGTGGCCCTCCTCTTCCGGAGCAAGGCCTGAAATCTCGACGGCGCTGATCATGTTCTCGTGGCCGACTTTCGTCTCATCAGCAATCTTGTGGAGGAACTCGTCATAGCCACCGCCGTTCTCCACTACGAGCTTGGCTTTGGAAATCACCAGCTTGTCCTGGGCGCTTGCCTCGTATGAGTGCGGGTCCTGGCTGGTCTTGGTGATGATGGCGTTCACGTTGACTTTGTCCCCGCCGACAGCCTTCACGACATCCCCGTAGACATTGGTAGAGGTGACGACTTCAATGGCGCCTGTTGTGGGATCATTGTTCGCTCCGGCGGTCCCGGCACAGGACGACAGCAGTAGGGCGGACAGAGCTGCAGAAGCGGCCACGGACAGGCGGGTGGCGGAACGACGCACGAAGACCTCGGATCTACTCAAAATGAGAATCAAACACAATTACTGGGAGATTTCAGTGTAGCCCCAAATGGGAATGATTCCTATTTAGAAGGCTCTGGCGTCACCTGGAACCAGGCGACGCCAGAGGGATCTACCGCTTCCTACTGCACCTGCTGACCGCCATAACGGCGAATGCCGGTTGCCTGTGTAGCATCGCGGATCTCACCCACTAACTGCTCAATGACGTCCTCCAAGAACAACACGCCCTGGGTCTCCCCGCCCGAACCCACTACACGGGCCAAGTGCGAACCCGTTCGCTGCATGACGGACAATGCCTGCTCGATCTCGTCGTCCGGAGCCAGGTTGGCCAATGACCGTATCCTGCCCTCGGCAATCGGGTGTTTCCTGCCCTCGTCCGGAATGGACAGGATGTCCTTCACGTGGAGGTACCCGGCGAGTTCGCCGTCGTCGTCAACCATCGGGAACCGTGAGAAACCGGTGCGGCTGACCGCCTTCTCCAAATCCACGGGAGTGGATGCTGTCTTCAGGACCACCAGCTTGTCCAAGGGAACCATGATGTGCGAAGCAGTGTGTTCGGAAAATTCCAGAGCACCGCTCAAAAGACCCGCTTCATCGTCCACCAACCCATGGCGCGTGGACTCCTGGACGATCGACTGGACTTCCTCAAGCGTAAAGGAAGAGGACACTTCATCCTTGGGTTCAATTTTCATCAGCCGCAGGATGTGGTTGGCGAGCCAGTTCAATGACCAGATCACCGGGTTCACCACCCGGGCTATGAACATCAGCGGCGGCGCCAACAAGAGAGCCGCCTTGTCTGCAACGGAAACCGAGATGTTCTTGGGCACCATTTCGCCAAAGGTAACGTGCAGGAACGTGACGAACAGCAAAGCGATGGCAAACGCGATGATGTCTGCCAATTCAACCGGAACACCAACCAGCTCAAGGGGCTCCGCCAACAGATGGTGGATGGCCGGCTCCGCAACCTGAAGGATCAGGAGCGAGCAGACGGTAATGCCAAGTTGCGCACAGGCGAGCATCAGCGAGACGTTTTCCATTGCACGCAGTGTTGTTTGCGCGCGCTTGGACCCGGCTTGTGCCAACGGCTCAATCTGGCTTCGACGCGCGGACATGACCGCGAATTCAGCGCCAACAAAGAAGGCGTTGCCAATCAGAAGCACCACAAGCCAGACGATTCCTACCCAGTCATTCATAGGGCACCTGCTTCACGGCGCGGAATTTCGGCATCCGCAGCATCCGACATGTCTGTCTCCACGTGATGGAAACAGATCCTGTCGATCCTTCGGCCGTCCATCCTGGTCACAGTCAGCGTCCCGCCGACGGTTTCGACGACGTCGCCAGTCCTTGCGATGCGCCCCAGTTGGCTCATGACGTACCCGCCCACGGTCTCGTAGGCAGATTCGTCGGGGACAGTGAGGTTGGGTATCTGCTCGGATACCTCGTCCGGCCTCAGCAAGCCCGGAAAGTACCAATCGCCGGATGCACTCTGCAGCACTCCCGGCCGGACTTTGTCGTGTTCGTCAGCAACTTCCCCGACGATTTCTTCCACAAGGTCCTCCAGCGTGGTAATTCCTGCGGTTCCGCCGTATTCATCGAGTACAACCGCCAGTTGGAGGTTGCCTTCCCGCAACTCGGACAGGAGCGCGTCCAAGTGGATCGTCTCCGGGACCTGCAGGACATCCGTCATGATGGCACCGGCCTCGAGCTTGGCCCGGCGCTCAGCGGGCACGGCTACCGCCTTCTTGACGTGGACCACGCCGCGGATGTCATCGGTGGAATCACCAATGACAGGGAATCGGGAGTATCCGGTCCGTCGCGCAGCATCCAGGACATCGGATACCGGCTGGTCGGCGTCGATCGTTTCCATGCGGATGCGTGGCGTCATGACGTCCGCCGCAGTGCGACCGGAAAAGTTCAAGGTGCGGGCAACAAAGTTGGCCGTGCCGGCATCCAATGTCCCCAACTCGGCGGAGCGCCGTACCAAGGAAGCGAGTTCTGCAGGTGTCCTTGCCCCTGAGATCTCTTCCTTGGCTTCAAGACCGAACAGGTTCAACACCTTGTTCGAGAATCCATTCAGCACCACGATTGCGGGCTTGAAGACAGCTGTGAACATCAATTGGGGGCGCGCCAGGCGCTTACCTAACGGAAAAGCGAGAGCAATGGCCATGTTCTTGGGGACCAGTTCGCCAATCAGCATGGACAACAGGGTTGCGATCACCATGGCAAGGATCAACGCCACGGAATGGGTGACCTCGGCAGGGATGCCCACCGCACCCAATGGTCCCAGGAGAAGCTGCCCCAGCGACGGTTCCATCACGAAACCTGTCAGCAAGGTGGTGAGCGTAATGCCCAACTGGCAGCTGGAAAGCTGGGTGGAGAGGGACTTGAGGCACTTCAACAGCGGGGCGGCGGCGTGGTCGCCATTATCCACCGCGCGCTGAACGCTGGCTTGGTCCAAAGCAACAAGGGAAAACTCAACTGCTACGAAAAAGCCGGTGCCAAGAATCAGAGCAAAACCGGCTAGGAGGAGAATCCATTCCACTTAGCGCATCACTCCAAGAGTGGGCGCGTGCAGTGGAGATAATGCCTGCTGCGCCGGGATTCGCCCGGGCGGAGGCTGGTCGGGTCCCGCAGACGGACGGTCCGCAGAACCACCGGCAGTGAGCGCCGGCGAGTGATGGGCATGTGAACGGGTGTTGCCGGCTCGACGGGCACGCTGTGCGGGGTTGCCTGAGCGGCTCCCCCGACAGTTCCCAGGCCGGCACCTAGATTTACTGTCCATAAGACTTTCAGTCTACAGTCAGCCGGGCAGTGATGCCCTGCCGGCGTCACGTACCCTTCAAAGAAGAGGCACATGTCCATTAAGTCAGCCACAACATGATTTAGGTCACCACTATTGGCAGTTAACCAACGATGCTAACTAGACTGACATGGGTCTGAGTTCGCGGGACCCGGACCCTGGCCCGTCATTGTGGAGAGCATCTGTGGCCAGCGGGAAAACAACACTCATGGAAGAGGCGTATTTCAAGTGCCAGAGCAGCCCAGCCACCGTCTACCAGAGGAATTTGGCGGAAACGAGTGGCTCGTTGACGAACTGTACGAGCGGTACCAACAGGACAAGAATTCGGTCGACGCCAAGTGGTGGCCGCTCTTCGAGTCCTTTGCTTCCGGTGACGGCACTTCTTCCAACGGATCCTCCGCAGCCGCTTCGGCTGTCAATCCCCCTACCCAAGCACTTCCCGTGGTAGCTCCGCCCGCAGCGGCACCGGCACCGACGCCGGCCGCTCCCGCAGCTGCCCCCGAGCCTGCACCGGCGGCACCCGCCCCGGCGAAGAAGGCACCCGCCACGGTTGCCCGGGACGGAGCAAAGAAGCCCGTCGCCGGTGCCACGGCCCAGCCGATTCCGGCACAGCTTCCCAAGAGCACCAAAGCTCCCACGGCACCCGAGGAAGACGTCGTTTCCGTCCTCCGCGGCCCGGCCAAGGCCATCGCCACCAACATGGTGACCAGCCTGGAAGTACCCACCGCCACGAGCGTCCGGGCAGTTCCTGCCAAACTGCTCATTGACAACCGGGTTGTCATCAACTCCAACCTTGCCCGCGCCCGCGGTGGCAAGGTGTCCTTCACGCACCTCATCGGTTACGCCGTTGTCCGCGCGCTCTCCCAGTTCCCCTCGATGAACGTCTACTACGACGAAATCGACGGCAAGCCGAGCGCCGTCCAGCCGGCTCACGTCAACTTCGGCATCGCCATTGACATGCCCAAGCCCGATGGCACCCGCCTCCTGATGGTTCCGAACATCAAGAAGGCCGAGACCATGGACTTCGCGGAGTTCTGGCACACCTACGAGGACCTCATCAAGCGCGCCCGCAACGGCAAGCTCACTGCTGACGACCACGCGGGCACCACGGTGTCCCTCACCAACCCCGGTGGGATCGGCACCGTCCACTCGGTGCCGCGCCTTTCCAAGGGCCAGGCTGCCATCATCGGCGTCGGCGCGCTTGATTACCCGGCCGAGTTCCAGGGTGCCAGCGAGAAGATCATCGCCCAGAACGCCATCAGCAAGATTCTCACCCTGACCTCCACCTATGACCACCGTGTTATTCAGGGCGCAGGCAGCGGAGAGTTCCTGAAGCTCGTCCACCAGCTCCTCCTTGGCGCGCAAAACTTCTATGATGAGATCTTCGAAGCCCTGCGCATCCCGTACGAGCCCGTGCGTTGGAGCCCGGACCTCCAGGTTGATCCTGCAGACGAGATCAACAAGGTTGCCCGTATCCAGCAGCTGATCCACTCCTACCGCGTGCGCGGCCACCTGATGGCTGACACCGATCCCCTGGAGTATGTCCAGCGCAAGCACCCGGACCTTGACGTCCTGACCTACGGGCTGACCCTCTGGGATCTGGACCGCGAGTGGCCTACCGGCGGGTTTGGTGGCAAACCACAACTCAAGTTCCGCGACATCCTTGGCGTCCTCCGCGACGCGTACTGCCGCACCACGGGCATCGAATACATGCACATCCAGGAGCCGGCGGAACGCAAATGGTTCCAGGATCAGCTGGAGCACCCGTACTCCAAGCCGAGCCGCGAAGAGCAGCTGCGCATCGTTTCCAAGCTCAACGCCGCAGAGGCTTTCGAGACCTTCCTGCAGACCAAGTTCGTTGGCCAGAAGCGCTTCTCCCTCGAGGGCGGCGAGTCGCTGATTCCGCTGCTCGACGCCGTCATCTCTGACGCGGCCGACGACGGACTGGACGAAGTTGCCATCGGCATGGCCCACCGTGGCCGCCTCAACGTGCTGACCAACATCGCAGGAAAGACCTACGCACAGGTCTTCCGCGAATTCGAAGGCACCCAGGACCCCCGCTCGGTCCAGGGCTCCGGTGACGTCAAGTACCACCTCGGCACTGAGGGTACTTTCACCTCGGACAACGGCAAGCAGACCAAGGTCTACCTCGCCGCCAACCCGTCCCACTTGGAAGCTGTTGACTCCGTCCTCGAAGGCATTGTCCGCGCTAAGCAAGACCGCCTGGACCAGGGTGAGTCCTTCCCTGTCCTGCCCATCATGGTCCACGGCGACGCAGCCTTCGCGGGCCAGGGTGTTGTGGCTGAAACCCTCAACCTCTCGCAACTGCGCGGCTACCGCACCGGCGGTACCATTCACGTGATCGTCAACAACCAGGTTGGCTTCACCACCGCACCGTCGTCATCGCGTTCGTCAACGTACTCCACCGACGTTGCCAAGATGATTCAGGCACCGGTGTTCCACGTGAACGGCGACGACCCCGAAGCCGTGGTGCGCGTTGCGCAGCTCGCCTACGAGTTCCGTCAGCGGTTCCACAAGGACGTCGTCATCGACATGGTGTGCTACCGCCGTCGCGGCCACAACGAGGGCGACGACCCCTCGATGACCCAGCCGCTCATGTACAACCTGATCGAAGCCAAGCGCTCCGTTCGCAAGTTGTACACCGAGTCGCTCATCGGCCGCGGAGACATTACCGAGGAAGAAGCTGAGCAGCTGCTCCGCGACTACCAGGAGCGCCTTGAGCGCGTCTTCGCTGAAACGCATGCCGCACAGACTTCCCCGATCCCGATCATCACGGCGGACTCCGCTGCTGTCTCGGACATCGAGCGTCCCATTGCGCAGCAGTCTGACTTCGGGACGAACTCCCCCACGTCCACAGCGATTTCCGCCGAAACCCTTGCCCGCATCGGCAAGGCGCACCTGGAAATTCCGGATGGCTTCACCGTTCACTCCAAGCTCAAGCAGCTCCTGGAGAAGCGTGAGCAGATGTCCCGTGAGGGCGGCATCGACTGGGGCTTTGGCGAGATCGCAGCCTTTGGCTCACTGATCATGGAAGGCGTACCCGTACGCCTGGCCGGCCAGGACTCCCGCCGCGGCACGTTCGTCCAGCGTCACGCAGTGTTCCACGACCGCGCCAACGGCAACGAGTGGCTGCCTTTGGGCAACCTCTCCGACGACCAGGCCAAGCTGTGGATCTACGACTCCCTGTTGTCCGAATACGCTGCCATGGGCTTCGAATACGGCTACTCTGTGGAGCGTCCGGATGCTCTGGTCCTCTGGGAAGCCCAGTTCGGTGACTTCGTCAATGGCGCCCAGACCATCATTGACGAGTTCATTTCCTCGGCGGAACAGAAGTGGGGCCAGCGCTCCTCGCTGGTGCTCATGCTCCCGCACGGTTACGAAGGCCAGGGACCGGACCACTCGTCGGCACGCATTGAGCGCTTCCTGCAGATGTGCGCCGAGGACAACATGATCGTGGCCAACCCCACCACTGCTGCCTCACACTTCCACCTGTTGCGCCGCCAGGCCTACAGCCGCCCACGGAAGCCGTTGATCATCTTCACCCCCAAGCAGCTGCTTCGCCTCAAGGGCGCGGCTTCGGCTGTTGAGGACTTCACCACCGGAGGCTTCAAGCCGGTTATCGGTGATCCGGACGTGCAGCCGGCCAACGTGGACCGCGTCATTCTGGTCTCCGGGCGTTTGTACTACGACCTCCTGTCCAACCGTCAAAAGTCCGGCGATACCTCGACGGCGATCATCCGCGTGGAGCAGCTATACCCGCTGCCGAAGGCAGAGATTGATGCCGAGCTCGCCAAGTACCCGAACGCTGACATCGTGTGGGCACAAGACGAGCCCGCCAACCAGGGTCCCTGGCCGTTCATGGGCCTTAACCTGGCACCGGAGCTTGACCGCAAGCTCCGCCTCGTGTCGCGTCCGGCTTCGGCATCCACCGCTGCCGGATCCATGAAGCGCCACGCCGCTGAACAGGACACCCTGATTAAGCAGGCGTTCGAACGCAAGTAAGCGAAACTGCCCGGCCTGAGGAGCGATGTGCGCGCCTTAGGCCGGGCAGTTCTGTTTAATGGGACAGGACCCGGTTCCCAAACCGGCCGATGATCGGCCAAACCGTGCAAGGACCGTAACGAGTGTGAAGAGGTAGCCGTGGAAGACAGGAAGCTGCGCATCGCAGCTGTAGGAGATGAACTGCTCGCGGGCCTGGGGGATCCCCGCGCCTTGGGCTGGCTCGGTAGAGTCCTGGCCCGCACACCCCAGGATTCCGTCGTGGTGGAAAGTTTCCCGCTCCCCTGCCCCATGGAAGGCACCGAGGGCCTCGCCGCACGCTGGCAGGATGAAGCCGGAAGGCGCTTCAGTGATCAGCATGAGAATCGACTGGTGATCGGCCTTTCGGGTCGCGACCTTGAGTTTGGACTGTCCACGGCACGCAGCCGGCTGAACCTTGCGAACATCCTTGACGGGGCTTCGCACAGCAGCGTGGAGGTCTTTGTGGTGGGCCCGCCGCCTACCTTGGACCCCGCACGCAACAAACGTCTGGCCGAGCTGAACACGGCGTTTGCCGACGTCACCACCAGGCGGAACCACCATTACGTTGACACGTTCTCTCCCTTGCTCAATCATGAGCAGTGGAGGACGGACCTCGCAGCCAATGGGGGAACACCGGGCCAGGCCGGCTACGGATTGATTGCGTGGCTTGTCCTGCACCGCGGCTGGTTCCAGTGGCTTAATATCGCCCAACCGGAGTAGCCATGACGCGGATCGTGTAGGTTTCTGTCAGAGCACCATTCACCGCGGCCGTTGTTGCCGCAGTGGTCGCTACAGTTTCCTGCAGTTCCGGTCCGCCCTCACGGCTTCGTACGGCACTGGTGTCCGCGACGCCCAGCGCGAAGTATCCATCGGGACCATATCCGGGTGGGCTCCGTCACCAAGACCTGGACCACAACTGCCATTTTGCAGATGGTCCAGGAGGGCAGGCTTTCCTTGGATGATCCGGTGTCCCGGCACCGCCCCGACGTTCCCAACGGCGACAACATCACCATCGACCAACTGCTGACCATGCGGAGCGGGCTGTACAACTACACGGAAACCCTTGACCTCAATTCGGCCATGGACACAGACCCGCAAAGGGCCTGGCAACCGGACGAACTACTTGCCCTGGCGTACAGGCACCCACCGTACTTTGCGCCCGGCCAGGGTTTTCATTACTCCAATACCAGTACGGTCTGCTAGGCCTCATCGCCGAAAAAGTCGACGGGAAACCCTTGGGGCAACTGTTCAGGGACCGCATCTTCGAGCCGCTGGGCATGACAGGAACAGTCTTCCCGGACATTTCGTCCAACAGCATTCCCGCACCCCACCCCCAGGGCTACTTCTTCGGGGACAACGTCCTGACCATGACTAATCCCGCGCTGCCGGAGGCCATGCAGCAGGAAGCCATCGCCGGCACGCTCGCGCCCAACGACGTCACGCTCATCGGAAAGATGTACCGGTCCTAGGCCCACCCTGCCGTTGATTAGCATACGCAGAACCATTGTCTCCACAGCAGATGCGATATATCGTGTTTATGTAAACGCGATATATCGCAACGTGGAGGAATGATGTCTGACGAACTATGGACCGTGACGGACCCCCAAACCATTGACGTGGAGAATGTGCGCTCACTCAAACTCGGCATTGTCAAAGGCCGCTTTGACGTCGTGACGCACCAGGAACCTTTTGTCCGCATCGAAGTCAGTGAGATCACGGGCGACCCGCTGACGGTCACTCTTGTTGACGGAAGGTTGGAAGTACGCCACCAACTGCATGGACCGCAGGGCTGGTTCCGCAACTTGATGAGCACCGTCAATAACACCAGCAGCAACTCGGTGATCGTCGGCATTGCGCTGCCATCCGGCGTCGACGTTGAGGCGGGTACCGTGAGCGGTGACGGAATGGTCTCGGGCATCAGTGGACGCACCCGGCTCAATACGGTGTCCGGTTCTGTCCTGGCGGACGGCACCAGCGGCGAACTGCACGTCAATACAGTCAGTGGCGAGGTCATCGCCAGAAACCACGACGGCGTCCTGACCGCCAAGAGCGTCTCAGGCGAAGTCACCGCTTCGGGCAAGTTCAAGAACGTCCGCGCGAGCACAGTGAGCGGCGACCTCAGCTTTGACCTGCAGGACTACACCAACGACCTCGGGGCCAACTCCGTCTCCGGAGACCTGACCATCCGGCTACCACACGACGTCGGCCTGGACATCGTGGCGAAGTCGGCCAGCGGAACCGTGGTGATCGATGACCAAATGTACGCCCAAGCAGGCAGCACTGTTCACACTATTGTCGGTCCCGACGAAAGGCTGATGCTGGTGAGGACCAACACCGTTTCCGGCAAGACCTACATCATGCATGGATCGGCTCCCACACCGGAAAGCGGCCACCCCATCCCCGGGGAAGCGGGCCTCTGATGCCTCCGGTTTTCGCTCACGGCGCCCTGCGGCTGTACCTGCTCGCCTTGCTGGAGGCCGGTCCCAAGCACGGCTACGAGCTCATCAAGGCGTTGGGCGAACGGTTTGGGGGCACCTACTCCCCTAGCGCCGGTACTATTTACCCGCGCTTGGGCAAGCTGGAGGAGGAAGGCCTGGTTGCCACGGAGACCGAAGGCCGCCGCACCAAGTACCTCATTACGGACGCCGGCCGCGCTGAGCTCGATACTCGCCGGGATGAGCTGGCCAATGTCGAAGACACCATCTCCGCGTCCGTCAGGCGACTTGCCGACAACCTGCGGGAGGACATCCGCACCAATATGCGCGGCCTGCGGGCAGATCTTGCGGCCACTGCTGAAGCTGCACGAACCAGCGCTTCTTCGGCCCATTTGCGGAGCAGGACGATGGGGCATACTCCCGAAAGTCAACGCATCCTCAAGGAAGCGGAATTACTGGTTCAGTCCTTCAGGGATGACATCCGCGTCGAGTTACGCCAACACGGCGCCTCGCAGTCCCTGACTCCCCTGACGCTCGAAACCGTGCGCACCGTATTGGACCAGGCCCGCATATCGATCAGGAACACGCTGCATCATTGACGACGCCGGCGGCCACCAAGCAGCACGAAACCTGCCGGTTCGCGGCGCAGCACCCGGATGTGCGAAACTGGAGGGCAGCTTTATTGAGTATCAATCCTTGAAGGAGGCCAGCTATGAGCAAGCGTGCACGTAAGCGTCGTGACCGTAAGCGCGGCGGCGCGAACCACGGCAAGCGTCCCAACACCTAAGCCACCGGCTTAGCGTCACAGGCTTAAAAGCGAAGGCCCCGGAAACCATGCGGTTTCCGGGGCCTTCGACGTTAAGGTCAATCCTGTAAAGAATCAGGCTCTTCAGCATCCGGCCGGGATCAGGCGTCCACTGGCTTGATGGCGTGGATGCGGTCCAGTATGGAGTTTTTCAGGTTCTCCGGGGCGGATTCAGTGCATGACCGCTTAACCATGGTGCGGATGAGGCACTCAAGGTCATACTGCTCGGCGCACTCCTCGCAGGTATCCAAGTGCTGCTTGATCTCAGTGAGATCCTCGCGGGTCAATGCGCCGTCGAGGTACTCGTAGATCCGTTGCATTCGCGTATCGTCGCAATCGCCCAATCCCTGGCAGTCGCTCATTTCTCTTTCTCCTGATTGTTGCTTCCGGCCGCGGCCTGATCTTCGGTTTGGGCCCTGAAGCCCCGTTCGGCGGCATAGTCCGCCAACATATCCCGCAGCATCTTCCTGCCGCGGTGCAACCGTGACATGACCGTGCCGATCGGGGTATTCATAATCTCTGAAATTTGTTTGTATGCGTAGCCCTCAACGTCCGCGAAGTAGACCGCAAGGCGGAATTCCTCAGGAATCGACTGCAAAGCGTTCTTCACGTCGGAGTCAGGGAGGTGATCCAGTGCTTCGGTCTCTGCCGACCGTAAGCCTGCCGAAGTGTGCGACTCCGCCTTGGCCAACTGCCAATCCTCGATCGTGTCCGAGTTGGACTGCAGCGGCTCACGCTGACGCTTCCGATAAAGGTTGATGTAAGTGTTGGTGAGGATCCGGTACAGCCAGGCTTTGAGATTAGTTCCCGGCTTGTACTGATGGAACGCCGAAAACGCCTTGGTGTAGGCCTCTTGGACCAGATCTTCGGCATCGGAGGGGTTGCGCGCCATACGCATGGCTGCCGAATACAACTGGTCCACGTACTGCATGGCGTCACGCTCAAAGCGTGCCCGCCGCTGTTCCGGGGTTTCCGAAGCAGGATCGACGTCGTTTGCCGCCGTCGCGTCATCATCCGCGCCGGCTGCCTGGTACTTGGCCGCTGCGGCCGGTTCAGTGGTGCTCATCGTTGCCAAGTCTACTGTCAGCTGCCGCGATTCCGGCTGCATTCCATATCCAGGCTCCGGCAGCACCACCCGGTCCTTAACCAAAGTCAAAAAACCCACTCCGTTCAACAGGCGGCACACACCATGCCGCAGTCCGGTCTCCGCCGCACCTGTGGTTCACAACGGTGGCCGCCGGGTAAATATTCCGCAAAAGTGCAAGACTAGATCAGACTGCACCCCTTGAACACAACATTCACCGAACTAATGTGGCAAGCCATCAGGAGGCAAGACATGTCTGTTATCCGTTTTCTCGCACGTCCCATGCTCGCGTCCAGCTTCGTCGTCGCAGGGCTGGACAAGCTCAGGAACGCGGACGACACTGCGAAGCAACTCTCTCCCGTCCTTCGTCGCGCCTCCGAATCGCTGCCCTTCAAAGCTGACGAAAAGACACTCGCGCGCGTCCTCGGCGGTGCACAGTTGGGCGCCGGCGCTTTGCTCGGGCTCGGGAAACTATCACGCTTTGCCGCCACGGTTCTCGCTATCACTTCGGCACTGAACTCCTATGTCGAGTGGCGTTCGGCCGACATCAGCACCAAGGAAGGCCGGAGCGCCCGCAAGGCGCAGTTGCTGAAGAACATTTCCCTCACGGGCGGCGTGCTTCTTGCCGCAGTTGATACCGACGGCCGTCCGAGCATTGCCTGGCGGGCAGAACACTTGGCGGCCGATGCAAAAAAAGTGACAGGCAAGCAAATCAAGCGCGCAGACAAAGCAGTTCGCAAGGCCGTAGACAACGCAGTTGGAGCATAAGGAAGCATGACCGGCACCACCTCCGCTAACACCGAATCAGCAAAAGCCGCCACCACGCTGCCCTTGTGGCCGGCGCCTCACGCCAAGGGGCCAGTGGACGCAACGGTGACGGTCCCAGGTTCAAAGTCGCTAACAAATCGGTTCCTGGTGTTGGCGGCTTTGGCGGATGGTCCCTCACGGTTGAGGGCTCCCCTTCACTCGCGCGACTCCGCACTGATGATCCAAGCTCTCCAGCATCTGGGTGCCACCGTCAAGGAGGTACCCGGCGACGGCCACTTCGGTCCGGACCTGGAAATTACTCCGTTGGATCCGGCTGCACCCGGAGCTGAGACGGCAATCGACTGCGGGCTCGCAGGAACCGTTATGCGGTTCGTTCCCCCGTTGGCTGCGCTGCGTCACGGCGTCACAGTCTTCGACGGCGACCCCCACGCCCGCAAGCGGCCCATGGGGACCATCATCGAAGCCCTGATCGCCCTCGGAGTCCCGGTGGCAGCAGATGGCGGCAGGACGCCGTCGTCCCTTCCCTTCGCTGTGGACGGTACCGGCGAAGTTCGGGGCGGCCACCTGGTGATTGATGCCAGCGCTTCCTCGCAGTTCGTTTCCGCGTTGTTGCTGGTGGGTGCCCGGTTCGTTGAGGGCCTGCATCTGGAACACGTGGGCAAACCCGTTCCCAGCTTGGACCACATCACCATGACGGTGGAGGTCCTCCGCAGCGTGGGTGTCACGGTGGACGATTCCGTACCCAACCACTGGCGTGTCTCGCCCGGCCCCATCCGGGCCTTTGACCAACGGATTGAACAGGACCTCTCCAACGCCGGACCCTTCCTCGCCGCGGCGCTGGCCACACGTGGCACCGTCCGCATTCCCAATTGGCCTGCCGGCACCACGCAGGTAGGCGATCAATGGCGGAGCATCCTGGCTGCCATGGGTGCAGAAGTAACGTTTGACGACGGAACGCTGACAGTGACCGGCGCGGCCGAGATCAAAGGTGCCGACTTCGACGAAACCAGCGAACTGGCGCCTACGGTCGCCGCATTGTGCGCCCTGGCCAACGGGCCCTCACGGTTGACCGGCATCGCCCACCTCCGGGGACACGAAACCGACCGGCTTGCCGCGCTGGTTGCCGAGATCAATGGCCTCGGAGGCGATGCTGAGGAAACCGCCGATGGCTTGGTGATCCGCCCGGCTGCCCTTCATGGAGGCGTCGTCCACAGCTACGCCGACCACCGCATGGCTACTGCCGGCGCGATCCTTGGTCTGGCCGTCGAAGGCGTACAAGTCGAAGACATCGCCACGACGTCAAAAACCATGCCGGAATTCCCACAGATGTGGGCGGCCATGTTGCAGCAAACAGATGATAGCGACGATCTTGATGAGGCCAGTAACTGACCATGGGCCGTGACGCACGTTCCTGGGACGAATCCGACGTCCGGATCCGTCCCAGCAAAAAAGGATCCAGGCCCCGCACCAAGGACCGCCCCAGCCACGATGACGCCGTGATAGGCAGAATCATCACTGTGGACCGCGGGCGCTACCGGGCAATTGTTGGCGAAGATTCCGCCAACGAGCGGATCGTGATTGCAGCCCGCGCCCGTGAGCTGCGGCGAAATCCCGTTGTCCCAGGGGACTTCGTCGCGCTGGTAGGTGACGTCTCCGGGTCCCCCGACACTTTGGCGCGGCTTGTCCGGGTGGAAGAGCGGAAGACGCTTCTTCGCCGCAGCGCTGACGATACCGACCCCATAGAACGGGTAGTTGTAGCCAACGCCGATCAGCTTGTTGTGGTTGTTGCGGCGGCCAACCCGGAACCACGCACCGGGTTTATTGATCGTGCCCTGGTTGCGGCATACGACGCCGGCATCGAGCCGTTGCTGCTGATCACCAAGGCGGACGTCAAGGATCCGGCGGAGCTCCTTGCCAATTACCTGAGCTTGGACTTTCCCGTGATTATCAGCCGTACGGCTGACTCCGAGGCCGGCGGCATTGATGCCCGCTCGGATGATGGACTCTCAGCCCGGCTGGACAAGGACGCCGTATCCCAGCTCCGCTCACATCTAGGTGGCAAAGTCACCGTCATGCTGGGCCACTCGGGTGTCGGCAAATCCACCATGGTTAACGCACTGACGGGGGCGGAGCGCGCCACGGGCGGAGTCAATGCGGTGACGGGCCGTGGCCGGCACACCTCATCCTCGGCCTTGGCGCTGAAGCTGGACGACGCCCCGTCCGGCAGCTGGATTATCGATACGCCCGGCATCCGTTCCTTCGGCCTGGCGCATGTGGACCCGGACCGGATCCTCCATTCGTTCCCGGACCTTGAGCCCGGCACGGAAACCTGCGACCGCGGCTGCAAGCACAGTGCAACCGCCACCAATTGCGGGCTGGATGCATGGGTGAACGATGGCCACGCAGGACCATCAGGAGTAGCACGGTTGGCCTCCCTGCGCCGCCTGTTGGGTGCAGACCCAAGACTCGAGGCGAAAGAGACCAAGGAACTGGGCACCGTCAACTGATCGTTACCGGCTTCACGTCCCCAATGAGGCGAACGATTCAGGATAGTTTGGTGGCATGACCCATCCCGTTTCCACGTACAACGATGACCTGCGCCTGGCCCACGTCCTCGCTGATTCAGTCGATGCCCAGACCATGGATCGCTTCAAGGCACTGGACCTCAAGATCGAAACCAAGCCCGACCTCACGCCGGTCACTGACGCTGACAAGGCCGCTGAGGAAGCTATCCGCGGCCAGCTGTCCCGCTCGCGCCCACGTGATGCGGTCCTGGGCGAGGAGTTCGGCAGCAGCGGCCACGGCTCGCGCCGTTGGATCATCGACCCCATCGACGGAACCAAGAACTTCGTCCGGGGTGTTCCGGTGTGGGCAACGTTGATTGCCCTCGTGGACGACGGCGAACCTGTGGTGGGCGTTGTGAGCGCCCCGGCATTAGGGAAACGCTGGTGGGCCGCCAAGGACATGGGCGCCTACATGGGCCGGTCCCTCGCCTCGGCCACGCGCCTCAAAGTTTCCAACGTCTCCAGTTTGGCTGACGCCTCCATGTCCTACTCCAGCCTCTCGGGCTGGAAGGAACGCGGCAATCTTGACGAGTTCCTGGACCTCACCGAAGATGTTTGGCGCACGCGCGCCTATGGTGACTTCTGGTCGTACTGTCTCGTGGCCGAGGGCGCAGTGGACATCGCCTGCGAGCCTGAGCTGAACCTTTATGACATGGCAGCACTCGTCCCCATCGTCACTGAGGCCGGTGGCCGTTTCACCTCCCTGGAAGGCGAAGACGGTCCCTTCGGCGGCAATGCGCTGGCCACCAACTCGATCCTTCACTCCGAGGTCCTCAAGCGGCTCAACCCCGGCTTGGACGATCTTCTCTAGTCCTCCTGCAAACCAGCAGGAACGGAATATTCGACGGCGGCAGCCCCCTTTTGGGGGTCTCCGCCGTTTTTTATTCGACGAAGCGGGCATTTTGGCTCCGACGTAACAAAGGGCTTAACAATCGGCAGCGGCTTTGGAAGGGCCCCCGGACGTGCTTTAGCCTTTTTACAGGTCACGAGTGCCAGCGCTAAACCCCGGTTAGCTGGCCGGCAACCCTCCATTCGCGGTGGGGTGCCCCGGGTGACGACCCGGCCGGTCCGGAACGGATGCGGCAAGCGCGGATTCCCTATGGGGGTCCCTCTTGAGTGAGGTCCTATGAGCACTGTCACGTTCGACTCAAACATCATTCCGTCCTTCGCCGCAGAAACCACAGCAGAGACAGCTGCCGCTGCACGGCCGCTGGCCGCTGTTACCGGCGCCGAGTTGCAAGCGCCCCTGATTCAGGGCGGACACGTTCGCTACGCAAACCTCGACTACGGGGCATCGGCTCCGGCGTTGACCATCGTCTCGGCCTACCTCAACGAAGTCCTTCCCTACTATGCGAGTGTCCACCGCGGTGCGGGCTACGCCTCCCAGATCAGCACCTCGGTGTACGAAAATTCACGGAACATCGTCCGCGAATTCGTTGGCGGGCGGGCAGATGATTCTGTCATCTTCACCCGGAACACCACGGACTCCTTGAACCTGCTGGCCGGCTGCCTTCCGCTGATTGACGGCAAGCCCGCAGGTGAGGTCCTGTACCTGGATATCGAACACCACGCCAACCTGCTTCCGTGGCAGGGTGTCCCGCACCGCAGCGTCGTAGCGGCACCAACCTTGGCCGAGACCCTGGACAAACTCCGCGGGGAGCTGGCCCAAGGCGGTGTCAGCCTGCTTGCGGTGACCGGAGCCTCCAACGTCACCGGTGAGATCCTACCCATCGCAGAGCTTGCTTCCCTGGCCCACCAGTACGGTGCACGGATTGTGGTGGATGCCGCCCAACTCGCACCGCACCGTCGGATCAACATCACCGAGGCAGACGTGGACTACGTGGTCTTCTCCGGACACAAGCTCTACGCCCCCTTCGGCGCCGGCGTTGTGGTGGGCCGTCCCGACTGGCTCGACGCCGGCACTCCGCACCTGGCCGGTGGCGGCGCGGTCCGTGAAGCCCGATTGGACTCCGTTAGCTGGGCGGCAGGCCCTGCGCGGCACGAGGGCGGCTCGCCCAATGTTCTGGGTGCCGCAACCCTCGCCCGTGCCACCCAGGTGCTGGCCGGGTTGGACCAGGACGAGTGGCACGCCCATGAAACCGCCATCCGCTCCTACTTGGTGGAAGGCCTGGAAGCCATCGACGGCGTGACCGTGCACAAGATCTTTACAGACTCCTTGGACACCATCGGTGTGGTCAATTTCTCCGTCGAAGGATTCGACGCCGGATTGGTGGCCGCCTACCTGGCAGCAGAGCACGGAGTGGGCCTGCGGGATGGCCGCTTCTGCGCCCACCCGCTCCTCAAGCGCCTGGGGCTCCCCTCAGGCTCTCTGCGTGCCAGCTTCGGCGTCGGCTCCCGGTTGGAGGACGCTTCCAGGCTGCTCGCAGGCATCCAAGGGCTCAAGCGCGACGGATTGGGTTGGGACTACGTGGTGGACGAGGGCCGATGGGTTCCCGCCAATGACCACCGCACCTACCCCGAATGGGCGCCCAACACTCCGGGCACTGCGGGAGCAGCTCCCTGCACAGTCGACTAGAAAACACACAGTCGACTAGAAACACTGTGGACCAGGCACACTGTGGACCAGGCGTAACGGCCGCTGAGGTAAATTCGTAGGGTACCCACTGGCCATCCTGTGAAGGAGTTCTGCGTGTCCCTGCGTTCCCCGGGCGCCGCAAACAATGCGGCCGGCATTCCCGGACCCGCTGGACCGCGAGGTCCCAAGCTCCACGCTGCCCGTCGGCGCGAACTCGGCCAGAGCTTTCAGGACGGCGGAGAACACTATGACCGTGTGCGTCCTGGCTACCCACGGGACTCCCTGGATTGGCTCGTTCCTCCCGGGGCAAGGTCGGCGGCCGACCTCGGCGCAGGCACAGGAAAATTCACGGCACTCCTTATCCAGCGCGGACTGGCGGTCACCGCCGTCGATCCTTCCACGGACATGCTGGAGCAACTGCGAAAAAGCTACCCCCTCGTCAACGCGCTGGAGGGAACGGCAGAGGCAACTGGACTGACGGACTCAGCATTCGACGTCGTCAGCGTTGCCCAAGCCTGGCACTGGTGTGAGCCCATGGCAGCGAGCACCGAGATCTCCCGGATCCTGCGTCCCCACGGAGTCCTGGGGCTGATCTGGAATCAGTTGGACACGTCCATTCCCTGGGTACACCGCCTTTCCCGCATCATGCATGCAGGCGATGTCCACAAGCCCGGCTTCCGGCCAGTCATTGGCCCGGAGTTTGGCGGTTTGGAAAGCCACCTGACCCAGTGGGAGGATGCCCTGACTCCTGAGGACATCATGGAACTCACCAAATCCCGCAGCTACTATCTCCGAGCCAACGACGCCACCCGGGCTAAGGTCATGCACAACCTGGAGTGGTACCTCCATGACCACCTCGGTCATGCCCCAGGTGAAACCATCGGGTTGCCCTACATGACGCAAACCTGGCGGGCGTTCAAGATTCAGGGTCCGGCGCCACGGTAGGCTTGGGGTGTGAAGACCAGTACGCCCTCCTCCTCGATTGAGGACTACGTCAAGGTCATCTACTCCTACACGGAGTGGCAGGACAAGCCGATTACGTCATCCCAGCTCGCCCTGCGCCTCGGGGTGGCAAATTCCTCAGTGTCGGAGATGGTGCGCAAACTCAAGGACCAGGGTTTGGTTGATCACCAGCCCTATAGCGCCATCAGACTGACCCCTGAAGGCATGCGGCTCGCCCTCTCCATGGTGCGCCGGCACCGGCTCATTGAGACGTACCTTGTTGAGGAACTCGGATACAGCTGGGACGAAGTCCACGACGAAGCCGAGATGTTGGAACATGCGGTGTCCGATACCTTCATCGAACGCATGTCCGCCAAGCTTGGCCATCCTATCCGGGACCCGCACGGGGACCCGATACCTTCGGCCGATGGATCGGTTGAGCTGCCGCACGCCTACCGAATGATCGAGTTGGATCAGGGCCACTCGGGTCGCATCACACGAATCAGCGACGAAAATCCGGACCTCCTGCGCTACCTTGCCTCGGAGGAGATCTCCCTGGACGCACCGGTGGAAGTGGTGGGGCGTAAACCCTTTGGCGGAGCTTTGGTAGTGCGCATCGGCAGCGGCTCCCGTGGCCGGGAATTCGATCTCGCGGATGAAATCACGTCAGCTCTGTGGGTCCAGAGCTCCGAGACGCACGAAGGCTGCGTTCTTCCCGCCCGCTGAGTCCGTTCGCGCCTGATCCCGTTCGCGTCTGAGCCCGTGCGCGCCCGAGGTCAGTTGACCTGCCCGCCCGGCCCACCGTCGTCGGACGCTGTACCAGGTTCGCTGACAGCGGCAGTTGTGGCGTCCTGGACAGGGTTCCGGATTCCGACGGCGGAAACCACCGCCCCGAACAGGAACAGGCCCGCCGTCACCAGCAAAGCGTTATACAGGCCTTCCCGGGTAAAGGCCGGACCCACAATGACCCCGGCGAAAGCGATGGAGATCAGACCCGCAATACGCGCCACGGCGTTGTTCACCGCCGAACCAATCCCAGCCTCCTCAGACGGGACGGCGCCAAGGATTGCAGCCGTCAGCGGCGCCACCAAGGTAGCCAGCCCGAGACCAAAGACCACCTGGCCCGGCAGCACCTGCGTCCAGTAGTTGAGGGGGTCCTGAATAGTCAACGACATCAGGAAACCCCCACCACACAGAATCGGTCCGATCGTCATGAACCATCGTGGGCCGTACTTACCGGCAAGCCCACCAAAGTAGGACGCACCCAGCATCAGGATGACCGTCCCTGGTAGCAGCGCCAAGCCCGCCACAGTGGCTCCCATCCCACCCACCTGCTGCAGGTAAATGCCCAGCACAAAGAAACCCAGGGAGATCGCGGCGTAAATGGCCAAGGTAGCGAGGTTACCCCAGGCAAAGTTGCCGATAGTGAAGAGCCTCAGCGGCAACATGGGCTGAGCAGTCCGGGCCTCGTGGAGGAGAAACAGAACCATTGCCGCAATTCCCACCATAAGCGGAATCCACACTTGCGGGCTCCCCCACCCCATCCTCCCCTGTTCGATGAACGCATACACCGGCCCACCCAAGCCGACCATGGCCAGGAATGCTCCCAAGTAGTCGATGCTCTTGCTCTTGTCCCTTGCGGCGTCGGAGGCGCGCAAACCCGCAAGCAAAGGCCAGATGGCAACGGCCGGGATGACATTGATGAAGAAGATGACCCGCCAGGACAAAAGGTCCACGGCCATTCCGCCGATCAGCGGACCCACAATGGCCGCGGCACTGGTCCACCCGGACCACTGCCCAATGGCCTTCGACTGCGCCGGGCCGGAGAACGACGAGATGATCATGGCAAGCGAACTCGGAACCAGGAGTGCGCCGGCGATCCCCTGCAACGCACGGGACACCACCAGCACTTCACCGGTCCATGCCAGACCACACATCACAGAGGTGACCGCGAAACCAGCGAGGCCCCATTCGAGAATCCTTGCCCTGCCGAAATGGTCGGACAGTGAGCCGGCAACCAGGATCAACGCGCCCAGGGTGAGCAGGTAAGCGTCCACCACCCATTGCTGGATGACCAGCCCACCACCCAGTTCACGCCCGATGGCCGGGAGTGCGAGATTCACCACAAATCCATCAAGGATGGCGATGAACGAAGCCACAATTGCCACCACAAGTACGCGCTTTTGGAGCGGAGTTCTCGGCAGGAGGGCCGCTGCGTCAGTCATGTGCACAGCCTACGCCGGGGAAGTCCCGTATCGTTGAATGGTGATTAGCAGACGTGATGCCGCCTTGGCCCTTGATATTTCGATGGAAATGGCCCAACGCCACGGTATTCCGTCCCGCCTCTCTGAGGCCGACCTCAGGGACATGCAGGACAACCCCCCAGCGTGGTTGGTACAGTCCCGAGCCAACCGAACCGGTAAGCGACCCGTGTGGGTCCATCTGACCTGCGCTGTGTGCGGCTACACCGAGGCCGTTCGCCCCAAGAAATGGTGGCCCGATTTCTCCTTCGTCTTCTGTGGCACCCACCGGAACAGCGAACTGCCCGAACTCTTCCTCGGTGACGTACGCAGCGAATATGAAGGCGTCGGAAGCCGATTCGTCGGTGTAGTGGACGTCCGCAAGGACCAAGGCTAAACAGGGAGCCTAGCCGGGAACTCCTAGGCCGGCTGACTCATTTCGGATGGCACGGCAGTGAGCTGGAGGGCCTTGCCATCGCGGAGCACCGTCAACGGGAAAGTTTCGCCGATAGCCTCGGCAAACAGCAATTTCTGCAGGCTTTCAGCGCTGGAAACCGCTCGGTCCTGCGCGCGCAACACCACATCCCCTGCTTGGAGTCCGGACAACTCCGCGGGCGAGCCCGGAATGACCTCCACCACCCGCAGACCCTCCTTCTGGCCGGTCCTAACCACCGCACTCGCATCGAGGGGTATGGGCGTGCTGACCAGGCCCAGGTATGCGCGGCGAACGCGGCCGTCCCTCAGCAGCGACGCGATGATCCGTTGCGTCGTGGTGTTGATTGGTACTGCCAGCCCGAGCCCAAGGCCGGCAACGGCGGTGTTGATGCCCACGATTCGCCCCCTTGTGTCGGCCAGTGCACCTCCGGAGTTTCCCGGATTCAGGGCGGCGCCAGTTTGGATGACATCCTCGATCACCCGCCTATGCTCGCCTGCCCTCACGGGAATGGACCGCCCCAAGCCGCTCACTACGCCAGCGGTCACCGAACCGGCCAGGCCCAGCGGATTGCCCACGGCAATCACTAATTGGCCTACCTGCAACGTGTCGGCATTGCCCAGCAATGCCGGCAACGTGGGGTGTCACAGATTCAGCAACGCTTATGGCGATCCGGGAGTACGCGTCCAAGGCTTCATGGTCGTCCGCGGCTTGCTCTTCAAATGCTGGATTTGTGCTCATCATGTGCCTCCTGCCAACGCCCTGCCACGCTTAACCGCGATCCTTCGGCGAAGCGCCCAACCAGTACAACGGCCAAGCAGGTGCCGGTAGTCCTGAACGCGCTACGCCGTAGGTGAACGCACCCTGCAGACGGCAAAAAGAAAGCCCCCGGATCACGAGGATCCGAGGGCTTTCAGGGGTGGAGATGGGGGGAATTGAACCCCCGTCCGATGTCGTTTTGTCAGGGCTTCTCCGGGCGCAGTTCGCGTCGGATTTTCTCGGCCCCAGCCATCCTGCGAACAGGTGGCTGATCCGGGCCCAGTCATCTAAGAGTCCCGTTTACCTCAATGACGAAGGCAAACAGCAGTGGCTATCTAAATGACGCCAGGAACCGGGGCGATAGCAACCCCGGGCTGACGGACTGTCTTACTGCTTAGGCAGCGAGAGCGAAGTCAGTGCGCTTAGATTCGGCACTTATTGGTTTGCAGACAGCGTTTACGAGATAATTCTGCATCCTCGGCCCGCTTCACCTGTCGCGACTAACATCGTCGAAACCGATCATCCCCGTATTTTGTTACCAAACCCGCCAAGAGTCTTTGAACTCTCGTCGGACTACTTATCATAACGCATTCATGCAGTGGATCATTCCCCGGACACATGCCACTTAGCGGCGGTTGCGCTCGCGCAACTCACGCAGAGATTCTCGCTTGTCCTGCTGCTCGCGAAGGGTCTGACGCTTGTCATAGTCCTTCTTACCGCGGGCAATCGCGATCTCCACCTTGGCCCGGCCGTCCAGGAAGTAGAGCTGGAGAGGCACAACAGTGAATCCGGACTCACGAATCTTCTGCGAAATCTTGTCCAGTTCATCGCGGTGCAGCAAAAGCTTACGACGCCGGCGGGCGGCATGGTTGGTCCAGCTCCCCTGGTGATACTCCGGGATATGGATACCCTCCATCCACAATTCGTCATTGTAGAAGGTGCAAAAGCCATCAACCATGGAGGCATGGCCCTCACGGAGGGACTTCACCTCTGTTCCCATGAGGGCAATACCTGCCTCATAGGTATCCAGGACATGGTAGTTGTGCCGGGCCTTTCGATTGGTGGCCACTACCTTACGGCCACTTTCCTTGGGCACGGTAGAACTCCTTGTTAGATGCGGATTTCAACTAGTGTACGCCAGCGCGGCGGTGCCTCCGCGCGCCAGGCGCACGTTAGAGAAGAGTCATGGGATCCACTGCGGCACCGTTGAGCCAGGTTTCGAAGTGCGCGTGGCAACCCGTCGAGTTACCCGTGCTGCCCGAATAGGCAATGAGTTGCCCCGCCGAAACCTGCTGACCATTCGCCACCACAATGCTGCTGTTGTGGTAGTAGATGGTGGTCAAAGAGTTGCCTTGCACCACACCATGGGAGATCTTCACGCGCCATCCGCCGCCATCGGCAGAGTTCCAACCAGAATTGAAGACCTCGCCCGCAGCGGCTGCGTAGACGGGCGTGCCGCATGCCGCTCCGAAGTCGATCCCTGTGTGCATGTAACCACCGGTGCCATAGAAATCAATGGTGCCCGGTGGTGTCGCCCGCCAGCCAAAACCAGAGGTAATGGGAACAGCGCTGGCGAACGGGTGCCGGAGACCAAACGCCGACGGCGAACCGGCAGGCGGAGGAGAATACGGCGGCTCAGGAGGTGCAGGCCGTCCTTGGGCTGCTGCCGCAGCAGCGGCGGCAGCAGCAGCTGCTTCCGCGATCCGCCGTTGTTCTGCTTCCCATGCTTCCCTCAGCTTCCGGTCGCGCTCCACGATTTCGGCGGCGATCGTATTCTGTTCTGCCTTTACCCGGGCCAGGTTGGCTTCAATGCCGGGTTTCGCGGCCTGAAGTTGCCCATTGAGGCGGGTGGTGTCCTCAATCAGCTTGTCGACTTCAGCTTTTTTGCTCGCAGCTTCATCCCTTGCCGACTTTTCGCGCTCCAGCGCGGCGTCCGCCTTGCTCTTCAGGTCTTGGATTTCTTCCTCAACAGCAACAAGTCTCGCCTGCGAGTTCACATTGGTGGCGTTCTGCTGGGTGAGTTTGGTCATCGCCGCGTTTTGGCTACGCATGGCCTGATCAGCCAAGTCCATGGACTCTGTCAGGCTGCCGGATTCACTGGATCCGAACAGCAGTGCAATATTGGTGGGGACACCACCGGATTTGTACGCCTGTGAGGCGATCTGACCGATCAGCTTCTTGGTGTCGGTGATTTTCTGCTTGTCACTCTCCAGCTGCTCAGTAATCTTGGCCTTGTTCTGCTGGGCAAGTTCAACCCTGGCGGCAAGAGCTTCGACTTCCTTGACCGCACTGGCCACCCTGCCCTGCGCCTCCAGCAGCGCCTGCTGCGCTCCGGGAAGGCGGCCCTGGTAGATCACCAGATCACCGGCAGCCTTTGCAATGTTCGCATCAACAAACTCCAATGATGCTTGAACCCGCGCAGATTCTGCTTCCAAGGCAGCTTGCTGGTCTTCCAGGCTGTCAGCTGTTGCGGTTGGCGCGCCCGATAGCAGACTGACTGCCAAGCCCACAGCGAGGACGGCCCCCAAAAACCGAGCATGGCCTGGCGCAAAGCGCCGGCGCAGGGGGTTCGGGTCCAACGTGGTCATCAGAAGTCCTTTTCGCTTGTCAGCATGGCAGTTATTTCATTCCGGGTATCCACGGTTACACCTTCAGGTAACGCCGAAGGGTCAACAGCGAAGATATACCCGCCAAACCGGCGCCAAGTGCAATCAGGACCGGTGCGATCACCAGGACCTGGGTGGAGGAGATGAACGGAGTATTCAGGAACTGACGCGACAAATCACCATTGAGCCAGAAATGTGCCATCAGCCAGAGAGTGACGGAGGCCAGCAGTGCCCCCACCACGGCCGCTATGACACCCTCAAGGATGAACGGCAATTGGATCACCATCTTTGATGCTCCCACGAGCCGCATGATTCCCGTCTCCCGCCGTCGGCTGAAGGCCGAGAGCCGGATGGTGGTGGTGATCAGCAGGACCGCGCAGAAGATCATCACCGCCGCCACGCCGATGGCTGCAACTGATGCCCCGTTCATCCAGGAAAAGATGCGTTCCAGCACCTGCCGTTGGTCGCTGACCGTCTCAACACCGGGCTGCGAAGAAAACGTCTCGCTGATGATTTGGTACTTTTCAGGGTTCTTCATGTTGATGCGGAAGGAGGCCGGCAACTGGTCTTCAGAGACGGAGTCCACAATGGGCGAATTGGAGAACTGCTCCTTGAAATGCTTGTACGCCTCAGCTTGGGACTCAAACTGGAAATCGTTGATATACGGCTTTATTGCCGGGGATTCTAGCATCGCCTGCAGGTTAGCCTGCTGCTCCTTGGTGGCCGAACCCGAAGCGCAACCGACCGCCGTCGAGCCATCGTTGCAGAGGAACACCGCAACCTGGACTTTGTCGTACCAAAAGCCCTTCATCTGGTTGATCTGCATCTGCAGCATTCCTGCCGCACCGACGAACGTCAGGGACACAAAAGTCACCAGGACCACGGAAATGACCATGGAGAGATTCCGGCGCAGGCCACTGCCGATTTCCCCCAGGATAAACAAAAGCCTCACAGCTGTGCCCCCTGCGCACGGTTAAGTTCCTCGCCGCTGGCATCCCTGAGCCGGCGCGACTCGCCAACCACCGGAATCATCGAGGTGTACAGTGCCTTCGCTTCGTCGCGAATAACCTTGCCGTTCTTAAGTTCCACCACGCGGCGGCGCATTTCATTGACGATGTCGTCGTCGTGGGTTGCCATGACCACAGTGGTCCCGTTCTGGTTGATTTTGTCCAGGACGCCCATGATTCCCATTGAGGTAATGGGGTCGAGGTTTCCGGTCGGTTCGTCGGCCAGCAAAATGCCCGGACGGTTGACGACGGCGCGGGCAATCGCCACGCGCTGCTGCTCGCCACCGGAGAGTTCATGGGGCATACGGCGTTCTTTGCCCTCCAGGCCAACGGTCTTCAAGACCTCCGGCACGGTCTCCCGAATAATGGAGCGACTCTTACCTATCACCTGCATCGCAAAAGCTACATTCGCGAACACATTCTTCTGCGGGAGCAACCTGAAGTCCTGGAAGACAACACCGATTCCGCGCCGAAGCTTTGGAACACGCCAACTCGAAATGTTGGCAACGTTCTGGCCCGCGACATACACCGAGCCGGACGAGGCTTTGTCCTCCTTCAGGATCAGCCGAAGGAAGGTGGACTTGCCAGAGCCTGAAGCGCCCACCAGGAAGGTGAATTCGCCGCGGTTGATCTCAAGGCTCACAGAGTCGAGCGCCGGTCGGGCATTCTGCTCATAGACCTTGGTGACATTCTCAAATCTGATCATGGCCCTTTAGAACCCCGCCGGACATGACGTAGCCGCCCAGTCCAACAGCCGGAGCGCGGGCTTTCGATGGGGGAAGTGAGAGCACCGGCCACTCGACTATACGCACGGGGCAACTGTAATTCCGCAGCTTTCAAAGGCGTGTCGCGGAATCCGAAGACTCATGTGGTTCATGTGGCTCACATGAGGCAGCCCAACTCCTAGTTGGCTGCCGCGTTTCGGTTTCCGGTACGCCAGCGGATGCCGGCGTCGATGAAGTCATCAATGTCGCCGTCAAGTACGGCCGAGGTGTTGCCCACTTCGTGTTCCGTCCGCAGGTCCTTGACCATTTGGTAGGGATTCAGGACGTAGGAGCGCATTTGATCGCCCCAGGACGCCTTGACGTCTCCAGCCAGGGCTTTCTTTTCGGCGTCCTGTTGTTCCTTCTTAACCAGCAGCAATCGCGACTGGAGCACACGCATGGCGGCCGCACGGTTTTGAAGCTGCGATTTCTCATTCTGCATAGAGACCACAATGCCCGTAGGGATGTGTGTCAGCCGCACGGCGGAGTCAGTGGTGTTCACGGACTGCCCACCCGGACCCGACGAGCGGAAGACGTCAACACGGATCTCGTTATCCGGGATCTCGATCGAGTCCGTCTGCTCGATCAAGGGAATGACTTCTACCGCAGCGAAGGATGTCTGACGGCGTCCCTGATTATCAAAGGGACTGATGCGAACCAACCGGTGCGTACCGGCCTCGACGCTCAAGGTGCCGAAGGCGTAGGGGGCCTTCACTTCGAAGGTGGCGGATTTCAAGCCCGCTTCTTCAGCGTAGGACGTATCCATGACGGTGGTCGGATAGCCGTGGCGTTCAGCCCAACGCAGGTACATCCTCATCAACATCTCGGCGAAATCGGCTGCATCAACGCCACCGGCTCCGGCCCTGATGGTGACGACGGCTTCGCGTTCGTCATACTCTCCGGACAGCAGCGTAGTAATTTCAAGCTCAGCCAGCGCTTTGCGGATGGAGGAAAGTTCCTTGGCCGCTTCGGACATGGAGTCCTCGTCGCCCTCGTCCTGGCCGAGTTCCACAAGGACTTCGAGGTCGTCAATACGGGACGCAAGCTTGGACAGGCGCTCAACTTCAGACTGCCTGTGCGACAAACGCGAGGTGATGACCTGGGCGGAAGCAGGATCGTCCCAAAGGTCCGGAGCCCCTGCCTGCTCGCTCAGCTCAGCGATCTCAGCCTTGAGGGCATCGACATCGGTGACGTTTTCAATGGAGCTGTACGTTGCTCGAAGTGCGCGGATTTCCGCGGGAAAATCAATTTCAGCCATGATCATCCCAGCGTACGCTATCCATTGCACTCCCCGATGGCTCCCCTAACCCCGTGCCCGCGGGCACCCATAGCTCCCCGCCCGGCGGATTATTACTGGGTCAGTCGGGATCGGGCCGTCGCTTTCGCCTCGATGAGAATCCCATCCGGTAGAAGAAAACTGACCACGGGAGGGCGCACGACGGCGGTGAGGACCACTACGGCAGTCCCGCCAGGCTCACTTCCGGTACCTTCCGCGACAGCCAGGTTTTCATGCCGGGATCCGGCATTACCAGCTCTCAGGTACGACTCCGTTGCGGCCAGCACTCTCGCTTCGACCAAGGAGGGGGAGGGGAAACTAGCTCCACCGACGTCTCCCGCCACGAAGGAATCCGCTGCCGTGAGCGCGGCACCGTCAGCCAGGGACAGCAGCTTCTTGTGTTCCAAATAGACCGTGGAAGCAGCCATCACCACCGAGGCGAGGAGAAGGGACAAGAGGACGAAGCCAACAATGAGAACCGTTATTTGGCCTTCTTCCGAGGCCCCGCTCCTCGACGAGACCACTCTCACCGGTAACGCCCCACAACCTGCGACGCTGATGCGCTGAGTCGGCTTGCCTTCAACTGCAGCGAGTCCCCGAACGGCATTAGAGGCAGCGAAACGTCCAGGCTTACCGTCACAGTCACCGTTGTACCCGCCGACGAACAAACCGCACGATCACACTCGATCGCCACGCTCGCTAGTTCGGGCGAATAACCGTAGTCCTTGAGGGCAAGGAGCACACTACGCTCCGCCGCAATCCTCGCCATGGCCGGGTCCGATTGAGTCACGAAGACTTTTGCTGCTTGATCCGCAGCACCCACCACCGCAAAGGATCCGCCTTGGACTTGACCTACGGTTACTACGAAATAGACCACAGGAACCATGAGCAACAACGCGAGGAACGTAAATTCCACGACGGCGCTTCCCCGTTGACGTTCAGGATTCTGAAGTCCAGGATTCTGAAGTTCAGGAGTCGCAGAGCCATCAGACGCGCCGCCAGGCGATCTGGCCGGCGAGCACAAGGCCTGGCGCACCCTTTGCCGGCAAGCGGCCAGCACAGCCTTTGGCGCGTCAACCCGGGAGATCCGCATGTCCCTTGACCTCCAACATCCCACCAGGACCGATCAGGCCAACAACAGGCAAGGGTGCCTTCACCGTAACTTCCAAGGTTCGTATCCCATCAATACTGACTTCAGTCGACGTGACGTCACGGGCAAAATCGTGGTTCAAGGCGCCACCGATCAACTCAGCGGTCCTGGCCCGGGCATCCATGAAAGTGCGGTCCGACAACGCCCCGTAACGCGCACCCGACGCCGCTGCATCAATGAGTGTGTTCCGCACATGCAGGACCAGCATGAGTTGAACAATCGACATAAAAAACATAGTCAGCAATGCACCAACCAACACGAAGTCAACCACCGCGGATCCGCGCTCCTTTGCGGCTCCGGCTGGCCCTACGGAAACACGGTCGTGGGTGATCCATGTAGCACGTTCCATCACGCGCGCTACTTGCCTACCTTGCTCATTGCCTGATTGAAGAGGTCGCTCAGCGCCGGCGTGGCGATGGCAAGAAGTCCTGCCACGAGGATCGCGGACATGAGGGTGATCATCACCCAGCCCGGTACGTCACCACGTTGGCGGTCACTCCGCAGCGGCAACGCTCTGCGTGTGATCAGCCCGAACAACCAAGAGGAGCCGAACAGCAGGAGTGATAGTACGGACAGTTTGCGTGCACTTTGTTTCATGATTTTCCTTAAGGTTTCGAGAAGTGTTGACGTGTTGTGGCGTCTTAGTGCGTGGCGCGTTAAGCGACTACCTAGGTGGCTTGATGGCTGGACGTCAAAGGCTCATTTCCAATGCAGCGATAGCAGGGAAAGCGGCGAATACTACGGTCAGGGGCAGCACTCCGAAGACGAGCGGCACCATCATGGCAATTTCTTTTCGCCCCGCGGACTCCATGAGTTCCCGCTGTGCGGCATCGCGGACGTCCGCCGCCTGCGCCCGGAGAACGTCTGCCAAGGGCGTCCCGCGTTCCACAGCCACCACCAGTCCGTCGATGAACCTGACCAAAGGTGGCAGTTCCGCCCTTGACGAGAAAGCCTGGAGCGCCTCAGTCAGGGGCTTACCGGATCGTGTATCCGCCAGGATTGTGGCGAACTCCCCGGAGAGCTCACCGTTGGAGCTCCGACTTACCCTGTCCATCGCGCCCATTGCGCTCTCCCCCGCAGCGACGGCGAGCGCCATCAACTCCGCGAGGCTGGGAAACTCAGACAACATCCTTGATTCGCGTCGTTTGATCGTCTGCCCCAACAGATAGTCGCGCAACAGGTAACCGCCCAGTGCGCTTCCGATGACCGAGATGCAGGACACCACCGGGCTGAACCGGCCGGCACTGGCGCCGGCAACAACCACGATGACAGCAAGCACAAAAGCGACTCCGGCCCAAAGAAGCTGCTCGGCCCGCAAGTCCAGCGTTGATTTAGTTGAACCGGCACGGGCAAGGCGCTTTGCAAGGGCGGTGGAGCCTACGTTGAAGCGGGACATGGAGGAGACCGCATCGCGGATGATAGGCCGGAGTATTCGTTCCAGGGGTCCAAACGGAGTGAGATTGTGCGTGGGCCTGCGGAGAAGGCGTGATTCGAGATTCTGCGACTTCAACTGCGGTTCGATGCGCTCGGAGAATCTCGTTCCCCGCATGAACGGGAGCCTCGCCAGGATTAACCAGCATCCGGCACCCAGAAGCAGGCCGCACAGCAAGGCTAAAGCGGTTGACGTGTTCATCCGAAAACCCGCTCGTCCTCTGGCAAGGCGCCGACCCGAAGCATCACGGAGTAGCAGAAAGCAGAGACCACAAGGCCTCCAAGCAACACCATGGCGCCGATGCCGGAGTTGAACGCAAGCATGGCTTCAGGCCTGCTTGTCATGACCACCAAAACTATCCAGGGCGCGGCTACGGCGAGTCTGGCTGCATTGATGGTCCATGATTGACGGGCTTCAAGCTCGCTACGCGTCCGTGCGCTATCACGAAGGAAGCCCGACAAAGTCCCCAACATCCGCCCGAGGTCGGAGCCGCCCACTTCGCGGGTCATTCGCAAGGCCTCGATGATGCGATCGGCCACGGGATCAGCGAGGCGCTCTTTGAGTTTGTTCACCGCAGCCTCAAAATTGCCGGTGGCTCTGTAGTCGGACCCGAAATCCAGGAACAATTCCCGCAGTTCTTCGGGCCCGTTGTGTCCCAGCTGTATCAAAGCCTCCGGTAGTGCGAGACCGGCACGGATCGCTGAGCGCAAGTGGTCCACTACGTCCGGCCATAGCTGCCGCAGTGCGTTCCTGCGCTTCCCCGCCCGCCAACGCACAATGGCAAAAGGAACCCAGGAGCCGAAAATTGCGAAACACAGTGCAATTGGCGGGGATCCTGTCAGCACATAAAACGCAAGCAGTGCAAAGAGGCCAAATCCGGCGCAGGTTAGCAGGAGTCCGCCACCGGAAACTTTCTCGATTCCTGCTGACATCAGGAGGAGGTCCAGGCGTCGGGGTCTGTGTCTTTTAGGTTCAGAGGGTGGCTGGACCCACGTGGACCACCACACGAGAAAGACTCCCAAGCCGGCGATGATCCCCAGGAGAGGCGCCATCAGTTCGACTCCAGCAGGGCAGCCACGTCAAAGCCTGCACGCGCAAACTTTTCCGCTGCAGGCATGGAGTTGGCCCGGGGCTGCAGCCGCCCCGCAACCATCCCGAAAACTCCGGAGGACTCGATGATCCCGTTCTCCACCCTCCGTCCCAGGGACAGGATCTCTGTCACCTGCCTGCGCCCGGTTGAATGACGACCGCAGTGCACTACGAGGTCAATGCATGATGCGACAGTCGGCACCACGAAGGCGCTTGAAATATTAGCCCCGGCCAAGAGCGGGAGGGTGCAGATCTTGGTGACAGCGTCATGGGCGGAATTGGCGTGCACAGTACACATCCCGGGTAAGCCTGAGTTCAGTGCAATGAGCATGTCCAGGCTTTCCGCTTCGCGAACCTCTCCTACTATCAAGCGATCAGGACGCATTCGGAGCGCTTCCTTGACAAGCCGCCGCAGAGGAATTTCGCCCTCACCCTCAAGGTTGGGTTGGCGGCATTGCAAACCCACCACGTCGCGCAGAGGCAGCTGTAGCTCAAAGATTTCCTCAACAGTGATGACGCGTTCACGGGAACCGATGCTTGAAGCCAGGCAGTTCAACATGGTGGTCTTCCCCGCTTGGGTTGCCCCCGACACCAGAATGTTCAATCCGCTGGCTACCGACGCTCCCAGGAATCTGGCAGCCTGGGGTGTCAGGCTGCCGAGCTCAACCAGATGTTCGAGCCGGCTTGCCCTTGCGATGAACTTCCTGATGTTAACAGCCCAGTGCTTTCGGGTGATGTCCGGGATCGCTACATGCAATCTGGAACCGTCCGGAAGGGCCGCGTCCACAAAAGGGGACGAAAGATCCACACGGCGCCCGGAACTCTTGAGCATCCTTTCAACAAGATCGTGCACTTGCTGCTCACTAAGACTGATGGCCGTCAGCTCGGACTCCCCATTGCGGGCCACGTAGATTTCGTGCGGCGCGTTGATCCATACCTCTTCAATTCCGGGATCATCCAGAAGTGGCTGCAGGGGGCCAAATCCGGCCACCGCATCAAAGATTTGTTGTCGGGCGGCCTCGAGCTGTCCGAGCGAAGGCAGCGGGCCCAGTAATGCCCGTTCGTCGTAATCGTTGACTGCGGCGTCCACTAGGAGCCGCACGTCCTTGGCTTGTTCCAATGGATCCAAGCCGCGGCGTCGTATGAGCTCCCGGACTTCTCCTTCGACGATTTCTACAGCATCCACATCTTTCCCCGATGATCGCGAGCACGTAAACGAGAGGCGCATCTCGAGTTCTCACGCTAGGCGAGCGGATTCGGGGCCTCAAGTTGCCGTGAAGCGCATGTGGATAACTGTCACCAACTGTCACCTCAGCATCGTCAATCCCACTAGTCACTCCAGTTTCGGAATGTTAGGGTAAGCCCGTTAGGAGCTGGCCTTTGGTCTCATGCGCAAGCGCCCGCCCTGGAGCTTGTCCGCAAGCCACCCCATGCGCCGCTGAGCCGCGGTACAGGGCCGGATGTGAAAATGAACATTAAGTCGATGGACCCGGTCCGCCGCATCCCGCTGGCACGTGCAGCCCTGGCGCTCACTCTCGCCTTGGTGGGGGGAAGTTGCCTTGGGGCGCCTGCAGGGGCCCAGACCCCCGGACCGCAACCGGCTCCGCAGTCGGAAGCCCAGGACACTTCGCCATCGCAGGGTCCCCGCCCGGCCGGAAACGGTTCCGGATCAGCGACCCCCGGCAGCGAGTTGCCGGGTAATACGTTGGTACCCAAGCAGCAAGAGCCGCTGCCCGCCGTCGAACCTTCACCAGCTGTTGCACCGCCGCAAGCCTCGAAGGCCTTGGGGCAGGGTGAAGCCCAACGGCCGACGCCCCAGGCAACGCCTGGCACCGCACCCAATGCCGATGCCATGAAAGCGGCCATGCGGGCAGCAATTCCGGCCGGTGGCGCTGAAATGGGCCAGCGATCGCCAAGGGTGTTGTCGTCAAAGCAACAGAGCGCAAGTGCACCGCCTTCGGGAGCACGTTCAATAGGCGGAGCAGTGAATTCGGTGGTTCCCATGGCGGCCGACCCGGGTCACTGGCGCCCAACCATCGGCATCGCCGGGCAGGATGTCAGCGCCCACCAAGGCAACGTCAACTGGCAAAGCCAATGGAACCAAGGTTCCCGATGGGCCTACGTCAAGGCGTCCGAAGGCAACTACTACCTCAATGAAAACTACACACAGCAGTACAACGGCTCCCGTGACGTAGGCATGGTCAGGGGCGCCTACCACTTCGCTATCCCCAACTGGTCATCGGGCGCGGACCAGGCCAGGTACTTCGTGGCAAACGGTGGCGGTTGGACTGCCGACGGTTACACCCTCCCGCCCGTCCTGGACATCGAATACAACCCCTACGCCGGACGCACCATCAACGGCTTCTACTTCGGCAACACTTGCTACGACATGTCTAAAGCCCAGCTCGGACAATGGGCGGCTGATTTTGGTAACACCGTCAAGGCCCTCACCGGCCGCTTCCCTGTCATTTACAGCACCACCGATTGGTGGAACACCTGCGTAGGGAACCCGACCTTCGGAAACTATCCGCTGTGGCTCGCCTCCTATTGGAACAACCCCACCAACTCGCCCGGGAACATGCCCGTCAGTTGGGACAACTACACCATGTGGCAGTACAGCAGCACCGGTCCCTTCGAAGGTGATTCAAACATCTTCAATGGCACCTATGACCAGCTTCGAACCTTCGCGCGAGGCGCCTCCCGCCCTTCCAGCCCTTCGATCCGATCCGGGGCCGACCTACTCGCCGTCATGCCCTCCGGGCGCCTGGACAATTTCCCGGCGGACGGACAGGGCCGCATCACAGGGCCGGTAGCCATAGGGTCCGGTTGGGGAACCGCGCAATCCGTCCACGTCGTTGACTGGAACCAGGACGGCGTCCAGGACATCCTCGCTCAATGGTCGGATGGCTCGCTCCAAGTCTTCAGAGGAACGTCGGGCGGCGGTTTCCTCACTCCGATACTCGTGGGAACAGGGTGGCAGGAGATGTCGCTGACCGTGGGATGGTGGAACTCCAAGGACGCATATCCCGGTGTTATTGGGCAGGATGGCAAAGGAAACCTCTACCGCTATACGAATGCCGGCGCGGGCGCCCTCAGCGGCGGCGTGCTGATCGGGACCGGATTCGGTGGGCACCAGTTCAACCAATTGGACTTCGACGGTGACGGCAACCAGGACATCGTCTCCCGAACCAACGATGGCACTATGCGCCTCTACCGTTCAAACGGCGTAGGTTCGTTCTTTGCCGAACCGAGCCGGGTGATTGGAAACGGCTGGTCTGCCATGACATCGGTGAGCTCCGCAGCCGGTTTCAACGGCGCCGGTTCGCAGGGACTTCAAGCCCGAACCGCCAACGGCGACCTTTACTACTATCCTGCGGTCTCCGAGTCCTGGGGTAACCGCTTCCTCATCGGCGTGGGCTGGAATGACGCAAACGTCATCAGTGGAGCGCCTGTCAACGTCGAGGCAACTCTGGGAGTCGACACGCAAGACGTCGTCGCTGCCCGCCAGGACGGCAACCTGTACCGATACCCGGGATCAGGTTCCACTTCCTTACTGCCTGCCGAACTTATCGGCGTACAGTGGACCGGCCTAAAGGCAGGTTTCCTGACAGACTGGAACAAAGACGGCGCCTTGGACATCCTTGCGCAATGGAATGACGGGCGGCTCAGCGTCTACCCGGGGTTCAAGGGTCGTGGCTACGGGGCCCCGATCAGCCTCGGCACCGGCTGGAAGGACTGGACCCTCACAGTGGGTTCGTGGAAGAAGTCCGATGCCAGGCCCAGCATCGTAGGATACGACCCCTCAGGTCGTTTATTCCATATCAGCAACCCGTCCGGCGCAGGATTGGGAGCGCGCGTGCAGATTGGTACGGGTTGGTCCGGCTTGAGCATCATCCAGGTGGACTTCGACAAAGACTCGAATATGGATCTGCTGGCCAAGAATACTGCCGGCGAGTTGGTGCTCTACAGATCAAATGGCAGTGGATCATTCGTGCAGGAACCGGCCAACACCGTGGGGGTCGGCTGGAACGTGATCAACAGCTATGGAGCCATCCGTGGATTCGCCGGAGCCGGGTCCACCGGAATCCTGGCACGGACAACTGGCGGCGATCTGCGTTACTACCCTCTGGGACAGAAGGGAAGCTGGGGCACGCCCACCAGGGTGGGCACCGATTGGGGCGCTCTGAAAATTTTCACCCCCGCCGGTTAGGCCCCCGCCGGTTAAGCCCCCCCGGATCGGCCCAGCTCAGCTGAGGTCCCGGAATTTGAGAAGGACCTGCACGCTCCATAATTGAGCGTGCAGGTCCTTTCGCATTTGGAAAAACTCTCTAAAGGAAACAAATAATGTTTCGGTCGAAGGACGGGGTCTAAATCACGGGGTTGCGTGATCTAATGAAGGTGGTCTCACGTATTGGCTGTTCAGCGCATTCGGGAAACGGGCTTTGTTTGGGGGCAAACGAAGGTCACCAATGCGCACAATCAAGGAGTGATCTTTCATGGCGTTTACCGTTTCAACGGCCAAGGTCAGCATTTCGCCGCCGCTTGACGTCAATCCCTACATGGCGGGGTACGGGACTCTCGACGGCGGCCGGGAGGCCACCAGCAGTGCACCCTACGAATCATTGTGGGTTCGTGCGATCGTACTGTGGGAAAACGGCTCCCCCAACCTGATCATGAGCGTGGACATTCTTGCCCTCCCCAGGTCTATCCACCAACGGGCCCGGCAACGGATCCTGGCGCTGGCGGGCTGGTCCAACGGCGACATCCTGATCCAGTCCACGCACACCCACAACGGACCGGCCGTGGTGGACACCCTGCATCCGTTCATGTGCTATGGGTTGTCGGATCTGTCCATGGTGGAGACGTACAGCCAGCATTTGGAGAACGATCTCGTACAGGCTGCCAGTGAAGCGCTGAACGCAGCCCAGACGCCGGTCACCTTGGACTACAAAGTCACCACTGCCAGCATCGCGTACAACAGGGTGGGATTGCCCTATCTTGAGAACACTGTTCCGGTCATCGTCGCGCGCAAGCCAAACGGCAACGCCGCTGCGGTTATTTTCAACTACGCTTGCCACCCTGTGGCCGCTGGTATGCGCACGCTTTTCGACGGCGATTATCCCGCCGGAGCATGCAACTACATCGAAAACACCAACCCCGAGTGCTTTGCCTTGTTCCTCCAGGGAGCGGCTGGAGACCAGAACCCCATGGGAGTGCCCAGCTGGGAGCTGAGGGATGAGTATGCCACCACCCTCGGCGCTGCTGTTGACCGGGCCATGCAAACACCGGGAAGGTCCATTGGCAGCCCCCTCCAGACCAGCTATCAGGAAGTGCAGATCCCGCTGGACATCACGCCCACGGCCGGGAACATGGCAGCGGTACGCGCCGCTTACGCTTCCCGTCTGCCCAATCTGGACGGAAACCCGGCGTGGTACGGCCGCCATGCCCAAGTCATGATCGGTCGAATCGATAGCGGCAGCTATGAGACGTCGGTTGTCTGCCCGTTCCAAGTGTGGAAGTTCGGGGGCAGCCCTCAGCTGAGGATCGGAATCGTCGGTGGAGAGCTGGTCAGCGGCTATGCCGCATACTTCCGTGGAAGATTCGGAGGCGCCAACGGAGTGATTGTTGGTGGTTACGGAAACGAGTCCTGCTACTACGTCCCCAGTGCGCAGTTCCTGCCACCCTATTCATCCGGGGGCAGCTACGAGGGCGGCTGGGATCCTGACCATCCGGGCATTGCGGGAGGCTCCATGACCGTTTACGGACACATCGGCCACTTCCGGGGTGGAACAACAGGCGTTGAAGCAACGGTCATCAACACCCTGAACTCGATGTTCGCCTGAAAACCATCACTGCGGAAGGCCCTGGTCCAAGGAGCAGGGCCTTCGACGGTTGCACCATTTTGTAGCAGTATCGATACCCGATTCCGGGGCAAATTCATTGACCGGCACTCGCGGTACGACAACCATGGAGGTGGAGGTCATCATGAGAACCTTGTACCCGGCCGCTGCGGCGCTGATACTGCTGATTGCCGGATGCTCCGGGCCAACAGCACCGCCCGCCCCTACCGCCCCTTCCTCCGCGTCGGCACCTCCGAGCTCAACTCCTTCATCGCCAGCGTCGGATCCCGAACCCACCACAGCAGCTAGTGGCAGCGGCCAGGGTGCCGGTGCCCCTGATGATTCGGGCCGGTTTCTCTATACGTGCTCGAACCTCAACGAGGCTGTTCCGGATGTTACGTACTCAAGCCTTGCCGAGGTGTGGGCTTCGACAGAATATGTGCGGCTGTCTTCATGCACCGCGAGCTTTGAAGGCCCCCTTCCCTTCGAACCCACTGAGGATGAAGCAAGGATCATCTCCCTGGCAAAGCCCGGCATTACTCCCTCAGAAGGTCTCGACACCTACCTGACGGCACTGGCACTATGCACGCGGGTCAGCGATGACGCTGCGTCAGAGCTTTTCGGACGAAGCAGCCGGCAGATGCTGCAGGCCGCCAGTGAGCTTTGCCCGAGGGCACCACAAGGAAGAATCATAGGGCTCTGGGCATCAGGCGAACGGGCTGCAGACGGCGAGTATGCAGTAGCCGACGGCGGCCTGGTTCCGGGGAAGTTCCAGCTCCGGAAGACCCCGCCCGAGGCCTGCACCTGGTCGGTCTCGGCCTCTGATGGCAGCAAAAAGGCCTCGGGCGGGGCAGCAGAAGGTCAATCCGGAATAATCCTTGAAGAAAAAGACGTCCTAACTAGTGACAAATGCGGAATTTGGGAGAAGATGGAGTAATGCAGCCGGTAACGGCTGGGGCGAAAATCCAACTGCATGCGGAGCTGGGGAGCATCCGAATGAAGTGGGGATCCCTCGGTGGACATGCCAAGACGCGTTGTCGTCCAGCTTGGCCTAGCCGGTCTCGTTCTTACAGGCTGCTCGGTCAAGGTCGTTGAAAATGTTGAGCCATTCAAACTGGGCGTGACGAATGCCGGCGATGCCGACAAACCACGCGTCGAAAGACCTGAACCAGTAAAGCGCTATCAATTCGAGTGTCGCGGACCCAACGGGAATCCGCTCATCATCTTGTCGAGCCTTCAAGAGGTTTGGGCAAACACCCAATACAAAAAATTCTCCGACGTCGTAGTGACTTATGTGGGCCCTCAGCCCCAAGTATTGGAAGCGGAAGAAAATGCCGCGGTTAATGTCGCTGTAGAAGCCGGAGCCACCGGCGCGCGCACTGACATTTGTCTTGCGATTATCAAAGCCTGCACCAGAAACAATCCGCCAACCATCAGTACCGCACTCTATGGGCTTGGTGGAGTTCCCATTGTTAAGGGAGCGCTCACGCTGGCCCCCATGGCACCTCAGGCCGCAGTCCTGACCAAGTGGCTGAAGGAAGTGGCGTGATGGAACAGCAAAAAAGGAACGACGCCGGTTGGCGGCTTCGGGGACACAAGATCATCACAGCATTGGCTGCGGTTCTTCTGACGGTGGCAGGTATGTCGGCGGTGGTCTCAAGCACCCCAGCCCATGCAGACCAACAGAAACAAATCATTGGGATCGGGCTTACCAAGCCGGCGGGGACGGTGCTGGACCCGATTGGGCGGATGTGGGTTTCAGACAGCGTGGCCGGTTTCTGCCGGATGTCCGAACCAGTGAACGGAAATGCAGGCACCATTGAACAGGACACGTGCCTGGGCGGAACCTCACCCGATGCCGGGCCAGGACCCAAGGTTCCAGGAGTCTCCATCGTCCTTGATCCGACGCCTGGATCCATAGGCAACGGTGATGAGACAGCATTCATCCCCGACTCCGCTGTGGGGAGTTCACATCTTGTCCGGGCAGTGTGGAATCCGCCGCTGGACCTCTTCGAATACAGCAGTACGCTGACGGTCCTCGATGGCGACGTTCGTCCCAATGCAGTTTCCGACGGCCCTGACGGCAACATTTACCTGTCTTTCGCAAATGCCCGCTCCATCATCAAGATCGTTGATCCGACCATCATGCATCCGAGCATCGAATCCATCGCATCGGTCACCACTCGGGCGCTGGGCCTTGTTGCAGCAGGCTGGGACAGCAACGGACACGTCAGTGTCTATGTACTCGAAACCAGTGGCCTCCGGGCATTCTCCGCTCCGGGCAACGGTGAAATGACAGATTACGTACCGTTGACCTCCTACAACGTAGGCGTCGCTTCAGCGATCTTCTACGACTACGACGCCCACGTTATATACACAGGGACGAGCAGCGGCACCACGGCGGGCGCAGACAAGGTATCGCGGCTAAACCTCAGCACCGGCGCAGTCGACAACCAATGGGCCTTGGGATTCAGCAAAATCAGCGGCCTGGGCATGCGTGGGGGTCAACTTCTGGTCCTGGACGATCCGGGACAACTGGGCTCAACCCCGGGTACCGGCCGGGGCAGTATCAGCATCCTTGGCGGCGCGGTGGCCAAAATTACCTCAGGACCCACGCTGGCCAACGGTGCACTGGCCCCCAACCCCGAATTCACCAATGACACCACACCAACGTTCGTTGTGACAGCTGAACCGGCCGGCAGTGCCTTGGAATGTTCAATGGGCGGCACGTGGGTGAACTGCACAGGCGGAACGTATACGTCAGCTGCACTGCTCAACGGACCCCAGACCTTCTCCGTAAGGCCTGCCCCGGGTGGAGTCCCGGTGTCCAGGAGCTTCACTGTGGACACGGTCGCACCTGCTGCGCCTGTCTTCACCGCTCCAAACAGTGGACAGGTAGTCAACGGTAAACCTGTCCTGGGTGCCACGTTCGAGCCGGGAACAGCGCTCACCTGTTCAGTCGACTCGACGGCCGACGCCGCTTTCCAGGCTTGTGTACCCGGAGACACTTTCACGCTCACCACAGAAGGTGCGCACACTTTGAGGATCCGCAGTACAGACCGGGCCGGCAACGTCAGCCCCGTTGCTGCACAAACAGTGACAGCTGATCTGACCGCCCCCCAGGTGGCCATCACAGCTCCGGCCAGCGGAGCTACCGTAGGTGCTGGCTACCAGTTCCAATTTGGCTCCAGCTCCCCGGACGTGGCGGGATTCCGCTGTCGCTTGGGAACCGATGCCTTTACCGCATGCACCTCGCCGAAGGTCTACGCGGACATCGCGAACGGACCAAAGAGGTTCGAGGTAGAGGCCAGGGACGGGGCAGGCAACACCACTGTTGCGGGCGTCAACTTCACGGTCTTCGTAGCTGACACGACTCCACCGACGGTGACAGCCAGTCCCGTAGGCGGAACGTACGGACCTGCAACCAAGGTCACGCTGACCGCGAATGAGCCCGATGCCAAGATCTACTACACGGACAATGGCACCACTCCCACCGCTGCCAGCACGCTCTACACCGGTCCCATCACCATGGGAAACAAGACCATCCAGTACATTGCCGTGGACGCAGCCAACAATGCCTCCGCACCTCAATCCCAGGTGTACGTACTGGACAACGTCGCCCCAACGGTGACTGCAAGCCCCTTGGGCGGAAAGCTCACCCTTGGTCAAAAGGTCACGTTGACTACGGAGTCCGGGGCGAAGATCTACTACACCACGGACAACTCCACTCCAACCGTTTCAAGCCCCTCCGGGACCACGACGGTGACAGTTACTCCGGCGTCCACTACCACGGTGAAGTACTTCGCGGTTGATGCTGCCGGGAACCAATCCGCGGTGGCCTCGCAGACGTACACACTTCCAGCGGCGCCGGCAAACACTTGGAAGGACTACAACTCCGACGCCAAGAATGACGTCCTCGCCAGGGACGCTGCTGGTACGTTGTGGCTCTATCCGGGCAATGGCACCGGCGGTTGGTTGGGCAAGGTCAACACCGGTACATCGTGGAACAACTACAACCTGATCATCCCCACGCGGGACTTCAGCGGCGATGGACGAAGCGATGTGCTGGCGAGGGATGCGTCGGGCCAGATCTGGCTCTTCAGGGGCAACGGCGCAGGTGGGTGGCAACCTGCGGAAGCTGTAGGTGCCGGCTGGAGCGGCTTCACGGCCGTGTTGGCACCGGGCGACTTCAGCGGAGACGGCAAATCCGATGTCCTGGCCAGGGATGCCTCCGGAGTGCTGTGGCTCTACAAGGGTGACGGACTAGGTAAGTTCAGCGCCGGCCGGACCCAGGTCGGAGCAGGGTGGAACGTCATGAATGCCATCTTCAGCACCGGCGACTTCAACGGTGATTCGAAGACCGATGTCATTGCCCGGGATACGGGCGGCGGCTTGTGGCTCTACCCAGGCAACGGCAGCAGCGGCTGGGGAACGCGCACGCAGATCGGCAGCGGATGGAGTGGCATGACGGCGCTGCTCGGACCTGGCGATTTCAACGGCAACGGCAAAGCTGATGTCCTCGCCCGGGATGCCAACGGCAATCTGTGGCTCTATCCCGGCAACGGTTCCGGCGGCTGGCTGGCCTGGGGCCAGGTCGGCAACGGATGGCAAGGATTCACTTCGCTCCCCTGATAGGGGCCGGACGTAGCTTGCTGTTTCCAGGGGTGCATCGGAGAATATCCGGTGCACCCCTTTTGTCTGCCATGGGCGGCGAAGCTGCTGCCCTTCCACAGAAGGCATCCAACAATGAACTAGACTGAGGGTTTGCAAGGAACTCGTGACACCAGCGTTGCGGGCTGCGGCTGGCGTTCAAGAATTCGTCGGCACGAACTACCGAGGAGAGTCTTGACTTTCGACCAGGCAGGCCAACCGGATCTCTCCGTTGTGATCCCGGTCTATAACGGAGAACGGATTTTGGCGGCAACAATGGCCCGTCTTTCCGGCTACTTGACCAGTGGCACCTCCGAGATCATCATCGTGGAGAATGGTTCTTCCGACAAAACACTCGAGGTCGCCCACAAGCACGCGGTGGACACTCCCCACGTGACGTTCCAGGTTCTCCAGAGCCAAAAGGGCATGGGAAATGCCTACCGCAGGGGCATCGAAGCCAGCTCCGGCCGCCGGGTACTCCTTACGGCCGACGATCTCCCCTTCGGCACGGATGATCTGGACGAAGACAAGAAACTAGCCACCAAACCACACGTTGTCATCGGTTCGAAGGCCCACAAGGACTCGGTCACTGAGCGAAGTGCAATCCGTGGAATCACCACCTTCGGCTTTAAGACCCTGCGTCAGGTCATCCTTGGATCCAAGATCGGCGACTCCCAGGGAACCCTGATTGTTGACGGCGAGTGGCTTCGAAGCATGGTTGACCGCTTCGACGATCCCGGGTTCCTCTTCAGCACCCAAGTCGTCTATGCCGCTGAAAAGCAAGGCTTCCAGATCGTCGAAGTGCCCGTCACTCTGGCACCCGACGACGAACCGGGCGAAACAACCATCCGGACTGCCGACGTCGTGAAGATGTTCAAAGGACTGGTGGCCATGCGTCGCCGCCGGCGGGAGTTCGCCGCGGCTCCCAGCGCGGGAACGCACGCCTCATGACGGATTCAATCGCAGAGACTCCGTCAAACGACAACGATCTGAACCAGGAACAGCCGCCTGCAAAGACCACGAAAGCCAAGCTGGTTGACTTCGCACGGCGCGCGCTGGTGGTCATCGTTTTCGCCGCCGCAGTGTACTTCATTGCAGTCCAATGGCCGCAGGTGCAGGCCACAGTTTTCGCCCTGCAGTGGTGGCAGGTCCTGCTGTCCCTCTTGGCACTCATCCCTGGTGTTCTCCTCGGGATGTTTATGTGGCGCGTCGTCATGGCAAGCCTCCTACGGTCAGTAGACATCGAACCCCAGGGCTTGGTGCTCAACCAGATCTACCTCGTCGGCCAAATCGGCAAATACCTGCCCGGTTCCGTGTGGGCGTTCGTGCTGCAGATGGAGCTTGGACGTAAGAACGGCATCGCGCGTGCGCAGGTGTTCGTTGCATCCCTGGTGAGTACGGGGATCACCATCGGAGCGGCATTGGTAGTTGGAGCTTCGGCTCTTCCGATACTGGTCCAGCGTCAGCCAAATCTGCAGTGGCTGTACGTCATACTCCCTGTAGTGATCCTGGCGATGAACCCGAACGTTGTGACGTTCCTGGTCAATATCGTCCTGCGGGTCTTCCGCCGTCCGCCGCTTCCCGAGCGTATTCAGGCCAACACCATGGTGAAGGCCTTCATCCTTGGCGTTCTGATGTACCTGTGCTTTGGCCTGCACTTGTGGATCCTGGTCGGCCACGAGGCCACCCTGGACCTCGCGACGTTCCTGGTCCTGACCGGCGCATTGGCGCTTGGCATGACCTTGGGTGTACTCGCATTCCTGCTTCCTGCCGGCGTTGGTGCCCGGGAAGCCATCCTCATCCTTGCCCTGGCCGGAATGATGAGCGCCGGCGCTGCAACAGCAATCGCAGCCCTGTCACGAATCATGTTCACCATTGCGGACCTGCTGTGCGTCGGTATCGCTTTTGTTCACTTCCGGTGGCGGCAGCAGTCCGTCTCCAAGACCCCCGCTGACTCCACCGCCGAGGCCAAGTAGCGGGTTCCGGATGCCCCGGGCCAATATTCAGACTTATGCCGCGCGCTAAGGAGCAAGCCAAGACCATGACAGCAGGAACATCCGGGGCTACTGCCCAGCGCCCGCCGGTTGCCCGGCGGCGCTACTTCTTGCAGCACGACTGGCATTGGGGCATAGTCACTGCCGCCATAGCAGCCGTCGCCTCCATCATCCCCCGACTCTTCAACCCCACGTTCTATTACTGGGACGACATGATGCAGTCCTTCCTCCCTCTGTGGCGGCACATGGGCGAGGAAATACGGTCCGGCCGATTCCCGCTCATGGAGCCAGGCGGCTGGGTTGGCGGGAACATTGTGGCCGAGGTGGGCTACGGTATCTTCAACCCGGTCAACATCGTCAACTCTGTTATTGTTTCGAACTTCGAGAACCTGTCTCTGGCGAGCTATTTCATCATCGTCCAGTTCATCGCGTTGCTCGCATTTGGTACGTTCATGCTGGCCCGCGATTACGGTTCCAACCGGCCGCTTGCCTTGGCCGCCGGCGTAGCCATCCCCTTCAGCGGCTTCACGCTCTTCTACGAAGCAGCCCGCTGGCCGGGAGGCCTCATGGCCTTCGCTTGGATTACCGTTTTCTGGTGGTCGGTCCGACGCTACGCACGTCGCAACACCTCCCCGTTCCTGCCGTTCCTGTTGGGCTTCCTTACCATGACGGCCGGGAATCCCTACGGAGCCATTGGCGTCATCCTGGTCCTGGCAGCAGTCGCCGTCGAACTGATGCTGATGAGGCACTGGCGTCGGCTCATTCCAATCGTCATCGTCGGCGCCTTGGTGGGTCTGACCGCTGTCCTGGTCTATTTCCCCCTGCCACTCAGCTCCGCGGTGACCGTTCGCCAGCAGAACGAAATCCTGAATGACCTCTTTCTCGCTCCGGACATGTCATCGCTGCTAACGATGAGTACATCCTCGATGATGCCTCGGATCAACAACTTCTGGGCCCCCATAGACAACGTTCCCTCAAGTTACTTGGCGTGGTTCGTCCTGCCTTTGCTTCCGTGGCTGGATTTCCGCAGCTTCCGTAACCGCTCGCGCCAAATATTCAGCATCTACATCATCACTGGCATTTACTTCCTGCTGACCTTTGCCCCCTCCCAGGTGCTCGTCTTCCGCTGGCCCATCCGACTCATCGAATACGTCTACCTCGGCGTCATCGTCCTCGTCGCGGTGGTGGCCTCAGCCGGTTTGAAGACCTCATCCTGGAAGAAACGGTTGTTCATCACCGTCGCCATCCTCGGCTTTGGGACCTACCGGGCCTGGTCCATGGTGCCCGGCGGCGGCAAATGGCAGATTTTCACACTGTTCGTGACGCTTGTTCTGGTGGCTTTGGCTGTACTTGGATGGAAACGGTTCGGCTACCGGGGGCTGGCGGCAGTGATGGTGGTGGGAACGATCGCGACGCTGGGCATGCAGTCCAGGCAGTTCATCCCTAACAATGCTGTTGCCGGCATCGGCTCCCCCGTGGATGCGGACACGCTCCGTGACGCCACCAGTAGCTACAAAGGCAACACAATCCAGATCTTCAACACTATGAAGATCACTGGCCAGGAATTCACTGAGGGCCGCCTCCTTTACGGCAATCAGATCCTCAATGCAGACGTCAACAACAGCATGGGCCGCTATAGCGGAATCAGCTTCACAACATACGTCAATGCCTTGTGCATGAACTACCGGGGCGAGACCTGCCCTCTGGCCTACACTGAGCTGTTCAAGCAGGCCTCCGGGGAAATCGACGTAACGTTGGCTGACGTTCTTCAGGTCGAGACGGTGTCCGTCCAAAAGACGCTGATCGCCCCTGACCAACTCACCGTTGCCCCGGGCTGGTCAATTGTGGCCTCGGATGAGACCAGGACCATCCTTCAGCGGGATAACCCGTTGCCCTATCCAGGCACCGTTTCCTGGGCTTCAGATGGCATCTCCGTCAAGGATTCCGTCAGGAACGGCAATGACGAACACATCACCTTGTCCGGAGACGGCACTGCGGGAAAGCTGACGCTTGCCCGTCTCGCATGGCCCGGCTACACCGTCACGGTTGATGGCGAACCGCAGAAGCTCACGCAGGGTCCGGCAGGAGTAATACTGGTGGATGTCCCGGCCGGCGCCACATCCGTGGACGTAACGTTCACGACGCCGGGCCTCACCATGGGTCTCGCCGCTCAGGGCGCTGCATGGTTCGGCATTCTGTTGTTCACGGTATTCCACTATGTTCGTCGGCATCGCCGCACGCGGTCAGAGGCAGACGTTTTACCGGTTTCAGCTGAGAAGGTCGCTGTCTAAGCGGCTGAAAGGCAGTAGAGCCACCCATAAGTCAGAAGAGCGTCCGCCCCAAAGGGGGCGGACGCTCTTCTTTGTGGACCCCTGGCAGGTGCCTTCAGCAGCCATTAAGTAGTGCGGGCGGGGCCCCGTTCCCGCCTATTGCTACTCACATACGACAAAGGCCACCGCGCATCATACAGAGATGATGTGCGGTGGCCATATTACTGTCCACCGTAGGGTTCAAACAGCCAGTACCTGCTAGTTGCTATCGCGAAGCCATGCCACAGCCTGGTCAGCGGGGCCTTCAAACTGCACCGTGCCGGAGGCAAGCACAACTCCCCTGTCGCAGATGCGCGAGATCATGTCGAGGTCGTGGCTGACCACAACCAGCGTCCGTCCCTCATCCGAAAGCTGCTTGATTTTAGCCAGACACTTCTTCTGGAAGGGTTCGTCGCCCACCGCCAAAATCTCATCCACCAAGAAGATATCGGGCTGAGTGTGGACTGCTACTGCGAAAGCAAGCCTCAGGAACATACCGGAGGAATAGAACTTCACTTCGGTGTCGATGAACTGCTCTATCTCGGAGAACGCAACGATTTCGTCGAACTTCTCGTTGATTTCCTGCTCGGTCATTCCGAGGATAGCGGCATTGAGGAAGACATTCTCGCGACCGGACAAGTCCGGGTGAAAACCTGCGCCAACTTCGATCAACCCGGCAACGCGACCCTTCGTGCGGACTGTGCCTTTGTCCGGCAGGATAACGCCGGAGATGAGTTTCAACAGCGTGGATTTACCCGAGCCGTTGAAACCCAACAAAGCCACGGTCTCCCCTGGCTGAATCTCGAAGCTCACGTCATGGAGTGCATCGAACTTCTTGCTGAGGTCGCTTTTCCGGCCCTTCACCAGCCATACCAGGGTCTCCTTGAGGGAGTGCGAATGGCGGAGATTGAAGGTCTTCTTAAGGCCCTTGACGATTATTGCGGCGCTCATCTAGACCTCCTGCGCAAAGTGGCCCTCAAGTCGTCGGAAGACGAGTTGGCCGATGATAAGGAACAAGGCAGCCATGCCCAAACCAATCAATCCCGTCCACATCAGATGTGGAGGCAGTTCGACTGGACGGTCAACAGTGGGATACCAGAAGGCCCAGTGGAACAACTCGACAGCCACTGTGATCGGGTTGAGCTGGTAGATGAACAACACCCAAGGCGGTGCCAGCCGGCGGATCATGGTCCAGTCATAAAGCACGGGCGATGTCCACGTGACGATCATCATCAACATGTCGACGATGTTCTCAGCATCGCGGAAGAAGACATTGACGGCTCCGGCCAAGAGGCCCAGGCCGGTCGCCGTTACTGCCACAATGACGAAGCCCAGAGCAGCTCCAATGAGCTGCATAATGTCCGGTTTCCACCCGCTGAGCAGCGCAGCTGCCAACAAGACCACCAGTTGGGGAAGGAAATGAACCGCTGCCACCCAGACAGAGGCTACCGGGAACAGCTCCCTTGGCAGATAGATCTTTTTGACCAGCGCGGCATTCGACACGATTGATCTCGTGGCATTCGAGAACGCTTCCGAGAAGAAATTGATGACGATGACGCCGGAGAACATGTACAGCGCGTAATTGGGAATCTGATCCCCTACGCGAAGCACAATCCCCAAAGCGAAGAACAGCACAACGTACTGAACCAGAGGTTTGACGTAGGACCAGGCAAGGCCCAGGACAGAACCCCGGTACCTCACACGGAGTTCCTTACGCACGATCAATTTCAGGAGATAGCGGCGCCGGTAAACATCCAGCAGCCCCGCTCCTACCCCGGGAACAGCATAGGTATCAGTGGAAGTCGTCATCGCTACTTGCTGGGCTCCGAGGCTTCGAAGGTTTTCCGCCACGATTCCATGGAAGTAATCTCAGGAAGCGCCTCCTGGTACTGGGCCCGAAGGGTCTCCCAGTTGGAGAAGAGCTGCGCATGGAGCCTGGCGGATTCGACCAGCAGCTGCCGGGCCATCTTGGGATCCCGCAAATGCCAGGAAGCCCCTGTGCCGTCCGCGTTCGACACAACGGCACTGTCCAAGTGCGCCAAGCTCCACCATTTGCCATCCTGATGAGCTACATGCGCTTCAGGGTTGGCCTTCGCGGTATCACGGACAGGCGCAAGCGTCTGCTTAAGGACAGTCTTCACGGCCCAGGGAAGCAGGCCCAGCGCCCCGGGCTGCTTGTAGGATTGCGGCTTCTTCGGAGGACGCTTGCGGAAAACTTCCGGGAACGCAGCGGGGTCCGTCTTGACCTGGGAGTCCTGGAATTCCTCCCGCATGGCACGGAGCTGAGGCATGGTGGTGGGCAGTTGCTCGTGCAGATTGCCCGGTCCGGCAAGTACATCCCGGAGCGCCATAACGCGGGCCTGCTCGGGGTAATACTGCATTGACACCAGGTGCTTGACATCCGTGTTCAGGCTCTCCCGCAAGATGCGTCCGCCCTTGGGGAACGGCGAATGCAAGAGCGTCGCGATGAGACGATTGCGTTCGTGGTAGTAGGCCTGCCAGTCTACGGAGTCGTCCTTATCGGCCCAAGAGACATGCCAAACTGCAGCCCCGGGAAGGGTGACTGTTGGGAAGCCGGCTGCGCGGCCGCGGAGGGAATACTCCGCGTCGTCCCACTTAATGAACACCGGGAGGGACAGGCCAATGGTCTCCACAACCGTCTTGGGGATAAGGCACATCCACCAGCCGTTGTAGTCTGCATCCCAGCGACGGTGAAGCTGAGGCGTGGAACGCAGACCTGCATTGGAGAAGTCGTGATTACCGAGCCCTTCCACCGGACCCCAGAGGAACCGGTAGAAGTTGACGACCTCTGAGTAGGCGTGCAGGACCGACTTGTTGTACATGTCGAACATGTGGCCGCCAACAATGGTCGGCTTGCGGCAGAGGTCGGCAAACGCCACCGCACGCATGACTCCCTCTGTTTCCAGCTCGATGTCGTCGTCCAGCAGCATGACGTAGTCGCTCTTGTCAGAAACAACCATTTCGTACATGTTCCGGGCAAAGCCGCCAGAGCCGCCCAGGTTACCCTGGTTGATGATCCGGAGTTGATCACCCATGGACTCTGCAACGGTGTCGAAGCCAGCTTCGTCAGCTACCTTCTTGTTGCCCTGATCCACGATGATGAGCTCGGCAAGGATTTCCCGGAGACCCGCGTCGGCATCGATGGACTTGATGGTCTCGAGGCAGTAATCGGCGCGATTAAACGTTGTGACGCCGAGCGTGACGCGGCCTTGTGCGCGACCCTCATCAGGGACGGCCCAATGAGCACTCTTGAGCGTCATGCCGTCGCCGCCGGCAATGAGATCAAACCAGTACCAGCCGCCGTCGCCGAAGGGAGCCAATGTCAGCTCGAAATCATTAGTGGACGAGCCCTCCACCAAAATCGAATCAACACGCTGGGCCGCACCACGAGCGTTGGAACGGTACACGATGACCGTTCCTTCGCCCTCGGTTTCAATGTGAAGAACGGTCTTGGTAGCAATAGTCCACTTACGCCAGTAGCTGGCAGGGAAAGCGTTGAAGTAGGACCCGAATGAAAGGCGCTCCCCACGACGGACCTGGACGGAGCCGCGGCCCAGGATGTCTTCGGGGTGGAGCTTCCGTGCCATGCCGATGGCCTGTACATCGGTGTTCCCGCCGCTCCTCTGGACCTTGTTGGTGTCAGGATCCACGTACAGCGGCAGAGTGTCGAGGTCACGGTTGGCGGGGAAAATTACGCGCTGGACAATCCGCAGGTTCTCTTCCGTCGGTGCCGGGGTTTCAGCGGCAGTAGTGCCCGTCATGGAGATCTCCTGGCTTTCGTTTGTTGTAGCGGTCATGCGTCCACTCCCCCGCTTTCAAGCTTGGCGCCGCCGGTAAAGTGCGGCTTGATCTTGTTGTCGTACATGGACAAAGCCGAACCGATGGCCATGTGCATGTCGAGGTACTTGTACGTTCCAAGACGGCCACCAAACAGAACCGATTTCTCGCCCTTGGCGAGGTCACGGTACGCCAGGAGCTTCTGACGGTCATCAGAGGTGTTTACGGGGTAGTAAGGCTCGTCGCCCTTCTCAGCAAAGCGCGAGAACTCACGCATGATGACGGTGGCGTCCTTGGTGTAGTCGCGCTCAGGGTGGAAGTGACGGAACTCGTGGATGCGCGTGAACGCGGCGTCAGCGTCCGGGTAGTTCATGACTGAACAGCCTTGGAAGTCCTCGATCGGCAGTACCTCTTCTTCGAGATCGATGGTGCGCCACGAGAGATCACCTTCGGTGTAGTCGAAGTACCTGTCCACCGGACCCGTGTAGATGACCGGCACCTGACCGAGGACAGATGACCGACCGTACTCGCCGTCGTCGAAGAAGTCCGTGTTCAGGACAACCTCAATGTTCGGGTGATCTGCCATGCGCTCAATCCAAGCGGTGTAGCCGTCTACCGGGAGACCTTCGTAGGTGTCGTTGAAGTACCGGTTGTCATAGTTGTAACGCACGGGAAGCCGCGAGATGATCTCTGCCGGCAGGTCTTTCGGGTCAGTCTGCCACTGCTTGCCCGTGTAGTGCTTGATGAAAGCCTCGTACAGGGGACGGCCAATGAGTTGGATGCCCTTGTCATTGAGGTTCTGGGGATCGGTGCCCGCCAGTTCGCCAGCCTGCTCGGCGATGAGAGCCTTCGCTTCCGTGGGGCTCATGGCCGAACGGAAGAACTGGTTGATGGTGCCCAGGTTAATGGGCATGGGGTACACCTCGCCCTTGTGGCTGGTGTAAACCTTGTGCTGGTAGCTCGTGAACTTGGTGAACCTGTTCACGTACTCCCATACACGTTCATTCGAGGTGTGGAAGAGGTGTGCACCGTAGCGGTGAACCTCGATTCCGGTCTGCGCCTCATTCTCGCTGTAGGCGTTTCCACCAATATGGTGGCGGCGATCGAGCACCGCAACCTTCAGCCCCAACTCGGTAGCGGCGCGTTCTGCAATGGTCAGGCCAAAGAAACCCGAGCCGACGACGACGAGATCAGCGTTCACAAACTCTCCTGTGTATTGGCGTGCGGGCACAGAAATGCCCACGTCTACTTGTCAAGGCTACCCGACGTTACGATCGTTCCCCGATTCGGCGGTACGTGGCAGCAAGGCAGCAATTGTCCGGAAAAAACGAACGGGAGGCTCGGCCCTCAGGCAGCCTCCCGTTCAATACTGCAAAAAGAACAACGCTAGAGCGAGATCACGGAGCCCGTATTTGCAGACTCCAGTACGGCCTCAGCAACTCGAAGTGTCTCAAGCCCTTCGGCCATTGTGACAATGTTCATGGACTTCCCGAGCACAGCGTCACGGAATGCCTCGTGCTCCATCTTGAGCGGTTCGCGCTTTGCCAGGGCAAAACGCGTTGACGAGCCCTCGGAAACACCACGGAATGCCGCGACGGAGTCCCAATCGGTCTGGAAAGTGCCGTTCTCGATGAAGGTCAGGTCAGCCGAGATGGTATCCGCGATGTAAGCACCCCGCTCACCCAAAACCACAGTTGTGCGCTCCTTCATGGGCGACAACCAGTTGACGATGTGGTTGGTGACTACACCGCTCTTGAGGTGGCCAATAGCGGTGACCATGTCCTCGTGCTCGCGCCCGCTCCTGGACGTAGTGTGTGCCACGACGTTCACGAAATTGCTTTGCGCAAGCCAAGCCGTGAGGTCGATGTCGTGAGTTGCGAGGTCCTTGACCACACCGACATCGGCGATGCGGGACGGGAACGGCCCCTGACGACGGGTCGAAATTTGGTAGACCTCGCCGAGGTCACCGTTGCCGAGCCGTTCGCGGAGGCTTTGCAAAGACGGGTTGAACCGCTCAATGTGACCTACCGCGCCGATCAATCCCCGTGAGTCGAAAGCCTCGGCAATTCGTCGGCCTGACTCGGAGTCGTTGGCTATGGGCTTCTCCACCAAGCAGTGCACTCCGGCTTCCGCCAATTGCAGCGCCACTTCTTCGTGCAGCACAGTAGGCACCGCGGCTACAGCCATGTCGATACCCTGCTCGATGAGCTGTTCAACCGAGCTGCAAACCTCAAGCCCACTGGCTACGTTGTGAGGATCACCGAAGGAATCAGCGACGGCGACGAGGTCCACGCCTTCAAGCTCGCGAATAACGCGGGCGTGGTGGCGGCCCATCATCCCCAGCCCGATGAGGCCTGCGCGCAGATTTGCCACTAGCTGCCTGCCTTCGCAATGGCGTTGACCGCGGAAACGATGCGGTCAAGGTCGTCCTGGCTCAACGAAGGATGCACCGGGAGCGACAACACACTGGCCGCGGCTTCCTCAGTGACGGGCAGGTCATCTGAAGTCTGGAAAGGTGCGAGGCGGTGGTTGGGGATGGGGTAGTACACGCCACAGCCAACGTTGTATTCCTCACGCAGTGCCTTGGCGAATCCATCACGGTCCTCAGCAATGCGAATGGTGTACTGGTGGTACACGTGCTCGTAGCCCTCAGACACCTTGGGAGTGACAACACCCTCGATGTTGGCGTCGAAGAAGGCAGCGTTCTCCTGACGGGTCTTGGTCCAGGCATTGATTTTGGTCAGCTGCACTCGACCGATTGCAGCGTGGATGTTGGTCATTCGCGCGTTGAAGCCAACAAGCTCATTTTCGTACTGGCGCTCCATGCCCTGGTTGCGAAGCAGCCGGAGTCGACGCTCGACGTCGGGCAGGCCGGTGCTGACCATGCCACCTTCGCCGGAGGTCATGTTCTTGGTGGGGTACAGGCTGAACATAGCGAAGTCACCGAAGGTACCCACCTTCCGGCCGTTGACTGCCGCACCGTGTGCCTGGGCTGCGTCTTCGAATACCTTCACGCCGTGCTTGGAAGCGACCGCGCCGATTCCGTCTACGTCAAAGGGGTGGCCGTAGAGGTGAACGGGCATGATGGCAGCCGTGCGGTCCGTGATTTTAGATTCAACGGAGGCGGGATCAAGGGTGTAGTGATCCAGGTCCACGTCAGCGAAGACAGGAGTCGCACCGGTCAAAGCCACGGAGTTGGCGGTAGCAGCAAAAGTGAACGACGGAACAATTACTTCGTCGCCGGGGCCGATGCCTGCAGCCAACAGGCCGAGGTGCAGACCGGAAGTGCCGGAGTTGACCGCCACGGCAGCCCTGCCATCGAGGAGGACCTGCGAGAACTCCTGCTCAAAGGACGCAACCTCCGTACCCTGTGCGAGTTGGCCGGAGGCCAGGACGGCCTCTACTGCCTTGCGCTCGTCATCACCGATGATGGGCTTAGCGGGGGGAATGAATTCGGGGCTCATGCCTCTACCTCTCGAAGGGTCTCGTTCTGTTCAACATATGTGGCGCCGGTCTCCGGGCATACCCAGTTCTCACCACTGCGCTGCAGCGGGAAACCAGCTTTACCGACCCAACCATGGCGTTTGGCCGGGACTCCGACCATCAGGGCAAAATCAGGGACGTCTTTGGCGACAACAGCACCAGCAGCCACTGTTGCCCATCGACCAATGGTCACTGGTGCGACGCAGACGGCGCGGGCACCGATTGATGCTCCTTCACGAATGGTGACGCCAACGGGCTCCCAGTCGTGAGCGCTCTTCAAGCCGCCATCCGGGCTAACCGCCCGGGGGTAAGTATCGTTTGTGAGTACCACGGCCGGGCCGATAAAGACGCCGGCCTCCAGTACCGCGGGCTCGTAGACAAGTGCATAATTCTGAACTTTGCAGTTGTCCCCCATCTTGACCCCGGTGCCAATATAAGCTCCGCGTCCTACGATGCAATTGACGCCCAATTCGGCCTGCTCGCGGACTTGGGCCAGATGCCAAATCTTTGATCCATCACCAATTACCGCCTTGTCTGAAACATCGGCGCTCTCCGCAACCACTATCACCGGTGAAGGTCCTTCCTCATTGAGCACACGCGACAACGAGATTCATCTTAGCTGAGACACCAAGCCGCGGTGTCAAGGATGCGCGTCGACGGGCTTTGCAAAAGTTGTCCACATAGGCCACAACAGCCCCCGCGCTTGAGTTCGCGGGGCCGTAGCGTGATTCGTATCAACCCCACACTTGATCACCGCCACGACGTAGAGGGAGAGCCATGGCCTTGGAGTGCACCTTGGTACGCGCCCCTGGTGCTGCTGAAACGGCGGAGCCTGAAGAACTAAGCATCGCCGTCCCGGTGGGCGCATCCGGTACGCGGGTGCAGCAACTTCTCACCGACGCGCGTGGGACAGGCGTCCTGTCCGTCGGCGGACGCCTCCTTAGCTCTCTGACGGTGGGACAACCGCCTCTCATCACAGGGGCCGTCCTTGTGGATGATGCTCCGCCTCATCGAGGAGGGAGGATCCTGTTTAGGTCCCTGATGCTGCTTACCCACACAGGCCCCGGAGCGGGTTCCATCTTCCGGATTCACCGTGGCCGATACCGAATCGGAAGGGCGTCGCCGGACATTCCTGTGTCTGATCCCGCGATGTCCAGGGAACACGCCATTTTGGAAGTATCCAGTACAGCTCTCGCGGTGAGGGCGGTAAGCGGTGCGAATCCGGTGTTCGTGGACGATCGGTCCACCAATCGCACTTTGCTCTCTTCCTCATCAACGGTGCGATGTGGCAACTCCACCTTCACAGTCGCCATGGACGGCGGTTCTTACCCACCTATATCCGTCGACGCAGGGCTGTCGATTGAAGAACCGCTGGAAGTACGCCATACCCGCCGCCAAGGAAATCGCCGGGCCATGGCCTTGGCTGCCGGCCTGCCCTTGGTAGCGGGAATCGGCCTCTCCCTGGCTACGGGGATGTGGATGTATTTGGGGTTCACCGCCATTTCAGCAATGAGCATTCTCGTCCCGTTGATCGCAGGGCGGAAAGGGCGGCTGGCCGGCAAACTGGCCATATCGCGCGCCGTCCAGGACGACATTGAACGCCGACACCGATGCTCGCCATCGGCCGCCGAGTTGGTTTTGGCAGTTCATCACCCCTCCCCTGTGGAACAACTGGCAATGGAACCTGCCACAAGAGATCCAGCCGTCACCCGGCCTGCGGCTTCGGCGGCAGAATCCCACGCACATGGGCCTGATGTATGGCTTCGTATCGGAGTCACTCAAACAGTGGCAAACATTCGACTGACTCCTGATGATCCAGACTTTCGGCAGCCCACCATTGGGGCGGCGGCGATAACGTTGGACCCCAGGTATCCCGAAGTGGCGCTGTGCGGACAGCCGGACCATACAGATGGCTTGCTTCGTTTCCTATTGATGCAGCTAGCCAGTTTCCCCGCTGCCGCGGAAACGCCTGTCGTTGTTTTTGGACGAGCGGGAAGGTTGCCACTGAGTGCCCGGTTTCTCCCCCGCGTTACGCTGGCAATCAGCCCGGAAACCGTCCTTGCCGCCCTGCACCGCGGAAGCGGGAAGATGGGCGGCAGGCTCTTCGTGGTCGATGATTTTCTACCTGATGACGCGGAATTATGGTCATCCCTCCTGAAAGCCGCACGATCCTCCGGGTGGCAGGTGCTACATTGCTGCGTTTCGTTACAACGTTCGGCGGTGGTGGTTGAAATTTCACCCTCGGGAAGTGCCGGCTATGTGGAGACGGATGGCGAGCGCCGATCGTTTGTACCGGACCTGGTGTCAGCGCAAGTTTTCGACAGGTTCTGCCGTAAGTCCTCCGCCACGTCCCTCGCTGAAGACCCGGGGCAGGGCGCAGTGATTCCGGAGGAGTGTTCATTGGCTGAGTTGCTTCCCCACGGGCAACGCAGGGTACTTCGTAAATGGACCGAGACGTCCGGGCGAAACGGGCCAATCGCGACGCTGGGTAAAGGTAACAGCGGCCCAGTGACCTTTGACTTCAGGCTCGACGGCCCCCACCTTCTGGTTGCCGGAACCACCGGCGCAGGTAAATCCGAGCTCCTGAGGACGCTGGTGTCTTCCATCGCGTTGAGCCATTCTCCGGATCACACAACTTTCCTGTTCCTGGATTTCAAGGGCGGGTCGGGACTGCAACCACTTGCTCGGCTTCCGCACTGCGTCGGGCTCCTGACAGACCTCAGCAGGCACCATGTGGATCGCGCTCTTGTTTCACTGCGCGGAGAGATCCGGTACCGCGAGGAGCTGTTCGCTGCCGCCAACGTGTCTGATCTTGCCCAGTATCGGCAAGCGGGCTCCGTCACCGACCCAAATATCCCGTATCTGGTCCTCGTGATTGATGAATTCCGGGTCCTGGTGGACGAGACCCCAAACACACTCCGTGAGTTAATGCGTATCGCGACTATCGGGCGGTCACTGGGCATTCACTTAGTGATGGCTACGCAGAGGCCGCAGGGAGCACTCACCGCAGATATCCGGGCAAATGTGACGTCCAGCATAGCCATGCGAGTGCAAACGGAAGCAGAGTCCATGGACATCATCAATACGAAGGCCGCCGCCTCCATACGGGTAGAGACTCCGGGGCGGGCATACCTTGCCAAAGCTTCGAGTAGCCCCGAAGAATTCCAGACAGCCTCTCTCGCGTTCTCCCCCGACGGTGAAGCATCCGGCGCAGGACCTAATGGTTCGCAGCAGGCCGTGCAATCGGCTTCGCGGGCCTTACAGCATTCCGACGTGCGGTATGCGGCCAATGAGCAAGGCTCTCCCCCGAATACCGGTCCCGATGGGGTCGTCTCAATAGTCCGCGAGGCTTGGCGGGTACTAGGCGAACCCTTCCCCCGGCGTCCGATTGCGGCGCCACTGACCACATCAATTCCGTGGCACGAACAGCTTCTTGTTGATGAAGGAGATGGGTCCGATGAGCAGGACCGTTGGACAGTCGGCCCCTTGGCGATGATCGATAGGCCACTGCACCAAGTTGTGGAACCGCTGGTGTGGTCGCCTTCCGAAGACGGACATCTGGCAATGATAGGCAGCGACTCCAGTGGCATGCGGGAGTCTTTCATCGCTGCGTCCGCGATGCTTGCTACCCGGAGACCCCAACCCTACGTCTATATCCTTGATGCGACGGGCGCGCTTGGGCACCTTGGTGCTGAGGGCCGGATTGGCGCCGTGGTGGGCCTGCACCAATTGCCCTTGGCCACGCGGGTCTTGAAACGCCTGGCCGAAGAAATGGAACGTCGACGAAGCGCTGGTGTCTTCGAGGCAGGCAATTCACCCTTGGTCTTGATCGTGGCCGGTTGGTGCTCGTGGGCTGCAGCAATCCGGAGCGGGCCCTTCGGATACGCAGAAGGAATCCTGCAGGACATCGTCAGGGACGGTGGTTCCCTTGGCGTCACTGTTCTCATTTCAGGGGAAAGGGAACTTGTCAGCTCGCGCTTTTTTGCTGCAATACAGAACCGCGCGTATTTCCCTTTGGGATCCACCGAAGAGTCGCGGTTCCACTGGCCGCGGCTCCCGGATGTGCAATCACATCCCGGGAGGGCCGTCGTCATGGGAAAGTTTGCCAAAGAAGACGGAACCGTGGCTCAGTTTCGCGGGGCTCCGTCCAACGGGCGCTGGCCGTTCGATGATCTCGAGCCTTCCGAACCGCCTTTTAGGGTGCGACCACTCCCCGACCTTCTTCACGTCAGGGACCTTCAGGCCCTAGTGGCCGCCTTACGCGCACGGGAAGTGCCGGGCGGATTCGGCGTCGCGGCTATAGCCCGCCCGGAGAGCGCACAAGCCGCCTACGGTCATTTGCAGGGCCCGCTATGGATCGGCGTCGGCGGAAATGAAGCCGACCCTGTGTCCATGCCTCTCCGCGAAAATGGGGTCAGCACTATCCTTGGCACGCCACGATCTGGAAAGAGCTCCACCTTGGCGTCACTGCTTGCTCTCAACCCTTCGTTTCCGTGGGTATACCCGCCGGACGCGTCGACGGCTGGGACTTTTTGGCTTTCGGTCGCGCGCAAGGCTGCAGCGGGTAGCTTTTCCGCCAACAGCATTCTGCTGGTGGACGACGCGGAGACACTGGATGCCCAAGGGCGCCAGGCTTTGGCTGGCTTGGTCGGAAAAGTCCACGGCATCATCATGACAGCGACACCTGGGCCGTCCCTGCTTTTACATCTGCCGTTCGCTAAGGAAGCGCAGGCTTCCAGCATGGGATTGGTGTTGGCGCCCGGGACACCCCACGACGGAGATCTCCTTGGCGTCCGGCTTGAGGCCGATCGCGCCGGGCGTCCAGGGCGCGGGTTTCTGGTCAACGGGCAGCAGATAATCCCCTTTCAGGGCGTCTTCACTTCAGGTTTTCCGCCGTCTGGCAAAATCCATTGAAGCCGTAAGCACGCCGCACCGGAAGGGACCGCCGGTCATCACAGTGCCGCGGACGCTCCCCCGGTCCGTGAGGCATAAGCCACAACATCCTTCTGAAATAGGAAGACGATCGCAGCCAGTGCCGGGAGCAACATTGCCAGTCCCTGCCACACCAGCCCGCCGGTCATGGTGGGAAAGCCGATGGTGAGGACAAACAACTGGGCCACGAGCGCAGCCGCCCGCGTCCACCTATAGCCACGGTAGAGGAAGTGGCCTACGGCGAATAACCAGACGGAGAAGGCCAGCAAAAGCCCTAGAGTGAAAACTGCCCCCCAAAAAGTCAGTACAGGAGCACCACGCAGCAGTTCATATGCGTACCATGCGGCGGCACCGAGGAGAGCTAGTGCTTCGAGCAGTACAACCACTGAAATGATCACAATTCCCAACGGCGGTCGAGCTACGCCAGATGAGCTTGAAGCGTTGTTCCCGGTCGCGCCGGAATCATCGCTACCGTCCGGGCCGGACACGGGCTGGGCTGGGCTTTCGGGAGGTCTTGACACACTGGCACACTACCGGACATAGTCATCTAGCAGTGAGGGCACTGGCGGCTGATGTGATGCATCGCTCACGGATTCCGAGCATTTCGACCACTAACACCCCTTGTTTACAAGGCGTTAACATGAAACGCTTGACTCAGACGACCAAGGGGGCCCATGCGGGCCCCTTTCCTTTGGAGCCTCTCGTGAATGTTTTCACAAAAGGCCCTTCTAGTTCTCACGAATGGAGTGACTGATCAGCATGGATTGGCGTAATCGCGCAGCCTGCCTCGACAAGGACCCGGAGCTCTTCTTCCCAGTCGGCAACACGGGACCAGCACTTCTGCAGATCGAGGAAGCCAAGAGCGTCTGCCGCCGCTGCCCCGTTGTGGACACTTGCCTTCAGTGGGCCTTGGAGTCCGGACAGGACGCCGGTGTTTGGGGCGGCATGAGTGAAGACGAACGACGCGCGCTCAAGCGCCGCGCTGCACGCGCACGTCGCGCTTCCTAACCCACGGACCGAAAAAGGCCGCGGACCGTTTGGTCCGCGGCCTTTTCGTTGGCTTATTCGCGCTTCTCGTTGACTCCCGCCCCCGGGAGTCAGTCTCCTGCCCCCGGGGGCTAAGCCCTGGCAAGGTTGAGGACGATTTCGACGGCGGTTCCGCCCCCTTCGCGCGGGATCCACTGGATGGACCCTCCAAGTTCGCTTGTCACGAGTGTGCGAACAATCTGCAAGCCCAGACCCTCGGTGTATTGGCCGTCAGGCAGTCCAACGCCGTCGTCTGCAATAGTCACAGTCAGGAATTCGTCGTCTCCGTCCCCTTCTGCCCTGTCGGCCAGGAGCCATACGGTTCCTGTCCGCCCCTCGAGTCCGTGCTCAACAGCGTTGGTGACCAGTTCGTTGATGACCAAAGCCAGCGGAGTGGCGAAATCGCTGGGCAATTCGCCGAACATTCCTGAGCGTTCCGTCCGCACCTGTTGGGACGGGGAGGCTACTTCCGCAGAAAGCCGGAACTGGCGCCCGATCAGTTCGTCGAAGTCGACGCTCTGCGTCAGCCCCTGAGAAAGAGTTTCATGAACGAGGGCAATGGTGGCTACGCGCCTCATCGCTTGCTCGAGGCCCTGCTTGGCTTCGTCGCTGACCATTCGCCGTGATTGCATTCGCAGAAGGGCTGCCACCGTCTGAAGATTGTTCTTGACCCTGTGATGGATTTCCCGGATCGTGGCGTCCTTGGTAACAAGTTCCATTTCCCTGCGACGCAATTCAGAGACGTCGCGGCACAGGACAAGGGCTCCGAAGCGGTGCTGCTCATCGCGCAAAGGGATGGCTCGGAGTGAAAGGCTGACACCCCTGGACTCAATTTCGCTGCGCCAAGGCATGCGCCCCGTGACCACCAAGGGCAGCGTTTCATCCACCATGCGCCGATCCTTCAGAAGGCCGGCCGTCACCTCCGCCAAAGAACGGCCTTCCAAGGACTCAACTTCGCCGAGTCGACGGAAAGCGGAAACGCCATTGGGGCTGGCGTATTGGACGATGCCTTCGGCGTCGAGTCGGATGAGGCCGTCGCCGACTCGAGGTGCTCCGCGACGCGAGCCCGTTGGGGAGGCAAAGTCGGGCCATAGTCCCAACGTACCCATCCGCAGGAGGTCATAGGCGCACTGGCGATAGGTGAGTTCCAGCCTCGATGGCATGCGTGAACTGGACAAGTCCATATGCGATGTCACAACCGCCAGAGTCCGGCCGTTGCGCACCATCGGCACAGCCTCTACCCGGAGTGCCATCTCGCTGCTCCAACTCGTTTCGCTGGAACGTTCAATCGACCGGCTGTTCCACGCCTTATCCACTAGGGGGCGCAGATCCGAGCGTATGCCCTCACCCACGAAGTCCGCGTGGAACACCGTATGCGATGTCGACGGACGGACGTGGGCGAGGGCGATGTAGCCAAATTCCGGGTGCGGAAACCACAAAGCGAGGTCCGCGAAAGCCAAGTCAGCGACCATTTGCCAGTCGCCGACGAGGAGGTGCAGCCATTCGGCATCCCCAGGCCCGAAATCAGCGTGTTCCCTGATGGGGTCTGTAAAGATTGCCACTGCACCTCCATTTGCGACGCCGGGACTGACCCTAGCGTCGAACGATTGACCTCAAGAGCCTTAATGCTACCGACAGTGAGGCCATGTCGTCGGCTTCCAGCGCGTTGACCTCGTCAAACATGGTCTTGGCGCGTGCCAGCTGCTCAGCATTTTGCCCTTCCCAGGCCTTAAGGCGTTCTTCAGCCACGGTGCCGGACTCCGTCGACTCAAGGACCGACGTCGTCATGTCAGCCACTGTGGAGTACAAGTCGTCGCGAAGGGCTGCCCGTGCCAGGGCCTGCCAGCGGTCATCGCGGGGCAGGGAACTGATGCGTTCCAGAAGTGAATCCACGTGGAAGCGGTTGAACACCGTGTAGTAAACGTGCGCTACATCCTCGACGCCTTCGCTTCCGGTCTCGGCGATTCGCGCGATGTCCAAAAGCGCGTAACTTTCGAACAACTCCGCCCACCTTTTCGCGAGGTGGTCCGGAAGTTCCCAGCCACGGGCTTTGTCCAACCAGCCCGAAATGCGGACCTTGTCCTCACCCCGAAGGTAGTCCAGAAGCTTGGCCCTCAGTGGGGCCAACAAGGGCTTGAAGGATTCCACTACGTCCGAAATAGGCTGCGACGCCATCCCTTGCCCCAGCACCCAACGCACTGCCCGGTCCAGCAACCGCCGGATGTCCAAATGGACTTCACTCCAGTGTTCAGTCGGGAATGATGCGGGAAGCGCATTCAGCTCGGCCACCATCGGATCAAGATCGTAGATTTCACGCAGCGCAACGAAGGCTTTGGCAACGGCTACCTCGTTGGCCGAGGTTTCCTCAATGGCCCGGAAAGCGAATGTGATGCCGCCCAGGTTGATGATGTCGTTGGCAACTACTGTGGCGATGATCTCGCGCCGCAGCGGGTGCGTATCCAGCTCAGCGTCGAATTTCTCCCGCAGCTGTTTCGGGAAATAGTTACGAATAGTGTCCGCAAACCACGGATCATCGGCAAGGTTGCTATCCCGCAACGCTGCAGCCAGTTCGATCTTTGCGTATGCGGCCAGGACCGCAAGTTCGGGAGACGTAAGACCCTGCCCCTGTTCCAGCCTGGACCGGAGAGTCTCTGTGGTGGGAAGTGCTTCCAGATCGCGCTTGAGATCGGCGGACTTCTCCAGCCAGTCCATGAGCCGCTCGTAGCTTGGGCTCCAGTCCGCGACCCGTGTGCGGTCGTTCAGAAGCAAAATGTTCTGGTCAATGTTGTCTTGCAGGACAAGCCGTCCCACCTCATCGGTCATATCGGCCAGGAAGCCGGCCCTTTCCGCCGCGTCAAGCTTGCCGGCCGCTACCATCCGGTCAACGAAGATCTTGATATTGACCTCATGGTCGGAGCAGTCCACGCCGGCAGAGTTATCGATTGCGTCAGTATTCAGGATGACGCCTTGCAATGCGGCTTCGATGCGGCCCCTTTGCGTCAGGCCCAGGTTTCCACCTTCGCCAACAACCTTGACCCTCAGATCCCGGCCGTCCACGCGGATAGCGTCATTTGCTTTGTCGCCCACGGCAGCATGCGTTTCAGTGCTGGCCTTGACGTAAGTGCCGATACCACCGTTGTAGAGAAGGTCAGCCGGCGCCAGCAAAATCGCGCGGAGAAGCTCCGGCGGGCTTAGCTGCGTCGTTCCTTCGGGCAGACCCAACGCCTTGCGTACCTGCTCCGAGACCGGGATGGTCTTGGCCTGACGGGGGTAAACGCCGCCGCCTTCGCTGATCAGCGACCGGTCATAGTCGTCCCAGGAAGACCGGGGCAGTTCGAAGAGCCTTTGGCGCTCGTCAAACGATGAGGACGCATCAGGTGCGGGATCAAGGAAAATGTGGCGGTGGTCAAAGGCGGCGAGCAGCCGGATATGGCGGGAAAGCAGCATGCCATTGCCGAAGACGTCACCGGACATGTCGCCGACGCCAACTACTGTGAATTCCTCGGTCTGGGTGTCGAGGTCAAGCTCGCTGAAATGCCTCTTGACTGATTCCCACGCCCCGCGCGCGGTGATGCCCATAGCCTTGTGGTCGTAGCCCACCGACCCGCCCGAGGCAAACGCGTCACCAAGCCAGAATCCGTATTCGGCCGCCAATCCGTTAGCGGTGTCGGAGAACGTTGCCGTGCCCTTGTCTGCTGCCACCACGAGGTAGGAATCGTCGCCGTCGTGCCGGACAACGTCCGACGGCGGCACGAGCCTTTCGCCGTCTGCTGATGTAACGAGGTTGTCCGTAATGTCCAACAGGCCTCGAATGAAAGTCTTGTAGCTCTCGATTCCCTCGGCCATCCAAGCTGCCCTGTCCGCGGCCGGGTTGGGAAGCTTCTTGGCGAAGAAGCCACCCTTGGCACCTGTGGGGACGATGACGGCATTCTTGACGGTCTGAGCCTTGACGAGTCCCAGAATCTCCGTCCGGAAGTCCTCCCGACGGTCGGACCAGCGAAGGCCACCGCGGGCTACCTTTCCAAACCGCAGGTGCACGCCTTCAACTCTCGGTGAGTAGACCCAGATCTCGTACATCGGGCGCGGGAAAGGAAGACCATCGATCGATGTGGGGTCCAGCTTAAAGCTGAGGTATTCCTTGTTCTGGTAGTAATTGGTCCGCAGAGTCGCCTCAATAAGGTTCACGAAAGTTCGCAGGACGCGATCGGCATCCAACGTGGCCACCTGCTCAATCGACTCCGCAAGGGCTGCCCGGGCTGCAGCTTGGCGCTCGGGCCGCTGCTCTTCAGCAACTGTGGGATCGAACCGCGCGGAGAAGAGTTCGTTGAGCCCCCGCGCAACATCAGGATTGCCAAGCAGCGTATCGGCGATGAACCCAAAGGAGTTGGTGTTGCCCATCTGCCGCATGTATTTGGCGTAGGCGCGGAGCACCACCACTTGACGCCAGTGGATTCCTTCGCGGAGTACCAGCCGATCGAAGTTGTCCGACTCGACAGCGCCGGTGATGGCTGCGCCGAAGGAATCGCTCAGGAGATCTCCCGTGGCCAACGGGTCTACACCCACGGGGTACTTGAGTCCGAGATCGTACAGGAAGAAGTCGCGGTGATCCGAGGTCTCAATCTCGAAGGGCCGCTCATCCAGGACCTCAAGGCCGAGATTGTGGAAGTAGGGAAGGATCTGGCTGAGGCTCTTGGGCTCCATCAAGTAGAGCTTGACGCGGGCATCCTCTTCCAAGGCCTCACCGGCGCCCTCAGGGAGATACACATGGACGCCAGGCCTGATCTGCTTGGTTACCCGGCCTGCCCGCTCTGCCTCCGCTCCATATTTCTCGAAGCGCTCAATGTCCTCAAGAGCGTCTTCCACTTCGTAGTCAACACGGTAGCCTGCAGGGAATGCCTCGGCCCAGAGTGCTGACAAAACGTCGGCATCCGCCGAAGACCTGTGCTCGCGGAGAACCTCTGAGATACCTTCACTCCACGATCTGGAGGCGCGCATCAGACGTTGTTCCAACTCTTTTACGTCCACTTCCGCCAGTTCAGCTGTGCGGGGCAACCTGATCCTGAAGAAAACACGGGCCAAGGCAGATTCAGTGATCCGGGCCTCGTAGTCGATGCTCTCGGCATGGAACGTTTCGCGAAGCTCCTGCTCGATTCGGAGACGAACACTGGTGGTGTAACGGTCACGAGGCAGGTAGACCACTGCGGACATGAAGCGGCCGTAAATGTCCGGGCGCAAGAACAGCTTGGTCCGCCGGCGTTCCTGGAGCCGTTGAATTCCGGTGGCCGTGGAGGCAAGGTCCGGAATCTCGATCTGGAAGAGTTCGTCGCGGGGATACGTTTCGAGGATTCCCAGAAGGTCCTTGCCGGAGTGGGAGTCAATGGGGAAGCCGGCGTTACGAAGAACAGCGTCCACCTTGTCCCGAACAATCGGGATGCTGCGCACGGATCCGGTGTATGCACTCGTGGCGAAGAGGCCGATGAAGCGGCGTTCCCCGTTGACGTTGCCCAACGCATCAAAGCTCTTGACGCCGATGTAGTCGAGATAGGCGGGTCGGTGCACAGTGGAGCGCGAATTGGCCTTGGTGATCACCAAAGCACGCTTTTCCCTTGCACGCTTCCGGCCCGCATCCGTGAGGTGCTGGACTTGACGCGTGGTGTCTCCGGCACGCAGGAGGCCCAGGCCGCTGTCTTCCCGGAGCTGAAGAACGTCCTCACCGTTTTCATCCACAAGGTCGTATTCGCGGTAGCCCAGGAACGTGAAGTTTCCGTTGTCCAGCCAACGCAAAAGGTCTTGTGCCTGCCTGAGCTCAGCCACTTGCTCGGGGTGCGTCACGCCACCCAATGCCTCGGCCAGCTCGAGCGCCTTGCTGCGCATCTTGGGCCAGTCCTCCACTGCCGCCCTGACGTCGCCGAGGACACGTTGGAGCCCTGCGATCAATTCTTCCCGCGCGTCGTCACCTATCCGGTCAATTTCAACCGCGATCCATGACTCCATGTGGGAAGCGTTATCGCCATCGCCCAGCAGATGGGCCACGCTGGGGAGTGCTGCGGTGTCGCCACTGGAAATGCCGACATTGGAGGGGACCCTGGAGATACTGGTGAGCTCGCCGGATTTGCGATCACGGGTGACCACGAACAGAGGGTGCATGACCAGCCGGATGGCGCAGTTCTGGCGAACAAGCTCTGCATTGACGGAGTCGACCAGAAACGGCATATCGTCAGTGACGATGTAAACGACACTTCGCTCGGGCTCACCGGCGATTTTGACGACTGCATTCCCAGGTAGACGGGACTGGGCGATGTCCCTGTGCTTTGTAGCCCGCGCAATCAAGAGTTCGGGCGAATACGCACGTGAATCCTCCTCTGCAAGGTGTTCATAGTAGTCACCGAAGAACCCTTCACGGACAACTGCTGCATCGGACCGATCCTCCACGCTGGATCCTGACGACATCGACAAACGCCTCCATCACATGTTGATTGCTGCGACTCTGCAGCCCACATGGCGAGCCTAGCGCTTTGGCAGACGCAAAGCTCTGATAGTTCGGCCAAAGGAATCCTGTTTTTGCTGGACAGGTGCACAGACCAGCCCTACTATGGCCTTTCGCAGGGGCGAGTCGGGTGCTACTTCCAGTAATACTGAACCCGTGAGTAAAGCCGCGTCACATGCCACGGGGTCAGCGGGAAGGTAGGCGTCCACGCCCACTCCGGGGCCGTATCGGTCCCACGCATCGTTCAGTTGTTGCCGGGGCGAATGGCCAACTGCCGAGCGCTTCACCTTGTTCAACACGACCCGGGGAGATACCTCCGGGACCGCAGCCTCAAGCTCCGCCAGTCCCCGTACCAAACGTGGCACTCCAATCGCGTCGGCGGAACCAACGGCAAACACAACATCAGCCATTTCCAAGCTCCGCAGGGTGGCGGCATTCCGACGCGGAGCCATAGTGTCGAAGCTAAGCTCTTCGTCTGATTCAAGGCAGAAACCTGTGTCCACCACAACATGATCCGCTAGTTGCCGCGCCGCATCCAGAACCATCGCGACGGCTCCCGCCCTGAGTTCGGTCCATCGATCCGCTCTGGTTGTACCCGTCAGCACCCTAAAAGTTCCTCCCTTGGTGAAGACAGGAATCGCCACCGCCCTGAGGGCTTGACCATCCAGCAGTCCCTGGTCCGCCAGTCGGCAAGCCTGGGCAAAACCAGCCGACTCCTCCAGAAGGCCGAGCACCGCCGACATGCTTGCGCCGTAGCTGTCCGCATCCACCAGAAGGACTGATTTGCCTTCCGCGGCCAACTCCGCCGCGATGTTGGCAGCAAGGAACGTCCTTCCGGGGGCGCCGATCGGCCCCCACACGGCAATGATCCGGCCGCCTCCCTGCGGAGTCTCTTCATCCCTGCGGTCCGATTCCGGCATCGAGCGCAGCTCTGCCCCAGGATCGGCAAATCCGGTGTCTCGGGCGGAGGCAGGCAGGCTTTGCCGGCTCCCCCTGCCAACGGCCTCAGATATTTTGGCCGCCAAGTCACCGGCTTCGATGCCCGTCATAGCCGGTAAGGCACCTATGGAGTGCAGACGTTTGGCCTCGGCTGGATCGTCCGTCAGGGCGATGATTGAGACACCCACCGCCCCAAGACGATCAACCAGCGTGGTGGTGAGTTCCTCGCAGCCCTCCGCTACGACGGCGGCAACCGCGAGGCCGCTTTGGCAAGCAGCAATAAGCTCAGCAAGCTCCGAACAACGGCGCACAACCGTTACGGGACCGCGGAGGCGCTCCAACCCGCCCACTACAGCTTCCTGAGCGGAGCCGACGGTCACTACAGGAATGCTCATCGAACAACGCCCGTGGGGTTCCACACGACGGAGACCTTGGCCCTGTTCGCCTGGGCGCCCAACAATTTCGGCATTTGTTCATCCGTCACCAGCACCATCACCACAGTTGTTCTGGCCGAGCCCAACGTAGTACTCCCAGGAGTCACCGCGGCAATTTCTGCGCTCGGCAGGAGCATCTCCGGCGCGTCAAAAGCGCTGCTTGCACCCGGCATGGAGACCCACACGTCCACCCTGGCGCCTGGAACGGCCTGCGGGGGGAGTTCTTCCTCCAAGGCAATCGCTACAGGTTTGCGGTCCAACGCATCGGCGACTCCCAGGCTTGCCCGAGGGATCAACTGGTTCTTTGCCATCCGCTGCAGTGCCACGCTGCTCTCCGCAAGCCCTTGTTCCACAGTGATGTAGCCGGCCTCAACGTCATCCAAACGAACTTTGACAATGGAGAGGTCCGCCTCCGTGACCACCTGACCTATCGCGATGTCTTCCCGGGCGGCGAAGACCTGGGTTGTCCTGTCTGCGGTGCCCACCAAGGCAATGACGCCTGCGACGGACCCCAGGACCAGCAAAAGACCGATAAGAAGCCGCGGATCTTTCCATGATGGTTTCCTTAGCCTCGCGGCCACGCCGATACTTTCTCCCATTTTCCTGCTTCCCCGCTTTGAGTTACGGCATGGTGGAAGCACCTGCCTCCTCATTCTTACCGGCGCATTTTCGCGGAGCCAAGGCCACCGGCCTCAAATGGGCCGAAACTGTGGATAACTACACCAAACATCAGCAACGGTGGCAAAATGAAGCCATGCCCCGATTCCTGACTCTTGCGGACGTCGCAGAACAACTACAAATCAACTCGCCACAGGCCTACGCGCTGGTTAGGAGTGGCGAGCTGAAGGCCATTCAAGTGGGTGGCCGAGGACAGTGGCGTATCGAAGAGAAGATGTTGGAGCAATATATCGAAGACCGCTATGCAGAAGCTGGCCGCATGATCGAAGAGGCCAAGGCCAAAACCAACCGGTCTTAGTCCCCGCCGCTCCTGAAGTCCTGGTTACCCGCCGAGCAAAGCGCTGCCAACGAACTGAAGGGAATGGTCATTACCGCAGCCACCCTGCCGGGCCGGCGCGATTCACCGTTCTGAACCACCGCAAGGTCAAGGTAGTCCCGGCCGACCCTGTCTATTACTCCTTGCAGCTCATATCCATCACGTGCCGCTACTTTCAGATGAACCACCAGCTCGGCACGATCGCGTGCCAGTGCCCTCAGTGCTGAGGCGATGCCCAGCGACTGCTGTATCCGGGACGCAGGTTTCAGCGCTACCCTGCCGAGTCCTTCGTATGTCACAACGGAGGGATAGGGCAGTAACCACTCCCGCGCTCGCTCCGTCAAGACCAGCCATTCGCCGCCCACGTGGCTCAACCGTCCTCGTAGGACCCTGCCGTCAATCAGAACGACCTTGATGTCCGCTCCGAAGGCCCCACGCAGACGGTCAGCCAATTCGATGCCCGCCAGCTCAACCCTTGCCCGCTCTGTGATCTCGAGTTCGGCTTCCAAGGCGCGCCCCGCCGAGAATTGTGCTTCCAGATCGCTAAAGAGAGAGTCCCATCTCATGTGGTCAGACTAGGCTGCATGAAGGATGTGCGACGAATCGGAGAGGTACATCAGGGTTGCAACTGGACAAGGCACTGCAAACATGTTCAGAATGAGTCAAATAGATCAAACCGCATCAAATTGCATCAAAGGGAGCATGGGGGCTTTTAGTGGCAAAAGTATTGCGTAGTGACTCTGCCCTGGCAGCGTTTGTTCTTGGGCTGGGACTGTCCTTGGTACTTACGGGAAATGTGCTGCTTACGCAGTGGCAGGCAGCGGAGCGGCATGGTCAGACCCTTACCTTCGAACATCTTCTCGGCTTCTCAGCCAACGCAGTGGGACTTTCTGTTGTCATCTGGTGGGCACTGACGTTCTTCATCGCTTTCCTGGCATCGTTGTTGCATCGGGTTGGGCACAAGAAGAGCGCCCATCTCCTTTCACGGTTCAGCCCCGCCTTTATGTTGCGGCTCGCGGTGGCCGTCGTGAGCCTGAATCTCATGGGCGCGGGAATAGCCCAAGCAGATGCCGCACCACCGGAACCTGGCTGGCAAAGCGCCTCTCCTCATAGGGCGCCGGGAAAAGCGGCGTGGACTCCGGCTTCCTTGGACCGCGCGAGTTCCATCCCGCGATCTGTAGACGATGCCCATGCTTCAGCATCCCGGCCTCATGACCCGCGCTGGCAACCCCGGCCCCCCGTGGTTGACCCGGGGTTGCTAAGCCGCCAGTCCACACGTTCAACCACCCTAGCGGGAGAAGCCGCCGTTGTTGTTGAGGATGGCGACTCGCTATGGTCGATTGCGGCCTCCCGGCTCGGACCCTTTGCAACCGACGTGGACGTCGCGTTGACGTGGCCCAAGTGGTATGCCGCCAACAGGGCAGTCATCGGAGGGGACCCCACCGTGCTACTCCCGGGGCAGGTTCTTCAGCCCCCGGCACCAAGCTAGTAAGGCCGGGACTTCAGTGCCCGCTTCCTCCATAAGGACCGTCCGCTCAGGGACAACCTTCACATCTCAAAGCCAATCCGTAGTGTCATCCCAGCAGAAGCCAATGAGTAAAGCGTCCCCACGCTGCAACTCATGTAGTGAATGCCAGAGGTATGACCATGACCCTTGCAACGAAAACCCGGCCAGCAGGCCCTCGGAGCACGCAACATACGGCACCAGCATCCGGCCAAAGCGGCTCGGACATCGACGTCCGGCTTGTTGCCCGAAGCATCGCGCAGGCAACCTTGGAAGTACTGGCGGGAACCCGTCCCGTCCAGCAGCTCTCACGCTCGCTGGACGCCGAGTGTTATCTGTCGCTCCAGCATCGGGCAGCATTGACCCGAAAACACTCAGCCAGGAGCCGAGGTACTGCCCAACCGCACCGTAGTCCCATGGTGCGTTCGGTTCGGGTCTGTTCCATTTCCGAATCAATCTGTGAAGCAAGCATCGTCGTCGCTGAGGAGCAGCGTTGCCGTGCCGTCGCCATGAGGCTGGAGCGGCTGGACGGTGTTTGGCAGGTTACCGCCCTGGAAATAGGGTAGGCCCAACCGATCGTGCTTTGAGAGAAAGCAAAAAGGTGAAGCCTGGACGTTCCGTCCGGGCTTCACCCTTTGCTGTGACCGCGTTACGGAAACCGCTTAGCGACGCTTCTTCTTTGCCTGTTTCCGCTGATCCTGACTTGCTGCTTTAGCAGGATTTCCGGACCGGCCCGATGCCCTACCCTCAATGCGCGTCTGGGTCGCTCCGTCTTCTCCGGGCGCGGTGTACTGCAGCTGCGCGGGCTTCTCCGGCGCCTGAAGGCCCGCCGCACGGATCTGAGGATCGTGGTGCTCTGTGTGTGCGCCGGAAGCCGAATCGTCTGCCACCACTACGTCTTCGGCTGGTGTTACTTCGACTTCCAGGTTGTAGAGGAATCCGATACTTTCCTCACGAATGGCTTCCATCATGCTCTGGAACATGACAAACCCTTCGCGCTGGTATTCCACCAGGGGATCACGCTGGGCCATGGCACGAAGTCCGATTCCCTCTTTGAGGTAATCCATCTCGTAGAGGTGTTCCTGCCATTTACGCCCAAGGACCGAAAGCACAACCCGCCGCTCAAGCTCACGCATGCTCTCGGCGCCGATGGATTCTTCCCGCGCCTGGTAGACAAGCCGGGCGTCAGAGAGGATTTCCTCCCTCAGGAATTCTGCCGTGACCCTGGACTTACCGCCGGCTTCGTCAATGATTTCCTCGGCGGTAACCGTTGCCGGGTACAGGGTCTTCAGGTTTGCCCACAGCTGGTTGTAGTCCCAGTCGTCACCTGACCCCTCGGCCGTAGCGGCATCAATGAGTGAGTTGATGGTGTCTTCCAAGAAGAACTGCACTTTTTCGTGCAGGTCATCGCCTTCGAGGATGCGACGACGGTCGCCGTAGATCGCTTCACGCTGGCGGTTGAGGACGTCATCGTACTTGAGGACGTTCTTGCGCTGCTCGGCGTTGCGACCCTCTACTTGGCCTTGCGCCGACGCGATGGCGCGGGATACGAGCTTCGACTCCAGCGCTACGTCGTCGGGAACGGAGCTGTTCATCAGCCGTTCGGCCGCACCTGAGTTGAACAACCGCATGAGGTCGTCCGTGAGGGAGAGGTAGAAACGGGATTCGCCAGGGTCACCCTGACGTCCGGAACGTCCGCGCAACTGGTTGTCGATCCGGCGGGATTCGTGGCGCTCGGTGCCAAGCACGTACAGTCCGCCGAGGTCCAGAACTTCTTCGTGCTCGTCCTTGACGGCCTGCTTGGCTGCAGCCAGGGCCTCGGGCCATGCGGCCTCGTACTCTTCCGAGTTTTCCTCGGGATCCAACCCACGTTTGGCGAGTTCGGCGATGGCAGTGAACTCGGCGTTGCCGCCGAGCATGATGTCAGTGCCTCGGCCCGCCATGTTGGTTGCTACCGTAACTGCGCCTTTTCGTCCGGCCTGGGCAACGATGGACGCTTCCCTCGCGTGGTTCTTGGCGTTCAACACCTCATGCCGGATGCCTTCTTTGGCCAAGAGCTTCGAGAGGTACTCACTCTTTTCAACGCTGGTGGTACCCACCAGTACAGGCTGGCCGTTTTCATGCCGTTCAGCGATGTCCTGAACGACAGCATCAAACTTAACTACCTCGTTCTTGTAGACGAGGTCCGGTTGGTCGATGCGCTGCATGTCGCGGTTTGTGGGGATGGGAACGACGCCGAGCTTGTAGGTGCTCATGAATTCTGCGGCTTCGGTCTCAGCCGTACCGGTCATGCCAGCGAGCTTGGAGTACATGCGGAAGTAGTTCTGCAGCGTCACCGTAGCGAGCGTCTGGTTCTCTGCCTTGATCTCTACGTTTTCCTTGGCCTCGATGGCCTGATGCATGCCTTCGTTGTAGCGACGACCGGCCAGGATACGGCCGGTATGCTCGTCAACGATCAGCACCTCGCCGTCGAGGATGACGTAGTCCTTGTCCCGCTTGAACAGTTCCTTTGCCTTGATCGCATTGTTGAGGAAGCCGATCAACGGCGTGTTGGCAGATTCGTAGAGGTTCTGGATGCCGAGGTAGTCCTCTACCTTCTCAATCCCGGCTTCCAGCACGCCCACGGTTCGCTTCTTCTCGTCCACCTCGTAGTCGACGTCAGGCTGCAAGCGGAGGACAACTTTGGCAAATTCGCTGTACCACCGGTTGGTGTCGCCTTGCGCAGGACCCGAAATGATCAACGGTGTACGTGCTTCGTCAATCAGAATGGAGTCCACCTCGTCCACGATCGCAAAGTTGTGCCCGCGCTGGACCAGTTCGCTGGCATCCCAGGCCATGTTGTCGCGCAGGTAATCGAAGCCGAATTCGTTGTTGGTTCCGTAAGTGATGTCAGCGTTGTACTGCTCGCGGCGTACCGTGGGGTCCTGGTTGGACAGGATGCAGCCACTGGTAAGGCCAAGGAAACGGTAGACCCTGCCCATGAGTTCGGACTGGTATTCGGCGAGGTAGTCGTTCACCGTGACAACGTGGACACCCTTGCCGGACAGCGCATTGAGGTATGCGGGAGCTGTGGCAACGAGGGTCTTGCCTTCACCCGTTTTCATTTCCGCGATATTGCCCAGGTGGAGGGCTGCGCCACCCATGAGCTGGACATCGAAGTGCCTCATTCCCAGCGTTCTGGAGGAGGCCTCACGGACAGCGGCAAAGGCTTCCGGGAGGAGTGCTTCCAAGGTTTCGCCGTCCTGGTGGCGCGACCTTAGCCGGTCCGTTTCCTCGCGGATTTCAGCGTCCGTGAAGGACTTGAAAGTGTCTTCCAGGGCATTGATGGAATCGGCATAGTTCCGCAGTGTCTTGAGTGTCTTTTTGTCACCCGTGCGGAGAAGTTTTTCGATTAGTGATGCCACGTGAAATTGCTCCCAGTCTCATGCTGCCGAATTCTGGCTGTTTCAGTCTACGGGAGAGACCAGCGCCACGTTGCCGGGTTCACCTCTGAGCGGACTGCCCGGCTGGACGTATTCTCCCGGGGCAGGACCATCGTTCGCCAAGGCTTCGGACAACGCTCCGGCGAGGTCCCCCACTGGCCAGACGACCACCTCCTGGAGGCCGAGCCACGTTGCCATGAGCCTGAGTTCCGCGGCAAGTTCGACGGCGGTATCCGCTGGCGCGTCCATCTCACCAAAGGCGGAGCGCACCAGAAGCTGACGGGATATCCGATCGGCTTTCAAGTCCACTCTGGCAACGATGGCTTCCCTGAGCAGGAACGGCAAGACGTAATAGCCGAAACGTCTCTTGGCGGCAGGGGTGTAGATCTCAATCCTGTAATGGAATCCGAATAACTCCTCCAGCCTCCGTCTTTCGAAGACCAGGGAATCGAATGGGCTCAGGAGGGCCCTGCCTGCTGCTTTTCGCGGCAAGGTGGCATCGACGTGTTGGAAGGTTTCCCTGTCCCATCCCCGAACACTAACGCGTTCAAGACGGCCCGCGCGGACCAGGCGTTGCACCGAACCCGCGCCCGCCTTCAAGGGCGTCCGAAAGTAGTCGGAGAAGCACCTTACCGTGCCAATTCCGTGGGCTCGCGCGGCTGCATCCATGAGCCGGTCAAGGGACGCTTCAGCATCGCCTTCGGGCGGTTGGGCGTCTGGAACAACCCGGGAAGTGAGGGTGTATTTTCGCTCGAACTGCGCTGTCCTGGAAGCGGCGGAAATCCGGCCTTCCTCGAAGAGGTGCTCCAGCACCCGTTTGACGATATTCCAGTTCCAGCCCCAGTTATCACGGTCCGGGTCCTCGTCGTGACCGAGTTCTGCAGTCAACTCGGATGCAGTCATGGGAGGCCCTGAAGTGAGCGCAATCAGAATGCGGTCTTCCATGTCCTGCCGTACGGCCGGATCAAGACGGTGTGCGCCCACCCACGCCCGCTTTTGCCATACGAGCAGGTCCTGGAAATGCTCCGGCCGGATAAAGCTCGCCTCGTGTGCCCAGTACTCCATCATTTTGCGTGGCTTGCGGCTGGCCATCGATTGGAGGATGAGGGGATCGTAGTTGCCAAGCCGGGAAAAGAATGGAAGGTAGTGGCTTCGCGCCACAACGTTGACTGAATCGATTTGGACTAGCTGGATCCGGGCAAAGGTCCGGCCCACCGCCCGTGAAGTCACGGGGCCGGTGGGCCGGACCTTCGCTAATCCTTGAGCTGCCAATGCGATCCGCCGTGCCTGTGAAAGGCTCAGCGAAACGGTCATTGAAGTCCCTTCGTACCTAAGATGAGGCTTTACTTGGCTGTGGCGGCCTGATCATCGGAGCGGTAGGCGTGGATCTTCTCTTCCACGGCTTCCTCGCCGGGCTCGCAGTTGGAGTCGAGGGTGATCACGCCATAGGTCCAGCCACTGCGCCGATACACAACCGACGGCGCGTTCGTTTCCTTGTCCAGGAACAAGTAGAAGTTGTGTCCAACAAGCTCCATGTTGTCCACAGCATCATCGAGGGTCAGCGATGCTGCGGGAAATACTTTCCGGCGGATCAGGACAGGTGAGTCGCCTGCCGGAATGTCGTTCTCGATGTCGTAAGGAGACCGCTCATCTACCGCCGGTGCGGACTCATGATGATTGCTTGCCTCGACGTAAAGCGGCTCACTCGTACTGGCTGGTTCAAGTGTGGCCGTGGCTTCGCGCACAGCCTTGGGTGTGTGGCGGCCGTGGTGCACCTTCTTACGGTCCTTCGCACGACGAAGCCGCTCAAGCAGCTTGTTGTACGCCAGGTCGAAGGCAGCGAACTTGTCGGCGGCTGTGGCCTCGGCACGGATAACGGGGCCCCGGCCCAGGACGGTGACTTCTACGGTGAGCTCGCCAGGCGTCTGCCTGGGGTTGGTTTCCTTGGAAACCTTTGCGTCAACCCGCTGGACCTTATCCCCCAGCGATTCAATCTTTGAGATTTTTTCGCCGGCATATTCGCGAAAGCGGTCAGAAACTGTCAGATTTCGTCCGCTGATCATGAACTCCATGGTGCCCTCCAATAACTCAGGTGACACGACAACGGCGCTGTTGGGGGCTTGTCTGACGGACAGTCGAGCCCCTTTCCGAGCCGCTATCGACAGGTACATCTTTTCTTGGTACCCACAACCGACGTTAGTTCATCGCCACCGGTTATTCATCCTTTAGCCACTTATTTTTTGATTGAGTCTTAAGGACCGAACCGGGGTGGTCCATGGCCGCTGCGGAAGCGTAGGCTGGTGGCCTCGTGGCTGCGAGTACAACTGCGCCTGATACCAGGCCACCGGCAGCCGTGACCGCCCTTGCCGCCTCAGCGAGTGTGGCACCAGTGGTCAGGACATCGTCAACAAGTATGCATTTGCGGCCTTTGAGCTTGTCCGCTTGTCCCCGCCGTACTCTCATGGATCCTCGGACCCGGCGGGCGCGCTCACCTCTTCCAAGCCCCTTTTGACCTCCGCCTCTATATCGAACGGAAGCACGTCCCGGAACTTCGTCACCAAGCCGGGCCGCTCTCTGCCGGACAGCGTCGGGGCCCGCCACAAATATCCTCCACTCCCCCGACTTCTCCAGCACGTCAAGAATGGGGCAATGGAGCAGCATTCGGCGGATTCGGAGGAAAAAGAGCAGAAGGTGTACCGGGCTGAATCCTCGCCTCCGGAACGCCTTACCGCTACTGGGAACGGGCACAAGGCAGTAGCCGGAGCGGCCGCCGATGGCAGCATCCACGGCTTTGCCCAAGCAGGGAGCCAGAACAGAGGCAAGGCGCCATTGGCCGTGGCTCTTGAACGAGAGGAGGCACCGGGCGAGCTCATCCCGATACGGCCCCGCCGCCACCACCCCGATCTTCGCTGTTCCATTGATGTCAATCAAAGCGGGTGACTCAAGTTCGGCCCGAAATGGGTGCCGGCACAGCTGACGGATTCTTCTTGCGCAACTGCTGCAAAGCACCGCATCTTCCATCTCACAGCAGACGCAGTCCACAGGAATGAGCACTGCCAGCAGGTCAACCACAGTGCCATGCAGGGCGGCGATGATCCGGCCCGTTCTTCCTCGAAAAGGGCCACGACGCCGCGCCCCGGCAGGTTCAGGAAAACCGAGGTCGGGATCGATACGGCGGCGGAGCCGGTTACGGAACCATGGACCAAGGGAGGAGAACGTCATTCTGGCAGTTTGAACGTGATGTTCGCCTTGAGGAGGGCACGAGGGGAGCTATGTGGATAAAGGAGGGAAACAGGCGCCGGGCGCTCACCCCGGGAAGGCTGGTTCGGTAGGTCCCTTGAGCTGGAGCTCCCAGCCATTTCCGACGCGTTGGAAGATCCCTGCAGCCGACTGTCCGTAAATTTGCTCGGCGCCGTTTCCGACGCTGAGGCTGGTCAATCCATCCCAAGGGGCCAACTGCTGCGGTTCACCGGATGCCAGCGACAGGAGTTCCGGAACCACTGTTGAAGTAGCCGAGCCGGACATCACCGCCACCGTGGAGCCGTTGACCCAGGCGCCTTGATCGGCAGCACTACTACTGAGCAGTGTGATGGGAAGCGTGAGGTCCTTGGGAACACCGTCCGGGTTGCGGACGATGCCCGTGATCTGCACGGCGGATTTACCGTTTGCCTCGGAAATGACCAAGGCCCTGGTTCCCTCGCGGGAAACCCTGAAATCCTTGACTGTTCGTCCCGTGAGCCAGGCCGGCGTCATGGTGACACTGGGAATCGCGGCACCTGGAGCTATCCCTGTGGGTTTGTAAGCCACAACTTCGGCGGCACCGGTTGCACCGGGCCCCGCTGTCCAGACCCAATCGTTCGGACTGAAGGAGGGTCCGGTAAGAGTGCTTCTGGTGGTTAGCTGTCGCGCTGCCTGCCCTGGTTCGATGGAGTAAAGCGTCGTTTTGTCGCCGTTGAGGAAAGCAGCGGTCTGGGAGACCGGCGACTCAGCGGGCGAGTGGGGACCAAGCCCGGCAACCGACTGTATGTCCGGCAGCGGAGTGACCCTGTTGTTCTCGTAGCGCACCAGATCGCCATTGTTCACTGCGATCTGGCGGGCAGGAACACTCTTGTCCAGCACCGGGGGCAGAACTGTCCCGTTGTCTTCAACACGCACCAGGTCCTGGTCGGCACGGAGCTGAACGTTAATGACATCGGGCTGACTACGGAACGTCAGTGCCAACTGATTTTGCATCCTCTGCCGGTCCTCGGCGGAGGCGTCAAAGAGTTCCTTGGCTGAGAGGTCCACCTGAGCTGCGCCGGAAACAACCGGCACAGATTCCCGTGCGAGCTTCATCCCCGATGGGAAGGCGCTGACCACGGCCCCTCGCAGGTAAGGGGCCGGCCCGGCAAGCAACGCGCTGGTCATGGACTTCACGGTGTTCTTCTTGATGAACCATCGATAGTCCGGCACCGCGTAGGTAAACGTCGGGTCATAGAAGTAGATGGGGTTGGCCCCGTAAATCACTTTGAACGTCTCTTCGGGGATGGCGGTGCCATCGGGCACCTTGGAAATACGCCATTCGCCCTCCACCTGCTCGAGCGTCAAGGGGATGGTTTCCTTGGTTCCGGGAGGGAACTGCGTTGCAACGCCGTCAGCATCCACTGAATAGGCAACGTCGAGCTCGTAAAGGTATTCGTTCTCCCCCGCTGCCTTGACTACCCGTTGCTCGCGAAACACCAAGGCGCGTTTGTCCGGTTTCCACGTCACCGACTGCGCCTGCGTCAGGAACTGGCGTGCCACGGGGTAGTCATCCTCATAACCGCTACCTGCCATGTAGAAATCCTCGATCACGGTCTCCGGGCTGGAACCTGCACGCGGAGCGGCAGGGAAAAAGACCGGGGCGTTGGGATTGCCGGCGCCCTCGTCCTTACTCTTGCCAACAGGCCCGGAGCGGGGAATTTGGGCGCAGGAAGCCAGCAGAATCATCAGCACGGCAAACAATGCGACCACTGCCCTGCCGCGTTGTGACCTTCCCGCACTCATGAGATCTCCCCTGTTCTGCCCTCGCCGGGACCGGGATCTCCCCCGGCGGCTTGGGGTTGCGCCGGAGTGTTGCCGGATTCCGGGGCCAGTACAAGCATCTGCCGTTCGCTTGGCGACCCGGGAAATTTAATGTCCGCAGGCTCCAACTGAAGGGGAGACTTCACAATGGTGCCGCCTTGCCGCAACGGAAGTGTCAACCGGAAGTTGGAACCGGCGCCCTTTCGCCCCCATGCCTGGAGCCAGCCGTTATGGAGCTTGGTGTCCTCGGCAGCGATGGAGAGGCCCAGTCCGCTTCCACCGGTGGTCCGGGCCCGTGCAGGATCTGCCCGCCAGAACCGGTCGAAAACCCTGGCAGCCTCAGCCTGGGTCATCCCAATACCGTGGTCCCTTACTGACACCGCTACAGCATCATGGTTGGCCGCAACGGAGATGTGGATTGGCTTTCCCTCGCCGTGTTCCAGGGCGTTGAGCAACAAGTTACGGAGAATCCGGTCGATCCTGCGCGAATCCATCTCCACGATGATGCTCTTCTGGCGGGCGTTCAGTCGCACTTCGGAGCCGTACTCCGCAGCAACCGGTGCCGCACCCTCCATGACGTGCGAGATCACTTGGAAGATGTCCTGCGGTTCTGCATCAAGGACGGCGGCTCCAGCGTCAAACCGCGAAATCTCCAGCAGATCCGACAGCAAGGACTGAAAGCGCTCAACCTGGTGGTAGAGCAACTCTGCCGACCTCTTGTTCATGGGATCAAAATCTTCGCGGGCATCGAACAGAACCTCGGCCGCCATGCGCACGGTGGTCAGTGGGGTACGCAGTTCATGGGATACATCGGACACAAAGCGCTGTTGCATCTGCGACAGGGTGGCCAATTGGGTGATTTGTTCCTGGAGGCTTGCGGCCATGTGATTGAAGGACGCGCCCAATCTCGCGACCTCGTCTTCCCCCTTGACCACCATGCGTTCCTGCAACTGGCCGGCAGCAAGCTTTTCCGACACCACGGCAGCATGGCTTACCGGGCTGACGACGTTACGGGTCACGTACCAGGCGATGGCACCAATCATGAGGACAAGTGCCGCACCACCCGCCCACAGGACGTTCTGGATCTCGTCCAGTGTCTGTTGGGCTGTGTTGAGGTCGTAGATCAGATATAGCTCGTAGGCTGTTCCGTTGAATGTGACAAGGTTCCCCACGGCAATACCGGGTCTGTCCTCGTTTCCCACCGGGAACTGTGTGGAGGCCCAAAATTGCTGCTTGCCACCGCTTTGCACGGCCTTGCGCAGCTCGGGGGGAATGACGCGGACCGTTAGTTGGTCCGAAGCACGTGACTCGACCCACCGGTTACGGGGTTTTGTTTGTTCCGGGGCGGCTTCAAAAACGTATCTACGCTGTATAACCGAGCCGCGGCCTTCCACGGCAGTCAACGTGTCATAGACCAGGGTGATCACGCTTGACTGGTCGGTGACCTGCGCGCCGTCGAACGTGTCCTGTACTTGTTTGACGTTGAACCGTGACTCGGATTCCGCCTGGGCCAGCCGTTCCTGGAACAGGTTGTTGGCGATTTGGTTGGACAGGTATGCGCCCACAATGGCGAATGATGTCACTGCCAGAAGCAATGTGGTGAGGACCGTGCGGAACTCCAAGGACCGGCGCCAACGCCGCAACAGTGAACGCCAGACGAAGCGCAGTCCTGGCCGGATTTGCCTCATGCCAAGAGACACAAGGCGCGTAATCCGAAGGACGAGAATCAGGCCGCGGCGTGTCCAGATCCGTGCCCGGGACAGGAGCCAGGAAAGACTCTTGGTGTTCCTGGCGGGCCGCTCGTGGGTGGCGCCCACTGGCTCAGGGGAAGTTTCCGGGGACTCTGACTGTGCCGGGGTCACCTGCTCGACTCCGGCCGCGCCGGGATCCTTGGCCCCCGGGTTCTCGCCCTCCGCGCCGGTCTCTCCGACCGGCGACTCAGGAACCTGCTTTATATCCGACACCACGCACCGTCAAAACGACCTCGGGCGCTTCGGGATCACGTTCAATCTTGGAGCGCAGCCGTTGGACGTGGACATTGACCAGCCGCGTGTCGGCGGCGTGGCGGTATCCCCACACCTGCTCAAGCAGAAGTTCACGTGTGAACACCTGCCACGGCTTGCGGGCCAACGCAACCAGGAGATCAAATTCTAGGGGAGTCAGCGAGATCCGCTCTCCGCCCCGGGTCACCAAGTGACCTGCAACGTCAATAGTGACATCGGCAATGCGCAGGGTTTCGGGGGCCTTCTGGTCCCCGGGCCGCAACCGCGCACGAACCCGCGCTACAAGCTCAGCGGGCTTGAAGGGCTTGGGCACGTAGTCATCGGCGCCGGATTCAAGGCCACGAACCACATCCGAAGTATCAGATTTTGCGGTGAGCATGACGATGGGAACGTCCGACTCGCCGCGGATTTGGCGGCATACCTCGATCCCGTCCGAGCCCGGGAGCATCAGGTCCAGGAGCACCAGGTCCGGCTTCGAGGAGCGGAAGATCTCCAAGGCCTGGCCGCCGTCTGCGCAGAACACCGGCTCGAAGCCATCATTGCGCAGGACGATGCCAATCATCTCTGCGAGTGCTTCGTCGTCGTCAACTACCAGAATGCGTGCCTTCATAGTTATATATTCCCTTATCGCCAAGTCTTTGTCCCGTTGGGCGCAGCGCACGGCATGGCGCCCCCGGGGCACTTCCACCGTACTGCACTGTTGTTCACCACGCTCCGTGATGGCCGCGCGGGCGGCAGGCTATGAGGGACGACGGCGGGACTATAGGCTGGGTGCGAAGGTCCGTGTGGGGGACGTCGGGAGTCGGCGGGCCGGATCTTATGGGGAGGAAATCGTGTCACAGCCAGAGCACGGCCAGAATCCACCGCCGGGTGGTCAGCCCGCGTGGGGTAACCAACCACAAGGCGGCAATCAGCCACCGTGGGGCAGCCAACCACAAGGCGGCAATCAGCCGCAGTGGGGCGGCCAACCACAGTGGGGCGGCCCCCAGGCTTGGGCTGCGCCGCAGGCTGGCGGGCAATATCGTCCAGGTCAACCTCCTGGCGGCTGGCCTCCAGGTCCACCCTACGGGCAACCCTTTTATGTCGCGCCTCCCAAGCCCGGAATCATCCCCCTGCGTCCGCTGCAATTCGGCGAGATCCTTGATGGCTCGTTCCAGACGATCCGCCGCAATGCCGCTTCCATGTTTGGCTCCGCGCTGATCGTGCAAGTCCTCGGGGCAGTCCTGATCGGCATTGTCACGGTGGGCATGGTCCAGTTGTCCACGACCTTTGAATCCGTCAGTTCGGAAGCGGATTTTGCCGACGCGATGGGTCCGTTCTTCGCGTTCATGGCCGGCACCCTAGGGGTTTCGGTGCTGATTGGGTTCCTGGGATCCGTCCTCCAAGGTGTCCTGGTGGTGCCCGTCTCCCGTTCGGTGCTCAACCGGCGGACAGGATTCAAGCAGATGTGGAAACTGGCGGGCCCCCGGATAATTCCTCTGCTGGGCGTTGCTGCGCTGCTGACGCTGGGCGGCCTTCTCGCCGTTGCCGCGGTGATCGGGATTGCGATCTTGCTGTTCACCGCCATGGGACCTGCCGCGCTGCTGATTGTCCTGCCTCTGGGGCTGGGTGCAGTGGTGGCCTTTGTGTGGATCGGCCTGAAGTTGATGCTGGCCCCTGCAGTGATAGTGGTGGAGCGGACCGGAGTTTACGACGGACTTCTCAGGTCGTGGAAGTTGACCAGGAACAACTGGTGGCGCATTTTCGGCATCACGCTGGTGGTAGCCATCATGGTGGGAATCATCGCCCAAATTGTCCAAATTCCCGTGTCCTTGGTCTCCGCCGCCATCGGTGGAGTAGTGGCCCCCCACCCCGACGCGGAGTCGATGACCTCCACGCTGGTTCTGACGACCGTGATTTCCACGGCGATCGGGGCACTGGTGGGGTCTGTAACGTTCGCCTTTCAAGCGTCCGTTTCCAGCCTGATCTACATGGACCTACGCATGCGGCGGGACGGTCTGGATGTTGAATTGATGCGGCTGATGGAAACGGGTTCCGATCCTGAAGGGATCCCCGGCGGACCATCCAATGCGCCCGCTAACACCGCCTGGCCACCGAGCGAGGGACAGTTTCCGTCCGCTCCCCCAGGGCAGCAACCTCAGGCATGAGGGCAGCCGCGATCGATGTATTTTCGTCATGGGCATTGATGGAACCGCCTGTGATCCCGGACCGGGACGAAGCGCGACGCTGGGCCGTTGAGGAGCTATCTAACCCCCGGTACCCGGACGCGACGCCCGGCTGGCTTGAACAGATGTGGCGGGATTTCATGGATTGGCTTTCATCCTTGGATGGTGGATCCGGTGCCGGGCCCAACATCGCTGTTCCGTTGATGGTGGTTCTGGCTTTGGTGCTCATCATCGCCGCCATCTTCTTCGTGAGGCCGAGGTTGAACGCCCGGAGGGCTAAAGAGGCGGAAGACCTCTATGGAAACGACCGCACAGTCGACGCAGAGGGCTACCGTGCACGGGCGGCGACAGCAGCCGACGGCGGCAACTGGCCGGCCGCCGTCGTCGATCAGTTCCGTGCTCTTGTCCGCTCCGCGGAAGAACGGGACATCATTGATGCTCGAGCCGGCAGGACCGCAGACGAAGCCGCCGCTCAATTGGGCGGGGTTTTTGGTGCGGCACAAGCCAAGCTGATCGCCGCTGCCGGTGTTTTCGATGCCGTGCGGTATGGCGACCACCCGGCAACACGCGCGGACTACGAGTCAGTCCGCCAGCTGGATGCTGAACTTCTTGCGCTGAAGCCTGACTTCGCAGGACAGGCCAACGCTGGATTCGCGGTTCCCCGATGACCACGAACGAACATGTGGGCCAGGAGGAAATCACTACCCCAGGTTTCCCGGCCGGCGGGAGGTTCAAAGCCTGGTTCCAAAAACACCTCGTGTGGATTGCCTTGGGGGCCTTGCTTGCTGGTTTGGTAATTTTCCTGGCTATTGACAGCGTTGCAGGCGCCACCGACTCCCGGCGCTTGTCAGCGCGGAACCCGGCACCGGACGGCGGAATGGCGGTAGCCGAGATCCTGGGGCGCCACGGCGTGTCCGTCACTCCGACCGAGACGTTCGAGGACACGTTGGAGGCGCTATCAAACAAAGATGACGCCACGGTATTCCTCTTTGACGCACAGGGCTTCCTTGACCGGTCCCAGCTTGAGGAGATCACAGCCGCAGCAGACCGTGTAGTGGTGGTGACTCCACGCCTCAGGACGCTCAATGGCCTGGCTGAAGGTATCCGCCCTGGCGGCGTGGTTCCGGAAGCGATACAGGTCATTGAACCGGGTTGCGAGCAGGACGATGCCTTGGCAGCGGGCCGCGTATCGGCGCAAGGATCCGTCTTTTCAGGACCCGTAGTTTGCTACGCCCCGCGTGGGAGCGGACCCGGGTTGTACGCGGAATCAGCCGATGGCAGGGTCATTGTTTTGGGCAGCAGGGAGCTCTTGGACAATCAACACGTTGCACTGGAGGGAAATGCGGCCCTCGCCCTCCGAACGCTGGGCAACAACGCGAACCTCGTGTGGTACCTCCCCGGGGTCGGAGATATCCCGGCGTCAAATTCAAGCCCCACGCTCAACGAGCTCGCGCCGCGATGGCTTGCCTTCGCGGGCCCCTGGCTGGGCTTCGTAGCCCTGCTGGCCATCGTATGGCGGGGCCGACGCATGGGCCCTTTGGTTTTCGAGCCACTGCCCGTGGTGGTCAAGGCCGCCGAAACAGCAGAAGGGCGTGCTCGCCTGTACCAGGACTCACGCGCCGTGGAGCGGGCCGCCCGGAATTTGAGGGCCGGAACCCTGTCACGGCTGGCCCGGCACTTCAACCTTGGAGCCGACGCCACCACCGAAGCAATTCTGGATACAACAGCCCGCCATGTGAAGCTGCCGGCCACGGAAGTGCGGTCCGTCCTGATCGACTTCATGCCCGAAAGTGAAGGACAGCTGGTGCAGTGGGCACAACAGATTGAACGAATCGAACAGGAAGCGATCGCCAGATGAGCAGCCACACGGACAGCAACAGCCACTACGCGGAGACGACGTCCCAGCAGGAAGCCCTGCAGAACGAGGCGTCGCAGCACGAGGCGCCACCTTCAGAAAACGGGCAGAGGCACCCCCTTGAGGATCCGGCACGGCAGTCGTTGCTCAATGTCAGAGCCGAAGTGGGCAAAGCTGTAGTCGGTCAGGACTCCACGGTTACCGGCATGCTGATCGCCCTGCTATGTGACGGACATGTCCTCCTCGAGGGTGTTCCCGGCGTGGCCAAGACCCTTTTGGTCAGGGCTTTGTCCACCGCTCTGAGCTTGGACACCAAGCGTGTTCAGTTCACTCCGGACCTCATGCCCGGTGACGTCACGGGCTCTTTGGTCTATGACTCCCACACGTCCGAGTTCACTTTCCGTGAAGGCCCGGTGTTCACCAACATCATGCTGGCCGACGAGATCAACCGAACCCCGCCGAAGACCCAGGCTTCACTCCTGGAGGCAATGGAAGAGCGCCAGGTTTCCGTGGACGGCGTATCGCGTCCACTGCCAAGTCCGTTCATTGTTGCGGCCACCCAGAACCCTGTGGAGTACGAGGGAACCTATCCCCTGCCGGAGGCGCAGCTGGACCGTTTCCTCCTCAAGTTGACCATGCCGCTGCCCGGCCGGGCTGAGGAGATTGAAGTCATCCGCCGCCATGCCAGCGGGTTTGATCCCCGCAACCTTTCCGCAGCCGGCGTGCGCCCGGTGGCTGGCGCCGTCGAGCTTTCCAACGCCCAAGCAGCCGTTGCGCACGTGGCTGTGGCTCCGGAGATCCTCGCGTACATCGTTGACGTTGTTCGCGCCACAAGGTCTGCGCCCTCATTCCAACTCGGCGTTTCGCCGCGCGGGGCAACCGCGCTGCTCAAAACCTCAAAAGCGTGGGCGTGGTTGTCCGGCAGGTCCTTCGTCACCCCGGACGACGTCAAAGCGTTGTCCTTGCCGTGCCTGAGGCACAGGGTAGGTCTGCGGCCGGAAGCCCAGATGGACGGCATTGTGGTGGACGATGTCTTGGGCAGTATTCTCGCCTCCGTCCCGGTACCGCGATGATCGCCGGGGCGACGTTGGCCGAGGGGGCTTGAGTGGCCATAACGGGTCGTTTTGTGTTGCTTTCTCTGCTGGGTCTGGTGCCGTTGGTGGCTTTTCCCGCGTGGAGCACTGTCCTGTTGGTTGGCGCGGGGCTGGTTCTTGTGCTGGTGTTGGATCTGGTGCTGGCGGCGTCGCCCGCTCAGCTTGCCCTGGAACGCGTCCTCCCTGGAAACGTGACGCTCGAGGGCAAAGCTGACTCTGTAGTGACCATCACCAACCCCACCCGGCGCACATTGCGGGCGGAAGTCAGAGATACCTGGCAGCCCTCAGCGGGGGCCGTGAACTCTGCGCAATCCCTTGTGGTCCCGGCTGGTGAGCGCCGGCGCATGACAGTGACCTTGGTCCCTCGGCGACGCGGCGACCTTACAAGCCCCCATGTGACCATCCGCTCCATGGGTCCCCTGGGAATGGCGGCGAGGCAGCGCACACGCGTCCTGCCTGGCCAGTTGCGGGTCCTCCCGCCGTTCCACTCGAAACGTCATCTCCCATCCAAACTCCGGAAGCTCCGGGAACTGGACGGCAGGGCCGCCGTGCAGATCCGCGGGGCAGGTACCGAATTCGACTCGTTGCGTGACTACGTCCGCGGTGACGACGTCCGGTCCATCGACTGGCGCGCTACCGCACGCCGCACATCGGTGGTGGTGCGGACGTGGCGCCCCGAGCGCGACAGGCGCGTGGTGATTGTTCTTGATACTTCCCGGACGGCGGCAGCAAGAATCGAAGATGAACCGCGGCTCGATACTGGAATTGAGGCCGCTCTGCTGCTCGCCGTGCTGGCCGAGCGCGGAGGCGACCGTGTGGATTTCCTCGCCTACGACCGGAGGCTCCGCGCACGGGTTGAGTCGGCGTCGAAAGGAAATTTGCTGGGTCAGCTCGTTCAAGCCATGGCTCCCTTGGAGGCTGAACTGATCGAGCTCGATTGGCAGCAGGTTCCTGCTCAAGTGCGTGCCGTCTCGGCGCATCGCTCCATGGTGGTGCTGTTGACGGCGCTTGACGGCGGCGCCCCGGAAGAGGGCCTCCTGCCTACCGTTGCCCAACTGGCACGCCAGCACGTTGTGGTGGTGGCATCCGTCCGGGATCCCTTGCTTTCTGCCATGAAGAAAGAGAGGACTACGGCGAGTCAGGTTTTCCGGGCAGCGGCGGCCGAACGCGCGCTCTTGGAACGCTCAGCGGTGATGGCTCAGCTCCGGCAGCTTGGAGCCGAGGTGGTGGATGCCGAACCCCACGATGTTCCTCCACTGCTCGCTGATACGTATATTCGCCTCAAAGCAGCCGGCCGGCTCTAAAGCAAAGCTCCAGCCTAAGTACGGCTCCGATGTTGTGTTCAAGGAAGGACTGCCATGAATAGCCCCATCTACCAGCTGGCGCTGGGCGAGGATTTCGCCCGGCTCACCCCGGAACTCCAAAAGTATTTCTCGTTGGCGGCCGGATCGGGTTTCTATGGAATAGGCGAAGGCGTCTTTGACGTGGTGGGGTGCCGGCAGAAATGGTTGCGGCCGCTCCTCGCATTGACAGGAGGCGAGGAAGCCTTCTTTCCAGAGTACGGCGAGGGAATTCCGTTCCGGATCGAAAACCACGCCCATGTGGATCCTTTCGGACGCCCGGCACTAACAGCGCGCCGGGAGATCTACTTCCCGTCCGGAACACGGCTCTTCCACGATACGACCAGCGCCATCCTGCCTGGCCATGGGGATCGAAACGCCCGCTTGGTGGACCATGTAGGCCGTTACCGCCGACTGGTCACGGACCTGGATGTCAGCGTCACCTCCCAAGGCCGCCTCCGTGGTGTGTCCCAGGCGAGCAGGCTCTTCCTGGGCCCCCTGCGCATTCCGCTGCCGGCAGCCCTCGACGCACGAGCGTATGCCGAACAATGGTGGGACAACGACGAGGGCAAGCACCGCATTCAGGTCAAGGTCATCCAGCCACAGATCGGTCTGGTTCTTGTCTATGCAGGACGCTTCGACTACCGCCTGGCACCGTACTTGCCAGGAATGGCCCCCGGTAACTCCCTCCCCCGCTATGCCGAACCAGACCGCTGGGAAAAGAGAATCTGACTTCCCTGAGGTCAGCCCTGAGCCAGCTGGTCCAGTCCGTCAGCCACTTGTGTCAGTTTCGTCAGAACGTCTTTGGCCGTTGAAGGAGTGAAGTCTGCCAGTCCAGTGGAGGGTGTGACGCGCAGTCCCGCCAAGCCGGATGCAGGAAGGCCCAGCTGGCGCCACGGTTTCCAGATGCTTTCAACTACCTCGGCCGTACGCGGTAGTTGCGCCCGGGGATCGCTGGTGGAAAGCGCCCCTGCCCACACACGCTTACCGTCCTCCACGGCTGCGGCCAGCTGTTCCCACTGGCGTGACGTCAGGGCCTTCAGGGGAACTGCGACGCCATCAGCACCGGCGGCGAGTACCCTGTCGATGGGCGCTTCAATTTCCGGTATGGAGACCACTGTCTCCATGACGCCAGCAGATTTCAGGGCGTCGATCACCAGCTTCCAGGCACCTGTGACTTCCTCACCGGAGATGGACCTCAACGTGCGGTAGCCACTGGCTGTTGGAATGGTCCCTGCCATGACGGAGGCAATGTCCGGTTCGTCTATCTGGACCACCAACCGGGCGCCCGGGACACCGGCGGCAATGCGGCTGAGGTGCTCTCCCACGCCTGCGGCCAAGGATTCAGCAATGTCCCTCCGAGCGCCGTAGTCCAAGAGTGCCCGTTCGCCACTGTGCAGGTGAAGATTGGCCGCGAGACTCATGGGTCCCAGCACCTGGATCTTGAACTCCGTTGCTGAAACATCCTCGGCGCCGGCGACGTCGGCCAAAATGTTGATGTCGGTCAATAGTGCCGAGCTGGCGCGACGGGCATCTTTACCGGGCCTGTCCACCAAACGCCAGCCGTGGGGTTGGACGTCGAGTGCGAGGTCAATCAGCAGGGAACCTGTCCGCCCAACGGCGTCCGATCCCACCCCTCGCTCCGGCAGTTCGGGCAGGAACGGAAGATGGGGGTCTCCCAACTCGCCCCTGATGATCCGGTTGGCTTCCGCGGGATCGGTGCCGGGCCACGGCCCTAGTGCGGTGGCGCTGGCGCGTACGCTTTCCACTTCTGTCACGGGTTAGGCCTGCTGGCTGGAGATCTGGTGATCCTCGGCGATGGCCTCGTGATGGCGGATCACTTCACTGATGATGAAGTTGAGGAATTTCTCTGCGAAGGCTGGATCGAGGTGCGCATCCTCGGCGAGCCTGCGCAAGCGGGCGATCTGGGCGGATTCGCGGCCCGGATCTCCGGCGGGAAGCTTGTGTGTGGCCTTCAGGATGCCAACTTTTTGGGTGGCCTTGAAGCGTTCAGCGAGCAGGAAAACAAGTGTTGCGTCAATGTTGTCGATGCTGGACCGGATGGACAGCAGCTCATCCATGACGGCACGGTCCACGTGGCCGGCCAAGGAGCTCGCTGCCGGGTTGAAGGAATCGGCGTCATGGGGAAGGGCGTTGTTCTGCTCGGTCATGCACCCCAGTCTATGGTGTGAGGTTGTACCGCCGTGGGTGTTACCTGACGTGATGGCGAAGGCACGCCCTCCGCAGATGAGGGGGCGTGCCTTCGCTTCTTACCAACGTCCTTTCGAACGCTTTAGCCACCCAGCAGCGATCGGTGGGCATCCCGCCGTCGTGCTTGTTCATCCGGGTCCGGTACCGGCAGGGACGCGATGAGCCGCTTGGTGTAGTCGTGTTGCGGTGAGCCCATCACTTGGTTGCCGATCCCCTGCTCCACCAGCCGGCCCTTATACAACACGCCAACCCAGTGGGACAGCATGTCCACCACTGCGAGGTCGTGGCTGATGAAGAGAGCCGCGAAACCGTACTGCTCTTGGATGTCTTTGAACAGGTCCAGGACTTTGGCCTGCACCGAGACGTCAAGGGCGGATGTGGGTTCGTCGGCGATCAACAGGCGCGGATTAAGCGCCAGGGATCTCGCCAGGGATGCGCGCTGCCGCTGCCCGCCCGAGAGCTCGTGCGGGTAGCGTTCGGCGTACGACGCCGGCAACTGGACTGATTCGAGCAGCTCACCTACCTTTTTCCTCGCCTCAGCGGCGCCCGGCCGGGTGTGGATCAGCAGCGGTTCGGCGACGCATTCGCCAATGGTGAGGTGCGGGTTGAAGGACGCCGCCGGATCCTGGAACACGAAGCCGATTTCCTTGCGGAGGGGTCGGAACGAACGCTCCTTGAAGTCCAACATCTCGTACCCGAGGACCTTCAGGCTTCCCCCTGTGGTCCGGGTCAGGCCGGCTATCGCTCGTCCAATGGTTGACTTTCCGGAACCGGATTCACCCACCAACCCGAAGACCTCGTTTTCGGACACCGTAAAGCTGACATCGTTCACGGCCTTGAATCCGTGCCTGCCGAAACGGCCGGGGTATTCGATGGTGAGGTTCTTTGCCTCCACCAGGATTTTGCCATCTTGGTGGAGCCGGCCTCGGGCACCCTCGGAGGCGGAGTTCCGTCCGAGGTGCGGCACAGCGGCCAGCAGTTTCCTGGTGTACTCCTGCCGGGGTTCAGCAAACAGGACCTTGGCCGGGGCCTCCTCCACAACGTCGCCCTGGTACATCACCACTACACGGTCGGCCAGATCTGCCACGACGCCCATGTTATGGGTAATGAGCACGATCGAGGTGCCGTAGTTGTCCCTCAAATCGCGCAGGAGCTGGAGGATTTCGGCCTGGACTGTCACATCCAGGGCCGTGGTGGGCTCATCGGCCACGATCAGTCCGGGATTGAGTGCCAACGCCGCGGCTATGACCACGCGTTGTTTCTGTCCGCCGGAGAACTGGTGAGGATAGTAGTTGACCCGCGTTTCGGGGTCCGGGATGCCAACCTTGCGAAGTGCTTCGGTTGCCCGTTCCTTGGCTTCCTTGGCGGAGATGCGCCGTCCGTCAGTGGAATGCGCCCTGATGCCTTCGGCAATCTGCCAGCCCACGGTGAAGACCGGGTTGAGGGCTGTGGAGGGCTCCTGGAACACCATGGCCACATCGCGGCCGCGGATTGTGCGGAGGGTGGATTTGCTGACGCTGATGACGTTGTTGCCGTTGATCACCACGGCGCCTGAGCTGATGGCTGTTTCCGGAAGCAGGCCGAGGATGGTCTTGGCCGTCACGGTTTTACCGGAACCCGATTCGCCCACAATGGCAACTACTTCTCCGGCTCCAACGTTCAGGCTTACGTCTTTGACGGCATGAACGTCGCCGCCGTCAGTGGCGAAGGTGACTTGGAGCCGATCAATGGTAAGTACCGGCTGTTCCGTGCCTGTCCCGTCTGAGAGGTTTCCAAGGTTGGTGGTCATGACTTTCCTGCCTCTGCCGGGTTTACCGACGATTCCGGTCCTGCCGGTGTACCGGGTACTGGTGTTCGGCCCGCGCGTTTGCGGCCACGGATCCTGGGGTCGTTGAGGTCGTTGATGCTCTCGCCCACCAGGGTCAGCCCCAGGACGGTGAGGACGATCGCGATGCCGGGGAAGACGCCTGTCCACCAAATACCGGAGGAGGTGTCAGCCAAGGCTTTGTTGAGGTCGAAACCCCATTCGGCCGCGGACGTGGGTTCGATCCCGAAGCCAAGGAATCCCAAACCGGCCAGTGTCAGGATCGCTTCGGAGGCGTTGAGGGTGAACATGAGCGGCAAGGTTCGGGTGGCGTTCTTGAAGATGTGCCGCCCGATGATTCGCACACTGGACGCCCCGAGGACCTTGGCCGACTCCACGAAAGGCTCGGCCTTGAGCCGGATGGTCTCTGCACGGATCACCCGGAAGTACTGCGGCACAAAGACCACAGTGATGGAGAAAGCACAGGAGAAGATGCCGCCCCAGAAGCTGGACTGGCCGCGGCTGATCACAATTGAGATCACAATCGCCAGGAGCAGTGTTGGGAATGCGTAGATGGCGTCCGCAACGACGACCAAAATTCTGTCCAGCCATCCGCCGAAGTAGCCGCTGAGAAGCCCCAGCACCACGCCGAGGAACAAGGACATTGCCACGGACACAATGATGACTGTCACTGCCGTTTGGGAACCCCAAATCACTCGAGACAGGACGTCGTAGCCACCAACGGTCGTTCCCAGCAGGTGTTTGCCGCCAGGGGCTTCCTGGGTGGGAAACGAGCCGGAGGCATCGCTGAGTTGGGAGTAGCCATAGGGAGCAAGGAGCGGGGCGAAGATGCTGGTGAGAAGGAATACTCCGCTGAGGACAACACCCACCACCAGCATGCCTCGCTGGAGGCCTACGCTCTTCTTCAGGTGGCTGATCACGGGAAGCCGTGAGAACAAGGGCTGCTTGGCCCGGGTCAATTGAGGGGTGCTCATGGTCAGTACCTCACTCGGGGGTCGATGAGCGCGGCAATGATGTCCACGATGAAGTTGGTGACGGCCACGATGATGGCCAGCAGCACCACGATCCCTTGGACGGCCACGAAGTCGCGGGCATTCAAGTACTGCACCAGCTGGTAGCCAAGGCCTTTCCACTCAAAGGTGGTTTCGGTGAGGATCGCGCCGCCCAGCATCAGGGCAATTTGCAGGCCCATGACGGTAATGATGGGAATCAGCGCGGGTTTGTAGGCGTGCTTGGTCACCAGGCGGAACTCGCTGACGCCTCTGGAGCGCCCTGCCTCAATGTAGTCCTTTCCCAATGTTCCGATGACGTTGGTGCGGACCAGGCGAAGGAACACACCTGCGGTGAGTAGGCCAAGGGCGACTGCCGGAAGAACTGCGTGGGACGCTATGTCACCGAGGGCGGTGAAGTTTCCGCTTCGCAGCGCGTCGAGCCAGTAGATACCGGATGGAGCAGCCAAAGCGCTCATGGTTAGTTCCGTACGAGTGGAGGCGCGGCCTGCTACCGGGAACCATCCGAGCCATACGGAAAACGTCAGCTTGAGGAGCAGCCCTGAGAAGAAGACCGGAGTGGCGTAGCAAAGGATGGCGAAGAACCTCAGCAGGGCATCGGGAGTCTTGTCCCGGTGTTGGGCGGCAATCAGCCCGAAAGGGATACCGACTGCGAGCGCCACGATCAGCGCGTTGATGGAGAGTTCAAGGGTGGCTGCGCCGAAGGTGGTCATCACCTCAACTACAGGACGCCGGTCAGTGATGGTGGTTCCGAAGTTCCCGGTGATCAGCTGGCCAAGGTACTCGAAGTACTGAACCAGGACCGGACGGTCGTACCCGGCATCATGGATGCGTTGGGCCAGGACGTCCGGGGGAAGCCGTCCGCCTTGTGATGCGGTGATGGGATCGCCGATGACCCGCATCAGGAAGAAGACCAGTGTTACCAGGATGAAAACGGTGGGAATGATCAGGAAGAACCTGATCACGATGTATCTGCCCAGCCCTCCCCCGGCTTTGGACTTGCTCTTGGGAGCGACGATGCCGGGTTCAGCCTCGGGAACCTCAATAAGTGTTGTCATGTGCTACCTGCATTTCTTGCCCGTGGATTACGCGGGACTGTCTGATGCGTGCCGGCCACGTTGGTGGTCAGCAAAGGAGGCGGAACACCGGATCAGTGTCCCGCCTCCCTTCTCTTCACAAAGGTGCGGTTACTTGGAAATTACGCCCAGACGGAACTTGAAGGACGGATCCAGGGTCTTGTCGACTCCGTTGACGCCGCTTCCGACGACCGCCACCTGCGCACCCTGAAGCAGGGGCAGTGTGGAGATGTCCTTGGCGAGGGCGTTCTGGACTTCCTTGATGGCTGCCTCACGCTTGGTCTTGTCCGCTTCGGTGAGCTGCTTGCCGATGAGTTCGTTGACCGTGGCGTTGTTGTAGTGGTTCTTCAGGAAGCCGCCCTCGGGGAAGAACGGGGTGAGGTAGTTATCGGCATCGCTGAAGTCCGGGAACCAACCAAACTGGAACAACGGGTATTCGTCAGCACGGCTGGCCTTGCTGTAGGTGACCCATTCGGTGGACTGCAGGTTCACAGTGAAGAGCCCGGACTTTTCCAGCTGCTCCTTGACCATGGCGTATTCGTCTCCGGAGGATCCACCGTAGTGGTCCGGGTTGTACTGCAGGTTCAGGGCAACGGGTTCGTTGATGCCGGCGTCCGTCAGGACTTTCTTGGCCTTATCCAGGCTTGGCTTTCCGTCATCGCCATAGGCGTCCTTGAAGGATTCGTTGGCGCCGAGGAATCCGCTGGGGACGTTGGAGTACAGCGGCAGGTAGGTGCCCTTGTACACCTGGTCTGCAATTGCCTGCCGGTCCACCAGGTTGGCGATCGCCTGGCGTACGGCCAGGGCCTTGGCGGGGTCCGCCCCGGTCGCTTTGGTTCCGTACGGCATAGTGTCGAAGTTGAACGTGATGTAGCGGATTTCGCCGCCCGGGCCAGTGAGGACCTTGACCTTGGAGTCCTTGCGGAGATCGTCGATGTCAGTCGCGCTGAGGCTGCGGAAGGCAACGTCAATGGCGCCCTGTTGGATTTCCAGCTTCAGGTTGGTGGGGCTGGCGTAGTACTTGATGGTGGCAGCGTCGTTGGCCGGCTTGCCAAGAACACCGTTGTAGTCCGCGAACGATTTGAAGCTGACCAATTCGTTTTTCTTGTAGCTGTCAATCGTGTACTGGCCGTAGAACGCGTTCGCCTTGATGATCTCGTCGTCGGAAAGGATCTTGTCGGCCGGGAAGACTTCATCGTCCACGATCGGCGCGGCCGGGCTGCTGAGGATCTGGCTGAATGTCTGGTCGTTGGCGTTCTTCAATTTGAACACCACCGTGGTGGCGTCTGGCGTGCTCACGCTGTCGATATTGGTCAGGAGCGAGGCTGGTCCGGCGGGGTCATTGATGGCCACCTGCCGATCGAAGGAGTGCTTTACGTCCTTGGAATCCAGAGTGTGCCCGTTGGCCCATTTGAGCCCGGACTTGAGCTTCACGGTGTATTCCGACGGCGCCGTGAAAGACGACGATTCGGCGAGGTCCGGAACGGGTTCCGCGCCGCCGGGCTTGGAATTGAGCAGGAATGAGTAGACCTGGTTCATCACCATAAATGAACCGTTGTCATAGGATCCTGCGGGGTCCAAAGACGTGACTTTGTCAGTGGTGCCGTAGGCGATGGGGCCTGCGGCGGCCGGAGCGGAAGATGAGCCGCCGCCGGAGGGTCCCGTGCATGCCGTCAGGGCGAGCGCGGAGATGCCCGCCAGCGCGATAGCGCCGTGCAGGGCCTTCTTGTTCAGTGCCATCTGGTGAACCTTCTGTTCGATGGATTCGGCGCGCCGCCGTCAGATATTTGTGACGGCGCGCACTCTTGATTCCACGATTCAACCAGACTTCGCAGGCCGCGAACCCCTCATTTTGTGATTTGAGACACAAAATTTACTTTCCAGTAGCTTTTGCTCTGAACGCCCGGACTATAGGACTTCCCGCTGAAGGGAACGGGCGGCATCTATGGTTGCCTGTCCCAGGACACGACTACCCTGATAAAGAACGACGGTCTGCCCCGGGGCAACGCCGCGCAACGGATCCGTCAACGTAACAACCAGCTGGGCGCGCTCAACGCCTGAATCATCAGCGACGGCTTCCACCCGGGCTCTCGCCGGAACGGGATCGCCATGAGCCCTCACTTGGGCATGGCAATCGAACTCGGCGCCGCTTGCTACCTCGGAAATGGGCAACCCGGCCCACGAAACCTTGATGCCGCGAATCTCGTCGATCGCCAGCAGGGCTTCCGGCCCCACAACCACCTTGTTTTCCTTGGGACGGATCTCCAGGACGAACCGAGGCTTGCCATCTGCCGCGGGCGTACCCAGCTTCAGGCCTCGTCGCTGCCCCACCGTGAAGGCGTTGGCACCTGGATGTTCACCAACCTTGGCACCGGTTTCGTCAACGATGTCCCCGGTGGTCATGTCAATTTTCTCGGCCAGCCAGCCGCGGGTGTCGCCGTCGGAGATAAAGCAGATGTCGTGGCTGTCGGGCTTGTTGGCCACGGACAAGCCCCGGCGTTCTGCCTCGGCACGTACCTCGGCCTTGGAGGGAGTGTCCGCCAGCGGGAACATGGAGTGCTTCAGTTGCTCGTGGGTCAGGACGCCCAGAACATAGCTCTGGTCCTTGGCCCAATCGGCGGCGCGGTGGAGTTCCCGGTTACCGTCAGCGTCTTCGATGACCTTGGCGTAATGTCCGGTGCACACAGCATCGAAGCCAAGGGCGATGGCCTTCTCCAGAAGTGCTGCGAACTTGATCCGCTCGTTGCACCGCATACACGGGTTCGGTGTCCTGCCAGCGGCGTACTCGTCAATGAAGTCCTGGACAACGTCTTCCTTGAAGCGCTCCGAGAAGTCCCACACGTAGTAGGGAATTCCAAGGACATCGCAAGCACGCCAGGCATCGCGGGAATCCTCGATGGTGCAACAACCCCGGCTTCCTGTGCGCAGGGTGCCGGGCATCCGCGACAACGCAAGGTGGACCCCGACGACGTCGTGTCCGGCCTCGACTGCCCGGGCTGCGGCCACAGCGGAGTCAACTCCGCCGCTCATTGCTGCAAGTACTCGCATGCTGGCTTTCTGTCTGTGGGAGTTGGAGCAACTGATCCGGCTGGGAACAGCCGGCGTGCCCATCTATTCTAGCCTGCCGTGCCACGCCTACCCTAAAACCCTTGACTGACCCCACCCGTGCTTCTAAAGTCAAAATAATTGGTTTTAGAATCGAGCTGACATGGCACACGAACACATAGTTATCGTCGGCGGCGGGCTTGCCGGCGCCACCGCAGCCAAAACCCTCCGCGCCGAAGGCTATGAAGGGCCCGTAACCTTGGTGGCCGCAGAGAACCGACCACCTTATATACGCCCTCCCCTTTCCAAGGAATTCCTCCTTGGCAAAGCTGAGGCAGATGCTGCTCTGGTGGTGCCGGATAAATGGTACGGGGAAAACGGCGTCGAGCTTCTTCTCGAAAGCCTCGCCAGCCGGATCGACCCCCGGGGGCACGCTGTGGCACTGGCCGACGGCCGAAGCCTTCACTACTCCAAGCTGCTCCTCGCCACGGGCGCCCGGCCTCGAACCATTCCGCTTCCAGGTGCGGACCTTGACGGGGTAATGACCTTCCGAACCTTCGATGACAGTGTGCAGCTTCAGAACCTCCTTAAGGACGGAGGCAAGAAGGTGGTCATGATCGGCTCCGGGTGGATCGGCATGGAACTGGCGGCAGCAGCCCGCACATATGGCAACGACGTCACACTGCTGGGGCTGGAAGACATACCGCTGAGTGCCGCCATCGGACCTGAACTTGGTGGATTCTTTCATCGGCTCCACGAAGATCAGGGCGTGACGTTCCGCCTTCCGGCAAGCGCTGCCGGAATTGAAGGACAGGACGGCAGGGCGACGGCGGTCCGCACCAATACCGGCGAAACGCTGCCCGCCGATGTGGTGATCGTTGCCGTCGGCGTGGTACCTGACACCGCACTCGGCGAAGCCGCAGGGCTTGCCATCCGCAATGGAATACTGGTGGATACCGGGCTGAGGTCCAGTGCACCGGATGTGCTGGCTGCAGGAGATGTAGCCAACGCACTCCACCCATTTACCGCCGAGCACCATCGCAGCGAACATTGGGCCAACGCGCTCAACGGCGGCAAGGTGGCTGCAAAGTCCATGATGGGCCGGGATGCCCAACTGGACGTGGTGCCGTACTTCTATACGGACCAGTTCACCGTCAGCATGGAGTACTCGGGGTTTCCCTCCTTGACCTCCGGAATCACACCGATGATCCGCGGCTCGCTTGATGACGGCAGCTTCATCGCTTTTTGGTTGAGGGAGGGGGTGGTAGTTGCCGGAATGAGCGTCAACCAGCGCCGGGTTCAGAAGCCCATCAAGGCCTTGATTTCAACCCGCACCCCTGTGAACGTCAACAAACTGACGGATCTCGGGGTGCCACTGGACGAACTGCTGCCCGATGAGCCGTAAGAGCTAGAAAGGTTCCGACGAGGCCTGCCGAGCCACCGTCGCTGCTGTTTGAATGCTGGATTCATGACCGGCCATTCCGGCCTGCCGGGCCCTTAAGCACGCCTCGGGCAGGGCTTTCAAGAGCGCGTCCACATCCGCATCGGTGGAACTGTGCCCCAGCGTAAAGCGCTGGGCGCCGCGTGCAGTATCTTCATCCAGGCCCATTGCCAGGAGGACGTGCGAAGGCCGTGGCACCCCTGCCGTGCACGCCGAACCCGTGGAGGATTCAACGCCTGCCAGGTCCAGGAGAAAGAGCAATGAGTCGCCTTCACAACCAGGGAAGGTGAAGTGGGCGTTCCCCGGCAGCCGCCCGTCCCCGGGAGCACCCCTCAGCACCGCGCCCGGCACGGAATCGTGTACTCCGTTGATAAGGCGGTCGCGCAACAAACTGAGACGTTCTTTTTCAACGGGCAGGTTTGCAGTGACAGCCTCCGCGGCTGCGGCAAAAGCGGCGATTGCGGGAGTGTCCAGTGTTCCCGAGCGCACATCGCGTTCCTGCCCGCCGCCGTGCTGCACCGGCGTCAGCTTCACGGCCCTTCCCAGGAAAAGTGCGCCGACCCCCACCGGACCACCAAGCTTGTGCCCCGAAACGGACATTGCAGAGAGTCCCGAGCCACGAAAGTCCACGGGAATCGATCCGAAAGCCTGGACGGCATCGGAGTGAACCGGGACTCCATGCGGTTTTGCCAGCTCCACAATCTCCGTCACCGGCTGGATGGTACCTACTTCATTGTTGGCCCACATCACTGTGACCAAGGCAATTGATTCGGGATCGCGTTCGATTTCCTGCCGGACGACCTCCAGCCGAACAGCGCCGTCGCTGTCTACCGGAATCCACACAACGTCAGCACCTTCATGCCTTACAAGCCATTCGACGGTATCCATGACCGCATGGTGCTCGACGGCGGAGCAAAGGATGCGTGTACGGCGCGGATTCTCGTCCCGCCTGGCCCAGAACAGACCCTTCACCGCCAGGTTGTCCGCTTCCGTCCCGCCTGAGGTGAAAATGACCTCGGATGGGTGTGCCCCGGCAGCCGCCGCCAGCGCCTCCCTGGCATCCTCCACCGCTCGCCTCGCGCGGCGGCCCGCACCGTGAAGCGACGAAGGATTACCGGTCCGCGCCAGCTCGCGCGTCATCACAGCGAGCGCTTCGGCCGACAGGGGCGTGGTTGCGGCGTGGTCAAGGTATACAGGCACCTTGTTATTCTACCGACGCCTGGCGTTCAGGATTCCTTACCAAGGGCATTGATGCGCGCACAGCAGCGTCCCGGACCATGGTCCGGATCCGGCACGATGATGCCGGCACTGAGTCCGGAGGCCGCAGCAGCACCGCTGAGGAACGCGCCGTTCATTGCGCACACCACTTCCGCGTGGTCCCGCGACAAGCGATGGAACGGACAGTTGAGCAGGCGGTATCCCCCGGCAGCGTCCGGCGAGGGGTCGTATCCGAGTTCCGAGAGTGCACCCAGGAAATGGCCAGGGCGTCCAACCTCGCGCCCTGCAGCTGCAGCGACATCGCGCATCGCTTCCAGCGCCGGCACACCGTCGGCCTGAGAGCGCGTGATCGCCGCGGCCATGAGGTGACCGGCGAGGTCGTAGTGCCGCTCAGGAACAGAGACGCCCACCTCGTCCATGACGGGCCTGTAGAGCTTTGATGGCCGCCCCGACCCAGGCCCTGTCTTCTCAGGGGATTTCCTGAACTCAACCCGCAAGAGCCCTTCGCGGACCAAACGGTCCAAATGGAAGGAAGCCGAACTGCGGGGCAGCTCGAGTGCCAAGGCCGCCCCATCCCGGCTGACGGCCTCCCCTGCACTCAGAACGTACTCATATAGCCTGCGGCGGTTTTCATCGCCCAAGGCAGCAACAGCAGTGATTTTCCGGATCCACGGGAGTTCGGACGTGCCCATACACCAAAGATATATCTAAAAATAAGAATCGTTGCTTTAGCGGAATAGCCAAGAAAGGCAGGGTCAGGACGGCGGTACCACAACGAGCTGGGCCACAGTTTCCGCACGGGCGGCGCTCAACGTTGCGTCGTCCGGGCACGACAGGGAAACATAGACGGAGGACGCGGGGGCGCTGAACAACCTGGCCAGGACCAAGGCAGGCTTACCGCCGGATGCGGCCGAAGACTCCAGGCTCAGGAACTCCACGCTACGCTGTGGTTTATCGGATCCTTCTCCCCAACGCAAAGTCGCCGGCTTCAGGCCGTCCAGCGCACCAACGTTGAGGTAGGTGAACAATTCCTTGGTTGAGGCGACGTCGTCAGCGGCCACCACCAGCGGGCCCTGATTCACGCTCACGCGGACTGCGAGGGTGCAACCGTCAGCCTTCTTGTATCTGCTTTCGCCCTGCAGGCCGGAGTGCACCACCGACCAACCGGGAACCTCCTCCAACCGTGTGGAAACTGTCACGGGCTCCCCCGCAGCCAACGTGCTCCCTGCCGCAAGCGGCAAGTCCTTCGCAGCCACCGCGGCCGCGTCGTGTCCTGGAGTGATGGTGGGCGTCGCCAGCGTGGAGACCGACGGCGACGACTTAGGCGCAGTAGGGTCAGGGACGTTGACGCTGCAGCCTGCCAGCAGGACACCGGCGGTTCCGAGGGCAGCCAAGCCGGCCAGTCGTCGTCGAACGTTGCTCGCCACTATGTCTCCTTGCCGTGCGCTCTCAAATATGGTGTGGGGACCGCGCCGATCGACCCGCCTGCCACCGCGATCGAGTCTAGCTGCCCGTCGCAGCGAGGCTGCGTCAGTACGGAAGCGCGCTTGAGGACTCACTCATAGACGGACGCACTAGGCGAGAACCCGCAAACCAGCAGGAACCACCTCCACCTCCACCGGCAATGGGCCGATTCGTTCCCCGTCCGCATATGCCACCACCCCGTCAGCCTCCAAGCGCACTTTCCGGACGCGCATGATCTCCACGGCAGGATGGTTGGTGTGCTTTCCGGCGAAAACCTTGGGAAACACGCCCAGGAAACGGAGCCTGGACAGGGGCTTGACCACAAACATGTCCAACCACCCGTCATCGGGCACCGCCTCAGGGGTGATCTTCATGCCCCCGCCAATGAACTGTCCGTTGGCCACTGAAATGAGCAGGGCAGGCTGGCTCCACAACACGCCATCGGCAGTCACGGTGTAGGTGATCCGGCGAAAAGAGCCCAGCTCCCGGAGCATAGCAAGGTTGTAGCGGCTCCTGCCGCGTGGCCAGCTCCACGAATTGGCGCGCTCGTTGACGGCTGCATCGAATCCGGCGGACAGGACGCCTGCGAAGTAGGTGGTCTCACCACCAGCGGTGACCCTTCCGGCGTCGATCCTCCGTCCGCCGGTCTCCAACGCAAGCAGTAGCCGACGGCACGCGGCCGCGGTGTCGTTCAACGGTAAAGCCAACAGCCGCGCCACATCATTGCCTGTCCCGGCGGGAACGATGCCGAGAGGGAAGTCCAGCCCCACGAGCGCGTTGACGCCAAGGTGGACCATGCCATCGCCGCCCACCACTACCAACGCCTCCACCCCGGTTTCCAGCGTCCGGTCCACCGATCTGCGCAAAGCGTCATAGTTCTCCGCTTCAAGTACGACGACGTCCCATCCGGCGGCGCGGATGTACTCTGCGGCTTGGTGCCCGGCACTGCGCCGACGACCAAAAGATGCCTCAGGATTAATGGCAACAGCGATCTTCATCGGCGCGATGGATGGGTTCTTCGCTGCCGGAGGATTCACAGCCTGAATTATGCCAGCGGGAACCACACGCCACGTTACCGACGTTCACAGAGTGGCTGGATAAACTTGCCAGTACCGCACCTCTCCAGAGGCGCGACCACCATCATAGAGAAGGGCCCGTGCTTGGCCGAGGGCAGCAGTTCGCACTATCAGGTTCTCCGCATTTCCGTCACCGCTACGGACAAGGAGATCAAAGTGGCCTACCGCAAGGCTGCCCGGAAAGCCCACCCCGATCACGGCGGAGAAGCGGAGATGTTCCGGCGGGTGACCCTCGCATACGAAACTCTCATAGATCCCCAACGCAGGGCCGACTACGACCGAAGGTACGGCCGCGGTGCCTCCGATGTGAGCCAGCCTCGGGCGGGCGACTACACAGGCGCTGCGGCACCGGGGCCCTTCGCGACTGCAAACCTCAAACGACCCCAGGCCCAGCGCAACACTGCCGGCGATCCTGCAGTCTATGTTCCCCCCTTTGATGATCCCAACGAGGTTCCGCTCATCCCAGCGGCGGAAGCGGCCCAACAGGTTCACGGCCTCCCCCGCAAACGAGGCATCTTTGGCGCCGAAGCCCGCATCCAACGCGAAATGCGCACGGTCCAGCTCATCAGCCGGCAAGTCCTGCCCGCCATACCCGCAGCCAGGCTCATCAATGGGTTGCGCTCGCCGTCGGACAACAACCACATCGACCACGCCGTCCTGTCCGGCTACAGATTGGCACTGATAGGTTCCATGCTGCTGCCCAAAGGGGCATACGCCTGGGACGGCCATTCGCTGCGCCATGGTGGTCGTTCGGTGGCTCCTCCACAGCTCGGCCATATCGTCCGGCATATGCAGGACCTCTTTCCGGAGCTCAATGTCACCGGATGGGTGGTCCTTCACAGTCCTGACGGAAATCTTCACGAACCTGTCATTGACCAATATGGCAAGGGACAATCGAGCAACACAGCTGTGGAGGTAGCCAACGCGGCGGGGCTGGTAAGGGGGCTGAAGCAGTTCCTCAGCTCCGGGCCGGCGCCGAACACCGTAGTCGTGCCGGTCCTGGCCAGGCTGATTCGCGGAATGCACTAGTCACAGCGGTGCCGTCTCTGGACGCGGCCCTAGCCGCACGGGCTGACTAAGATGGGACGGTGTTCCGCATCCTCTTCCATACTCCAGAAATCCCGGGCAATACGGGCAACGCCATCCGTTTGGCCGCCATTACGGGGGCCGAGCTTCACCTGGTGGAGCCACTCGGCTTTGATTTTTCCGACGCCAAGTTGCGTCGTGCCGGTCTCGATTACCACGATCTGGCCGTAGTTACTGTCCACAAAGACATCGACGCCGCCTGGGCTGCTCTCACCCCGGAACGGGTTTTCGCTTACACCTCCGACGGCGAGACCTCCTATACGGACATCAGCTACCGCGAAGGTGACGTCCTGATGTTCGGGCCCGAATCCGTGGGCTTGCCGGACTGGCTCAAGCAGGATCCACACGTAACCGCTCGTGTCCGCCTTCCCATGAAGCCTTCTCTGCGTTCGCTCAACCTGGCCAACGCTGCTTCAATCGCCGTGTTTGAAGCCTGGCGGCAGAACGGATTTGCCGGCGCCAAGATGTAGCCCATCCAACGGCGTCCCGGCACCGAATACCTTGTGCAGGACAATTCCTGCCTTGGACATTCGTTGAGGGAGCCTACGTGAGCGCGTTGCAGACCAGGGTGATGACGGCAAGTCAGAGCACCGCCGCGCCGCCGACGCGACCCCATGATGCTGCCGCTTTCAAACGGGACGACATATGCTGGACCGTGATGGACATCCCCAACAATCCCGGCCCCCCGGTCTTCGAAGCTACAGGCTCTTCGACTGATCTGAATTCGCAGCTTGCCCTCTTGCTCGAACTCGTGGCAGCAGGCGACCAGCAGGCATTCGCCGAGCTCTATCGCCTCACCTCCAGGCGTGTCTTCGGCATGGCCAGGCGCGTCCTGATAGACCCTGACCTCAGCGAGGACGCAACCCAGGAGGTTTATCTCCAGGTCTGGCAGGGAGCTGCAAAATTTGACCGCGCTGCAGGGACACCGCTGGCCTGGCTCATGACTATCGCACATCGGCGCGCCATTGACCGTGTCCGCGCCGTGCAAGCGGCAACTGACCGGGAAGCCAAGTACGGCGCAGCGAGCCAGGACCCGGACCGGGACCTGGTAACCGAGGAAGCCGACACCAACTTGGAAGCTGAAGCTGTCAGCCGATGCCTCGGTACCCTGACGGACACGCAGCGAGAATCCGTCAGGCTCGCGTACTACGGCGGGCTGACGTATCGGGAAGTCGCCGAGCATCTCGGTGCCGCAGTCCCCACCATCAAGTCCCGCATCCGTGATGGACTACTGCGCCTGAAGACGTGCCTGGGGGTGGGTTGAAATGAGTGAAAACACCAGTGGAGGCTTTATCCGCAGAATGTTTGCCAACGACATCGCTACAGACCTCGCCGAGGGTCGTGTCCTCGAACTCGCCGAACTCTACGCCCTGGACGCCGTGAGTGACGACGAACGGGCCATGATTGACCATTACATCAAGGACGCCCCCGAACGTCCTGAATTCCTGGAGCGGGTACGCGAAGCCCGCGAGACCCTTGCCGTGAGTTTTGCCCCGGAGGAAGAACCGCCTGCAGGTCTCTTCGACGATATCCTGGAGCGCATCACCAAGGATGCCGCCGCCCAGCCCTTCGCACAGCCGGTGGCTCCCTCAGTGGAAAGCCCCGCCGTCGATGACCTCGCTGCCGCCAGGATGAGGCGTGAGGAGCGTACGCGCGTTGGTGGCGCACGCCGGTGGATCGTGGGCGCCGCCGCCGCAGCCGTCATCGCACTCGGTGGCATCGGGGTGGGCGCCTACGTCTCTGCACAAAATGACCCGGTGAACCAAGTACTCCAGGCCCAGGACGTCCAGAAGAAGTCTGCACCGGTTCCCGGCGGCGGTACAGCCACCATCTCCGCATCGTCGGCCAAGGATTCCTTTGTGGTGCTTATGGATGGCGTTTCGCCCGCACCGGAGGGCAAGGTCTACCAGTTATGGACCCTCCCCAAGGACGGCTCTGCCCCTGTACCGCAGGGCACCATGGATGCTGAGACACTCTCCAAACCGGCGGTAGTGAAGGGCTTGTCCTCAGCGTCGTCCGTAGCCATCACGGTGGAACCCACGGGCGGCTCCAGCGCCCCCACCACGGATCCGGTGCTGGTGGTCGGGCTCAGCGCCTGACTCTTGACGTTCCAACGCCCGACGGCGGCCGCCCCACCCAGGGGACGGCCGCCGTCGGGCATTTAGCAGTTGCTTCCGCAGCTACAACACGAGCGATAAAAGCATGACGAACCCGAAGGCCACCACGGAGATCAGCGTCTCCATGACAGACCATGTCTTGAAGGTCTGCCCCACGGTAAGTCCGAACAACTCCTTGACCAACCAGAATCCAGCGTCGTTGACGTGGGACAGGAACAAGGAACCCGCACCGATGGCCAGGGCCAACAAAGCCGCGTGTGTGAGGCTCAGGCTGCTGGCAAGGGGTGCCACGATGCCGGCGGCCGTTACGGTGGCCACCGTTGCCGAGCCCGTGGCCAGCCGGAGCGCCACAGCCACGATGAAGCCCAGCACCAGAACTGACATGTTGGTGCCCTCGGCCCACTTCTTGACGGAGTCACCTACCCCGGCACCGATCAGGGTCTGCTTGAAACCGCCGCCCGCGCCAACAATGAGGAGGATCCCCGCAATGGGTCCAAGGCTTTCACCCAGCTTGGCTGTGATCTTGCTGCCGGTGAACCCAACAGCGTATCCGAACGTCACCATGGCCAGAAGCACAGCCAACGTCATGGCCACCAAGGGCTGACCCACGAAGTCGAAGAAGGTCCGGAGGGCTGGTGCCGTCTCCGGGTCCGGCCAGATAATTCCACCCACGGCCTTCAACAGCATGAGGACCACAGGGAAAATGATGGTCAGCAAAGTCACCAGGAACGAGGGCTGGCGTTTGACCGCGCTGAGGTCCACTGCATGCTGCGTGTCGATCCCGCCGGCCACGGCGGGCGCGTCGACGGGTACCCAGCGGGCAGCAAGCCTGGAGAACAGCGGGCCGCAGATAATCACCGTGGGAATGGCCACAAGAATGCCAAGTGCCAACGTTGTGCCAAGTTCGGCTTTGACTGCGCTGATCGCAATCAATGGCCCCGGGTGCGGCGGCACCAGCCCGTGAAGCACGGACAGGCCGGCCAGCGCCGGGATCGCGATGCGCATCAGCTTCATCTTGGAGCGCTGCGTTACCAGGACGATCACCGGAAGGAGCAGGACGAGCCCAATTTCGAAGAACATGGGCAGGCCGATGATCACGGCCACCAAGGTCATCATCCAGACGAGCTTGTTCCCGCTGGCCTTGGCCAACAGGGTATCCACCACCCGGTTTGCGCCACCGGAATCGGCCAGCAATTTACCAAGCATTGCCCCGAGCGCAATGAGTAAGCCGACTTCCTTAAGGACACCCCCCACACCGTCCTCGAAGTTGGAGATGACCTTGCCAAGCTCGACGCCGGACGCCAGGCCCACAAAGGCCGAGCCCAGAACCAGCGCCAGGAACGGGTGAAGTTTGAGCTTTGCGATCAGCACCACAATCAGTGCAATGCCCAGTGCAGCCACCACAAGGAGTTGCGTGTCGTGGGCCGTCCATTCCTGTATCTGCGTCGCTGTATCGAGGACTTTCACGAGGCGGTCGCTTCGGTACCGGCACCTACAGGCCGGAGACCGAGCCGTTCAATAACTTCGTCGGCTTCCTCTGCGGGGGACGCGGAAACACACAAGGAAATGTAGTTCTCGTCCCGGGTGGGTTCCTCAAGTGCGTCGAACTGCGATTCCAAGAGCGACGGCGGCATGAAGTGGCCATGCCTGGAGGCCAGGCGGTCGGAGATCTTGTCCTTGCTCCCCTGCAGGAAGACGAAAACAACGTTGTCGCCGCGGAGCACGTCGCGGTACTTCTTTTTGAGTGCCGAGCACGTAATGATTGCCGGTGTTCCGGCATCCGCGCGCTCACGGATCCAGTCCGAGATGATGCTCAGCCAGGGCCACCGGTCCTCATCGCTCAGAGCCAGCCCCGACTGCATCTTGGCCACGTTGGCCTCCGGGTGCAGGTCGTCGCCTTCGGCAAGATCCCATCCAAGCTTCCCGGCGAGAACGCCGGCCACCGTCGACTTGCCGGAACCGGAGACTCCCATAATCACCAGTACGGGTTGTTGCGCAGTCTTCGCCATCAAAGTCTGCCTTCCTCGAATAAATATGATTTAACCGAGATCAAGCATATGACACGGGTTACACCACAGCAACGTCAGAAGCCGGCGATCGTAGTGGAACCGTTGACTGGGACAACGTGGAAATACTCTGCGCTGGCTCCTTCGGGCAGCCCGGCCCGCTCGCCATTGCCGAGCATCATGGACCTCACCACACGCTCCATGCCCTCGATATCGGGGTGCTGGCTCGCATGAATCCTGATGGCGTCAAGCTTGGCGTCGACATGATCCGAAACATCCACAGAGTGGTTCTCCCTGGCCTCCGGGCTGGAGATGAACCACAGCCACGGTAGCTTGTAGGCCTTTAGTCCGGCCGCATCCAGTTCCGGGTAAGCGAACGGATTCTCCACTGCCGGATAGACTGCCCGGGTCACGGCTTCCCCCGCTGCAAGGTGGTCCGGGTGGCTCTTCTGGAGCCGGTCCCAGTTCCTTTCGGGGTGCATGGTCAACACGATGTCCGGCCGGACTTCCCGGATCAGCTTCACCACGCGCTTGATGACGTCATGTGTCGGCTCCAGATACCCGTCCCGTTCGTGAAGATAGTGGATATCCGTAACGCCCACCAGAGCAGCAGCACGCTTCTGCTCCTCAGCCCGCAGTTCGATGATCCGTTCGCGGTCCACGGGATCGAATCCTCCGGCATCGCCGTCGGTCATGATGCAATAGCTGACCTCGACGCCGGCAGCCGTCCAGGCCGCGATGGTCCCGGCCGCGCCAAAATCGATATCGTCGGGATGGGCAGTAAAACAAAGCACCCGCTCAACGCGCTCCGTGGAGGCATCGAACGGGCTCTTTGCTGACGTGATGTCAGTGGTCAAAGGGATCAGCCTTTCCGCTTCTTGATCTCTGCGGTGGCCTGCGGAAGGACCTTGAAGAGGTCACCGATGATGCCGTAATCGGCAATCTCAAACACCGGCGATTCCGCGTCCTTGTTGATGGCCACAATGACCTTGGAAGTCTGCATTCCAGCTTTCTGCTGGATTGCACCTGAAATACCGGCTGAAATGTACAGCTGCGGAGACACCGTGACACCGGTCTGGCCAACCTGCGCATCATGGCCAATCCATCCCGCATCAGTAGCGGCGCGGGAAGCACCTACAGCAGCGCCAAGGGCGTCGGCAAGCTCTTCGAGCGGGCCGAAGTCACCATCTACGCCACGGCCGCCGGCAACCACGATCCTCGCTTCGCTCAGATCAGGCCGCCCGCTGACGGGCTTCTCGGTGCGGGCTGCGATGCGTGCGGAGTTCGCCAAGCCATGAGCGGGAACCTCAACAGTGGCAGTTGCCGGTGCAGCGGCGGCACCGGCAGGAACAGGTTCCACGTTGTTGGCCTTGACCGAAAGGACGGTCACAGGAGTAGTAGCTTTCGCCGTGGTGTTGTAAGAGCCCGCCAAGACGGACTTGTGCGCAGTGCCGTCAGCGTCAACACCCACGACGTCGGTAATGACGCCGGCACTGAGCTTAATGCCCAGCCTGCCCGCAATCTCCTTGCCCTCAGGCGAGTTGTCCACGAGGACTGCTGTGGCGCCGGATGCTGCTACTGCAGCGGCAAGGTAGGCGGCCTTCGGGCCCACCAAGTAGTTGTCGAGGTCGTCCACCGACGGCTGGTAAACCGTCGTGGCACCGTAGGCACCCAAAGTGGCGGCGACGTCGTCGTTCAACTCCCCGGTGAACGCGACGGCGGTCTCCCCCAGCGAGCGGGCGATGGTCAGGAGCTCCAGGCTGCTCTTCTTGAGAGCTGATCCCGGGTTGTCAATGAAAACAAGTGCATTTGCCATGGTTCGAGTCCCCTTTAGAGCAGCTTCTGTGCGGCTAGGAAGTCCACCAGCTTGATGCCGGCGTCGCCGTCGTCGGTAATGATGGTTCCTGCTGTCCGCGGCGGGCGGGCCTCTGCGGACTCCACCACTGTCCAGGAGCCAGCCGAGCCCACCTGTGAAGCGTCCACGCCAATGTCAGCAAGTGACAGGGAGGCGATCTTCTTCTTCTTGGCCGCCAGGATGCCCTTGAAGTTGGGGTAACGGGGCTCGTTGATCTGGTCCGTGACGGAAACAACGGCCGGGAGCTCCGCCTCAACGGTTTCCGAGAAGGCGCCGGCGTCACGGCGGGCGCTGACCCGGCCACCCGTAACCTCAAGGCTGGAAGCGAACGTGACCTGCGGGAACTGCAAGCGCTCGGCAAGTTGGGCCGGGATGAGCGAAGTCTCGCCATCGGTGGAAGCCATGCCCGTCAGGACCAGGTCCACCGGGCGGCCATCGGCCGAGATGTGGCGAATAGCAGCGGCAAGCGCCAGCGAAGTGGCAGCCGCATCCGAACCAGCCAAAGCGTCGTCGCTGAGGTGCACGCCGGAATACGCGCCAATCTGTAGGGACTTCTTCACAGCATTGACCGCACCGGACGGGCCCATGCTCAAAGCAATGACCTCATTCCCGGCCTTCGGTCCGCCGCGTTCCTCCGCCAATTGGAGCGCTGCCTCGAGGGCGTACTCGTCCAATTCAGACAAGATGCTCTCATCACGGTCGGTCGTGTTGCCAGGTCCGGTGATGTGCCGGTCAAACTGGGCGTCCGGGACGTGCTTGACCAGAACGACAATCTTCAATGTCTCTTCCACTGTCTTCGAAGCAGCCTTCCATGCTTGTGGACGGCCAAACGCAGCAGCGTGGCCGTGAATAACCCAGCGCGTGGGCTCGTCCTAGCTAAGCATATTGCCCGCAGAAAACCACTCCCAGCGTTAAGCCCTGTTTCAGCTACGCGCGATGCTCTTGTGCTGCAGCGTGCGGTGCCGGGACACCCACAAACGGCGGGCGGCACTGCCAAGGTGCCGTCCGCCGTCGTGGGTTGCTCCTGCCTCCCGCTGGGCCGCCTACTGCTGAGCGCTACTGCTGAGCGGCGTCGAGGGTGACCTCAACCTCTTGTGTCTGTCCCCCGCGCTGAATGGTTACCTTGACCTTGGCACCGGCAGGTTGCTCCCGAACCGCCGCAGTCAGCTGGTTGGGATCGCTCACGGCGTAGTCGCCGAACTTGGTCACCACATCGCCAACCTTGAGTCCTGCCTTCGCAGCAGCAGAACCCGAGGTCACCGACGCAACCTCAGCACCCACCGAGAAGCCTGAATCGCTGCCCGAGGACGACTTCGAACGAACTGACACACCGAACTGCCCGTGGCTGGCTTTACCGGTTTCGATGATCTCCTGCGCCACGCGCTTGGCGTGGTTGATGGGAACACTGAAACCGACGCCGATGTTACCGCTGGACGATTCGGACGTTCCACTGCCCGCCGAAGCGATGGCCACGTTGACGCCGATTACTTCACCCTTGCTGTTCACGAGCGCGCCCCCGGAGTTGCCGGGGTTGATGGCAGCATCAGTCTGGATGACGTTGATGGCAATCGAGCCCTCGTTGGCTGTGCTCTGGCTCTGGCCACCATTTGGCGGCGCGAACTGGAAGCCTTCGTCTCCGCCCTGGCTCTCATCCGGCGTGCCTTCCGGCACAGCAGAGGACGCCACGCTGATGGTTCGGTTGAGCGTGGACACGATGCCATCGGTCACCGTGCCGGTAAGACCCAACGGTGAACCGATGGCGACGGCGGTGTCCCCCACATTGATCTTGGAAGAGTCACCAAGCGTTGCCGGGACGAGGCCAGAGGCATCGCTTACCTTGATGACTGCAAGGTCGGACAAAGGGTCAGTGCCAACCACAGTGGCCTTGAGGACCTTGCCATCGCTGGTGCGGACCTCAATTGCGGCGTTTGCGGTGGCGCCATCGAGCGTGACGACGTGGGTGTTGGTGAGGATGTGGCCCTGGTCATCCAAAATGATGCCGGAACCAGTACCGCCCTCATTTCCGCTGGTCGCCTTGATGGTCACCACGCTGGGCGAAGCCTTGGCGGCCGCAGCGGTAATGACGTTGACGTCATCTTTGTTATTCACGATAACGGTGCTGGATTGTCCGCCGGTTGAAGCAGCCGGGGCGGGGTTATCCCACAGAGCGTTACTGCCCGCCACCACGCCGCCACCGATCAGACCCGCTGCCAGCATGCTAGCTACAAGGGTGCCGACGCCGAAAGCCGGCTTGCGCTTGGTGCTGACGGAAGAGTGCCCTGGGGTGTGCTGCATCCCTGGACTGTTGTGCCCCTGCTGTTCCTGGAAACCTTGCTGGTTGTGGAACTGGGAAGCGGCATTGTGTCCCGGATTCGAGCCCCCGTAGAACGGCTGGTGCTGCGGGTAGCTTGGGCGATGAGACGGGTCATGCTGCTGGTAAGACTGATTGTGCGGCTGCGGAGCGCCGTAGTACTGCGGCTGCTGCGGAGCGGCGGGAGGCTGGAAGGCAGGCAGCGGAGTAGTGGGCTGCGCCGGGTTTTCGGTCCCCGCCTCCTGCCGGGAAGTCCACGCGGGCTGCTGCGGAGTGGTGCCGGCATCGCCCTGCTCCCCCGTGCTGTCCCGCGGCTCCGACGGCTCGCGGTTCTCTGGTGCAGTGCCCTGCGCTGGGTTCTCCGTCATGGGTCTTCCTTTCATCCTCGTCTTCAACCACTATGTACCCAATAACTGGAACAAAAGCGGACGTTCGCTGGGAGCTTGCTGAAAGGAAGTCGTCGCTGGTAGCCGCCCCCTCAAGAAGACCCTCAACGGCTCACCAATCCAGCTCTCTCCTATATTTCGCTGGTGGCATATTCAACCCTGTGGACGGGTTCGGGGGTGCACCATAGAATCAAGAGGAATTGCCACAGCGACCTGCGGCTTTACACCATGCGTGGGGGCGCTGAGCATTCTGTGACGATTGGTACGCCTTGTTCCAGTCGCAGACGTGCTGAAGGGTTGCACATGCGGTCAATAGTTAAACGCGTACTCGCCGTAATCGGCCTGGCTGGAATGTTGGCCCTACCGGCCACTTCCGCTTGGGCTGCAGATCCGGTGACCATTCCGTCCGGCCAGAACATTGTGGATGACGCCAATCTTCTGGGTAGCCGTAAGGGCGAAGTTCAGGAAGCGATCCAAAAGACGCTCAAGGACCACAAATACAACTTGTATGTGGTCACTGTGGACTCCTTCACGAATCCCTCCGAACCCCCCGCCTGGGCGGAGGCCGTAGCCAAGAACAAGGGCATGGGTAAGGCAGACGCGATCCTGGCAATTGCCGCTTCCGGCCAGTACACCTTCGTACTGAATTCCGGAAGTTCCATCCGCTCCAAGCAGTCCGCCATTACGCAAAATGCCGTGACAGCCAATCTGGCAGGCGGCAAGAAAGACTTCGCACAGGCGGCCATCGACACAGCGGCTGCCATCGGGGACGCTGCCGGCGGCGGTAGCGGTACCGTTCCGAGCGGAAACGCAGGTGTCGGTGTCCTTGTCGGCGTAGGCGTCGTAGCGGCCGGCGGTGCAGGCACGTATCTGTACCTCCGTAACCGACGCAAGAAGGGCAGCACCAAGGCGGTCAGCGCCAGCTATGGACCACAAGGTGAACAGCTTGACCCCTTGGCGGGCCTGACCATTCCGGAACTGCGCCAGAAGAGCGGCTCACTGTTGATCGAGGCGGACGACGCCATCAAGTCCAGCGAGCAGGAACTGGGCTTCGCCCAGGCTCAGTATGGTGATTCCGCAATTGGTAACTTCACCAAAGCCCTGGAAGAAGCGAAGGGCCACATGACGGAGTCGTTCAAGCTGCAGCAGCAGCTGGATGACCACATTCCTGACACTGAAGAGCAGCAGCGTAGTTGGCTCGGCGAGATCATTCGCCGCTCAGAAGCCGCATTGGCTTCGCTGCGAGATCAGAAGGCTGACTTCGACTCTCTGCGCGAGCTTGAAAAGAACGCTCCTCAAGCCTTGGCAGCGGTAACGGCCGGAGCCAGGGAAGCCGACGCCAAGATCGCCAGCGCGGAACAGTCGCTTGAAGGTTTGCGCGCCAAATATGCCGAATCTGCTTTGACCCAGGTCTCCGACAACATCTTGCAGGCCAAGGAGCGGCTCGCGTTCGTACAGAACGCTGCAACTGCTGCCCAGGAGAAGCTGGCAAGCGGCGAAAACAGCCTCGCTGCTGTTGCGGTACGCGCCGCAGAAGAGAGCCTGCACCAAACCAACGTGTTGATCGATGCCATCTCCAAGACGGCCGGCAGCCTGGATGAGGCCCGGGCTTCCCTGGAAGGCGCTGTGGCAGAAACCAGCCAGGACCTCGCACAGGCGCGGGCAATGATCCAGTCCGGTGCACACCCTGAACTGGCCGGTCCAGTGGCCGGGGTGGAAGCGGCCTTGGCACAGGTAAAAACCGAAATTCAGGGCGGAAAGATCGACCCCATCGCAACGCTTAGCCGTTTGGAGTCTGCTCATCAGGCGCTCGATCAGTCCTTGTCCGGCGTCCGCGATCAGCAGGAGCAAGCCCGCCGGGCCCAGGCCTCGCTTCAGCAAACCATCATGGCGGCGCAGGCACAGATCAGCGCTACGTCCGACTACATCACTGCACGTCGCGGGGGCGTGGGCACAGAGGCCCGGACAAGGTTGGCCGAGGCCCAGCGCAACCTTGACTATGCACTCTCCATCTCACGCAATGATCCAGTCACCGCACTTACCTACGCCCAGCAGGCACACTCGCTCGCGGCGCAGGCTGCACAACTCGCCCAGTCCGACGTCGATCAGTTCGGTTACGCCGATCAGGGCTACGGCCGCGGTGGGATGTTCGGCGGAGGCGGCGGAGGCGGCGGCCTTGGCGGTGCCATCCTTGGCGGTATCCTCATCAACTCCATCCTGAACGGCGGCGGAGGCGGCTGGGGAGGCGGCAACGACGGCGGAGGCGGCGGCGGATTCTTCGGCGGCGACTCCGGCGGCGGAGGCGACTTCGGCGGCGGCGGCGACTTTGGCGGCGGAGACTCCGGCAGCTTCTAGCCAGACAAACTAGGCGGGGTCAACGCCCCGTATAGAAGCGGTACAACAACTGATCACTGATTTCCAGTGGCACCACTGAGCAGGACGAAAGGCAACACCATGGTTAAGCAGTCCATTTTCGGTCGGATCTCACAGCTCGCCAAGGCGAACATCAACGCCTTGCTGGACCAGGCTGAGGACCCGCAGAAGATGCTGGACCAGATGGTCCGCGACTACACGAACAACATTGCCGAGGCCGAATCAGCCGTGGCCCAGACCATCGGCAATCTCCGGATGCTGCAGGCGGACTACAACGAAGACGTCAAGAACGCACAGGACTGGGGCAATAAGGCTCTAGCAGCGTCCCGCAAGGCCGACGAGTACCGTGCCGCCGGTGATCCCGTAGACGCACAGAAGTTTGACAACCTTGCCAAGGTGGCAATCCAGCGCCAGATGACTGCCGAGTCCGAGGCAAAGGCAGCTGAGCCGAGCATCGCCTCCCAGACCGAAGTAGTGGACAAGCTCAAAACCGGGCTTGACCAGATGAAGAACAAGCTGAACCAGCTCACCGCCAAGCGCAACGAACTCGTGGCACGCTCTAAGACCGCCGCCGCACAATCCCAAGTGCACGACGCACTCAAGAGCATCGACATCATGGATCCCACCAGCGAGGTAGGTCGCTTCGAAGAGAAGATCCGTCGCGAAGAGGCCAAGGTCCTGGGCCAGCAGGAACTCGCCAGCTCCAGCCTTGACGCCCAGTTCAACCAGCTCGAAGACCTCGGAGAGCAGACTGAGATCGAAGCCCGCCTTGCGGCCCTGAAATCGGGCGGTGCCAAGCCCGCCATTGGCGCAGGCGCCCCCGCATCAACCGGAGCAACTGTGGACGAAGCCGACTTCGACAAACTCTAAGAAGAAGTTGGGCTCCAGCTACCGATCGGTCAAGCTGCCCAGAGACTGAAACCAGAACCGGGCCGGATCCTGAAGTGGATCCGGTCCGGTTTTTTCATGCACTACATCTGGTCCGTCAAGGGACCTAGCGTGTCTTGGCCGGGGCTGACGTCGGTTGCCACCTCGGCGCGGATTTCGAATCCCTTGGGATGAAAGTAGGTCACCGTACACTCGAGGACCTCCCCATGCGCGCCCAACGTCGTTCGTTCCAAGCGCGGGACCATAGGGAACCCACGGACGTTCAAAGCGTCTGCCAAATGCTCAGGCGGGGCATGCATGGTAACGGTAATTTCAGCCCGGTGGAGGGGCTTCAACGTTCTGTCCTGAATGACCTGATAAATGGAGTTCCGTTCGGCGTCCGCCAAGCTGATATGGCGCCCGATGTGGGAGGGAATGAAAATCTCCGCAATGGCATAAGGCCACCCAGCGCTTGAGTAGGAACGCCGGATCACCAAAACCAGATTGTCGTCAGACACCAGCTTGGCTGGCACTGATTGGTCCTTCTCCATCCACTTATACTCGATGAGTCCCTTGACCGTCTTCATGCCGGCCGCCGTGAACGTCTCCATGAACGGCGCCAGGCGGTTCAGCATCTTGACGGGACGCTGGGCCATCACGAACGTTCCCTTGCCCTGCCTTCGAACCAACAAACCCTTCACAACCAGGGTTTCCAGCGCTTTCCGGACCGTGGTCCGGCTAATGCCGTAGGCGTCCATCAGAGTCTCTTCCGTGGGGATCCGTGATCCTGGCTCCAGCCGGCTGACGTGATCCGTCAAAACGTCAGCCACCTGCTGATACACGGCCACCGGGCCATCCCTCTGAAGAACTTCCCGCTGAAGGCCAAATCCATAGTCGTCGTTGACCATTGAGCGTCCCATCTATTTCATACCTCAGCGAATCCGGTTTGATGCTAGCACTCGCATCCCGACGAACAGTTAAACAAAAGATCCGGATCAGTAATAACTGATCCGGATCTTTTCTCCAGTTGCGGGGACAGGATTTGAACCTGTGACCTCTGGGTTATGAGCCCAGCGAGCTACCGAACTGCTCCACCCCGCGTCGCAAGAACAACTCTACCGCACCCCTCAAGGTGCTTCTGACCATATGGCCCCTAAGGTGCCGCAGATCACTCCCCCGCACCCTAAAGCCCCACACAATAGCTGCCGCAGCACCCCGGCCAGAGGGATGTGAGAGGGGATCCAGCCCAACCCGTCGGGATGTGAGAGGGGATCCAGCCCAACCCGTCGGGATGTGAGAGAGCGATGGGCCTGAGGGGGCGCCCATCGCGGGGGTGAGGGCACAACAAAAGGTCCGGATCAGTAATTACTGATCCGGACCTTTTCTCCAGTTGCGGGGACAGGATTTGAACCTGTGACCTCTGGGTTATGAGCCCAGCGAGCTACCGAACTGCTCCACCCCGCGTCGCAAGAACAACATTACCGGCCGGTGAATGAGAGACCAAATCCTGGCGACGTGATCTGCATCTCCCCCTACGCGAAAGGCCGGCACCCGCCCCCGAAGGGAACAGGCACCGGCCTTTCAGCTGCCTACAGGACTAGCTGCTCGGCGTAGGTGCGGGCGTCGCGCTGGGAGTAGCCCCCGGCGTCGCCGTTGGAGCTGGAGTGGCGTCCAAACGGGCCTGAGCGTCAATCGCCTTCTTTAGCGCGTCAGACAATTTGGTCTGCTGAGCACCGTAGCCGGCGAAGTCTCCCTTAGCCAATGCTGCCTGGCCGTCCTGGATGGCCTTGTTGGCCTCGTCCAGGGCCGCCTTGAGTTCTGCCTTGGCATCGGTGGGACCAGCCGGCGGCGTCGTAGTGCCGGGCGGCGCTGTCGGTGTCTGGCCATTGTTGGCGACATCCCCGGCAGAAGCGCCGGAGTCTCCGCCAAACAATTGGTTCAGTGCTTCGTCAAGGGTGGGCGCGAAGCCGATCTTGTCACCGAAGGCAACCAGCACACGCTGCAATGTGGGGTAGGACGTCTCGCCGGTGGACTTCAGGTAGACGGGTTGTACGTAGAGCAAACCGCCACCCACGGGAAGGGTCAACAGGTTGCCGTTAAGTACATCCGATGCACCCTGCCGCAGGAGGTTCAACGCCTGGGACACCGTGGGATCGGAGTTGAACTTGTTCTGGGCCTGGCCGGGACCGGGCACCTGGGTGTCGGTTGGCAACTCGAGGAGCCTTAGCTTTCCGTAGCTATCGGCTTTGACTCCCTTCTCGTTTCCGGCATCAGAGTCAGCTGCAAGGAATCCATACAAGATGTTCCTCGCACTGCCGTTGACAGTCTGCGGAATGAACGATGACGTCAGCTGGAAGGCCGGCTTCTCCTGGTCAGGCATCTGCAGGGACATGTAGAACGGCGGCTGCTTGACGGCCTCGGAAACGGTGGGATCGTTCGGCACGCTCCAAGCATCGTTGTTCTGATAGAAGCTGTCCGGATCCGTCACGTGGTAGCGGCCCAGAAGTTCACGCTGAACCTTGAAGAGATCTTCGGGGTAGCGAACGTGGCTCATGAGGTCGCCGGACATTTCCGAGTACGGCTTAATGACTGTGGGAAAGACCTTCTGCCAAGCCTTCAGGATGGGGTCCTGATCATCCCACGCATAGAGGTTCACCGAACCGTCGTACGCATCCACGGTGGCCTTGACCGAGTTCCGGATGTAGTTCACCGAGCTGTTCGGCAAGGCTACTGTGCGCCCTGCGCTGGTTTGGGAATCGGCCGTGGCGTTCTGCAATTGTTGGGGCTGTGAGTACGGGAAGTACTGGCTGGTGGTGTAACCATCCACAATCCACTTGACGCGGCCGTCCACCACCGCCGGGTAGGCGTTGCCGTCCACGGTCAGGTACGGGGCGAGCTTCTCAACGCGTTCGCGCGGATTGCGTTCGTAGAGGATCTGGGATTCCGCGTTCACGCCGTCCGAGAGCAGGAGGTCGGAAGATTGGAACTTGATGGAGTAGAGAATCCTGTTCAGCCAGTTGCCTACGTTCGGTCCACCGTTACCGCTGAAGGTGTACTGGGTCTCCCCGCCGCCTTCGCGGCCCGCCGGCCGGTCCTGCTCGCGGTTGGGGGCACCATCCGGCGCTCCCACAATGGAGTATTCAGGTGAGTTCTCACCGAAGTAGATGCGGGGCTCGTAAGAAGTATCGTTACCGAGAACGCCAGTGGACGGAATCCCCGACTGCAGGAACTCCGGCTTGCCATCGGCGGTGAACTTGTTGCCCTTGGCTGCCACCACACCGTAGCCGTGGGTGTAGACGATGTGCCTGTTGACCCACGTCTGCTGGTTGGCGCTGAGGCCGTCCGGGTTCAGTTCACGAACCGCAATAACGGTGTCCTGGACCTTACCGTCAACCATGTATCGGTCGACATTCAGGGTCTGCGGGAACTGGTAGTACGGACGATACTGCTCCAGCTGAGCGAATGCGGAGGAAATCAGGTTCGGGTCAAGGAGACGGATGTTGGCAGTGGTTTGGGCATCCGCGGCCAAGGCACCGGTGGTGGCGGTGGTAGTGGCGTTATAGGCGGAGACATCGATCTTGTCCAGACCATAAGCAGCGCGCGTCATCTTGATATTTCGATCAATGAACTCCTTTTCCAAGGTGTTCTCCGACGGACGTACCTGGAACTGCTGGATAACCCACGGGTAAACGCCACCGGCCAGTATGGCCGTGATAACCAACATCGCAGTACCGATGACTGGCAGGCGCCAGCGACCAATGATTGCAGCAATGATGAACAGGATGGCAACGAGGCCCGCGGCCACGGCAAGGATCGCCTTGGTAGGTACAACAGCATTAACATCCGTGTAGAGGGCCCCGGCCCAGCGGCCTGAGTTGCTCTGGACAGTCGTGTACCTGTCAAGCCAGAAGTTGATACCAAGCAGGACAAGGAAGAGAGCGCCCGTGACGGCGATGTGAATCTGCGCTGCACGGCTGGTGAAGATACCGCGTTCCATGAGGCGGATGCTGCCGTAAAGGTAATGGGTCAGGATGCCTGCGATGCCGGCGACAACCGCGATGCTGATCAGGAATCCTGTGACAAAACCGAGGAACGGCAGCGTCATCAGGTAGAAGCTGATGTCCATGTTGAACAACGGGTCGTTCTGACCGAAAGGTTCCTGGTTGAAGAACAACAGGGCCTTCTGCCATTGGCTAGCGGCCGCACTGCCGGCAAAGAGCCCGAACAGGATAGGGAGGCCGATCATGACAACCCGGCGAACAGGCTCGAGCTGCGCCTGGTAGCGGTTGAGGTTGTCCCGGGCCTCAGCATCCGGAGCATAGACGGGCCTGGAACGGTAGGCGATCCTGATGGCAAAGAAAACAGCGGCAAACATCATGGCGAAGCCAATGATGAATGTGATGATCCTGGCGAGGTTTTCGCGGAGATAAACTTCGAAGAAGCCAAGCTGCTGGTACCAGAGGACGTCAGTCCACACATTGGCGAAGAAAATGAACCCGACGACGGCCACGGCCACGACAATGAGCGTCGGCGTCAGGGCACCTCGTCTCAGCGGTGATCTTCCGGGCGGGTTGGAGCTGGCGGGACGGGACAAACTCTGTACCTCATTGGTGTCAGTGAACAGTCGGTGTGCGCGTGCTGACAATCTCTACCGCTGGGAGGTGGCAGAGGCCGTCATCTATGCCACGAGTGGCAGTGGAGCTAAGTTCCACCGTCAGTCTAGTTGTTTGTGCAGGTGGGGAGGCTCCCCGTGTCCTGGCCGGCTCCGAGGCGCTCCACGGCGGAGGTAGCGTCCGCAAGGGTTTCCACTTTCACTACCTGAAGCCCGTCCGGCACGTGGCCAACCACATCGGCGCAATTGGACGCCGGCGCCAGGAACATGGTTGCACCCTTTTGGCGGGCACCGATCATCTTCTGGGCAATGCCACCGATAGGTCCCACCGCACCATCGGCTGTGATGGTTCCCGTGCCAGCGACGTGTTTGCCGCCCGTGAGATCCCCCGGCGTGAGGTTGTCCACTATTCCCAGAGCAAACATCAAACCTGCGCTGGGTCCGCCGACGTTGTCCAGGGAAATGCTGACATCGAACGGGAAGGTGAAGTCGCTGGCGAGCAGCACACCCAGAACGTAACGGTCAGCCTGGTTCCTGGTAGGAGTTATGGTTTCCGAAACTGCCATACCCTTCCGGTCCAGGCCTACAACGACCGGCGATCCTGCACCTGCGGCCAGTTCTGCTTGGACCACGCTCATGGACGTGATCGCTTTGCCATTGATGGAAACAAGCCGATCACCTTCCTGGATCTTTCCAGCTGACGGCGAAGGATCAGACAGTCCCGCGACGTTGAGCCGTTGCTCAAACGGGATTTCGAGTTCACGCAATGCTGCGGCCACTGCGTTCTCCTGCGATGTTTCCATCGCAATTTCGCCTTGCTGCACCGTCTGTTCGGCCGTGGTGCCCTTGGGATAGATGAGTTCCTCCGGATATATGGCTTTGGAGGGATCCACCCAGGCCCGGAAGACATCGAAGATGGTTGCCGGGGTTTTCGGACCACCCGTCATGACAACAGTGGTCAGGTCAAGGTTGCCATTCGCCGGAAAGGACTCGCGACCGGAAATACTGATCACAGGTTTGTCGCCGTCCTTGCCCAGAGTATTGAAAGTGGGACCGGCTGACTCAATGACATACGGGACAGGCAACGCTGCCGCACCGATGCCAAGCCCCAGCGCGACAAGCCCGGAGATCACCATGATCATGTACCGGCCATCCCGGGGAGGCGACGTAGGCACGGAGGTGGAATCGGCGTCGGGCGTCTGACGCGGGTCCAATGAGCCCTCGGGGCTGGGCGAAGTAAGCATTGAGGCCTCTCTATGCCGGCATTGCGTGACCGGATCCATGGTTCCTGCCGCCAAGGGCGGCGGCGGCACATACCAAACATCAACACTACGCGGTCTGACGTTGCAGGGCTGCTTTGCCTACAGCGAACGGGACCTCCTCCGGGCAGACAGCCTTCCGGCCGCGCGGTACGGTGAAAGAGATCACCAGCCAGTTCGACGATCGGCGGCACCATGACTTCCAACCCCAATAATCCGTCCAACGACGACGAAACCCCCAAGGATCCGCTGGCAGAAATGCTCCAGAACCTGATGGGTGGCCAGGGCATGGGCAACATCGATCCCGCTGAGCTGGCTAAGGCCGCTGGCTTGCCCAACGATCCCCACCTCCTACAGCAGATGTTCGCCCAGGTCCAGGCAATGATGAGCTCCACCTCCGATGGCCCCGTGAACTGGCAACTCGCCCACGAAAATGCACGCCGCGTGGCCGCCGCCGGTAGCGATCCCTCGGTCAATTCCCAACAGGCCAGAGAGATTGACGAAGCCCTCAGGCTTGCAGAGCTTTGGCTGGACCCCGTTACTGATCTCTCGGCAACCGGCCTGATCGGGCGGGCCTGGTCAAGGGCCGAATGGGTTGAAGCGACCCTGGGCACATGGAAGCGCCTGACAGAGCCGGTGGCCAACAGCATCGCCAACGCCCTTTCCAGTGCACTCACTCAACAAATGCCCGAAGAGATGAAGTCCATGATGGGCGGTGCCTCATCCATGCTGCAGAACATGGGCGGAGCCATTTTCGGCATGCAACTTGGACAAGCAATCGGCGCACTTTCAGCGGAAGTTGTCAGTTCCACTGACATTGGGGTCCCCTTGGCAGACCTCGAAATGGCCCTGTTGCCTGCCAACGTCGCAAAATTCGGGGAAGGACTGAGCCTTCCGGAGAACGACGTCCGACTTTTCCTTGCCGTACGCGAGGCCGCCCACGCACGCTTGTTCGTCCAGGTTCCTTGGTTGCGAGGTCACTTGCTTGGAGCCATCGAGGCCTACGCCCGCGGTATTCACATAGATATGTCCCGCATCGAAGACCTCGCCCGGGACCTTGACCCGAGCAACCCCGAAGGAATTCAGGAAGCTCTGTCCCAGGGAGTCTTCACACCTGAACGCACGCCGGTCCAAACGGCCGCACTGGAGAAGCTGGAAACAGCGCTTGCCCTGGTGGAAGGCTGGGTGGACGAGCTCACAGCGGAAGCCACTGACAAGGTACTGCCGTCCGCTACTGCACTGCGCGAAACGGTGCGGCGCCGCCGCGCCACCGGCGGACCGGCCGAGCACGCGTTCTCGTCCCTCGTCGGTTTGGAACTTCGGCCCCGCAGGCTCCGTGAAGCGGCAACGCTGTGGGCGACCTTGAAGGAAGAGCGAGGCATCGCCGGCCGTGACGCGATCTGGCACCACCCGGATCTCCTGCCCACCGGCGAGGACCTCGACGACCCGAAGGGGTTCTCCGAACGTAGGCGCCTTGCCGAGGCAAGTGACAGCGAAGTTGATGACGCTCTGCAGAAGCTTTTGAGCGGCGGCTACGAAACCTCCGACGCCGATCAAGCTGAAGCTTCAGACTCAAAGGGCACTGCCACGGAGACCGGGTCCGGCCAAGAGCCGGAATCGGATGACTCCGACCCCGAGGCACCCACCAAGTAGGCTCCACTCTTGGAAACAAAAAGTGCAACGGCCGCCATATCCATGGCGGCCGTTGCTCGGTTAAGGCACCGTCATCGGGTAAATTCAGTCACACGGCGCTTAGTCAGTCACGTCCCCAGCTGGTTCGTCGGAGTTTCCAGAGCCTGGCTCTTCCGGGAGTCCCCGGGATGTAGCAAAGGCAACGCCTTCCAGGAAGGCCTTTGCCCGATGAGTCTCAGGGTATGCCTCGACTAGTCTCCAAAACTCGGCGTTGTGGCCCGCCACCAGCAAGTGCGCGAGCTCATGGACCAGGACGTAGTCGATGACCCATTGCGGCATTCGCTGGAGCTTGTTCGACAACCTGATAGTGCCGTCCGCAGGAGTAGCCGAACCCCAACGGGAGTTCTGATTGGAGACCCAGCGAACCGACGTAGGAACCGCACGCCCGCCGAGGTACGTCCGAGAAAGGTGCCCCGCATGATTGGCGAGGGCTTGATCCGTGGCGGGACGGCGCCTGCCAGCACCTGTTTGCCGTTCTCCCTGCTTCTTTAGCTTGGCCAGCATACGCTGGACCCACTCATGTTCCTGGGACTTGGTGAAGCTGGCTGGGATTGCGATCACGGCGTTGCCGTCTTCCCAAAAGGCAGCAACAGTTCGACGGCGTCTGGCTGATCGACGCACGACCACCGGAGCGCCGTCGTCCGTGGTGCGCGAAACACCGGCACCGGGGGCGGGTGGACGCGTCATCAGAGTTCCGAACTCTCAGCAAGTACGGCCAGAACAGCTTCGCCGTAGCGTTCAAGCTTGGATGGGCCAATTCCAGCCAGGCCAGCCAGTTCCTCCAACGATGAAGGCTTGGCCTCCGCGATGGCCGTGAGTGTGGCGTCCGTGAAAACAACATATGCCGGAACGTCGGCCGTCTGGGCTTCGTCCCTGCGCCACTGCCTCAGCGCATCGAACGTTTGTTCCTCATATGTGGGCGGGCACTGGTTACATCGACCCACCTTGCGTTCGGCTCCACTTGCCAGCATGCTTCCGCATACCTTGCATGACGCCGGTGCGGCAGCTTTCCGTCGGGTGGGACCTGTTTTGCTGCGCGCGTTTGCGGAAGCCACGGAATTGGGGCGAAGTCCGTCGAGGAAACGGGACGGCTTGCGGTTGGCCCGACCGCCCGGTGTTCGGGCCGTGGACCATGAGAGATTCAGGTGCTCTCGCGCCCGGGTTATGCCGACATAGAGCAACCTTCGCTCTTCGTCCACATCCTCGGGGGCGTCGGCAAAGGAAATAGGCATGAGGCCTTCGCTGAGGCCCACCAGGAACACTGCATCCCATTCCAGGCCCTTGGCGGCGTGAAGGGAAGCCAGAGTTACACCTTGAACGGTCGGGGCGTGTTGCGCGACCGATCGCTCCTGGAGTTCGTTCACGAACTCACCCAAGGTGAAGGACTCTCCGCGGCTAACAGCTAGCTCATCAGCCAATGCGACCAAAGCTGCCAGGGATTCCCACCTTTCGCGCAGTGCTCCCCCGTTGTGTGGAGCGGCCTCTGTATACCCGAGTGACGCGACGATGTCACGAACGATTTGGCCTAGTGCTTCCTGGGGCCCTTCTGCCACGGCACGGGTTGCCGCCCGCAACTGGAGGATCGCATCACGGACTTCCTTCCGCGCAAAGAACCGTTCCCCTCCCCGGAGCTGGTAGCCGATACCAGCCGAGGCAAGTGCTTGCTCGTACGCTTCGGACTGGCCGTTGGTGCGGAACAGAATGGCAATCTCGCTGGCCTTGACCCCGGTGCTGAGCAGTTCCTGGATTCTGCCTGCGACTACCGCGGCCTCTGCCTCGTCATCCGGGCACTCCATGAAGCGTGGCTCCGGACCGGACGGCCGTTGGGCGACGAGCTTGAGGGGCGAGGCCCACGCGGCATCGGCAACGGGTCCGCCGCTACGGCGGGATCCCAGGAGATCGTTGGCCAACTTCACCACTTGCGGGGTCGAGCGATAATCGCGAATGAGCTTCACGACCGTTGCCTCGGGGAACTGCGATTTGAAACCCAGAAGGTGCTTGGGGGAAGCTCCGGTAAAGGAATAGATGGTCTGGCTGGCATCGCCCACCACACACAACTCGTTCCGACCACCGAGCCACAAATCCAGGAGCCGCTGTTGCAGCGGCGAAACGTCCTGGTACTCGTCCACTACGAAGTGGCGGTATTGTTCCCGGACTGTTGCCGCCACTTTGGGGTCCTCCTGAAGGATCCCCACGGTGATGAGCAGGACGTCTTCGAAGTCGATGACGTTTCGATCGGTTTTGATGTCCTCATAAGCTTGGAAAACCCTGGAGACCGCGGTGAGATCGAAGCCTCCCGGAGTTCCACGTCCTTGGGCATTCTCCAGATAGTTGGCCGGGGTAAGCATGGACACTTTGGCCCACTCGATCTCGGCCGCCAGATCCCTGATGGATGCCCGATCAGTGCTCAGGCGCAGCCTGCGGGAAGCTTCGGCAATCATGTTGGCTTTGTGGTCCAGCAGGCTGGGCAAAGTGCCACCGATTGCCTGCGGCCAAAAGAACTGCAACTGCCTCAGCGCGGCGGCGTGGAAGGTGCGGGCTTGCACGTTTGCAACGCCGAGATCGCGGAGCCTGCTGCGCATCTCGGCCGCGGCCCTGGCAGTAAATGTGACGGCCAAAAGCCTCTGCGGACTGTACACACCGGAGTGAACCCCGTAGGCAATTCGATGGGTAATGGCGCGAGTTTTACCCGTGCCTGCTCCTGCCAGGACGCACATGGGTCCCGTCAGCGTACTGGCTACTTCGCGCTGCTCGTCGTCCAAGCCGCCGAGGATGCGATCCTCAAGTGAGACACCGCCGTCAAAGATTCCTTCAGTCACGGCTGGAGGTCTTCGATGACGCCGCCATACCAATGCTCAATCAGTGAACGTGCTATGGACAAGCGCGTTGAGATGGTGATTTCACCGCTCAGCACGGCCTCCTGCAATTCCTCGCGGCTGAACCACCGGGCACGGGTGACCTCGACGCCATCGGGCCGCGCCACGGTGTCGTCCGTCGTGGCCGTGAACCCCAACATAAGGGAGGCAGGGAAAGGCCAGGACTGAGAACCGAGGTACTGGCAGGCGGTCACACGGACGCCGACTTCTTCCCCTATCTCTCTCACGACGGCTTGCTCAAGCGACTCGCCGGGCTCAACGAATCCAGCGAGCGTTGAGTAATTCCTGGCGTCAAGGGGCCCGCCTCCACCGAGAAGGAGCCGGCCATCGGGGCCCACCACCGTGACAATGATGGCCGGATCAGTCCGCGGATAGTGCTCTGAGTTGTCCTTGGGACACCGCCGAACCCAGCCGCCTGCCTCGATTTCCGTGGGCGTCCCGCACTGCGGGCAATGCGTGTGGGTTGCATGCCAGTTGGAGATTGCACTGGCCTCAATGAACAGAGCGGTGTCGTTCGCGTCCAGACGCGCCGCGACATCCCGGAAGCCTGCCCATTCCGTACCCAGCGGGACCGTAACGGTTCCCGGCGCTGGCGGTTCCGCAACAGTGAACAGCACAACCGACGTGCCTTCGGGCAATGAGGACGACGTCAAGGTGGTGCCCAGGTAGATGGCAGAAACAGCACCGCCGCCCGAGGCGGTGAGAGCGTTATAGAGCGGCGCGGCGTCCCCGAACCAGAGACCGTCACCAGACACCAAAGCTTTGCGCTGCGAAATGACCATGGCCTTCGCCGAGCCGGAGGCAACAAGCTCCTCAACCATTCCCGGTTTCATACGGATGCCCGAGCCGCGATCCACCATGGCGGGGCGGATGGGAAGGACAGTCTCCATCAGGTGGTTGGCAAGCGCCGGCGACTCCGTATAACTCATGTATCTACCGTACTGACTCACACCGACAAAAAACATTTGGAAGGCCCCCCGCTGTGGACACCTGTCTGTGATGTTGCCCGATGGGGTGTCAATACCGGGATTTGCTTCGTATTTCCTGCGCATTTCCTGCGGATCTGAAGACTCGCCGCACCACATCATGGCCACAGGCCGCACTCAATCTACCGTGGAGAACGTGAGAAGAACACCGCTCGAACTGGCCGCCATAGCAACCGCGGCGGTGCCCGGCCTGGCGCCGACGGCCGCAGCATACTCCCCCGACGATGACGCTGACTTCGACTCAGCGTTGCTGCTCGATGCGGAGGGTAAACGCTGGCGGGTTCGTTCACCGCGCCATCCGGAGGCAAGCACGCGGCTTGAAACCGAGTTCATGGTGCTGCGCGCCTTCGCGCCGGCAATCCGTGCCGAACTTCCCTTTCACGTGCCCACCATTGCCGGCACAGTCCGGCAAGGTGCCCTGACGACGTTCGTTTACACGCACTTGCAAGGCTCAATGCTCTCGATCGAAGAACTTTCAGCCGGCAGCCCCGCCCTGGCACGGGAAGTGGGCACAGCTCTGGCGGCTATTCACGACCTTCCATTGACTTTGGTCATCAACGCGGATCTTCCCAGCTACTCGGCAAATGAGTTCCGGCAACGAAAACTCAATGAGCTGGACCAGGCAGCAACCACCGGCAAGATACCGGCCACACTGTTGCGTCGGTGGGAGCATGCCCTTGAAGACGTCGCCCTTTGGCGATTCAATCCCTCAGTAGTCCATGGGGACCTTCACGAGGACAACCTCATGGTGCAGGACGACACCGTGACAGCGCTGACGGGGTGGACAGACCTGCGGATCGGTGATCCCGCGGATGATTTCGCCTGGCTGGTGGCGTCCAACGAAGCATCATTTGTTGAGGCGGTCCTGAACGACTACACCCAGGCCCGACGGGACGTCCCTGACGCCCACCTTCTCCGCCGGGCGGCGCTGCTGGCCGAGTTTGCCCTCGCCCAGTATTTAGTCAAGGCCATGGCGGCTGGGCACCAGAGCATGACGGCCGAGGCAGAATCCATGCTGCAGACACTCGCCGACGACATTGATGAGCAGATGCGCCGCGATGAAGAAGCTGCGCTAGCCGCTGAGAATGAAGCCGCCATGCTGAGGGCTTCAGATTCCCCGGCGGGCGTTCCCGCTGTCAGTGTCGCGGCGATTCCGGATGCAGGCGAGTCGGAAAGCTCCCAGAACGGAGACAGCGGCACTACCCCAAAGTATGACGAGACCTCGACTGCCGCGATCAGCGTGGTCAGCGTAACGCCGCTTCGCGCGGCCGAACGTTCCTGAATTCCGGGCTTCGGTCATTCAGCTGCCGCTCTTCAACGCCCTCGCGACTATCAGCTCCAACTCCTCGGCACTGCCAAGATCGTGTGGGCGTACGACGGCGTCATCCGCAACGTAGTAGAAGGCAGCGCTGACGTCCTCCAGGGGAACGTCCTTGAGTCGAGCCCATGCGAGCCGGTAAACAGCCAGCTGCACCGCGCGGGTTGCCAGTTGTATACCTGCCGGGCGTCGTCCGGTCTTCCAGTCAATGAGCTGCCAACGGCCGTCGGCATCACGGAACACGGCATCGATGCGCCCGCGTACTACGACGTCGCCAATCCGGGTTTCCACAGGTACTTCGACGAAAGCGGGAGCCCTTTGGGCCCACTCGGACTTCTTGAACGCCGCCACCATGTCATCCAGCCCGTAGGCCTGATCAATATGGGAGTCCGAACCCGGCGCTTCATCAAGGTCCAACATGCCCGTTGTCCCGAAGTACTCCTCCACCCAGGCATGAAAGGCCGTACCTTTGCGGGCCGAAATGCCCGGTTCACGGGGCACCGGCCTGCGAAGCTGGTGCAAGACGGCCGCCGGGTCAGCCCCCAAATCTACGAAAAGTGAAGCGGAGATATGGCTGGGCAAGTGGACATCCTGAACGGTTTTCAGCTGGCGCTGGCGATCCAGCAGGAGTTCTGCCTCCTGTGCCCACTTCCCGGCCGCACCGGTTAGGTCGCCTGAAGGATCCTTGCCGGGTTCCTCCATGTATCGACGAACCATGGCCGCAGCCTGATCCATGGCCAGCCTTCTGCCTGGGGTAAGCCTCAGGCGGGCACCGGTCCGTGGGTCCGAAGGCCCCTCCAAGGGGTCATAGGGAAATTGGGCTACCTCGAGCACTGCGGTCAAGGGGCTTTCCTCGGGCAAGGCCTCCTCGGCTACCGATTGGGGATGGACCACAGCACTGCCCTGCGAATGAGTGACACTGGCGCCCTCTGCCGTTGCAGCCATTCCGGCAAGCGGTGCGAGTTCGGAAAGGAAGGAGGACATTCCGGTCATTCCCGATCGAGAGCCGTTCCAAGCAGCACTGGAGGCCCACAAGACAAATTTGGCACGGGTGTAGGCAACATACGCGAGCCTCCTCTCCTCTGCCTCGCCGTGATGCTGGACCTCGGATTTGAAGTCCTTCTCGGCGTCCAACCATCCTTTTTGGTCAGGCTGCTCCAGGTCCCATTGGGGAAGGTCAGCACGATCGCCCCGCAATGGCCACGGCAAGGCCGCGGCGCCGGTGCTCCACCTCGAATCCCTGCTGCTGGGAAAAGAACCAGCATTGAGTCCAGGGACAAAAACCACGTCCCATTCCAGGCCCTTGGAGGCATGGACAGTCAACAATTGCACCGCCTCCCGGTTGGTCTCAGCGGGGGCCACATCCAAGCCGCCTTCCTCTGAGGCCGCGGCTTCAAGCCACGACAAGAACGCCAGCAGATCAATACGCTGTGAAGTCTGCAGGAACCCTGCTGCTGCATCCTGGAATGCATCCAGGTTGCGGCGTGCTTGGTGAATACTGATTCCTGGTTTGGCGGCAACCTCAATGTCCAGCAGCATGGCACGTTCCACCTCTCCAAGGAGTGTGGTGAGGTCGTCTCCGATGTAGCTCCTGAGCGAGCGGAGCTCCGAGGCAAGGCTGGTCAGTCGATCCAGGGCGGCAGGGCTCAGGCTCCGCCCATGCCCTGAAGTCCAGTCCGGCCGGGGGAGGAAATCAAGGGCCTCCACGAGGCTTGCGGCATCGGTGATATCGCTTTCAACCACGACTGCTGCGGGTTCTTCGTTGTCTTCGAAAGTGTCATGGCGGGCTTCCGGGGTCGACCGGCGACGGGCCAGGAAGCGGGACCAGTCGCTGAACGCCATCAAATCTGCCGGACCAATCCGCCATCGTGCCCCGGCCAACAACCTCATCAGAGCATCGGAACGTCCCGGATCGGCGAGGACCCGCAACGTCGCCACCAGGTCCACGATCTCCGGTGTGTCCAGCAAGCCGCCAAGTCCAACGATCTCGTAGGGAATGCCCTGGAGTTCGAACTCCCGGCGGAGGCACTCCATCTGCGCCCGCCGGCGACACAGGACCGCCATGGTGGGCTTGACGGGGGTGCCGTCCTTCTCCTCCTCGAAAACAGTTCTTTGATAGCGACGGACATCGCGGGCTATGACGGCGGCCTCGTCCTCATCCGTGCCGAAGCGACCGATCACTACACTCCCATCCACCGCTGCAGGGCTGGGTACCAACGCGGGGACTGAGACATTACCGGCTTTCTTCCTGTCCCCTGCCGGACCCTCCGATGCTGCCGCCCTGTTCAAGGGCGCTGCGATGGTGTTGGCGGCTTCGAGGATGTTTCTGCCGTTCCGCCAGGCAGTGGTCAGATAAGAGGTGGGTGCAATGGAGAAGGAACCATCGCTTCCGGAGGGGTCCAAGCGCTGCACGGGAAACTCCTGCACAAAGTGGAAGAGCTGCCCTGCAGAAGCGCCGCGGAACCCATAGATCGACTGGTTGGGGTCTCCCACCGCGGTAACTGCGTGACCCTTGCCGAAAAGGCGTGAAAAGAGGACAAGCTGTGCGTGGGAGGTGTCCTGGAACTCGTCCAGGAGCACCACCTTGTAGCGGGCACGTTCAGTGGTTGCAGCGAGCGGAATGTCACTGGCGATACGCGCTGCCAGCGCCACGAGGTCGCCGAAATCGAGGACCCCGCGTTGACGTTTGGCCTCCTGATAGCGAACCACCATGTCGGCAACGCTGGCTCGGGTCCGGAGCATAGCCGCGAGGTCTCCCGCGGCCTGGCTGGGATTCTTCTTGGCCCCGGCTACATAAGGAAGCTGCTCAAAGGTCTCAACGCGTTCCAGAACCCACTCGCGCACCTCCCCGGGGTCCTGAAGGTGCTCCGCGCACTCTCCGGCCAGCTGGATGACCGCATTTACGAGGGTGGACTTTGCGGCGGTGAAGTGTTCGTAGTCGCCGTCGTACGCCTCCACCACTTCGCTGGCCAATTGCCAGGACTGTGCACCGCCAAGCAAGACGACGTCCCGTTCGATGCCCAACCGCAGGCCGTAGTCCGACACAATGCCGCTTGCGTAGGAATGGTAAGTGGACACTTTGGGTTCGAGCTCGTCAGCACCGACGAGCCCCTCCGGGAAGCCAATGCTGCCGTCGTCCTCCGCCGCGATCCGTTGGAGTGTGGCCAGCTTGGACCGAATCCGGCTCGCCAGCTCGCCAGCAGCTTTCCGGGTGAACGTTACCCCCAGAACCTCTTCCGGACGCACCCAGCCGTTGGCCACCAGCCACACCACACGGTCGGCCATGGTGGCCGTCTTGCCGGAACCTGCTCCTGCGATCACCAGGCGGGGTGAGAGGGGCGAGGCAATAATCGCCGCTTGCTCGTGCGTCGGGTGGTTCTTCTCGCCAAGGATACCGGCCAGTTCGGAAGGCGAAAATCTGGGCGCGGGGACTCCCTCTACACCCAGGGGGCTGGAGGCGAAGCCGTCCAGGAGCTCGGTTGTCATTCGGTGACCTGCTTTCCTCGGGCGCACAACGGGCAAATGTCGGGCAGACGGCATCCATGGCCGCCATGCCCTGACTTGCCGGGGTCGTGCCGTGCATCGAACGTTGACCCTGCCATGAGCGTGGCCGCCTCGTTCACCAGGCTCTCTGCCCAGTTCTCTGCCGGATCCAATGGATCCTGCTGCTGCACTCCGGGGCTCTTTGTTTTGGTCCCAAGGTGGGCCAACACTGCGCCACCGGGAGCGAAGCCTGTTCCTGCCCCGGAAGCAGTGAGCCCCTGTCCCGTTGCAGCGTCCTGGAAAGCACCTTTGAGGACCGCAGCCTGGTAGGCACCCAGCTGCGGGTGCCGGGCAACCTCGGCCTTGCCGGGTTGCCGTTTGCCGGTCTTAAGGTCCACAATCACAAGCCTGCCCTCCGAATCTATTTCGAGGCGATCCACCTGGCCGCGTAATACCGCATGACGTACGGCCACCTCTTCAAGAGCTTCAGGACCACTGACGCCAACGGCATCAACCGTGACATCAGGAAGCTGAACTTCAAAGTCGTGCTCTACTGCCAGCAAGCTTCGTCCGTCGTTGCGCATGATGAGCACATACTGGGCCAACTTCCGGACCATGAGTTCCGCCCGCTGGAAATCAAGTTTCCCCTCCCAGTTATCCTTCATGCCCAAGCTTGGCCAGCGGCGGACGAGTTCGGCGACGTACTCGGCTCCCGAGGCCTCGGGAAGCTCCTGCGCAATGGCGTGGACCAACGTGCCCAGACTGCGTGCGAAGTCGGTGGCCGCTTCCCCGCCGGCTGCTTGGACAAACCAGTCCAACGGGGATTTGTGGACAGCTTCCACTTTGGACGGCGAGACGGAGACGGTACCGCCAGCCGGCACTACGGCTGCCTGGGAACTCAGTGGCGCCAAACCCCACCACGTGTCCGGGTGCGCCCCCGGAACCGGCGGGTCCGTAGTGGCGAGCCTGGCCAGTATCCGTGCCGCCTCGTGCGCGGAACGGGATTCCCCGGGTGCTTCGTCTTCTGCCTGGGCATGCTGCCTCAGTTCCGCAACGAGTGCCCTTAAGGTCATGGGACGGTCAACAGCTGTATAACCGCGTTTGTACTCACCGGATGCGAGCGGGGCCACGTAGTCCAGGAAGGCAGAAGGCTGTTCGTCCTCGGAAGACACTGCAGTGCAAATCAACACTTCACGGGCTCGCGACACGGCTGTTGAGAAGCTCCTGAGTTCGTCGTAGCGGATATCCCGGAGCCTGCTGAGGGGTCCACGCCGGAGGGCGTAGTCCACTCCATGCTCCACGGCATCGGCGTAGACGGTGCTGCCCAGCAGCTCTCCACGGAGGCGCGTGTTGGGCCACACTCCTTCCTGGAGGCCTGCAACGATTACCACCGGCCATTCCCGGCCCGCCGCACTCGCCGGAGTCATGATCTCCACGCATGCCTCCAGCTGTGCCCGTGCGGCAAGGGTGTCCATGGGCAGTTCCTGGTTCAGCAGGTAGTCGAGGAATTGCTCTGGACCGGAACCGGGCAGCTGGTCGACAAAGCGCTCGGCTGTGTGGAACAGAGCCATCATGGCGTCGAGGTCCCGATCTGCGCGCGCCCCCGCGTTGCCCCCTTCAAGTGCCATCTCCGACCAACGCGATGACAACCCCGTTGCGTGCCATAAGGCCCACAGAACAGATTCCGCGTTGGCGCCCGGCTCGGCGGCAGCAGTGGTACCGGCCGCGATCATACGGGCGAGCCTGCGGGCAGAGCTGCCTTCAATTCCCAGCGATGCCAGTGCCCCCGGTTGGAGCAAGGCTTCGACCAACAGAGCGTCGCTGGAGCGGCCGCCGCCTCCTAAAAGCTCCTCGCGGCGTAGGGATTGCCGCAGCCTCCGCAATTCGATGGCAGTGGCGCCTCCGATCCGCGATGTCAGGAGGGATACTGCAGTTTCCGGTGTGAGTTTTGCCGGGTCCAGAACAACGGCAAAAGCCTCCAGCAGCGGGCGGACAGCGACTTCGTCACGGACAGCTGAGTCCGCTACGGGAACGCGCACCGGGATTCCTTGGCCGCTCAGATACCGCTGCAACTGAGAGATCTGTCCGCCGTTCCGCACGATCACTGCGATGTCGCTGAACTCCCGCGATTCCCGCAGTTGCGCTTCAAGGATGCGCTGCGCGACGTACCGGAGCTCGTGGACTGCGGACGGCAGCACGTGCCCTTCTACGCGACCATCGCCGACGGTCGCCTCACGTGGGCTTTCCGGATGTTGAGGTTGTTCCATCTGTCTGGCCAGCTGACCACCGGAACGCTGCGAGATGCGGGCCGCTACCCGCATCCACGCCTCGGCTACTTCCGGCGTATGCCGGTGGGTCGCCGATAAGGGTCGTTCCAGGACGGATTGCTGGGTGCCGCCCAGCAGCGATGGCAACTCTGAAACCAAGTCCGGGCGTGCGCCGCGGAAACCTTGCACTACCGTGTCCGGTGAGTAGGTGACCACCACATCCTTGCCTTCTCCAATGTCGGCAAGGAGTTCGAATACTGCCGGATTTGATTCCTGGGCGTCGTCCACGAGGATGAGTTGGAGGCGTTGCCTCTCGGCGGCGAGGAACTCCGGCGAGTCTTGGAAAATTTGCCGTGCCGTGGTGATGATCCCGGCGGGGTCAAACGCCTCCGGCATGCGGAGGTCCAGGACGTCCCGGTACTCGCTGTACAGCTGGGCCGCCGCCATCCAATCAGGGCGTCCGCACTCGTAGGCAAGCCCCACCAAGTCCTCCGCGGTGCGCCCCGATTCGATGATGCGGTCGAATAGCTGCCTGATCTCGTGACGGAAACCGCGGGTAGGAAGTGCTGCTGCGAGGTCCTCCGGCCAAGGCAGATGGAAGCCGGGACGGGAGTGGCCCTCCAGCAGTTCCTTGATGATGAGGTCCTGTTCAGGGCCTGACAGAAGCTTCGGTGGCCGCGACAGCGGCAGGATGCCTTCAGCCTTTGCCCGCCGGATGACGTCGAAAGCGTACGACGCCCAGGTGCGTGCCGGCGTCGTACTAAGGCTGCGGTCCAGGCGCCCTGTGAAGGTGTCGCGCAAGGCAGCGGCGGCGTGGCGCCCGGGAGCGAGAACGAGAATCTGTTCCGGGTCCAGGCCGTCTTCACGAACACGGCGGACTGCCGATTCCACCAGCACCGTTGACTTGCCCGTCCCAGGCCCGCCGGGCACCAGGACGGGGCCGCTCCCCTGCGGGAGGGAAACGACTGCACGTTGATCCGGGGACAAAACGGGTGCCGCGTAGTGGGTCTCACGCGGCGGGAGCAGGCGGAGGGCTGCCGGTGCTTGGCGGGTTTTGGCAGGAGTGGCGGTCACACAGTCATTTCATCATCGGGCACCGACAATTTATGGAGTTGACGCTCCAACTGGTCAGAGATCACATCAAGTTGATCGAAGTCGCCATCCGAAGGCGCCCAGCGTGCTGCTGTCAGGTCGACCCTCCAACGGCCTTCCCCCGTCCTCAGGAATGCCTCGTACGCGCCATGAAGCGGGGTCGATTCCTGCAGGTAATGTTTCAACGCGTCAACCTCGTGACCGGGAGGCGCCTCCCCGCTGGCCCTGAGCACGCGCCACCAGGCCACAGAGCTACCGTAATGGCTCATGACTGCGCCCACCTGCCGCGGTCCGCCAGCACCCAGGAGCTCCGCGACGTCACCATAGGAGACCGCCGAGCCTGACGGAACAAGGTCTACAACGGCCAGAACCGCCGTCACATACTCCATCCGCATGTGTTCAGCGTAACGGCAGGAGTGTCGTGCCCAAAGAGTGTCGGACCCAGCCGGTAGCTTGAAGGCATGAGTTCCTGGAATACCCTCTCCCGTGCCGCATTCGACCTCGAGACCACCGGGAAAAACTCGCGGTCAGCGCGGATCGTCACCGCTTCCATCACAGTAGTGGATGCTCACGGGGAGCTCATCGCAGAGCACGAGTGGTTGGCAGATCCAGGGGTGGAGATCCCGCTCGAAGCAAGTGAGGTGCACGGAATATCCACGGAGAAGGCCCGCGCCGAAGGCCGCCCGGCAGCAGAAGTCACACGCGAAGTCGCAGGGGTACTCCAAGGACTGTTCGACGACGGCACTCCCGTCATTGCTTTCAACGCCAGTTACGATTTCACCGTGTTGGCGGCAGAGTCTGCCCGCTACGGCGTTCCCCAACTGAGCCGTTTCCCCGTGCTGGATCCGTATGTCATGAACAAGCAAGTGGACCGCTACCGCAAGGGAAAGCGCACCCTCACCGCTTTGTGCGAGGAATACGGCGTGGACCTGACAAACGCCCATACCTCCGCGGCGGATGCGCTGGCTACCCTCCGCGTTTTGGATGCCATGGCCGGCAAGTTTCCCAAGCTGCAGATGCCGGCGTCCACACTGCATCAGCTGCAAGTAGACTGGGCGGCGTCCCAGGCTGCTGATTTCCAGCAATACTTGCGGCGGAGCAAGCCCACCGCCGTGATCGAGGGTGAGTGGCCGGTGCTGCCGCCTGAGGACGCCAGCCGGGGCGGCTTCTAGAACAGGAAGCACGGCAGGTAGAACAGGAAGCACGCCAGGCATTACTTTTTGCGACGCATGTCACAGCGAATTCGGGAACCCAAAAGGTGGGACTGGCCGCGCGGAGATTCCAGGCGTGGCCTCGAACCCGGAATAGTCCAGAGTCCATCGGGCACCTGATGGGAACTTTGTTCGGTTAATTCGATTGCTGGCATTCACTTCTTCGATTCACCGCGGGCTAGTGGGCTGGTGACATAATTAAGTTTGGCGGGTTGAAGTCTGCTAGGGCAGCCAACCTTTGTTCTGCTGCTTTTCTGCTGCCGCATTCCCCGCCCACCGCGAAACGTCTCCGTTACCCGATGAAAGTGATTTCTTCATGAAATTCAAAGCCCCTAAGTGGCTGTCTGTTGCCCCCGTGGCCGCAGCCCTGGTGATTTCCCTGGCAGCATGCGGTGGAGGAACCTCCGAGCCCAGCGGCTCGCCCACCGATGCGCTGGCTGGCAGCGACCAGAAATCGCTCGATACCTTCACCACCGCCGATGTGACGCCTCTGGACAAGATCGACAAGACCAAGCTAGGCCTGATCACCGACGGCACCCTGCGCGTAGGCACCCTCTCAGACGCCCCGCCGAACATCTTCATCGATCCTTCCGGTAAGTTCACCGGCTACGACAATGAGCTCCTGCGGGCCATCGGCGACAAGCTGGGCCTCAAGGTGGAGTTTGCATCCACCGACTTCTCGGCGCTCCTGTCCCAGGTGGGCAACAAGCAGTTCGACGTCGGATCCTCCTCCATCTCCACCACGGACGCCCGCCGCAAGACGGTCGGCTTCACCAACGGCTACGACTTCGGCTACATGGCTATCGTGACCAAGAACGACTCCAAGGTCACCGGCTTCGCCGACGTCAAGGAAGGCCTGCGCATCGGCGTCGTCCAGGGCACCGTCCAGGACGACTACATGACGAACACACTCAAGATTGAGCCCGTCCGTTTCCCTGACTACAACACGGTCTACGGCAACGTGAAGAACGGCCAGATCGACGCGTGGGTTGCTCCTTCCCAGCAGGCCGAAGGCCAGGTCAAGGAAGGCGACAACACCAAGATCGCCGAGAAGGTTGTCAACACCCAGAACTTCACTGCATACGCCGTGAATAAGGACAACCAGCCGCTGATCGACGCTTTGAACTCCGGCTTGGATGCTGTCATTGCTGACGGCACCTGGGCCAAGCTCACGGCCGAGTGGTACAAGGACCGTCCGACTGCCGCCGAGCAGACCCCCCAGGGCTGGAAGCCGGGCAGCAAGGCCGTCCAGCTCCCCGCCAAGTAACCAGGGCGTTCCATGGATATCCTCAATCAACTAGCCGAGTCCTTCTTTGACTGGGAGGCAATAGGCGAAGTTCTCCCTAAGATGTTTGCCGTCGGGCTGCCCAACACCATCGTTCTGGCTGTCGTCTCGGGCATCATCGGGACTGCTCTCGGGATGCTGCTCGCCCTGATGGGGATTTCCCGGAACGCAGCGGCACGGTGGATAGCCCGCATCTACACCGACATCCTCCGCGGGCTTCCACCGGTGCTGACCATCCTCGTGATCGGATTCGGTTTCGGCCCCATCATTCGCGAACTCACGGGTTCAACCAGCCCGTACCCCATGGCCATCGCGGCACTGTCCTTGATGTCGGGCGCTTACATCGGTGAGATCTTCCGTTCAGGCATCCAGAGCGTGGACAAGGGACAACTCGAAGCAACCCGGGCCCTCGGGTTCAGCTACGGCTCGTCCATGCGCCTGGTGGTGGTACCCCAGGGAATAAGGCGGGTTCTTCCCGCCCTGGTGAACCAGTTCATCGCACTGATCAAGGAATCCTCGCTGGTGTTCATGCTCGGTCTTCTGGCCACGGAGCGTGAAATCTTCCAGATCGGCAAGGACGCAGCCGCCAACAGCGGCAACCTGTCCCCTTACGTGGCCGCTGCCATCTTCTATCTGGCGCTGACCATTCCACTCACGCACTTTGTGAACTGGATTGACGCCCGCATGCGCTCCGGCCGGCCGGAGAAGAAAGAACCGGACGAGGCAGCAGCCGTGGTAGGAAAGGGAGCCCAGGCATGAGCGAATTTGCATCAGGCACACTGACAGCCAAGAACATCCATTTGTCCTTTGGCAGCAACCACGTACTGCGCGGCATTGACCTGCATGTTGAGAAGGGCACCACGGCCTCGGTGATCGGCCCGTCCGGCTCGGGCAAGTCCACGCTCCTGCGCGTCATGAACCGGCTGATCGAACCGGACCAAGGCGACATCCTCCTGGACGGACGTTCGGTCCTCAAGGACAATCCGGACGAATTGCGCCGCCGTATTGGCATGGTGTTCCAGCAGTTCAACCTGTTCCCCCACAAGACTGTGGCAGAGAACATCTCCCTGGCCCTGCGTAAGCTCCGTGGCATGTCCAAGGAGCAGGCACGCGACGAAGCCCTGGCCCAATTGGACCTGGTGGGTTTGAAGCACAAGGCTGACTCGCGTCCGGCAAACCTCTCCGGTGGCCAGCAACAGCGCGTAGCCATAGCGCGCGCCTTGGCCATGAAGCCCGAGGTGATGTTCTTCGACGAAGCCACTTCCGCACTGGACCCGGAACTCGTCAAGGGCGTCCTTGCCCTCATGACGGACCTGGCCCAAGGAGGCATGACCATGGTGGTGGTGACCCACGAAATGGGCTTCTCCCGCAATGTCTCCGACGTGGTGACCTTCATGGACGCCGGTGTGGTGGTTGAATCCGGCCCTCCGGAGCAGCTGTTCACCAACCCGCAAACGGAACGCCTTCAGGGCTTCCTTTCGGACGTCCTCTAAGGACCTGTTCACAACAGGACACGCACCACGTACAAAGAACCCCGCTTTCACATGGAAGGCGGGGTTCTTTGTTCCTGATCCCTGACGTGGAGCCGCTATTGACCGGCCTTGACTTGCAACACAGTAAGCGCGGCGGCGTCCACCTTGGCCCGGAAGGCCGGATCTGACGTGGCCTTTTGCACTACAGCTTGGTGCATCGCCGGAATGCTGGTGGGATCGGCACACACCAACATGGTTCCGCCTGCGCCGAAAAAGTTCAGGGCCCGATCAGCATCTGACCAGGCTTCCAATTGCGCAGCACTGCAGAGGTCGTCAGAAAGGACAATCCCTGTGAAACCTGCGTCAGCACGCAGCATGGCGTCCATGATCGTCGCTGAGAACGGTGCGATGTTTGCGGGGTCGATCTTGTCGTAGTAGGCGTTGGAGACCATGACCCACTTGGTACCCGATGCGATGGCGGTGTGGAACGGCTCCAGCGCGGGATCGTCCCTTGTGGTGGTGGTGTCACGGACATTTTTGCTGACGTCCGTATTGGGAACCACCCTGCCCAGGCCCGGGAAGTGTTTGACCACCGGAGCAACCCCGGCGTCTTTCATGCCGTCGGCAAAAGCGTTGCCCAGCAGCGAGACGTTGCCGGGGTCATAGCCGTACTCCCGCTGGAAATGGCCGATGGGGGCATTTGAGGGTGCAAATTCCGGGCTGGTCACTGTATCCAGGACCGGTGCGAGGTTCACGTTGACCCCTACTCTGCGAAGTTCCTTTCCCCACGTTGCGGCATCCGCCCGGAGCTTGGCCGCCCCGGAAGATGCTTGGACCAGGGCAGCAGGAATCGTGGAGAAGCCCGGGCCGGAGAGCACCTGAACGTATCCGCCTTCTTGGTCGGTAGCAACAAAAAGAGGCAGCCCGCCCGTTGTGGCAGCAGAGACAGTGCCCGTCAAGGAAGACACCACGGCAGCCGTCGGAGCAGTTCCGGCCTTGCTGCGCCCGCTGAGATAAACGTTTCCGGCATGGTACTTGGTCAGTGCTTCCATGGTTCCGGGTTCGGCGCCGGTGGCTTTAGAGGCCACCATGAACAGTTGTCCCACGCGCTGCTCAAGGCTGAGCGCGGCGAGTTGTTTCTCTACAGCTGACGGGGCGCTAGGTGCCGGGGCCGACGCTGCGGAGGGAGGCGGGGAAGTAACAGCAGACGGCGTGGTTGACGCCGGCGGGGATGAGGGTGCCGGTGTGGTTGTCGGTGAGGAAGGAGAAACAGACGGCGTCCCCTCCGCCGTGGCTTGGCCGGAGTTGGATGGGCCACTGGAACAACCCGAGGCCGTCACCAGAAGTACACCGGCGGTGGCGATGCTGACACTAATCGATGCAATGGACGGGAACTTGCGCATGGTAAACCGTGAATTCGTTGGGGGTGGGTTTCCACCTACGAGCCTACCCCGGGACAAACAACGATGCCCCGGCCACATGCTTCGAGCATCTGGCCGGGGCATCACTAAAAAAGCTAAGCCGTAGCGCCCGCTGCAGCCTTTGCCGCCGCCGGAAGGGCGTCGATAATCCGGTTCATCGCTGCGTCGTCGTGAGCGGCGGAAAGGAACCAGGCTTCGAAGACCGACGGCGGAAGGTAGACGCCTGAGTCCAGCATGGAGTGGAAGAACGGGGCATAGCGGAAGCTTTCCTGCCGCTGCGCGTCGTCGTAGTTGTGTACGCCATGGGCGGAGGTCCCAAACGCCACGGAGAACAGATTGCCCGCCCGCTGGATCGAGTGGTCCACCCCTGCTGCATCAAGGGCAGAGGAAAGCGCTGCGGAGAGTTCCAGCGAGCGGCCATCAACGTAGGCGTAGACCTCAGGAGTTGCGTGGGTCAGAGTTGCCACTCCTGCAGCCATGGCCACGGGGTTTCCGGACAGGGTTCCGGCCTGGTACACGGGACCGACGGGAGCAAGGTAGTCCATCACGTCGGCACGGCCGCCGAGTGCCGCCGTCGGCATTCCACCACCAATGACCTTACCGAAGGTGAGCAGGTCCGGAGCCCAGCCTTCCTGGCGGCCGGTCAAGCCCCAGTAGCCGGCGTACCCGGTACGGAAGCCGGTGAGGACTTCGTCCACGATCAGGAGCGCACCGTGCTCCTTGGTGATGCGGGACACGCCTGCGTTGAAGCCCTCACCCGGAGTGACGACGCCCATGTTGGCCGGTGCCGCTTCGGTGATGACGGCAGCAATGTTTTTGCCGTGCGCAGCGAAGGCAGCCTCGACGGCGGCGAGATCGTTATACGGCAGAACCAGGGTTTCAGCGGCAGTGGCCTCCGTAACGCCGGCAGAGCCGGGCAAAGCCAACGTTGCCACGCCGGATCCTGCCGCTGCCAACAGCCCGTCCAAGTGGCCGTGGTAGCACCCGGCAAACTTGATGATCAAGTTGCGGCCGGTGAAACCGCGGGCCAAACGAACGGCGGTCATGGTGGCTTCGGTTCCAGTGGATACCATCCGCAGACGTTCAACAGCGGACACCCGGTCCTTGACGATCTCAGCGAGGTTGGCTTCGTCCGGTGTGGAAGCTCCGAAAGAAAGGCCTCGATCCACAGCTGCGTGAACGGCATCGAGCACGGCGGGGTGGGCGTGTCCCAACAACGCAGGCCCCCAGGAGCAGACGAGGTCCACGTATTCCTTGCCGTCCGCGTCCGTCAGGTAGGCGCCCTTGGCCGAGACCATGAACTTCGGGGTACCGCCCACTGAACCGAAGGCCCGCACCGGCGAATTCACGCCGCCGGGCATCAGGGACCGGGCACGGTCGTAAAGTTGATCGGACACGGGGGTATTTGAGGTCATGGTTCCTATTCTTTCAGTGATTTCAGCTTGGCCGGGCGCAGTCTTATGCGGCGTCGGCCAGCAGCTCGGTGACCCGCGGGGCCACCTCGGTGCCGTAGAGCTCAATGCAGCGCATCATTGACTGATGCGGCAACGTTCCATTGCTGTATTTGAGGTCGAATCGGTCCACACCGAGATTCCTCTTGAGAAGAGCGATTTTCTGCGCCACGGTTTCCGGGGAACCAACATAGAGGGCACCCTCAGGGCCGCACATGGCGTCGAACTCGCCACGGTTCCCTGGCCCCCACCCACGCTCGGCACCGATCCTGTTGCGCTGCTCCAGCCAATGCGGGAACAGCTCCTCGCGGGCGGCCTCGTCCGTGTCCGCGATGAATCCTGGTGAGTGCGTGGCAATCTGGCGCATGGGATGGCCGTACTTTGCCATCGCCTCACGGTACAGGTTGACCAGCGGTGCGAAGCGTCGGGGCTCTCCCCCAATAATGGCGAAAATGATGGGGTAGCCGTATTCGGCGCAGCGCAGCACGGACTCCGGTGTGCCACCCACACCAATCCAGGCCGGCAGGAGGTGATGCTGGAGTTGGGGGTATACCTGCAACCCATTGACGTTGGGCCGCGTGCGCCCCGCCCAATGAACGGGTTTCTGGGCGCGTACTTTGTCGAACAGCTCCAGTTTTTCTTCGAAGAGGACTTCGTAGTCTGCCAACTCCAAGCCAAACAGCGGGAATGACTCCACGAACGAACCCCTGCCGAGCATGACCTCGGCCCTGCCATTGGACAAGGCATCAACCGTGGCGAAACGTTGGAAGACGCGGATGGGATCATCTGAGCTGAGCACGGTAACGGCGGACCCCAAGCGGATCCGTGATGTCACGGCGGCCGCCGCAGCAAGGAAAACCTCAGGCGCGGACACAGCGAAATCGCGGCGGTGGTGCTCCCCCACGCCAAAGGCATGGATTCCGACGGCGTCAGCCAGTTTCGCTTCCTGCAGCAGCTCCCGCAGGACAAGCGCATGCTCCTTGGGGTTTCCGTCAGCATCCACACCGGCGTCGCCGAAGGTGTTCAGGCCGAGCAGGATCTGGTTGGCCGCCACTGGTGCAGCGGGATCGGAAGGCACGGCGGTCCGGGACGGTGCCGTGGGATCCAGGGGAACAGCGGATTCTGCAGGGAGAGAAGACATCAGGACTCCTTCAACCAGCCTGCCAGTTCGGAGGCCCAGTAGGTCAATACGGTATCGGCTCCAGCACGCTTGATGCCGAGGACAGATTCAGTAATGGCGCCCCGCCTGTCGATCCAGCCGTTGGCGGCGGCCGCTTCGATCATGGCGTATTCGCCTGAGATTTGGTAGGCCGAAACAGGCACCGGACTCATTGCAGCCACATCAGCGAGAATGTCCAGGTAGCTCATGGCGGGCTTGACCATCACCATGTCGGCGCCTTCTTCGATGTCGAGTTCCACCTCCAGGATGGCTTCCCGGCGGTTGGCTGCGTCCATCTGGTAAGTACGGCGATCACCCTTGAGTTGGGAATCCACGGCCTCACGGAACGGGCCGTAGAACGCTGAGGCGTATTTAGCTGCGTAGGCAAGGACTGCTGTGTTTTTGTGTCCGGATTCCTCCAGTGCTTGACGGATGACCGCGATCTGGCCGTCCATCATTCCCGAGGGCCCCAGCACGTGGGCGCCCGCGTCGGCCTGGGCAACTGCCATCTGACCGTAGATCTCCAGCGTGGCGTCGTTATCCACGTAGCCCTCGGAATCGAGGACGCCGCAGTGGCCGTGGTCGGTGAACTCGTCGAGGCAAACATCGCCCATGATCACCAGGCCATCGCCCACCTCGGCTTTGACGTCGCGGATGGCCTTGTTCAAGACGCCATCCGGGTCCAGTGCAGCGGTGCCTTGCGCATCGCGTTCGGCGGGCACACCGAACAGCATGATGCCTCCTACGCCCAACTCCACGGCTTCGGCTGCGGCCCGTTTGAGGGACTCTGTGGTGTGTTGGACGACTCCCGGCATGGAACTGATGGGACTCGGCTCGGTGAGGCCTTCCCGGATGAACGCCGGGAGGATCAGGTCCGCGGGCGCCAGGCGGTTTTCGGCGGTGAGCCTGCGCATGGCGGGAGTGGTGCGCAAGCGGCGGGGACGATGGTTCGGAAAGCTCATGACGATTTCCCTTCGTTGGCGAAAACAGATTCCAAGGCGGCCACAATGCCGTCCGGGGTTGGTTCTTTGGCGGTGGCTGCCACGGTGAGGCCTATCCGGGAGGCCTCTGCCGCCGTCGGCCGTCCAATGGCGATCAGCCGGCACCTGCCCAAGGGCATCAATGTTGCAGCGATACGGCGCGTCGCGCTGGGAGAAGCAGCCACCACAGCGTCCACGGTTCCGGCATCCAGTGCTGCCCGCGCGTCTTCCGGAACAAGTGTTGCCGGATCGTCAGTGAAGGACGTCCCGACGCCGGAGGGAAGTACCGCTGTCAGGCGGAGTTCGGCACGGGCAGGGTAGTCAACCGTGCGGTAGGCGACCACGGACGTCACGTCCGCACCGCTTGCCGCCAGGCCGTCGCGCAGGCTGGCCGCCGCAATATCGGCTTGGGGCAGGAACACGCGTACGCGGGACGCTTCCCACACAGCAAGGAGGCCGTCCGCCGATTGGACATCCTCAGGCGCCAGAGCAACGGCGAGGCCTACGGATTCGAGAACCTGATGGGACGAAGAGCCAATGGTGGCCACCTTTGTTCCCGATGGAACAAGATCCGCGAGTGCCATCCCGCGCTGGGCAGCCTTCTCCATGAGAACCCGGACGGTGGTGATACTGCTGATCACCAGCCAGTCAAAGTCACCGGCCGCCAACTTGTCCAAGGCCGCATCAAGGGAAGCCTGGTCCCCTGCCCTCTCAAAATCGATGAGCGGAAGCACCAAGGGCTCGGCCCCCAACTCACTCAGCAGCGCCGCCAAAGGGCGTGCACGGTCGGCGCTCCTGGTGATCAGGACACGCCGGCCGGTCAGCCCATTTACTTCATACGGCTCAGGACGCGGCAAGGTCCGCGATCTCCGCGGCGCCGGCAGCGAGCAAGAGCTCAGCCACTTCGATGCCGAGCAACGTGGCTCCGACTTCCGTTAGACCGTCCGTGGCTTTCTTTTCGCGGACTGTCTTGGTGCCGTCCACGGCGCAGACCACTGCTTCAAGGTGCAGCATGCTGCCCTTCCGGAAGGCGTAAGCCCCCACGGGGGCAGCACAACCGGCTTCGAGCCGGGCCAGAACGGCACGCTCGGCCGTAACGGCGAGGCGTGTGTCGTCGTCGTTCAAAGCGGCAAGGGCCTGGGCCAGCACCGAGTTTGATCCCTCGGTGGAACCGCCCAGTGGCGGAGCGTCATCCGTCCGGCATTCGATGGCCAACGCTCCCTGCCCGGGGGCCGGCAGCATGACGTCGGATTCGAAGAATTCGCTGACGGTGTCCAACCGATCCATGCGTTCCAAGCCCGCTGCGGCCAACACCACAGCGTCAAGATCGCAGGTCTTGCCGGGGACAACAACATCGGTCACATTTCCCGGCAAACCAGGGACACGGCCGAGGCGGGTATCCACGTTCCCACGGATGTCGAGCACCTCAATGTCCGGACGTGCAGCCCGGAGTTGCGCGGCCCGCCGTGGTGAGCCTGTACCGACTTTGGCGCCGCCCGGCAGTTCGGCGAGCGTCATGCCATCGCGGGCACAGAGTACGTCGCGGACATCCACCCGTTTGGGTGTTGCAGCGATGCTCAGGCCAAGTGCGGCGCCCGTGGGCAGGTCCTTGAGGGAGTGCACGGCAACGTCACAGGTCTCAGCGAGAAGTGCGTCCCGAAGGGCCGCGACGAACACGCCTGTGCCGCCCATCTGGGAAAGGGACCCGGTTTTGACGTCGCCCTCGGTCTTGATGTGCACGAGTTCCACAGGGAAGCCGCCAACGGCAGCCAACCGGTCCGCAGTTTGCTGCGTCTGCGTCAGGGCGAGCTTGCTCGCCCTGGTGCCGATGCGTACGGTCACTTGGCAGCCTCCGGAGCGGGGTACGCGTCGTGCCCGATGCCCACTGTGGTACCAACTTCCGAAATGACGGGCTTCGCTCCGCGGAAGTTTTCGCAGCAGTTGGGACGGCAGACGTCGTACCAAGCACCCAGGTCCGTCACGTGGGGGCGCTCGGCGATGTTGTTCTCCACCGTGCGTTCGCAGATCAGGTCTACCAGGCCGGACACGAAAGCTGCGTGCGTACCCGGGGTGGGGACACGGGTTGCTTCGATGCCGAGGTCCTTGCAGGTTTCCAGAGCCTCGGTGTCCAGGTCCCAGGCAACTTCCATGTGATCGCTGACGAAGCCGAGGGGAACAATGACGACGCCGCGGACCCCTTCAGGGGCGATTTCCTCGAGGTGGTCGTTGATGTCCGGCTCAAGCCACGGGATGTGAGGGGCGCCGGAACGGGACTGGTACACCAGGTCCCAGGCAACGTTGGGTGCCACAACATCCATGATGGCCTTGGCGTTGGCCAAGTGCTGGGCAGCATAAGCCGAGCCTTCCGCGAATTCGCGGGGCTCGTCCTCGGACCTTCCAGCGGCCTCGGCATCCCGGGTGGGGATCGAGTGCGTAGCAAACAGGACGCGGATCTTTGAGTCCGGGTCAGTCTCGCCGGCTGCGACGAGCTTGCCGCGGATCTCCTCCAAGCCCGCAGATGTACCCTCCAGGAAGGGCTGGACTACGCCGGGGTGGTCGAAGTACTGGCGGATCTTGTCCACCTGGAGCTTGCCATCCAACCCGGTTTCCGTCAGGGCAACGCCGATGTCCTCGCGGTACTGGCGGCAGCTTGAGTAACAGGAGTAGATGCTGGTGGTGAGCATCAGGAGCCTGCGGTGTCCGGCGTCGTAAGCGTCCTGAAGTACCGGGGCGATGTACGGGTCCCAGTTGCGGTTACCCCAGAGGACCGGCAGTTCGATGCCACGGCGGTCCAGCTCGGCCTCAATGGCAGCCTTCAGTTCACGGTTCTGCTGGTTGATGGGGCTAATGCCGCCAAAAGCGCGGTAGTGGTGGGAGACCTCTTCGAGACGTTCATCCGGAATGCCGCGACCGCGGGTGACATTGCGGAGGAAGGGAATGACGTCGTCCTGGCCTTCGGGCCCGCCGAAGGACGCGAGCAGCACGGCGTCGTAATTTTTGGGTTCCTGGCGGCCGCGCTCGGTGACTTCGTTGACGGCCGTGGAAACGACTGGAGTGCTCATGCAAGGACCTCGGCAATCTCGGCAGCGGACACGCGGCGGCCGGTGTAGAACGGGATTTCTTCACGGACGTGGTTGCGGGCCTCGCTGTCCCGCAGATGGCGCATCAGGTCCACAAGGTCCACCAGTTCCGGTGCCTCGAGTCCGAGGATCCATTCCCAGTCACCCAACGCGAACGAGGAGACGGTGTTGGAGATGACCTGCGGGAATTCCCTGCCCAGCAGACCGTGTTCGCGGAGCATGGCGCCGCGTTCCTCGGCCGGGAGGATATACCACTCGTAAGAGCGGACGAAGGGGTACACGCACAGCCAGGTGCTGGGCTCCACGCCACGAGCGTAGGCCGGAATGTGGCTCTTGGAGAACTCCGCTTCGCGGTGCACGCCCATGGCGGACCATACGATCTCGGTGCCGGCAAAGAGTTTGCTGCGCCGGATGGAGCGGACCGCGGACTGCAGGTCTTCGGGCTTGGCCCCATGGAGCCACACCATGATGTCCGCGTCGGAGCGCATAGCGGAGACGTCGTAGCTGCCGCGAACGGTGACTCCGCCTTCGGCAAGCTTCTCTACCAGGGCCTCGTACTCCTGGGCTGCGTCGCCGCTGCGCAGGACATCGGCCGAGCGCTTGAAGACAGTCCAGAGCGTGAAGAACTGCTCTTCGGTATCAGCAGTTTTAGTGACAGATTCGGCAGAAGTGTGGCTCATGGTTCAAGTTTGCCCGGTGCCAGCCGCTAAGTCGAAACGGATTAGTTCTACAAGGCGTAGAAGTGACGCAAATCACCATTCTGGTGATCAGCCTGCATGCACCCGGGCCACTTGCGCACGAGTGTCGGCCACTACTGCAGCAAGGCCGTTCCCGGCCAACCAGCCGCCCACCACGGTAAGGCGGTTGGCAGACGCGCACGCCTGACGAACCTCCGCCACGCGCTGTTTATGACCGACGGCGGCGAACGGCAGGGCGCCAGCCCAGCGCACCACATCCCAATCCACGATGTCCGCCTTGGATACCGGAACCGTCAGCAGCGCGGAAGCATCTGCCACGGCGGCGGTAAGGAGCGACTCATCGTCCATGACAACGTCCGCGCCGCCGCCTGCCTCTTCACGCCGACCATAGGACAGGCGCAGGACGTGGGTGCCCGGACCGGCTTCGTCAGCCAACCAATCCCACTTCGCCGTTGCATGGGTGAGGGCCTTGGCCTTGATCCCCGGGGTTTCGGGTGCAACCAGGATTCCGGTCCCCCTGGGCCTGCCATCAAGTTGCGGCAGGTCCACCACCAAGGTCACCAGGCTTACCAGGGGTCCTGGAGCCGGACGGAGGCCGGACAGCACAGGCAAGGACTTCTCCAGCAACCCGACGGCGGCCGGGCCGTCAAGCGCAACCACCAGGCGGCCGGCGTCGTAGGTGGAACTTTCAGCGGTGACCCGCCAACCCTCTTCAGTTTTCACAACGTCCTCGGCACGCCGACCGGCGAGCAACTGAACCCCCCGCTCCTGCAGGTCAGCGACGAGGGCGTCCACCAGAGTGTTCATTCCACCCTTCAGGCCGGCCACGGCGGAACCCGCTTTTGCCGTTCCGGACGACGCCGCGGAGGATGAAGACGGGGCGTCCTTGGACCCTTTGCGTTGAGCTGCGACAGCAGCAGCAAGTGAGCCATGCGAGCGGATTCCGGCGCGCAGGCCCGGGGCCACCATATCCACGTCCAAAAGGGCAGGGTCAGCGGAATGAACGCCGCCTACCACCGGCGAAACAAGCCGCTCCAGAACCCTTTTGCCCATACGGGTACCAACCAGAGCGGCAACACTGGTGACCTCCGCGGACGTACCGACAGATGCCGGGAGCCAGCGGTCAAACGAGGCTCTGATGGCTCCGAGGAGACCCAGGGATCGTCGAACCTCAGGGTCCCAGGGATTCGCGGGAATACCGAGTACTCCGGTTTTGGGAAGCTCCTGCGGGCCGTCCGGAAGCTGCACCCAGGCACCTCCGGGGTGGGGAGCAACTATATGGTCCGCCAGGCCCAACTCACGCGCGAGGTCGGCGACGGCCGTGGACCGTGTGGCAAACGACTCCGCCCCGCTGTCCAGACGCAGCCCGGCAACAACATGGCTTCCCACGCAGCCTCCCCATGCGGTGGTCGCCTCGAGGACAGTAACCGTTGACCCGGCCGCGGCAAGCTCCCGCGCAGCGATCAGGCCTGAGATGCCGCCGCCCACTACCACGGCAGTTGGCCGTGCAGCTGCTGGTATCGGCTCCGACGTGGACGTCGCATGCCCCGCGCGCATAGCGCCTACTCCGCAGGGATGGAGTGGATGAGCTCCACCACGCGCGTCAGAACGGTGGGGTCTGTTTCGGGAGGAACTCCATGACCAAGGTTCAGCACATGGCCCGGGGCGTGGGAACCAGCAGCGATGACCTCCCGGACGTGGGCTTCAAGGACCTCCCACGGGGCGGACAGAAGAGCGGGGTCGATGTTGCCTTGAAGCGGCACAGTTCCACCCAGGCGTCGGTTGGCTTCGTCCAAGGGCAGCCGGTAGTCCACACCTACGACGTCTACGCCGACGTCGCGCATGGCAACCAGAAGCTCGGAAGTGCCGGTTCCAAAGTGGATCAACGGCGCCCCGAGTCCACGGACGTGGTCCAGCGCCCGGGTGGATGCCGGCGCCACGTACTTGGTGTAGTCATCCAGGCCAAGGGATCCGGCCCAGGAATCGAAGAGCTGCGCCGTCGAAGCGCCTGCCTCAAGTTGGGCCTGAAGGAACATTCCGGAGGTATCGGCAGCCCAGTTGGCCAGCGCCGCCCACGTCTCGGGATCGGCGTGCATCATGGTTCGGGGCCCGAGGTGATCACGGGAGGGCTTCCCTTCAACCATGTAGGCGGCCAGGGTGAATGGCGCACCGGCGAAGCCGATCAGCGGGGTCTTTCCGAGTTCGGCAACCGTCAGGCGGACGGCTTCGCGGATCGGCTCGAGGGCTTCCCACGTCAGGGTGGGAAGGGCGGCCACATCAGCTGCCGTTCGCACCGGCTTGTCCAACACGGGTCCTACGCCGGGGACGATGTCCACTCCCACGCCGGCGAGCTTCAACGGAATAACGATGTCCGAGAAGAAGATGGCGGCGTCAACGTCGTGGCGGCGAACCGGCTGCAGGGTGATCTCGGCGGCCAGTTCAGGCCGCAGGCAAGAGTCCAGCATGGCAACGCCTTGGCGGACCTTCAGATACTCAGGCAGGGAACGACCCGCCTGGCGCATGAACCATACAGGCCTGCGGGACGGCGTGCCACCGCGGTAGGCAGTGATCAACGGCGAGTCCGAGGTACGGCCGTCGTTGAGCGGGTGGTTGGCGCCGAGGGTTCCCGCCGGGGCGTTGGAAGCCGTACTGTTGGATGCTGCCGCGCTAGAAGTCATGCCTTCGATTGTGCCGAAAATCCGGGGCAAAAGATAACGACAAGCTGTCACGTCGCGCCCGGCCCGGGCCGTTGTGTCGGGGATCACTGGCCTTCGTGGGGATCACCACGGTGCTGCATTGTTCTACCGGGCTACGAAAAAGCTATGATTGGGGTGCTGTGGTTCTTTTCTCATTGGTGGCTACACACGCCGACATCGACCTCGAAACTGTCGCTCAGTTGAGCAACGGTTCCTCTGAGCTTGCCTCGGCAGCCCTGACAGACTCCTCCCTGGTTTCCGGAGCCGTTGTCCTGGCCACGTGCAACCGCTACGAAATTTACGGAGAAACAGCCAACGGAGCTGACCTTGAGGCGGCTCGTTCGGCCCTTGTCTCCCAGATCAGCGAACTCAGCGGCCTCAACGAGCAACTCGTCTCACGCTCCTTCGCCACAAACACCGGTCCGGACGTCACACGGCACCTGTTCGCTGTGAGCGCCGGCCTGGATTCAGCCGTGGTAGGTGAGCGCGAGATCGCAGGCCAGGTTCGCCGGGCGCTGATCACAGCACAGCAGGAAGGCACCGCCAGCTCCGGCCTTGTGCGCTTGTTCCAGGCGGCCTCCAAAACGGCCAAGGATGTCGGCGCGCAGACAGCCCTCGGCTCGCGCGGGCTCTCGATCGTTTCCGTCGCATTGGACCTTGCCACCGACCTCGCCGAAAACGACGATTGGTCCCGCAAAAAGGTTGTGGTCTTCGGAACCGGGGCCTACGCCGGCGCAACCATGTCGCTTCTGCGGGAGCGCGGCTGCACAGACGTCTCCGTTTACTCTTCTTCCGGCCGCGCCGAAGGCTTTGTAGCCACCCGCGGCGGAACAGCGCTCGACGCCGACACTCTTCCCGCTGCTGTTGCCGCAGCTGACGTCATGATTGGCTGCAGCGGCTCTGACAACAGAGTGGAGGCCGCCGATCTTGCCCGCGTCCGGGCCCACTCGGGCAAACCCTTGATCGCTATCGACCTCGCCCTCACCCACGACTTCGACCCCGCAGTGGGCGAACTCGATGGCGTTGAGCTCCTGACGCTTGAATCCGTACGGCTGGCTGCGCCTCAGGAGCAGGCAGAGTCACTTTCCCAGGCCAGCGCAATAGTCAACGGCGCCGCCACCTCTTTCGAGTCCGAACGCGAAGCCCGCTCCGTGGACACTGCCATTGTGGCGCTGCGCCGCCACACCATGAACGTCCTTGACGCGGAAATGGAAAAAGTCCGGGCACGGCATGGTTGCACCGCCGCCGCCGAAGAGGTTGAGTTCGCCCTTCGCCGGATGGTCAAGCAGCTCCTGCACATTCCCACGGTCAGGGCACGCGAACTGGCAGCCAACGGCCAACAGGAAGAGTATGTTGCCGCTCTGGAAGCCCTCTACGGCATCGAAGTGGAGAAGCCCCAAGCCGCCCCGGCCGCGGAGTGCCCGGTGGATCACGGGCAACTCCGCTCCGAAAGCGCCTGAGGCCACCTCGCCACTTACGCGAAAGCGTTGATACCTGTCAGCTCGGCGGACAGGTCCCACAGTTTCCCTGCTTCTGCTTTGTCGATAGCGTGCGCGTCCACACCTTGGTAGCGGGCGAGGGGTGAATCTTTGTCGGTGGGATTGGCGATGTCGCAGTCCTCGCAGTAAACCCCGCCTTTGCCCGCCAAAGCCGGTGACGTCGCCGCCCAAACCGAGGTTGCTGCGCCCTGTTCCGGCGTCTTGAATCCTTCCCGGAGATTTCCCTCGCCGTCCATCCAGCCTGCGGCCACCATCTCTTCCTTGGGCAAATGCCGTTGCAGCTCAGTCATGATGCCCCCTGGATGCACCGCGAAAGACCGCACGCCGAATTCCCGTCCCCGCCGGTCAAGTTCCACGGCAAAAAGTGAATTGGCCGTCTTGGCCTGACCATAGGCCCGCCATTTGTCGTAGCCGGTAGCGAAATTGATGTCCTCGAACCGGATCGGGGACAGCTTGTGGCCGGTGGAGGATAAGGAAACTACGCGGGCGTTGCCGGATGCCGACAGGGCAGGCCAGAGAGCGTTGACCAGAGTGAAGTGCCCCAGGTGGTTGGTGGCGAACTGGGCTTCCCAGCCCGGTCCCACGCGTTCTTCCGGGCTTGCCATGATGGCCGCGTTGTTGATGAGGATGTCCAACGAACCGTGCCCGGCCATGTATCGCTGGGCGAATGCTTTAACGCTGTCCTGGTCTGCCAGGTCCATCTCTTCCACCGTGACCGTGTCACCGAGACCGGCGCCAGCCAGCACTTCCTTTGCGTGTTCGGTCCTGCGAGCCGGGACTGTGACTTCCGCGCCGGCTGAAACCAGCGCCCGAACTGTCTCCAGGCCGAGCCCGGAGTATCCGCCGGTAACGATAGCCGCCTTTCCGGCGAGGTCGATTCCATCGATGACCTCCCGGGCGGTGGAACCGTGCCCAAAACCGGAACCAAGAGGGTGTTGCAGGGTCTCTGCCAGATCTTCGCTCATGGTTGAGCTTTACAGACAAAGGCCTGACCGGGCAACGATCAGTAAATGGGCTTCTCCGGTTCCACATCGCGCACCCAGGCGAGAATACCGCCGTCGAGATGGCTGACGCGCGTGTAGCCGGCCTTTTGCGCCGCTTCAAGGACAGCAGCCGATCGAGTCCCGGCCTTGCAGTGGAACACGATGTCCCTGTCCTGCGGCAGCTGCACCCACGCTTCGCCGGAGAGTATGCGGCCCTGCGGAATCAGGATAGAGCCGTCGATGCTCACGATGCTGTGCTCGCCCGACTCGCGGACATCCACGAGTTCGAAGTCCCGCTCCCCCAACTCCCGTTCGGCAAGCATTGCGGCCAGGTCTTTGGCGGAAACAGTGTGCTCCTGGTCCGTGGCCGCCGGCGGCGTTACTCCACAGAAGGCCTCGTAGTCGGTCAATTCCGTAATGGGTTCGGCTTCCGGATCCTTTGAGACCTTGATCTCGCGCCAGTTTCCGCCCAAAGCATCAAAAAGTGCCACCCGGCCCAGCAATGAACGCCCGACGCCGGTAATCAGCTTCACGGCCTCGGTGACCATGAGCGATCCAACCGCTGCGCAGAGCATGCCGAACACGCCACCCTCGCCACAGGACGGCACCGAGCCGGCGGGAGGCGCTTCCGGGTAGAGATCCCTGTACGTGGGCCCGTGGTCGGCCCAGAAGACGCTCACCTGGCCGTCAAAGCGGAAGATGGATCCCCAGACATAGGGCTTGCCGAGGATGGCAGCGGCGTCGTTCACCAGATACCGCGTTGCAAAGTTGTCAGCGCCGTCCAGGATGAGGTCATACTGCGCAAACAGATCCAGCGCATTGGAAGCGTCAAGGCGGACATTGTGCAGGACAACGTTGACCAAGGGGTTGAGTTCTGCGATGGCGTTACGTGCGGATTCGACCTTGGGCGTACCCACGTCCTTCACACCATGGATGACCTGCCGCTGCAGGTTGCTAAGGTCCACCGCGTCGTCGTCCAGTATGCCCAGGGTGCCCACTCCGGCAGCGGCCAGGTACAGCAGTGCGGGGGAACCAAGGCCACCGGCGCCTATGACCAGGACTTTGGCATTCTTGAGCCTGCGTTGGCCCAGGGCGCCAATTTCAGGAATGATGAGATGCCGGGAATACCGTTCCACCTCGGCCGGCGTAAGTTCGGCGGCCGGTTCAACGAGGGGCGGGAGGACAGCGGGCGCAGTAGCGTGGGCAGCAACAATTGAGGCCATACCCCAATCTATGCCTGCAGATGCCGCCCGGTCATATTACCCCCCGGTAGAGTAGTCATAACTGCGAAGGAAAGGCGGCAGACTGTGGCTGACGGCACACGGGCAAACGATGGGGCACCGGCCAGGCAGGAACGGGCAGGTACAACGCGTTCACCAAGGTTGCCGCGGGACGAGCGCCGCGCACAGTTGCTGAACGCGGCGCTGGAAGTATTCGTTGCCAACGGCTTCCACGGGGCAGCCATGGACGAAATCGCGGAGGCCGCCCACGTGAGCAAACCAGTGCTCTATCAGCACTTTCCCTCCAAGCGCGAGCTTTACATGGCGCTCCTGGACAGCCACCTTGCAACCCTGACGCAGCTGATGCTCAACGCCTTGAACTCCACCACGGATAACAAGGAACGCGTCAAGGCCGTCATGCGCGCTTACTACAGGTTCATTGCCGATGACGACCAAGCCCATCGCCTGGTGTTCGAATCGGACCTGATCAATGATGCCGATGTCAGTTCGCGTTTGGAGACTTTCAACAAAACGTTCGCGGACGCCGTGGCCCGTGTCATTGCCGAGGACACCAAACTGCCCCCTCTGGAAGCGCAGCTTCTTGGCCGTGGTTTGGCCGGAATGGCTCAGGTCAGCGCCAGATATTGGCTCGAAACGGACGGAAACCTGGACCTCGATGTGGCCAGCGATCTGATCTATCGTTTAGCTTGGCGCGGAATCAGTCGATTCCCCAAAGAGTCCTAGGCTACAAATAGAGGACTGACTTAACACTTGATTGGCTTGGAGGCCTTGCTGTGGAAGTAAAGATCGGCATTCAGAACGTTGGCCGTGAGATCGTGCTCGAATCCTCCCTGGATGCCGACGCCGTCGCCAAGATTGTGGCTGAGGCCGTGACCAAAGGCTCCGAGCTTCGCCTCACTGATGACAAGGGCCGACAGGTCATTGTTCCCGGCAACGTGCTGGGCTACGTGGAAATCGGCGCCGAGGAAACCCGGCGCGTCGGCTTCGGCGCTCTCTAGGGTCTTCCTACGTCTCGTCGTCCGCTAAGGAGTTTTCATGCTTTCTCTCGTCGTGGTGGTTCTGGCCACCATTGCCACCGGTTTCATTGTGTGGGCTAACGACAAGCGGCACGGCAAGTACGGGATCGCGCTGCCGGCCGGTGTCTCAGCAGCTGTGGGCACGCTGAGTTGGATCGCGTTCATCAGCGCCGGATTGGGCTACCAGCCTGGCGCAACGTGGATTCCGTGGGTCCTACCTATTGTGCTCGGCACTGCCGCGGCGGTTGCCGTGGTGCTCTTTCTCGGCCGGACCAGGACCCAGCACGATACTGCGGCCCTCACCAAGGCGCTGCGGCTTTAGAACCTTAGACAGTAGTAACCGTCACCCCATGGTGGCGGTCACTACTGTTTAAGCCCCGGCACGACTTAAGCCCCGCACGACGCCGCGTGTGCGCCGAGGTTGTCGTTCTGAAATGAGTCGCCGAGCCCGGCTGCCACATTCCGAGGGTTCGGATCAGAGGAACTCTGCCCGGCCTTCCATCGCCGAGGACGCGAGCGCGTGCTCCCGCCGGGGAATCCGGCCTGCCTGCCGCGCAAGCCTACCGGCGATGACAGCGTGCTTGAAGGCCTCCCCCATCTGCACCGGGTTCTGGGCCCGGGTTACAGCGGTGGCCAACAGCACGGCGTCACAGCCCAGCTCCATGGCCAACGCGGCATCGGAGGCGGTTCCGATTCCCGCGTCGAGGACCACGGGTACGGAGGCCCGGGACACGATGAGTTCAATGTTGTGTGGGTTCAGGATGCCGAGGCCGGTCCCAATGGGTGATCCCAAGGGCATGACGGCGGTGGCACCCAGGTTCTCGAGCCTGAGCGCGAGCACGGGATCGTCATTTGTGTAGGCGAAAACCTTGAAGCCCCGGTTCACCAGTTGTTCCGTTGCATCCACCAGTTCCACGGCGTCGGGCAGGAGCGTGTGTTCGTCGGCGATGACTTCCAACTTCACCCAATCTGTCTCCAGCGCTTCGCGGGCCAGTTCAGCGGTCATCACGGCGTCCTTGGCAGTAAAGCAGCCCGCAGTGTTGGGAAGTACCCGGATGTTGTGGTCCACCAGGAGCTGGAACAGCGATCCCGTTTCGGCGGGTGAGTAGCGCCGCATGGCTACGGTGGTGAGCTCGGTCCCCGAAGCCAGGAGCGCTGATCCCAGGCCATCAAGGCTCGGCGCGCCTCCGGTGCCCATGATGAGTCGGGAACCGAATTCCACGCCGTCGATCGCCAGCACATCAGTGGTTCGACCGTCAATGTTTGCTGTTGTCATGGTTCAGCCTCCTTGGACTGCTGTTACGAGTTCGAGTTCGTCTCCGTCGGCCAGCGCCGTCACGGCCCATTGGCTGCGGGGAACCACCTCGGAGTTACGTGCGACCGCGACTCCCAGCTTGCCGCCGTCGGCCGCTTGCCCGCGAGGGTCCAAGGCGCGGCCCGTGATCGCTGTGACGAGAGTGCTGACGGATGCGTCATCGGAGACTGCGTGATCGGTTCCGTTGAGTTTGATGTTCATGCTGTTTCCTTGGTGGGAGCGTGTGCTGCTGGTGTGAGTACTTGGGGAACTGAAGCGTTGCCCGCGAAGCGATCAGGCAGTAACGGAGCCCATCGAGGGTCCTTGGATCCGTTGATGAGTTCGCCCACGATCCTGGCGGCTACGGGAGTCAGGAGTACACCGTGGCGGAAGAATCCTGTAGCGATCACCAAGCCGTCAACGTCGCCGTGGGGCCCGCTGACCCGTCCAAGCAGGGGGGCGTTGTCCGGAGTGCCGGGGCGGGCGCGGGCAGTTGCTTCAAGGAGTTCCAGTTCCGCCACTGCGGGGACCAGAGTTTGGGCATCCCTCAGCAGTTGATAGACGCCGCCGGCCGAGACTGCGTTGGAAGTCGCTGACAACCGGTCTTCGCGTTGCGTCGCTCCGATCACCACGGTTCCGTCGTCCCGGGGAACGATGTAAACCGGAACGCCTCGAACCATCCCCCGAACAGTGGACGTCACCAAGGGCCGGAGCTTTTCGGGGACGCGAAGCCGGAGGATGTCGCCATAGACCGGCCGCACTGGAAGGGTCAGTCCTTCAGGGAGCCCCGACACGTGGGATGCCCCCAGCCCGTTGGCCACCACAGTCTCCGCGGCAAGGACCACGACTCCGGATTCGAGTTCCACTCCGGTGACCCGCCCGCCATCCCGCAGCACACCGCGCGCCGGGGAAAGAACGGCGAATCCGTCATCGGCCCCGGGCACCCAGGAGGCGTCGTCAGGCGAATGGTTAGCCAATCCAGCCAGGATGCAGGCGGCGAGCTTTCGCGGATCCACTTGGTGGTCGGCGGGAATGTCGAAAGCGCAGGAAATCTGCGGGCTAAGGAGCGGCTCGCGGTTCCTCGCGTCCCGCAGGGCAAGAGGTTCGACTCCCAAGCCAGCTGCGAGCTGTACGTTCCTGAGGTCTGCGAGCGCCCTGCGGTCGGCTGCGTCGGCACCCACGGCGAGGGTGGGCGTCGTGCGGTATCCGCTGCCCGCTCCCCCCAAGTGCAGTCTGTCCACGAAGGAGGGCCACAGCCGGGAAGACTCAATCATCAATTCCAGAAGGTCTTCCTCCTGGTAATGCAGTTCGCTGACGGGTGCAAGCATTCCGGCGGCGGCGAACGTTGCGCCCGAGGCCGGGGCGGGGTCGATCAGCACCACTGAACGGCCAAGTCGCCGGGCTTCATGAGCGATGCCCAGGCCTATGATGCCGCCGCCAATGACGGCCACGTCTGCCTGGATGGGGGTATGGCGGGGATCTGCCATTGGTTTCCTTCCCTACGCCGGTACTAGCCGGATCAGGTCAAGCGGTCGGCGCTGAAGCCCTCTCAGCCGGACAGTCATATGACGAATGTCGCGGCTCCCGCAGTACGTGCCCAGTTTAGAGGAACTACTCTGGTTTCCATGACCCAGCCTGACGCCCTCGCCTCTGCCCGCCTCTATTTGTGCACTGATGCCCGTCAACGGCAGGGCGATTTTGAAGACTTTGTGGACGCCGCTTTCGCCGGTGGTGTGGACATCATCCAGCTCCGCGACAAGACGCTGGAAGCTGCCGAGGAGCTTGAAATGCTGGCCGTTTTGCGGAGCGTCGCACAACGGCACGGACGGCTGTGGGCTGTCAACGACCGGGCCGATGTTGCCAGTATTTCCGGGGCTCCCGTGTTCCACATCGGTCAGAAGGACCTGCCTCTGACGGCCGCCCGCACACTCCTGCCGAATGTCACCGGCATCGGTCTTTCCACCCACACACCGGAACAAATCGACGCGGCAATTGCTACCGCCCAAGGCCCCTTGGGACTGGACTACTTCTGTGTGGGTCCGGTCTGGGCAACGCCCACCAAACCCGGGCGCGCGGCTGTGGGTCCGGGTTTGGTCACATATGCCGCAGAGGCACAGAAACGTGCAGGCGACGTGACGACACTTCCGTGGTTCGCCATTGGCGGCATCGACCACAGCAACGTTGAACAGGTGGTCGCCGCGGGGGCCAGCCGCATCGTCGTCGTGCGCGCCATCACGGAGGCAACAGACCCGACGGCGGCAGCGAAGTCGCTGCTGCAGGCGTTGGACACCGTTGAGCCCTAGCCGGTCCTGAGCTGGCCGGCGTCTACGCTGTCAGGCCAAGGCCCGTCATCCGGCGGGAATGCTTCCCGGCGAGTTCCGTCGTCAGCCGTTTCACCTCAGCACGCGAGTCCCCTCCGCTTCTCAGCGTTGGGCCCAGCCGCGGGTGCTCCATGCCGACGCGTTGCACCTGCGTCAAGGCCTCTCCCACCAGGCGGCGGCCCCACAGTGCAAGGCGCGATGCCAGGCGTGGGTCATCACTCAGGGCCCTCCTCAGCAGAACCCGAAGGACTTCAGTGGCTTGATCGGGGGAAGCCACCCGTTCAACAAAATGCTGCGTTTGTGGGTCAAGGAACATCGCGACAGCCCTGTAGAAGTCCGACGACACAGTGTCGATCACATAGGCCTTCATGACGGATTCGAACCAGTCTCCCGGTTTGGTGCGCTCGTGGAAATGGTCGAAGGAACGCTGGAACGGCAGCATCGCATGTTCGGGGTCGACCCCCATCTCCACCAATCGATCGCTGAGGAGCGCGAAGTTGCCGTAGGCACCCACAGCGATCTTCGCCAGCACTGACCTGTCATGAAGGGTGGGAGCATAACGGGAGTCCAGCGAGAGCCGTCCGAAAGCAGACAGCTCGCCATAGGCCATGGCTCCAAGCAACTCCGCTGAGAGTTCCCTGGCAGAGGCTGCGGCGTCCGGGGATATGCCCATGAACCCAGCCTATCCCTGGCCGGGCATGAGATTCCCGGGGTTTGCGTTCTGCTTCCGGCCTCGTTCCTACTAGGCTGGCTCGACGTGAGTTGACTGCCATGTGCCCTGCATACCGCCCGTCCTCCTCCTCGCACCCACTTCACTGAAGGAATTTCCATGAGTCACCCGAGTTACCCGCCCGCGCCCCAAAACGATGCCGGATCAGGAGTTCCGCAGGTCCCGGCCGCGCCTTATGCTTACGGCGGCCAGTTCCAAGGTGGAGCACAGCCTGGCTACCAACCCGGACCGGCTTCAGGCCCTTATGGAACTACGGGCGGGGCGGTTCCGGCCAAGTCCTTCATGACCACCTGGATTTTGGCGCTGCTTCTGGGTGGCTTGGGCGTGGACCGCTTCTATCTGGGCAAGATTGGTACCGGAATCGCGAAGCTGCTCACTGGCGGCGGCTTCGGCATCTGGTCCATTGTGGACCTCATCATCACCTTGACAGGAAACGCCCGGGACAAAGAGGGCAGGCCGCTGGCAGGCTACCTGGAGAACAAGAAGAAGGCGTGGATCATCACCGTCGTCGTCTGGTTCGCTGGTGTGATCGTGGGAATTGTGTCCACTGCGCTGTCTTTCACCCTCTTCGCCGCTGCAGTACAGCAGGGACGAACCACACCTGCTGCACCGCTCCCTTCCGCCAGTCAAGGGCCCCTGGTGCCCTCGCCTGGCACTGCCAACGAGGCGAACTCCTTCACCGTGGATGTTGATGACAGCACCAAGGTAAAGGTGGGCGTGGTCGATTCTCTTTACACCAACGAAATCCCCTCGATGTCGTACATGAAACCCGCCAACGGGGGGTTCCTCGTGGTGGAGGTGTCCTGGGAGACACTGACGGGGACAAGCTTCGCTTCCTCAACGAACTTCCAGGCCTTCGACGCTGACGGAAAAGAAGGTGAGTTGCTGTTCCTTACTGAGGACCTGGGCAGCCTGCCGATGGGGAGCGTCGCCACGGGGGAGTTCAAACAGGGAGTGATCGCGTTCGACATCAAGAACGGCCCCACCAAGATCGTGGTCACTGATGTCTATGGCGATGAGGCCGCAACCTTCACGCTGACACCTCCGGCCGGTCAATAACCCACCCGGACAGGCTTACGCGCTCAAAGAAGGAACCCGCCGTCCCTCATGGACGGCGGGTTACTTCGCTAGCGCGTCCAAGACTATCGGCCCATTTCGGGCTAACCTGATTTTCGTGTCACATCATCGGATAGCACCCAACGTCGACGACTCATCGGACCAGCTCGCCGCGGCCCTTGCCGCTCTCAGGACAGAGCTGGAACTCCCCGGTGAATACCCTGCAGACGCTGTGGAAGAAGCACAGCAGGCCGTAGACGCCCTCGAGCTTCCGGAACAGGACCTGCGGGACATAGCGTTTGTGACTATCGATCCGGCGACATCCACCGACTTGGACCAGGCCCTGTTCATCGACCGCACCGGTAACGGTTACACGGTCCTCTACGCAATCGCCGATGTTCCGTCTTTCGTGGCTCCGGGTGGGGCGTTGGACGCAGAAACGCGTCAACGCGGACAAACCTTCTACGCTCCTGACGGGCGGATCCCGTTGCATCCGGAAGTTATCAGCGAGAACGCCGGCAGCCTGCTTGCCAACCAGGATTGCAGTGCTTTCGTGTGGCGTTTTGACTTGGATGCCAAAGCCGAAGTTCAGACGGTCACCGTTGCCCGGGCTGCCGTGCGCAGCAGGGCCAAACTGAGCTACAAGGGCGCTCAACAGCAACTCGACGACGGTACGGCCCCACCCGTTCTGCAGCTCCTCAAAGAAGTAGGGCTCAAACGCGTTGAGCTGGAGCGGCAACGTGGGGGCGCAAGCCTGAACATGCCGGAACAGGAAATAGTTCAAGCCACCGACGGCGGCGGGTACAGGATCGTCGCTGCGCCGTCGCTGCCGGTTGAGGACTGGAACGCGCAGATATCCCTCATGACCGGCATGGCCGCAGCTCAGATGATGCTTGATGGCAAAGTGGGGATACTGCGCACCATGCCGGCACCTGACGATCGGTCGCTGCTCCATTTCAAGCGCCAGACTTCTGCACTCGGAAAGCCCTGGGACGGCCAAGTATCCTATGGCGAATATTTGCGGACCTTGGACGCGTCCGATCCCAAACAGTTGGCCATCCTGCACTCTGCCGGCATGTTGTTCAGGGGCGCCGGTTACACACCCTTTGACGGTGAGGTTCCCGCGGAGGTCATCCAAGCAGCCATCGGGGCTCCGTATGCGCACACCACCGCACCCCTGCGGCGGCTCATCGATCGCTTTGTCTTGGTGATCTGCGAAGCACTCAGCAACAACCACGACATCCCGCAATGGGCCCGGGAAGCACTCCCCTCGCTGCCGGAGATCATGGCCTCCTCAGACCAATTGGCCGGACGCCTTGAGCGCGCCGCACTGGACACCGTGGAAGCAGCCTTGGTGGCCAATCACATCGGCCAGGAATTCGACGCCGTCGTCATTTCCGGATCCAAACCCTCCAACGGATCCAGCTCAAAGAACGGCAACGGCAGCAGCAACGGCAACGGGCCCTTCGGCGTCATACAGATAGCAGACCCCGCGGTTACCGCCCGGTGTGACGGAGAAATGGAGTCCGGAACCACAGTCCGGGTGCGGTTGCTCAAGGCCGACATTGCCAGCCGGGAAATCAGGTTCGAGCTGCTGCCCTGACCGGCGTTCATGCGGCGATCCGGGCTTTCCGGCCCTCAGAGGATAGACTGGGCGTGTAGTAATGGATGCCCGGTCGTTGATTCAGTTAATTTTTGAACTCAACAAGCCCGCCCCTACGCGATCTTGAGATGTACCAACTGGTCACCAGTGCCAGTACTTAGATAGCCCGCGATCGGCTTCCACTGGATTTGCTTGCGCGCCCGTTCGTGCTCCGGTACGGCTCTACCGCCCCGTTGAGCATGCAGCGCCAATGCCTAAATGAATAAGGAAACTCCCTGTGAGTGAATTGCATACCCACGAAGTCCTGACGGACTCCACCGGAACCGAATCCATCGAACCCGAGGAAACGATCATCTCGGATGAGACGCCCCACGAGATCGAAGAGAAGTCGTTCGCTGATTTCAACGTCCGCGCCGACATCGTTGAGTCTTTGGCCGACGCCGGAATCACACACCCGTTCCCGATCCAGGCCATGACCCTGCCGGTCGCCTTGAGCGGCCACGACATCATCGGCCAAGCCAAAACCGGTACCGGAAAAACGCTGGGCTTCGGCATCCCCGCCCTCCAGCGCGTCGCCGGGAGGGATGATGCAGGATACGCCAAGCTCGCTGTCCCGGGCGCACCGCAGGCCCTGGTCATCGTCCCCACGCGTGAGCTTGCCGTGCAGGTAGCCAACGACCTCCAGGCCGCGTCACGCAAGCGCAACGCCCGCATCGCCACCATCTACGGCGGCCGTGCCTACGAACCCCAGATTGATGCCCTGCAGAAGGGCGTGGAAATCGTTGTCGGCACCCCCGGCCGGTTGATCGACCTTTACAAGCAAAAGCACCTCAGCCTCAAGAACGTCAAAATGGTCATCCTTGACGAGGCCGACGAAATGCTGGACCTTGGCTTCCTCCCGGACGTGGAAACCCTGATTGCCGGCACCCCCGCGGTCCGCCAGACCCTCCTCTTCTCGGCAACCATGCCCGGCCCCGTGATCGCGATGGCTCGCCGTTACATGACGCAGCCCACCCATATCCGGGCAGCCGACCCCAATGATGAAGGCCTGACCAAGCGCGACATCCGCCAGCTCATCTACCGCGCGCACAGCATGGACAAGACCGAGGTTGTGGCCCGCATCCTGCAGGCCCGCGGACGTGGCCGAACCATCATCTTCACCAAGACCAAGCGCACCGCCGCAAAGGTTGCCGAGGAACTCGTGGACCGCGGCTTCGCGGCTGCAGCCATTCACGGCGACCTCGGCCAAGGCGCCCGTGAACAGGCCCTCCGCGCGTTCCGCAACAACAAGGTTGACGTCCTGGTGGCCACCGACGTCGCAGCCCGCGGCATCGACGTCGATGACGTTACCCACGTCATCAACTACCAGTGCGTGGAGGACGAAAAGATCTACCTGCACCGCGTTGGACGTACGGGCCGCGCCGGCAACAAGGGCACCGCCGTCACGTTTGTTGACTGGGACGACATGCCTCGCTGGGGCCTGATCAACAAAGCCCTGGGACTCAGTGTCCCCGAGCCCGTTGAAACCTACTCCTCATCGCCGCACCTGTACACGGATCTGGACATTCCCGAGGGCACCAAGGGTCGTCTGCCGCGCAACAAGCGCGTCCTCGCCGGCGTTGACGCCGAAGTCCTCGAGGACCTCGGCGAAACCGGCAAGAAGAATGCACGCTCCGGCGGCTCAGGCCGCGATGGCGGACGTGACGGCAAGCGCGACGGCGGTCGTGATGGCGGTCGTGGACGCTCCGGTAGGTCCGGCGACGCCGAGTCCAGCGGATCCAAGGGCGAGGGTGGCCGCAACCGTACGCGCCGCCGTCGTACCTCTGATGGTGAGACAGCCCCCGCTGCCGGTGCATCGGAAACCCGCACTGCCACCGCAGACAACGCAGAAAAGCCGGCCCGCACGCGCCGGACCCGCACGCGCCGCCGCAACGGCGAAGTGGTTTCCGGTGAGACCGCAGCTGCCCAGTCCGGTAGCACCGAGGCCTAAAAACCTCAATGACTGAATCTGTTTGGGCGCCGGACGGCGGCAACTTGGTGGTGCACGCGGACAACGCGGAATTCCTCCCTACGCTGCCGGACGGCGCCTTCACACTCATCTACGTGGACCCGCCCTTCAACACGGGCCGGGTCCAACGCCGCCAGGAAACCCGCATGGTCCGCAACGCGGACGGCGACGGCGACCGCGTCGGCTTCAAAGGCCGCTCTTACGACACCATCAAGGGCGCCCTGCACAGCTACGACGACGCCTTCAGCGACTACTGGTCCTTCCTGGAGCCCAAGCTCGTGGAGGCTTGGCGGCTGCTGGCCGACGACGGCACCCTGTATCTGCATTTGGATTACCGGGAAGTCCACTACGCCAAGGTGATGCTGGACTCCATCTTCGGCCGGGAATGCTTCCTTAACGAGATCATCTGGGCCTACGATTACGGCGCCCGCGCCAAGAACCGCTGGCCCACCAAGCACGACAACATTCTGGTGTACGTCAAGAACCCCACCAAGTATCACTTCGACAACGCCGAAGTGGACCGGGAACCGTACATGGCACCTGGCCTGGTCACCCCCGCCAAACGTGAGCTCGGCAAGCTGCCCACGGATGTCTGGTGGCACACCATCGTCTCGCCTACCGGCCGCGAGAAGACCGGTTACCCCACCCAAAAGCCCGAGGGCCTGGTACGCAGGATTGTCTCCGCATCAAGCCGTGAGGGCGATTGGTGCCTCGATTTCTTCGCTGGTTCAGGGACCCTCGGAGCTGTGGCAGCCAAGTTGGGCCGCAACTTTGTGTGCGTCGACCAGAACGAGCAAGCCATCGAAGTCATGCGGAAAAGGCTGGGCAACAAGGCAGACTTCCGCCGGAGCGGTTCCTTGCCGGACACCAGCCAGGATCAGGCAGCACCTTTCACGAAAGCCTGAACGGCGTCCGCGATCATCTGCACGGCAATGGCTGAGAGCAGCAGGCCGGCGATCCGCGTCACCAGCTCCACACCGTTTTCACCGAGGACCCGCTGAACGACGCCCGCGAAGCGCATCGCCAGGTACAACGAGCCAAGCACCACAGCGATGCCCAGACCCACCGCCAGATACTCCGCGAGCTGGCTGGACTGCTGCACGAACACCATGACGGCAACAATCGCGCCCGGCCCGGCCATGAGCGGTGTGCCCAGCGGCACGAACGCCACGTTCTTGTACTTGGCGGCGTTTTCCTCGCCGCTGGTGGAGCCTGTGAGCAGCTGCAGCGCGATCAGCACCAGGAGCAGGCCACCGGCACCCTGCAAGGCCGCCAGCGAGATGTGCATGTAGTTGAGAATCGACTGGCCGAAGATCGCGAACACCACGATCACACCTGTGGCCACCAAGAGGGCTTGGAACGCGGAACGATTCCGGTCCTTGGCGGACATTTGGGCCGTCAAGGACATGAATATCGGGACTGTACCCGGCGGATCCATGATCACGAACAACGTGATGATCACGGAGGCCAGCAGCTGCAGGTCCATCAGCGGACTCCTCTCACAGAATGCCCGTGCATCACCGGATGACCGTGCTGCCCGTTGCCAGCTCCTCGATCCTGGACAAGACCTCGGGCGGGGTGGTGTTCTCGCCCAAGAGATTGGGTTTTCCTGCCCCGTGATAGTCGGAAGATCCTGTCATGAGCAAGCCGTGTTCGACCGCCAGGCCACGGAGGAAAGCGCGGCCCTCCTCCGGGTTGTCCCGGTGTTCAACCTCAAGTCCCAACAGTCCGGCATCAATCATGTCCCGGTAAGTACGCTCCCCCACGATCCGTCCTCTCGATGAAGCCACCGGATGGGCGAAGACGGGCACGCCGCCAGCCGCGCGGACAAGCTCGACGGCGAAAGCCGGGTTGGGCGCATAGTGCTGCACGAAATACCGCGAGTGGGAGGTGAGGATGGAAGTGAACGCTTCCGTTCGATCCGCCACCACGCCGGCGGCCACCAAAGCATCGGCAATGTGGGGGCGGCCCACCGTGGCACCGGGTGCAACATGGTGGATCACGTCGTCCCAGGTCAATGGATAATCCTCGGACAGTAAAGTGACCATATGCTCGGCACGGGTGAGCCGGGCATCCTTGGACTTGGTAATTTCCTCCAGCAGGCCGGCATGGGCGGGGTCGTGGAGGTAACTGAGCAAGTGGACGCTGATTCCCTGCTCCGTACGGCAGGAGATCTCCATCCCGGGTACGAATGCAATGCCATGCTCCCGTGCGGCGGCAGCGGCAGGCTCCCAGCCATCTGTGGAATCGTGGTCGGTCAGGGCCACGGCATCCAGACCGGCCGAGACGGCGGAAATGATCACCCCGGCCGGTGTCTCGGTTCCATCGGAAACATTCGAGTGCGCATGCAGGTCTATCCTCACTTTCCCAGCCTATGGGATGCGGGCCCGCTTGGCGGGTTGCGCCGTTGGCCTCCTCACCTAACTGGTGGGACGATGTAACGGTGAACGATGCCGAAAACACCCAGAACTCGTCCTCCCAGCCACTGCAGGAGCGTGTCAACAACCGCTCGCAAAGGCCCACGTCAGATGCCTTCAAGGCATTCATGGCCAGCAATTGGGCGCCCGCCCCGCAGGTGACCCCTGCGCGTGACGCCGTTGCAGACCACGCCGCACGCCGGCGTCGTACTATTTCCGAACAGTTCAAAGGCGAACGTCTAGTCATCCCGGCCGGTCCGCTGAAGGTCCGATCCAACGACTGCGACTACCGCTTCCGCCCCCACTCCGGGTTCGCCCACCTCACGGGGCTGGGGCTGGACCACGAGCCCGACGCCGTACTCATCCTTGAGCCCGTGGCTGAAGGAAAGGGCGACGACGGCGGTCACCACACCGCCACCCTCTACTTCCGTCCTCTGGCCGGAAGGGACACCGAACAGTTCTATGCCGACTCGCGCGCCGGCGAGTTCTGGATCGGTGCACGGCCCACACTCGCCGAATTCGAAGCCCGCCTCGGCCTCCCCACCGCGCACATCTCCGAGCTTGAAATGGCTATCACCAAGAATGTTGGCGCCCCGGAAATCGGCGGCATTTCCATTCGACTGGTCCGCAAGACGGACGAGAACATTGACGCGCTGGTAGACACCGCCCGCTACAACACGGCCAAGGACCCCGAGAACCTGGACCTCGGCGAACTGGACGCCTTGGATGAGAAGCTCAGCGAAGCACTGTCCGAACTGCGCCTGATCAAGGACGACTGGGAAATCGAGCAGATGAAGATTGCCGTGGCTGCAACGGTGGAAGGCTTCGCTGACGTAGTCCGCGCACTCCCCCGCGCGTTGACCCATCAGCGCGGCGAGCGGGTAGTCGAAGGCGCCTTCTTTGCCCGAGCCCGCGAGGAAGGCAATGAACTCGGCTACGACACCATTGCAGCGTCAGGCAACAACGCCACGGTGCTGCACTGGAACCGCAACTCCGGTACCGTCAACGCCGGCGAACTCCTGCTCCTCGATGCCGGAGTGGAAGCGGACTCCCTCTACACAGCTGACATCACCCGCACGCTTCCGGCCACCGGCACCTTCACCGACGTCCAGCGGAAGGTGTATGAAGCTGTACTCGACGCCGCAGATGCCGGCTTCGCGGCCGCACAACCGGGCGTGAAGTTCCGGGACATCCACACGGCGGCAACTACGGTCCTGGCCGAACGCCTGGCTGAATGGGGCCTGCTGCCCGTCTCCGTCGAGGAAGCAATCTCCCCCGAGGGCCAACAGCATCGTCGCTGGATGCCTCACGGCACCAGCCACCACCTGGGACTCGACGTCCACGACTGTGCGCAGGCAAAACGTGAGCTCTACCTTGATGGCATCCTCACCGAGGGCATGGTCTTCACGATCGAACCTGGCCTGTACTTCAAGAACGAAGACCTCGCCATCCCCGAGGAGTACCGCGGGATCGGCGTCCGCATCGAGGACGACATCCTCATGACCTCCGACGGTCCCGTCAACCTCAGCGCCGCGCTGCCGCGCAAGGCCGACGACGTCGAGTCCTGGATGGCAGGCATCTACCAGGAAGCCCAGGGCTAACCAGGCCTCTGGAATAACCCAGGGACTCAACAGAACAAAAGGGAAGGCCACCGGGGATCCGGTGGCCTTCCCTTCTGTACTGAGGAAAATCTGTACTGAGGAAAATTGTTGTCCTGCGGAGGCGTCTACTGCTTGGAAGAATCCTCGGAGCTGGACTGCTGTGAATCTTCCTGCGGCGCGTTTTGTTCATGATTCCGTGCAGGAGCCTGTCCGTCGCTTACCCGAACACCGTATTGCGGACGTCCGTCCGGGAGGTCGGGGTACCGGACAGCTGCCGGCGCGGGGGATGGTGCCGGCTGGTTCGCCGGGGCTGCGTCCTGTCCCTCCGGGGCACTTGAGCCACTGGGCTCGGGGGCGCGCTGGCCATAGGGATCATTCCACGTGGTGGGCCGCTCAGGCGCCGTACCGGGCTGCTGGAAGGGGGCGCTTGGCTGGTTGTAGCCGCTGGCCTGCGGCGTAGCAGCCTGGGACGGGTTCATCGGCAGCTGATGGAGCAGTCGGCGGGCCTCCTGGGCTGCCTCCGCGGCAACGATCACATCGTAATTGGTGGCCACCACCTGGCTGGTGGAGGTGAAGTCACGCTTTCCGCGTTGCGTGGCATAAGTGACGATGCCGAACAGCATGAAGAAAGCCGCACCCATCAGAACTGAGGTGATGATAGAGAACGGACCCCCGGCGGGAGTGAAGAAGGACAGCATGACGCCGACGAACAGGCCGAACCACATGCCGCTGAGGGCACCGGACAGTGCCACCCTCGGGTAACTCAGGCGGCCGGTCACCCGCTCCACCATTTTGAGGTCATTGCCCACGATCGACACCAGCTGAACAGGGAACTGCTGATCCGCCAAGTAGTCCACCGCCTTCTGGGCGTCCAAATACGAGGTGTACGAGCCTACGGTGTCCCCTTGGGGGACGCTGCGGGACTCCTCAACGGCTTTGGGACCACCAAAAATGTTTGACATAGCCCCATTGTGTCTCATGGACATGTGTAGCGGCTGGAATTCAGCTAAAAGAGAGCAGACTCGGTAGCCTGTAAATATGAGCACACATCCCTCACGCGTCTTTGTCGCGCGCTTGCTCGGCTTGGACGTCTTCGACCCCCTGGGCGATCGTCTTGGCCGGTTGCGCGACGTCGTGGTGCTCTCCCGCGGCACCCGTGGCGCTCCCCATGTGGTGGGCATCGTGGTTGAAGTTCCGGGCAAGAAGCGGGTCTTCGTTCCCATGACGCGGATTACGTCCATCGACCAGACGCAAATTATCTGCACCGGACTGGTGAACTTGCGGCGCTTCGAGCAGCGCGGTGCCGAAACTCTGGTGGTGGCTGAGATGTTCGACCGCCGCGTGACGCTGGCCGATGGCAGTGGAGACGCAACGATCGAGGACATCGCCATGGACCAGCACAGGTCCAAGGACTGGTTTGTCAGCAAGCTGTTCGTCCGTCGTGGACACTCCCTGTCGCCCTTCGGCAGGCTCCGCCGCAACGAGACACTGATCATCGACTGGGCCGACGCCCAGACCGGCGGCCACAACGAGCCACAGGCCGCAACGCAGTTCGTTGCCACCCACGAAGACCTCAAACCTGCCGACTTCGCTGAAGCACTGCAGGAAATGAGCGACAAACGGCGTTTTGAAGTGGCCAGTGAGCTTCAGGATGAACGCCTGGCAGATGTCCTCCAGGAACTCCCGGAAGATGACCAGGTGGAGATCCTCTCCGCCCTGGACGTCGAACGCGCCGCCGACGTCCTCGAAGAGATGGATCCTGACGACGCCGCCGACCTCCTGGCCGAGCTTCCGTCCGCCCAGGCGGAAGAGCTGCTTCAACTCATGGAACCCCAGGAAGCCGAGGACGTCCGCCGCCTCCTCGAGTACGACGAAGACACCGCCGGTGGCCTCATGACTCCTGTCCCGGTCATCCTGCCTCCGGAAGCCACGGTGGCCGAAGCCCTTGCCCACGTCCGGCGTGAAGAACTCTCGCCCGCGCTGGCGTCATCCATCTTCATTGCCCGTCCGCCCCTGGAAACCCCCACCGGACGTTTCCTGGGCGTGGTGCATATACAGCAGCTCCTGCGTTTCCCTCCGCCGGAACCGCTGGGCAACCTCGTCGATAAAAACCTTGAGCCGCTCTCGGACCAAGCCCACATCTCCGAAGTGGCCCGGACCTTGGCGACGTACAACCTGAATTCACTTCCAGTCGTGGACGACGACGGCCGCCTTGTGGGGGCGGTGACTGTTGATGACGTGCTGGATCACCTGTTGCCGGATGACTGGCGCGCCCACGAGGACGACGCCCCTATAAGGAAACTTGGAGGCCGCATTGGCTGATAACAACGCCACCCGATCCACCAAGTCCACGGGACGCTCAAGCAGCAGCCTCGACACGCCCCTGAGCGGACGTCAACGCATCCTGCCCAAGTTCTCGCCGAACCCGGACGCTTTTGGAAACGCTACGGAGGGTTTCGCCCGGTTCATGGGCACGCCTACGTTCCTCGTCTACATGACGGTTTTCTGTGTGTTCTGGCTTGCGTGGAACTCCTTCGCTCCCACGGACTGGCAGTTCGACCGCATGGAGCTGGGCTTCACCCTGCTGACGCTGATGCTTTCGCTGCAGGCCTCCTACGCCGCGCCGCTCCTGCTGCTGGCCCAAAACCGGCAGGACGACCGCGACCGCGTCTCGCTCCAGCAGGACCGCCAGCGGGCCGAACGCAATCTCTCCGACACCGAGTACCTGACACGGGAATTGGCCTCGCTCCGCATTGCCTTGCGTGAAGTGGCCACCCGTGACTATGTCCGGACCGAACTCCGAAGCCTGCTTGAAGACATCATTGATGCCCAAGAGGAACTTCGCGAGGGCGATGCCGCCGCTGACGGCACTGAATCACCCGGCGAGAGGGTCAAGGAGAAGCTGAAGGACAAGCGGGACAAATCGCGCGGGCCCCGCACCCAGCAGATTCCCCGAGTCCGCGCCCCTCGCGCCGCAGGTCCGCAGCATTCAACCACCAAACCATCGCCCGAAAACCCTGAAAGCCGAGCCTGACCACATGAGCATCGCATCGGTCGAGGCGCTGAATGCTGCCTTGGCAACCGTCATTGATCCCGAGCTACGGCGCCCCATTACCGAACTTGGCATGGTGGAATCGGTATCGGCCAATGATGACGGCACCGTGCATGTGGCTGTTCTGCTGACCATCGCCGGGTGCCCCCTGCGGGAAACAATTACCAAGGACGCTACAGACGCCCTCCTCCACGTGGAAGGCGTCACCGGTGTAGACGTGGAGCTGAAGGTCATGACGCCGGCACAGCGTGAAGCCCTCAAGGAACAGCTCCGCGGACCAGCCGGACAACGCGGCATACCCTTCACTAAACCCGGTTCCCTGACCAAGGTGTACGCCGTGGCCAGCGGAAAAGGCGGTGTAGGCAAATCCTCTGTCACTGTTAATCTGGCCTGCGCACTGGCCGCCCAAGGCCTCCGTGTGGGCATCGTGGACGCCGACGTGCACGGCTTTTCCGTGCCCGGGCTGATGGGGATCACCCAAAAACCCACGCAGGTGGACGACATGATCCTTCCGCCCGTGGCCTACGGCGTCAAGGTCATTTCCATTGGCATGTTCGTTGACGGCAACCAGCCAGTGGCATGGCGCGGCCCCATGCTGCACAGGGCCCTTGAACAATTCCTGACCGATGTCTACTTCGGCGACCTCGATGCCCTCTTCCTGGATCTGCCTCCCGGCACGGGGGACATCGCCATCTCCGTGGCGCAGCTTTTACCCAACGCAGAGATTCTGGTAGTGACCACCCCGCAGGCAGCTGCCGCTGATGTGGCCGAACGAGCCGGCACCATCGCCACCCAGACCGGACAGAAGGTGGCCGGCATTATCGAGAACATGTCCTACCTGGAAATGCCCGACGGCGAACGCATGGAATTGTTCGGAAGCGGCGGGGGCGCCATCCTGGCTGAGCGGTTGAGCTCTGCCGTGGGCGCCAGCGTTCCGCTCCTCGGCCAGATTCCGCTGGACATCCGATTGCGGGAGGGTGGCGACGCCGGGAAGCCTGTGGTTCTGGCAGCACCAGAGACGGCTGCCGCGAAAGCGCTGGAGGGTATTGCTGCCTCTTTGGCCACGCGGCCCCGCGGGCTGTCCGGCATGCCGTTGGGGATCCAGCCCCGCTAAGTCACGAGGCCTGGGCCGACGGACCTCGGCAGAGCTTGCTTCTAGTTCGGCTCAGGTCGCTTCGGAATCGAAGGGGGCGGCTTCGCCCTCGGCCAGCCGCTCAATGACCCGCACCGGGGTCTTGGGTTTAACGTCTACGGCAGCGGCAGCAGCGGGCGCTCCGGCACTGACAGGTTTCTCGTCATCAAGAAGAGCATCCTTGATGATGCGCCGGGGATCATACTGGCGGGGATCGTATTTCTTCCAATCGACCTCATCGATGTCGATGCCGACTTCTTCTTTGATCTGCTCGCGGGCGCCGGATGCCATCCGACGCACTTCCTTAACCAGGTTGGCCAGCTTTTGAGTGTATTCGGGCAAACGGCTGGGACCGATGACGAGTACGCCGATAATCAGAAGAAGTATGAACTCCGGGCCATTGATTCCAAGCACGTAACGAAGATTACCTTGTCTCTGGTGCCGCTCCTAAACCGGCAGGACGGAGTAGGGTTTGCACCCCTCGCAGCACCCTTTTGTACCACGGCTCCTGATCTTCCGGTGCAGGAGCCATGGACATGGACTCCCCCGCGCGGACGATTTCAGGGACAGCATCGTCCGCAGTGTCCGCCGGAAGGTCGGAGGCGTAACTGATAACGGCTGCAGGCATGGTGTAGACAGCCTTCCATGGGGTTCCCTGCGTGAGTGAGAGTTGCGCGGATGTAGATTGCCCCGGTTCTCGGTTCGCAGGCAAGTGTTCCTCCACGATGGTGGCAAAGTGACCGTTGTTTTCCAGCCGGATCTCTACAGCAGGGTTGCCATTGTGCTTGGTTGCTTGGGCGGATACAACGTGGAAGCCCATTGCTGACAGCTCAGGGCACGCCCAACCTTCTGCCCGAAGTGAATCCAACTGGTCAGGGCTCAAACTGACGGTGCTCCCGGCTCGGAACGCAGGTCCCACCATGGCATCGGCGGGGCTGCCCGTCCAGGCACCGGCAAACCCGCTGGCGCTGCTTGTTCCCGCGAGGACTTGCGGCTCGGCATCGCCGGCGATCACGTAGGCAGACACAGCCAGTGCACCCGCACTGACCATCAGGGTGCCCGCAGCAATGCCTGCCATACGAAGGCCCGGGAAACGACGGTACGAATTTCGCAGCGGTGGGAAGTGCGGCGTCGAGCCAGCCGGTCCAGGATCGTTCGCCAGGCGTTCCGTGTGCTGGATCAGTCGCGCGGCAAGGTCCTGGCTGGCTTCAGGTACGGCCGCGCCACGAAGGCGCTCAATGTACTGCCGTTCGCGGCGGAGGGCCATGCGGCATTCAGCGCAGTGCTGCAGGTGTTCCGTGCTGCGAGTATGGCGCAGCGAAGCCAAGGTGCGCCGGGGCGGGGCTCCCGGACGAAGGGGACGTCGAGGCATCGACAACCTAAAGAATGCTGGCGATGCGGGGCATCTTCAACCGCGGCTTGCGCGCCTCTGCCGGGCGGGGATCGCGGTGGGCCAGTTTCTCCCGGAGCATGGTCCGCCCGCGGTGGATTCGGGACCTGACAGTTCCCAGTTTCACACCGAGCGCCTCGGCGACTTCATCATAGGAAAGACCTTCAAGATCACACAGCACCACGGCGGCGCGGAAGTCCGGCGGGAGTTCTTCCAAAGCGCGCTGGACATCGAGGTCAAGGTTATTGTGCTCGAAGCTCTGCTCAGGTCCGGGTTCACGGCCCGGCAAACGGGATTCGGCATCTTCGGCGAGCGCATCGAAGCGGATCCTGCTCCTGCGCCGTGCCCCGTCCAGGAACAGGTTGGTGGTGATGCGGTGCAACCAGCCATCCAAGGTTCCGGGTTTGAAGTTTTCCAGGGAACGGAACACCCTGACAAAAACTTCCTGGGTGAGGTCTTCGGCGTCGTACTTGTTGCCGGTCAGGCGATAGGCGAGGCGATATACCTTGGCGGAGTGGTTTGACACCACTTCCTCCCAGCTGGGCATGACCCAGTCAGTAACGGCCTCCAGGCTTTCCGCTGTTTGGACTGGCGCAGCATGCGATGCCGGCATCGTCCACTCCCCTCAAACTGTGGTTCACCGAACTTTCGGTGCCGCCCACCTCATGGATGACCGGAGCATTATCATCCCAAGTTTGTCTGGGAATTTCCTGACTGGACGGCGATTTCTCCGCAAGGCTGAAAACGGCCATGGACACAGCCCCAGGGAGCATCCCTTCAGCGGGTTTACCCGTGCGGACACAGTAGTCTTGGTACAAACACCCCTTCCCGCGGAAAGCGAACCCCTTCATGAGTGCCGACAAGTCAAGCAGCTGGTCCTACGCAGAAGATCTGCCGGCTGAGGATGACGTGTTGTTGCGCGCCCGTGAGCGGTCCTTTGAGCTGGGTGTTACCCCCATCAGCCCCGGTGTGGGTGCGGTGCTGACAGTGCTTGCCGCGGCGTCCAAAGCGCAGACAGTGGTGGAAGTTGGCTCCGGGGCAGGAGTGTCCGGGGTTTGCCTGCTGCGTGGCCTCAGCCCCCATGCCGTGCTGACCACCATCGATGTGGACGTCGAGCATTTGAAGGCCGCCAGGGAAGCATTCCTTGAGTCCGGTAGCCCTGCCAACCGTACCCGCACCATTTCAGGCCGCGCGGCGGATGTGTTGCCACGACTGACCGACTCCGCGTACGACCTCGTGTTCATCGATGCCGACAAGCCCAACTTCCCCAAATACGTGGAACAGGCAATCCGCCTCCTGAAATCAGGCGGCACCCTGGTGATCAACGATGCTTTGGACAAGGACCGCGTCGCCAACCCGGCAGCGCGTGAGGCAACCACGGTGGTTCTGCGTCAGATTGTGAAGGCCATCCGCGACGACGACCGGTTGGCGTCGGCGATGCTGCCGACGGGCGACGGCCTTCTGGTGGCCGTCAAGAAGTAGGGTGCCTGCCAGCATCAGGAAAAGCAGGTTAAACAAAAGCAGGGCCCCGGTTTTCCGGGCCCTGCTTTGTAAATCTATCCAAATGCCTATTCAGTAACGCCTACGAGGCATTCCTTGAGGTTGGCCGCTTCCGCAGCGTTGAGTTCGACAACGAGTCGTCCTCCGCCTTCGAGCGGCACACGCATGATCAAGCTGCGTCCCTCTTTGGTAACTTCCATAGGGCCGTCGCCGGTACGTGGTTTCATAGCCGCCATTAGGAAAATCCCCTCCATTTGTCCCAAGTCACGCCAACCCGGCCGGGCTGGTTCCGCGTCGCAATTGCAGCCGGCGGCACCGCTTGGGAGGCCGCCTTGGCCGGGCACTTTTCGGTGCTTTGTCCTTGCTCTTGTCCTATTATCCCGTAATTACCTGTCCGTAGCTAATCAAACGCGCATTTGTCCGGACTTTGTACATACTCCGCCGGCGCGGCAAACGTCCACGTCAGGGCGGATAGTCCCCGCCGCCGGGGAGCGGAGCCCACGCCCACAGCCACACCACCCAGACGATCTGGAGGAGGACGAACATCACCACGACCGTCCCCCGGTACGCTTTGGATTTGGAGAGCAACGCCACCGCCAAGGCCAGGGGAAAAAGCGGCAGCAGCATTCTGAAGGTACTGGTCTGGGGGTGAAGGAAGACCAGCAGGTAGCCCATGTAACAAGCGCACCAAAGCCGCAACTCAGTTCCCAGCGCCCTGACCGGCCTGGACATCATGACCAGCACGAAAAGCGCCGTGAAGACGAACGGGGCCAACACGCCCAACACAGGACCGAACAGCATCCGACCCGTGTCGAACCACGGCTTGAAAGGCACAAGATCGTGCCCCCGCCACGCTGTTTCCGTGCGTGTGTAGGCAGTGAGTTCACCGGTGGTTGCCCAGGCAATGGCTGGCCACGCGAGAGCTCCAATGCCCGCCGCAAGCACCATCGCCCCCAGCGAGAGCAAGCTGCGCACCGACGTCGCGTCGTCACCGCCTGACGCGGGGGCTGACAGCGTCCCCGAAGGCCTGAAGCGCTGCCACAGACGCCAGAGCAACAGCAATCCCACCATGGCGGCAAACGGGACTCCCGTGGGCCTGGAAAGACACATGAGAAGCACTACCGGAATTGCCGCCAGATATCGGCCGCGGACCACCAGCAACAACGAGCCGGACAACAGCAGCAGGTTTAAGGACTCGGCATACGGGACCTGAAGGATTGGGGACACCGGAAAAGTGGAAACGAAGACGACGCCCCACAGCGCCGCGCGCTTACCTTCGAACTCGCGGAAGAGCTTGTAAATCACCAAAGCGGCGCCCACACCCGCCACCATGGCGATGATGGTGAGCGCCGGGAGGGTTCCTATCCCGGTGGCTGCCGCGAGACCCCGGGCCAGGAAGGGAAAGAGTGCATAGAACGCCCATGCGTTTTGCTGAACGACGCCGTTCGCGTCCACGGGCAGGACCGAGGGATAGCCCTTATCAGCCGCTTCCTGATACCAGCGTCCATCCCAGATAGTGATGAAGTTCCAGTAATCCGGAGCGGGCGGGAACCACGGGTTGGTTCCTTGGTGAATGGCTGCCGCCATGAAGATGCAGGCACTGACCAGCCGGGCCACCACAAATATCAAGGTAACCTGCAGCCACCAAGGCCATCCGGCCATTCCGGCGACGGCAGCTGATAGACCCAAGGACAGCCGGTCCGCGGGTCCCCGCGCCCCTTGCGTCTTTGAGCCAGGGGGCTGCGAGGCTGGAGTCCGCGAGCTCACTGCCGGGTCCGGCCGGTTTCGCCGTCCTCGCCACGACGCTGAACCAGCGCGCCCAACCGTTGGATCTCGCGATCCTTGGCCTGCAACTGGTCCCTGAGCTCGTCGAGGACCTGGTCCACCTGATCCATCCGATAGCCACGGAGGCCAAGCGCAAAACGGAGGGAATCGACGTCGACGGGCTTGGCGTCCTCCGGCAGCAGGACAGCGGGCAGGTTGGGAACGGGTTGCTCCAGTCCCGATCCAAGAGAGCGCCCCTTGACGATTCCGGCACCGAGATACAACGCAGCGCCGACGAGGACTATCGCGAGAAACACCAGGAAAAAGCTCACAGGTCCATCGTGCCAGAAACGAAGGTCTACTCCGGGCGCTGGTCTCCGTTGGGAGTCGGAGGCAACGGCGCGCCATGTAGGACGCGGTGCACGGCGTCGGCGGGGTCATCCACCAACTGGATCAGGTCAAGGTCCTTCTCCGAAACCATGCCCTCTGCCACCAAGGTCTCCCGGATCCACTCGATCATGGGACCCCAGAACCGCACTCCCAGAAGAACAATGGGGAAGGAAGTGACCTTACGTGTTTGCACCAGCACCATGGCTTCGAACAATTCATCGAGAGTCCCTAGTCCTCCGGGAAGCACCACGAAGCCTTGCGCGTACTTGACGAACATGGTTTTGCGGGCGAAGAAGTAGCGGAAATTGATGCCCAAATCCACCCATTGGTTGAGCCCCTGCTCGAAGGGAAGTTCGATGCCCAGGCCAACGGAAACGCCATTGCCCTCCACAGCCCCCTTATTGGCAGCTTCCATGGATCCCGGGCCACCGCCGGTAATCACGGCCACGCCGGCTTCAGCAAGCTTGCGGCCCACATCCACGGCCATCTCGTAGTACTCGGATCCGGGTTTGGTCCGCGCGGAGCCAAACACACTAACGGCAGGACCCAGATCAGCCAAGGCTCCGAAGCCCTCTACGAACTCACTCTGGATTCGCAGGACACGCCACGGATCGGTGTGGATGAACTGCCCGGCACCGCTGGTATCCAGCAAATGCTGGTCCGACATTCCCGTGTCAGCCTGTTTGCGCCGAAGCTCAAGGGAGCCTTTGTGCTTGGCGGGGGCGACCTCCGAAGGGAGGGGCACATGGGTGCCCGTGACGCGGCCGTTGGCATCCGGACGGGGAACGTGGTGCTGGCTCATGCTCATTGCCCAAGGCTAGCGCGGATGACGGCGCGCTCCGTGGCAGCGACCCGCATCTTGCATTGCAGTCTGGTATATCGCTGTGGGGCAGGTTTCTGTTCAGTCACGATCTTCAGGAAGTTGCCGTGACCGTGGTCATATTTGCTTCTTTGTTCGCTAGATTCGTCGTATGACTACTCAAGCGTCCGGCGATGCCCTCGTCTCCCTGAACGGCGTCAATAAGCACTACGGTCAATTGCATGTCCTCAAAGACATCAACCTTCAGGTTAAGAAGGGTGAAGTGGTGGTGGTTATCGGACCATCCGGATCCGGTAAATCCACTCTCTGCCGTGCGATCAACCGCTTGGAAACAATCGACGACGGCGACATCGCCATCGACGGGAAGAAGCTTCCCGAAGAAGGCAAGGACCTCGCGCACCTGCGTGCCGACGTCGGCATGGTCTTCCAGTCCTTCAACCTGTTCGCCCACAAGACGATTCTTGAGAACGTCACGCTGGGTCCCATCAAGGTGAAGAAAGTGGCCAAGGGTACGGCCGACAAGGAAGCCATGGCCCTCCTGGAACGCGTAGGCGTTGGCCACCAAGCCCCGAAGCTTCCCGCCCAGCTCTCAGGCGGCCAGCAGCAACGTGTGGCCATTGCCCGCGCTCTTGCCATGAAGCCTAAGGTCATGCTGTTCGACGAACCTACGTCGGCACTGGACCCCGAGATGATCAACGAAGTGTTGGACGTCATGATCCAGCTGGCCAAGGAAGGCATGACCATGATCGTGGTCACCCACGAGATGGGCTTCGCCCGCAAGGCTGCCGACCGCGTGGTGTTCATGGCTGACGGCCAGATCGTCGAGGACGCCACCCCCGAGGAATTCTTCACCAACCCGAAGAGCACCCGCGCAAAGGACTTCTTGTCCAAGCTCTTGACCCACTAGCTCCTTACCGCCAGCACCCCCGGCCGTAAGGCGGCCACCCATATGAAAGGAACACCATGAAGTCTCTTATTACCCGGAGGAAGTCACTCCTGGTGGCCGCATCGGCTGCGCTTGCTCTCTCGCTGAGCGCTTGCGGCGGCGGCAGCACCACAACTACTCCCCCGGTTGCTTCGGCAAGCTTCGAAGCCGGCACCACCATGGAGAAGCTCAACAAGGCCGGGACCATCAAGATCGGAACCAAATTCGATCAGCCGTTGTTCGGCCAGAAGGGCCTTGATGGCAAGCCTGTCGGTTTCGACGTTGAAATGGGCAAGGCAATCGCCGCAAAACTGGGCATCGCCGCGGACAAAATCGAGTGGGTAGAGACGGTCTCCCAAAACCGCGAGTCGTTCATCGAGCAGGGTCGCGTGGACCTCGTTATCGCCACGTACACCATCAACGATGCCCGTAAGGAAAAGGTCTCCTTCGCCGGACCGTACTACGAAGCTGGCCAGGCTCTGCTGGTGAATAAGGACGACAACTCCATCACCAAGCCTGAAGATGTTGCCGGCAAGAAGGTCTGCTCCGTTACGGGTTCCACCCCGGCCAAGACCATCGCCGAGAAGTACAACGCAGAGGTAGTCCCCGCGGCCACCTACACCGCTTGCCTGGAACCGCTGCGCAACAAGCAGGTCGTCGCGGTCACCACTGACAACGTGATCCTTGCCGGCTATGTGGACAAGGAACCGGATGCTTTCAAGCTCGCCTCGGATGAAACCTTCACCAAGGAGCCTTACGGCATCGGTCTGAAGAAGGATGACACTGTCTTCCGCAACTGGATCAACGATCAGCTTGAGGGCTTCGCCAAGGACGATACCTACAAGAAGGCTTGGGAAGCCACAGCAGGCAAGGTCATCAAGACCGCACCTGAACTTCCTACGATCAACCGCTACTAGTCGGGACCCGTCAACTGCCGCCGCCCCCTCCGGGCGGCGGCAGTTGACGAATCCAGGACCCTGTTCCCTGATTAGCTGCAGCCAAAGGAAGCCATGGACGCCGTCATAGCAAGCCTCCCCGAATACTGGGACGGATTTCTCCGAACCCTGTATCTCTCCGTAATTTCAGGAATCATTGCCCTCATTGTCGGCACACTCCTGGCGGCCATGAGGGTTTCCCCCGTGGCAGCACTTCGCGGTTTCAGCATGTTCTATGTTGAAGTGGCGCGTAACACCCCGTTGACCATCATTTTCTTTTTCGCCGCCATTGTTTTGCCCCGATTGGGCGTCAAGTTCGAACAATTCGAAGTTGCTGCCATCATCGCGTTGAGCAGCTACACGGCCGCCTTCATCGCCGAAGCGGTCCGTTCCGGTGTCAACAGCGTGCCTGTGGGCCAGGCAGAAGCTGCCCGCAGCGTCGGCATGACCTTCACCCAGGTCCTCGGCTTCATCGTCCTCCCCCAAGCCGTGCGGACCGTCATACCCCCGTTGATCAACATCCTGATTGCCTTGGTCAAAAACTCCTCGGTGGCCGGCGCATTCTTCGTCCTGGAGCTTTTCGGTTACGGCCGGCAGCTCTCCAACGACTACGGCAACCAGGTCCTCTGGATCCTCCTCGGAGTGGCGTTCTTCTACCTCTTGATCACAGTTCCCTTGGGACTCCTGGCGCACTTTGTTGAACGAAAGGTGGCGATTGCCCGATGACATCGGTCCTTTACGACGTCCCCGGGCCCAAGGCCCGCCTCTATTCGCTCATCGGCTCTGCCGCCGGCGTTCTGATCATTCTTGGCATCCTGGCTATCGCTGTCATAACGCTGGCGCAGCAGGGTATCTTCGATGCCGACCGCTGGGAGATTTTCTACGGCCCCATGGCGCCGGACGTCTGGAACCTGATCGGCCAGGGCATCGTTTCCACCCTGACCGCTGCTGCCGTTGCAGCCGTGATCGCGTTCCCCCTGGGTATCGCGCTCTGCCTCCTGCGCATCTCCCTGATTCCCTGGGTCCGTATACCAACGCAGGTAGTGCTGGAGTTCCTCCGCGGCATGCCTGTGGTGCTCATGATGTTGTTCGTCCTGCTGGTTTTCGCCACGGGACAGTTCCAAGCCGTTGTTGTTGGCCTGGTTCTCTACAACGCCGCTATCTTCGCTGAAATTCTCCGTGCCGGCATCCAGTCCCTCCCCAAGGGACAACGCGAGGCTGGTTTGGCCATTGGCCTCCGCAGCTTCCAGTCACGGATGTCCATCGAATTCCCGCAGGCTGTGCGCCGCATGCTTCCCTCATTGGTTGCCCAGTTGGTGGTTCTGCTCAAGGACACCTCGCTGGGCTACATCGTCGGTTACGAGGAACTGCTCCGGAAGATCCAGATCATGGCCGACTTCCTGGGCCCGGACTTCCTGTTCCCGGCGTTCTTTGTGGGCGCGGCCATCTACATCCTGATCAACCTGACAGTGTCGCGGATTGCCATCTGGATTGAACGCCGCGGTTCCAAAAAAACCGCTGGCGGCACGGCCAAGGCGACCGCAGCCGGAGCGGTTCCCACCGCCAAGTAGTTCTCTGGCAAGCAAACGGCGGGTCCGGTTCCAATGGAACCGGACCCGCCGTTTTTGATTTCTTGAACGTGCTCGGGACTACGGCGCCAGCCACGTCCTCAGTGCACGGAGGCACTCACGGATGGCATCGGCGTCGACGTGCTCGTTGTCCTTGTGCGCCAGCAAAGGATCGCCGGGGCCGAAGTTCACCGCCGGGATGCCCAGTTCACTGAAACGCGCGACGTCGGTCCATCCGTATTTGGGTTTGGGCTCGGCACCGACTGCGGCGATGAAGGACGCGGCGGCGGGGTGATTGAGTCCGGGCCTCGCGCCGGCAGCAGCGTCTGTACGGACGACGTCGAATCCTTCCAGAAGCTCCCTGACGATGGCCTCTGCCTGGTCCGGATTCTTGTCTGGAGCGAAACGGTAGTTGATCTCCACCACGCAGCGGTCCGGGATGACGTTCCCTGCCGTGCCCCCGTTGATTTTCACGGCGTTCAGGCTTTCGCGGTAATCCAGGCCGTCCACGTTGATGGTCTGTGGCTCGTAAGCGGCGAGCCGCGCCAGGATGGGTGCCGCGGCGTGGATCGCGTTGATGCCCATCCATGCGCGGGCTGAGTGGGCTGTTTCGCCGATAGTGGTGGCCTCGAAACGGCTGGTTCCGTTGCAACCGCCTTCCACCGTGCCGTGGGTTGGCTCCAACAAAATTGCGAAGTCACCCTTCAGCAGATCTCCGTGGTTCCGAACCAACCTGCCGAGTCCGCTCTTGACCGCTTCCACCTCTTCATGGTCATAAAAGACGAAGGTGACGTCCTTGTCCGGCTGCCTACCGTCGTCGAAGAGTGTTGCCGCAAGCGCCAGCTGCACCGCCACGCCGCCCTTCATATCCGTGGTGCCGCGGCCATACAGCACGCCTTCACCAGGAACGCCGGACTCCCAGGTGGCCGGAACTGTACCCAAGGAGCCCTCAACCGTAGGCAGGGGCACGGTGTCCAGGTGTCCGGCCAGGATGACACGCTCCGAGCGGCCGAGTTCGGTCCGTGCAATGATGGCGTCGCCGTCCCGGATCACGGTATAGGCAGGAATGGCGCGCAAAGCTGCCTCGACGGCGTCGGCGAGTTCGGTCTCGTTGCCGGAAACGCTGTTGAAGTCGATGATCGCAGCCGTCAGCAAGGCAACGTCCTGGCGCAGGTCAAGGAGGGCGGGGGCAGGGTTCAAAGTCACCCGTCCAGCCTAATGCCCGCAAATGCGACTTCTGTGGTGTGAGACAGGTTTTAACCGACCTCCGCCTGCTGGATAGACTTGGCGCATGACTGAAACTGCCTCCTCTGCTGTGCCCGCAACCGCGCCCGCCAACCCCCGATCGGCTTATGGCTTCGGCCTCGCCACCATCGCCACCTCGGCTTCCGGGGAAGCAACCGTGCTGGACGTCTGGTACCCGGCACCCGCACTTGGCGTTGCGGCCGAAACCCTCCGTGACGTTGAGAATGCCGACCCCGCGCTCACTGCACTGGCCAACGACGGCAAGGATGCCGACCGCGGGACGGAGCAGAAAGTGGTCTTCGCGCAGATCGACCTCGACGCCGCCCCGGCAGACACTGCCGATGCTTACCTGCGTTTGCACCTCCTCTCCCACCGCCTGGTCAAACCGAACAGCATCAATCTGGACGGCGTCTTCGGCAAGCTGCCCAACGTGGTGTGGACCAACTTCGGCCCCGCCGCCGTTGACGGCTTCGAGTTGACCCGCGCACGCCTTCGCAAGCGCGGCAACGTTGTGGTGTACGGCGTGGATAAGTTCCCGCGGATGGTTGACTACGTGGTTCCCACGGGTGTGCGCATTGCCGACGCCGACCGCGTCCGCTTGGGTGCCCACCTCGCCGAGGGCACCACTGTGATGCACGAAGGCTTCGTGAACTTCAACGCCGGCACCCTGGGCACCTCCATGGTGGAAGGCCGCATCTCTGCTGGCGTTGTTGCCGGCGACGGTACAGACGTTGGCGGCGGAGCATCCATCATGGGCACGCTCTCCGGTGGCGGCAAGGAAAAGATCGCACTGGGCGAGCGCGTCCTGCTCGGTGCCAACTCCGGCGTAGGCATCAGCATTGGTGACGACTCCGTGGTGGAGGCCGGACTCTACGTCACCGCCGGTACCCGTGTCCGCGTTCCGGGCCCCAAAGACGAAAACGGCGAGGACACCACCAAGATCATCAAAGCCGTGGAACTCTCCGGCGTTCCCAACCTGCTCTTCCGCCGCAACTCCACCACCGGCGGCGTGGAAGTACTTCCCCGCAAGGGCCAAACGGTGGAGCTGAACGAGGCTCTCCACGCCAATTAGCAGGAGAGAATCAATGCGCCGGTTCCGCCGCGCCATAGTTGCGGTGCTGGCTTTGGCCCTCGTAGCAGGTGCCATTTACGCGATAGTTGCAGTGCTGCAGCGCTCCGAGACACTTGTCACGGAGCGCTGCCTCGCCATGGTCGGTCCCGAAAGCCACGAGCTCGCCACGGATCAGACAGCCAATGCTTCACTCATCTCCGCAATCTCCGTCCAGCGAGGGCTTCCACCACGGGCAGCAACCATTGCCCTGGCCACAGCCATGCAGGAATCCAGGCTGCGGAACATCAACTACGGCGATGACGCCGGCCCGGACTCCCGTGGACTGTTCCAGCAAAGGCCCTCGCAGGGATGGGGAACCGAAGAACAGGTCATGGACCCCGTCTACGCATCGAACGCGTTCTATGACGGCTTGGTTAAGGTCCCAGGCTACGAATCCATGGAGATCACCCAGGCTGCCCAAGCGGTCCAACGTTCAGCCTTCCCCCGCGCTTATGCCCAGCACGAAGGCATGGGCAGGGCCTTCGCTTCTGCTCTCACCGGTCACTCCGAGGCTGCACTGAACTGCGAACTGCGCATGCCCGAGGCGGCTGGTGACCCTGCCGCCGTCGTTGATGAACTCACGACGGCGTTCGGCACCCAAGCGGCCACCGTACAGGGCCGCTCGGTGCAGCTGGACATCGATGGAACACTGGCCTGGGCTGTGGCCCATTGGGCAGTGGCCAACGCCAAGACGCTGTCCATTACCCAGGTGGACGTTGCTGGCCAGACGTGGAATCGGGAGAAACGGGACAGCTGGCAACCTTCTGCCGCCCCACCTGAGATGGTCACCATCACGGTCTCCGCCCCCGCCACCTGAGTTTTTGTACAGCTCCCGCCCTTATACGCGCGTCTTAAGGGCCGTATCTGTCCAAAAACTCGCTCAGGCGAGAATCTCCACCACAGGTTGGACGTAGCTGCGGAAGACATCCGGCTCGGAGAGCAGTCGGTGGCTCATGATCATGGTGTTGGGTTCCAGATACCAGGCACGGGGTTCATTGAGCGGCAACTCAATAATGGTGAGTTCGAAGTCACGGGAACTGCGGCCAACTTCAAGAAGCCTGTCCTCCACCATTTCGCTCAGCACCTGTGTCATCCCGTTGGCTTCACGGGTGGCCTCAAGGTTGGCATACTCATCGATCCTGTCGGTGGCCCACCCCAAGGCAGAGCCAAAATGAGCTTGCAGAACGCGTTGAAGGGCCGGCGAGTTGCCAAAAGCCTTGAAGCTGGGCGGCGAGAGCTCCGGGGCCGGATGGGGATAGGACTTCACCAGACTCTCCCACCAAGCCTCCCATTCGGTCTTCAGTGCAGGGAGGCCACCCACATCAGAAGTGAGGTGTTTATGGTCTGCATGCCGGACTTTTGGTGTTGCGTGCGAGAGTATGGGTTTTCCGGCGCCATCAAGTCCCGCTACGTCGCGCAAGTACAGGGCGATGAGCATCGGCCCGGACGTATCCATGGTGATGCGCCATCCCGGGCCGCCTGACTCGTGCATGCGAATTCCTCCCTTTGGCAGGTCCCCGACATGTTCCAGTCTATTCCCGATGACTCCGCACGGTAATGGCGTCATCCGCCTCTTATGGGGCTCGGCCGACGCAATGACGCTTAGCGGCTGGATGGCGCGGCCCTGAGGGACCGCAGGTGAGCCGTGAGGACGTCGCTGCACATCTCTGCGGTCATCCACTCGGGCTGCAGCAATGCGTGCATGCACAAGCCGTCCATGGTGGCAAGGAGCCTCTCCGCTTCAGTCACAAGGGTTTGCCGGGCGTCAGCTTCACCGGGGTTAAGGATCAGGATGAGGCGACCGACGACGGCGGCCACGGTGCGGTGGCTGCGCTCGGCTTCAGCGGCCAGGACCGGCCTGATCCGGGCAGCCTGCCGGAACGCCATCCATACACAAGCGTCTACCGCCAGTTCCTCGTCCAACGGCAGGAACTGGCCGAGGAGATTTAGCACGGCGTCGTGTTGTTCGGCGCTGTCCGGCGACGCATCCTCGACCGATGCAAGTGCCGCTTCAAGGCGGCCTACGATGCGATCGATCACTGCCCCGAAGGAGAAGACCAAGAGCTCATCGCTGCTTGCGAAGTAGTGGCGCACCGAACCAACAGCCAGTTCTGCTTCGTCAGCCACTTCCCTCAGTGATGCCCGTTCCAAGCCATCGCTGGCAATGATCCGGAAGACGGCTTGGACAACTTCATGGCGCCGGGCTTCGGCATCAACAATTTTGGGCACTAATTGTTTTTAGCACGAATGTGCTTCAACACCGCTCAACAGAGAGCGGCGTGGCTCCAATTTCCGATAGCGTAGGAACCATGAAAATTCTTGTCACGGGTGGCACCGGCTACATCGGTTCCCACACCGTTTTGTCCCTCCAGGAAGCCGGCCACGACGTCGTTGTGCTCGACAACCTCGTGAACTCCAGCGAGGAATCCCTCCGCCGCGTTTCCGAGCTCACCGGCAAGACCGCCGCCTTCCATAAGGTTGACCTGGTAGATGAGCCCGCAGTTGAGGCGGTCTTCGACCAGCACCAGATCGACGCCGTGATCCACTTCGCCGGCCTGAAGGCCGTGGGCGAGTCCGTCCAGGAACCCCTCGCCTACTACTACAACAACATTGTGGGCACCCTTAACCTGCTCCGCGCCATGGACAAGCACAACGTCCGCTCCATCGTCTTCAGCTCCTCCGCCACGGTCTATGGTGAGCACAACCCCATCCCGTACATCGAGAAGATGGAAATCGGCGCCAACAACCCGTACGGCCGCACCAAAGAGCAGATCGAGGACATCCTCTCTGACCTTGGCAACGCGGACGACCGCTGGCATATCGCACTGCTGCGCTATTTCAACCCCGTGGGAGCACACCCGTCCGGCCGCATTGGCGAGGACCCCCAGGGCATCCCCAACAACCTTGTCCCCTTCATCGCGCAGGTAGCCGTGGGACGCCGCGAGAAGCTCATGGTCTTCGGCGGAGACTACGACACCCCCGATGGCACAGCCCAGCGCGACTACATCCACGTGGTTGACCTGGCCGATGGGCACGTAGCAGCCCTGAACTACATCGCTGAGCGTGCCGGCGTCCGCCGCTGGAACCTTGGCTCGGGCCGCGGTTCCTCCGTCCTGGAGGTCCTGCGGTCCTTCGAGAAGGCCGTGGGCCAGCCCATCCCGTACGAGATCACCGGCCGCCGGGCCGGCGACCTTCCTGCTTTCTGGGCCGACGCCTCTTCCGCCCTCGCAGACCTCGGTTGGTCCACCACCAAGACGGTGGACCAGATGTGCGAGGACCACTGGCGCTGGCAGAAAAACAACCCCTACGGGTACAACGCCGCTCAGCCTGCCGCGGCGAACAACGCCTAGTCTGCAAACACCGCAACCAACGACGGCGGCCGCTCACCTCGCGCGAGGTGAGCGGCCGCCGTCGTTATTAACGCTGCTGCCGTGTCAGTTGGCCGGGTAGTTGCGCTCCGGCTCCCCTGTGTAGAGCTGCCGCGGACGGCCGATCTTCGTCTGGGGATCGTTGATCATTTCGCGCCACTGGGCAATCCAGCCCGGGAGGCGTCCAATGGCGAACAGTACGGTGAACATCTTCTCCGGGAAGCCCATGGCCTTGTAGATGAGGCCGGTGTAGAAGTCGACGTTCGGGTACAGCTTGCGCTGGATGAAGTAGTCGTCAGCCAGGGCCTTCTCTTCCAAGCGCATGGCGATGTCCAGCAGTTCGTCGTTGCCGCCGAGCTTGCCCAGAACTTCGTGTGCCGTTGCCTTAATGATCTTGGCGCGGGGATCGTAGTTCTTGTAGACACGGTGTCCGAAGCCCATGAGGCGGACGCCGTCTTCCTTGTTCTTGACCTTCTCCATGTAGTCCTCGGGCTTGATGCCGTCGGCCTGGATCTGGCGGAGCATCTTCAGCACGGCCTCGTTGGCGCCACCGTGTGCGGGGCCGAAGAGGGCGTTGATGCCGGCGGACACCGACGCGAAGAGGTTGGCGTTGGACGAGCCCACAAGACGCACGGTGGACGTGGAACAGTTCTGCTCGTGGTCTGCGTGCAGGATGAGCAGGAGGTCCAGTGCCTTGACCACTACCGGATCCATCTCATACTGCTCGGCCGGAAGACCGAAGCTCAGGCGCAGGAAGTTCTCCACCAGGTTCATGGAGTTATCCGGGTAGAGCATCGGCTGGCCGATGGACTTCTTGTGCGCGTAGGCAGCAATGACCGGCAACTTGGCCATCAGGCGGATGGTGGAAACTTCCACGTGCTCCGCGTTGAAGGGATCCAGCGAGTCCTGGTAGAACGTGGACAGCGCAGAAACAGCCGAGGAGAGCACCGGCATGGGGTGGGCGTCACGCGGGAACCCGCCGAAGAAGCCCTTGAGCTCTTCGTGCAGGAGTGTGTGGCGGCGGATCTTCTGATCGAACTCTTCCAATTCCGTAGGAGTGGGAAGGTTGCCGTAGATCAGCAGGTAGGAAACTTCGAGGAAGCTCGAGTGCTGCGCGAGCTGCTCAATGGGGTAACCGCGGTAGCGCAGGATGCCTGCGTCACCGTCGATGTAGGTGATGGCCGAGGTAGTGGCCGCTGTGTTCATGAAGCCGGGGTCATAGGCAACGGCGCCCGTCTGCTTCAGCAGCTTGGAAACGTCGTAGCCTTCGTTTCCTTCTACAACCTTGATGCGCGGCAGTTCGAGTTCGCCGCCGGCATGGCGCAGTGTCGCGCTGGTGGTCTCAGTCATGGAGTCCCCTTCATGAGGCCTCAGGGCCTCTATCGAACGCTTGTCCAACCACCTTCTGGTGCCGCCGCCTTCGGCCCTACTGTTGCAGGGCTCCAACGGCCGAAGTGCATTCTTAGAGAAGGCCACCATTGATAGTCAGTTAAAAAGCTACCGCCAGTAACCCTACGGAACTAATCCGTACCGTCCGGTTACTGGCGGAATGACGCTATTAGTGGCGCAAGTCACAGCATTGTTATGAGGCTGTGGCAAGCCGTTCAACTGCGGCATCGATTCGTTCGTCACTGCCGGTGAGGGCCACCCGGATGAATCCGTTACCGGCGTCTCCATAGAAAACGCCCGGGCCCACCACAATGCCGAGGTCAGCGAATCGAGCCACGGTGTCCCACGTGGCTTCTCCGGCCGTGGACCACAGATAGAGCCCGGCCTTGGATTCGTGGATGGTCAGCCCGAACTTCTCCAGCGCAGGCACAATCCTCTCGCGGCGTCCGCGGTACAGATCCTTTTGGGCCAGCACGTGGCTGGCATCGCCCAGTGCAACGCGCATGGCTTCCTGCACGGGGTAGGGAACAATCATGCCCGCATGCTTACGGCTGTTCACCAGGTTGGCCATAATGGCCGAATCCCCGGCAACGAAGGCTGCCCTGTATCCGGCAAGGTTGGATTGCTTGCTCAGCGAGTACACGCACAGCAAGCCGTCCGTGGAGCCGCCGGTGACGCGGGGATCCAGGATGCTGGGCACAGCTTCTCCCCCGCGTTGGGCATCCCATACGCCCCAACCCAGCTCGGCGTAGCATTCATCCGAAGCCACCACCGCGCCGAGCTCGCGGGCCTGGCCCACGATCCGCTGCAGTGACTCAACATCACGGACGCTACCGGTGGGATTGCCGGGCGAGTTGATCCAGATCAAACGAACCTTCGCGCGGGTGGCTGCATCAAGTTCGTCGAGGTCATCCGCAGCAACTGCCGTGGCACCTGCGAGTGAGGCGCCGATATCGTACGTCGGGTAGGCAACGGTAGGCCTGACAACAACATCGCCGGCGCTCAAACCGAGCAGGAACGGCAACCAGGCCACGAGCTCCTTGGAGCCAACGGTTGGCATGACGTCCTTGGGGTCCAGCCCCGGCACGCCGCGGCGGCTGGCGAACCAGTCCACCACGGCTTGGCGCAGGGCCTCTGTGCCGTGCACCGTGGGGTAACCATGGGCGTCCGAGGCCGCCGCTAGGGCCTCACGGATGAGTTCGGGAGTGGGGTCCACCGGCGTGCCGATGGAAAGATTCACTGCGCCACCGGGGTGTTTAGCGGCTGTGGCAACATACGGCGCCATAGCCTCCCACGGGTAGTCAGGCAGGTTCAGGCCGAAAGCCGGCGCCGCGGAAATCAAGGAAACAACCGCCCTTAGTGGTCTTGGTTCTGCGGGGGCAGTGCAGCGATATACGGGTGGTCCTTGCCCGTGTTTCCGATCTTGGCGGCTCCGCCAGGGGAACCCAGGTCATCAAAGAACTCAACGTTGGCCTTGTAGTAGTCGGCCCATTCTTCCGGGGTGTCATCCTCGTAGTAAATGGCCTCAACAGGGCACACGGGTTCACAAGCACCACAGTCGACACATTCATCGGGGTGGATATAGAGGGAACGCTCACCTTCGTAAATGCAGTCGACAGGGCACTCTTCAATACATGCCTTGTCCTTGACATCCACACACGGCTGCGCGATTACGTACGTCACGTCCCAGACCTCTCCACGGTTTGTCCCGGCGATGGCCGGGGTAACACTGCCGGCATCATGCCGGGCACTCAACTTCCGAGCCTATTATCCAACAGTGCGCTAACGCCAACCTAGCCCGCGTCTTAGTATGAAACGGTGACTCCCCCGAATGTGCCGCCCCAACAGTTCCTCCTCAACGCAGAGCCAGGAATCCGGGTAGTGGTCCGGTACAGGATCGAGGACGGTTTGACGGACGCACTCGGCTATCTGGTAGGAACCACCGAAGGCGCCTGTACAGTCCGGACCCGCACGTCCGACGTCGACATTCCGCTGGCAATGGTTATCGCCGCGAAAGAGGTTCCACCTCCGCCGCCGCGCCGGCAACCCGTGCGCGCCGCGTCCGACTGACGGGCAGCCGACTGATGACCACAAGCATGATTAACGTCACTCCGCCGATGCCGAAAACCCAGACGTTCCCCACGGCGTCGCCCGGAATCAACTGCTTGGCCGGACCGGCTGAGGACAGGATTCCGACGACGGCGTAGCTCACCACGCCTGCCACCGCCGCCGGTACCACCGAGCGGCACCAGGCAGCGAGCCACAACTGTACGGACGCCACGAGCAGCAGAGCTGCGGCCACGCCCCATGGGAGCTCAACGCCGGACCACAGTACGGTCCGCCGATGGAGCGCTGTTCCGGCGAGGGCAACAAAAAGAGCCGCCGGCACGGCCGCAGCAATGCTGCGTGCCATACCGGCGGCTCTCTTCTTCATTCAGCTGTTCCTGACTGCGTCAGAAAGTCCAGGCTAGGACTTGGCGCGGGCGCGGTTGGCCTTGGCGCGCTCGTTCGAGTCCAGGATGACCTTGCGGATCCGGATGGATTCCGGGGTGACCTCAACGCATTCGTCCTCACGGGCGAATTCCAGAGACTCTTCGAGGGTCAGGTCGCGCGGCGGCGTCAGGTTCTCGAAGGTGTCAGAGGAAGCCGCACGCATGTTGGTGAGCTTCTTTTCCTTGGTAATGTTCACGTCCATGTCATCAGCGCGGGAGTTCTCGCCCACGATCATGCCTTCGTAGACCTCGGAGGTGGGCTTCACGAAGAAGGAACCGCGTTCCTGCAGGTTGATCATGGCGAACGGCGTAACAACACCGGCACGGTCGGCGATCATGGAACCGTTGGTACGGTACTCGATCGGGCCGGCCCACGGCTCGTAGCCTTCGGAAATGGAGGCAGCAATGCCGGCGCCGCGGGTGTCCGTGAGGAACCGGGTGCGGAAGCCGATCAGGCCACGTGCAGGAACGATGAACTCCATGCGGCACCAGCCGGTACCGTGGTTGGCCATGTTGGTCATGCGACCCTTGCGGGCAGCCATGAGCTGGGTGACGGCGCCGAGGTATTCTTCCGGCACGTCGATGGTCATGTGTTCCATCGGCTCGTGGAGCTTGCCGTCGATGGTCTTGGTAACAACCTGCGGCTTGCCCACGGTCAGTTCGAAGCCTTCACGGCGCATCTGCTCAACCAGGATGGCCAGCGCGAGCTCACCACGGCCCTGAACTTCCCAGGCGTCGGGACGCTCGGTGGGGAGAACCTTGATGGAGACGTTACCGATCAGTTCCTTGTCCAGGCGATCCTTCACCTGGCGGGCCGTAACCTTGGCGCCCTTGACCTTGCCGGCCAGCGGCGAGGTGTTGATACCGATGGTCATGGAGATCGCGGGATCATCCACGGTGATCAGCGGCAGCGGCTGCGGGTTCTCGGCATCCGTCAAGGTTTCACCGATGGTGATCTCCTCGATACCGGCAACAGCAACGATTTCACCCGGACCGGCAGACTCAGCGGGAACGCGGGTCAGGGCCTTGGTAGCAAGCAGTTCGGTGATCTTGACGTTCTTGAGCTCACCGTTTGCGCGCGCCCAGGCCACGGTCTGGCCCTTGCGGAGCGTGCCGTTGTAGATGCGGAGCAGGGCGAGGCGACCAAGGAACGGCGATGCGTCCAGGTTGGTAACGTGTGCCTGCAGCACGCCGTCCGGGTTGTACGTGGGAGCGGGGATGTGCTCGATGATGGTCTTGAAGAGCGGCTCGAGGTCCTCGTTCTCCGGAGCGGAACCGTTATCCGGCTGCTCCAGGGAAGCGCGGCCAACCTTGGCAGCGGCGTAAACGACGGGAACTTCGAGGACCTTGTCCAGATCCAGGTCCGGAACTTCGTCAGCAAGGTCCGAGGCAAGTCCGAGGAGCAGGTCCATGGACTCGTGGACAACTTCGTCGATGCGGGCGTCCGGGCGGTCGGTCTTGTTGACCAGGAGGATCACCGGCAGGTGGGCGGCGAGGGCCTTACGCAGCACGAAGCGGGTCTGGGGCAGGGGACCCTCAGAGGAGTCGACCAGCAGGACGACGCCGTCAACCATGGACAGACCGCGCTCTACCTCGCCACCGAAGTCGGCGTGGCCGGGGGTGTCAATGACGTTGATGGTGATGGTCTCGCCGTTGGACGACGGGCCGTTGTAGGCAACCGTGGTGTTCTTGGCGAGGATGGTGATGCCCTTTTCGCGCTCCAGGTCACCGGAGTCCATGACACGGTCCTCAACCTCACCATGGGAAGCGAAGGAGTTGGTCTGCTTGAGCATGGCGTCGACCAGCGTGGTCTTGCCGTGGTCAACGTGTGCGACGATCGCGACGTTGCGCAGATCGCTCCGCGACGCAGTGTTGGTGATGGTTTCAGACATGCGTTAATGACTCGTTTCAGTGGTGAAGTCAGCTGTTTGTATCCGCGCGCATACCTGATCGACTTGATCGGAACACACAGCGAAAAGACCCCGGGACACAGGGCACCTGCATCCAGTCTAAACGCAGTTGCATTTATGAGCCTAAAAAGCAAGCCATTCACCCCCCGAATGTGGCACTGCTCACACTCCCGCGTTGTGACGTAAACGCAAGTCAAGATGCTGGATTTTCGCGGTCGCGTGCAGCATGATTGGCTCCAGAACCAGTGCCACGTGGAGAACAATAGATGCGACAAGCTCCGGCCGCGTTCCGCATGCTCGCACCCCTGATCGCCTCCGGCGTTCTCCTGGTGGGCTGCGGATCAAACCCAGCGCCAATCACCGCCCCCTCTGGATCAGTCGCGCCCGTGCCCGCGCAGACAGCGGCCGCCGATAAACCGCTACGAGTGGCCCCTGCCCCCAGTTCCCTCAACCTACCGGTGGGCTCGCTGTACAAAAACCCGGCGAATAACCGCAGCGAGCTGGTCCTGGCGGACGTTCGCCACACCGCTGTACTCATCGGCGATTCCCAATCCATGCCGAAGGATTCATGGCCGCAGCAAGGAATTGCTGCGATGGGCTACAAACTGCACGTCGTGGGCATGGGCGGCACAGGATACGTAGCAACCAACGGGAAAACCGGCAACTACATCGATGCGTTGCAACGCGGAGACTGGGTGTTGCCCTTTGGCGATCCACCGTTGATCGTGATCCAGGGTGGCGGCAATGACGCCACCCAACGCGCCACGGACGCGCAGATCACCAGCAATGCCGAGCGGCTCCTCGCTGCCCTCAAGAAGCGCTACCCGGGAACCACCTTTGCCATGATTGGAACCCTGGCCAGGGGCGTGAGCAATGGCGGCGGACGCCGTACGGAAATCGACGCCCTCTTGGGACGTATCGCGGCCAAGCACGCCATCCCGTTCGTCAGTGCGGGCGACTGGCTCAGCCGCTACGACGCGATCGGGGATCTCCAGGATGGCGTGCACCTGAAGCCTGCCGGGCACGCGAAACTGGGCGCAGCATTGGCTCGCGAATTAACTGCCCTTGGCCTCACGGCCCGCCCGGACACCGCCCCGCCGGCGAAGTAGCCCGCGCCGTCGTCAACCCGAACGTTGTGAGGCCCGCTTTGCATGCTTTGTGAGCGCCTTGGCCTGCAGAGCGGGCCCCGCAACACGTGCCTTAAACGGCAAGAGCCGGTGGTCCCCTTCTCAGGGAACCACCGGCTCTGTTGCTTCACGGCGAAGGGAACTTACGACGCCGGTCAGGCCACCTCTGGTGGCAGCAGCAAAGAGCCGCCCGGAATAGCATCCAAAAGCGCCTGGGTGTACGCCTCGCGCGGGTTGTCGAAGACATCATCCGTGCTTCCCGTTTCCACAAGCTTGCCCTTCTGCATCACACAGACGTGGTCCGCGATCTGACGGACAACCGCGAGGTCGTGGGTAATGAACAGGTACGTCAGTCCAAGGTTGTCCTGAAGATCAGCCAGCAGGTTCAGCACCTGGGCTTGGACGAGGACGTCCAGTGCTGAGACCGCTTCATCGCAAATGATGACTTCCGGGTCCAAGGCCAGCGCGCGGGCAATGGCAATGCGCTGCCGCTGGCCACCCGAGAGTTCGTTGGGGTACCGGCGCATGGTGGACTGCGGCAAGGCCACCTGGTCCAGAAGCTCCCGGACCTTCTTTTCACGGCTGGCCTTGTTGCCGATCTTGTGGGTCCTCAACGGTTCTTCAATGGTGCGGAAGATGTTGTACATGGGATCGAGGGAACCGTAGGGATCCTGGAAGATCGGCTGGACCCGGCGACGGAACTTAAACAGGTCCTTGCTGCTGAGCGTCGACGTATCCACGCCGTCAAAGATGATCTTTCCCGACGTCGGTTCCAACAGGTTGAGAACCATTTGCGCCACAGTCGACTTGCCGGATCCGGACTCGCCAACAATGGCCGTAGTGGTTCCGCGCTTAACGGCAAAGGAAACAGAGTCGACTGCAGTGAAGTCCGTGGACTTGCCAATGCCGCCACGAAGTTTGAAGACCTTCGTCAAGTCCTCAACTTTCAGAACCTCCTCCGGCAGGGCTGCCTCGACGACCACCGGTTCTGCAGGAGCCAGCAGCTCCTCAGATTCGATCCCCTGCTCCTTAGCCACTTGGATACGACGTGAAGCCAGCGACGGCGCCGAAGCGACCAGTCGCTTCGTGTAGGGGTGCCGTGGGTTGCGGAGCAGCTCCAGCGAAGGCCCGGACTCCACAACCTGGCCCTTGTACATGACAACCACCTTGTCCGCACGCTCGGCGGCGAGGCCGAGATCGTGGGTGATGAGAAGCACGGCTGTACCCAGCTCGGACGTCATCTTGTCCAAGTGATCCAGAATCTGCCGCTGTACCGTAACGTCAAGTGCCGACGTCGGCTCATCCGCGATCAGCAGGCGCGGCTGGCATGAAAGTCCGATGGCAATGAGCGCACGCTGACGCATGCCTCCGGAGAACTCATGCGGGTACTGCTTGGCTCTGCGCGAAGCGTCGGGCAAGCCTGCCTCGGAGAGGACCTTGGCGACGTCCTCGGGCCCTGAGGGGAGCCCGTTCGCTTTCAAAGTCTCCTTGACCTGGAATCCGATTTTCCACACGGGGTTCAGGTTGGACATGGGGTCCTGAGGAACCATGCCAATGGAATTGCCGCGGAGCTCGATCATGCGCTTCTCGCTCGCGTGGGCAATGTCCTCGCCGTCAAAGAAAATTTCTCCGCCGGCCACCCGGCCATTTCCGGGAAGTAGTCCAATGGCAGCCAGGGCTGAGGTTGATTTTCCTGAGCCCGACTCCCCCACGATTGCGACAGTCTCGCCGGGCATGACCGTCAGATGAGCGTTCCTTACTGCGTTGACCTCACCATTACTGGTGGTGAAGTTGATTGCAAGGTTTCTGATCTCCAGCAGCGGACGCTCAGAGCCGGCGACTTCTTCCTTGATGTGAACTGAAGAGTTCATGGCTTCGCCTTTCATCGTTTACGCGCCTTGGGGTCCAGCGCATCCCTCAGGGCGTCGCCCAGCATGATGAAGCTCAAGACTGTGATGGATAGAGCTATTGCCGGGTAAAGCAAGGGCATCGGATTGGATCGCAAGGATGCCTGTGCGGCCTGAATATCATTGCCCCACGACATGACACTCGGTGGCAACCCGATTCCAAGGAAGGAAAGGGTCGACTCGGCAACGATAAAGGTGCCGAGGGAGATGGTTGCCACGACGATGATCGGAGCCAGCGAGTTCGGCAGCACATGGCGCAGCAGCGAACGGAAACGCGAAACACCAAGGGATCGCGCGGCCACCACAAAGTCAGCATTTCTGACCTCGATCACTGCGCCTCGGGTGATGCGGGCAATCTGCGGCCACCCGAAGACGATAAGAATCAACACCAGCGTCCATACCGTACGGTTCGCACGGAAAACGGGGAGCTGCATCATCACGATTGCGCCAAGGATCAGCGGCAGTGCGAAGAAAATATCCGTCAGGCGGGCCAGCAGTGCATCCGCCCAACCGCCGTAGTATCCGGCGAGGGCACCAACGATGCCCCCGAACAGGACGACGCCGATGGTCGTGAACAGGCCGACGGTCACCGACGATCGGGTACCGAAAATGACGCGAGCGTAAACGTCGCAGCCCTGTTGCGTGAAGCCAAGAGGGTGACCCGATGCAGGTCCGCCGTCTGAGTTGGACAGCTGGCAGGCTTCGTTGGAGGGATCAATTTGAGAGAACAAACCCGGGAAGAGGGAAACCACTACTACGGCCAGGATCATGATGGCCGAGATGATGAACAATGGCTGCTTGCGCAGGTTCTTCCATGCCTCACCCCAAAGGCTGGAGGGAGCGCTGTCTTCCTTGACCTTGTCGGTTGCCTGCAGCGGCGTTTCGTCAAGATCGGCAACGAAGTGCTCAATGTGTCGCCGGGTGGTGTCCTGCCCGGTCAGGTTACTTTCAGGCGTCATAGCGGATCCTCGGGTCAAGCCAGGCGTAAAGGAGGTCAACAAGCAAGTTGGAGAGGCAGTAGATCAACACCAACACCGTGACAATGGAGACCACCGTGGGTCCCTCACCCGACAGGACGGCCCGATAAAGCCTGTTGCCTACGCCGGGAACGTTGAAGATACCTTCTGTGACAATCGCTCCTCCCATCAGGGTGCCAAGGTCTGCGCCCAGGAACGTCACCACTGGAATAAGCGAGTTACGCAAAATGTGGACGTTGACCACCCTGAAACGGGACAACCCCTTTGCCGTGGCTGTCCGGACGTAGTCGGCATTCATGTTCTCGATGACGCTGGTCCGGGTCAAACGGAGAACGTAAGCGAACGACGCGAGGCCAAGAACGATTGCAGGCAGGATCAAGTCCTGCACTGTCGCGGCCGCACTGACAGTTGGTTTAGCCCACCCCAGCTGCACACCGATGAAGAATTGAAGAATGAAGCCGAGCACGAAGATCGGGATACCGATGACGATTAGCGAGGCGATCAGGACGGTGCCGTCGAAGAGCTTTCCCTTGCGAAGACCGGCGATGAGGCCGAAGGCGATGCCGAAGACCGCTTCAAAAATCAGAGCCATCACGGCAAGCCGGGCTGTGACTGGGAAGACCTCGCCGAGGACGGCGGCAATGGGCCGGCCGGAGAAGTCCTGGCCAAGGTCGAAGGTGAAGATGCTCTTGAGGTACAGCAAATACTGGATGAAGAAAGGCTGGTCCAGATTGTACTGAGCCCGTAGTTTCGCAGCAACCGCTTCGTTAACCGGCTTATCACCGAACAAGGCGGCAATGGGGTCGCCGGGAAGGCTGAAAACCAGGAAGTACACCAGCAGTGTGGCCCCCAGGAAAACTGGAATCAGCTGGAGGAATCGTTTGAGGATGTATGTGGCCATCAGCGCATCACACCCCGATCAGCAGGCACCCTGTCCAGGGGTGCAGCGGAGTTGTTCATCAAAGAACCTTTTCGTCTGATGTGCAAACGTTCCCTGCCGGGGCAAGTAGGCCTGCACAAGGACGCCCAACCGTAGTTGGGCGTCATTGATTTGCAACGTGATACGGCGGCGGACATGCTCAGCTGAGCACCCCCGCCGCCGTTTCGCGGTTACTTGCCAGTGATGTTGTAGTACAGCGGAACGCCGTCCCAGCCGTAGTCAACATTGGAGACGCCAGTGCTCCAGCCACCCTGTGAAACCTGGTACCACAGCGGGATGGCGGGAAGATCCTGCAGAAGGATTTCCTGTGCCTTGTTCATTGCCTTGTTACCTTCTGCAACGGAAGGTGCGGAGAGTCCGTCAGAGATAGCCTTGTCAAAGGTGGGGTTCTCATAGCGGGCATCGTTCGAGCCAGCGCCGGTCTTGTAGATCGGGCCGAGGAAGTTGTACAGCGACGGGTAGTCTGCCTGCCAGCCTGCGCGGATGGCGCCAGTGAGCTTGCCGGTGGTTGCAAGATCGCGTGCTTCCTTAAACGTTGCGAAGGGAAGTCCCTCGGCCTTGATGCCGAGGTTGTTCTTCAGCTGGTTGGTGAGAGCCTCAACCCAAGCCTTGTGGCCGCCCTTGTCAGCGTTGTACGCAATGGTGAAGGCCGTGTTCGGGTCCCACTTCTGGATGGCATCTGCCTTGGCCCAGAGGTCCTTGGCCTTGGTGGCGTCGAACTTCAGGTTATCCGAGCCCGGGATGCTGTCGCTGTAACCGTCGAGGACGGGGGCAGTGAAGTCCTTGGCCGGCTGGCGGCCACCGCTGAAGATCACCTTAGTGATCTCTTCCCGGTTGATGGCCATGGAGATTGCCTGACGGCGGAGCTTGCCAGCCTCGCCACTCCATTCCGGAAGGTACTCCGGGATAGCAATGGTCTGGTTGCCTGCGTACGGCTTCTCAATGAATCGATCGCCAAGATCAGACTTGAAGTTCTTGAGGGCGCTCGTGGGGATGACCTGCAGAATGTCCAGGTTGTTGGACAGCAGATCCTGGTAGGCAGCGTCATCGTTCTGGAAGATCTTGAACGTCACGCCACCGTTCTTTGCCTTACGGGGACCGTTGTAATCGGGGTTCGGGACCAGTTGGATCTGCACGTTGTGCTGCCAACCGTTCTCCGCCATCTTGTACGGGCCGTTGCCCACGGGCTTCTCGCCGTAGGTCTTGGGGTCGGCAAGTGCTGCCGCCGGAACCGGCATGAACGCCGTGTAACCGAGACGGAGCGGCCAGTCAGATTCCGGCTGCTTGAGTTCGACGGTGAAGGTGGTGTCATCCACAACCTTCAGGCCGGACAGCGTGTCCACCGTGGAACCCTCTGCACTGGCTTCGTCGTAACCCTTGATGCTCTCAAAGAAGGTGGCGCTCAGTTGCGCGTTCTTTGCCGCTGCACCGTAGTTCCAGGAGTCAACAAAGGTCTTGGCCGTGATGGCGTCACCATTGGTGAACTTCTGGTCCTTCTTGATCTTGATGGTGAAGTTCTGCGCGTCAGGCGCCTCAATGGACTCCGCCAACTCGTTCACCGGCTTGCCGGAAGGGTCATAGCTGACAAGGCCAGAGAAGATCAGCGTGGCAATCTTGCCACCGCCGACTTCGTTGATGTCAGCCGGCATGAGCGGACGCTGCGGCTCGGAGCCGTCGGCAATGATGACCTTGTTCGGGTCGCCCGCGGATGTACCGGAGTCGTTGCTGCCGCCGCCACCGCAACCGGTAGCTGCGAGGGCGATGATCGCCGCTACGCCTAGAGCTTTGGAAGTGCGCGAGAAACGCATTCCGCCTCCTATGAGTCGTGGAGTTGAGCAGGGAAAATTCGTGATTTCCCCCAGGCACAGGCACAGTTTCCTACTGTGACGTTGCCTACATGTGAGTGTAAGCCTACCCACATTGTGTCCGGATGATGGGACGTGCTGGCCAAACTGTAACCGTTCCGCAACCTACACATGCCTAATTTGCCGCGGATTTCAAGTCAAACGTTACTCGGTGGTAGCATACGCTGTCTGACAGCAGGACAGGACGATTTTCAGACGAAAAAGGAGCCCCGGTCCGCGCTGAACATACAGTGGATCGAGGCTCCTGATAGAGGAACTAGTTGATCGATCGGATAAGGTGCTCTATCGTCGGTAAGTCAGCGTCGAGGGTGTCCCAGACCGCGTCGTAGTCTGTCCCCTCATAGTGATGCGCGAGCCGATCCCGCATTCGCTTGATCAGAGACCACGGAACTTCGGGGTACCGATCGGTCGTCTCGATGCTCAAGCGAGCGACATTTTCTCCGATTTTGATGATCAACGACTCCGCCGCCAAGCCCGGCACATTGTCAGCGTCGCCGAGGTACCAGGCACGGCCGCGCTTGACGAGGGCAACCCCGACGCCACACAAACGGACGATCTCTCTGAGTGCGGCTGCGTCCCTTTGATTCATAGGGCGACCGCGGTGGTCAGGATTTCGTGATCTTCCCGCAAGCCGCCATCGGTGACGACGTCAACTTCTACCCCCAACAATTCACTTGCTTCGGCGGCAAACGCCGCGACAGTCAATAACCCGACGCCGGGTGATCGTGTGACCAGGATGTCCAGATCGCTTCCTGGGCGATCGAGTCCGCTGGCCACAGAACCGAAGACGCGAACATTGCTGAAACCATAGCGCAGTGCCAGCTGAAGCAATTCCTGGCCCCGCGATGCAAGGACTTCATGCGGCAAAGGGCGCGCTGCTGCACGAAGACGGTCCAACATCACCGGGGATGCCGTGCGCCGACCAGCTTCGTAAGCAGCAATGTTTGGCTGGGCCACCCCAGAGCGCCGAGCCAACTCGCCCTGGCTGATGCCAGCAGCCTCACGGACTTCCCTCACCGCGTTTCCCATGCAGCCATGATATCGCGTGATATGTCGTCACTGGCTTTTAGCCAATCAGGTAGACCAGCCCGCGACCGACGGCCGCCAGATCCGTGACGAAAACCCGGGCCTGTTGGAGATAGCCAACACCGTACGGGACATTCGAGTCCCTCTCGGTCGGCAAGTACTCCTGCAGCCAGTCGCCGAACTCCGAGTCAGATACATCGTGCAGATCCTCGGCAATGGCCACCACGTCGGACGGAGGAAGGACGCGCACCCATGATTCCCACCCGTCATGATGCATGGTCACTGCACCTTCAAACATGCGAAACGCAGGCCTTGCTTCGCCTCCGGCCCTTGAGGGCGCGGAGAAGGCCTGCAAGTAGCGCCATGCTTTGTCCAGGTAGAGCATGTCGCACTCCGGTACGGCTTGTTCGAAGGTGGCGATCTCAAACCCGTCGGCAGCTTTGAGACCCCAAGCGTCAGCAATTGGGTCTGTCGATAAAAAGCGTCTCGGATCGGCGAGGACTAAGTCCGTGACGTCAGCGTCGAAGGCATATGCGTAGTATCTGATTCCCATTTGCCAAGTATGGCCACTGGCTGACCTCGGAAGGCCCGGCCAGTGGCCATATGTGGATAACGCATGGTCTGCGAGCGGACCAAGGATTTTTTGGCTGTGGACCTACACGTTGAAGCGGAACTCCACCACGTCGCCGTCGGCCATCACGTACTCTTTGCCTTCAATACGGACCTTGCCTCGGGACTTGGCCTCAGCCATGGAACCGGCGTCGATGAGATCGTCGAAGGAAACAACTTCAGCTTTGATGAAGCCGCGCTGGAAGTCGGAGTGGATCACGCCAGCGGCCTGAGGCGCAGTGTCGCCTTGGCGAATGGTCCATGCACGGGTTTCCTTGGGACCGGCTGTGAGGTAGGTCTGCAAGCCAAGGGTGTGGAACCCAACGCGGGCCAACTGGTCCAGGCCGGATTCGCTCTGGCCGTTCATTTCCAGCATTTCGCGGGCTTCTTCCTCGTCCAGTTCAACGAGGTCGGATTCGAGCTTGGCATCAAGGAACACCGCATCAGCAGGGGCCACCAAAGCACGCAGCTCATCCTGCTTTTCCTGGTCACCAAGGATGCCTTCATCGGCATTGAAGACGTAGATGAAGGGCTTGGCAGTCAAAAGCCCGAGCTCCTTGAGGTGCTCCATCTCCAGCTTGTCGCTCTTGATCGAGGAGAAGATGGTGTCGCCGCGTTCCAGGACTGCCTGGGCTGCCTTGATGGCGGCCAGTTCAGCTGCTTCGCGCTTTTTGATCTTGACTTCTTTTTCGATACGCGGGATGGCGTTTTCGATGGTCTGAAGATCAGCAAGGATCAGCTCGGTGTTGATGGTTTCCATGTCGGAGCGCGGATCAACCTTGCCATCGACGTGGATGACATCCGGGTCATCAAAAACACGAACCACCTGCGCGATGGCCTCCGCTTCGCGGATGTTGGCGAGGAATTTGTTCCCCAGGCCTTCGCCTTCCGAGGCACCCTTCACGATGCCTGCGATGTCCACGAAGGACACCGGAGCGGGCAGCAACTTCTGCGAACCGAAGATCTCCGCCAGCTTCGCCAGACGCGGATCGGGAAGGTTCACCACGCCGACGTTGGGTTCAATCGTCGCGAACGGATAGTTCGCAGCGAGCACCTGGTTACGAGTCAGTGCATTGAAAAGAGTTGATTTGCCGACGTTGGGCAGTCCGACGATGCCAATAGTAAGAGCCACGAGCATTGATTCTACCCGTTGGAACCACGTCCGGGGTTGTCACCACCCGCAAACCGGGCCCACGCGTACAGCCTCGCTAAAACTGTCGTACCCCTGTGACAGGGTTGCCACATGGATGGATTTGGATTGGTATTGGCCCTGCTCATGCTGCTGATTGGCGCCGCGGTTGGGCTTGCGGCCGGCTATATTGTCTTCCGACGCCGGGGCGCTGGGCTGGAGGAGGACTTTGATGCCGTTTCGTCACGGCTTTCGGAAGTGACGGCACAGCTGGCAGCCGCCGACGCCGAGCGGCGGCTTTTGTTCACACAGAACCGGGAGTTGAGCGCAGCAAGGAACTCCGACGGCAGTGTTTTGCGCGCGCTCGCTCCCGTGGCCGAAAAGCTCACAGCGGTGCAGCAACAGGTATCGCTGCTCGAGCGGGACAGGGTGGAGCAGTACGGCCAACTGGCCCAGCAATTGCAGGATGCGCGTTCATCCGACGAACAGCTCTTGCGGTCAACGCACGCCTTGGCCTCAGCACTCCGTTCCAACAGTGCACGCGGCCAGTGGGGCGAGGTTCAGCTCCGCAGAGTGGTGGAGGCCTCTGGAATGCTCAAGCACGTGGACTTCCATGAGCAGGTTCATTCGGGCCGTAACGACAACACGCTGCGGCCGGACCTGGTGGTTCAGCTTCCTGGTGGTAAGCAGCTGGTAGTAGATGCCAAGGTGCCCTTGGCTTCCTACCTCGCTGCGCAGAAACAACTCCACGGAGACGGATCCTTCGGTGAGTCGGTAGGTCCTGCCATCAGCCATGACTCCAAGACGCTGCTGGCACAGCATGCAAAGGCTCTCAAGGCCCACATCGACGCCTTGGCGGCCAAGAAGTACTGGGATATTCCTGGGAACTCCCCCGAGCTGGTGATCTGCTTCCTTCCGGCAGAGTCCATTCTGGCGTCAGCCCTTGAGGCCGATCCCGCCCTGCTGGAACACGCCTTGTCCAGGAACGTGGTCCTGGCGTCGCCAGGCACCTTGCTGGCAGTCCTCAAGTCTGTGGCGTTTACGTGGCGACAGGACGTCCTCACCGATAGCGCCCACGAACTGTTTGAGCTCGCAAAGCAGCTCTACGAACGCATGGGTACTCTCGGTGAGAATGTCAGCAAGCTGGGCAGCTCGTTGAAGACCTCTGTGGATCGCTACAACGCCATGGTGGGCACACTGGAGGCACGGGTGCTCCCTACAGCGCGCAAGCTCAACACTATGGACGATGCTGGCCTCGCCGCGCCGGTGTCCGTTGAGGTTGTCCCCCGCGCGTTGGCAGCCCCGGAACTGCTGGCCGTGGACACCCATGGGCATCAGGACGCAGCCCACGACCAGGACGACCGCCAGGACCGGGAGTCGGCCGCCTAAGAGATGGGCCGCTTAACGGAACTGGCCCGCAGTGAAGGCTTTCCCGAAGGAAGGCAACCACTGCGGGCCAGTTGTGTAACGAGTATTTGTTAGGACGTCGGACGGTTTCCACGGCCGCCAAGGGCACGTGTCACATCGCCGGCCTTCTTCAAGGTGGCCCGCAGTTCCTTGGGAAGCGAGAAAAGCAGGTCTTCCTCTGCTGTCACCACTTCCTGGACCTCACCGTAACCGTAGTCAGCCAGAAGCCGCAGAACATCCTTGACGAGCACCTCAGGAACGGAAGCGCCGGAAGTCACGCCCACGGTGGCAACGCCCTCGAACCAGGACTCGTCCACTTCATTGGCAAAATCCACGCGGTACGAGCTCTTGGCACCATATTCCAGCGCTACTTCAACCAAGCGCACGGAGTTGGACGAGTTGGCCGAACCAACAACGATCACGAGGTCAGCCTGCGGGGCGATCTTCTTGATAGCCACCTGCCGGTTGGTGGTGGCATAGCAAATGTCATCGCTGGGCGGATCCTGCAGGGTAGGGAAACGGTCCTTGAGGAGGCGAACGGTTTCCATGGTTTCGTCCACGCTGAGCGTGGTCTGAGAAAGCCAGATGGTTTTCTCAGGGTCACGGACGGTGACCTTGTCCACTTCATGGGGCCCGTTAATGATCTGGATATGCTCCGGGGCTTCGCCGGCTGTTCCTTCGACTTCCTCGTGGCCTTCGTGACCAATGAGCAGGATGTCGTAATCTTCCTTGGCAAAGCGCACAGCTTCCTTGTGCACTTTGGTGACCAGAGGGCAGGTTGCATCGATGGTGCGCAATCCGCGATCCTCGGCTGACTGCACCACTGCAGGTGAGACGCCGTGTGCGGAGAAGATGACCAGTGCGCCTTCGGGGACCTCGTCGGTTTCCTCAACGAAGATGGCGCCTTGCTCCTCCAGGGAGCTAACAACGTGCACGTTGTGGACGATCTGCTTGCGTACGTAGACGGGAGGCCCGTAGTGCTCCAAAGCCTTTTCCACAGCAATGACAGCCCGGTCTACGCCAGCGCAATAACCTCGAGGGGCCGCCAACAGGACCTTCTTGGGACCCGTGACGGGCGCCGCTGCCTGGACCTCTTCCGGAGAACGGCGTCTGCGGGGCACCGTGGGCATAGGAATGGAAACTGCTGTGCTGGTCATTCCTCCATGCTACCGGCCCGGCCTTTACCCGGGGGCCGAACGTGACCGTCGTCGCCCTGACACGAAGGATCCTATGACGCCTGCCACAAACAATGCGCCGGATGTCACCGCTGCGATCAGGATCCATTGCCCGAAGCTTGTCTTTGCGGCCGTGAAGAACTCTTGTTTGAAAAGCTCAGCCACACCGTTTGCGCTGGACAGGTTACCCACTACTCCTCCGGCCAGGTCCGCGCCCGCCGTCCAGAGCGCAGCCAGCGCCAGGCCGCCAAGCCCAACGAAGACCAGCACCAGGGAACGCCTGCGTGCAACCACAAGAGCCAGCAATAAGGAAATGAGAGCGCCGAGTGCGGCCACCCACCATAGGGGCGCAAACGCAGCCACCCGCTCCACCAGTTGGCGGTGGGAGGGCTCCCCCAGAGAGACCAGGCTTTCCGCTGGAACATCAATCCGGATCCGGGTGGCCTCGGCGAAATGATCGCGAATGAGTCTGACCATGGGGCTGATATCAAGGACCAGCGCAGAGGTGGTGGCTGCTTCCTCTGATTGGTTCGCCGCGCCGAAGTTCAACCTGTGGCTGTTGCGCACTGTCTCTTCCCACGCCCGGGGGTAGTCGCTCCACGATTGCATTCCAGATGCAGCGCTGCGGAGTGCGTCAGCCGCCAACGATTGGATGGGCCCTGGGAGATCCACGGATGACTCGAAGGTTCCAACTGCGGCAGCGGCCAGTTTGCTTTGGAATTCCGGATCATTGCCCAGTGCACCTGCCATCCGGACAAAGCCCTCTTCTTTGACGATGTTCTGGTCAACCCACGCGGTAGGAACGGCGACGGCTGTGAGGAGTAAAGCGAGGATCACTCCCAATGCTGAAACAAAACTACGCAAGGTCATCCTCGGGGTTCGGGGGCTATGCCACCATCCTAGGTGTGTCCACATAGCAGAAAAAATGTCGGAGGCCTCGCCCAAGCTATGGATAGAGTTGGAAGGCCGGTTGGCACCACAGCCGCACCCCTGAGCGAGGACAATGACAATGCAGGTACAAACACGGCGCTTGAACCAGGCATGGACCACCCATGTCCGCTGAAGCAACGCCGGAATCGACGCTGCCTGGGACCGCTGCTGAGACCAGCCCGGACAATCCATGGCCCCTGCAGTTGCTCTCCCGCAAGCTCAAGGCACACATAGAGCGGGCGCCGGCTGCGTGGATTGAGGGTCAGGTCATCGAACTGAACCGCAGGGGCGGTAACGCTTTTCTGACCTTGCGTGATGTGGACGCGGAGATTTCACTCCCTGCATCTGTGTGGTCAACGGTGCTTGACCGCCAGAAGATACCCCTGGAACGTGGCTCCCGCGTGGTTGCCTTGGTGAAAGCGGACTTCTGGGTGAAGACAGGGCGCCTGAACATGTCTGTGAAGGACATCCGTCCGGTAGGCCTCGGCGATCTGCTGGCAAGAATTGAACGGCTGCGCCAGGCGCTGGCGGCCGAGGGCCTGTTCGCTGACTCCCGGAAGCGGAAGCTTCCTCTTCTCCCCCACCGCATCGGCCTCATTACCGGCAGGGATTCCGATGCCAAGAAGGACGTCATGCGCAACGCTGCTTTGCGTTGGCCGGCGGTGGAGTTTGACGTCCGCGAAGTGGCTGTCCAGGGCAACACCGCCGTTTCACAGATCATAGCCGCCTTGAAGAAACTGGATGCCGACCCGCACGTGGATGTGATTGTCCTCGCTCGCGGCGGCGGCGCTTTGGAAGATCTCCTGCCTTTCAGCAATGAGGACCTCATCCGTGCCGTGTCTGCGGCCACTACACCGGTTGTTAGTGCGATCGGCCATGAAGCCGACCGTCCTATCCTGGACGACGTCGCGGACCTCCGGGCGTCAACACCCACTGATGCGGCCAAACGAATCGTTCCGGATGTGGCCGAGGAACTGGCCATGGTCCGGCAGGCCAGGGACCATCTTCGCCGAAGCATCGGCCGCATGGTGGACCGGGAGACTGATCGGCTCCACGCATTGAGGTCCCGGCCCGTCCTGGCCACCCCCTCTTCGATGGTGGATGCCCGTTCCGAGGACATCCACCGCCTCCAGCGACGAACTCATTCAGCGGTCAGCACCGCGGTTCTCCGGGCCTTGGACCAGGTCCACCATCTCCGTGCGCAGGTTCGCGCCTTGTCACCCCAGAAGACGCTGGACCGAGGCTACGCCGTCGTTCAGCTCATTGGCCAGGACCAAGCGGGTCACCACGTGGTCAGCAGCCCCGAAGAAGCTCCGGACGGAACACCACTGAGCGTTCGGGTAGCTGAGGGACGATTCAGGGCTGTCTCGGCTGGATCAGGTCAGCTTATGGAACGCTGACAACCCTCCCAGCACCCACCTCTCACCCGAACTTGATTCGCCGGTTACACCGTCACCACCACGAAGGACCACCATGACTGAGAACAACCAGACAGCACCTACCCCGGAATCCCTTGACGGACTTAGCTATGAGGAAGCCCGCGAACAACTTGTGGCGGTGGTGGGACGCCTGGAGGCAGGCGGAGCCAGTTTGGAAGAATCGCTGGCTCTCTGGGAACGCGGCGAGGCATTGGCCAAGCGCTGCGAGGACTGGCTTGAAGGAGCCCGTCAGCGCCTGGCAACCGCCCGCGATGCAAGCAACGACGACGGCACTTCGGCACCCGGCAACCGGACCGTTTAGGACTCCTCCACGAGGGCGCGTTCCTCGGCGACGTCAAAGTCAGCCTTGGGCCAGTCCAGCTGCAGGCCACCGAGGGCATCCAACAGGAGTTGCTGCACTGCGATGCGCGCGTACCACTTCCTGTTGGCCGGCACCACGTGCCAGGGAGCAATCTCCGTGGAGGTCTTCTCGAAGGCAACGCGATAGGCGTCCATGTAGTCGTCCCAGAATGCACGCTCCGCGAGGTCACCGCGGCTGTACTTCCAATGTTTGGTGGGATCGTCGAGCCTGGCAATGAGGCGTTTCTTCTGCTCGTCCTTGCTGATGTTGAGCATGACCTTCACCACGGTGGTTCCCTGCTCGGTAAGGCGAGCCTCGAAGTCATTGATCGCGGCATACCTGCGTTCCAGCTCGGGAGCGTCAGCCCAGCCGTGGACGCGGTGGATCAGGACGTCTTCGTAGTGTGACCTGTCGAAGACCCCCACCATCCCGGCGTCGGGAACCCGCTTTTCGATCCTCCACAGGAAGTCGTGCGCCTTTTCCTCGTCAGTTGGGGCTTTGAAAGCGGACACTTGAACGCCTTGCACATCCATGGCCCCCACCACGTGGCTGACGATGCCGCCCTTGCCCGCAGTGTCCATGGCTTGGAGTATCAGCAGGAGCCGTTTCTGGCTGCCGGCCCTGCCCTCGGCAAAAAGCTTTTCCTGCAGTTCCGCCAACCGCACGTCCTGTGCCTCCAGCAGCGCCTTGCCATCCGCTTTCGCGCCTGTGTAGCCGGGTGTGGATTCAGGATCCACTTCTGCCAGCGAAAACCCTGATCCCACCCTGAGGGCTTCGGCCGGACTTGTGGCGAACTCAACTGCTGCAGCCATCGGCATGCCTTTCTGCCCTGCCGCGCCTCCGTGGCGCGGCTATGGACCTCAGGCTAGTTGCCCGGGTACCTCGACAGGAAGTCCGCCATGCGGCCAATCGCTTCTTCAATGTCCTTGACGTTGGGCAAGGTCACCATTCGGAAGTGGTCCGGTCGAACCCAGTTGAAGGCACGTCCGTGGGAAACCAGGATTTTTTGTTCCTTCAGCAAATCGAGGACGAACTTCTCGTCATCCCGAATGTGGAAGACCTCCGGGTCCAACTTCGGGAACAAATAGAGGGCACCTCGAGCCTGCTGGGTGCTGACGCCGGGAATCTCGTTCAAGAGGTCGTAGGCCTTATTGCGCTGCTCCAGGAGCCTGCCGCCGGGCAGGATGAGGTCGTTGATGCTTTGGTAGCCCCCCAGCGCAGTTTGGATGGCGTGCTGTGCAGGAACATTGGCGCACAACCGCATGTTGGCCAGCAGGTTGATGCCCTCAAGATAGTCCGCAGCATCCTTCTTGGGACCGGAAATGGCCATCCAGCCGGCGCGGTAACCGCACACACGGTAGGCCTTGGACAATCCACTGAACGTCAGGCACAGGACGTCGTCCCCGGTGAGCCCGGCGAGATTCACATGGACGGCGTCTTCGTAGAGAATCTTCTCGTAGATCTCATCAGCGAAGAGAACCAGTCCATGTTTCTCCGCCAAAGCCACGATCTTCTTGAGGGTCTCCTCCGGGTAGACGGCTCCGGTGGGGTTGTTGGGGTTGATCACCACAATGCCCTTGGTCCGCGGCGTGATCTTGGATTCCATATCCTCAAGATCGGGTTGCCATCCGGAATCTTCGTCGCAGAGGTAGTGCACGGGACGGCCCCCGGCAAGGGCCACCGAGGCGGTCCACAGCGGGTAATCAGGAGTGGGAATCAGCACTTCGTCGCCGTCGTCCAGGAGCGCCATGAGGGACATGGTGATGAGCTCACTGACCCCGTTGCCGAGGTAGATATCGTCAACGTGGATGTTCTGGATGCCACGCGTTTGGTAGTACTGCGAGACCGCGGTCCGGGCAGAGAAAATGCCACGGGAGTCGCTGTAGCCCTGGGCATTAGGCAAGTGCCGGATCATGTCCACCAAAATGGCGTCGGGCGCTTCAAAACCAAATGGTGCCGGGTTTCCGATGTTCAGTTTGAGGATCCGATGACCCTCTGCTTCCATTTGCTGGGCGGCCTGAAGAATCGGTCCACGGATGTCGTAAAGGACATTATGAAGCTTGGTGGACTGCTTGAAATTCGCCATCCCTCAAATATGCCATACGGGTGATGGAGTTTAGCTGAGACTTAACTCACAGAAACGACGACGGCGGTGACGGGCCCGCGCGGGCCCGTCACCGCCGTCGTACGCGGTTTTGTTCAGGTGTTACTTGACGATTCCCTTGTCCTTCAGCCAGGCTGCGGCTGCGTCCTTGGGGGCCTGCTTCTGGTCGCCACTGACTGCGCGGTTCAGGTTGATCAGGTCCTCGGTGGTGAGGATCTTGGAGACGTTGTTGAGTGCTTCCTTGGCCTTGTCCGTCATCTTGGCTTCCTTGACCAACGGCAGGACCTGCTGGGCCTTGAAGTTGTTCTTCGGATCCTCCAGGACCACAAGGTCATTATCTGCGATGGACGGAGTGGTGGTGTAAATGTCCGCCACCTGGACCTTGTCTTCGAGGAGGGCCTGGAGCGTCAGATTGCCGCCACCGTCATTGAAAGGCTGCAAACCCTTGAGCTCACAACCGTAGTTGGCCTTCAGTCCCGGGAAGCCGTAGGCGCGGGTCTCGAAAGTGGCCGGTGCAGCCATGGTGAAGTCCTTGCACACCTTCGCCAGGTCCTCGATGGACTTCAGCTGGTACTTCTCGGCGGTGGCCTTGGTGACAACCATGGCGTCCTTGGACTCGGCCTTGGCCGGCTCCAGGACTGCAAGGCCTTCCGGAAGCTTGCCTGGGAGTGCCTTGTAAACGTCGTCGGCGGAGACCTCGGTAGCTTCCGTGTCCACATAGGACAGGAGGTTGCCGGAGTAGTCCGGGACGAGGTCTATGGAGCCGTCCTGGACCGCCTTGAAGTAGATCTCGCGCGAACCGATATTCGGCTTGGACGTTGCCGTCAGACCAGCAGCGTTGAGGGCACCCACATAGATCTCTGCGACAACCTGGCTCTCCGGGAAGTCAGCGGAGCCAACCACCAACGAGCCGCCTTCGGCGGAGCCACTGGCTGCGGAGGTGGACGGGGTGGCCAAGGGGCTGCCGCCGCACGCGCTCAAAGCGAGGGCCACGCCCAGTCCAGCGGCGAGGCCGCCGAGACCACGGCGCGTCAGGGTCATGGGGACGGGGTTTTTCATGGTGTACCTCCTTGAACGGCAGCCTCGGCGGGAGCCGCGGCTGTGAGATCGTCGGCTGCCTTCTGGCGGCCGCGAGAGTCGAGGGTGAGTCCTGGCGAAATAACGAGCCGTTGCACTCCGGCGAGGACCAGGTCCACGGCAATGGCCAGCCCCGCTATGAGCAAGGAACCACCGAGCATCCTGGGGAAATCCTGCAGGACCAGGCCATCGAATAGATACCGGCCCAGCCCGCCCAACGGTAGGTAGGCAACCACGGAGACTGTGGCAATGACCTGCAGAACGGCGGTGCGAATACCGCCGAACATCACCTGCAACCCGTTGGGTACTTCCACCCGAAACAGGATCTGAAGTTCGGTCATCCCCATGGCCCGGGCGGCGTCCACCACAGTGGCGTCAACGCTGGAAATGCCGGCATAGGTCCCGGCCAGCAGCGGCGGCACAGTGAGAATGACAAGCGCCCACACAGGAGGCATCAGGCCACTACCGGCAAGCAACGCAAAAAGGACCAGCAACCCGAGCGTGGGGAGAGCACGCAGAGCGCCCGCCACGGCAACCGCAACTACGCGGCCACGGCCGGTGTGCCCAATATAGAGGCCGATGGGTATGGCGATCGCAGCGGCGATAACCAGGACCAACGCGCTGTACTGCAGGTGCTCCAGCAAGCGGGTGGGGATTCCCCCGCTACCGGTCCAGTTTTTGGGGTTGGTCAGCCAGGCGATGGTTTCGGCAAAGATGTTCATGCAGACGCTCCCGGGTCCGGGCGTACTGCCGCGACGGGCTTGGCAGCCCCGGTCTTGGGCTCAGTTACCAGGGCGTTGGTGTCCGGACGCGGCGACTTTCCACCAGCTGCCCGGGTCCACGGGGTCAACAGCCGCTCCAAGACCACCAGCACTGCATCCATCAATAGCGCCAGCACCAGGATGGCGATGATGCCCACCACCACTTCGGTAATGAAGGTGCGCTGCAAGCCATCCGTGAAAAGGACCCCCAGGTTACCCACCCCCAGCAGTGCCGCCACGCTCACCAGGGAGATATTGCTGACCGAAACCACACGGAGACCTGCGAACAGCACTGGCAGGGACAGCGGAAGGTCCACCTGGAAGAAGCGTGCCAAGGGTTTGAAACCCATGGCCACCGCAGCGTTCCGGAGGTCGTCGTCCACGGAGTCGAAGGCATCCATCGCAGCACGCACCAGCAGGGCCACCGCATAGATTGTCAGCGCCACCACCACATTCAGGGGATCCAGGATCCGCGTGCCCAGGATGGTGGGGAGAATAATGAACAGGGCCAGTGATGGAATGGTGTAGAGCAGCGACGTCGCTGTTGCCACTACTGACCTGAGCGTGCTGTTACGTCTGGCCAACTGGGCCAGGGGAACCGAAATCAGCAGGCCAAGGATCATGGGGATGACGGCCAGGACAATGTGCTGACCGGCCAGCCCCAGGACCATGCCACTGTTGGCAAGGAACCACTCCATCAGGTGGCATCCTCCCTGTGGTGGCGGACTTCTTCGATCAGTGCCAGGACTTCCGGGCCCTTCAGGACTCCGGCCACCCGGCCGTCGTCGTCTACCGCAACGCCAAGGCCGGACGGCGACGACAACGCCGCGTCCAGCGCCCGCCGCAAAGTGTCTCCTTTGCGGAAGAGTGACCCTCCGGGGATCAGTCCGGCGCCGTCGCGCGGCGAGGACCAGCCCAGTGGCCTCGAATCGTCATCGACCACCAATGCCCACTCCCCCGATTGGCGTCCCGCATGGTGGCCGTCGGAGGGACTCACCATGGTCACCGGGTGCAAGGTCACGGCATCTGCGGCGTTGAAGGCCAAGTGCCGGAAACCGCGGTCACGTCCCACGAAGGAGGCAACGAAGTCGTTGGCGGGTGCGCGCAGAATCTCTTCCGGCGCCGCGTACTGTGCGAGCTTTCCCCCGACGGCGAAAACAGCCACTTTGTCGCCAAGAACGGTTGCCTCGTCGATGTCGTGGGTGACGAACACGATGGTCTTGGCCAGCTCCCGCTGAAGTCGGAGAAGTTCCTGCTGAAGTTCGTCACGGACCACAGGATCCACGGCACTGAAGGGCTCATCCATCAGCAGTACCGGCGGATCAGCAGCGAGCGCCCGGGCAACCCCCACACGCTGCTGCTGCCCACCCGAAAGTTGCGACGGATACCGTTTGCCCAGAACGGAAGCCAACCCGACGACGTCGAGCAGTTCCGCAGCGCGTTTCCTCGCCGCAGCTTTGGGAACGCCGTTGAGCCGCGGAACCGTAGCGATGTTGTCCAGTACGGAACGGTGCGGCAGCAGGCCTGATGACTGCATCACGTAACCCATGGAACGACGAAGCTGGGCTGCGGGAACCCGCGAGACATCTTCCCCGGCAACGGTGATGGTTCCGCTGGTGGGTTCCACCATCCGGTTGATCATGCGCAGGGAGGTTGTCTTGCCGCAGCCCGAGGGGCCGACGAACACAGTAATAGCGCCCTTGTCGATGGACATGGTGAGGGCATCCACCGCCGGTTGCCCGCCTTGGTATTGCTTGGTGACGCTCTTGAACTCAATCATGGCTTCGGCCATACCCGGGCTTACCTATCTGTGGAGGAGAACATCGGTAGAGCCTGATGATCATATGCACTCTTATTACTTGGCTGCAAAGCAATCTTCACCCAGCGTAGCCAGCACCACCGACGATGTCAGCGCCGCCACGAGTTCCGTAATGAATCGGCAATGTTCAGCGTTTCCGTCGTTTGCCGCCTTTTCCGGCCCGCTCCTCAGCTTGATCGTGCCTGTACCGCTCCGCGGCGCGCTGGCCCCGGTCAGCCGACATCACCTTCTGGTGCCATTCACGCTGGTAGGCGCGACGTGCGGCCGCATCGTGTTTTCTGGCCAAGGCTGCCAATTCGCGTTGCAGTTTGAGGTAACTGGCCCAACGCCGGTGATCAAGGGTTTCCTCCGCGAGCGCCTCCTGAACTGCACATCCCGGCTCTGCTTGATGCGCGCAGTCCGTAAAGCGGCACTTGGAGAAAAGTTCCTCCAGATCGCCGAACATTTCCTCCATGCCCTCATCGGCGTCGAAGAGCCCGAAGCCACGGACTCCCGGGGTATCCATGAGTACGGCGCCACCGGCTAGAGGCACCAGCTCCCGCGAGGTGGTGGTGTGCTTGCCTTTGCCGTCACCGGCTCGGACGGAACCTGTCTGTTGGATGTCACGCCCGGCGAGGGCGTTAATGAGTGTTGACTTACCGGCGCCGGAAGGACCCAGTAATACCAACGTGGCACCTTGGGGTATGTGCTGCATCAGTTCCTCCAAGCCGTCGCCCTGCTCCGCGGAGGTAGTGACAACGTCCACGCCGGCGGCCTGCAGGATAACCTCCCCTACAACGTCGTCCGCAAGGTGGGCGAGGTCTGCTTTGGTGATGACCACCAGCGGCGTGGCACCGGAATCCCATGCCGCCACCAGCGTCCGCTCGAGCCGGTTATGTGTCAGCGGACGATCCACGGGGACCACAACGGCAACAATGTCAATGTTGCTGCCCAGGATCTGTTCCTCCGAGGAGGCCTCAAAGGCACGCTTACGGCTTAGAGCGGAATGGCGGGGCAGGACCTCGACGACGGCCGCCTCACCGGCGTTGTTGTGGCCGAGCCGGACCCAGTCTCCTGTGGCCGGCACAAGGCCGTGGTGTGGATACGGCAGATGCAGGAGGCCTTCTGCCGAGGCTACGAGGACCCGATTCCGGTCCAAGCGGACTACGCGGCCGGGGACGGCCGTTTCCTGGCCATCAGGAGCGGCATGGGCACGGAAAAGGTCCGCGGTTTTGTCTGTGAAGCCGTACTCCACAGGCCCCTGCATTTGTTCTGACGTGGTGCTGAAAAATGGTTCGCTTGAAGAAGCGTAAGTGTTCAATGAAATGCCTCTGATGAGGCCCGGCCGCCTAGTTTTGGCAGGCTGACGCCGGGACAGGAATGGTGGGCTGATGACGGCGCGCCGCAACTGAGTGCGGGGCGCGCAAGGTCTCGGCAATCATCAAATCCACCTCCTTGGCATCCTGGCCGGCAACTGGAGAGCCGGCAACGATGTTCAGCGTAGCCAAGATAGGGTGCTTTTGGCTAGGCCTTCCGGCTCAGGTCTCCGTTCCCGCTACGGGAGTTCGGCGGCCTCGATGGGGCTTGCTTCTTCGGGACCCAGGTCCGGTACACCGCGTAGTTCAACCACGCTGCCGGGCGTCACGAGTTCCAGCACCTTGATGCTGTTGCGGCCGGATTTCAGCAGTGGAGCCGGTGCGTAAAGGGTGACCTGTGGGCCTTGATCCCAGTAGCGGCCCAGGAGGAAGCCGTTGAGCCAAACGAAGCCCTTTCCGGAATCCGGCAAGGCGATATAGGTGTCGGCCGGCTCGTCCACCTCGAAGTCGGCTCCTGCCAAGCTTTCAAGGTCTTCAAGCTTCCAGTCGGCGAGCGCCACGGGGGTCTGTGTCCAGTGGAAGGTGTAGCGCTGGTTGACCAGAACGCCGCCCAGAATTCCTTTGCCGTGACCCGTCAGGGGGCCGTAATTGATGCGGCCCAGGTTCTCTACGAGGATCTCCAGCTTGGCGGCGACGCCTGTGCCCGTAACGGCGAGACCCTCCGCTCCTGTGACGTCATCAAGGACCCCGGCGAAGGTGCCGTCCACCCACACGTAGGCACGGTCGTTAAGCCCTGTGATCTTCAACCGGCTCTCTGTGGGAGCATCGGCGCGCCCGGGAAGGATGGCTTCGGAGGCGTAGAGGACCATGCCGGTGTCGAGTCCCAGCTGCTCGAAGCCCAGTGGCTTGACACTGGTTATCGGCGTTCCGGCGGAGCGCGCCAACTCCAACAGGTCCAGGCCATCGCTCAGAGGCAAGGACTGGGCGGGCAGTACGGGAGCGTCAGCCAGCAATTCAGCGGGCAGCTCGGGCAGCTCTTCGATTCCCTGGGCGCGGAAGAACTCTTTGCGGAAGGCATGGAACTTGGCCGTCAGTGCGCCGTTCTCTGCGATGGGCGCGTCCGAGTCGTAGCTGGTGACCGTCGGCTGCAGCATGGTGCCATCGTGGTTACTTCCGGAGCTGAGGCCGAAGTTGGTCCCGCCATGGGCCATGTAGACGCAGATCGATCCGCCAAGGTCCAGCATCTTGCGCGCTTCAACAGCAGCTTCATCGGCATCCCGGCGGTGATGGTGTTCACCCCAGTGATCGAACCAGCCTCCCCAGAACTCCACGTTGAAGAAGGGTTCGCCGGGCCGGCGTCGCTGCCATGTGGCCATCGCTTCGTCGCCCCGGCTTCCCAGCGTCGCCGTCGCCCAAGTTCCCTCTATGGAACCGCCGTCGAGGAAGTAGTCCGTGCCGCCGTCGGCGGTGAAAAGGAGCTCAGTGATGCCGCGGTCCTCCAGTGCGCGCCGGTTCCAGCGAATGTACTCGTGGTCATCGCCGTAGCTGCCGTACTCATTCTCGATTTGTACCGCCACCACCGGGCCACCCGCGGACGCCTGCCGTGAGGCGACGATGGGAAGCAAGTGATCGAACCATTCCTCGATGGCAGCGGTAAACACCGGGTCCATGCAGCGCAGGCCGATGCCGGGGATGCCGGTCAGCCAGGCGGGGAAGCCGCCGTTGTCCCATTCGGCGCAGATATAGGGGCCGGGGCGGACGATGACATCCAGCCCTTCCTCGGCGGCGAGGTCGATGAACCGGCCCAGGTCTCGCCAGTCGCTAAAGTCGGGCGCCTCATCGCGCTTAGGCTGGTGGAAGTTCCAAGCAACGTACGTGTCCACCGTGTTGGCGCCCATCGCTTTGAGGCGACGCAACCGGTCCTGCCACAGGGCCGGGTGAACACGGAAGTAGTGGATGGCTCCGGCGAGGATGCGATACGGTTCACCCGAACGGTAAAGGACAGCGTCACGGTAGCTCAGGAGGGCGTTGTTCACGTGCAACAGATTAGCTCAATTTCCAACATTTATGCACAGGCGATGATCACATGACCAATCTTGATACTTCCCCCGCCCAAGAAGTCTGCCCCGCAGCGCCGGAAGGTCAAGGTCCCTGCGTTCAACTGTGGCCCGAGCGCGAGGTTCCTTTGGGTGGAGTGCGCGCCATGAACGTGATGCGGACACTGCCCCAGCGGGGACTGCCCACCGTAGGTGCGTGGTGCTTCCTGGACAGCTTCGGTCCGGATCGGGTGGCCATGAGCGTACTCCCCCACCCGCACTGCGGGCTTCAAACCGTCACTTGGCCCATGGAAGGCTCGGTCCGGCACCGCGACAGCGTGGGTAGCGATGTTGTAGTCCAGCCCGGTGAGCTGAACATCATGACAGCAGGCCATGGCATCTCCCACTCCGAGTTCTCTGTCCTTACAGCCGGACCCCAGGGCGGCTCCGCTGCGTTGGTGGAAGAAATTCCCATGTCCCGCGGACTCCAACTGTGGGTGGCGCTACCGGACGAGCACCGGCACCGGGCGCCGTCCTTTGAACAAGTGAAGAATCTGCCGGTGGCAGTGGGCGATGGGTTCAGGGCCACCGTTATGGTGGGAGAGTTTGCCGGTCACCGTTCCCCCGCCACCATGTTCAGCCCCATAGTTGGAGCGGACATCACCGGAACAGGCTCCCTTGAACTGCCGTTACGGCCGGACTTCGAGCACGCAGTGTTGGTCCTTGACGGCCACCTCTTGATCGATGGTGAGGACATTGAAGCGGGCCCCCTGGCCTACCTGGGAGCCGGAAGGTCCAGCCTTTTTGTGGAAGCGCAGCCGGACACCCGCTTCATGCTCCTCGGCGGCGAACCGTTCGGTGAAGACCTGCTCATGTGGTGGAACTTTGTAGGCAGGACGCACGAAGAAGTGGAGAAGGCCCGTGAGGAATGGGAAGCCGAAGGGCTGCTCGACGACGATGCTGCCGCCAGCTCACGCTTCGGTTTCGTTCCCGGCCATGGCCCTGACGCAGGTCCGGAAGCCGGCCGCATTCCGGCCCCGCCCCTGCCGGGTGTAAAGCTGCGTCCACGAACCCGCGGCTGAGATTTTGTACAGCTAATGCCCTTAAAAGGCCCCTTTGAGGTCATTAGGTGTACAAAAACTTCGCTAGGGTCGCTGCTCCGCTACAAGCCGCGGGACACCAAACACGGGGTCCTGCTGGAGGATGCGCACATCAGTGATACCGCCCTCGGCCAGCTTGGCCTTGAATGCTTCCTGAAGCCGGCGGACGTTCATTCCGAGTCCGCTGCCGAGGATCACCGGACCGTCCAGGCCCAGTTGACGGATGGCTTGTTCGGCAAGGTCAGCCAGGTCACCACCCGCCTGATCCACCAATGCCCGGCAGGTTTCATCACCGGCGTCGGCGGCTTCCACCACCAACCGGGCCTGCTGGGCCCAATAGCGACGGCCCGTATCCGGGGAGTGGAACAATGCGATCAGCTTGCCCGGCTCGTCCACACCGACGGATTCCAACAATGCCCGGCTAAGCCGATCAGGCTCCAGGCCCTGGTTCATCCGGCGCAGGCTATGCCGGACAGCTTCGCGTCCAAGCCAGTAACCGCTACCTTCATCCCCAAGGAGGTAGCCCCAGCCGCCAGCCCGGGCTTCCTCACCGGCGTCGTTCCGTCCCCACGCGGCCGAGCCGGTGCCGGCGATGACCGCAACGCCCGTGCTCGCTCCCCCTGCTGCCAGCAACAGGCGCGAATCGTGCACCACAGTGATGCGCGCGCCCGGCGCATGCGGTGCAATCAGATCAGCCAGCGCCTGGGCGTCTTGGTCGGTATCGATACCGCCGGCCCCGGCGTACACCTGATCGACATGGCCGCCACCGATCTTCCCGAACAGCTCAGCCAGGTTGGCTGCGGCTTGCTCCCGGCTGACGTTCTGGACGTTGGAACTGCCTGCATTCTCATCACGGACCGGCGTACCGTTTTCGAACCGAACGCCGCGGGTCTTTGTGCCGCCGATGTCGAGCCCTATGACGGTGCCGCTCACGGCTTCCGGGCGGGCGTGGGAATGCTGGCCAGAGTCAGGATTGTTCACCGTGAAAGACTAGCTTGGAGCGTCCGGAGGAGAAACCGCACATGTCCGAATCGTTGTTTGGAACACCGTTTATTGCAGCTCCCATGGCTGGGGGAACGTCCACACCGGCGTTGGTGAAGGCAGTTCATGAGGGTGGTGGGCTGGGTTTCATCGCAGCCGGATACAAGAGCCCCGAAGCCATGACGGCCGAAATCGCTGCCACGCGGGCCCTCAACGTTCCGTTTGGCATGAATGTGTTCGTACCGGATGCAAGTCAGCTCCCTCCAACTCCTCAAGCCCAGGCAAGCCTGGAGGCGTACCGTGCCGCATTGGAAACCGAGGCAGCCCGCTACGGTGTATCGATTCCGCCCCTTCGGCTCAATGACGACGACTCATGGCAGGACAAGATCGACGCCCTGCTGGCCGACCCGGTGGAGTTTGTAAGCTTCGCGTTTGGCCTCCCGGGAAAGCCGGTGGTCCGGGCCCTGCAAAAAGCCGGCAGCCGGGTCATCTCCAGTGTCACCAGTGTGGAGGAAGCTCTAGCTGCGGCAGAGGAAGGCCCTGATGCCATCGCCGTGCAACATAGCTCCGCGGGGGGACACGCGGCAGCCTTTCTGCCTGGCGGCCGGGAACCATTAGCCCGTACGACGGCGGAACTGGTCGCCCAGGTGCGTGCCGCCGTCGGGCTTCCGCTCATTGCGGCAGGCGCCATCATGGACAGTTCCGCGCTGCGTGAAGTGCTGGCAGCGGGTGCGGAGGCCGCGCAGGTGGGTACCGCTTTGGTGCGCACCGAGGAGAGCGGTGCACGGAAGCCGCATAAGGACGCGCTGGGCGATCCGGCATTTACGGAGACGGCAATGACGCGGGCTTTCACGGGACGATGGGCCCGTTCCCTGGTTAACGACTTCGTCCGGGACCACCGGGACGCGCCGGAAGGCTATCCCGCGATCCACCATCTCACCAGCCCTGTCCGGAGTGCAGCATCTGCTGCCGGAGATCCTCATCGCCTCAACCTATGGGCCGGGACCGGCTGGCAGCAGGCCAGAGGAGGATCCGCGACGGACGTGGTCAGGGAGTTCCTGAACGGGCTCTGACGAGTTCGGCGAGCAACTCCCCGCCCTCATTGACCACGAGTTCGCGGAACAGCTTGACGGCGTCCGGCTCAAAGCTTCGCTCCCGCCAGGCAAGACCAATCTGCCGGAAGGCCAGGTCCGATTCGATGGCTACTTCCACGAGCCCGAGTTCGGCCTTCGGAAGGAACTGCCCTGTCCCGGCCCCGGGGCCTGCCGGGGGCAGGATGCTGAACCCCAGCCCGGCGGAGACCAGGCCACGGGCCGAGGTGGACTCCTGGACTTCAAAGGCAATCCGCGGACGAAAGCCGGCTTCCCGCAGCAGCGCCTCCCCAAGCGCCCGCAGGCCCACTCCCTCGGGCAGGGTGATGTAGGGATCGTGCCGGAGCTCGGAGAGGTGCACGCTGCTCCGCTCCGCCAAGGGATGCCTGTAGTGAAGGACGGCCCGCAACGGTTCGCGGTACAGCGGCATGGCACGAACGCCCCGCCCCTCCGGTGCAATAGGCGCCGTGAGGGCGAAATCCATGTCCCCGCTGGCCAGCTGCGTCAGGCAGTCGTCGCGGGGACCCTGCCAGAGTTCGAAGACCGTATGCGGGTACCGGCTGCGGAAGGCACTGATGAGAAGGGGCAGCGTCGCTTCGCCAAAGGTGTGCTGGAAGGAGACCCCTATGCGCCCGCGCACCACGTCCGATTCGTGCCGTACCCTGTCCAACCCGGCCTGGAAATCCTGCAGTGCTGCCTCGATGTAGGGCAACAGGGTCCTGGCTGCGGGGGTCAGCCGGATGCCCCGGCCGTCCCGGATCAGCAGGTCCATGCCCACTATGGCGCTTGCCCTGGCCACAGCCCGGCTCACAGTTGACTGTGGAACGCCGAGGATCTCCGCGGTTTCAGTCATGTGTTCCGTGCGGCCAAGTTCGGCAAGGACGGGCAGCAACGGGAGTAGCTGAACGAGTTGGTGATGATCCGGCTCCACTGCATTCCTTTGCCATTCACGATTGATGCGTCAATGCATTGATCCTAGTAGACCTATGCATTGGAACGGGGAGTGTGCTCCCTCCTAATCTGGCCCAGTGAGCAAAACAACCTCGGTGACCAGCACCGTAGCCTGGGACGGGCATGCGAAGGGATCCCGCGGTTACAGCCGCGTATTGGCCGCGTTGGCCCTCGCCGGCGTTGCGACCTTCGCCCAGTTGTATTCCACCCAGGCCGTGCTTCCCCTCATGGCGGCTGAGCTGCAGATCACGGCCGCCGAAGCCGCCTTGAGCATTTCCCTCGCCACCGTAGGCCTGGCCGCCACCGTGCTTCCGTGGTCATTCCTGGCCGACAGGATTGGGCGGGTCCGCGCCATGACCTTGGGAATCGCCACCGCCACGCTGTTGGGGCTGCTGGTGCCACTGGCCCCCACAGTGCCTGTGTTGCTGGGACTGCGCACCTTGGAAGGCATGGCCTTGGGCGGCATCCCCGCAATCGCCATCGCGTATCTCAACGAGGAAGTCACCAAGGTCCACACGGCGCTGGCAGCCGGCACCTATGTTGCCGGAACTACACTCGGCGGACTGGCCGGACGCTTGGTGGCCGGGCCCGTTGGAGAACTCTGGGGATGGCGTGCCGCAGCCTTGGCGGTGTCCCTGCTCGCCACGGTTTCAGCCGTCTTGTTCCTGGTGATTGTTCCCAAACAACGCCGGTTCAGTCCGGCCCCGGCCCTGGGATTTCGCGGAGCGGTCCGCATCCTGGGCGGGCACGCAGGCAATCCCAAACTGCTATCGCTGTATCTGCAGGCGTTCCTCCTCATGGGTGGTTTCGTCGCCGTCTATAACTACCTCGGATTCCGTTTGCACGCAGAACCCTTTGGGCTTCCTGCCACCGTTGTGAGCCTCATTTTCCTGGCGTACTTGTCCGGGACGGTCAGTTCACGCTGGGCTGCGGGTCTGACCACCAGGTTCGGCCGGCGGAACGTTCTGGTGGCCGGTATCGCCATCATGTCGGCAGGTTTGTCCATGACGTTGGTGGAGAACCTGGTAGCCACCTTGGCCGGGCTGGTGATCTTCACCGGCGGCTTCTTCGCCGCCCATAGCGTCGGCTCAGGGTGGACCGGAACCATCGCCACAACGGGTCGTGCGCAGGCAGCATCCCTGTACAACCTGTCCTACTACCTGGGTTCCAGCGTCATCGGCTGGGCAGGCGGTCTCGCCTTTCAGGCGTTTGGCTGGCCGGCTCTGGCATTGAGTGTGATCGCATTGTCATGCACGACGGCGGCAGTCACCTTGATAGTTCACCGCCCACCGCGCTACTGCCGCTGATTTCACCCGGCTGCCCCTACAATCGGAGGCATGACACAGGTCACGAAAAGCCGGGAGCTGTCGTCGCCGGAACGTCTGCAGGCCTTTACGGATGCCGTTGTGGCGATTGCTTTGACGTTGTTGATCTTGCCGCTCATGGAAAGCGTGGGAGAACTTGCTGACCACGACGGTACGACGGCTGAGTGGTTGGCTGCGGAACAGTATGCTTTGCTCGGCTTTGCCCTGAGTTTCATCCTCATCGCCGTTTTTTGGGTTCACCACCACAAGATCTTCCACAGCGTCAAGCGTGTGGACGCGGGCTTGCTGTGGTTGACGGTTGGATGGATGTTCACCATTGTGGTGATGCCGGTGGCAACCTCGTTGTCCACCCAGATGGAGTCTGATTGGGCCCAGCCCTTGGTCTACATAGGAACCCTGTTCACTACCAGCCTGATGCTTCTCCTGACACGCACTTATCTGCGGTCCCACCCTGACCTCCACCAGATGTCTGACGCCGACGCTGTTATGGGGATTCGAGCCAGTTTCATCGTTTCCGGGCTCTTCCTTGCTGCGCTAGTTCTGGCCGTTGTCATTCCCGGTGCAGGAAACTGGCCTCTGCTGTTGATGCTCCTCAGCGAACCGCTCCAACGGTTGGACCGGCGACGAGGTAGCCGCCCGCCCGCGGAACGATAGTCACCTGAAGAATTGACCGCCTAAGATGGTTGAAAGGCAATTTCAGGAGGATCCGTGAGCAACCCCACGAAGAATGTTCGGTCAAGCCCGGGCAGCGCAGAGCCGCTGGATGCGATCGACGAACGGATTCTCGCAGCGTTGGTGGACGACGCCCGCATCTCCAACAAGCAATTGGCTGAACTTGTGGGGATCGCCCCCTCCACGGCCCTGATGCGCACCAGGGCACTCTCCGAACGCGGAATCATTGAAGGCTTCGAAGCAGTCTTGAGCCTGCCGGCAATCGGCCGCTCTGTTCAGGCCCTCATCGCTGTACGCCTGCGCGCCCATGACCGGGACCAGATTGACCGCTTCACGGCGAGGGTCCCCAAGCTCCCGGCGGTCATTTCCACGTTCCACACCACCGGCTCAGTGGACTATCTCCTCCACATAGCCGTCGCCAATACAGATGACCTCCGCAACTGGCTCCTGGACAACCTCGCCACTGATCCCGTGGTCGGCCACACCGAAACCACCATGGTCTTCCAGCACATTCCCGGCAATCGCGGACCGCTACCCGAATAAACCTCAGGAACCCGAAGAACCTCGAAGAGACAGGGCGCTACGGCGAGACACTGAACTCCGCAGGGACACTGCCGCGAGGATCATGGCTGCCACGCCGCACAGAGCAGTGAAAACTACGACGGCGGTCTGCAGGCCGAGTGCGGTGACTGCCAGTCCCAGCCCAATCACCGGAGCAGCACTGCCCAGGTAGGTGATGACGTAGACGGTGCTGATCACCTGGGCGTGACGCGCTGCTTCGACCTTTCCGGCCACCTCGTTGAAAACCTGCCGGAAGGCAATCCCTTGGCCTACCCCGGCAGTTATGCTGGCAGCCACCAGCAGCCAAGGGCTGGACCACGCCGCCGCGGCTCCCACCAGAACCACCGAGACCCCCAGCACGCCAAGGGACACAGGAACAACCAAGCTTCCACGGGCACCCAGCAGCTGGCTCAGGGCCGAGGCACCCAAAGTGACACCGGCAAGCAGCCCGATCAGGGGCCTTGAATCGGCGTGGACCACGCTGGCGAAGTATCCGGGTGCCAACGAAAGGCAGAAGCCGAATACCGCGAAGCTGAGGAACCCCGTTGCCGCAGCCATCCAGAAGGCTCCGCGGGCATCCCGGGAGATGGACGGCTTCCGGGGAGCCAGGACCTTGAGGGGTTTGGGGCCTTCCGCCGGAGCGATCGCAGGCCTGGCCTTCAGGAGCCACAGGGGAATGAGGGCAGCAATCAACACTGCCGAATGGACGAAGTACGGGGTGCGGGTGGGGTCCGGCAAGAGCGACAAGAGGCCACCGATGGCGGGGCCTGCCGCTACACCTCCGGCTGAGGACAGCAATGTAAAACGGGAGGCCCAGTCAGGTCGCAGGGGAAGCAGTTCGCGCAGCGCCGCGGAGCTGGCTCCCGTAGCAAGCCCTACGGCCACGCCCTGCAGCGCCCTGCCAAGGCACAACCAGACCAGCGAGTCCGCATTGGCGAAGATGATCCCGCCTGCCAAACCGACAAGCACAGCCAGGACCAGCGCAGCCCTCCGCCCTATGTGGTCGGACCAGTGGCCAGCCACCATGAGGACGGCTACCAGGGCAAGGACGTAGCTCGAGAAAGCGACAGTGACGCCCAGCGATGACATTCCGAGCCTGGCTTGGAGCAAGGGATACAAGGGCGTAGCGAGGTTGGCGCCAACCAGCAGCGTAAAGATCACAACCCCGGCCAGGACCAGCCTGGCGGTGGTGGAGGCATCCCATCCCCAGCGCGCGGCTGTGGCCGGGCGCATGCGGAGTTCGCTCAAGACAGTCATTTCATTGCCTTCGGGCTCGGTGGCCGGGCTGTTGATCTCCTTGTGGGAAGCGCAGTCCGGCTAAGTATTGATGGCAACAGAATGCAATGGCATTGACCTCGAAGAGCTTTAGAGATGCAAGAATTGAGCAAAATACTCAAAGTACTGCGAGCCAAATGAGCTGGAGTGACCATTTGAACACCCTTGACCCCATGGACCTGAAGATCCTCCTGGAACTCATCAAGGATCCACGCATCCAGATCGCCGAGTTGAGCGAGGAACTGGGCATAGCGCGTAACACTGCTCAAAGCCGGGTCAAGCGCCTTCTCCGGTCCGGGGTGCTTCATGCAGCCGGGCGGGAAGTAGACCTCGAAAAGGTGGGGTACGACGTCGTCGCCTTTGTGACCATTGAAGTCACCCACCGGGAACTCGACGGCGTTATTGGCGCCTTGCGCCTGATCCCCCAAGTGTTGGAGGTCCACGAAATTTCCGGTCGCGGCGACCTGTGGTGCCGGGTGGTGGCAACGGACACCCACAACCTGCAGTCTGCATTGCGCTCGGTGCTTCGCACTAAGGGAGTCATCAGAACCGAAACGGTGCTTGCTCTGCACACCCACATCCCGTACCGCACGGAGCCATTGATCGGCAGGATGGCGGCAACGCCAACACGGCCCCGGCAAGAGGGCCGGAGCGCCGGCTCGGAGGGCTAACGGACTAGGCTTTTAGGCATGGATTGGCTCTCACACATTTCCCAGATCAACTGGCTCGCCGTACTACTGGCTTTCGTTTCATCCATGGTGATCGGCTTTGTCTGGTACATGCCGGCCGTTCTGGGCCGCAGGTGGATGCAGGCAATCGGCAAGACCGAAGACGACCTCAAGAACATCGAAGGCGGAGCGGGCATCTGGGTTCCCATGATGGTGGCAGCGGCCGTGACCAGCATTCTCCTGGCCGTCCTCATCAGCGCCCTGGATCTCAATACTTTTGTTGCCGGCGGTTTCTTCGCCCTCATCCTTGCCTTGGTATTCCGTGCCGGGGGCCACGTCATTCACAACGGGTTCGCTGGCCGCCCCACCGCAGTAACCGTCATTGATTCCGGCCACGACCTCCTGGCAATGACCATTGCGGGCGCCATCATCGGTGCCATGCAGTAGCGTTCAACCAGTGACCATTATCGACAACGCCGTATATGTAGACGGCGTGCGCACCGCCACCCCTCACAGCCTTGAACAGACGTTTGAGACGCTCTCCGAACATGGGGGCATGGCTTGGATTGGGCTGTACCGTCCCACCAAGGATGAGATGGCCGCCGTCGCTCACGAGTTCGGGCTTCACCACCTCGCCGTGGAAGACGCCGTCTCGGCGCACCAACGGCCCAAGCTGGAGCGCTACGACCACAACCTGTTCACCGTCCTACGGCCGGCCCGGTACCTGGACGAAACCGAGACGGTGGAATTCGGCGAGCTCCATGTCTTCACCGGACCAAACTTTGTGGTGACCATCCGCCATGCCGAAACCGGTGGCGTAGCTCGAGTGCGCAAACGGCTTGAGGAGCGCCCCGATCTCCTTCGCCATGGCCCCGAGGCTGTGCTGTACGCCCTCCTGGACCAAGTGGTGGATGATTACGCTCCCGTGGTCGCAGGCCTGGAAAACGACATCGACGAGATCGAAGACCAGCTCTTCAGCGGCGACAGCGCTGTTTCACGTCGTATCTATGAGCTGGCCCGTGAAGTGATCCAGTTCCAGCGTGCCATCCACCCCCTGCCGGACATGATGGTGCTCCTGGAAAAGGGCTTCGAAAAGTACGGCGTTGACATCGAGCTCCAGCGCTCCCTCCGTGATGTGGAGGACCACGTCCAACGGGTGATCTCAAGGGCCAACTCGTTCAGGGACCTCCTCCAGAATGCGCTCACCCTTGATGGGACGCTAACGGCCAACCGCCAAAACGAGGCAAGCGCCGCCCAAAACGAGCAGGTCAAGAAGATCTCATCCTGGGCGGCCATCTTGTTTGCGCCGTCCTTCGTAGCCGGCGTCTACGGAATGAACTTCGACCATATGCCCGAACTCCACTGGGACTTCGGTTATCCCCTGGCGGTAGGGCTGATGTTTGGCGCAGCCCTCCTCATGTACGCCATCTTCAAACGCAAAGGTTGGCTGTGACGCCTTCCTTGGGACGTCCTCAAAGTCAACGCGACATTGCCAGGACTTTACTCGAGGGCATGGCACACGACGCCGGGCAGTCCGGTTTTGCCTTTGAACCCAGCCAGCGGCAAGCAGCTGAGCGGTTGGCGACCTTTGGCGCCCAGGTGACAGGCCGCCGTCGGGCGCTTCCCCGAAAGCCGCCACGAAGCTTCCCGACTCTTGCGGACCGCCGCGCAGCGTCGCGTCTCCCTTGTGGTGACATCAAACTACGCCCCGGACGATTTGCTGCCCAATCCCCTATGGCATGACCATTTCCTGCCCACCATTGAAGCCATCAAGGACATGATGGACGTGGTGGAGATCAACGGCAGCACGGACTTTCGGCGCTATCCAGCCACTGGAACCCGCCCTGCCACGGAGACCGGGGCATTTCGATCCGGACGCATCATTTCCCCCGGTACGCGCGGACAATTGGGCCGCCTCGGACTTTTCCGGCCGCCGCCAGCCCGGGGACGTGTTGTGCAACCGACAACCCAGCCGATAGTGGTCAAGAACTCCGACCCGGACCTTCTATGGGTTGGTTTTGCGGAACTGTGCGGTGGCTTGACCTCGACGTCGGACTTTCTGGTCCTGGCCGAAACATTCAGGACGTGGGTCATCGACGACGTCCCTTCGCCAGCGGTAGGTGACGCTGCGTCCGCGCCGGCCTGGCAGCGCTTCAGCAACGTGGTGGATGTGCTCTACGACCAGGACATCACCCTCTTCCTGATCGGCAACGGCCCCCTCGACTGGGACATCGAGCCTAACGGCAACGCTCTACCCGTGGATCTCGCGCGCATCGCCAGCCGGTTATCCCCGCTGAGCCGATCCCATCCGGACCAGGCCTTGGAACGCGAAGAGGCCGCCGGAAGGTAAGGTTCCAACGGCCTCCTGTAGTAAATACCCCGAGGCTGGCAGCTAAATGACGCCGCCGGCCGCGGAGGGAGCACTGGCGTCGTGACCGCCGTCGCCAACGGTTTCGCGGGCTACATAATTCTCGATGTCGAAGAGGTTCTCGGCGCGCTCGGTGATGTTCAGCAGCGTGGTCATGGAGGCAACTTCCTCAACCTGCTCCTTCAGGAACCACAGCATGAACTGCTCACCCAAGGCATCGCCCTCTGAACGGGCAACACGGAACATCTCCTCGATGTTGCGGGTGACTTCCTTTTCCTGCTCCAAGGCGAGCGCAATGGGCTCCTTGGCGTTGGCGAAGTTATTGCGAACCGGGGCGATGCCCGGAATCTCCACGTGGACGTTGCGGTCCAGCATGTACTGGACCATCATCATGGCGTGGTTGCGCTCTTCCAGGGACTGGCGATAAAAGTGGCGGGCCAACTGTGGCAAGTCTTCGCCATCAAAATACACAGCCACGGCGATGTATTGCTGGGAGGCCGCAAACTCATTGGCAACCTGGGCGGACAACAGCTCATTGAAAGTCTTCTTAGCCATGGCTCGATCCTACAGCCGGGGCATGACACTTTTATTGGTGAGGTTGGCCACTACTCAAGGCAGCAGAAGGCTGATCCCAACACCGGCCGCAGCAGAGATAACGCTCGCCACCATGGATCCCAATCCATTGATGAGCGCCAAACCCACCCTTCCACTCTGTACCAGTCTGATGGTCTCCAGACTCGCCGTGCTGAAGGTCGTGTACCCGCCCAGGAAGCCCGTCCCCAGTATTAGCAACAGGGACTCCGGCGCCTGGCCCCGCATTACCAGTCCGGCAAGGAACCCGAGAGCAAACGAGCCCGTGACATTTATCAGGATGGTTCCCCAGGGAAGTGCAGTCCTGAGGCGCTGGCGGATCAATCCGTCCACCATAAACCTGACCGCTGCACCGACTCCGCCAGCAAGGGCGAGAAGTATCACCGTCACGGCACACGCCCGGTAACGCGACGGTGATGCCAGGCACCCAACCAGATGCCGGCAGTAGTGGCAGCGGCCCCGCCGAACAAGCTCGCTGCGAGGTACCCGGCAGCCTCCGGGGCCGCATCCGCTCTGAATAAGTGGATGGCATCCAAAGCCAGTGTGCTGTACGTCGTAAACGCGCCCAGGAACCCCGTACCCAAGGCGAGGCGCACAACCCGGCGGCTGCCGACGTCGGGCCCCCTGCGCGAGAGTCCTTCCAGCAGGGCCCCCAGGGCCAAGGCACCTGAGAGGTTGATGACCAAGGTAGGCAGCGGCCAGGCATCCGGCGCTGGGATCACCAGTCCAAGGCTGTACCGGGCGAGCGTTCCGAACACGCCGCCTGCCGCCACGATGCCGATGAAACCCCAGTGAAGGTGAACTGGCTTGCTTGCCTCAGTCCTCGTCATCGTCGTCCGGGACCCGGGGGTTCACGGGCACCACAAGGACCGGCACGTCCTGCCGATGAAACAGATGCCGGGCCACGGAACCAGCCGTCAGCTCCTTGATCGCGGCCGTCAGCTTATGCTCACGGGTGCCCACCACAATCATGGAGGCGCCGATGCTCCTGGCCTCGCGGGCCAAGGCGTGCGCTGGTTCCCCTGCAAGCGGGACAATGGACCACTCAACGTCTTGATCAGCCAAGAGTTGGGCAATGGTGGTCGCTAGTGATTCCGGGATCCCTTGGGCTCCATCAACGGTATCGGGGTCGATGGGCGCTGCCGGCCCTCCGGTGGTCCCATCGACTGGATACACCGTGACGTCGGCATACGCGCAAACAAGTGGCAGGCCCGCACGGGCGGCAAACCGTGCTGCCTGCTCCAGAACTGCGGGCTGCTGCCCGGGCATCACACCTACCAGGATGGGTCCGGACATCTTGCCGGAGGCCTCGGGATGGGGTGTAGGGGTCTCAGTCACAGCGCAATTCTACGACGACGGAGTCGGCTCACAGATTGCCGCGGCCGGGCCACAGACCATAGAGCAGCGGAACCGCCGACGCGATCATCACCACGTTGCCAAGTACGAGGTCGTCAGCTCTCATCACGGATCCAGCCACCAGGAGGGCTGCAAAGATCACGGCAGCTACTGCTCGCCGCGCCAGGATAATAAGCCGGGACATCTGTCGTTCCAGACGGCGGTTGGATACTTGGAGTGTTCCGTCTTCGAACCTGGTAACCAGCCCATCCAGCCGTTTCGGCAATCGCAAGGCGACCGCCGCGGCCTCGAATGCCTGCCCTGCGACGTCAGTTACCAGATTGCCGCGCTCATCCCGCAGCAGTTGCGCAGCGTATGGTTCCACCGAGTCCCACAAGTTGAACCGGGCATCCAGCGAACTACATACACCCGACGTCAGTGACATGGCGCGGATGATGAGCAGGAAATTCTCCGGCAGCTGAAACGGAAGCGACCTGATGACGCTGCCGAACTCCGTCCCAAAATCTCGAAATTCCCGTGGGTCCACTTCTCGAAGTTCGGCAAAGCCCATGCCGCCAAAGCGTGCGAAGAGCTGCGTCATGGCCCGCTCCAGCTCGGCCGTGTCAGCCGAAGGCATGAGAACGCCAACATCGCTGATGGCAGCCACGAGCCCCCTTCCATCCCGCGAAGCAGCCGCAATCAGGAGCTTGCGCAATCCGCTTCTGGTCTTCGCAGGAACCTCCCCCATCATGCCGAAGTCGATGAACGTCAGCTTCCATGGATGTTCCACTGACCCGGAATGGGGTGTGACAAAGATGTTGCCGGGGTGTGGATCGGCGTGAAAGAAGCCCTTGGTGAACAATTGGTCAAACATCACTGACGCGAAAACGGGGGCAACCTCCGCCGGGTCAATCCCCGCCATACGAAGCGACTCTGCGTCCGTGATCTTGATGGCTGTGACGTCTTCCAGGGTGAGCACCCGGCGTGTAGTCCGTTCCCAAACCACCCCCGGCACGGTCACCCTGCCATCGGCGGCGAAATCAGCTGCAAAGCGCTCTGAATTTGCGGCCTCATTAAGGTAATCGATCTCCTCAAGGCTGGTCTGCGCAAACTCCTTGATCAGAGCAGGAACATCGGCGCGGTTTGAGACGAGGCGGATGCGGCTAAGCCAGCCTCCCACCCGTCGCAGAGCGGCAAGATCGACGTCCACGATCTTGTCGATGCCCGGCCTTTGTACCTTGAAAACCACGCTGCTTAGGCCAGTATCCTCGGCATTGCCCGCGAGCAGCTTCGCCCGGTGCGCCTGCCCCAAGGATGCCGCGGCTATGGGCGACTCCTCTATCGAAGCGAACACTGATTCCAAGGGCGCCCCCAGCTCCGCCTCGGCAAGGGCCCTGATGGCGGGGAAGGGAACCGGCGGCACTTCGTCCTGAAGGCCCTCCAGTTCAGCCGTAATCTCAGGCGGTAGAACATCCAGCCGGGAGGACATGAACTGGCCTACCTTGATCATTAGCCCACCAAGCTCCACGGCGAGGCCATGGAATCGCCGGGCAAAGCGTTGCATCCTCCGCGAACGGCTGCGTTCAGTCAGTTTTCGCAGGCCCACACGAGGAAGGAACAGCTCAAACCACCAGGTCACCAGCAAATGCCATGCAGCAAACCTGAGGATTCGACGATAGCGGGCACGGGCTTCCCCGGCCATGGGATCTGTCCGGTCGCGTCGAAGCGACGTCACTCCCTTCAGTCCCGGGCGAGGATCGAATACAGCCGACGACGAGCCTCTTCCAGCACCGTCACGGCCTCTTGCACCTGTTTGGGGGTTCCTGTCCGCCCTACTTGCGCAGCAGCCTGGGCAAGCTCCACCCCCGCTTTGGGCAATGCCGCGAAACCTGAGGTGCTGCCTGTGGATTCCCAAGGCGCTGCCGTTTCGGCGCTTGCGACATCTTCGCGGCCCGCCTCAGTGAGGGAGTATATTTTGCGGCCATTGGATTCCTCAGTGCTGACGAAACCCTCATCTGCCAGCAGTTGCAAGGTGGGGTACACCGAGCCGGCGCTTGGCTTCCAGCTTCCGCCACTGCGCTCTTCGATTTCACGGATGATCTGATAACCGTGCATGGGTCGTTCAGCGAGGAGGGCCAGAATGGCTGTCCTCAACTCACCCCGTCCAGCACGGGTTCCGGAGCGCTTTTCAAACCGCGACCTGAACTCCTCCACGGCCTGCCACATGCCGTCAAGGTTGTTACCCATAAATCCGCTTGCAGGGAATGAATTGTGCATCAAGCTCACCTCGGTTGGTCGTGAACGATACTGAACGATACTTAACGATATACATGCTGGATGCGCGAAACAATGGCTGCCTGGCAGGCTAACGCACCCTTCGTGTTCGTCATCCTTAGTTGATGATTTCGCCGCGTTCGTCCGCAACGATCGCCGCCAGTCGTACCCGCCACTCCTGCAGCGCCTCAGGAGTTAGGCGAGTCCACCCGTCAACTTCACCGATAACTTTGAGGGGGGCGCTGCTGCGATATGACCGGGTGGGGTTGCCAGGAAATTTCTTGTCCGTCACATTCGGGTCGTCCTCGAAAGCTCCGGTTGGCTCAACGGCATAGACGCGCGGTTCGCCGTCGCCGGCAGCGAGCTCGGCAGCGAGCCCCGCGCCATCCCGAAGAGCTGTGAAGTAGATGTGATTCATCACGACTTCAGGACGATAGTTGGATCTGAAGCCGGGACTCAGGAGATCGCCCTCCGTGAGGTCGGCCTTCGTCCCGTGATAGAAGGGACCCTCGTCAAGCGGTTGACTCATCAGCGGTTCACTCACACGTACAGCCTACTTCCAGGGGCCGGCAACAGTATCGGAGTTCCAGTCTGGACCTGTGCGGGAGTCTTGAGGTTTTCCTGAGGGAGTGTTGCGGGTATGCAGGATTTGTTCTTGATCCGGGCCCGGCACAGTAGTTCTTGTCAGCCACACAGGCTGGAAACGAACGGCCGGCCGGTCTCACGGTGGCCTCCCGAAAGGAAACTGATCCCCATGGCCATCAGCCTCAAGACCACCTCCGGCAAGATCCTCGCTTCCGTCGCACTGGTCGGCACCGCAGCCGCCGTCGCCGGCATGGGAACCTACGGCGCGTTCACCTCTTCGACCTCCGCCTCCCAAGCCGTCACCGCAGGAACCGTCACCATCGCCCTGGGCGCACCCGGCCCGGCGAACACCCTCAACGTCCCGGTCGCTGGACTGCTGCCCGGTGACAAGGTCGAAAAACTCGTCACCCTGGCCAACACCGGCAACTCGGACCTGAACAACGTCACCCTCACCACCAACGCCGGCACCACCGCATCCCTGCTCACCACGGACGTGACCAACGGCCTGCAGCTGACCATCGAAAACTGCTCCGTGGCCTGGACCGGCGCCGCAGCCCCCTATAACTGCACCGGGACCAAGACCACCGTCCTGGCCTCCGGACCGGTCATCGCAGCGAACAAGGTCCTGAACAACCTCACCTCGCTGACCTCGGCCAAGACCGACAACCTCAAAGTCACCACCGCGTTCCCCACCACCGCGAACAACGACTTCCAAGGCGCCACCTCCACCATCGCCTTCGCCTTCACCGGCACCCAACGCACCGAAACCACCAATTAAAGCCAGAGGGAGCCAAAGGCTCCCACCCAAGGCCCCGGGGGCCGGCCCGTTTGCCCTTCAGGCCGGTCCCCGGTCCATATCCTGAGCAAGTCTTGAGGGCATTGCACACCAACCCTTGAGCCTGTCGAGAGACACTAAAAGCACAACGAACACCTGAAAGGAACGCCAGGCATGAGCGCACTGAGCACCATCTCCACCCCCGCCGTCCACGGCCGGCGTTCAGCCGCAAAGTCCGTAACCGCCGCCGAGACCGCCGCTGTGAAGCAGCCCGCAGCGGCCCCTACAACTGCTGCCAGCGCCGCTGGCACTGCTGGCCGGTTCCGTCGGATTGCCGGCAAAGTGGTCAAGGGCATCGGCGTGGGCATGCTGATCCTAGGCGCGTTGGTGTTCCTGTTCCTGGCGATCGGGCCACGGATCCTGGGCTACCAAACCTCCAGCATGCTCACCGGTTCCATGGCCCCGCTGATCAACCCGGGCGACGTCGTGGTCACCGTCCCCACCCCCACCACCGACGTCAAAGTAGGCGACATCATCACCTACCACATCCCCGTCGAAGACCAGCGCGTGGAAACCCACCGCATCACCGAGATCACCACCACCGCCGACGGCGGCATCGCAGTCCAGACCAAAGGCGACGCCAACAACGGCCTCGACCCCTGGATCGCCACCCTCCAAGGCAACACCGTGGACAAGCACGTAGCCACCATCCCCTACGTTGGCAACGCCATCCGGGCCCTGCGCGAACCCATCGTCATGAACACCCTCATGTACGGCGCACCCGCCATCCTCGTCATCGGAATGCTCGCCTCCATCTGGACCAAAAACCCGGACAACACAGCCCCGCAAGCAACAGTAGGAGCCGGGGATGAAAGCGCCGCGTAGCGCTGCCGCCGGCGACTGGGACTTGAGCCGAATCCAGTCACTAGCCGACGAGCTTGGAAACCCGAGGCCGGCATTGCGGTTCTTGGCGAAGTACCTTTCAATGCTCCCCCAACGGGTGGAAAGGATCGTTCATGCTGTGGATGAGGGCGACGCATCAGAGACCACAACGGCACTCCTCAGCCTGAAGATCAGTTCAGCCATGGTGGGCGCCTTGGAAACAGAGCACCAGTGCCGGGCGATGGAATCAATGATCCGTGAAAATCATTTCGACGACGCCGCCCAAGCACTCCCGGCGCTGAGGCAAACAACGGACCGCTGCCTTGCATCACGGTCCAACCTCATTCGCGCAGCGCATGTTTCGCTCAGCCGGCATGGTGGATACTTCCGCACTTGAACGATTGAGTGCAATAAATCTGTGGAGCTAAGGAGATTCGAACTCCTGACCTCTTCGATGCGAACGAAGCGCTCTACCAACTGAGCTATAGCCCCTGGACCGAGAGCCTCAACTGCCCGGCCAGTGTCCCTAGGCTACAAACTTTCCCTGCGCTTTTCCAACCACCACACGAACGTCTCCTGGCCTTGCACCTGTGGTCGCTTCCAGGACTTAGGCGCGGCGACGCTGCAGGACATCGTCCAAGTTGCTCAGGGCGCTGTGGTTCTTAGCAGTGGCCACTACAGCAACTGCTGCCTCGGCCTGCTCAACGTTCTGCTTCAGCACAGGCTTGCCAACGGGCTTGGGTGCCTCGGGCAGGTCCAAGGGCTCTGGAGCTGGTCGCGGTGCTTTCGCAGCGGCCACGTACGTTGGCTTGGGGACCTCCACCGGCTGCCAGCTGGCGCCTTTGGAGTCGTTGGCAACTTGAGCGGATTTATCGCCTGCGGCAACTGCCACAGCAAGCGCTGCCTCGCGCAATTCCTTGGCTGACAATCGAGGAGCTTCACGGCTAGAGGCTTCGGCGTCAAAAACCGTGGTTTCCTTCGCTGCGACAAGCGGCTCCTTGGGCAAGTACCGGGCAGGTGTGGGGATGGGTGAGGCCTGAGCCGCACGGCGAGCCCGCCGTTCACGAAGGTCCCGCAAGGCGAGCTTACGCAAGGTAACGACAGCCAGCACAGCGCCAATGAGGGAAACCAGCGGCAACCACACAGAACCGATGCCGAGAATTCTGAGAACCCCTGACACCGCGGCCGTAACTAACAGGGCCAGGCCTGCCAAGGCGAGCGTGAGCCGGGCGTAACGGATAGTGAACGGCGTAGGGGGCGCCTTCCGGAGCGAGGACTCCGCCGCTGGGGAGTCCTGGGGCGACGCCGGTGCTTTGCTGTGCATGGTCTCCATCGGTTTCTCCTGCTGAGGTGCCAAAGTCAGTACCACCCCTGCCTGCGTTTCGTCTGGTTCGTCATCAAGAGCCTCTGCTGGAACAGTGGCCGTTTGGACTTGTTGGCGCCTGTTCCGCAAAACATAGGGCGCCACCCAGACCATCCACAGCGCGACAGTGACCACGAGTATCACTGAGCTGCTGAGAGGGAAGTCCACATTCAAAACCGTAGAAGCAAATCGCCGGGTGCGGCGGCATTGCGGCCGGTGTGTCGTGGGCGAGTCCGCAAATGACTGGAGATATGAGCGAAAAGGCCGATGACCTGCCCGTTTATCCTCTCAGCCACCTGCGCAGGAGTCCTTCCGGCACCTCCTCGGCCGTCAACGCAAAAGAGCGGTGATCAGCCCATTCGCCGTTGATGTGCAGGTAGCGTTCCCGGTAACCTTCATCGCGGAATCCGAGCTTCTCCACAACCCTCAAACTCGGAGAGTTCTCTGGACGGATGTTGATTTCCATACGGTGCAGACCCAGCACCCGGAAGCAGTGGTCAGTTGCCATCGCAACCGCTGTGGGCGCAATGCCACGCCCGGCGCGGTCCTTATCCACCCAATAGCCGAGGGTGGCCATCATGGCCGATCCCCACACGATGGATGAGACCGTCAACTGTCCGACGATTTGCGGCTCGTGAAAACCGGCCGTTCTCTCAACTATGAGAAACGGCAAAGCGGTTGACTGACGGGCCTGCTCATTCAAGGACCCCACCATTTGACGGTAGCTGGGCAGGCGCCCACCCGGAGCCGGGTTGGACGCCTCCCACGGCGCCAGCCACTCGCTGTTCCGCGAACGGACTTCGGACCATTCCCGCTTGTCGCGGTATCGGATGGGCCGGAGCAGCAGGTCTCCGCTTTCCAGCGTTACCGGCCAGATCGCAGAGCCATACATCATTTGTCTATTTGGGAAGTGTGGCGGTGAAGTTGGGCAGCCACTCGCGAAGCTCAGGACCGAGGTCTTCGCGTTCGCAGGCAAGCTCGATGCAGGCCTTGAGGTAGCTGAGCTTGTCGCCGGTGTCGTAACGACGGCCACGGAACACAACGCCGTAGACGCCGTAACCTTCACCTTCGCCGGCAGCAAGCACCTCAAGGGCATCGGTCAGCTGGATTTCTCCGCCGCGACCTGGAGCCGTCTTCTCCAAGACGTCGAACACGGCCGGGTGCAGCACGTAACGTCCAATCACGGCAAGGTTGGAGGGCGCCTCTTCCGGAGAAGGCTTTTCGACGAGTTGCTTGATGCGCACGTAGCCATCTTCACCGTTGTCCTCAACATCGGCGCAACCATAGGCGCTGATCTTGGAAGGCTCGACCTCGATGAGGGCAACAACGGAACCACCGGTCTTCTGCTGAACAGCAATCATTTCGCTCAGCAGGTCCTCACGGGCATCGATCAGGTCATCGCCGAGCAGAACGGCGAAGGGCTCGTACCCAACGTGCTGCTTTGCACGAAGGACAGCATGACCGAGGCCGTTAGGGTCGCCCTGGCGGACGTAGTGGATATCACCGAGGTTGGTGGCGGACTGAATGGCTTCAAGCTTGGCGGTGTCGCCCTTTTCAGCAAGCGTGGCCTCAAGAGCCGGCACACGGTCAAAGTGGTCTTCGAGTGCCCGCTTGCTGCGCCCTGTAATCATCAGGACGTCATGCAGGCCCACCTTGACCGCTTCTTCGACGACATACTGGATGGCAGGCTTGTCCACCACGGGCAGCATTTCCTTTGGCATCGCCTTGGTGGCGGGCAGGAAGCGGGTGCCAAGGCCTGCTGCGGGAATGACGGCCTTGCGGACAGCGTTGTTTTCTAGAGTCACCGGACTAATGTAACGGACGGAACACACCAACGGCTAAACCCCTCGCCGCGTCGTTAGCACATTTGGTTTTCCGCAGTGGATAACCTCTGCAGCTCAACCGGCGCGCGACAACCACCCGAACGGACAGAGATGGCATCGAAGGAAGACATTCGCAGCAGTCGGCGGCTGCACAGGCGGGCCCTCAGTCCTGAACACCTGGCTCGCGCTGGAGAGTCCCTTGCACAGCATGGCACGGCCTGGGCGGCCAAGGTCTCCCCCGGCGCTTCCTCGACCTTTGCCGTGTACCTGGGCGTCGCTTTCGAGCCGCCCACCATCCCTTTGATCACAGCCCTGCACAAGGCCGGGCACCGGGTGCTACTGCCCGTCTGCGAGCCGGGGCGGCTTTTGAGCTGGGTGTATTGGACACCTGACACAGCATTTGTCCGGTCCACCTTTGCGCCGATAGACGAGCCGGAGGGTGAGCGGCTGGAGAGCTCGGTAGTTGCCGGTACCGCGGGGATCTTCATGCCCGCGACGGCGGTGGACCGGGACGGCAACCGGATCGGCCAGGGAGGCGGCTATTACGACAGGCTCCTCCAGGGCCTGGATGCTTCCGGCGGCAGGCCGCCCACCATCGCCGTAGTGTTCGACGACGATTTGTTACCTTCGGGGTCCATTCCCGCCGAGGCCTTTGATCGCCCCGTGCGACAAGTGCTGACACCGTCTGGAGTGGTTGAACTCGGCGACGACGCCGAGCAGCGCTGATGGTGGCCGGCTTATCAAGTGAGGCCGGAACTACCGAGGGTACGCCCTGCGGCGACCGATGATAGAATTAGCACTCAGGCCCTGTGACTGCTAAGGCGGACTATCTCCACCGACGCTGCCAGGACCTGAACTTTGTCCTAAAGGAGGAACTCAGTGCCCACATACGCATACGCTTGCAAAGACTGTGACCATGCCTTCGACATCGTCCAGTCCTTCTCTGACAGCTCCTTGACGGAGTGCCCCGAATGCAAAGGCGCCCTGCGGAAGAAGTTCAACAGCGTCGGCGTCGTTTTCAAGGGCTCCGGATTTTACCGGACTGATTCCCGGGATGCCAAGGGCAGCACTGTTTCAGCGGCGCCTGCTGCCTCTACACCCGCGCCTTCAGCAGCACCGGCAACTGCAGCGGCAAGCAGCTAACTGGTTTTCCACATAGGGCAACCGGGCGCTGTTTGCGGCCCGGGAAGCTGGCTAGCGTGGCGGCATGCCACAAATGTCACGCAGCGCCCTCCTCGCCCGTGCTGAACGCTCATCGCGAGCCGCCGGTACTTGGCCGCCCATCAGCCCTTCGCGCTCCCTGCAACCGCATTCCCGCTCCCGGACCAGTTCACGGTTCAACCGCGGTCGTCCACGAGGGCGCTCAGGTCAGCGCGGGCGCCGGACGGGATTTGGTTCCTGGATTGCACGTAACCGCCGCTTGGCAGTAGCGCTGCTGTTATGCGTGGCTGCCGGCATCGCAGTCCAGGAACTCACCCCTGCGTCTGAGCAACAGGTGAGCGTCCTCGTGGCAGCCCGGGACCTTCCAACGGGGACCCACCTCACCGCAGCGGACTTCACCACTGTTGAGGTACCACCCAATCTCGCGATCAGCGGAGCTTTGGACAGCGTCGGCGCCCTTGTTGGCCGCCAACTCGCGTCCCCTCTGGGTAAGGGACAGATCCCTTCGGAGACAAGTCTGCTGGGACCCGGCCTTCTGACAGGCGCACCCGTGGGATCGGCAGCTGTCCCCCTCCGGATGGCCGATCCTTCGTCCATCCAGCTACTCTCCCCCGGTCAGCTGGTATCAGTGGTCCTCACGGCAGCGGGGTCCTATGACGAATCACAGCAAAGTCAAGTCCTCGCAGGACCTGTACCCGTACTCTGGACGTCAGCCCAGGGCGGCAAGCCCGGTGAATGGCTGGGTACAGGTGACACGGACGGTCTGGTGGTGGTGGCGGCTGATCCTCAACAAGCAGAAAAGCTTGCCGGCGCATCAACGCAAGGCAAGCTTTTCTTTGTTTTGGTTAGCCCCTAGCGGGCTAATCAATGATCATTGTCCGCTCAGCCCCAGTGCGGGGGTTTCTGTTCCTTGAGCCACTGCTCATGGTCGTAGTTGGAGTCATCGCCCCACCGCCGGGGATCATCCTCAGCGGCCTTGGTGGGCAGAATCCCGCTCGGGCCGGTCTTGGCTGCCGGGGACTTCGGTTCCCCGGCCGCCTCCGTAGGACCAGCGGTGTTCTCGCCGGTTTCCTCAGTAGCGCGGTCCTCGCCGCCTGTTTCCTGATCCATCAGTGGTGCTTCTTTCGAATTCTCTGCTTCATGGACGTCGTGTTGAGGTTCTTCACCCTCAGCATGCTCAACGGAATCTCCGGCCAACAGAGGCTGGTCAGTTACCGAGGTCAATTCTTCCCCAGGGGCGTGAAGGAAACCACTGTGGGTGGAGGCAGACTGTGCAAGGTGATTCTCGAGGCCCAAGTAGGAGCCTATCCGGTCCGCGCAGGACGAAGGATCGGTGAAGACCTCGATCGTCCAGAGCGACATATAGCGCCATCCCATGCGCTCCAACAGTTGCGGCCGCAGGCGGCTCCGTTCACGGACGCTCATCCGCCGGTAGCGTTCAGTACCATCGGATTCGATGGCAACGGGGGTGGGGATTTCAGCACCCTCCCGGCCAATGGTGTGGACGGGGTCCGCAGCCGCCGCTATATCCAGCACGCCGTCGTAGAGATGCCATACCCTGGCTCCGCGGGCGCGCAAACGGTCGCCCAGATCGGCCACCAACGGATCTTCACCTAAAGCCTGCTCACTGGCGACAGCGCGGGAGGCGGGCGTTCCGAGGTTGCTGTTGCCGGAGAGCTCCCGGTCCAGGAGTTCATAGAAGTCCACAGCACCATGGGCCAGGCGATCAAGGTCGAGATCCTCGGGCCGGAAGCACGTCAGGACGTGCATGGAGCGCCGGGCACGTGTCATTGCCAGGGCGAAACGGTTACGCCCGCCCTCGGTGGACAACGGACCGAAGGAATGGAGCGCACGGCCATGCGGTGTGCGGCCATAGCCTAGTGAGAAGATCACATGGTCGCGGACAAGGCCCTGTGCGCGCTCAAGGTCCACCACACGGAAAGACTCGGGGCCGGCTCCGAAGAAGCTGGACAGCAGGGGGTGGTTGGGCAATTGCAGCCTGATGGCTTCGCCAATCCTGGCAGCATGGCGCAGGCTCGCCGTCACCACGGCGAGTGATGTACGGGGCCGGAGCCTTGCGTGTTCGAACACAAGATCCACAACGCGGTTGACCTCCGCGGTGACGGACTCAACGCCCTCATGGTCCGCCCCAGGCAGCCCGGTGCCGTCCGGTATGTACTCTACGTGGATTGATCGGTCCAAGCCGGTGACCGAGTTGCCGTCGGGCAAACGACGCAGGCCACCGTCGTAATAGTTTTTGCTCAACTGGAGGATCAGGTCCTCGTCCACCGCACGGTAGACCCAGTTCAGCTGCCAGGTGGGAAGGACCCTGGCCAATGCCTTGAAGGCACTGTCCACATTCTCGTGGCTGGCTACCCCGGCCACAGGCGGCTCCACGGCGACGCTGAACGTGCGCGCATGGGCAATTTTCGCGTCGCCGAAGGCAACTACCTGGCGTGCCCGGGCGATGGCCGGGAGAACAGCCTGCAATGAAGTGGATTCGGCGTCGATGATCACCACGGCATCGAATTTTTGCTCGGCCGGGAGCACCCCGGTGAGCAAGTAAGGACTGACGGACCATACCGGCACCAGCAGGGGTACCAGGTCCGGGGCCTGGGCGCTCAGGGCGGGCAGCGTCACCCGGCCATCCTTCAACAGGGCGCGGAGTAGCTCCGCCTGCCTGGGATGTTCAAGGAGACCCTGACGCCATTTCTGGGCCAGCTGCCAACGGAGGCGAGCGGCGCCACTGGCAATGTGGGCTTGGTCCGCAAGGCGGTATTCGGCTTCGAGGCGGCGCAGTGAATCACCGTCGGACATGGCGAGGTAATCATCACCGCTGATCATCGCCTCCAGCGCGGACTGCCACCAAGCCAGATCCAGTTCGGCGGCTACAGAAGACGCCGGGACTTCCCGGGCAGCAAGATCCGCCAGCAGTTCACCGAGCCCGTGCTCGCGCATTTCCTCGATAAGGAGCGTCCGCTCAGGAAGCGTCTCCAAAGTGGCTGTGTCTGCAACGAGCCGCTCCAACCGTTCCATGAGTGGGGCATACCGCGTCCCGTGCAGGGCTCCACCATCGGAGGTGTACTTGAGCGCATCACCCAGGCGGCGCAGCTCGCCATCGAGTTCCCGGTAGAGTGCACCGAGATCGGCAAGGCCGGAAGGAACAGCCGGGTGCCGCTGGGTTGTTGCATACCCTGCCCACAGAGCACGCTGCTCCTGGACCAGCACTAAGGAGCTGTGAAGGTCCGCAATGTGAACACCGGGCCGCACGTATTCCTTAGCTACCCGACGCAGGCGGGAGCGCTGCATGGAGGGCATCTCAAGGTTGCGCTCACGGCGCCAGGCAGAGGTGGCAGTGGCGGAGATGAGATCGTGCACCGGCCGGTCAAAGATATCCGGGGTGAACTTATCCAGGCTCTCGCGTACGGCAATGAGCAGTTCCAGCTGAGCGCCCCATTCGGTGAAAGTTTCACCTAGGCGGATCTCGGCGTGATCGGAAAGCTGCTTCATGCGATCCCGCAGGACCGGAAGTTTCTCCTCGGCCGAGCGGGCAAGCTGCTGTGCTTCCTCGGTCTCCTTGCGGGTCACCAAACGGGCGCCATACCAGGGGCTCGAGGTGGAGGACCGGCTGAAGCTGCCAAGCTCGGCGGCCCGACGCAATCGGCCAGCGAGCTCTTCACGGTCCTTGATATTGTCCAGGACGCTTCGCTTCAAGCGCACCGTAGTGGAGGGTGCAGGGTGAATTGAGGTCAATTCGGCAAGTGACTGCATTGCCTGGTACGGCGAGCAACCCCACCGCTCACGGACGTTATGCAGGGAGGCTACATGGTCCATCAGTGCATGACGGTGGCTGGTAAGTGTCTGGTGAAGGTTGCCCAGCTGTGGCTCAAGCGCTTTCTCATTGCGCATGATGGCTCTGACCAACTGGCCTTTGAGTTGCTGAGGAGTGGTTCCATTACCGGGCCGGAAGAGCATCGACTCCAGGCCCAGGGATTCAAGGTGGCCGGAAAGTCCTGCAAGGCTGGTCTGCCTGTCCCCCACCACCAGAATGGACTTGCCTTCGCTGACCAACGCACCTATTGCGTTGATTGCTGTTTGCGTTTGGCCGCTTCCTGGCGGGGTGCTGACAACAAGTGAGTCCCCGGCACGAACGGCATCAACTACATACTGCTGATCCGTATCAGCATCGAGCAGGAGAAGCTCATCGGCCGGATCCCGAAGGTCCAGGCTTGGGAACCGGCCTGCCTTGATCGGCTCTGGTTCAATGTCTCCGCCGTTGGCGGCAGTCGAGAGTGCTGCAACCGTGGGGTTGTTCATGTTGATCCATGGATCATCCAGGTTGCCGGAGAGATCAGCCAGCGTAGTGACCAGCAGGTTAAACTCCACCTCTGCGCCATGAATCGGCTGAATCAGCGTGGTTAACCGATCCAGGACAGGCTGGGGATCAAGCCGGGCAGTGTTGTAGGCCATGCGCGCTACAGCGTTAACATCAAAGACGATGCCATGAACTGTCTTCAGATGGCGCACCAGGGCAGGGTTCATTCGCGCCTGCTCGGTGAGCTGAAGCTCAAAGTCGTCCTCGCCAGGCCTGACCGTGAGGACAATGGAAGTAAGCATCACGGGGGCAGAAACGCGTTGGGGCTTACCGCCAACGGCAGAGGTCCACACGACGGTCCCGGCGGACAAGTACCCGGCCTCGATGCCGCGGTCGTTGCTGAGCTCGAAGATCTTGGACCGGATGTTGCGGGCCGCCCTGGCTGCGACCAGGTACTGTTGACGATCCCTGATGAGCGTGGAAAGCCGTGTTCGTCGGCCTGCAAGCAACTGCGCCAGCCCGGACGGGTGGGCGTTGCTGAGATCGATGGCGCCTTCAGGCGTCTTGACGAAGCGCAGCATGGTGTCGGCCCCGGTGACGGGTTTGAGACCAGACAGCCATTTGCGGAGCTCTTCGGAGCCCTCTTCCTGGCCTTGACCTACTGACACGACTTCTGCCTTCTTTTCTGTACTAGCTTTAGACGCCTTGGACCATACCGGCATACTTTCGAGGGTAGCGGGAATCCGCGGACAGCTCGCTCCGCAACGCTGTTCCACTGCGAAATTCGCCGTCATTTCACAGCCGAGGGCAATGAGTGGGGCAAAGAAGCATCCCGGCTTCAAACAAAGTGGCCGGCCTCCCAGAGGAAGCCGGCCACTCAATGTGCTATTCCCACTCGATGGTTCCCGGTGGCTTGCTGGTGACGTCCAGCACCACGCGGTTGACTCCATCCACCTCGTTGGTAATTCTGTTGGAGATCCGGGCAAGCAGGTCATACGGCAACCGCGACCAGTCTGCCGTCATGGCGTCCTCGGAAGACACCGGACGCAACACAATCGGGTGACCGTAGGTGCGGCCATCGCCCTGGACACCAACGCTGCGAACATCAGCCAGGAGAACTACCGGCATCTGCCAGACGTCGTTATCCAAGCCTGCGGCCGTGAGTTCCGCACGTGCAATGGCATCAGCCTTACGCAGTAGATCCAGGCGCTCCTTGGTCACTTCGCCCACAATGCGGATTCCCAAGCCGGGGCCCGGGAACGGCTGGCGGCCGACGATCTCCTGCGGCAGGCCAAGCTGTGCACCCACAGCGCGGACTTCGTCCTTGAACAGGGCTCGCAGCGGCTCAACGAGTTCGAACTGAAGATCTTCGGGGAGTCCGCCCACGTTGTGGTGGCTCTTGATGTTTGCAGCACCTTCGCCGCCGCCTGATTCCACGACGTCCGGGTAAAGCGTTCCTTGGACGAGGAACTTGATCTTTTCACCCTCGGCAGCGGCCTGGGCAATGATGGCCCGTTCCGCTTCTTCGAAGGCACGAATGAACTCGCGGCCAATGATCTTGCGCTTGGTCTCAGGATCGCTGACGCCTGCCAATGCCGACTGGAAACGTTCCTGCTCGTTGGCAACGTAAAGGTTGACGCCGGTGGCGGCCACGAAGTCGCGTTCAACCTGCTCGGCTTCGCCTTCACGCAGAAGGCCATGGTCAACGAAGACACACGTCAGCTGGTCACCAACAGCGCGCTGGACCAGAGCAGCGGCTACGGCGGAATCGACGCCGCCGGAAAGGCCACAGATAACCTTGGAGTCCCCGATCTGCTGGCGGATCCGGTCCACCTGCTCTTCGAGGATGTTGCCCGTTGTCCAGTTGGGGCTCAAGCCCGCGCCCTTGAACAGGAAGTTTTCCAGGACGTGCTGTCCAAGAACGGAGTGCTTCACTTCGGGGTGCCACTGCACACCGTAGAGGCGCTTCTCATCATTGGCGAAGGCAGCCACCGGAGCTCCGGCCGTAGTTGCCAGCACCTCGAAGCCCTCCGGAGCCTCATGAACGGAGTCTCCGTGGCTCATCCATGTGTTCTGGGAGGACGGGACGCCGTCGAGGATGGAGCGTGCATCACCCACAAGAAGGGCTTCGGTAGCTCCGTATTCCCGCAAACCAGTCTGGGCCACCTTGCCGCCCAAGGCATTTGCCATGGCCTGGAATCCGTAGCAGATGCCGAATACCGGAACGCCGGCCTCGAAGAGGTCGGCACCCACGAAGGGCGCGCCCTCCGCGTAAACACTGGAGGGCCCTCCGGAGAGAATGATGGCTGCCGGGTTCTTGGCCAGAAGCTGCTCGGTGGTGAAGGTATGCGGAACAATTTCCGAATACACATTCGCTTCGCGGACGCGGCGGGCAATCAGCTGCGCGTACTGGGCACCGTAGTCAACAACCAGCACCGGCTTCTGGGAAGTTTGGGGTGCGGTGGGAGTAGTCACCAGACAAGACTACTTTGCCGAGCCGTCCCGGTGCACGTTGGCAGAGGCGTCAGAGGACCAAAACGGCCCCGCCGTTAGGCATCTCACACCGGGACGCCGTGAGGTGCTAGTAGCGCTTGGACGCCTGCGGATTGGCTGCGAGTTCCGCTTCAACCTGCGCGTGGAATTTCTTCTCCACGATGAAGGACAGCAAGGGGATGACTCCACCAAGTGCCAAAAGGATCATTTTGGAGAACGGCCAGCGCATGAGCGACCACAAGCGGAAGTTGGAGACCAGGTAAACCACGTACATCCAACCGTGCACAATCAGAATCGAGATGGAAATGTTGAAGCCGCCAATGACGCCCTTGGGTTCGGATTCAGCGAAACCGAAGCCAAACGGCTGGCCCGTCACTGCGTTCGTTCCGCCCGCGAAGAGCGAGACGCCAAAGCCGTAACGGGCAATCAATTCAGCGCACAGCAGGAGAAGCATGGCACCCGTGAGGTAGGCCATGACCTTGTAGAACTTCAACGCCGAACGAATTTGCGCTTCCGTCCCGCCGAAACGCCGCTTCCTGGGCTTGGGTCCGGACTGTTCGGGCTGGATAGCCGGTTTTGGCTCAATCATTGCTGCACCTTTTGTTCTGGCTCTGGGTTTGTAGGTTCTGTAGTTGCCTCGGGGTGGCCTGCCTGGTCCAAGTCGTCATCGGCGAATTCGTCGTCGAATTCGTCCTCTTCCAAGTCCCGCCGGTAGTCGTCCTTCACCAGGCGCCACCAGATGAAGATCGAGAAACCGGCAAAGACAACCCATTCCACCGCATAGAAGAGGTTCAGCCAGTTGACCTGCTCCGCAGGAGGCTGGGGAGGAATGTTCAGTGCCTTGACGTCATCTCCGAGGGGAATTTGCGCGCCTCCGGCCACCTCCGTGGTAGCTGCGATAAAGCCCTGGTAGCTGGAAACTTCCCATTTATTGATGAGTTCCGCCGTTGAGACTGCGGACGCGCGGTCCGGGCCGGCGTCGACGTTTGGAAGCGGCGCTTCGGACGGGATGAGGCGGCCCGTCACGGTGATGGTTCCCGACGGCGGCGGGCCGGCTTGGGCGGCATCCGCCACCCACCCGCGGGCTACCGGAATCCACGTCTTGGGTGAGGCACCAGCGCCCTTGAGCGTGGGGGCGTCATTGACGGCAAAGGCGGAGACGATCCAGAAGCCCTTTTGGTTGTTGTAGAGGCGGCCTTCAACCAGGACCTGCTTGCTGGGATCGTAGGTACCCGTGGCCGTGACCATCTGGTCCGAAACCGAGCCGGGAAAGAACTGGCCCGGTTGGAGGACGTCCACCAGGGGTTTCACTTCTTCGATGCTGGACGGTGCCGGGGGCTCATGCTGGGCGGACCGGCTGAGCTGCCATTGGCTGAGCAGCACAAACACCCCGGACAACAGAAGCGCAAAGATCAGTCCTGCGATCCAGCGGGGTTTCAACGCGGTTTTCAACACCCCTTAACCGTACTTCGTCCGGCTGTAGAACAACGAAACGCCCTAGTGGTCGAAGAACACCAGGCTGGAGTTGATGAGCTCGGAGATGACTTCGGGGTCATGCGCCCGCCGGAGGGACTCGCGGAAGGACTCTTTGGACAGGGAGCGGGCCAGCGTGGCCAGAACCTCGAGGTGGTCGGAGAAGGAACTGGCAGGCGTGGCGATCAGGAGGATCAGGGTTGCCGGACCGTCGGTGGCTCCGAAGTCCAAGGCATGGCCAAATTTGGTTACCCCTACGGCTATGGAGATCCTGTCCACGAATTCGCTGCGGGCATGCGGCAGACCGATGCCGCCCGGAAGGCCGGTGGCAAGCTGGTGCTCCCGTGAATGTACTTGCTCCAGGAAGCCCTCAAGGTTGGTAATCCTGCCGGCTGCATAGAGCCTGTGAGCCAGTTGCGCCGCGGCATCGATCTTGTCTTGGGCAACAAGTTCAAGAATGACCGTATCCGGGGTTGTCAGTTCCGCATCGTACCGGTCAAGTGGTTCAGCCAAGTTGTGTTCCCTCCGTGTGGCCTGCAGGCCTCAATTCCTTGAGCTGGTCAGCGGAGGGGAACGATGTCATCCACTCCCATGCGCGCAGCATCGGCCGATTCGTCGTCGGGTTGCTGCTGACTAAGCCGTTCAGCTTCCACTCGCGCCAGGTAGTGCTTGATTTCGCTTTCGCGCTGAGTCTCGCTCCAGCCAAGGATTTCTCCCATCAGCTTAGCTACTACGGGCGCGGCAGACACACCCCGGTCCCATGCTTCGATGGAGATGCGGGTGCGGCGGGTCAAGACGTCGTCAACGTGCCGTGCGCCCTCATGGGTTGCTGCATAGACGACTTCGGCAGCCAAGTAGTCATCCGCACCGGGAAGAGGCTCCCCCAATTCGGGTCGGGCGGCGATGATTTCCAGAACTTCGGGGGTCATGGAGCCAAAACGGTTGAGCAGGTGCTCCACCCGCGCCACATGCACTCCCGCCTGTTCCGCCAACCTGCCGCGCCGGTTCCATGCGGCTTTGAATCCCTCGGCGCCGAGCAGCGGAATGGTTTCGGTGCAGCTGGATGGAACACGTTCATCCATGGCCCTTGTTGCCTCGTCCACGGCATCTTTGGCCATGACCCGGTAGGTTGTGTATTTCCCCCCGGCTACCACCACGAGTCCGGGCACTGGATGCGCCACTACGTGCTCGCGGGACAACTTGGCGGTGGAGTCATTGTCCCCGGCCAGCAACGGGCGGAGGCCTGCGTAAACGCCTTCCACGTCCTCACGGGTCAGCGGGCGCTTGAGGACCTTGTTGACATGTTCCAGCACATAATCGATGTCCTTGCTGGAAGCTGCCGGGTGGGCTTTGTCCAGCGTCCAATCCGTATCAGTAGTGCCGATAATCCAGTGCCGACCCCAAGGGATCACAAAGAGCACTGATTTCTCCGTGCGAAGAATCAGCCCGACGGTGGACTGGAACCGGTCGCGCGGCACCACAAGGTGGATTCCCTTGGACGCGCGGACCTTGAGCTGGCCACGGTCGGTCACCATAGCCTGCGTTTCGTCAGTCCAGACGCCAGTGGCGTTGACCACTTGCTTGGCCCGTATCTCGAAGACGCTACCGTCCTCCTGGTTTTCCACCTTGGCCCCAACAACGCGTTCCCCTTCACGGAGGAAGTCCACCACACGTACGCGATTCGCTGCGTGGGCTCCATAGTGTGCCGCGGTCCTTACGACGTTGACCACCAGACGCGCATCGTCTACCTGTGCGTCGTAATAGCGGATGGAACCTACGAAGGCATCTTCCTTGAGGCTGGGAGCCGCGCGGAGGGTTCCACGCCGGAACAGGTGCTTATGCATGGGGACGCCCCGGCTGTTGCCGGACGTCAAACCCAGAGTGTCATAGAGCATAATCCCAGCACCCACATACGGGCGCTCCCAGATACGGCGGGTCAGTGGGTACAGAAAAGGTACTGGGCGCACCAGGTGCGGTGCGATGCGCTGTATCAGCAGCCCCCGCTCTTGGAGCGCTTCCTGGACGAGGCCAAAATCCAGCATCTCCAAATACCGCAGTCCGCCGTGAATGAGCTTTGAGGATCGGGACGACGTACCGGACGACCAGTCCCTTGCCTCCACGATGCCTACGGTGAGGCCACGCGTCACGGCATCCAAAGCCGCACCGGCGCCCACCACACCGCCCCCGACAATCAGGATGTCGAGCTCTTTGCCCGCCTGGGCGGTGGACTTTAAGACTTCGATTGATGCGGCGCGGGATTCCGGGCTTAGTGCTCCCGGTGAATTCACCTGTGGACCGCCTGCGACATTGCTCATCGGACCCCTCCTCAAACGCAACAGCTTGGTAGTCCCCTACCCTACTTGCTGCTCGCCGCCTTGGGCAGGGGCTCCCGGAGGCTTAGCCGAGATACGGCGAGACGACGACGTCCACCCGCTGGAACTCTTTCAGGTCCGAGTAGCCGGTGGTCGCCATCGAGCGGCGCAGGGCGCCAATCAGGTTGGACGTTCCATCGGTATGGTGGCCTGGTCCGAACAGGACCTCCTCAAGCGGGCCCACGGTGCCCACGTTGACGCGGTCACCACGCGGAGACTCGAGGTGGTGGGCTTCCGGACCCCAGTGCCAGCCACGGCCAGGGGCTTCTTCGGCGCGGGCAAGGGCGCTTCCGAGCATTACGGCATCCGCACCCATGGCGATTGCCTTGACGATGTCGCCGGAGCTGCCCATGCCGCCGTCGGCAATGACGTGGACGTACCGTCCGCCGGACTCGTCCATGTAGTCGCGGCGGGCGGCAGCGACGTCGGAGATAGCGGAAGCCATGGGTGAATGTATACCCAACGCACGGCGGGTGGTGCTTGTGGCGCCGCCTCCAAATCCGACCAGGACGCCGGCAGCACCTGTTCGCATCAAGTGAAGGGCAGGGGTATATCCGGCTGCACCGCCAACGATGACGGGAACATCAAGTTCGTAGATGAACTGCTTGAGGTTGAGCGGTTCGTGGTTCTTGGAGACATGCTCGGCTGAGACGGTGGTGCCACGAATAACAAAGATGTCGACGCCGGCAGCCACCACAGTCTTGTAGTGCTCCTGGGTGCGCTGCGGCGTGAGGGAACCGGCTACGGTCACGCCCGCGGCGCGGATCTCAGCCAGGCGGGAGCTGATGAGTTCCGGCTGCACGGGAGCCTGGTACAAGTCCTGCATGCGCCGGGTGACGGCTGGGCTACTGGTCTCGTCCGCCAGGGCGGCGATCTCGTCGAGCACCTTCTGCGGGTCTTCGTACCGGGTCCACAGTCCTTCAAGGTCCAGGACACCCAGCCCGCCCAAGCGCCCCAAGGCGATGGCGGACTCAGGTGACATCACAGAGTCCATGGGCGCGGCGATGACGGGCATGTCGAACTTGTAGGCGTCGATCTGCCACGAAACCGAGACGTCCTTCGGATCACGCGTCCGTCGGTTGGGAACGATCGCGATGTCATCCAGGGAGTAGGCACGACGCCCACGCTTGCCACGGCCAATCTCAATCTCATAAGTCACGGCTCTTACTTTACTGGACCCCTCCCGGAACCCCGATTCGAGGAATCAAGTGTGTCCCCGGCAACGGAAGCATCCCCGCGCGTGCCGGGCAGCTTTCCACATGGGCAGGGCTGCCCATGGCAGAGGCCCGGACGCATCCGATAGCCTGCGAAACCATACGCACATCTTGCAAGGGGGAACCATGGCGCCTGGGTTATACGGAGCCGACATTGAACAGCTCAACTCGCTATCCCAACAAATGGGACAAGCGGGAAGCCGGCTCCAGAACCAGGAACTCCAGGTCAATGGCCTGATCTCGGGCGTTGCGTGGAAGGGAGCCGACGGCGAGCGCTTTCGCCGCGAATGGAACAGCACCCTGCGGCCTATGTTGCACAGGGCCTCCCGTTCCTTGGATGACGCCTCCAGAATGCTGCGCGCCCAGGCTGATGAACAGCAAAAGGCCAGCACCCAGGGCGGGTCCTCCAGCGGAGGGTCTACGGAGGCCAACAGCCCGCAGGCTCCCGGCGGCACTGTCAACGACGACACCGCGACCACTGGGTGGGAGGGGCTGTTGGGCGTCACCGGCAGCCAGGGTTGGTGGGCCGGCAACGCCCTCGTCACCGCCAGCGGTTTGGCGACGGACTCAATTCTTACCCAGATGGCCAAGGGCGGGTTGGTCACGGAACTGACCCGGTGGCCTTGGCTCAGTGCCCAGTACGGCCAGGCGGCAGGCGCCGGGTATGTCAGGGGCACCCAACTGCTCAACGGCAGTTCAATGCTCGGGCGGTTGTCGGGGGCCTTGGGCTTTGTCACCGGCGGAATTCAGGTCTACCAGGGTATCCAGACGGGTCATCCCGGAATGGCGGTGGACGGCGGAATCTCCGCCGCGTTGGCCGTGGGTAGCTTTTTTCCGGTGGTTGGCCCTGCCTGCGCCATCGCCGGCATCGCCTGGGGTGGCTTGGGCCTCCTGGCGACGAACATGGGCTACGACTCCGCGTCCTCCATGATCGCTGATGGCGCAGAACATGTCTGGGAAGGAGCACAGGACGCCGCCGGAGCAATAGCCGACGGCGCAAAGAAGGTCTGGGGATGGCTTACATGATCGCGCCACTTCCTACACTGGACAGAGCAACCCATAACAGAAGGCAGAAATGACCACCCAGACAGAAGAAACCCAGGCATTGCTCATCACCGAACACGAGCTCATCGCCCTCATTGCGCTGGCCGGCACCGACGGCGCACTGAAATGCCAGACCCTCTTCCGCCTCGATCACGCCGCCGGGTCGCCGCTGGAACAGGCCGGTGTTGCCACGCTGTTGGAACGTGGGTTGATGAAGATCGAAAACGACGCACTCCTGCCGGTTGGGCCGGCCGCCACCGTTACGGCTGTCCTGGCGGATGCCACGGCATGGCTGGAAACAGCCCTGGTCACCCCGGCCTCGGAACACGTTTCCTTCATGTTCGGCGCCGAGCAGGGTGCCCTGTTGCTCAATCTGAGCAAGTACGGCGTTCACGAGCTGCACCCCATTACGGGCTCCGAAGGTATGGTCACCACCGCAGTGCAGATGGCTGACTATTACCTGAATCAGGCGCCGGACGGCTTTCCCGCGGCCGCAACTACCCGCCGGCACTTCAACGACGGAACCTCCCGAGCGGTGCACGTCAAAGCTGAGGCCGACGGTTCCCTGTCAATCGCTGCGGGCGAAGGCGAAAATCTCGACTCTACGGCCCTAACGCGTGATCAACTCGACGCACGGGTCCGCGCAGGCTTGGAGCGATAGCCCCGGTGAGCTACCAGTCAGGCCCTGCACCGCTTTACCACTCAGACCGTTCCCTTGACTATTGGCTTTCCCCGGAGCTCTCGGCCATCACCCCGACGAATGCGCGTTCCCGCCTGCGTGAGCTCGCCAGCGCCCGGGGAGCTTACATGGGCGCGTGGGCTGCGGGAATCGGAGTGGGCGGGTTCCTTGTCCTCCTGGGTGTAGTCCTAGCTGTTCGGTTCGGCACCCCGGTAACGCTGGCTGCCCTCGGCATTCCCGGCGCAGCCCTCGCCGTCCTGTGCGGAATCTACTTCGCGCGGGTTAGGAACCGGTTGCCACGGACAGACCGGGCGCTGGTCAATCGTGGTCCTGGAAACCTGCGCGGTGCATTCTCTTTTGTGGCGTTCGTCCTGCTCGTCTTCACGGGACTGTTTGCTTTCACGGCCAAACCGTCCACCTGGCAGGATCCTGCCGCGCTGCTAACGCTGGTTACGGTTCTTGCCTTCATGGTGTCGCTCCTGGTGGTTGGGATCATCGTCCCGGCCACCATCGCGGGCCGTTCGAGGGAGTCGCTTCGCCGCAAGGCTGCAACTGATCCCCACTTCCGGGCGCTTCTGGAGCAGGACCTCGCCACGTGGCGTGATCCCTACGGCAACGCAGGATACGGCCCGCTCTAAGCCTCAGGGTGTGTTCTGAGTGCTCTCATCCACGGAGAGCTGAGATTCGAACATCCGGAAATAGCGGCCCCGCAACGCTACGAGTTCCTTGTGTGTCCCTTGCTCAGCAACGCGCCCGTCCTCCAGCATGTACACGATGTCCGCCTTCTCGATGGTGGCCAAGCGGTGGCTGATGGCAATGATGGTGCTGCTCCGGTCCGCGAAGAGCCTGGTGAAGATGCGGTGCTCCGCCAGGGCATCAATGGCAGATGTGGGCTCGTCCATGACCATGAACGAGGCATCCCGGTAGAAGTTACGGGCCATCGCCAGCCTCTGCCATTGGCCACCTGAAAGCCCGCTTCCCTTCCGTCCCCTGGGGTCCTCCATCCAGTTACTGACGTGGTTCTCCAGACCGTTGGGCAACTTGTTGATGAACTCCATGGCTTCGGCGTCCGAGGCCGCCCGCCGGATGCGGGTGTCGTCACGGGGCTGGTCAACATCTCCCAGATAGATGTTCTCCGCAGCGGTAGCGAATTCGTATTTCAGGAACTCCTGGCTCAGAACCGCGAGGTGCCGGTGCCAGCTGGTGACGTCAATCGTGGTGAGGTCCACGCCGTCCAGAAGGACCTGGCCGGAATCGGGCCGGTATAAACCAGCCAGGATGCGGATCAGCGTGGACTTGCCGGCACCGTTCTCCCCCACAATGGCGATGTGCTGGCCGGCCTTGATGGTCATGGATATGCCCTTGATGACCTCAATGTCGCTCCCGGTGTAACTGAACCGGATGTCCCGCAGTTCCACCATGGTTGGCGACTTCGGGAGCGGTTCCTCTTGTCCGCTGGGAACGGGAAGTGCCATGAAAAGCTCGTAGTCTTTGAGGTTGGCCAGGTCCTCATCAATGGAACTCAGCGACGAGACGAGGCTGTTGGCCGTGGACAGGGCACGGCTCACAATCTGCTGCACGTAAAGGAATTGCCCCACCGGCTGCGCCCTCGCGATGATCTGCCCCACCACCCAAACCAAGGACACAACCTCGGCTCCGTATTGAAGGGCATCAGCGGCCAGCTGCTTGGGGATGTAGCGCTTTTGGAAATCAAGGCGCCTGCGTTCGTCAGCGTCGCGAAGCCTGGACCTCAGGTCCATGAGATACCCAACGATCCCGTAAAGCCGCATCTCTGCGATGTGCTGGGGCCGGAGGAGGTTCTGTTCGATCATGCGGCGTTGCCGCCGCGAATCCACCTGCGTATTCCAGTGCGCGATCTGCTCGCGGGACAGTTTGAACTGCAGGTAGACGCTGGGCACGATGGCAACCAGCACAATGACCGCGATCCACCAGCTGACAAGCAACAAAGCACCAATGGCCAGGACCACTGAGACGAACTGGGTGAAAATGGCTGCGATACGGTCCAGCACACGGGCGTAAGAATCGGAGAACCTTTTGGCGCGGTCGTAAAGATCCACTGTTTCTTTGTCGTCATAGCGCCAGAACTCCAACGCCAGAAAACGCTGGTACATCATGTCCCCCACGATCGCACCGACTTTGAAGCTCATCAGCTGCTGGATGTACCGGTCCACGCTGTTGAAGGCTCCCCAGAACAAGCCCAGCGCCGCCGTGATGATGACGTACAGGATGGCCCGTGGACCGGCGTCGGGGTCTCCCGCATAACCTGCTGCCAGCGCGGTGGTGGTGAGGGCCGCGAAATACGTGGTGACCAGCGGAAGGGTGGCCGAAATCAAGGACCCTGCCACCTTCATGATGACCGCACCAGGTGAGGCTTTGAAACTCACCTTGAGGACCTGCCCGACGGCGCGTGCATAAGGACGCAGGGCCAACTTGCGGGGCGGCGTCTTGCCCGGTGGGAAGGCATTTAGCCTGATCGACTCCGGGTGCCGCGGTTGCGCGGGCTTTTCTGACATGTGCCCAGCCTATTCTTCGGGACCGACAATTCTGCCGCGTCATGTTAAACAGTTGTTCCCCGTGGAAACTTCCACGGGGAACAACTGTTGATGCAGGTGATGGATCAGCGGGAACCGTAGTTGGGTGCCTCAACAGTCATCTGGATGTCATGCGGGTGGGACTCTTTGAGTCCTGCCGGGGTGATACGGACGAACTTGCCGCGTGCTTTCAGTTCCGGGATGGTGGGGGCGCCGGTGTAGAACATGGTCTGGCGGAGGCCACCAACCAGCTGGTAAGCAACCGAAGCCAGCGGACCACGGTAGGCCACACGGCCCTCGATGCCTTCCGGGATGAGCTTGTCGTCGCCGGAAACGTCCGCTTGGAAGTAGCGGTCCTTGGAGTAGGAGGTGTTCTTGCCGCGGGACTGCATGGCTCCCAGCGAACCCATGCCGCGGTAGCTCTTAAACTGCTTGCCGTTGACAAAAATCAGGTCACCCGGGGATTCCTCGCAACCGGCCAGAAGCGAGCCCAGCATGACGGTGTCTGCGCCGGCAACCAGCGCTTTGCCAATGTCGCCCGAGTACTGGAGGCCGCCGTCGGCGATCAGCGGAACTCCTGCCGGGATCGCGGCCTTGGCAGATTCGTAGATAGCGGTGATCTGCGGCACGCCAACACCGGCAACAACGCGGGTGGTGCAGATGGATCCGGGACCCACGCCCACCTTGATGCCGTCAGCGCCGGCGTCGATGAGTGCCTGGGCACCTTCCCGGGTGGCAGCCTGGCCGCCGATGATGTCCACGTGCGCAGCAATGGGATCGGACTTCAGGCGGCGGATCATGTCCAGCACGCCCTGGGAGTGTCCGTTGGCTGTATCAACGAACAGTGCGTCCACGCCAGCGTCGATGAGCTTCATGGCGCGTTCCCAGCCGTCACCGAAGAAGCCGATTGCGGCACCTACGCGGAGGCGGCCTTCGTCATCCTTGGTGGCCAACGGGTACTGTTCGGCCTTGGTGAAGTCCTTGGTGGTGATGAGGCCCATCAGGCGGCCTTGCTCGTCAACCAGCGGGAGCTTCTCGATCTTGTTGGTGGCCAGCTTGTGCGAGGCTTCCTCACGGCTGATGCCCACATGACCGGTGATGAGGGGCATCTTGGTCATGGCGTCGCTGACGCTACGCAGCGGGAATTCCGATTCCGGGATGAAGCGGGTATCGCGGTTGGTGACAATGCCCAGGAGGCGTCCGTCCGTATCCACCACGGGAAGGCCGGACACGCGGTAACGGGAACACAGCTCGTCCAGTTCCTGCAGCGTTGCCTGCGGGCCAATGGTCAGCGGGTTGGTGATCATGCCGGATTCACTGCGCTTGACGCGGTCAACGTGCTCGGCTTGGTCGTCGATGGAAAGGTTGCGGTGAACCACGCCCAAACCACCTTGGCGGGCCATGGCAATGGCCATGCGCGACTCGGTCACCGTGTCCATTGCTGCTGAAAGCAAGGGCGTCTGGACGGAGATGCGCCTGGAAATGCGTGACGAGGTGTCTGCGTCGGACGGGATGACGTCCGTGTGGCCGGGCAGCAACAGGACGTCGTCGTAGGTCAGGCCAACAAAGCCAAAGGGATCGTGTTCGGGCTGGGTCATGAGTGTGCGCCTCTTACCTGGGTTTCCGGGGGCTTAACTGGTAGGGGTTGCAACTGATGACCAGCCCGTCATTACGGGACTGGCCTGTGCATGAGGTACCTGTGCAGAAGTTGCCTGCGCAGAAGGTATTGGATAAATACTAGAACCTCCGCGCCTATCGCCATATTCCGCGACGCCCGACTGTGAGCAATCGCACTGGCGGCAGGCCGGCGTCGTGCGTTTAAAACCGCGGGAGAGCGAACCTAGCTGGCGGACCAGCCGGTAGCGGCGAGCAGCCGCTGCTCAAACATTGGAATCATGGTCTGCACGTAGGTCTTGGAAAGATGGTTGTCGTCCTTGTAGACGTAGACGTTCCCCACAACAGCCGGGCATGTCCCTTGCTCGCAGATGAAGTCGCTCATGTCCATGAGATGGAGCCCTTCCACCTTGCCGACGTAGTCATCCAAGGGTGAGGAAGCCGCCAAGGATTCTTCAAGCGGAACGTTGCAGTCGGGAGAATCCTTGCCCTTTTTTTGGACGCACTCAGGCATGTTAAAGCTGAATCGCGGGTTGTCCCGGACACCCACCACATCAATTCCCAGGTCCGTGAACGGCTTGATGCCTTCAAGGTAACCGGGGACTTCGGTCTCGAAAGGCGCGTCAACGTGCGTCAGCGATGCCACCGTAAACACGGCGTCGGGTTTGTGTTCCAGAACGTAGGCAGAACTCGCCTTATTGAAGTCGTTACAGAACTCCGGGCGTTCCGGCGATTGCGCGCCAAACCGGCACCCACCCTTGAGCAGCGTGACCACTTCCCAGCCGTGCTGCTTGGCAATCGGGCCAAGTGCGGCCATGTACTGCTGGGAGTGGGAGTCACCCAACACCACAATTCGTTTGGTGACTACCTCGGGTTCCTCATTCTGCAGGCATCCCTCCAACACGGGGTCGGTGGGCACATTGTCCCCTGTGCACGCGCCGTCTACGTTGGCCCATTCGTCCTTCATGGCCGCCGGCGCCGGGATGATCAGGGCTTCTTCGCTCGGCTTACCTGCGTAATCCGGGGCCAGCGCTGCGGCGCCGGGCGTCAGTTCGTGAGGCTGATCGGCAATCGCTGCCGCTTCCGCGGTGATGGCGCTTTGCCAGGCGGTGACAGGTAGCGCCAGCAGCGCACCGCAGGCAGCAATCACGACGGCGGCCCGCCAGGACCGCACGTCCGGCCACTTCCAGCTGCGCAAGGGAAGTTCGACGAACCTCGTGGTGGCTACCGCGAGGAGAAGGGAAACCGCCATGATTCCCAAGCCCTGGAGGAGGCTCGGCTGCTTGGTGCCGGAGGCCAGGAGGAAGAACACCAACACCGGCCAGTGCCAAAGGTACAGGGCATACGAGTTGTCCCCCAGCACCACCAGCGGGCGCGAACTCAGGAGACGGTCTGCGCCGAAGCGGCTTCCGCTGTGGCCGGCGACGATCACGGCCGCGGCTGCAAGGGTTGGCCAGAGAGCCACAAAACCCGGGAAGGAACGATCCACGGGGAGCACCAGCCCGCACGCTAGCATCGCAGCAATACCGCCCCAGCCCAGGACGACACGGAGCCAGCGTCCCGGTTTCAGATAGGGAATCGTCAAGGCAAGCAGGGAACCCAGGGCGAACTCCCACAGACGGGCACGGGTATCAAAGTACGCGTATGCCTGGTTGGTGGCGGTCTGCTCCACGGAGAACACGAGCGATGCCAGAAAGACCGCACCGAAGGCGATGAACAGCAGTTGCCTGTGGCCCACGGCCTTCCGCTGCGGGAACAGCCTGGCCAGCAGCGGCTGGGCAAGGCCGACCCCGGCGAAAATCAAAGGCCACAGAATAAACACCTGGCCTTGGACGGATAACGACCAAAAATGTTGGAGCGGGCTGGCGTCCACGTGCTGCTGGGCGTAGTAGTCAACCGCGAAAGCGGCAAGCTGCCAGTTTTGGCGATACATCAGCGATGCCCACGCCTCGGTGAGGACATCCGGCCACCTGCTTTGCGGGATCAATGCCCAGGTGCCGACGAGGATCGCCAGCAGGACAACGACGACAGCGGGCAGCAGACGCTTGAACACGTGCAGCCAGTGGCGCACAAGCCTTAGTGGCGCGCGGCTTTCGAGCTTGCGCGTGAAGGACAATGTCAGAAGGAAAGCCGAAATCAGCAGGAAGACGTCCACGCCGCCGGAAACCTTACCGAGCCAGATATGGTAAGCCGCAACCATCAGCACAGCCAGGGCACGCAGCCCCTGGACTTCGGGCCGGAAGCCTGGTTTGGCCCGGGTCGCGGGCTTTTCTGCGGGAGTGGCCGGTGCGGCGGCCTTCTTCTCCATCATCGCTGCCACCCTGTCGCGGTAAACCACCTTTCATCCAACATGCCTGCCATGCTCTTGACGTAGGTTTTGGTCAGGTGGTTGTCATCCAGGTAGACGAACGTATTACCGATGATCGGCGGGCAATAGAGTCCTTGGCACATCAGGTCGGACATATCCAGCAAGGAAAGGTTCTGGTACTTGCCAGTCACCGCATCAAAGGGGCTGGGTTCGGCCAGGACGTCAGCTTTGAGCGGGCGGCAATCCGGGCTGTCCACCCCCTTGGAAAGGGTGCAATCCGTCAGGCTGTAGGTAAACCGCGGATTGTCACGCACCGCCACTACATGGATGCCCAGCCCCGTGACCTCGGGAATGAGGTCCTCGAATCCGTGTGTCAGTCTTTCATCGGGCAAGGAGGAAACAGCCGCCGTACCCACCATGAAAAGGGCGTCCGGCGCATGTTCCCGGATATGGCTGCGCACTTCACTGTTGAACTTGTTGCAGCCCGGCTCGGACTCGGGATCTTCAGTCATAAAGGGACACGCCCCGTACAGCAAGGAGTAGAGGCGCCAATGGTGCTGCTCCGCCAGCACTTCCATGGCAGCAAGCCATTGCTGGGAGTGGGAGTTGCCTACAACAAGGACCGTCTTGGTGGCATCATCTCCCACGCCGTTCTGCTTGCAGTTGTCCTGCAGCAGCTGTGATTCGGGTTTCGTGTCACCGGAGCATCCGTTGGGCAGATTGGCCCAGTCACGCCCAATCCTTTCAGCGGTGGGTTGAGTGAGCGCATTCGGAGCCGCTTCATTGACGTAGCCGGGCAGGAGGGCCTTCGCGCCGGGGTTATCAAAGACCATCCGCGCCTCCGCAGCTTGCTGGTCCAGGTCCAAGCGGTATTGGAATGCCATCAGGGGTGCGGACACCACGGCCAGGCAGGCCACGATCGCGATGACCGAGCGGCGCCTCTTTACCTCGGGCCATTTCCATTCGCGGAACGGCTTCTCCACGAATTTGGTGGTGAGGAAAGCCAGGATGAGCGACAACGCCACGATTGCCGTGCCGGACAGCCAGCCAGCGTGATCCTTTCCGCTCCAGGCCAAAGCAATCACCAGGATGGGCCAGTGCCAGAGGTAGAGCGCATACGAATTGTCACCGAGCCGTACCAGGAATTTGGAACTCAGTATCCGGTCCACACCGAAACGGCTTCCGGTCTGTCCGGCCGCAATAACGGCCACCGCAGCCAGTGTTGGCCACAATGCGACGAATCCGGGGAAGGCCGTTTGTACTTGCAGCAGGATGCCGCACGTGAGCATCGCCACCACACCAACCCAGCCCATGACAATACGGACAGGTTTGGAAAAGTTCAGGGCGGGAAGAATCAACGCCACCAACGTGCCCAGGGCGAACTCCCACAAACGGGCAAAGGTATCGAAGTATGCCACTGCCTGATTGCTGGCCGTGAAAATGATGGAGTAGACAAACGAGACCAGGAAGATGATGGCAAAGACGTACACCAACGTGGCCCGGTATCGCAGGGCGAAGCGTCGGCACACCAGCGCTGCAGTGGCGAAAATGACGGGCCACAGAATGAATACCTGACCCTGGATGGACAGCGACCAGAAGTGCTGCACAGGGCTGGCCATGCTGTGGTCAGTGGCGTAATAGTCCACGGCCAGATCCTGCAGCAGCCGGTTTTCGAAGTAGAACAGCGACGCCCAGGTTTGCTGGACAATCTCGAACCATCGCGTGGCCGGCAGGAAAATAAAGGTTGCTGCCAGAGTTGACACAAGAACCACGACCACGGCGGGTAGCAGCCGTCTGAACAAGTGCAGCCAGTGCCGCACGAGGTCCATGGGACGGCCTTGTTTGTACCGGCCCGTGAACTGGAGAGTCATAAGGAATGCGGAGATCAAAAGGAAGACATCAACGCCGCCGGAGACCCTGCCGATCCAGATGTGGTAGCTCACCACCATAAGGACAGCCAAGGACCGAAGGCCTTGGATTTCGGGTCGGAATTTGGATTTCGCAACGGGTCCGGAAGCCCGCCTACCGTGGTGGGCAGGGGCTGGAATCGTTGGCGTCGTCACGGTAGGCAGTTCCTCAAAGCTGTGGCACAAAGCATCAATATTACGCGTTTTCAGTCACGCAACCCATGCGGGAGAGTGTTCCCGGCCGCCATTCGATGCCCCATCAGCACAGGTCCAGCCATACATTCTGCCACCCAAACCTGTGCGTGACCTGTGCTGATACTCCTGGCGCTCCTCACCCTTGACGCCCGGCACAACCCACTACGACGTGAGCTATTACACGTTGACGAGGCCGCTGGAACGCGGCGCCGTGACCCGCCCGGCGAGGTATCGGGCGTCCCGGCAGGCACCGGGCAGCGTTGCCGAGGCTGCCGCGAACAGGAACTCCTGGCCAAGGAAGTACAGGCCCGGGACGCTGTCTGCCACTCCCCTGGTCTGCTGCGGTTCCCCGTGACTGTCGAATGCCGGCAGGTTCACCCATGAGTAATCCTCGTGATAGCCAGTGCACCATATGACGTTCGCGGCCTCCACCTGCGTCCCATCTTCCAGTACCGGGAGTCCGTCCTGCACACCAGCCAACCTGGGATGGAGGCGGACACCGGCAGCGGCCAGGTCCTTGCTCTTGGTGCGGATCAGCGGGGCCGCCATGGATTTGAACTTGGGAGCCGCTTTTCGTCCCATGGGGGTATTGAGGTTGAGCACGTAAAGGCCCAGGAAGCGGACTACCGGCAGGGCAAAACGCGCAGCTGCACGGCCATGCCGCATAGGCATCTCGGCGCTGGGCTTGCCAGCAAGAAGTGTGGGCCGGGAGCGGGCAACTTCAAGGGCAATCTCCGCACCGGAATTGCCCAGGCCCACCACCAGGACAGGGCCTTCCTTTAACTGACCGGGGTTTTTGTAATCCTGAGAGTGCAGCTGAAGGATGCTCCGATCCAGTTCGCCCGCGAAGGCAGGAACTTTGGGGATACGGTGACCACCTGTGGCGATGACCACATTCCTGCTTCTCCATTCGCGGTCTCCCGACCGGAGCACGAAAGCCTCACCCTCAGAGCTGATGTCCTCCACGCGTACGCCGGCAACGTAAGGCAATTCAAAGCGGCGCACATAGTCTTCCAAGTAGTCAGCCAGCTGATCCTTGGTGGGAAATGCCAAGGGGTCGCCGGGGAAAGGTGCGCCGGGAAGGCCGTCATACTTGGCCGGAGTGAAGAGGCGCAAGGAGTCCCAGCGTTGACGCCAAGCATCCCCTGGCCTCTGGTGCTGGTCCAGGATGAGGAAGTTCCTGCCCTGCCTTGCCAACCAGTACCCGAGCGCGAGCCCGGACTGGCCGCCACCCACAATGACGGTGTCAACTTCTGGATTGTGGTGAACGGACATCATCGTCTCCTATCTCGCTTGCAGTGGATCACTGATCTTTGCTGTGACCTGATAGGAGCCACGCTATGAGCGCGGCGCCTGGGTCCGCATCGGTCAAGTGAGCCACTCATTTCCAGCGGGATGGGTATTTCTGACCACTCGCAGTGGTTTTCAGCGAATCAGGCCGTGCTCAAAGGCGTAGCCGGTCGCGGCCGCTCTGGACGGCACCGCGAGTTTGGAAAGAATGTTGCTCACATGCCTGGCCACTGTCTTTTCACTGAGGTAAAGCTCCCGGGCGATGGTTCGGTTGGAGTGCCCACCGGCCACCAGCCGGAGCACTTCCACCTCGCGGTCAGTCAGCGGTGAGCTGCCTTTGTTCTTCTCGCCGGTGAGTTCCAGGACCTCTGCTACTGCCGGCATCGCCCCAAGATCTTCCAACTCGGCTTTGGCAGCCTCGAACTCCATGGCGGCAGAATCGGGATCGCCCAACAGGGCACACGCACGCGCCGCAAGTACCCTGCACCGGGCGGCCTGATAGGGAGCTTCGAGGCTGTACCAGATCCGCCACGCCCTTCTCGCCTCACGAAGCGCGGCCTGGGGCTCGGCTTCGACCAACAGCACCTGGGCAGCGGCATAGGCAACCAGGGCCATCTCCAATGGACGGCTGCCCTGCTGAAGAGGCTCGGACAGTTCGTCCAGCGCGAGCCTGGCAGCAGCCGCGTCGCCAGCGGCAAGTTCAACCTCGACGACGGCAGGCAGCAAGCGACGTCGATTGGCTGGGTCGGCCCCTGCCATCGCCCGCCGCATGGTGGCCTGTGCCTGGGCCGTTTTGTGCTCGGCCAGCTCAAGCAGCGCGATGCCGGGAACAGGTTCGAATCCGGTCCCGGCAGCTATGGCGTAGGCTTTCCCCGCTTCCACCAGGAAACCCTGCAGGCGAAGTACTTCGCCCTGTTGATACCAGGATCCAAACGTGGCATCCGGGTCGCCCTTCCGCACCCTGCCTTCGGCGGCCCGCGCCACCGACAGGGCCTCTTCCCACGCTCCGTGAAGTATCAACAGTTCGGCACGGTAAGCCTGGCATTGTCCACTGAACATCACCATGTCCGGGCGATCCCCGCACCAGCGTTCCAAGGCCGCAGTCCACTCGTGGGCGCGGCGCACATCGTTGGAAAGACGACAACTGCCCAAGACTGCACAGTAGATGATCCCTGCGGGGATGGGAGAGACCTCACCTGAGGTGACAGAGACCATCACTTCATCCAAAAGCTGCAAACCTTCTTCCACGTGCCCGAGGGAAACGCGGGTGGTGCCGACACCGAGCCGGCCCAAGGCCTGGAGGTCTTTGTCGTGGAAGGAGGTTCCCAGCTCCAAGGCTTTGGCGAACAGACCGTGTCCAGCTGCCGGGGCTCCACTGCGCAACAAACCGAGGGCCGCTGGAATCATGAGGTATCCCTCGGCTGCACAGGGACCTGACATACCTTCCAGCACGTGCTTGGCACGGGACAACCACCCGTTTCCTCGGGCCGGCTCTCCCATGTCCATCAGGAACATAACCAGCCAGGCCGCACACCTCGCGGCATTGTCAGTGTCTCCCATGGTCAGGAATTCGTCGTGCGCCCGGGTCAGGTACTCAATGCTTTGGCTATTCAAGCCAAGCAGCATCGCCACAGATGCCGCCAATTCGATGTCCTGCGGAGGTAGTCCGCCCTCTGAATCGGCGCGGGTGAGGCACTCAAGCGCATCGCGCCAACGGCGCTCGTGGAAGGCCGAGCGTCCCAAATCCAAGTCTGTGTCCGGAACTGTCATGGCTCACCTTGCGACCGGGAACAGACCGAATGACGCACCCAAGCCGCCCTAGTAGCGTCAGGTTACCGCCGCCGTCGTACGCTCACAATAGCCGCCCCGCGGAAAGCCGCAGACAACAGAAGCCCCGGTCAACGTGACCGGGGCTTCTGTTAAACCAGGCCGTTAGTGCTGGTGGCCTGCGTGTGCGTCTTCTTCCTCAGCCGGCTTTTCGGCAACCAGGGTCTCGGTGGTGAGAACCAGAGCAGCGATGGAAGCGGCGTTGCGGAGAGCCGAACGGGTGACCTTCACGGGGTCGATCACGCCAGCGGCGATCAGGTCCTCGTACTCGCCGGACTTGGCGTTGAAGCCGTGGTTTGCTTCCAGCTCGGAAACCTTGGCAACAACAACGAAGCCGTCGAAGCCAGCGTTCTGGGCGATCCAGCGCAGCGGCTGGACCAAGGCGCGGCGGACGATGCCCACAGCAGCTGCTGCGTCACCCTCCAGCGCCTTGACGGCCGGGGACTCGTCCAGTGCCTTGAGGGCGTGGATGAGAGCGGAACCGCCACCGGAAACGATGCCTTCTTCGAGGGCTGCACGCGTGGAGGAAACAGCGTCCTCGATGCGGTGCTTCTTTTCCTTCAGCTCAACCTCGGTGGCTGCGCCAACCTTAATCACGCCGATGCCGCCGGCCAGCTTGGCCAGGCGTTCCTGCAGCTTTTCCTTGTCCCAGTCGGAGTCCGTCCGGGTAAGCTCGGCGCGCAGCTGTGCAACGCGGTCAGCGACGTCCTCAGCCGTACCGGCACCATCAACAATGGTGGTGTTGTCCTTGGTGACTGTGATGCGGCGTGCGGTACCGAGTACCTCGAGGCCAACGGTGTCCAGGCTCAGGCCAAGGTCCGGGGAAACAACCTGGGCGCCCGTCAGCGTGGCGATGTCCTGGAGCATGGCCTTGCGGCGGTCGCCGAAGCCCGGAGCCTTGACGGCAACAACGTTGAGCGTGCCGCGGATGCGGTTGACGATCAGCGTGGACAGGGCTTCGCCTTCAATGTCTTCAGCAATGATGAAGAGCGGCTTGTTTGCCTGCAGGGCCTTCTCCAGCAGCGGCAGGAAGTCCTGCAGCGAGGAAATCTTGCCCTGGTTGATCAGGATGAGGGCGTCCTCGAGGACGGCTTCCTGGCGCTCAGCGTCGGTGACGAAGTACGGGGACAGGTAGCCCTTGTCGAACTGCATGCCCTCGGTGAGGACCAGTTCGGTCTGGGTGGTGGAGGATTCTTCAATGGTGATGACACCATCCTTGCCAACCTTGCCGAACGCTTCGGCCAGCAGTTCGCCAACCTCGTCGCTCTGTGCGGAGATGGCTGCGACGCTGGCAACCTGGGTGCCTTCGACTTCGCGGGCATTCTCCAGGAGGCGGGCGGCTACTGCTTCAACGGAAACCTCGATGCCGCGCTTGATCTCGCCCGGAGCGGCGCCGGCAGCCACGTTGCGCAGGCCTTCCTTGACCAGGGCCTGTGCCAGCACGGTGGCCGTGGTGGTGCCGTCGCCGGCAACATCGTTGGTCTTGGTGGCTACTTCCTTGGCCAGCTGTGCGCCAAGGTTCTCGTAGGGGTCATCAAGCTCAACTTCACGGGCGATGGTTACGCCATCGTTGGTGATGGTGGGTGCGCCCCACTTCTTGTCCAGCACGACGTTGCGGCCGCGCGGACCAAGCGTCACCTTGACAGTGTTGGCGAGCTTGTCGATACCGGCCTCAAGAGACCGGCGGGCAGCATCGTTAAAAGCAAGCTGCTTTGCCATGGTTGTGTCCTTTCAAGACAGAAAACCCGCACCGCTGGCGGCTGGAATCATTCCAACTCGACGGCGGTGCGGGGCTCCGGGAAGTTACTTTACGACGATCGCAAGGACGTCGCGGGCGGACAGAACGAGGTACTCGTTGCCGCCGGTCTTGACTTCGGTTCCACCGTACTTGGAGTAGATGACGACGTCGCCAACAGCTACGTCAACGGGTACGCGGTTTCCGTTGTCATCGAAGCGGCCGGGGCCGATTGCAACAACTTCGCCTTCCTGCGGCTTCTCCTGTGCGGAGTCCGGAATGACCAGGCCGGAAGCCGTGGTCTGCTCTGCTTCGAGCGGGCGAACAACAATACGATCCTCAAGAGGCTTAATCGAGACCGACACTCGGACTCTCCTTTTCATGAGCTGATTCATGGACTAAGAACTAGGGTGCCTGGGCGTTCAACCGTCGTCGCGGTGCCGGAGAACGCTTGGCGTAGTTAGCACCCTCCGGGGGAGAGTGCTAACAAGACTCTATGTAAGCGTTAGCACTCGGTCAAGGTGAGTGCCAGCATTTCGTCATGGGTGAACGTCCCTTACCTGCCCGTCAGGTCGTCCAGATCGTAGTCTTCGCCGTCGTCATCCTCATCCAGCGGAGCATTGCCGCGGTTCAGGTACAGCACCACGGCGGCGGCTATAGCCACGATGCCGGAGATCACCAGCGTGATAATTCCACCGGTCCGGGCGCCGCTGTAAAGTTCGCGGATGCCCCGCGCTTCATCGGTGGCGTCATTGACGCTCTTGCCGGCCACCGAGTAAGTAGCCGCATTGAAGGAATCCAACGCGAAGATAATGATCAGCAGGCCGATGCAGACCACCGCGATCACGACCCCCGCTATCAGGGCGGGGCGCGCAATCTTCGTCAGGGTGGAGGGGTGCGGTGCTGCGTTGTCTTCCATGAAAACAACCCTATCCGGCTGATTCGCCGGTCACGCTGTCAAGCGCCGCGCCGTTAGGCTTGATCCCATGCCTCACGCACCGCAGGAACAGATCGCACCCTTGCTGACTACTGAAGGATGGGAACTTCTTGCCTCACTGGGACCCTATCGGGAGGCCGATTCCTTCAGCGTCAACGCAGACCTCCGCAAAGCGGGTCACTCCCCGGAGCTGGTGGCTGCGGTCCTCACGCAATCCAGGCTGCGGACGCGCGCAGAGGCAAAGTTCGGCGAGTTTGCCCGGCAGATGCTCTTTACCCAAGCCGGCTTGGAGCAGGCAACGCGATTGAACGTCGCAGCCCGTCACGCCGAGCGCTTTGCGAAGGCCGGCATCTCGCACGTTGCAGACCTGGGCTGCGGCCTTGGCGCCGACTCCATGGCGATGGCGTCAATGGACATTTCCGTGACCGCAGTTGAGATGGATGAAACCACCGCCGCCTGCGCCACCATCAATCTCATGCCCTTCCCGCATGCCACCGTGGTGCACTCCGACGCAACAACCGTGGAGCTGGACGGGGTGGACGGCGTATGGCTGGATCCCGCACGGCGAACCACGTCCACCTCCGGAACCAAACGGATCTGGGACCCTGAAGCCTTCTCTCCCCCGTTGTCCTTCGTGGAACGCCTGGCGGCTACCGGCCGCGCCATCGGCGTCAAGATGGGTCCCGGCATCCCGCATGAGTCCGTGCCTTCAGGCTGCGAAGCCCAGTGGGTTTCGGTAGGCGGCGACGTCACCGAAGTGACCCTGTGGTTCAACGCAGTGTCCCGCCCCGGCGTGCGTCGCGCCGCGCTGGTGATTGGCGGCCAAGGCGCCGCTGAGATCACCAGCAGCGCGGATTTCGACGGCGGCCCGGTAGCCGCCGTCGGGCCTGTAGAAGGTTTCCTCTACGAACCCGATGGTGCGGTGATCCGCGCAGGACTGGTGGCCGACGTCGCCGAACGGCTGGGCGGGCACCTGGTGGACGAGCACATTGCCTACATCTGCGCGCCTGCGCTGCACGACACTCCCTTCGCCCGTGCCTACAAGGTTCTTGAGGTGATGCCCTATAATGTCAAGGCCCTCAAGGCCTGGGTCAAGGCCAACGGAATCACTGTGCTGGACATCAAAAAGCGCGGCACGGCAGTCACTCCCGAGGAACTCCGGAAGCAGTTGCTGCCCGCCAAACCGGATAAGTCCCTTGGGACGAAAACAGCCACCCTGGTCCTCACCAGGATCGGCGAGGAGAGAGTGGCTGTTGTGGTGGAACCGGTGACGGGCTAGCAGTCAGCGGCACCCGGCAGTCAGCGACGTGAAAACTCCGAGGCTTCGCGGACCTGCTCAGGGCTAGGGCGCACGCCGGTGTAGAGGACAAATTGTTCCTCGGCTTGGATGGCAATAACTTCAGCGCCTGTGATCACCTTCTTGTCCGCTTTCCGGGCAGCACTGATAAGTGGCGTCTCGGACGGCAAAGCCACGACGTCAAACACTACTTGCGCCGCGGCAATCGTGGCGTCGTCGAAGGACTGCGCTGTTTCGTCCGCACCTGCCATTCCCAACGGCGTGACGTTGATGATGAGATCAGCTGTGGAGCCGTTGACGTCATCCTGCCAGGCGAAGCCGTAAAGATCTGCCAGTGCACGGCCGGTGTCCTCGTTGCGGGCCACGATGGTGACGGCGGTGAACCCGGCGTCCCGAAGTGCTGCGGCTACGGCCTTGGCCATACCGCCTGCACCGCGGAGGAGCACGCTGTGGCTGCTGGGAACCTGGTGGTCCTTTAGCAGCCGGGCAATGGCGATGTAGTCCGTGTTGTAGGCAGTCAGCACGCCATTGTCGTTGACGATGGTGTTCACCGAATCAATGGCCTTGGCCGACGGATCCATCACGTCAACCAACGGGATGACGGCTTCCTTGTACGGCATGGAAACCGCGGCGCCCCGGATCGGGAGGCCGCGGATGCCAGCCACTGCAAGAGTGATGTCCGCAGGGGCGAATGCTTTGTAGACAAAGTTCAGGCCGAGCAGATCGTACAAATAATTGTGGAACCGGGTGCCGATATTGCTGGGCCGGGCCGCAAGCGAAATGCACAGGGACATGTCTTTGTTCAGGATTGGCATTCCCCCATTAAACACGCCCCTTTATCACCGACGTGCGGTTAGCCCTGCCGCGCCTTCATCCGCGGATTGTTCTTGTTGATGACGAAGGTACGCCCGCGCCTGCGCACAATCTGGGCGCCGGGGATCTTCTTGAGGGCACGCAGCGAATTCCTGACCTTCATGGTGTTTCTCCTTTGGTTGGGTGGTTGGTTTAAAGGGCGTCGCTGAGTTCCAGGGGGTCGTCCCACACGCCGAAATCCTGCTGCATTTCAGCTTGGGTGAGTTGGCAACCGTCCAGGAGCCCGCGAAATTCCCGGGCGTCGATGTCCTCCGAAAGGCCGGTGATCGCCAGCACAGTTCCACGGTCGCCGCGGCTGGGATGCCAGTCCAGGACAGAGTCGACGTCGGCACCCGCCTTTCCGGGGTGCGCCTGGCCAGGTTCGGCCGAGTCCGCCAGCCATTTCCCGGTACTTTCGAGCCAGACCCTAGGCCCAATACCTTGGACGGCGATCCTTGTTTTCGGCGCTGATGCGATCCAGAGGCGGCCTCGCAGCCAGTGCGTTCCGGCGGCCAGTTGGGGCAGGGCTTCGCGGAAGCGTCCCGGATGCAGCGGCCGACCCACTTTGTGGAGCACCGTCCGGTAGGACCCACCCCCATCGCTGACGGGCACACGCACGACGCCGGGACGGTTGCGTGCCGCCGCTTCAGCGTCGTCGAAGCATCCCGGCCTGTAGGCGTCAGCGGCGCCAATGACGCCTGCGTGGGACGCCAACTGGCCAAGCAACTGGACACCCAACTGCCACTGCGAAGTGCCTTCGCGAGGTTCGCCGCTCAGCACTGCACCCAGGCCGGGGTGCACCATCACCGTATCCACCTGCCCGAACTCGCCGATCAGGAATTCTCCGCTGGTTCGCTCATCTGTGGGCATGGACGTAAACCCGGACTCGAACAGCGTGTGACGGTCCCAAATATGGTCATCCAAGTCCGCAGGGTCCAAAGCCAGTACGGCGTTGTCTATCACCGCAGGGCGGCTCAGGCCACGCCGAAGCTCGCCAACGGCCATGCCGGCCGCAACGCCGGGAGGGAGGCCCAGCACTACATGGTCGAAACCGCAGGAGGCGAGACGTTCCGCCGTCGGGACTACATCTAATCTGACAGTGCAGCTGAGGCAACCATGCTCCAGAACTGTGGTTTCGCGCTCAAACAACTGGCCGTTCCGGTATACCCGCCGCAGGACCATCGAGCCATCAAGGAGATCGTGAAGGACCACCACGGAATTGGCGTGGGTTTGGCCGAGCCGGGCAGCGGCGGACTCGCGGCATTGGGTGTCCAAGGAACTGACAACTGTGAGATGCATGCAGCGATTCTATTGAGAAGCATTCTCAATAGCAAATGACGGGACTTTCCCCCTAGCAAGACCACAGCAGAAACCTGCGTTCCAGCTGCATTAGACTTGTTCCGACCGCTGGCGGCCCCACAGCGGGGAACCGTGTCCGGCTGAGACAAGACAAATGAGGGGACTACGTGCAGATTGATTTTGCGCCATCCAGGCAATCGACACTGGGTGTGGAATGGGAGTTGGCGCTCGTCAATGCACGCACCGGGGAACTGGTATCAGTGGCCAACGACGTCCTCAAAGGCGTCGCCGCGAACCACCCCGACCTCAACGAGGACGACGAACACCCCCATATCAAGCGCGAACTGCTCCTCAATACGGTGGAACTGGTCACCGGGATCTGCGAAACAGTCAAAGACGCCAAGGAAGACCTCAGCCGCTCCCTGGCCGCCGTGCGTGAAGTCACCGATCCCATGGGCGTGGAAGTCTTCTGCGCAGGCAGCCACCCCTTCAGCCCTCCCCTGCTCCAGCCCGTCACGGACAAGGAGCGTTATGCCAAGCTCATTGAGCGGACCCAATGGTGGGGACGCCAAATGGTGATCTACGGTGTTCACGTCCACGTGGGCATCGACCGCAAGGAAAAGGTCCTTCCCATCCTGGACGGGCTGGTCAACTACTTCCCGCACTTCCAAGCCCTGTCCGCCTCAAGCCCTTACTGGGCCGGAGAAGAGACCGGCTACGCCTCCCAGCGTGCGCTCATGTTCCAGCAGCTTCCCACCGCAGGCCTCCCCTTCCAATTCGACACGTGGGAGGCGTACGAGTCCTATGTCCAGGACATGTTCACCACCGGCGTCATCGATGCGACCTCAGAAATCCGCTGGGACATCCGCCCGGTGGCCAACCTTGGGACCATCGAGATGCGCATCTGCGACGGGCTGGCCACTCTTGAAGAAGTAGGAGCCATTGCCGCGCTGACCCAATGCCTGGTGGACGAGTTCTCCTCCATCCTTGATGCAGGCGGCAGCATCCCCACCATGCCGCCCTGGCATGTGCAGGAGAATAAATGGCGGGCCGCGCGTTACGGCATGGAAGCCATCATCATCCTCGACGCCGAAGGCAACGAGCAGCTTGTCACAGAGCACCTCACGGAGACCGTCGCACGGCTTGAGCCCGTGGCAGCAAAGCTCGGCTGCTCCGAAGAATTGGCAGACGTCCTGAAGATCATTGAGCGTGGGGCAAGCTACCAGCGCCAGCGCCGCGTCGCCGCCGAACACAACGGTGACCTGCAGGCAGTGGTCATGGACCTCGTGCACCAAATGCGCAAAGGACCTGACGCCTAGTTCCCTGTTTGCCTGAGTCTGAAGCTCAGGCGGGCACTGACACCGTGGTCACCGGCATGGAGGAATCCGGCGCGAAGGAGACTCCGCTGGGGCCGATGCCGGCCATGATCAGCTGGGCACCGAGCGCCGCAACCATGGCGCCGTTATCCGTGCACAGGTCCAGCGGCGGGACATGGAGCTTGATTCCGGCGGAAGTACACCGCTGCCCGGTCAGTTCCCGAAGCCGAGAGTTCGCTGCTACTCCCCCACCAAGCAAGACGTCCGTGATGCCATGCTCTTTGCAGGCCAGGACTGCTTTGGAACTGATGACGTCCACCACGGCTTCCTGGAACGCTGCGGCGATGTCCGCCACGGGGACTTCCTCGCCTCGGGCTTCGAATTGCTCAACGCACCGCGCCACGGCCGTCTTCAGTCCGCTGAAAGACCAGTCATAGCGGTGCGGGCCCTTTTCCTCCGCAGTACCCATGTACTTGGGCTGCGTCAGGCCGCGAGGGAAGCGGATGGACTTGGGGTTACCCTGACGCGCCAATTTGTCGATGGCCGGGCCACCGGGATACCCGAGGCCAAGGATGCGGGCCACTTTGTCGTAGGCTTCGCCGGCCGCGTCGTCAATGGTTGAACCGAGAAGCTCGACGTCGTCCGTGATGCTGCGGATGCGCAGGATTTCCGTATGCCCGCCCGAGACCAGGAGGGCTCCGAGGTTCTCCGGCAGCTTGCCGGCTCCCAAGCCGGCGGCAGCACCGGCGTCGTTCTTTCCCTCAGTTCCTTGACGTCCGTTCAGGAGTCCCACGCCCACATGCGCCACCAGATGGTTGATGGCGTACAGCGGTTTTCCCGTGGCCACAGCCAGCGCCTTGGCAGCACAGACGCCTACCATGAGCGCACCTGCCAAGCCGGGACCGGATGTCACGGCAATGGCATCAATCTCGTCCAAGGTGACACCGGCTTCATGCAGCGACTCCTGCAAAGTGGGCACAAAAGCGTCCAGGTGCGCGCGCGACGCGATCTCCGGGATGACACCGCCGAAGCGGACATGCTCATCCATGGACGAGGACACGGTGTTGGTCAAGAGGGTGGTCCCCCGCACGATCCCCACGCCAGTCTCATCGCAGGAAGACTCGATGCCCAGCACCAGCGGCTGCTGCTTTGACTGTTCCGGATACTGCCCGCTCACGCCGTGGCTCCTTCGTGGGACTGTGGTTTGTTCAGTTCAAGACGCATGATCAGGGCGTCCGTGCCGTCCCGGTAATAGCGGGGACGCACGTGGATCTGCTCGAAGCCGAACCGCAAGTACAGCTGCTGGGCCCGGGGGTTGTCCGCCCGGACCTCCAGCAGGACGTCTGCCGCACGGCGGCGACGCGCTTCATCAATCAGTTCAGTCAGGACAGCCGAACCGATGCCCTTGCCCTCGAATTCAGGCACGACGGCGATCGTCTGGACGTCCGCGATCGGCTCAATACACATCAACCCGGCGTAGGCCACGATCTCCCCGGAAACCTCCGCCACCACGTACCGCCGCGTCTCGGGCTGGGCCAATTCGTCGAAGAACATCTGCAACGGCCAGGCATCCACGGGGAACAACCGGCGCTCCAACGTCTCCACCGCCGGGATATCAGCCTCGGTCATGTCCCGCAGGGAAACACCGGCGAGTTCCAGCTTGGGTGAGAATTTCCTTTCGGTCACAGCGCACGCTTCCTGGGTCCAGGCACCTGGGCATCGGATTCGCGCAGATACAACGGTGTAGAGTCCAGCAAGGTCTGACCGGCCGTGAGCTTTGCCAAAGCGAACTGCCCCAGCGAGGCCGCGTCCGGCTGGGTCTGAGCGAAATCAACGTCCGCAGTGAGGACATCGGCGTACAAACCTGCACCCGCCCCAAACACCGGCAAGTCCGGGAGCTCGGAGGCGAAACCCACATGAGGGCCGTCCACGAGTTCCGGAAGCTGTCCGTCAGCCAGCACATACCGGGCCCAATAAACCTCTTTGCGTCGGGCATCGGTAGCCACAAGGAACTCGGGTGTGGAGGCCGTTGACTCCGCAACTTCCAAGGCAATGGCGTCCAGGCTCATCAGCCCATACAACGGCTTGTTCCATACGTAGGCGAGGGTGCGGGCCGTCGCAATGCCGGAACGGAGTCCGGTGAACGGGCCGGGTCCCACACCCGTGACGATCGCGTCAATGTCAGCGCCGGTGACACCGGCACCGGCCAAAAGCTTTGCGATCCCGGGAGCAAGGACTTCGGCGTGGCTGCGCGTATCCTCCGTGGCGAAAGATTCCACCACGGACTCCATGGCATCGTCCGAAATCAGCGCCGCGCTGGCAACCGCCGACGTATCAATGGCCAGGATCAGCATGAGAGACCTTCCACAGGTGAAGTAGTTTCAAGGACCTGCGGCGCTTCGGCCCAGCGGGGACCGAATCCACGGAAAACAATGGTGCGGGGCTCGTCGTCGTCATCGGTGTCGAAGTCCATAACGTCACCGTCCGTGGTGGGCGCAGCGGCTCCTCCCCCAACGGACCGGTGCAGGTCAACCTCCAGACGGCTGTCCGAGAGATGCTCCACCCGGTCCCTGCCCCACTCCACCACGGTGACCGCTGTATCCATGGTGTTCTCAAGATCGATGTCGTCGATCTCCGCTGCCGAGTCCAGCCGGTAAGCATCAACATGGACCAGGTCCGGACCACCGGGCCTGGGGCCATCCGGGAGATTAGGGTGGATCCGTACCAGGACAAACGTTGGCGAAATGATGCCTGCACGCACCCCCAGGCCTTCGCCAAGTCCCTGGGTGAACGTGGTCTTGCCCGCACCCAGCTCGCCTGTCAGGACCAGGAGATCCCCGGCCTCAAGCACCCCGCCCACAGCTGCTGCGAGCGCGTGTGTCTGTTCCGCCGTCGTGACTGTGAGCGTGCGCTCCCACTGGGCTTCGCTCACAGCGTTGCCGTTTCAGCTGCGTCGTTGAGGGCAGCGGGTGACTCCGGCGTGGCGGGCATTTCGTTGACGTAGCTGCGAGGGACCCGGGGGCTGATGCGCGTCACGATTTCGTAGTTGTTGGTTCCTGCTGCGGCCGCCCAATCATCGGCGGTGGGGCCACCGTCTGCTCCATTACCAAACATGACAGCCTCGGCACCCTTGAGGCCTGTCGCCTCCTCCGGGGACAGAGGTCCGAGGTCGATGACCATCTGATCCATGGCGATCCTGCCAACAACCGGATACGTCGTGCCGTTTACCCGTACAGGACCCCCGGTGGCGACCCTGGGGACGCCGTCCGCATAGCCCAGCGGCACCAGGCCCAGCGTGCTTTCCTCGCTGGTCCGGTAATTGAGTCCGTAAGAGACGCCTTGGCCTTCGGGTACCTTTTTGCAGTTGGACAGGAGAGTCCGGACAGTCATGGCGGGATGCAGGCCCAATTCGGCAGATGTGGCCCCTTCGAAGGGCGAGAGTCCGTACACACCGAGGCCTACGCGGACAAGGTCGAAGTGAGAGTCGGGTCGGGACAAAGCCGCCGGCGTGTTGGCTATATGCCGGACCTCGGTGTCAACGCCGGCGTCCTCGGCCATGGCGATTGCCTCGCGGAAGACGGCCAGTTGATGGTCCGTTTCCGGGCGTTGCGGCTCGTCTGCAACGGCCAGGTGCGAGAAGATACCCACAACCCGCAGGAGGCCCTGATCCTGGTAGTCCATGGCCTGTCCCAACAGCTGGTCCCAATCCGCAATGGTGCAGCCATTCCGGCCCAGTCCCGTGTCCACTTTGAGATGCACCCGCGCGGGTCGCTCCTGTTCCCGCGCTGCGGCGACTACCGCTTCGAGCTCCCAACCGGAGATCCCGACGTCGATGCCGGCGGCGACTGCCGCTTGGAAGTTGCTTTCGCGGGTGTGCAACCAGGCGAGGAGCGGGGCCTCGACTCCGGCGGCGCGCAAGGCGAGCGCCTCGGAAATGTGGGCGACACCCAGCCAGGCAGCTCCGGCGTCGAGGGCTGCCCGCGCCACCTGCACGGCACCGTGCCCATAGGCGTCCGCCTTCACCACAGCCATCACAGCGGCCGGGGAGGCAATGCCCACGAACTGACGAACGTTGTGCCGCACGGCGTCCAGATCGATCACGGCGGAGCGCTCCAGGACCGCTGACTTTGCTATGGAGGTCTTCGCGCCGATCCCGATTTCTGCAGCTGCTTCGTAAGTCACCCTAGAGATTCTAGTGCTGTCAGTGAACTCGGGTTAACTGCGGAGCCCGGCCATGGCTACTGCGCGTCAGACAGATGCGCGATGGTGGCCCGGGCTCGTCGTTGGGCTTCGGCCGGGATGTCCTTCACGATCGGTTCCAGGAAGGCGAAGCGCCGCAGCCATTGACTGGACTGACGCTCCTTCCGCGCGTTCGCCCGTTGCCACCAATCCGCGATGTCTCCCCATCCCGGTGCAGCCAGTGAGCCCCCCACTTCCTGGACCGCCAGGGAAGCGCAAAGGTTCGCGAACCGGAGCCGGTCCCCCAGCCTCCACCCTGCCAGGCACCCCACAATGAAGGCCGCCCCGAAACAGTCCCCGGCGCCGGTGGGATCTGAGGCTGATACGGGCAGGGACGGCACCCATTCCTCTTCCCCGGTTTCTGAGTCCACTGCCACCGCGCCTTGGGGTCCGAGAGTTACCACCGCCACTGGGACGCGGTCAGCCAGCGAATACAAGGCCGCCCACGGGTCGGTTTTGCCGGTGAACGCCATCGCTTCAGGGGCATTAGGCAAGAAGGCGTAGAAGTTAGCCAGCTGGTCCAGGCGACGCTCGGACCACTTCCCCGTAGGATCCCAGCCCACCACGCCAAAGAGCTTGGTGCCGGCATCCTTCGCGGCCAGCATCCACGGCTCCAGTTCCTCGCCTAAATCTGCGACGGCGGCGAGTGCCTTGGGTGGTTTTCCGATCAATTCCGAGGAACTGATCGGGGCGGGGTGGCCGTGTGTCACCATGGACCGGTCCTGATTCACGCACATGGATACCGTCACGGGTGAGTGCCAGCCCGAAACCCGCTGCGAGAGCGAGAGGTCAACGTGTTCCTGGCTTTCCAGGATCTGCCAGTTGTAATCGCCGTATCCGTCGTCTCCGAAGGTTGCCGCGAGGTTGGTGCGCAAGCCAAGCCGTGCGGCAGCAATGGCCTGGTTGGCTACGCCCCCGGGGCAGCTGCCCATTCCTTCGCTCCACACCTCCGTGCCGGGTTCGGGTGCGTGCGGAAGTCCGGTAAAGATGATGTCTTGGAAAACCGTGCCGGTCAGGAGGAGATCGCACTGGTGGTCCCCGTCAGACCGCACGGCAGCCAGGGGGTCGAATCGTCGCTGGGGCATAGCGTCCATGCACGGCAGACTACGCTGCCCGTTGTGGGCTGCATAGACTTGTGGGCCTGCATAGACTCGGAGCATGCGGCTCATGATCGCCGGTGGCGGCGGATTCCGGGTTCCCCTCGTGTACCGGGCTTTGTGTGAGGGACCTTTCGCAGGTTTGGTGGACGAGCTTGTTCTCTTTGACGTGGATGAATTACGGCTCGCTGCCATTGAGGCGGTGCTTCGCGACATGCCCACGGGCGGTTCCGGGCCCGTCGTCGTTGTTTCCACGGATCTTGGGCAGGCACTCACCGGCACGGACATGGTGTTCGCGGCGATCAGACCCGGTGGTACCGCGGGGAGGATCGCGGACGAACAGATTCCCCTGAGGTTGGGGTTGCTGGGCCAGGAGACCACCGGCGCCGGCGGCATCTCCTATGCGCTGCGCTCCATCCCCCGGATGCTGGAACTCGCTGAGGCCATGCGGGAGTATTGCCCCGATGCGTGGCTCATCAACTTCACCAATCCGGCCGGCATGGTTACCGAGGCTTTGGTGCCGGTTTTGGGTAACCGGGTGATCGGCATCTGCGATTCCGCCGGAGGATTGGTCCAGCGTGCTGCCCGCGCTGCCGGGGCTCCCCTTGCTGAAGGGCACCTCGACGGCGTGGGCTACTTCGGGCTGAACCACCTCGGCTGGCTTTACCGGCTGGCACCCGCTGGACGGGACCTCTTACCGGATCTGCTGTCTGATCACGGTGCACTTGAAACCATGGAGGAGGGCCGCTTGTTCGGGCAGCACACCCTCCTTCTCCTTGGCTGCCTGCCCAACGAATACCTTTACTACTACTACCAAACGTCGCAGGCCACCCAGGCCATTGGACAGCAGCAGCAAACCCGCGGGGCGTCCATCCACGGCCAGCAACAGTTGCTTTACCCGTCGCTTCTCCATGCTTCACAGCCATACCGGCTGTGGGATGACGCCCGGCGCTCCCGGGAGGAAGGTTACCTGGCAGAAGCGAGGACCCACGGGGAACAGCGGGACGAGTCCGATCTCGCAGGAGGCGGATACGAACGTGTAGCGCTTTCGGTAATGCGTGCGCTGTCCGGCGGAGGTACGGCGCAGTTGATCCTCAATGTGCCCAACTCGCCGGTGTCCGCCACTGGGCCCGCTGCCGAGGCGGCGGTGCCCGGACTGCCTGGGGACGCCGTCGTCGAGGTTCCCTGCGAGGTAACGCCCGGCGGCGCGTTGCCGCTGGCCCAGGACCGGCCGGACGGGCAGTTCCTCACCCTGATGCAGCACATCAAGGAGGTGGAGCGGCTGACAATCCGCGCCGTGGTGTCCGGCGAGCGCGAGGCAGCTGTGGAAGCCTTTGCGGCACATCCCCTGGTAGGTTCGCTCGCCCTGGGCCGGCAACTGCTTGACGGATACGAGGCCGCTTTTCCTGAATTAACCCAGCTGTGGGCCTAAAGTTTTCGGTACATCACGTGCAAGCCCACGTAGCCGATTTCGGGGTGGTTGAAGGCTTCAGGCACCGTAGCCAGAATCTTGAAACCCATGGACTGCCACAACCACACGGCACGCACGTTGCTCTCCACCACGGCGTTGTACTGCATGGAACGGAAGCCTGCCGCTTTCGCTTCGCTCAGTGAGTAGGCGCACAGGGCCCTGGCAATACCTTGACCCGAGTTGTTGGCCCCCACCATGTATCCGGCGTTGGCAACATGGCTTCCACCACCGGCTTGATTGGCGTGGAACTCCCCTGTTCCCAGGATCTCGCCGCTGCCCTGGCGCACAGCAACGAAGGTCTGGCCGGGAGCTTCCTTCACCCATTTGCTCCTGGCCACCTCTTCTGTGGTGTCGCGATCCCATGTGAAGGTCTCGCCCTCGCGGATCACCGGCTGCAGGATCGACCACATTCCGGGCCAGTCCTCAGGTGTTGCTTTACGGATGTCAAAGGATTGTTCTTGGCTCACAGCGGCCACGCTAGCAGTCTTGTCCACATAGCGGAGCTTGCCCGGCTGAGGACTCAACGGCAGGAGTAATGTTTTCTGCAGCGCAAAGTTGAATTTGCTGTGATCGTGAGGAGGTCCCGGATGCCGTTGATCCGTCGTGTGGCCTTTCTGTCCCTCCATACCTCCCCCATGGAGCAGCCCGGCGCGGGAGATGCCGGCGGAATGAACGTTTACGTGCGCGCCTTGGCCATGGCACTTGCGGAGTCCGGGGTGGAGGTGGAAATCTTCACGCGATCCACCAAAGCCGGCCAGCCCGCCGTCGAGCACCCTGGCCCCGGCGTCTGCGTACACAACGTCATGGCAGGACCACGCCGCAAACTGCCCAAGGAAGAACTGCCGGCACTTCTGCACCACATGGTCGAGGAAATCGACAAAATCCGCCACCAACAGCTCCACGGCCGCTACGACGCCATCCACTCCCACTACTGGGTTTCAGGCGTGGCAGGGCTCGAGCTCTCAGAACTTTGGGGCGTCCCCCTCATCCACACCATGCACACCATGGCCAAGGTCAAAAATCTTGTCCTGGAATCCGGTGAACGGCCTGAGCCGCGGCGCCGGGAAGACGGAGAGCAACGCATTGTGGACGGCGCTTCGAGGCTGGTTGCCAATACTCCTGCCGAAGCGGAGGAATTGGTTTCACACTACGGGGCGGATCCTGACCGGATAGATGTAGCCCCGCCGGGAGTGGACCTCAAGGTGTTCACGCCCTCGTTCCGGCGAAAATCGCGTTCATTGCGGGGCGTCAGGCCGGACAGCTTCCACATCCTCTTTGCCGGCAGGATCCAGCGGCTCAAAGGTCCCCAGGTATTCGTCAAGGCGGCCGGCATACTCCGAAAACGCCGGCCGGACATTGATTTGGAAATGACCATACTGGGCTCTCTGAGCGGGGCGAAGGACTTCAACCTCCAGCACATCATTGAAGACGCTGGACTCTCCGACGTCGTTACTCACCGGCCGCCTGTTGTGGCACCGGAGCTGGCCAGCTGGTTCCGGTCAGCAGATGTGGTGGTGATGCCCTCCTTCAGCGAGTCCTTCGGTTTGGTGGCGTTGGAAGCACAGGCGTGCGGTACACCTGTGGTGGCCACCAATGTTGGTGGTCTCTCCCGCGCCATCTCCGACGGGCGAACGGGCATCCTGGTAAACGGACACGATCCTTCCGATTGGGCAGACGCCCTCGAAGATCTTTACGACGACGTCCAGACCCGCGAGGACATGGGCCGGCTCGCTGCCACCTACGCCGAGTCCTTCGGATGGCAACGCACCGCCGCCATCACGTTGGAAAGCTACCGTGAGGCTGTGGGCGGACTCTTGGTCCCGCGGCGCTGAGTCTCCGCCGGTATCTGCACCGGGGCTGATAGATTGTCGCGCACAGCGTAAACCCCCGGCAGCAGCATCCCCGCTGCGGGCAGAACCGAAGGACAAAGATGTCTGAAAACAAGGTCATGAGTGATCTTGAGATTGCCCACCACGCCACCATGCTTTCCATTGAAGAGGTGGCCGAACGCGCCGGCATTCCCGTGGATGCACTTGAGCTGTACGGGCCTTACAAGGCCAAGATCAACACGGCCAAACTGGTACTGCCTCAGGGCAAGGCCCCCGGCAAGGTAGTGCTCGTCTCCGCCATGTCCCCCACTCCTGCCGGTGAAGGCAAGTCGACCACCACAGTGGGACTCGCTGATTCCCTGGCCCGCGCAGGCCACAACGTGATGATCGCCCTGCGTGAGCCCTCTCTCGGTCCGATTCTGGGCATGAAAGGTGGAGCCACGGGCGGCGGTTACTCCCAGGTGTTGCCCATGGACGACATCAACCTGCATTTCACGGGCGACTTCCACGCCATCACCTCGGCAAACAACGCCCTCATGGCCTTGGTGGACAACCACATTTTCCAGGGCAACCACCTCGGCATCGATCCACGCCGCATGACGTTCAAACGCGTGCTGGACATGAACGACCGCGCTTTGCGCGAAGTGATCATCGGACTCGGCGGCCCCATGCAGGGAGTGCCCAGGCAAGACGGCTTCGATATCACCGTGGCCTCGGAAATCATGGCGGTCTTCTGTCTCGCCTCAGACCTTGACGATCTTCGGGACCGGCTGGGACGCATCACCTTCGGGTACACCTACGACCGCGCACCCGTCACGGTGTCGGACCTCGGTGTGGAGGGCGCTCTCACCATGCTCTTGAAGGATGCCATCAAGCCCAACCTCGTCCAAACCATCGCAGGGACGCCCGCTTTGGTCCACGGCGGCCCCTTCGCAAACATCGCCCACGGGTGCAATTCGTTGATCGCCACCCGCACCGCCATGCAGCTTGCCGACGTCGTGGTCACCGAAGCAGGCTTCGGCGCGGACCTTGGTGCGGAGAAGTACATGGACATCAAGGCGCGCATCGCCGACGTGGCGCCATCCGCCGTCGTAGTAGTAGCCACCATCCGCGCCCTCAAAATGCAGGGCGGAGTTGCCAAGGAGAACCTCAGCGAGCCAAACATCGAAGCCGTGGCGGCCGGCGTCGAGAATTTGAAAAGGCACGTGGGAAACGTGGCCAAGTTCGGTATTTCCCCCGTTGTGTCCATCAACAAATTCGGAACGGACAGTCCGGAGGAACTTCAGTGGCTCCTTGCCTGGTGCGCCGCGGAAGGCGTTCAGGCGGCGGTTGCCGATGTTTGGGGGCGCGGTGGCGGAGGCGACGGTGGTGATGAGCTCGCCGCCAAGGTGGCAGCCGCACTGGATGTGCCAACCGACTTCCACCACCTCTACCCGCTGGAACTCAGTGTTGAGGACAAGATCCGGACGATCGCGCAGGAGATCTACGGGGCCGACGGTGTGGAATTCTCTGTGCCGGCAATCAAACGTCTCGCCGAGATCGAGAAGAACGGCTGGTCAGAGCTCCCCGTGTGTATGGCCAAGACACAATACTCCTTCACCGACGATGCTTCCCGACTGGGTGCGCCCAAAGGATTCCGCGTGCACGTTCGCGATCTGATTCCCAAGACCGGTGCTGGATTCATCGTTGCGCTGACCGGTGCGGTGATGACCATGCCCGGCCTTCCCAAGGAACCGGCCGCCATGCGCATGGACGTGGATGCCGACGGCAACCCTACCGGCCTCTTCTAACCCTCTCTCACATCCCAAGCCCTACACCCCAACCGTCTCTCACTTCCTTGAGGAAAGGGATAGAGCGTTGCGCTCAGAGGCCAAGGATCTGATAGAGCGTTGGGTACGGCAAACGCCCCCGTATCGGAAGACGAGGGCGTTTGGCGTCGCGCGGTTTGGCGCTTGGTAAGGCGGGGTGTTTAGCGTTCGATGTCGCCGCGGATGAAGGCTTCAACCTTGTCGCGGGCGATGTCGTCGTTGAACTGCTCCGGCGGCGACTTCATGAAGTAGCTGGATGCGGAGAGCAGCGGGCCGCCGATTCCGCGGTCCAGGCCGATCTTCGCAGCGCGGATGGCGTCAATGATCACACCGGCAGAGTTCGGGGAGTCCCACACTTCGAGCTTGTACTCGAGCGAAACAGGGGCGTCACCGAAGTTACGGCCTTCAAGGCGGACGAAGGCCCACTTGCGGTCATCGAGCCAGGCAACGTAGTCGGACGGTCCGATGTGGACGTCGTCGGCGTGCAGCTCAGCCTCAACGTTGGAGGTGACGGCCTGGGTCTTGGAGATCTTCTTGGACTCGAGGCGATCGCGCTCAAGCATGTTCTTGAAGTCCATGTTGCCGCCAACGTTCAGCTGGTACGTGCGGTCCAGGGTGACGCCGCGGTCTTCGAACAGCTTGGCCATGACACGGTGGGTGATGGTGGCACCGATCTGGCTCTTGATGTCGTCGCCCACAATCGGGACGCCGGCTTCGGTGAACTTGTCAGCCCACTCCTTGGTCCCGGCGATGAAAACGGGCAACGCGTTGACAAAGGCCACGCCTGCGTCGATGGCGCACTGGGCGTAGAACTTGGCGGCCTGGTCCGAACCGACGGGCAGGTAGCAGACCATAACGTCTGCTTTGGCTTCGCGGAGCGCGGCAACGATGTCTACAGCTTCTTCCGGAGCCTCCACGATCGTCTCGCGGTAGTACTTGCCCAGACCATCGAGGGTGTGACCGCGCTGGACAGTCACGCCTGTTGCGGGAACGTCGGCGATCTTGATGGTGTTGTTTTCGCTGGCACCGATGGCGTCAGCGAGGTCGAGCCCAACCTTCTTGCTATCGACATCGAAAGCAGCAACGAAGTGAACGTCGTTGACGTGGTACTGGCCGAACTCGACGTGCATCAGACCCGGGATCGTGGCCTTGGGGTCAGCGTCGCGATAGTACTGAACACCTTGGACCAGCGATGCGGCGCAGTTGCCTACGCCGACAATGGCAACACGAATCGGATGTGAAGACACGGAACTCCTTTTTGAGAACTAACCTCAGGTGCCAGGCGCATCCCTGACTGAGTCCAGGGCACGGCTGAGTGGCACGGCGCCATTCGGCGCACACTTGCATTGTAACCAACACAGCGGAAGCCGGTTTTGTTCCCTCCCGGCCTCCGCTGTTTATGTCAGTTGTTGAAGGCTACTTCTGAGCCCAAAGGTTGATGTCCGATTCCACAGCAAATTCGTCAATGGCCGTGAGCTCTTCGCTGGTGAACCCCAGGTTGTTGATCGCGCTGAGCGTGTCCTCAAGCTGGGCAACGCTGGAAGCACCAATCAGGGCTGAGGTCACCGGCGAACCCTTGGGCTGATCACGCAGGATCCAAGCGATGGCCATCTGGGCAAGGGTCTGCCCACGCCCTTCGGCTATGGCGTTCAAGCCCCGCACGCGGTCGAGTTTGTCTTCAGTGAGTGCAGATTCGGACAGGAACCGTTCTTTGGCGGCCCGCGAATCGGCCGGCACACCGTTGAGGTACCGGTTGGTGAGCATGCCCTGCGCCAGCGGCGAGAAGGCGATGGAACCGGCGCCCACCTGGTCCAAGGCCTCGTACAGGTTGGGTGAGCCGTTCTCCGTCCACCGGTTCAGCATGGAGTAGCTGGGCTGGTGGATGAGAAGAGGAGTGCCGAGTTCCTTGAGGATCCGGGCGGCTTCGATCGTCTGTTCCGGCGTGTAGGAAGAGATTCCCGCGTACAGTGCCTTGCCGGACCGGACTGCATAGTCCAAAGCGCCCATGGTTTCTTCCAGTGGAGTTTCAGGATCGGGGCGGTGGCTGTAGAAGATGTCCACGTAATCCAGGCCCATGCGCTCCAGCGACTGGTCCAGGCTGGAGATCAGGTATTTGCGGGATCCCCACTCGCCGTACGGGCCGGGCCACATGTAGTAACCGGCTTTGGTGGAGATGACCAGTTCGTCACGGTACGGCTTGAAGTCGTCCTTGAGGTGACGGCCGAAGTTTGTCTCTGCCGAGCCATCCGGCGGACCGTAGTTGTTGGCGAGGTCAAAGTGGTTGACACCGAGATCGAACGCACGGCGCAGGATGGCGCGTTGTTCGTCGAATCGTTTGTCATCGCCGAAGTTGTGCCAGAGGCCCAACGAGATGGCGGGGAGTTTGAGTCCGCTGCGTCCGACGCGGCGGTAGGGCATGGTTTCGTAGCGGTTTTCCGCGGCCGAATAAGTCATACGTACCATCCTGCCACTGCAGAAACAGTGGTGACGGCGCCGTCCGCCATGTGGGCGCCGTCACCTCAATTTCTGTGGCTTACTGGACGCGCACGACGGCGGCGCTACCGCCGGGAAGGGTCAGCGTCCCGTCGTTCAGCGCTGCTTCGTCGTCGGTAGCCAGCAACACGGAGCCATTCAATGGCGTGCCCAGTGCTTCGTCCCCGAAGTTGCAGACTACCCGGATGGGGCCGCGGGAGAACTGGAGCCAGTGCTCGTCGTCGTCAAACTCAACGTGTGTCTCGCCGAAGCCGCCGTCCACCAATTCCGGAGTGTTGCGGCGCAGCTGTGCCAAATCCTTGTACAGCTGCAGCAAGCGTGCGTGCTCACCTTCGCCGGCTTCGTCCCACTTGAGTTTGGAGCGCTGGAACGTCTGAGGATCCTGCGGGTCAGGAACAACCGCCGGGTCCCATCCCATACGTTCGAATTCCTTGATTCGCCCTTCTGCTGTAGCTTTGCCGAGCTCAGGTTCCGGGTGGGAGGTGAAGAACTGCCATGGAGTGGAGGCAGCAAATTCCTCACCCATGAACAGCATGGGCGTGAAGGGGGATGTCATGGTCAGCACAGCACCGATGGCCAGCTTTCCGTACGACAACGACGCAGTGAGGCGGTCCCCGGTGGCCCTGTTCCCGATTTGGTCGTGGTTCTGCAGGCAGACCACAAGCGCGGAAGGGTGGGCCATATCGCGGCGGATCGGGCGGCCGTGGTGCCTGCCCCGGAAGCTGGAGTAGCTGCCGTCGTGAAGGAATCCGTGCTCCAGGACCTTCGCCAGGACTGCGAGCGAGTCAAAGTCCGCGTAATAGCCGGTGGTTTCCCCGCTGAGGTTGACGTGGACGGCGTGATGGAAGTCGTCGCTCCACTGGCCTTCCAAGCCGTAGCCGTTGTCTTGCCGCGGGTAGATGAGCCGCGGGTTGTTCAAATCCGATTCCGCAATCAGCGTCCTGGGGATTCCGGTGGCTGCCTCCACCTCGTCTCCCAGCGCGCCGAATTCCTCAAGGATGTGCACGGCACGCTCATCACGCAACGCGTGCACGGCATCGAGGCGGAGTCCGTCCACGTGGTAATCCCGGAGCCACATCTCTGCGTTCTCCAGGATGTATCGACGAACATCGTCCGAGCCGGGGCCGTCAAGGTTCACGGAGTCACCCCAGGTGTTGCCCTCCCCCGATTTCAGGTAGGGGCCGAACTTGGGCAGGTAGTTGCCGCTTGGACCGAGGTGGTTGTAGACGACGTCCTGAATAACGCCCAAGCCCGCGGCATGCGCTGCATCCACAAAGCGTTGGTAGGCGGCCGGGCCACCATACGGCTGGTGCACGGCGTACCAAAGGACGCCGTCATAACCCCAGTTGTGAACACCATTGAATCCGTTGACCGGCAGTAGCTCTACGAAGTCGACGCCAAGGTCCACCAAATACTTCAGTTTCTCGGCTGCGGCATCCAGCGTGCCTTCCGCGGTGAAGGTGCCGAGGTGTAGCTCATAGATGACCGAACCCTTGAGGCTCCGGCCTTTCCATTCGCTGTCCTTCCACTCATGGGCGGAAGGATCGAAGGTCGCTGACAGACCATGGACCCCGTCCGGCTGCCTCCGCGAGCGCGGATCGGGAAACGGTCCCTCGCCGTCCACGATGTAGCCGTACCGCACGTCGTCGCCATCCTGGGCCACTGCGTCAGCAGGCGCCCGCCACCAACCGGCTGCGGCGCCGTCGTGATGCCTCTCCATGGAGTACTCGTGGCCTCCGGCGAGCAACTGAACCGAATCCGCATTCGGAGCCCAGACGTCGTAAAGATTCTTTCCAGCAGCGTGCTCCAGCATCATGCTCCCCTGTACGTGTTTCAAGCGTGCTTTGCAATGACGGTGTTGACGGTGCGATCACCGCTATTCGGTGATCGCACCGTCCGGAAATCAGTCCGTAGGGACCAACAAAGCCACCGGGTAATGCTCCAGCAAGGTGGCCAGAGGGACGGCGCCTGCCCCGTAGCTGACCCCGGTGAGTTCGTCCCGGCAGGCCACCGTCAATTCAATGGCCGTGTCCCGCCAGCCGCCTTCACTGGCCAGCCGCTTGGGCAGGCGGGTGGCAACGGTGAGAGCTCCACGATGTTCGGCTCCCCGGTCGAAGGCCACCACGTGTCCCGCAGCGGCGCCTTGGGCAGCCACCGGGAGGTAGCCGGCGAACAGTTCCGGCCTGTCGCGCCGTAGCCTCAGGGCACGCGAGGTCACCAGCAGTTTGGCGGCTTCATCGGTGAATGCGGGCTTGGCGCCGCCGTCCAACTCTTCCAGGGCTGCGATCCGAGCCTTGAAGTCCACGGGACGCCGGTTGTCGGGGTCGGTCAGCGAACCGTCCCTGAATTCAGTGCCTTGGTAGACGTCCGGAACGCCGGGCATGGTCAGCTGGATCAACTTGGCGGACAACGAGTTGGATGTTCCATACGGTTCGAGCTCGTTGACGAAGTTCGTCAGGGCGGCTGCAACCTCCGGAACATCGAAGACGGCGTCGACGGCGGCCGCCAACTGGCGTTCGAAATCCTGGTTGGGATCGGTCCAGTTGGTGGAATTGCCGGCTTCCCGTGCCGCTTTCAAGGCGTAGGACTGCAACCGTTGGCGATCTGCCGGCCACGCGCCTGCGATGGATTGCCAGACCAAGGCCGAGAGGGGCCCATCGGGGATGGGCGCGAGCTCATGGACGATTCCGAGGAAGAGCTCCCATTCCGGTACGGCCTCGGAGATCACCGAGATCCTGGCCCTCGCATCCTCGCTCCGTTTGGTGTCGTGGGTGCTCAGCGTTGTCATGGACAGCGGCAAGAGCTGCTGCCTCCGGGCCATGCGTTCGTGGAAGACATTGCCGGGAATGGAGAACTCCGTGGGATCCGCACCCACTTCCGTCAGTGACCCTAGACGGGTGTACCGGAAAAATGCGGTGTCCTCCACACCCTTGGCCATCACCATGCCGGACGTCTGTTGGAAACGCCGGGCCAGCAGGCTGGACTCATCCAGCAAGAGCGGCTGAAGCCCGCTAAGGACAGCTGCCAGGTCAGGGCGCTGCTTGGCGGCGTTCTCCACGGACTCGATCAGCGTTTTCCCACCATAGGGCAGATACGTCCTGTAGATGGGGAAACAGCAGATGACTTCAGCCAAGGCATCGGCTACCTTCGCGAACGGCAGCTCCAAGGATTCAGGCACAAGGCGGGCCAGCCTTAGGACTTCCGATCTCAGGATGCCGTCGGCGATCCGGCGCTTGGTCGCATGGATCATGGAGTGGTAGTCCGCGGGAGCATCTGCATTCCGGAGTCGGGCATCGAGGGAGTTCAGGTATTCCTCTGCCGCCGGATCCACGAAAAGGCGGTCGACGTCGGCCAAGGCGTCGTATCCCGTGGTCCCTTCGCACTCGAAGGTATCCGGCAATTGCTCCCCCGGTTCCAGGATCTTCTCCACCAGAAGGTAGGAGCCACCAGTAGCTTCGCGCAACCTTGCGAGGTAGCCCTCGGGGTCGGCCAGACCATCGGGGTGGTCGATCCTCAGCCCGTCCACCAGTCCTTCACGGAACCAGCGGACGATCTCTGCGTGGGACTCGTCAAAGACCCATGGAACTTCGACTCGTAAGCCGGCCAAGGTGTTCACTGCGAAGAAGCGGCGGTAGTTCAGATCGGCGTCGGCGCGGCGCCAGCCAACCAACTCGTAGTGCTGCCGTTCGTGGACCTCACGCGGGTTGTCCCCGGCCGTGTACGTCCCCTCTGCCAAGGGGAAACTGTGATCGTAGTAACGCAGTTCGTCGTCCACGATTTTCAGTTCATCAAGGTCGTCATCACTTCCCAGGACCGGGATGCGGATCTTCCCCCCGCCAAAGTCCCAGTCGACGTCGAAAGCCTCGGCGTACTTTGAACCCTGGCCTTCCTTGAGCAGCTGCCACCACCAGGCGTTTTGCTTCGGCGAAGCGACACCCATGTGATTGGGGACGATGTCGGCAAGAACGCCCAGGCCCTTGTCTTTGGCAGCCCGGGACAATGCGGCTAGTCCTTCGGAGCCTCCGCGGGCGGGGTCGACGGTGGAAGGATCGGTCACGTCATAGCCGTGATCGGAACCCTTTTCCGCTGTCAGGATGGGTGAAACATAGACCCAATCAATTCCCAGGGATTGCAGGTATCCGGTGAGCTCCGCCGCATCCTGCAGGGTGAAGCTCGGCCGGATCTGGAGTCGATACGTGGAGACAGGCGTCCTCATGATCCAGGCTCCTTCGTTTCATCTGCCTTTTCGTCGCCCTCCGGGGCCGAGCCTTTGTAATCGAAAGGCAAGGACGTCACTGCCGGGGCGGTGATGGATGCCGTCTCCGGAGTGCTCGTTTGCGTCAAAGCTGCGAGGGAAGCTGCCACCGAGTGATCGGGTTCAATTTCCGGGGTGCTGTGGGCCCGGAGTACCACCAGCGACTTGCCGCCTACCATCAGGATCTGGTCCGGCTTGACCACGCCCGCTTCGGCGCCCTCCCCGGCGGTGTCGATCATGACGTCCCAGGCCGGCGCGTACTCGTCGGAAGGAATCCGGAAGCCTACCTCGTCCTGGTCCGCGTTGAAGTACAAGAGGAAGTTGACGTCCGTGATGCGTCGGCCCTGGGTGTCCAGGCCGTGGATGCCATCGCCGTTGAGGAACACACCAACGGAGCGCCCCAAAGCTTCGTCCCAGTCGGACGGAGACATGGTGCTGGCGTCGGCGTCGAGCCATACGATGTCCGGGAGCCGTTCGCCTTCACCACGAAGCACGGGACGGCCATCGAAGAAGCGGCTGCGGCGCAGGCTGGGGTGTTTGGCACGGAGCGCGCTGACCGCGGCAGTGAACTCGATCAGCGGCTGGTCCACGTTCTCCCAGTTGATCCAGGTGAGTTCGGAATCCTGGCAGTAACCGTTGTTGTTGCCGTTTTGCGTCCTGCCCAGTTCGTCGCCGTGCAGCAGCATGGGGACGCCCTGGGACAGGAACAGCGAGGCAATGAAGTTACGCTGCTGGCGGGCCCTGAGGCCAAGGACGGTGGGATCGTCCGTGGGTCCTTCTGCGCCGCAGTTCCAGGAACGGTTGTGGGACTCGCCGTCGTTGTTGTCTTCGCCGTTGGCCTCATTGTGTTTCTCGTTGTAGGACACAAGGTCGGCCAGCGTGAAGCCATCGTGCGCGGTGACGAAGTTAATGGACGCCACGGGTCGACGGCCAGAGTGCTCGTAGAGGTCCGCCGATCCGGTCAGACGTGACGCGAACTCGCCAAGGGTGGAAGGTTCGCCGCGCCAGAAGTCACGGACCGTGTCGCGGTATTGGCCGTTCCATTCTGTCCACTGAGGCGGGAAGTTGCCCACTTGGTACCCACCGGGCCCAACGTCCCACGGCTCAGCGATGAGCTTCACCTGGGAGACTACCGGGTCCTGTTGGATGAGTTCGAAGAAGGTGGAGAGTTTGTCCACGTCGTAGAACTCACGTGCCAGCGTTGAGGCGAGGTCGAATCGGAATCCGTCCACGTGCATCTCGGTCACCCAGTAGCGCAGGGAGTCCATGAGCAGTTGGAGGGAGTGGGGGCTGCGGACGTTAAGCGAGTTGCCCGTGCCGGTGTAATCCATGTAGTACTTCTGGTCGTCTTCCACCAGGCGGTAGTACGCGGAGTTGTCGATGCCCTTGAAGGACAGTGTGGGTCCGAGGTGGTTTCCTTCGGCTGTGTGGTTGTACACGACGTCGAGGATGACCTCGATGCCAGCCGTATGCAGCGCCCGCACCATGGCTTTGAAGTCCTGGACCTGCTGTCCAGTATCGCCCTTGGAGCTGTAGCTGTTGTGGGGTGCGAAGAACCCGATGGTGTTATAGCCCCAGTAGTTGTTCAGGCCCTTGTCCTGCAGGATGCCATCGTTGACGAACTGGTGCACCGGCATGAGTTCGATCGCCGTGATGCCCAGCTTCTGCAGGTGGGAAATAACCGCCGGATGCGCGACGCCGGCGTAGGTGCCGCGCTGCTCTTCGGGCACCTCGGGGTGCATCTGGGTAAGGCCCTTGACGTGTGCCTCATAGATCACGGACTTGTGATACGGAATGCGCAGGAGTTTGTCGCCGTCCCAGTCAAAGAAGGGGTTGATGACAACGCCCAGCATCATGTGCGGCGCAGAGTCCTCATCATTTCGCGAATCGGGGTCACCCATGTTGTATGAGAACAGGGACGGGTCCCAGTCAATCTGCCGGTGGATGGCCTTCGCGTAAGGATCCAGCAGCAGCTTATTGGGGTTGAAGCGTTGGCCGGCGTCAGGGTCGTAGGGACCGTGCACCCTGTAGCCGTACTTTTGTCCCGGTTGGACCTGCGGCAGATAACAGTGCCAAACGTAACCATCTACTTCGGTAACTTCTACGCGGACTTCCCCGCCGTCGTCGTCGAAGAGACACAATTCCACTTTTTCGGCCTTCTCGCTAAACAGCGCGAAGTTGGTGCCGGTGCCGTCAAACGTGGCACCTAGCGGATAAGCCGATCCAGGCCAGACTTCCATGCGTTCTCCTCTTGATGATGCGAACAACTGTTGCAAGCCTACTCAAGCCCCCAGACACCGACAGCAACCTTAGGGTATTGTTCGGTCGTATTCCGCGTTGAGCGAACCAATGACGCGCGGAACCGCATTCATGACGGCCGAGGCTGTAATGGGACCTTCGTCAAAATGAGCGGATGCAAGGGCTCCGGCTCGCCCGTGGACGCTGGCAGCAACGGCTGCCAGAGCAGCCCAGCGGTCGGCGGGATCCAAGCCCAACGCGGCATATGCGCCGTCGTCGTGCCGTACCATCTCCGCAGACTGTGCCAGCAAGGCTCCCAGCACGCCCGCCAAGACATCGCCGCTGCCCGCGGTTGCCATCCACGCGGTGCCTTCGGATTGACTGAAAACAACGCCCGACGGCGACGCCACCAGTGTGGTGGCACCCTTCAGGAGCACTGTGGCGCCGGTTTGTTGGGCGGCCTGCCGCACATAGTGCAGGGTACGGGATTCGACGTCGTCGCGGGTTACCTCTATTTCGCCAGTCGAAGGAAGCGAGTTCAACAACGCAGCCAGCTCTCCGGCGTGAGGTGTCAGGATCCAGTGGGCCGGGCAGCGTTCCGGCAGGAGGCTCAAAGCTCCGGCATCTACAACCACGGGCAAATCGTTGGAGAGGGCCGACGCACCGGCGTCCCTTGCCCGTTGCAGCTGCTCCTCGCCGTCCACCCCGGATCCCAGCAGCCACGCTTGGACGCGGCCGGGGTTGTCGGCCTCCCAAAGGGCTTCCGGGGTTCGCGCGAGCACCAGCTGCGCCGCGTCCCGGGGCCCGTTGTAGCGCACCATTCCCGCCCCCGAGAGGGCGGCAGCGTGGACACTCAGGACAGCAGCTCCGGCAAAGCGCGCGGAACCGGCGACTACGCCCAACACGCCCCGCGAATATTTGTGGGCGCGCCGGCCAGGATGGGGCAGCAAGGATCCAAGGTCCGAGGCAGTGAGGCGTCGAAGCTCAGGGCGGTAGCATTCCAAAGAATTCTCAATGCCGATGGGGATCAGCTCCACGCGCCCGGCACACCCTTCACCCGGGTCAGTCATCAGCCCGGCCTTGATGCCGCCAAACGTCACGGTCACGTCCGCACCAAGCACCGGCCAATGCACTTCGCCGGTGTTGGCGTCCAGTCCACTGGGAAGGTCGCAGGCCACTACCAACCGTGGACGCAACTCTTGAAGCGAAGCCACCAGTTCGGCAGAGGCGTCCCGCAGCCCACCGCGCGCACCGGTCCCGAGCAGGGCATCAATAATGACGTCATGGCCCGCGCACAGGACGGCCAGCTCTTCCGCGTTAGCGGCTTCCAACGTCACAACAGTTCCGCCGGCGGCGACTAAAGCAGCCAGCGCCTCCGGGTGTACTTCAGCGGCGGCGAGTACCGCCGTCGCTCGGACACCGCGGCGGGCAAGGAAAGCTGCAGCGAACATGCCGTCGCCACCGTTATTACCCTTCCCAACCAGCACTGCAACACTCGCCCCTGCAAGCTTCCGCTTGCTTTTGACCTCGCGAGCCACAACGTGGGCCAACCCGTAGGCGGCCCGTCGCATAAGAACAGCGCCCTCACCGGAGTCCAGGAGCGGTTTTTCCGCATCCCTGATCTGTTGTCCGGTGAAGGCGCTGATCATTGCTTGTGAAGTCCCTTTAGCCTTCGGCGAGGACAGTAGCCGTAGCTATGCCGCCGTCGTGGCTCATGGACAAGTGCCAGCGCTTGACGCCCTTGGCCTCGGCAACGGCAAGCACCGTTCCCTTGACCTGGACGGTGGGTCCATTCTCATCGAGGCCGATCCAGCAATCCTGCCAGTTCATGCCTGCCGGAGCGCCCAGCACTTTGGCAACAGCTTCCTTGGCCGCGAAGCGCGCCGCCAGGGACCGGGTGTTGAGTTCCCGCTCGGCAGGAACAAACAGACGGTCCCGGAGCCCCGGTGTCCGTTCCAACTGCCGACCAAACCGCTCGATGTCTACGACGTCCACGCCGATGCCAACAATCATGGCACTACTCTACGGTGACGCTCTTGGCGAGGTTACGCGGCTGATCGACGTCGTAACCCTTGGCACCGGCCAGTTCAGCAGCAAAGATCTGCAGCGGAACCGTGGTGAGCAGCGGCATCAGCAGGGTGGGGGTTTCGGGTACGTAGAAGACGTGCTCTGCGTAATCCTTGACCGATTCGTCGCCCTCTTCAGCGATGACCAGGGTCCGGGCACCACGTGCACGGACTTCCTGGATGTTGCTGACAACCTTCGAGTGCAGCGAGTCGCGGCCACGCGGGGACGGAACCACCACGAAGACCGGCTGGCCGTCGTCGATCAAAGCGATAGGACCGTGCTTGAGCTCGCCGGCGGCAAAGCCTTCAGCGTGGATGTATGCGATTTCCTTGAGCTTCAGCGCGCCTTCAAGGGCTACCGGATAGCCAACGTGGCGGCCCAGGAACAAGACGGATTTCTCGTCCTTCATGCTGCGGGCAAGCTCACGCAGCGGCCCTGCGTTGTCCAGGATTTTCTGGATCTTGGCGGGGATCTTGTTCAGGTCCGCCAGGACATCCTTGATTTGGCCGGAGAAGATGTTGCCCCGCAACTGGGCCAGGTACAGGCCAAGCAGGTAGGCAGCAGTGATCTGCGCCAGGAACGCCTTGGTGGAAGCAACAGCGATTTCGGGGCCTGCGTGCGTGTAAAGCACAGCATCGGATTCACGCGGGATGGTGGAACCGTTGGTGTTGCAGATGGAGATCGTCTTGGCGCCCTGTTCGCGGGCGTAACGGACAGCCATCAGCGTGTCCATGGTTTCGCCCGACTGGCTGATGGAAACCACCAGGGTGTTGGAGTCAACAATGGGATCGCGGTAGCGGAACTCGTGCGCGAGCTCCACCTCGGTGGGAATGCGGCACCAGTTTTCAATGGCGTACTTGGCTACCAGACCAGCGTAGGCCGCGGTACCGCAGGCCAAAACGATGATCTTGTCCACCTGCTTGAGGAGCTCAGGGTCGATGCGGACTTCGTCCAGGGTGAGCTTGCCGTTGAGGTCCGAGCGGCCCAGGAGGGTCTGCGCTACGGCGTCCGGCTGGTCGTTGATTTCCTTCTCCATGAAGGAGCTGAAACCACCCTTTTCGGCGGAAGCCGGGTCCCAGTCAACGTGGTATTCCTTGCCCTCGGCAGGAGCGCCGAAGAAGTCGGTGATCTCCACGGAGTCCGCGGTGATGGTGACGATCTGGTCCTGACCCAGCTCGACGGCACGGCGGGTGTAGTCGATGAAGCCGGAGACGTCGGAGCCGAGGAAGTTCTCGCCGTCGCCCAGGCCCACTACAAGCGGGGAGTTACGGCGGGCGGCCACGACGACGTCGGGCTGGTCAGCGTGGACGGCGAGAAGAGTGAAAGCGCCCTCGAGTCGCTGGCAGGCCAGGCGCATTGCCTCGGTGAGGTTGCCGCCGTCGCCGTTGAGCTGGGTGCGGAAAATGTCGCCGATAAGTGCGGCAGCAACTTCGGTGTCCGTTTCGGACTCGAAGGTGACGCCCTTGCCCAGCAGTTCCTGCTTGAGCTCGGCGAAGTTCTCAATGATCCCGTTGTGAATGACCGCCAGCTTGCCACCGTCGGAGAGGTGCGGGTGCGCGTTACGGTCCGTGGGTCCGCCGTGCGTTGCCCAACGGGTATGGCCGATGCCGGTCAGGGACTCAGGAACCGGGCTTGCTTCCAGTTCTGCGATCAAGTTGCTCAGCTTGCCGGACTTCTTGCGGGAAGAAATGCTCCCGTCAGCCACTACTGCGACGCCTGCGGAGTCATAGCCGCGGTATTCCAGACGGCGCAGCCCTTCCACCACAACGTCAAGAGCGCTGTATCCAGCTGCCTTGCGAGACGAATTGCCAACATAGCCTACGATTCCACACATGGGTACAAGCCTAGCGGCTAGTGCAAACAACTGATGTGGGACATCCTCCCTCCTTCTGTTCATTGACGGGGTTCCAGCCCTCGCAATTCACCTGCCCTTCGTCGCGCATTTCCTGATCCGCTCCGCGGAGGGCAGAATCATGAGCGTGACTTTGCAACGCACCGAAGCTAATGGCGACGGCGCTTCCCCGTTTGTAGAGCTGGACCGTCAAACGTGGTCCAGGCTTGCAGCGCAGATGGAGCAGCCCCTCAACGAAGAGGACGTCTTCCGTCTCCGCGGCCTCGGCGACCCCCTGGACATGAAAGAAGTCAGGGAGGTTTACCTCCCTCTCTCCCGCCTCCTTCACCTGTACGTGGAGGCCTCACACCAACTCCACGCAGCCACCACTACGTTCCTGGGTGAGCAAACCCAACGCACGCCGTTCGTGATCGGGGTGGCCGGGTCCGTTGCCGTTGGCAAGTCCACCATTGCCCGTGTGCTCCGGGAAATGCTCCGGCGCTGGCCCGGAACGCCCAACGTGGAACTCATCACCACAGATGGCTTCCTTTATCCTTTGGCTGAGCTGAAGCGCCGGCACTTGCTGGAGCGGAAAGGTTTCCCGGAGTCCTACGACCGCCGTGGACTTCTTCGTTTCGTTTCTGAAGTCAAAGGCGGCGCCGAGGAAGTCCGCGCGCCTTGGTACTCCCACGTCACCTATGACATAGTGCCGGGAAAGGAAGTCGTAGTGCGGCGCCCCGACGTCCTGATTGTCGAGGGACTGAACGTCCTGGCCCCGGCCCGCCCGCGGATGGACGGCAAGCAGGGACTGGCCGTCAGCGACTTCTTCGACTTCTCCATCTACGTGGATGCCAAGACCTCCTACATTGAAGAGTGGTACGTGGACCGCTTCCGGAAATTGCGGACCACGGCATTCGCCCAGCCCGAGTCCTACTTCCACCGCTACGCCACACTGTCGGACGAGGACGCCGAGTCAACGGCACGGGGCATATGGAAACGCATCAACGAGCCGAACCTCGAGGAAAATGTGCTGCCCACCCGCGGACGTGCACAACTGGTACTCACCAAGGACGCAGACCACTCGATCCGCCGCATGCTGCTCAGAAAGGTCTAGGGTGCCCAACAATTCCCAACCGTTGCCTAGCCGGCGGACTTTCGCCAGCCTCCTGACCGCCGGCGCGGGAATGGCAGCATTGGCGGCCTGCACGCCTGAAAACGCCGCCCCCTCCCCCGTCGCGGCGAACGCCGCCAGCGAGGCCCCTTCGTTACCCACACCGTCCTCCGTGGGCACCCCCAGCGCCGCAGCAAGCGAGCCTGCACCCGTTGAATCAGCCCCCAGCGCGACTCCCTCCAATACAGCCCCCTCGCACGCCGTTGCCCCGCAGCACTCCCTTACGGATCCAACGAGTCCCTGGGTAGTGGTGAACAAGCACCGGCCCCTGGTCCCCCAGGCCTTCGTTCCGGCAGACTTGGTGCAGCCAGGCGTACGGCTCGCCGTCAGCGGCGAAGCGGCCCTGATTAACAGCACGACGGCGACTGCCGCTGAAAAGATGTTCGGGGCCGCAGCCACGGAGGGCGTCATCATGACGCTGGCCTCCGGATACCGTTCGTATTCCACCCAGGTTGCTACCTACAACGGCTACGTCGCCAGCACCGGCCAGGCCGCCGCCGACCGCGCTTCCGCCCGCCCAGGGCACTCCGAGCATCAAACGGGCTGGTCCTTTGACATCGGCGACGGTGCGGGAGCCTGCAGCTTCCAACCATGCTTCGCCGAGCAACCCGCTGCCATCTGGGCCAAAGCCAACGCCCACAAGTTTGGATTCGTGGTCCGCTATCCGTGGATGTTCCACGACACCACAGGGTACTTTTACGAGTCCTGGCATCTGCGGTACATCGGGGTGGAGGCAGCTACGGACATGACCGCCCGCGGCATCGCAACCCTGGAAGAGTATTTCGGGCTTGAAGCAGCTCCGGACTACCTCTAATCCTTAGTAACTGAGGCTCTCATCCTTAAACACCGAGGCCCGCACCCCTGCTCCGACTCAAGCTGGGGTACGGGCCTCAAAATGTGGTCTCCTAGACTGCCATTTCGCTGGGAGCGCCCAAACGTTCCTTGACGACGGCGGCGAGCCCCTTGCAGACGCGCTCGGCCGTTTCCATGTCAGCGGCTTCCACCATCACACGCACCAACGCCTCGGTCCCTGAGGGCCTGAGGAGCACACGGCCGGTCTCACCCAGTTCAAGCTCCGCCGCGGCAACAGCCTCGGCAACGCCCTCGTCAGTGGCAGCCCGGGCTTTATCAACGCCCTTGACGTTGATCATGAGCTGCGGCAGCTTGGTCATGGCGCTGGACAGGTCCTTGAGGCTGCGTCCGGTCAAGGCAACCTGGGCTGCAAGCTGCAGACCGGTCAGGACGCCGTCACCTGTGGTGGCGAAGTCCGAGAAGATCACGTGGCCGGACTGTTCACCACCAAGGTTGTATCCGCCGTCTCGCATTGCCTCCAATACGTAACGGTCACCAACACCAGTCTCGCGGATGGCGATACCCGCATCGCGCAGGGCGATCTTCAGGCCGAGGTTACTCATGACTGTGGCCACGAGGATGTTGTCCTTGAGCTTTCCTGCATCCTTGAGCGCCAGTGCCAGAATCGCCATGATCTGGTCGCCGTCCACTTCGTTGCCTTCATGGTCGACGGCCAGGCAGCGGTCAGCGTCACCGTCGTGGGCTACGCCAAGGTCCGCGCCATGCTTGACCACGGCCTCCTTGAGCGGGCCCAGGTGCGTGGATCCAACGCCTTCATTAATGTTCAAGCCGTCCGGCTCTGCGCCGATGACCACCACGTCGGCGCCAGCATCCTTGAAGACCTGGGGCGAACAGCCGCTAGCTGCACCATGGGCGCAGTCCAGAACTACCTTCAAGCCTTCCAAGCGCTTGGGAAGCGTGCCAAGCAGGTGCACAATGTACCGGTCTTCGGCGTCTGAGAACCTCTGGATTCGTCCGACGTCGGCTCCCACCGGGCGCTGCGGCTCTTTGCCCAGCTGAGCCTCGATGGCGTCCTCAACATCGTCCGGAAGCTTCTGGCCGCCGCGGGCGAAGAACTTAATTCCGTTGTCCGGCGCAGGGTTATGCGACGCCGAGAGCATGACTCCAAAGTCGGCGTCGAGATCCGCCACGAGGTAAGCCGCGGCAGGGGTGGGGAGCACGCCGGCGTCGTAGACGTCGATGCCGGAACTGGACAGCCCGGCTTCGACGGCAGCGGCGAGGAACTCGCCGCTGGCTCTGGGATCCCTTGCGACGACGGCGCGCGGCCGCTTGCCATCGGTAGAGCGTTCATGGCCGAGTACGACGGCGGCTGCTTGCGCGAGCTGCATAGCCAGTTCGGCGGTGAGCAATCCGTTCGCGAGACCGCGGACGCCATCTGTTCCAAATAATCTAGACATCGGGTCAAGTTTAGACGACGACAGGACAGCACTGGTTCAAGCGGCCGCCAGAAGGTCATGTGCGGCGCCTTCCTTGACTCCGCTGCCTGGTATCTGAAACGGCGAAAGCCCGCCCCGCCGAAACGGCGGAACGGGCTTTCGAGTAAGCGTAGATTAACGCTTGGAGTACTGCTGAGCCTTGCGGGCCTTCTTGAGACCAGCCTTCTTGCGCTCGATGACGCGTGCGTCACGGCTCAAGTAACCGGCCTTCTTGAGGGTGGCGCGGTTGTTGTCGACATCGATCTCGTTCAGCGAGCGAGCAACGCCAAGGCGCAGTGCGCCGGCCTGGCCGGAGATGCCACCACCGTGGATACGGGCGATGACGTCGTAGGCGCCTTCGAGATCAAGGATCTTGAAGGGCTCGTTGACATCCTGCTGGTGCAGTTTGTTCGGGAAGTAGTTGTCCAGCGTGCGGCCGTTGATGGTCCACTTGCCGGAGCCAGGCACAACGCGAACGCGTGCAACGGCTTCCTTGCGGCGGCCAACAGCTGCGCCGGCAACGGTCAGTGCCGGGCGCTCCTTCTTGGGAGCATCTTCGGCAGCGTTGCTGCTTTCAGAGGTGTAGCTGGTGAGGGTTTCCTCGGCCTCGACGGCTTCGGCGGTCAGTTCTTCGTTCTGAGCCACGGTTCTCCTTGTAATAAAAAGTTTAGTTGGTGGCCAGGACTACTGGGCGACCTGGGTGATTTCGAAAGTCTTCGGCTGCTGTGCAGCGTGGGGGTGCTCAGCGCCACGGTAGACCTTGAGCTTGCCCAACTGCTGTGCAGCGAGGGAGTTCTTGGGGAGCATGCCCTTGATGGCCTTCTCAACAGCGCGAACCGGGTTGGATTCCAACAGCTCGGCGTAGTTGACGGAGGTCAGGCCGCCCGGGTAACCGGAGTGGCGGTATGCGCGCTTCTGCTCCAGCTTGGCGCCGGTGAGGGCAACCTTTTCAGCGTTGATGATGATGACGAAGTCGCCCATGTCCATGTGGGACGCAAAGGTCGGCTTGTGCTTTCCGCGCAGCAGTGTTGCGGTCTGGCTGGCAAGACGACCAAGGACAACGTCGGTGGCGTCAATGACGTGCCACTGGCGGTTGATATCGCCGGGCTTCGGGGTGTACGTACGCACGGTTTTGCCTCGTTCTTGTTCTGGCGTTCATGTTTTAGGCGACACGCAATAAGGCGTGTACCTATCTATGTATGCGCTACCGGAGCAGAGGTGAGGGCTCTATGTACCAGTTATCCCAAGATCTCGAAAATGCCTAAGGAGTTAGCGATCCTGCAACTGGATCCCCCGCAAGGCATGTGTCATCGAGATAGGACACGCACAACGACTCTAAACAATACCGTCATGAGGGCGTCCGGGTCAAAATGGGGTAACCGCCCTTGGGGGCCATGCGCTGATTGAGGGAGAACAGATGCCCAACGGACCCGGCTTCGCACTCCTTCTTGCGCTCCTTGGTTTGCTGCTGAGCCCTGTTACCGAGCTTCTGATTGCCCGCGCGCTGCCGCGACTCGGCGGCCTCCCTGTAGCTAAGGTCCGGATCACGACGGCGGCCGTCACCGCGCTGCTGTTTTGCTTGCTTGCGTGGCGGCTCGGTTTCTCTCCGGAGTTGCCGGCATTCCTTTTATTGGCATTACTCGGAGTGCAACTTTCACGGATCGATTTCACTCTCCATTTGCTGCCCAACCGCCTTGTATTGCTGTTGCTCGGTGGGGGTTTAGTACTTTTTTCCACATCCGCAGCTCTCGCGCCGGGCTGGCCGGACCTCTTCCGCGCCCTCGCCGGCGGGGCGATGATGTTCGCCGGCTACGTCATTCTCAAACTTATTTCGCCAAGAAGCCTCGGAATGGGCGATGTGAAGCTCGCAGCGCCCCTGGGTTTGTACTTGGGCTACTTGGGTTGGCAGCAAGTACTCATTGGCGGGCTACTGGGATTCGTGGTGGGCGGGTTGCTGACGGTGCTGATGTTACGCCTGCGATCCGCCGAAAAGCCCGCAGAAACAGCCCATGGACCCGCAATGCTCATTGCTGCGGTTGGCGTAGTTCTGTTCATGAACTAGCCCGTGGTTAGTACGTCCTTACCCAGGCTTCAGCCCGCCCGGAATACATAAGGCTCCTTTGTAAAGCAAGTAGTTTCCACCCGCCCAGGCACCGAAACTGAGTACTTTCTGCCCGCTGGCACATCCGGCAAGTAATAGGCGCCCGGATAAATCGAGTACGGCTACGCATTGTGACTTCAGCGGCCCAGGGTGAATTCTTATCTCATCGAATTACGAACAGCTAAAGGCTCCACAGACGCAGTTCGATATTCGGGTAAATTTAGATAATTTGCCGCCCTGCCATTCATGATTTACTGCCACATTAATTCTGGGAAGGATATTCCAATGTCATCTCTTATGGTTTCCGTTATCTCGTTCATCGCCGGCGTCAAGGATCGCTTCACCTCCGAGGAGAAGGGCGCAACGGCAGTTGAATACGGTCTGCTGGTGGCCCTCATCGCCGCAATCATCGTTGGCACTGTGGTTACTTTGGGCACGGACGTCCTCAAGGGCTTCCAAACCGTAGAAAAGGCGTTGCCGTAACCCATACCGGCCGGCTTCACTACCGATCCCGGGCCGGCTGCCCCGATGCATTCATCGGCTGCAGCCGGCCCGGATTCGTTTTATCTGGGAGTAGCTATGAGATCTAACGATAAGAAGAGGAAAAAGCTCCGCGCACGGAAGCCCTCCACATCCAAGAACCAGTCCGGTGCCGTTGCGGTTGAATTTGCATTGGTGTTGCCCATATTCCTCGTGCTGGTACTGGGAATTTTTGAGTTCGGCCGCGCATTCAACATCCAGATTTCCTTGTCTGAAGCCGCCCGGGAAGCCGCCCGATATGCAGCCATTCACCAGTCGGACTCCACCTACACCGTGGGCGATGCGCAGGCGGCGGGTGTGGCTGCGGCACCGTCGGTGGACCTCGACCCCGGCGACATTGCCATTACGTCAACCGGAACCAACCCTTGCAACGTGGAAGTCACCATCTCCTACAGCACGCCGTGGATGACCGGTTTTCCCGGGCTTGTACCTGGAATGCCGGCCGAACTAGCCATCTCAGGGACAGGAGTCATGCGATGCGGCGGCTGAAGCACGGTGATCCCGAACGCGGTGCTGTTGCTCCCATGACGGCCATGCTGATGGTGGCGCTGCTGGGAATGACCGCCTTCGCCGTGGACGTGGCCATGATGTACTCCGAGCATGCTCAACTGCAGAATGGCGCCGACTCGTCGGCAATAGGCATCGCCCAGGCTTGCGCCAAGAGTGCAGGCTCTGCGGACTGCGTGTCGCCCGCATCCACAGCTACCACCTTGGCAGGACTGAATGCCCTGGACGGTGTCAGCAATGCGCCGGTGGCAACGGTGAATCTGGCCACCGGAACCGTTGATGTCACTACCCAATCCCGCAACGTATCCGGTGACAATCATTTCAGCTTGGTGTTCGCTCGGGCACTGGGTGTCCAGACGGCGGATATCAAGGCCACCGCCCAAGCCAAATTCGGTGGCTTTTCCGCAACGGATGCAATACCGCTGACTTTCTCGCAATGTGAAGCGGACCCGGGTTTCACTAAAGGCCTTCAGTTCTTCCCGGTCCACGGGACCAAGTTGTCCGATGACCCGGATTACGCGTGTAAGCATCAGTCTTCGTCCGGCTTCGAGCTTCCCGGCGGTTTCGGTTGGCTCAAACATCCCGGTGCTACGTGCACCGTACATGTGGACATTGATGATCCGTGGGTGGAGGCCAACGAGGGCAACGACTTCGATTCCACATGCAGCTCGGCCTTCGCATCCTGGGAGGCCAAGCTCAAAGCCGGCAAGCCTGTGGAACTCCTGATTCCCATTTTTGAAACTGCCTGCCCGGTGAAGAAGGGTACGGGAACCAACCCCTGCGCTTCTTCTCCGTATAAGAAGTCCTTCAAGATCGAGGCCTTTGCCCAGATCTCACTCCGAGGATGGCATCTGACAGGCGGCGGACCGACCTACATGACGTCCGATGCCTCGGCGCTCCAGAAGTCTCTTGGCCTCAAGAACAGCGATACCGGGCTGTTCGGCACCTTCATCAAGAAAGTAAGTCTGACGGAAGCCGCAACTCTGGGCGGCCCCACCACGTACGGCGCCTTGGGCGTCCAACTCACCGAGTAGTAACCAATCTGGGAGAAAACTCCATTGCATTAAGGAGAATCAAAGTGAAAACTCGCCTACTGGGAGGCATAGTCGCAGTAGTGCTGGCAATAGTCGGCACGCTGTTACTGGTCACATATGTTCAAGCAGCAGACGCGCGGGCTCAAAAGGACCTCCAGCCCGTCGATGTCCTCGTTATTCAAAGCCAGGTTCCAGAGGGAGCCGATCTTCAGCAGATCAGGTCTGCTGTAAAACTTGCTTCGCTACCTGCGGCTTCGGTGCCAAACGGCGCCCTCAAGAGCCTCTCCGGCATGGAAGGCAAAGTCGCCGGGGCAGAACTCATGCCGGGTGAAGCGCTGCTGGGAAACCGTCTGGTGGACCCCAACAGCCTGGCGGCTCCGGGATCAGTCCCCGTTCCAGACGGACTTCAAGAAGTTTCAGTTCAACTGGACGCGCAGCGTGTGGTTGGCGGGCGCTTGGCTGCCGGCGACACCGTCGGCGTCATGGTACTGCTTGGCCAGCCCGGGCAGGCCGAATCTGACGCATCAGCGCAGCTCGTCTTCCACAAGGTTCTTGTGACCAGCGTTCAGCGGGCCACCTCAAGAAATACCAATACGGCGCAGGCAAGCTCCGAGCAGGCCAATACCCAGCTGCCGGAAGGTTCCTTCATAGTGACCCTGGCCCGTAGCGATGTAGACGCAACCAAGATTGTTTATGGCGCCAAGTACGGGGACATCTGGCTGACCAAAGAACCCGCAGAAGCACAGGAAAGCGCACGCGTCACCATCAAGAAGGCAGAGGTACTCCAATGAGCCGCTTTCTAGTCATCACAGCTGACGTTGAGTTTGAAAAGCGCGTCCGGCACGCTGCGTCCGGTCTGCACGGCGACGTGCAGTCCATCATTGCCGACTACTTGCCGCAGGGCCCGGACGACGTCCTACGCGTGTTGTCCGGTCAACTGCTGGAAGTCCTGGTGCTGGGCCCCGGACTGCAAGCAGACGACGCCATTCGCCTGGCCAGCCTGTTCGACCTCCAGTATCCCGAGATCAGCGTCGTACTCGCATCGACGGATGCGGCCGAGATCGCGCTGCCAGCCATGCGTGCAGGAATCCGTGACTTGTTGGAGCCATCTGCAGATGCAGTGGCCATTCGAGCACTGTTGGAGCGTGCCAGCCTTGCAGCCGCCGGGCGACGCAGGGGCTTGGGTGCCCAAGTGGACGCAGGTCCACAGGGAGGCCGGATCATCGCCGTCATGTCTCCCAAGGGTGGCGTGGGCAAAACAACCATCTCCACCAACCTGGCCATTGGCTTGGGGCGTACCGCGCCCATGAAGGTAGTCATAGCCGATCTGGATCTCCAATTCGGCGACGTCGCATCCGGTCTGCTCATAGACCCTGAACGGACCATCGCGGATGCTGTCACTGGCGCGGCAGTCCAAGACAGCATGGTGCTGAAGTCGTACCTTTCAGCCCATCCTGCTGGTATCTACGCACTCTGCGCGCCGCGCAACCCATCTCAAATCGAACAGATCTCCGCAGAACAAGTGGGGCATCTCCTTGAACAGTTGGCCAAGGAATTCGATTACGTGATTGTGGATACGGCCCCCGGTCTCGGTGAACATGTCCTGGCCACTCTGGAACGTGCCTCCGACGTCGTCTGGGTATGCGGAATGGACATCCCCAGCATCAGGGGGCTCCGGAACGGCCTGGAGATTTTGGACGAGATTGGGTTGGTCCCGGAACAGCGCCATGTTGTCCTGAACTTCGCGGACAAGCGGAGCGGGCTCACCTTGGTGGATGTGGAAGCCACCATCGGTTGCCCGGTGGATGTCACGTTGCCCCGGTCCCGCTCACTCCCCTACTCAACCAACAGAGGCATCCCCATACTCCAAGATGGAGCGAAGGATGTCACCCTTCGGGGTCTCCGCCAGCTTGTGGAGCGGTTCAAGCCCGGATGGGAAGAACGGCCACACAAGCAGTTGCATCGAAGGGCGGTAGTCAAGTGAACCTCGCAAAACGCCTTCAAACGGTCCGTGGACTTGAAGTTGAGACGCCTGGAACATCAACGCCGGGAGATCCGTGGGCCGGACCGGCAACGCAAGCCCCGGATTATCTCGCCGATTCGCCGGGGTCCGGAGGAGCCACCGAGGACTCCAGCCAGGCCTTGTCTGCGGTCAAGGAACGTACCAGCAGCGCCTTGTTTGACCGCATGGGCTCCCGGATCTCGGATACCACACTCGATGAAGCCGAGCTGCACCGCTATGTCAAAGAGGAACTCCGCGCCGTCATCGACGAGGACGATATCCCCCTCACGTCCTCGGAAAGGCAACGGCTGGTTCAGGAAATCGCTGACGACGTGCTTGGCCTGGGGCCGCTACAGCGTTTCCTTGACGACAAGGACGTCACCGAAATCATGGTGAACGGCGCAGATAAGGTCTACGTGGAAATTGCAGGAAAACTCCATTTAACCAATGTTCATTTCTCGTCCGAAGAGCACCTACGCAGAATCATTGAGCGGATCGTCTCAAAAGTTGGCCGCCGCATCGACGAGTCCTCACCTCTGGTGGACGCGCGGCTTTCGGATGGGTCCCGTGTCAACGCGATCATTCCGCCGCTGGCCGTCAATGGATCGTCGCTGACTATCCGTAAGTTTGGGCGCGTCCCTCTAACGGCCCAGAATCTCATCCAGTTGGGAACTACGAGCCCCGAGATCACGGAACTCCTTCATGCATGTGTACAGGCCCGGCTGAACATCATCGTCTCCGGCGGTACTGGAACGGGAAAGACAACTCTCCTTAATGTCCTTTCGTCCTTCCTGCCCTCCGATGAGCGCATCGTCACCATCGAAGACGCAGTGGAGTTGCAACTCCAGCAATCACATGTGGTTCGTTTGGAAAGCCGCCCCAGCAACATCGAAGGCAAGGGCGAAATCGCCATCCGGGACCTGGTTCGCAATTCGCTGCGCATGCGCCCGGACAGGATCGTGGTGGGCGAGGTTCGTGGCGGCGAAGCCTTGGACATGCTTCAGGCAATGAACACCGGCCATGATGGATCCATCTCCACTGTTCACGCGAATTCGCCACGGGACGCCATTGCACGCCTCGAGACGTTGGTGCTTATGGCTGGAATGGATTTGCCCCTCAGGGCGATCCGCGAGCAGATCTCGTCCGCCGTGAACCTGGTGGTTCAGATCTCTCGGCTGCGCGATGGAACCCGCCGAATCACCCACGTGACAGAAGTCCAGGGCATGGAAGGTGACGTTGTTACCTTGCAGGATGCTTTCACGTTCGACTACTCGGCAGGCATGGACGCCAACGGGAGGTTCCTTGGGAAGCCCGTTCCTACAGGGGTGCGGCCACGGTTCGTGGACCACTTCGCGGACCTTGGAATCTACTTGTCGCCGGCGGTCTTTGGCAGCGTGCACACTGGCGGTGGTCAGCGATGACCGCCACCAACCCGCTCCTGCTCATAGCCGGCGTGCTTCTCGGATTCTCCGCTCTGGCGATCGGGCTGTTCCTCATCCCCAGGTCGAGGAACTCAACGATTGCGTTGTCCCGGCGCCGTCCGGACTCGGGCCCACAGGAATCCGTCCTGACCCGAGTGACGAATTCCGCTGTGGCCATGGTGGATGGTTCGGTTTCTGCAAGCCGGGCTTCAGGAACCAGGATTTTGCTTGAACAGGCCGGCTCGCGGATGAGACCAGCGGACTACGTTCTTTTGGTCATCTGCGCCACGTTCACTGGCGCCGTTCTAGGCTTCATCCTTGGCGGCGTCTTGGTGGCGATTCTCTTCGGAATCATCGTGCCCATCGGCGCACGCATGGTTCTGAGCATTATGACCTCCCGACGCAGGGCCCAGTTCGAGGCTCAACTGGGTGACACGTTGCAAATGCTGTCCGGCAGCATGCGGGCCGGCCACAGCTTGCTCCGGGCGGTGGATGCTGTTGCCCAAGAGGCCCAGTCAACTACCAAGGAAGAATTTGCCAGGATCGTGGGAGAAGTTCGCCTGGGTCGCGACTTGCGTGACGCCCTCTTGGACGCGGCCTCGCGTCTCCATAGCGAGGACTTCCTCTGGGCGACGCAGGCCATCGAAATTCACCGCGAAGTGGGCGGCGACTTGGCTGAAGTCCTGGACCATGTGGCCGAGACGATCCGTGAACGGTCCCAAATCAAGGGGCAAGTCAGGGCACTCAGCGCTGAAGGACGTATGTCCGCCTATGTGCTCATAGCGCTGCCGACTGGCATGTTCCTGTACCTCAGCCTTGCGAACGGGACGTACATCCAGCCGTTGTTCACCCATCCCCTGGGTTGGATCATGCTGGTGGCCGCAATAGTCCTTTTGGGGTTGGGCACCTTCTGGCTCAGCCGCGTGGTCAAGATCAAGTTTTAGGGAGTGATCATGAACGTTATTGCATGGGCGTCCGTCGCCTTGATCGTCATCCCCATCGCTTTCATGGCGTGGGCCTTCATTTCAGTTGATCGTGCCGGCCTGGCGACTGTTAGAGCCAACTTGAGCCGAAGCGCCGGGATAGCAACGGAGCTGGGAGCACAGTCATCATCATTCAACCTCCAACGCCTCGGAGCAAGGCTCACCCCCAAGGGCTACACCATCTGGTTGGACAAGCTGCTGGCCAAATTGGGCCGACCAGCGGGAATGCCCCTTGGGCGCCTTCTCATCCTCAAGCCGGCGTTGGCCCTGGCAGCAGGGCTCGTAGGCCTGCTGTTCTTTCTGCGGGCACCATCCGGCCCGGGCTTCGTGCTCTATCTGGCAGGGGTCTCGTTGGTGTATTTCATTCCGGACCTGCTCATCCACGGCCGGGCAGCCGAGCGGCAGAAGGCCATCCAGATGGAGCTTCCCAACAGCCTGGACCAGATGCTGATCTCCGTGGAAGCTGGCCTTGGTTTTGAAGGTGCCATGGCAAGGGCCGGACAAAACGGTTCGGGACCGCTCGCTATGGAAATGCTCCGTACGCTGCAGGACATGCAGGCAGGAAGAAGCCGCAAGGAGGCCTACATTGCCCTGGCCGAACGTGTTGACGTTTACGACCTGCGGGCCTTCGTTGGGGCCATAGTCCAGGCAGACACCTACGGGATCGCGATCGCCAATGTCCTTCGTACACAAGCCAAGCAAATGCGTATCAAGCGTCGGCAGAGGGCAGAAGAGCAGGCCATGAAACTGCCGGTAAAGGTTCTCTTCCCCCTGATGTTTTGCATCCTTCCGGTGCTCTTCATCGTCATCATGGGTCCGGCCGTCATCAACGTAATGACTAACCTTGCCGGAACGTTCTAGGGCTCTGGTGTTCTTGCCCTAATGACCGGCACTTCGCGGATCCCAGACCACGGAGTGCCACAACGGCCCCCTTCCGGTACCCAGAGCCGGGAGGGGGTCCCCCCAACGCCCGGATAGGTCCTTGGTCACGGACAGAAGAGCTACTCGCGCCGTGCCCGCGTCAGCTCGGCCCGCGCCAGCAACTCACTATCGGAAGGGTAGGCGACTTCTTCAAGCACCAGGGGATGTGGAGCAGCGAGCACTGATTTGGCGTCACGTTGACGTTCCAGAAGACGAGAGTGCAGCCAACGCGGAGTTTCCAACCCCTCCCCCACGCGGAGCGCAGAACCAACCAAGGACCGCACCATGTTGTGGCAGAACGCGTCGGCCTGGACGGTGGCAACTATGACACCGTCGCTTCCACGGTCGAACGAAAATTGCTGCAGTTCACGAATGGTGGTGGCTCCCTCGCGGGGTTTGCAGTAAGAGCGGAAGTCCTGAAGGCCCAGCAGAGAATGCGCACCGTGATTCATGAGCTCAACATCCAAAGGCGTTTTATGCCACAAAGTGATTCCCCGCAGCACAGGGTCCCAGCGACCCGGACCATCGGCAATCCGGTAGCTGTACCTGCGCCACAACGCTGAGAAGCGGGCGTCGAAACCTTCCGGCGCCAGACCGGCGTCGTGCACTTCAATGGACCCCGTCAGATCGCCGAGAATGCGGCTCAAAGCGCCGCGGAGTCGGCGCAAAAGCGCGACGGCGGGATCGAGTTCGTGCCCACGCGGCAGTGACAGCCACTCGGCTTCCGTCAGGTCCAGGTGAACGACCTGACCCCGGGCATGGACGCCGGCGTCGGTCCTACCGGCAACCGTCACGCGAATCGGGCGTTGCAGGATGAGCGCCAAAGCTTCTTCAAGCGATCCTTGAACGGTGCGAAGACCGGGCTGCAGGGCCCACCCGTTGAACGGGCCGCCGTCGTAGGAAAGATCAAGCCGGACACGCAAAAACCCGCCGCCCCCCATAACGGGGGCAGCGGGTTTTCGTTCGTTCATAGACTTAAGTCTACTGTGAAGAATTCAGTGAATTACTTCTTGTCCTCAGCGGCCGGAGCCTCTTCGGTTTCAGCAGCTTCGGCCTCAGCAGCTTCTGCCTCAGCGGCCGGAGCCTCTTCGGTTTCAGCAGCTTCGGTCTCTACAACCTCTTCTTCAGCAGCCGGAGCTTCGGCGGCCGGAGCAGCCTTGGCAGCAGCGTTGGTTGCTTCAGCAACTACAGCCTGCTTGGGGGAAACCGGCTCGAGAACGAGCTCGATGACAGCCATGGGAGCGTTGTCGCCCTTGCGGTTGCCGATCTTGGTGATGCGGGTGTAGCCACCATCGCGGTTAGCAACAGCGCCGGCGATGTCGGTGAACAGCTCGTGGACAACGCCCTTGTCGCTGATCAGGCCGAGAACGCGGCGGCGGGAAGCGAGGTCGCCACGCTTGGCGAAGGTGACCAGACGCTCTGCGTACGGCTTGAGGCGCTTGGCCTTGGTGACCGTGGTGGTGATGCGCTTGTGCTCAAAGAGAGCAGCTGCCAGGTTCGCGAGCATCAGGCGCTCGTGAGCCGGGCCGCCTCCGAGGCGCGGACCCTTAGTGGGGGTAGGCATAGTTATTTCTCCTGTTATGTAAGCCGTTCAGGTCCATCGCTGGACCCGGCGGCCAAGATCTGCTGTTTAGAGCTCGTCGTCGCTGAACGCGGCGTCGTCCTCTTCGATGGCTGCGGCGCGGGCTGCGAGATCGAAACCGGGAGGGGAGTCCTTGAGGGACAGACCCAGTTCCACGAGCTTTGCCTTGACCTCGTCAATGGACTTCGCACCGAAGTTACGAATGTCCATCAGGTCAGCCTCGGAGCGGGCAACGAGTTCACCCACGGTGTGGATGCCCTCACGCTTGAGGCAGTTGTAGGAACGGACGGTGAGGTCCAGATCCTCGATCGGCAGAGCCATGTCCGCTGCCAGGGCAGCGTCCGTCGGCGACGGGCCAATCTCGATACCTTCAGCTGCGGTGTTCAGCTCACGAGCCAGACCGAACAGTTCCACCAAGGTGGTGCCTGCGGAAGCAACAGCATCGCGAGGGGCGATAGCCTGCTTGGTCTCGACGTCGACAATGAGCTTGTCGAAGTCGGTGCGCTGCTCAACACGGGTAGCTTCCACGCGGAAAGTTACCTTCATGACCGGCGAGTAGATCGAGTCAACCGGAATACGGCCGATCTCGGAGTCGCCGGACTTGTTCTGAGCTGCCGAAACGTAGCCACGGCCGCGCTCGATGGTCAGTTCGAGTTCGAACTTGCCCTTCGAGTTCAGAGTGGCAATGTGCAGATCCGGGTTGTGGAATTCGACGCCGGCCGGCGGAGCGATGTCCGCGGCGGTGACGACTCCGGGGCCCTGCTTGCGCAGGTAAGCAACAACCGGCTCATCGTGCTCGGAGGAAACCGAAAGGTTCTTGATGTTCAGGATGATCTCGGTGACATCTTCCTTGACACCCGGAACCGTGGTGAACTCGTGCAGCACGCCATCGATCCGGATGCTGGTTACAGCGGCACCGGGGATGGAGGAGAGCAGGGTACGGCGGAGGGAGTTTCCGAGGGTGTAGCCGAAGCCCGGCTCCAGCGGTTCAATGATGAAACGGGAGCGGTTCTCGGATACAACTTCTTCAGACAGGGTGGGGCGCTGTGCAATGAGCACTTAGGTTTCCTTTCGGCGAGCATCCGCTATATGACGCAACACAGGTGGTGGAAATCGGCTTCGGTTTCCAGCCTGACCAGCCGGGCCATGCTGATGGATGATCGAAACCATCCATAGCAGGCCCGGCCGGTCAGGCGGGGAAGACCTAATTAGACGCGGCGGCGCTTCGGCGGGCGGCAACCGTTATGGGCGCTGGGGGTGACGTCCTGGATGGAGCCAACCTCGAGGCCAGCGGCCTGAAGCGAACGGATTGCGGTTTCGCGTCCGGATCCCGGGCCCTTGACGAATACGTCAACCTTGCGCAGACCGTGCTCCTGAGCGCGCTTTGCAGCAGCTTCAGCAGCCATCTGGGCAGCGAACGGGGTGGACTTACGGGAGCCCTTGAAGCCAACCTCACCGGCGGAAGCCCATGAGATTACAGCACCGTTCGGGTCCGTGATGGACACGATGGTGTTGTTAAAGGTGCTCTTGATGTGCGCCTGGCCAAGCGCAATATTCTTCTTATCCTTGCGACGCGGCTTACGAACCGCTCCACGAGTCTTCGGGGGCATTGTTTCTCCTACAGAAAGTTATCGGGGGAAAACCGGATCAATCCCGAGGGATTAACGTCCGGCCTTCTTCTTGCCGGCGACGGTGCGCTTGGGGCCCTTGCGGGTACGAGCGTTGGTCTTCGTACGCTGTCCGCGTACGGGCAGGCCCTTGCGGTGGCGCAGGCCTTCGTAGCTGCCGATCTCTACCTTGCGGCGGATGTCAGCGGCTACCTCGCGGCGAAGGTCACCCTCAACCTTGTAGTTGCCTTCAATGTAGTCACGCAGCTGGACCAGCTCGGCGTCAGTCAGGTCCTTGACGCGAACGTCAGCGCTGATGCCGGTGGCAGCCAGGGTTTCGTGTGCACGGGTCTTGCCCACGCCGTAGATGTAAGTAAGCGCAATTTCCAACCGCTTTTCGCGGGGAATGTCTACGCCAGCGAGACGAGCCATAGTGGCAGTACTCCTTGAATAAACCGGAGGTCGTAGGCAGTACACCCACACGTTCAGTGTGGCCCCAGCCTCCGACCGGGGGTTCGCTGACCAGGCTCTGTAATGCAGTCCTGGCACAGCTTGTGCTGCCTTTATTTACTTGCGTGGGCTAGCAGCCCAGGTTTGTCCTTGCGGACGCAGATTCCCGTGAGGGGAATTAGCCCTGGCGCTGCTTGTGGCGCGGGTTCTCGCAGATCACCATGACCCGGCCGTTACGGCGGATCACTTTGCACTTGTCGCAGATCTGCTTGACGCTCGGCTTGACCTTCATGGCGTTCCTTTGCGTGTTTTGCAGTTGATCTGCTGGAGCGGCTTAGGCACTATTGCCTTGCCGCCCAGCAATTTACTTGTAGCGGTAGACGATACGACCACGTGTGAGGTCGTATGGGCTCAGCTCAACCACTACCCGGTCCTCGGGGAGGATTCGAATGTAGTGCTGTCGCATCTTCCCAGAGATGTGTGCGAGAACGACGTGCTTATTGGTGAGCTCAACACGAAACATCGCATTGGGCAGCGCCTCAGTCACAACGCCCTCGATCTCAATGACCCCGTCCTTCTTGGCCATATCCTCCGCTAACTGTTGTTTGCCGCCGTCCTTCAGTTAGGCACCGAAGATCCAGCGGACGTTTTTTGTTTGCTTGGCTCTCTTGGAACCACGACACTAAAAAGGGCGTGGCTGCACAGACAACCAACAAATAACTCTACGCCAATGAAGCCGGAAAGTTAAATCCGTCAATGGTAGCGCACCTGTCTCCAGTCGTCACTCCCCCGCTGGCCGATAGGCCGGGAAGTCGCCCGCCGCCGTCGAGACGGCTTGCGCTGCAAGGACACCATCCAGAATGGCTAGTCGAACGGCTTCCGCCGCCGCACTTTGGAGTGTTATCAAGGACGCCTGCCGCGCCTGTTCAGTACTGCGGTCAAGCACGACGGCGCCGGTCGCCACAGCGAACACGGTATCGCCGTCCGCGAGGGTATGGGACGGATCCAAAGCACGCGCAAGCCCGGCATGCCCGGAAGAAGCAGTCCGCTTGCACTCGGCAACATCCAAGACAGCATTTGTGGCGATCACCACGAGCGTGGTGTTGAGTCCCTGCGGTGGAGCCGGTGGGCCTGCGACCCTCTGCGCGCTCGGTCGCTCCTCCCTTAGACGCGCGCTGCCGGGTCCCAGCCCCACCGGCGATCCCAGGGCGTTGACTATTGCGATGGCCCCCACTACCACGCCGTCGTCGAGTTCGATCGAGGACGTCCCCACGCCGCCTTTGTACTGGCCGCGGGCAATAACGGCGCCAGTCCCGGCACCAACGTTTCCGCGCTCGACGGCGGCATGGTCGCCTGAGGCGAAGGCTGCGGCGGCTGCCTGGTAGCCCATGTCGGCATCAGGTCGGGCTTTAACATGGCCGCCCCTACCAAGGTCGAAGATGGCGGCCGCCGGCACAATGGGCACCACGGTCCCGGGAACAGCGAAACCCCGCCCCTGTTCTTCACACCACAACTGAGCACCCGTCGCCGAGACCAACCCGAACGCACTGCCCCCGGTCAACACCACAGCGTCCACAGTGGAAACCAACGTGGTGGGATCCAGCGCATCGGTATCATGCGTCCCGGGCCCCCCACCGCGCACGTCCACAGACCCCACGGTCCCCGGCGGAGGAAGCACCACAGTAACCCCGGACAACCACCCCTCCCCCACCCTCTGCACATGCCCAACCCGTATGCCGGCAACATCGGTGATCGAATTCATGGCTCCATTCTCCACTGGTGAGCCAACTGGCGGCCCAAGGCGCGGCAACAAGTGGGAGCCGGGCCTCAAATACGAACAGGCGAGTAACGCTGAGTAAACGGGTTAGGAAGTGTAAGCCAACTATCGCTGCGGCTCCCCATTTTGGTCCGAACGGAGTCTGTAGGTGTGGTGAGCTAGGCCTGTCTTCGCCGCCCCGGTCCGGGAGCTGGCGCCCCACATTAGCCCGAAACCGTTAGTGACTCATGACTACCCGACAGATTCACAGCAGCAGTGCTGCGCCTGCAGACAAGCCGGCCGAGCCTCCGGTTCCGCCCCTCACAGCAGCCAAGCCCAGACAGGTTAGGAAGCGCTGGTCCGGCCGAGACCGCCGGGATTTCCTGGTGTTCCTGGCCATGGCCTTGCCGAACTTGGTGTTGATCGGCACGTTCACTTATTGGCCGCTGATCAACAACATCTACTACTCCACGTTGGATTGGACCCTCGGCTCGGCCTCGGCCACGGTGGTGGGCTTACAGAACTACGTCACGTTTTTCACCGGTGAGGACGCGTCAAAGGTCCTTGGGACTACAGCGATTTTCACGCTGGTGACGGTTGGCGGTTCGATGGTCCTTGGACTGTTGGTTGCCTTGGCTTTGAACTCCAAGGTCCGCGGCACCACGTTCGCCCGTTCTGCCGTGTTCGCGCCTTATGTACTGTCCGGTGTGGGTGTCGGCCTGGTGTGGCTGTTCATTTTCGATCCCGGCTACGGCGTACTTGCTTGGCTCCTCCGGGGCCTGGGACAGCAGAGTCCACAGTGGATCAACGATCCCCAGCTGTCCTTGGTGATGGTGATCATTGTGTACGTCTGGAAGAACCTGGGCTACTGCGCCGTGGTCTACTTGGCCGGCCTGCAGTCCCTTCCACGCGACGTCATGGAAGCTGCGGCACTGGATGGAGCCAATGGCGCACGCCGGTTCCTCAATATTTCCTTGCCGCTGCTGTCCCCCACCACGTTCTTCCTGTTGATTACCACCATGCTCAGCTCGTTGCAGGCGTTCGACCTCATCCGCATCATGACGCCGCTGGGCAATGGCACCAGCACACTGATCTACGAGGCATACCTGCAGGCGTTCGGGGCCTACAACAGGGCAGGCTATTCGGCCGCGATATCGGTGATTCTTTTCGCCATCCTGCTGATCATTACTGTTCTTCAACTGCGGTTCGTTGAGCGAAAGGTCCACTATTCATGAGCGCGCCTTCACCCGCCGTCGTCGTTGATTCCTTACAGGAGAGCATGCAGGAGAAGGCGCCGCATGAGCCGCCGCGACCATTCTCCAAAGCCAACCTCATCCGGACCATGGCAACCGGATACGTGCCCCTGATCATCGCCACGCTGGTGGTGTTCCTGCCGCTGATGTGGATGTTGCTGAGCTCGTTCAAGCAACCGGGCGAGATCGTTACCACGGACCTCAGAATCCTTCCGGAGTCTGTGAACCTGGAGAACTACGCCACGGCGATGACTACGGTTCCGTTCGCGCAGTTCTTCGCCAACAGCCTCATCGTCACCGTGGTTGGCGCGTCCATCAAGGTCATCCTGGCCATTCTGACGGCTTACGCGCTGGTGTTCGTTCGTTTCCCGTTCAAGAACGTAATCTTCGTGCTGATTCTGGTGGCACTCATGGTGCCCGCGCAGGTGTCCATCCTGCCCAATTACATCCTCATAGCGGGCATGGGCGGCAAGAACACCCTGTGGGGCATCATCCTTCCGGGCCTGGGGACGGCATTTGGCACGTTCCTGCTGCGCCAACACTTCCTGACGTTACCGCCGTCGATTCTCGAAGCAGCTGAAATCGACGGTGCGGGCCATTGGCGGCGGTTGTGGCAGATCATCGTCCCGGTGTCGGTTCCATCTATTGCGACGGTGGCTTTGGTGACCGTGGTCAGTGAATGGAACGACTACATCTGGCCCCTCATCATCACGGACCGTCCCGAAACCATGACATTGCCAGTGGGGCTGACGTTGCTGCAGAACTCGGAGGGCAACGGCGCCGGATGGGGAATTCTCATGGCGGGAGCCGTTTTGGTGATCGTTCCCATCTTGCTGGTATTCGCAGCGCTCCAGCGATACATCGTTGCCGGGCTGACCCAAGGCAGTGTCACCGGCTGATTTTCTCCAACCGCACCATTCGCATCGAAGTAAATTATTGAGAGGAAGCACCATGCGCACCAACCTTGACCGCCGACATTTCCTGGGCCTAGCAGGCCTCGGCGCCGGAGCTGCGGCCCTTGCCGCATGCGGCGGACCGTCGACGGCGGGCACGGCAGACGCCGTCGACACCGCAATGATCGACTTCAGTGGCGTAAAGCCCGCCGCCTCCATCGATTTCTGGACCAACCACCCCGGCAAGTCGCAGGACGTGGAAAAGGCGATCATTGAAAAGTTCCACGCCAAGTACCCGGACATCAAGGTGAACCTGGTGACAGCGGGCGCCAACTACGAAGAAATAGCCCAGAAGTTCCAGACGTCCCAGGCAGCCAAGACAGGCCTTCCCGGGTTGGTGGTCCTCTCGGATGTGTGGTGGTTCCGCTACTTCTCCAACGGCAGCATCATTCCCATCGATGGCTTGGTGAAGCAGCTGGACATCAAGATGGACGACTTCCAAAAGTCGCTGGTGGACGACTACAAATACGACGACAAGCAGTGGGCGCTCCCCTACGGCCGCTCCACGCCCTTGTTCTACTACAACAAGGACCACTTCAAGGCAGCGGGGCTTCCGGATCGGGCCCCGGCCACGTGGCAGGAGTTTGCCGAGTGGGCGCCCAAGCTCAAGGCCACATCAGGTGCGCAGTACGCCTACATCTACCCGGCCCTGGCTGGCTACGCGGGCTGGACGTTGCAGAACAACCTGTGGGGCTGGGGCGGAAGCTGGTCAAAGGACTGGGACATCACCTGCGATTCTCCCCAGTCCGTGGCTGCACTGCAGTGGGCGCAGGACACCATCTACAAGGACGGTTGGGCCGGGGTCTCGTCCAAGGAAGCAGCCGATGATTTCGCCGCAGGTATCACCTCGTCCACCATTTCCTCTACCGGCTCATTGCTCGGCGTCCTGAAAGCAGCCAAGTTCAACGTGGGCGTCGGGTTCCTTCCCGGCGGCCCGGAGGCACCCAGCGGCGTATGCCCCACCGGCGGCGCTGGGCTGGGCATCCCGAGCGGCATCAGCAAGGAAGAGCAGCTTGCCGCCGCGACGTTCCTGAAGTTCATGACCGAGCCGGAGAACACTGCGGCGTTCTCGGCCGCCACCGGTTACATGCCTACCAGGCTCTCAGCTGACATGTCCGCGGTCCTGGCAGCAACACCGCAAATCAAGACCGCCATGGACCAGCTTGCAGCCACCAAGGTCCAAGACAATGCCCGCGTGTTCCTGCCGGGAGCGGACCAGGAGATGGCCAAGGCTGCGGCCAAGATCCTGACGCAGCAGGGCGATGTCCAGGCAACCATGACCGAGCTGAAGAAGACACTCGAGGGTATCTACACTAAGGACGTGAAGCCCAAGCTGAAGGCGTAACTGCTTTTCATCACTGCGAAAAGAGCTGGGCTACTGACGTAGCCCAGCTCTTTTTTGCGGTGTTACGGGATGGGGACGGGCACCACGCCGAGTGGCGCCAACTGCTCGGCTCCCCCATCCGGGGCCGAAAGAACCCAGATGCCTTTTTCATGCACAGCCACGGAATGCTCCCACTGGCAGGAACGCTTGCCGTCCGTGGTGACCACGGTCCAGTCGTCGTCGAGGGTCGCGGTCTCGATGTCACCACGAACCAGCATGGGTTCGATGGCCAGGCACAGGCCGGGCCGGATCTTGGGGCCGCGGTGGCCGGTCCGATAATTCAAAACGTCCGGGGCCATGTGCATTTCCGAGCCGATGCCGTGGCCCACATAGTCCTCCAGGATGCCCAAGGGCTTGCCCGGGACGGACGATACGTAATCATCAATTGCGTTTCCGATGTCCCCGACAAACTTGCCTGTGGCCAAGGCTGCGATACCGCGCCACATAGCTGCCTCGGTGACATCAGAGAGTCTCTGGTCTTCAGGATCTGCGTTACCGACGATCACCGTCCTGGCGGAGTCGGAATGCCAACCGTCAACTATGCATCCGCCGTCAATGGAGATGATGTCGCCGTCGTTGAGCACCTTGCCGCCAGGGATTCCATGGACCACTTCTTCATTGACAGAGGTGCAAATGGTGGCCGGAAAGCCGTGATACCCGAGGAAGTTCGACTTTGCGCCGGCATCGTTGAGGACCGCGGCGAAGACGTCGTCCAGGTCCTTGGTGATGACCCCCGGCTTGGCCGCCGCAACGGCAGCATCCAGTGCCCGGCTCAGGACGAGACCGGCCTGGTGCATGGTGCGCATCTGCTCGTTGGTTTTGTATTCAATGCGGGGCTGACCGAACGCCATGATCTCCTCTGGAAGGTTTGCTGTAGAGGCCGATCAGGCCCCATGCTTCAACCATTTTCCCGTACCGGGGTGCGTGGCCGAAATTGGAATGCAGGGTGAAAAGAAAAGAGGGTGTGTCCCGCACGCACTGTACGGGACACACCCTCACTCCACCACCGTTTTACCGGCTTCGTGGAGAACACACTAAACGGTCTTGGCCGCCTCGATCGCTGTCAGCACGCGGTCGGTAACTTCATCGATACCACCGATGCCATCTACCTGCGTGAGGATGCCACGCTCGGCGTACTTAGCCACAACTGCCTCGGTCTGCTCATGGTAGAGATCCAGGCGGTGACGGATTACGGCTTCGTTGTCGTCCGAGCGGCCCGTTTCCTTGGCACGGCCAAGAAGACGGGTCACCAGTTCTTCGTCGTCAGCGGTCAGCTGGAGCACGACGTCGAGCTCCTGCTCACCCTCAGCGAGGATCTGGTCTAGGTAGTCCACCTGCGCTGTGGTGCGCGGGTATCCGTCCAGCAGGAAACCGTTCTCCACATCGCTTTGGCTCAGGCGATCGCGAACCATGTCGTTCGTGACGCTGTCCGGAACAAAGTCGCCGGCGTCCATGTACTTCTTGGCTTCGATGCCCAAAGGGGTCTCGCCCTTGACGTTGGCACGGAAGATGTCGCCGGTGGAGATGGCGACTACGCCGAGGCGCTCCGAAATTCGCTCAGCCTGCGTACCCTTACCCGAACCGGGAGGTCCAATGATCAGCATTCTCGTCATCGCAAAAGCCCTTCGTAGTGACGTTGTTGTAGCTGCGCATCAATCTGCTTGACGGTCTCCAGGCCAACACCCACCATGATCAGAATTGACGTGCCACCGAACGGGAAGTTCTGGTTGGCGTTGATCAGGACGAGCGCAACCAGCGGAATCAACGCCACGAAGCCCAGGTAAAGGGCTCCAGGCAAGGTGATCCTGGAAAGCACGTACTGCAGGTAGTCCGCGGTCGGTTTACCCGCCCGGATGCCCGGAATAAACCCGCCGTACTTCTTCATGTTGTCCGACACTTCTTCAGGGTTGAAGGTGATGGCAACGTAGAAGTAGGTGAAGAACACAATCATGGCGAAATACAGTGCCATGTAGATGGGGTGGTCGCCACGGGTGAGGTTGTTATTGATCCACTCAACCCACGGGGCCATCTGCTCCCCCGGCGCGGGCTGGTTGAACTGCGAAATCAGCCCGGGCAGGTACAGCATGGAGGAAGCGAAGATGACAGGCACGACGCCGGCCATGTTCACTTTGATGGGAATGTAGGTGCTGGTGCCGCCCACGGTGCGGCGTCCGATCATGCGCTTGGCGTATTGAACGGGAACGCGGCGCTGGGACTGCTCCACGAAGACCACCAGGGCCACCGTGAGCAGGCCTACAGCCAGCACGGTGAAGAACGTTCCCGGGCCCTTGGATTCCCAGATGGAGCCCAGCGAGCCGGGGAAGCTTGCAGCGATAGAGGTGAAGATCAGCAACGACATACCGTTACCCACACCCTTTTCCGTGACCAACTCGCCCATCCACATGATGAGGCCGGTGCCGGCCGTCAACGTGATGATGATCAGGATGGTGGTCATGATGCTCTCATCAGGAATGATGGGCAGGTTACACCCTGGGAGCAACTGGCCGGATCGAGCCAGCGAAACCAACGTAGTGGCGTTCAGCAGGCCCAATGCGATGGTGAGGTACCGGGTGTACTGCGTCAACTTTGACTGACCGGAGGCGCCCTCTTCGTAAAGCTGCTGGAACCGGGGAATGACCACCCGGAGCAACTGCACGATGATGCTCGCCGTGATGTAGGGCATGATGCCCAAGGCAAACACTGAAACCTGCAGCAACGCGCCGCCGCTGAACAAGTTCACCAGCTGGTAGATGCCCTGCGAGGTGTCACCGGTGTTCAAGCATTGCTGGACATTCTGGTAGTTCACACCAGGCGAGGGGATGAAAGCTCCCAAGCGGAAGATTGTGATGATTCCCAGCGTGAACAACAACTTGCGTCGCAAATCAGGCGTCCGAAACGCCCGGCCGAATGCGCTTAGCAAGCGTCCTCCTGAGTAGAAAGTACAAGGATGTGGATGGGATCAATGAAACCCAACAACCGAGTCTAACCGCTTGGGACGCCGTCGGAATAATCGAGAGTCCACAACCACGCAAAAAATCCCGGTATACAGGGCCGAAGCCCCGCATACCGGGATCCTTTTACAACGGGCATTTGCCCAACTGGCTCTTAGAGAGCAGTGGTGCTTCCGCCTGCTGCAGCAATCTTTTCCGCAGCGCTGGAAGAGAATGCGTGGGCGGTGACGTCAACCTTGACGGTGATGTCGCCGGTGCCCAGCACCTTGACGGGCTGGTTCTTGCGAACGGCACCCTTCTCAACCAGGGACTCTACGGTGACAGTGCCACCTTCCGGGAACAGCTCGTTGAGCTTCTCCAGGTTCACAACCTGGAACTCAACCCGGAACGGGTTCTTGAAGCCGCGCAGCTTCGGCAGGCGCATGTGCAGCGGCAACTGGCCGCCGGCAAAGCCAGCCTTCACCTGGTAGCGGGCCTTCGTACCCTTGGTTCCGCGACCAGCGGTCTTACCCTTGGAGCCTTCACCACGACCAACACGGGTCTTGGCGGTCTTGGCACCCGGGGCGGGGCGCAGGTGGTGGACCTTCAGAGCGTGCTGCTTCTCAGCAGTCTCTTCGGCGGTCTTGTTCTCTGCCATTACTTCGCCTCCTCTACATTCACGAGGTGCGGAACCGTGTTCAGCATGCCCACGGTCACGGCGTCAGCGTTGCGGACAACGGTGTGTCCGATGCGCTTCAGGCCGAGGGACCGAAGGGTAGCCTTCTGGTTCTGCTTGGCGCCAATGACGCCCTTGATCTGGGTGATCTCCAACTTGGCGTTGGAGGGAGTCAGGTTCTTAGCCATGACTAAACACCTGCCTTCTGGTTCTGGAGCGCGCGCACCAGAGCAGCAGGAGCAACCTCGTCCAGCGGCAGGCCACGGCGGGCAGCCACGGAAGCGGGCTCTTCGAGCTGCTTCAGAGCGGCAACAGTCGCGTGAACGATGTTGATCGCGTTTGAGGAACCGAGCGACTTGGAGAGGATGTCGTGGATACCCACGCACTCCAGTACCGCGCGGACCGGACCACCGGCGATAACACCGGTACCGGCGGAAGCCGGACGCAGCAGGACTACACCTGCAGCGGCCTCACCCTGCACACGGTGCGGGATGGTGCTGCCAACGCGGGGAACGCGGAAGAAGGACTTCTTAGCCTCTTCAACGCCCTTTGCGATAGCCGCGGGAACTTCCTTGGCCTTGCCGTAGCCGACGCCGACCATACCGTTGCCGTCACCGACGACGACGAGCGCAGTGAAGCTGAAGCGACGACCACCCTTGACGACCTTGGCAACGCGGTTGATGGTGACAACGCGCTCTACGAACTGGCTCTTCTCAGCCTCACGACCGCCGTCGCGGCCACCACGGCCACCACGGTCGCCGCGGCCTTGGCCACGGTCGCCGCGCTCGCCACGACGTCCGCCGCGGCGGTCGTCGGTAGCGGGTGCGGTCTCAGTTGCTTCAGCAGCTACAGCTTCAGTCACCTGAACGTCCTTTTCGTTATTTTCAACGGTCACAGTGCCAGCCCACCTTCGCGAGCACCGTCAGCGACGGCGGCGATACGGCCGTGGTACTTGTTACCGCCACGGTCGAAGACAACAGCTTCGACGCCTGCAGCCTTGGCACGCTCGGCAACGAGCTCGCCAACGCGCTTGGCCTTGGCAGTCTTGTCACCGTCGAATGCACGGAGGTCCGCCTCCAAAGTGGAAGCGAAAGCCACGGTTACACCCTTGCTGTCATCGACAACCTGGACGAACATGTGACGTGCAGAGCGGTTAACAACCATACGAGGACGTACGGCCGTACCTGTGATGCGCTTGCGGATACGAAGCTGGCGACGGCTGCGTGCAGCCGACTTGCTCTTGTTCGTACGCTTCTTGTTAATTGCGATGGCCATGGTTTACTTACCAGCCTTTCCGACCTTGCGGCGGATGACTTCGCCGGCGTAACGGACACCCTTGCCCTTGTAGGGGTCAGGCTTGCGCAGCTTGCGAATGTTGGCAGCAACCTCGCCGACCTGCTGCTTGTTGATACCCGCAACAGAGAGCTTGGTCGGACCCTCTACTACGAAGGTGATGCCTTCGGGTGCAGAGACGCTAACCGGGTGGCTGTAGCCCAGAGCGAACTCCAGGTCAGAACCCTTGGCCTGAACGCGGTAACCAGTACCAACGATTTCAAGCTTCTTCTCGTAGCCCTCGGTAACGCCCTGGATCATGTTTGCGATCAGGGTGCGGGTCAAGCCGTGCAGCGAACGCGAGTTGCGCTCGTCGTTCGGGCGGGTGACCGTGAGAGTGTTTTCTTCCTGGGTAACCTCGATCGGGCTGGCCACAGTGTGGCTCAGCTCGCCTTTGGCACCTTTGACGCTGATGACGGAGCCATCGAGCTTGACCTCAACTCCGGCAGGAACGGTGATGGGGAGACGTCCAATACGTGACATTATTCTCTTCCTTTCCCGTTACCAGACGTACGCGAGGACTTCGCCGCCCACGCCCTTCTTGCCGGCCTGCTTGTCAGTCAGGAGGCCGGAAGAGGTGGACAGGATAGCGATACCCAGGCCACCCAGCACGTGCGGCAGGTTGGTGGACTTCGCGTAAACGCGGAGACCCGGCTTGGAGATGCGGCGGACACCAGCGATTGAACGCTCGCGGTTGGGACCGAACTTGAGGTCGATGGTCAGCTTCTTGCCAACTTCTGCTTCCTCTTCCTTCCAGCCGGCAATGTAGCCCTCGGCCTTAAGGATGTCGGCAACGCGTGCCTTCAGTTTGCTGTACGGCATGGACACGGTGTCGTGGTATGCCGAGTTTGCATTGCGCAGACGCGTAAGCATGTCTGCGACAGGATCTGTCATAGTCATTTGGGCTATAGCCCTTCCTCGTACCGGTTTCCGCTGCGCTTGCCCTCATGAGCAAACGCGGACGGACCTGTCACGTAGTTAGTTTTCGGTTTTGAACGGGAAACCAAGCGCCTTGAGCAGCGCGCGGCCTTCGTCGTCGGTCTTGGCAGTGGTCACAACCGTGATGTCCATGCCGCGAACGCGGTCAATGGAATCCTGGTCGATTTCGTGGAACATAACCTGCTCGGTCAGACCGAAGGTGTAGTTGCCGTTGCCATCAAACTGCTTGCCGTTGAGGCCGCGGAAGTCACGGATACGCGGCAGGGCCAGCGAAACCAGACGGTCCACGAATTCCCACATGCGGTCGCCACGCAGGGTAGCGTGTGCACCAATGGGCATGCCTTCGCGCAGCTTGAACTGTGCGATCGACTTACGGGCCTTGGTTACCTGCGGCTTCTGGCCGGTGATCAGGGTGAGGTCGCGGACAGCGCCGTCGATCAGCTTGGAGTCCTTGGCGGCATCTCCAACACCCATGTTCACAACAACCTTCACCAGACGGGGAACCTGGTTCACGTTCGCGTAGTTGAATTCGTCCTGCAGGGACTTCTTGATGTCCTCTGCATACTTTGTCTTCAGACGCGGAACGATCTTGTTTGCAGACAGTGTCTCGCTCATTAGATGTCCTTCCCGGAGGCCTTGGACACGCGGATACGGACAGTCTTTGAACGACCATCCTTCTCAACGGTGTCGAGACGGAAACCAACACGGGTCGGCTTCTTGGTCGACGGGTCAACCAAAGCAACGTTGGAAACGTGGATCGGGGCCTCAACGACCTCGATGCCACCGGTCTTGGTGCCGCGCTGCGACTGACCGACCTTGGTGTGCTTGGTGACGCGGTTGATGCCCTCTACCAACACGCGGTTGGTGTCCGGGAATACGCGCAGGACTTTGCCCTGCTTGCCGCGGTCTCCGCCACGTTCCTGCTTGGCGCCGGTGATGACCTGAACGAGGTCACCCTTCTTGATTTTAGCCATGGACTAAAGCACCTCCGGGGCCAGCGAAACGATCTTCATGAACTTCTTGTCGCGAAGTTCACGACCAACGGGGCCGAAGATACGGGTACCGCGGGGGTCACCGTCGTTCTTCAGGATCACAGCTGCGTTTTCGTCAAACTTGATGTAGGAACCATCCGCACGGCGGCGTTCCTTCTTGGTACGAACGATGACAGCCTTGACGACGTCACCCTTCTTTACGTTGCCGCCAGGGATAGCGTCCTTGACGGTTGCGACGATGACGTCGCCAATGCCTGCGTAGCGACGGCCAGATCCACCGAGAACGCGAATGGTAAGGATTTCCTTAGCACCCGTGTTGTCGGCGACCTTCAGTCGCGACTCCTGCTGAATCAATTTTTACTCCTTGCGTCGCGCCGGTTCTCAGACCGAAATCATGCATACGGAATGAGCCTTGCGGAACGGTTGATCGGGGTGTCTCTTGACCCGTCTGGATTTTGCCAGGACGGGCCTAAACGCCCGTGCCACAAGCATCAGCTTCCCTTGCAGAAAACTCTGCGCGGGGCAGTATGCAGCAGCACGATTGTTTACGAGGTAGTTGACGGCCCACTAATGGCGCCATACAAACTCAATATCCTAGCACGTTTATGCACTCGAAACCAACGGGCCTGAAACGCGGAAAGACCCGCATTCCCCAGGGAATACGGGTCCTTCCAGTCAACCCTGCCGGGCAAGCCCGGCGTTGGATTTACTTGGCCTTTTCGAGGATCTCCACCAGACGCCACCGCTTGGTAGCGGACAGCGGGCGGGTCTCAGAGATGAGAACGAGGTCGCCGATGCCGGCGGTGTTCTCTTCGTCATGAGCCTTGACCTTCGAGGTGCGGCGAATAACCTTGCCGTACAGAGCGTGCTTTACGCGGTCTTCAACCTGAACAACGATGGTCTTTTCCATCTTGTCAGAGACAACGTAGCCGCGACGCGTCTTACGGTAACCGCGCTGTTCAGCGCTGGCTGCTGCTTCCGTCACAGTTTCCTTCTCGCTCACTTGGCGTCCTCTCCAGCTTCAACCTCGGCCTTTTCAGCCTTGGCAGCCTTCTTGGACTTCTTTTCTTCCTTGGCTTCCACAACCGGTGCGGCAACCTCGGCACGAATGCCCAGCTCGCGCTCACGGAGAACGGTGTAGATGCGTGCGATGTCCTTCTTTACCGCACGCAGGCGACCGTGGTTCTCCAGCTGTCCGGTGGCGGACTGGAAACGCAGGTTGAACAGCTCTTCCTTGGACTTGCGGAGTTCTTCAACGAGACGCTCGTTGTCGAAACCGTCCAGCTGTGCGGGTGCGAGATCCTTCGACCCTACTGCCATTTCTATTCACCACCTTCGCGACGCACAATGCGTGCCTTCAACGGCAGCTTGTGGATTGCCAGGCGCAGTGCCTCGCGAGCTACCTCTTCATTGACACCGGAGAGTTCGAAGAGAACCCGGCCCGGCTTGACGTTTGCGACCCACCACTCAGGAGAACCCTTACCGGAACCCATGCGGGTTTCAGCAGGCTTCTTCGTCAGCGGACGGTCCGGGTAGATGTTGATCCAGACCTTACCGCCACGCTTGATGTGGCGGGTCATCGCGATACGAGCGGACTCGATCTGACGGTTGGTTACGTATGCCGGGCTGAGAGCCTGGATACCGTACTCACCGAAGCTGACCTTGGTGCCGCCCGTTGCAGCGCCGGAACGACCCGGGTGGTGCTGCTTACGGTGCTTGACTCGACGTGGGATAAGCATTTAAGCCTGTCCTCCTTCTGCTGCAGGTGCAGCAGCTTCAGCGGCCGGTGCTTCAACGGCAGCAGGTGCTGCCTCAGCTGCCGGACGGTCGTTACGACGACGGCGGTCGCCACCCGGGCGGCCCGGACGGTCTCCTGCACGGCCACGGGAAGGAGCAGCAGCTGCCTGCTGAGCCAGTTCCTTGGCAGTGACGTCGCCCTTGTAGATCCAGACCTTCACGCCGATGCGGCCGAAGGTGGTCTTGGCTTCGTAGAAGCCGTAGTCGATGTTCGCACGGAGGGTGTGCAGGGGCACACGGCCTTCGCGGTAGAACTCCGAGCGGGACATTTCTGCGCCGCCCAGACGACCCGAGCAAGCAACACGGATACCCTTGGCACCCGCACGCTGTGCGGACTGCATGGCCTTCTTCATCGCACGGCGGAAAGCCACGCGGGAAGTCAGCTGCTCAGCGATGCCCTGGGCAACAAGCTGTGCTTCCATCTCGGGGTTCTTGACCTCGAGGATGTTCAGCTGAACCTGCTTGCCGGTGAGCTTTTCGAGCTCGCCGCGAATGCGGTCTGCTTCAGCGCCGCGGCGGCCGATAACGATACCCGGGCGTGCCGTGTGGATATCCACGCGGACACGGTCACGGGTGCGCTCGATCTCGACCTTGGCGATGCCGGCTCGCTCCATGCCCGTGGACATGAGCTGACGGATCTTGATGTCCTCGCGGACGAAATCCTTGTAGCGCTGTCCGGGCTTGGTGCTGTCAGCGAACCAGTGCGAAACGTGGTCGGTGGTGATGCCGAGTCGGAACCCGTGCGGGTTAACTTTCTGTCCCACTTAGCGAGCCTCCTCTTTCTCCGGGGTTGCGACAACCAGCGTGATGTGGCTGGTCCGCTTCCTAATGCGGTAGGCGCGGCCCTGGGCACGCGGCTGGAACCGCTTCATGGTCGGGCCTTCATCAACAAATGCTTCGGTGATGAAGAGGTCGCTGTCGTCGAATGCAACGCCGTCACGGTCCGCGAGGACACGTGCGTTGGCCATTGCCGACTGAAGTACCTTGAATACCGGCTCCGAAGCTGCCTGGGGGGCAAACTTCAGAATTGCCAGAGCCTCATTCGCTTGCTTACCACGAACAAGGTTGACGACGCGCCGGGCCTTCATAGGCGTTACGCGGATGTGACGCGCAATAGCCTTGGCTTCCATTGCTTTCCTTCTCTCGTCTAAGACGTAAAGTCAGGCGCCTAGCGGCGCTTGCCCTTACGGTCGTCCTTAACATGGCCGCGGAATGTCCGCGTGGGAGCGAATTCGCCGAGCTTGTGCCCGACCATCGACTCTGTGACAAACACCGGAATGTGCTTGCGTCCGTCGTGTACGGCGATCGTGTGCCCGAGCATGTCGGGGATGATCATCGAACGGCGGGACCAGGTCTTGATGACGTTCTTGGTGCCCTTATCGTTTTCCCGTGCGACCTTCACAAAGAGGTGCTGGTCAACGAAAGGACCTTTTTTCAGGCTGCGTGGCATGTGTCCAGGCTCCTATCGCTTGTTCTTGCCAGTACGGCGGCGACGAACAATAAGCTTGTCGCTCTCTTTGTTCGGACGGCGGGTACGGCCCTCGGGCTTGCCGTTCGGGTTAACCGGGTGACGTCCACCGGAAGTCTTACCTTCACCACCACCGTGCGGGTGGTCAACCGGGTTCATGGCTACACCACGGACGGTCGGGCGAACGCCCTTCCAGCGCATACGGCCGGCCTTGCCCCAGTTGATGTTCGACTGCTCGGCGTTGCCAACCTCGCCGACGGTTGCGCGGCAGCGCACGTCAACGTTGCGGATTTCGCCGGAGGGCAGACGCAACTGAGCGAAGCGGCCTTCCTTGGCAACGAGCTGTACCGAAGCACCTGCGGAACGTGCCATCTTGGCGCCGCCACCCGGACGCAGTTCAACTGCGTGGATTACGGTACCAACCGGGATGTTGCGCAGCGGCAGGTTGTTGCCCGGCTTGATGTCAGCGTCAGGACCAGCCTCGACGAAGTCACCCTGGGACAGCTTGTTAGGAGCGATGATGTAACGCTTGGTGCCATCAACGTAGTGCAGGAGTGCGATGCGAGCCGTACGGTTCGGGTCGTACTCAATTTCGGCAACGCGGGCGTTGATGCCGTCTTTGTCGTGACGACGGAAGTCGATCAGACGGTACTGGCGCTTGTGCCCACCACCCTTGTGACGGGTGGTGATCTTACCGGAGTTGTTACGGCCGCCAGTTTTGTGCAGCGGACGCAGCAACGACTTTTCCGGAGTCGATCGCGTGATTTCAGCGAAGTCGGCTACGCTCGAGCCACGACGGCCCGGGGTAGTCGGCTTGTATTTACGGATTCCCATAATTTATTTCCTCGTTAAAGTGGTCTCCGCTACGCGAGCGGACCGCCGAAGATGTCGATTGTGCCTTCTTTGAGGGTGACAATTGCACGCTTGGTGCTCTTGCGCGTACCCCAGCCGAATTTGGTGCGCTTGCGCTTACCGGCACGGTTGATGGTGTTGATCGAGTCAACCTTGACCGAGAAGATCTTCTCAACGGCCAATTTGATCTCGGTCTTGTTCGAACGAGGGTCCACCAGGAAGGTGTACTTGCCTTCGTCGATCAGACCGTAGCTCTTTTCCGACACGACGGGTGCAAGCACGACGTCGCGCGGGTCCTTGATGGTGGTTACGCTCACTTGGAGGCCTCCTCGTTCTTTGCCTTGTCAGCGACGAACGCCTCGAAAGCAGCCTTGGTGAAGACCACGTCGTCGGAGATGAGCACGTCGTAGGTGTTCAGCTGATCTGCGTACAGAACGTGAATACCTTCGAGGTTGCGCACGGAGAGTGCTGCAACATCATTGGCGCGCTCGATAACGACGAGCAGGTTCTTGCGCTCGGAGACTGCGCGCAGCGACGCCAGTGCTTCTTTGGCGGACGGCTTGGTGCCGGCTACCAGTTCAGCGATGACGTGGATACGGCCGTTACGGGCGCGGTCAGACAGGGCACCGCGGAGTGCAGCGGCCTTCATCTTCTTGGGGGTGCGCTGGCTGTAGTCACGAGGGGTCGGACCGTGGACAACGCCACCGCCGGTCATGTGAGGAGCACGGATTGAACCCTGACGGGCGCGGCCGGTGCCCTTCTGCTTGAACGGCTTGCGACCTGCACCGGAAACCTCGGCGCGGGTCTTCGTCTTGTGGGTACCCTGGCGTGCAGCAGCGAGCTGTGCGACGACGACCTGGTGCAGCAGCGGCACGTTGGTCTGGACGTCGAAGATCTCTGCGGGCAGGTCTACCTTGACAGTGCTAGTCATTTAACTAGGCTCCCTTCACGGCGGTGCGTACGAGTACGACCTGGCCGCGGGCACCGGGGACGGCACCCTTGATAAGGAGCAGCGACTTCTCAGCGTCAATGGCGTGAACCGTGAGGTTCAGCGTGGTGTGACGCTCGGCGCCCATGCGGCCGGCCATTTTCAGGCCCTTGAAGACGCGGCTCGGGGTGGATGCGCCACCGATGGAGCCAGGCTTACGGTGGTTCTTGTGGGCACCGTGGGAAGCGCCAACGCCGTGGAAGCCGTGACGCTTCATAACACCGGCGAAGCCCTTACCTTTGGAGGTGCCGACGACGTCGATCTTCTGGCCGGCTTCGAAGATCTCAACAGAGAGCTCCTGGCCCAGCTCGTAGGATGCGGCGTCTGCGGTACGCAGTTCGACGACGTGGCGGCGAGGAGTTACGCCAGCCTTTTCAAAGTGACCAGCCAGCGGCTTGGTGACCTTGCGGGGGTCGATCTGGCCGTAGCCGATCTGTACGGCGACGTAGCCATCTACCTCTGCGTTACGCAGCTGGGTGATGACGTTGGAGTCAGCCTGGACAACAGTTACCGGGATGAGCTTGTTGTTCTCGTCCCAGACCTGGGTCATGCCGAGCTTCGTGCCCAGCAGGCCCTTTACGTTACGGGTTGCGGTCATAGTCTCTCAGCACCTCCCTAGAGCTTGATTTCGATGTTCACGTCTGCGGGCAGGTCGAGACGCATAAGCGAGTCAACAGCCTTCGGCGTGGGGTCGATGATGTCGATCAGACGCTTGTGAGTACGCATTTCGAAGTGCTCACGGCTGTCCTTGTACTTGTGAGGAGAGCGAATAACGCAGTAAACGTTCTTCTCCGTGGGCAGCGGCACCGGGCCGACTACCGTTGCGCCTGCGCGCGTGACCGTCTCAACGATCTTCCGCGCTGAAACATCAATGACCTCGTGGTCATATGACTTCAGCCGGATGCGGATTTTTTGTCCCGCCATGTCGCCTGACTCTCTTTCAGCTAGTGCTGCTCTAGTTAGGGCTGCTCTGTTTACTTACCTGTTGATGTGGCCGCCGAAGCGTTTGAGGCAGTGCCACCACACGCCGCACAAGCTGAATCCGGAAAAATCCGGGTTCCTCACCTTGCCGGCGCACCGACCCCCGCGGTCGGGCGTGTCGCGATTTCCACGCAAACTCGACCGCAATCATGGGGTTCAGGGTTATGTTTGGGCTTCAGCCTGGACCCTGACACCCGGCATTATCCGGATCGGGACACGAAGAAGCGCTTGAACAACTCATCCAGTATGGCGGAAATATGGTGTAAAGGCTAATCGGCCCTGAAGAGCCATTGCCCGCCACTCGTCCCGTGAGGATGATAGGGGCATGAACGCCCAGGATTCAGGCTCCGTGGAAGATCTCGCCGCCCGCCTGCCTCCCGGGTTCACGTTGGGTGTGGCTGCTGCAGCTTTCCAGATTGAGGGCTCGCTGACCGCTGACGGCCGCGGGCCGTCGGGATGGGATGCTTTCTCCGAAAAGCCCGGGGCAATAGTCGACGGCGGCTCCCCCGCCATGGCCTGCGATCACTACAACCGCTCCGACGAAGATATTGCCTTGATGCAGGAGCTTGGTGTCGATTCCTACCGCTTTTCGCTCTCGTGGCCGCGTATCCAACCTGGAGGCAAAGGTGCAGTCAACCAGCGCGGCCTGGACTTCTATGATCGCCTGATCGACAAACTCCTGGCCGCAGGCATTTCCCCCATGGCAACGCTGTACCACTGGGATACCCCGCTGGAGTTGGAGCATGCCGGGGGGTGGATGAACCGGGACACTGCAGAACGCTTCGGAGTGTACTGCGAAGCCGCCGCCAAACGGTTCGGTGACCGCGTTGAGCACTGGGTCACCATGAACGAGCCTGTGTCCGTCACAGTTCAGGGATACGCGCTGGGTGTGCACGCCCCTGGCCGGCAACTGCTGTTCGACTCACTGCCTGCCGCGCATCATCAATTGCTGGGTCATGGGATGGCCGTGCGGGCTCTCCGGAACGCTGGCGTCAAGGGGCAGATCGGGGTGTCAAACATGCATTGCCCCGTGGAGCCGGCCAGCAACAGTCTCGGCGACAGGCTGATGACGCAGGCGCTGGACCTGATCCTCAACCGCATCTACGCCGATGCGATCCTGCTTGGCCAATACCCCAAGCCACCGTGGCCCATGAAACCGTGGTTCCGCTCGCTGGGTACCGTCCACGACGGTGATCTTGAACTGATCAGCCAACCTCTGGACTTTTACGGGCTCAACTACTACTACCCCGTGAAGGTGGCAGTGGGCCCTGGACCGGCGGAGATCCCTACCGGAAGTTCTCCCGAGATGACCAATGTTCCTTTCCATTTGGCCGCCTACCAGGAGTATGAGACCACAGGGTTCGGCTGGCCTGTTGCGCCGGAATACCTGGCGTTGCTGCTCCGCGACATGAAGGACCGGTATGGAGCGGCACTTCCCCCCGTCTACATCACGGAAGGTGGAGCAAGCTTCCCCGAGCCTGCCCACGTTGACGGACCCATCCAAGACACTAACCGCATTACCTACCTGGCTGAGCATCTTGGCCATGCCTTGACGGCAACGGGGCCTGGTGGCCTCGCCGCAGATGTGGATCTCCGGGGATATTACGTCTGGACCTTACTGGATAACTTCGAGTGGGCAGCAGGCTACTCACAACGGTTCGGCCTGACCCACGTGGACTTCGAGACCATGGAGCGGACTCCCAAGGACTCGTTCTACTGGTATCGATCCCTGGTCCGCGCACGCCACCATCACTCGTAGCATGTGTGAGTTAAATCGATCAGGCTTGGAGTCCGAACCCTACTTGCTCTTGTTGGCGCGACGTATCCGCTTGGCGCGTTCGATCTCGCTCTTGAAGTTCTTTCGACCCCACAGCACCCCGCCACCGATAGCGGCAATGACTGCCAGGAAAATCAGAAATTCCATGGTGCTCTCCTCTTCGTAGACTGCAACATTATCGGATTCCGTCACGGGTCCGCTCCGGCGGAACATCGCTCGGATCCCCGCCCTTGACCGGCCCGCCGGTATTGCTGGGCGGCTTCCGATTCAAACGCCATACCGCCAGCACGATCAGACCCAAGGCGACCAACGCGAGCATGGCAAAGGCGTAGGACCGCAGCGCCCACATAATGCTCAGCGCTACGGCGACGGCTCCCCACCACACCAGTACGCGTTCAGCCAGGAGCAGGCCCGCTGCCAGAAGCACGACGTGTGCCACCAGTACGTAGAGCTGTTGCGAAGACGTACCGCCGACGACGGTCCCCAGGGACATGAGAGACAGCAAGCCAGCGGCAAGGCAAAGCCGAAGGAGGGCCTCCGCGCGCTGCCCCTTTGCATAGCGCAGCCCTGCTATAACGGCCCCCGCCACCACGTACCATTGCGCGGTCCAGAACAAATCCGGACTGGATCCGTCCACAAAAAGCACCGCCCGTTGCAGAGCCGCGACGGAGACAATCCCCGCAAGCTCCGCTGCCAGCCACTTCCCGTTCGGTACCTCAACCACAACCAGTACCCCGGTAGCCACCACCAGGACAAATCCCAGCATGGATGTTTGATCGCGCCCCAACCCCACGGCCGCAGATGTTGCAACCGCCACGGCCGCAATGGCGGCCAGGGAGTTACGTCGCCAGTCATTGCCTTTGATGGCCGCTCCGCCAAATACTCTCAGGGAATAGAGGAGCACCGCGGTCCCCACTCCGCCAATAAGCCAGGCAGCGTAGTCGCTCCAGACACCCGCAGGCAGCTCCACCAACAAACCGTCGACGGCGGGCACGGCCCCTACCAGCACAGCCGGGGCAGCTGCGGTGTAAAGGACCGGCATCCGTTCAAAGTGCGAGGCAGCGAACAAGACACCAGCCAGGACCAGTACCGACAGTCCTGTCAGGGAGTGTGAGATGCCCAAGGTCAAAGTGCCGCCAACCAACGTAAATGCCATTGCCGAGATGAGCCAGAACCAGCGCTCCGCGCCGCCGGCAGCAGAACCCTCGTACGACTTCTGCGGGCGGGATATCCCCCGCGCAGCAACCGTGGCAACAGCCAGGGCGAGCAGGACAACAGGGACTTGAGACTTGTCCAGAAGCGGCTGATACAGCCACGTTGAAGCTGGGAACACGAGGGCCGGCCCAGCAGCGATGACGCCAGCCACAACAGCCGCGGTACCGAAGTACTGGGATCCTCGGGCTCGGAGAATCCGCCATGCAATAGCGGCCGAAGCCGCGGCCACAGCCAATTCAAGCATCGCTACCCAGCGGCCTCCGCCGTCGTAATCCCCTGCGAGCAAGTATGAGAACGGCAGCAATAGCTGGGCACCCAAGGTGGCGTGGACTGTTGCCTGCTGGAAGGCGACATCAATGCCTCGCCCTCGCAGGACCATGGTCAACGCATGCTGCAAGGCAAGAACCAGAGCGAGGCTAATGGACAGAGCCGTCGCCGAGTCCGTGACATCAGCCACTGTCACCGCGACGAAGGCGCCGGTAAGCACCCGGACCGCCAGCAGGTAGTAACCGCGGATCAATCGGTGGCGAACCGCGCCCATCATGAACCCGCTGTAGGCGGCAAAGATTCCCAACAGAATTTCGACGTCCCGGACGTTCCCTCCTCGGAGTGCCAGGAGGAGGACAAAAGCAGCGGGTGCAAAGATCCAGCCAGCGGAGTGGCGTCGCAGAATCGCACTGACGAGGACTGCCGCCAAGGCAGTCGATACCGCTGCAACTCCAGGCTGCCAGCTATCCCTAACGGTCCCCCAGGAAAACGCTCCAGTGACAGTAAGGAACGTGGTTGCCGCCGCCATGACGGCAACCACAACACCGGCATCTGCTACGGAAGCTCGAGGGTAACGGCGTCGGCTGCCGACAAGGAGGGGAAGGACCAGCTGGACCGCGGCCGCCACCACCAGTACAAATCCTGTGGTGGGAACTTCACCGGCGACCCGAATGCTCCAGCCATCGCGCATCGCGTCCCCGTAAGCCGAGACCGCCAACAGCGTGCCAGCCGCCCGGGACAGCCACCAGTAGCACTGCCTGTGGAAGGACGGGGAGATTCTTAGGGCAGTGACCACGAAGTAGGCAAGCAATGCCAAAAGGACGCCATTTCCCAACGTCCACGACACGAATGCAGTTGCCATTGCGCCGGCGATGACTGCGGTTGCGGGCGCAATGACTTCGGCCACTGTTGCACGCCATCCAACCTTGGCAGCGGATTCCGGACGAACTGGCGGAAACATCAGAAGTCCCGCTACCAAACCTGCCAGCGCAACAAGGAGTACAGCTGCTGCAACAACCGGACGCCCGGAAGTCTCGTCAAAGATCGGCAGTACAAGAAGGCCCGCGACGGCGGCGGCGCCAAAGCCGGCAACCGAAGCCTGCGGCGCCAACAGCCGGACTCCCCCACGTGCCAACCCGGCGCTCAGTAGTTGCTGCACGGCGGCCGCGGCCACGAGCGCAATCAAGGAGTACGACGTTCGTTCCGGATTTCCCGTCATCACACCGGCTACCCCCAAAGGCACAGCCAAGGTGAGCGCGATCCTCCCCGCGAGAATCAAGTATTGGCGGGAAGTGGTTGGTGCGGTCAGTGCCAGCAGGAACCAGTAAAGCGCTGCTGACCCCAGGAATATCGAGACGGGCCATGCCCCGAGCAACGCACTGAGGGCTCCGCCCACTCCCAGCACAGCGGCCGGGGCAAACTCCAGGCCTTGGCGCAACTTCCAACCCATCACCATGGCAGTCAGCATCGTCACAGCGAGAGGAACATAGTTTGGGGGGTCGAACGGCCTGAACTCCAGCACCACGGTGAGGATAGTTGAAGTTATCAGTTGCAGCGCCAAACATGACACGGCGTCAGCCCACCAGGAGCGGGGCAGCAACTTCCTTCCTCCGAAGGCAACCCCCAAGGCCTGGACTCCGAGGCAGATGACGGCGGCCAACAACACCGTGCTCACGTTCGCGGTGACATCCCACACCACCCCGAGGAGGGCGAGGGTCAGCGCGGCCCGCGCCGCATAGAGGTGCTGCACCCTATAGCGAGCCTGCGGAACGAAGAACATCACGGCGAAGTAGATGCCACACATCAACATGACCCAGGCGTACTCCCCCTTGGACAAGAGGTGAGGGGTGAGCGTAACAGCAACGGCTACAAGGGGAACCAACGCCGGGTGCAGCATCATCAGAGGACGGACGTAAAGAGGCGGAAGCCACTTAGGACGCAGCAAGGACACTACTGTCAGGAGAACTGCCACCCCAATGAGCGCCGTGAAGTACCAGACCAGCGCGCCGCCAAGGACCGATACGCCGGACCACGCCGTTGAGACGATGAAGCTGAGGGACAGGAAGGCCAGGACTTTGTTGTCCAACTTCACTGCGGTGTAAGCGTAGACTGCGGTGCCCAGCAACGAAGTGACCAACCATGCCGCCGGGCCGTTGTGAAGCACAAAGTTGTACATGGCCAACCCGGTGACCGGAACCAGCGCAAGTCCTGTTCCAACAAAGGCCACAGCAGCAGGCCGAAGCCGCGGTACGCGCGAGTGGATGACCATGCCTGCACCATAGAACAGCGCAGTGATGAACCAGATCCCCACGAACCGCAAGAGGGCCGGAAGGCTCGTGCCCAGGAACAAAGCTCCGGCTGCAACCAAGAGGAGGCTGGCGACGTAGAGCGTGATGTTGATGTTCTGCTGATCGCGCTTTTCCTTGCGCGCAGCGGCGGCCTCAGGAGTCTCTCGAACTACCGGGGGTTGGTTGACGTAGAAACCAGGTTGCTGTTGTGCCACAGGTGGCACGGCCCGTTGTGTCGCCTGTTCCCGGGGAGCAGTCCATTGCCGAACGGGCTGCTGTGGATTCGGCTGGTGCGGGTTCGGCTGCCGCCGGACGGGCTGCTGCGGAAGGGGCTGCTGTGGGATGGGCTGCTGCGCGGCCGCGGCCTGTTGTTGTGCAGGTGGCTGAGGCGTAGGCGGGTGGAAAGCGGGCGCCGGCGGCGGCACTGGGCGGTACGGGGCAGACGGAGCCGGCGGGCTAACAGAGGCAGGAGCGGGACTCCCGGCCGCGGACCCGCCCAATGCCTGCCCCTTGGCCTCAGCATCCCGCCAACCAGCCAGGTGCCCGGCGAGAAAACCTGCCTGGTAGGAGGCTGCGTGGTGAGGCTCCGCAGTAGGGGCATGAGCAGTCCCGCGGCGTCCCTTCGCAAGCCCGACTGCAAAGCCAATCCCGCCGACAATGACGACGAGCAGCAGGATGAGAAATGCAGTCATGGTAGCTCCTTGGTTGCGCCGGACGCAGCAAGTGCACGGCCTTTATCCATTCGATAGAGTAACTGTAGCAAAAAGAACCCCACCGCCGTAGCGGTGGGGTTCTTTTAGCTAACTACCGGCTGGGCCGGAGTGTCACCGATCTACAAGTAGAGACTACTTGATGATGCTGGTAACACGTCCCGAACCAACGGTGCGGCCGCCTTCGCGGATAGCGAAGCCGAGGCCCTCTTCCATAGCGATCGGCTGGATGAGCGCAACGGTCATCTCAGTGTTGTCGCCAGGCATAACCATTTCCGTGCCTTCCGGCAGGGTGATAACGCCGGTTACGTCCGTGGTACGGAAGTAGAACTGCGGGCGGTAGTTGGAGTAGAACGGGTTGTGACGTCCGCCTTCGTCCTTGGAAAGGATGTAGACGTTAGCCTCGAAGTCGGTGTGCGGGGTGATGGAACCCGGCTTGACGACAACCTGGCCACGCTCGACATCGTCGCGCTTGAGACCGCGGAGCAGGAGGCCACAGTTCTCGCCGGCCCATGCTTCGTCGAGCTGCTTGTGGAACATCTCGATACCGGTAACCGTGGTCTTCTGGATCGGGCGGATGCCAACGATCTCAACCTCGGAGTTGATGGCGAGGGTTCCACGCTCGGCGCGGCCCGTAACAACGGTTCCACGACCGGTGATCGTGAAGACGTCTTCGATCGGCATCAGGAACGGCTTGTCGCGGTCACGTACGGGGTCCGGAACGGACTCGTCGACTGCTGCCATCAGGTCCTGGACGGACTTGACCCAAACCGGGTCGCCTTCCAGAGCCTTGAGACCGGAAACGCGAACAACCGGAGCCTCATCGCCATCGAAGCCCTGCGAGCTCAGGAGCTCACGAACTTCCATTTCGACGAGGTCGAGGAGTTCTTCGTCATCAACCATGTCGGACTTGTTCAGTGCAACCAGCAGGTAGGGAACACCAACCTGGCGGGCGAGCAGAACGTGCTCACGGGTCTGAGCCATCGGACCATCGGTTGCAGCAACCACGAGGATTGCGCCGTCCATCTGGGCAGCACCGGTGATCATGTTCTTGATGTAGTCAGCGTGACCCGGGGCGTCTACGTGTGCGTAGTGGCGCTTCTCGGTCTGGTACTCCACGTGGGAGATGTTGATGGTAATACCGCGCTGGCGCTCTTCCGGAGCAGAGTCGATCGACGCGAAGTCGCGCTGCTCGTTGAGATCCGGGTACTGGTCGTACAGCACCTTGGAAATGGCGGCAGTCAGCGTCGTCTTACCGTGGTCAACGTGACCAATGGTGCCGATGTTGACGTGCGGCTTAGTCCGCTCGAACTTTGCCTTTGCCACAGGTTCCTCCTAGAACGATTTCAAGTGAAGTGCTCCTCGGCCGCGCTTTTCGCGGCAGAAACTTTAGCAAGTCTACTTGGGGGCTTGGTTTTGGTGAAATTGCAGATTCAGGAACCAATGGTAGTTCCTCGAGCCTGTTTGCGCAGGGGCCGGGCTGCGGCTCTCGCCGCAGCCCCTCCTCAAGCGCTCAGATGCCTTCCCGATACCGGAATTGCATCCGTTACCGGGAGATTACTCGCCGCGGGTTTTCTGGATGATCTCGTCGGCTACTGCCTTGGGGACCTCCGCGTAGCTGTTGAACGTCATGGAGTACACAGCGCGACCCTGGGTCTTGGACCGGAGGTCACCGATGTAGCCGAACATGCCGGACAGCGGAACGTGTGCACGGATAACCTTCACACCTGCTGCGTCTTCCATGGACTGCATCTGGCCACGACGGGCGTTCAGGTCACCAATAACATCACCCATGTATTCCTCGGGTGTGCGGACCTCAACATCCATCAGCGGTTCAAGCAGAACAGGGTTCGCCTTGCGTGCAGCTTCCTTGAAAGCCATACGTCCGGCAATCTTGAACGCCATTTCCGAGGAGTCAACATCGTGGGACGCGCCATCAATCAGCGTGGCCTTGATGCCGACAACCGGGTAACCGGCCAGGACGCCGTCATTCAGTGCATCCTGGATACCAGCATCAACGGACGGGATGTATTCGCGCGGAACGCGGCCACCAGTGACCTTGTTTTCGAACGCGTACAGCTCGCCGGAAGCGGTGTCCATGGGCTCGATCGCAATCTGGATCTTTGCGAACTGACCCGAACCACCGGTCTGCTTCTTGTGCGTGTAGTCAAGGCGCTCAACGGCGCGCTTGATGGTTTCGCGGTAAGCAACCTGCGGCTTGCCAACGTTTGCCTCGACCTTGAATTCGCGGCGCATGCGGTCCACCAGGATGTCCAGGTGGAGCTCGCCCATGCCGGCGATGATGGTCTGGCCCGTGTCTTCGTTGAGGGAGACCTGGAAGGTCGGGTCCTCAGCGGAGAGCTTCTGGATGGCCGTGGAGAGCTTCTCCTGGTCACCCTTGGTGTTGGGTTCGATCGCAACTGAGATCACGGGCTCCGGGAAGCTCATGGACTCGAGGACGATCTGGTTGTTGGCATCACACAGGGTGTCGCCCGTGGTGGTGTCCTTCAGGCCGATGGCTGCGTAGATGTGGCCTGCGGTAGCGCCCTCAACAGGCATTTCCTTGTTGGCGTGCATCTGGAACAGCTTGCCGATGCGCTCCTTCTTGCCCTTGGTGGAGTTAACCACCTGGGCGCCAGCCTCGACGTGACCGGAGTACACGCGAACGAAGGTCAGCTGACCGAAGAACGGGTGCGCAGCAATCTTGAAGGCGAGGGCCGAGAACGGCTCGTCAGCAGAGGGCTTGCGGGTGAGTTCCTTCTCTTCGTCGCGAGGATCGTGACCGATCATCGGCGGGACGTCGAGCGGGTTCGGCAGGAAGTCAACAACAGCGTCAAGCATCGGCTGGACACCGCGGTTCTTGAAGGCAGAACCACAGAAGACCGGGTAGAGCTCAGAGTTGATGGTCATCTTGCGGATGCCGGCTTTGATCTCTTCGAGGGTGAGTTCTTCACCTTCGAGGTACTTCTCCATGAGTTCTTCGGAAGCCTCGGCCACAGTCTCAACGAGCTGTGCACGGTACTCTTCGGCCTTGGCCTGGAGATCCGCCGGGATTTCCTGCACTTCGTAGGAAGCGCCCATGGTGACGTCACCCTTTGCGTCGCCAGGCCAAACCAGGGCGCGCATTTCGAGGAGGTCAACAACACCGATGAAGTCGTTCTCAGCGCCGATGGGCAGCTGCATAACCAGCGGCTTGGCACCAAGGCGGGAGATGATGGTATCTACGGTGAAGTAGAAGTCAGCACCCAGCTTGTCCATCTTGTTGACAAAGCAGATACGCGGAACGTTGTACTTGTCGGCCTGGCGCCAAACAGTCTCGGACTGCGGCTCCACGCCTTCCTTGCCATCGAACACTGCCACTGCACCGTCGAGGACGCGCAGGGAGCGCTCAACCTCAACCGTGAAGTCAACGTGGCCCGGGGTGTCAATGATGTTGATCTGGTTCTTGTCCCAGAAGCAAGTCACGGCGGCAGACGTGATGGTGATGCCGCGTTCCTTTTCCTGTTCCATCCAGTCAGTCGTCGAAGCGCCGTCGTGCGTCTCGCCGATCTTGTGGTTCACACCCGTGTAGAACAGGATGCGCTCGGTAGTGGTGGTCTTGCCGGCATCGATGTGGGCCATGATGCCGATGTTGCGGACCTTATTAAGGTCGGTAAGCACGTCCTGTGCCACGGGGTCTCCCTTTCGGATGGACTACACGTTCGCCGCCGGCTCAGTGAGCCGGCGGCGTCCGGAAAGTTTTTACCAGCGGTAGTGTGCGAAGGCCTTGTTGGACTCGGCCATCTTGTGGGTGTCTTCGCGACGCTTCACAGCGGCACCAAGACCATTTGAGGCATCCAGGATTTCGTTCTGGAGGCGCTCGGTCATGGTCTTCTCGCGGCGGGCCTTGGAGTAGCCCACGAGCCAACGCAGAGCGAGAGCGGTGGAGCGACCCGGCTTGACCTCAACCGGAACCTGGTAGGTAGCGCCACCAACACGGCGTGAACGCACCTCGAGAGAAGGCTTGACGTTGTCCATGGCCTTCTTGAGAGCGGCAACGGGGTCGCCGCCGGACTTGGCACGTGCACCTTCGAGTGCACCGTAAACGATGCGCTCTGCGGTGGACTTCTTGCCGTCGACAAGAACCTTGTTGATCAGCTGCGTGACCAACGGGGAGCCGTAAACGGGATCGGAAACTAGCGGCCGCTTCGGGGCCGGACCCTTGCGAGGCATATTACTTCTTCTCCATCTTTGCGCCGTAACGGCTGCGAGCCTGCTTGCGGTTCTTGACACCCTGGGTGTCGAGTGCGCCGCGGACGATCTTGTAGCGGACACCCGGAAGGTCCTTAACACGACCACCACGGACGAGCACGATGGAGTGCTCCTGGAGGTTGTGGCCAACACCGGGGATGTAGGCGGTAACTTCTACGCCACCGTTGAGGCGCACACGTGCCACCTTACGGAGAGCCGAGTTCGGCTTCTTGGGGGTGGTGGTGTAAACGCGGGTGCAAACACCGCGGCGCATCGGGCTGCCCTTCAGCGCGGGAGCCTTGGTCTTGGAGACCTTCGGCGTGCGGCCCTTGCGGACCAGCTGGTTAATCGTAGGCACTTTCGTGTTCTCCGTTGTTTGATCTCTGCCCCCACACACAGGCGCCAGCCTGTGTAAACGTGGGAACTTTGGCGTTGCTCGTGCAGCCGGCCGAAACTCCGGTAGGCGTGCAAAAGTGCGGCATTCGTTGCGCATGTTGCCCGCAACCCGGAAACAGGCTCCACCCAGCACCATGAGAACAAAACCAAAATGATGCTGCGGCGGCCTTCATCCACTGCCACACAGAACAATTACCAAAAGTCTAGCACGGCTTGATCTAGCGCCTTAATCGGGTGTATGGAGGACGACGGCGGAAGCCGGGCGCCGCCGTCGTCCTCCCCTCCCCCGGGTTCCCGCCCGAAAGGCGGCGTTAACGGGCCAGGCCCCGCACTCGAAAGTGCGGGGCCTGACCTTTTGGCGTCAACTCACGCGTCAGCGGAAGTCGTTACCGAGATCGTAGTCATCCAGCGGGATGGCGTGGAACTCGGGAGCTCCGTCGCCGCCCAGGGCGTCATAGGAGAAGTCGGTGAAAGCGCTGGGGCCCGTGAACAGGCTTGCCTTTGCTTCTTCCGTCGGCTCCACGGTGACCTCTGTGTAGCGGGGCAGACCCGTACCAGCCGGGATGAGCTTACCGATGATGACGTTTTCCTTGAGGCCGAGCAGAGGATCGCTCTTGCCTTCCATGGCCGCCTGCGTCAGGACGCGGGTGGTTTCCTGGAAGGAAGCAGCCGACAGCCAGGACTCGGTAGCCAAGGAAGCCTTGGTGATACCCATGAGTTCCGGACGACCGGACGCCGGCGCCTTGCCCTCGGACACGACGCGGCGGTTCTCGTCCTCGAAGCGGGCGCGCTCTGCCAGCTCACCGGGGAGCAGGTCGGAGTCGCCGGATTCGATGACGGTCACGCGGCGCAGCATCTGGCGGACGATAACCTCGACGTGCTTGTCGTGGATACCAATACCCTGGCTGCGGTACACGCCCTGAACTTCGTCCACAAGGAACTTCTGTGCAGCACGCGGACCCATGATGCGCAGAACCTGCTTCGGGTCCACAGGACCGTTGATCAGCTTCTGGCCGACGCTTACGTGATCGCCATCTTCGATGAGCAAACGTGAACGGCGGAGCACCGGGTAGGCAATCTCTTCGGAACCATCGTCCGGAGTGATGACCAGGCGCATCTGACGCTCGGACTCTTCGATGGTGATGCGGCCGGCTGCTTCTGCAATCGGTGCCACACCCTTCGGAGTACGGGCTTCGAAGAGCTCCTGGATACGGGGCAGACCCTGGGTGATGTCGTCGCCGCCACCGGCGGAAACAGCACCACCGGTGTGGAACGTACGCATGGTCAGCTGTGTACCGGGCTCACCGATGGACTGTGCGGCAATGATGCCCACGGCCTCGCCGATGTCCACGGTCTTACCGGTAGCCAGCGAACGGCCGTAGCAGAGTGCACACGTGCCCACCTTGGACTCACACGTGAGTACGGAGCGGACCTTGACCTCGGTGATGCCCGCAGCCAGCAGCTGGTCGATAACGACGTCGCCGCAGTCGGTGCCGCCAGCAGCCAGGACGTTGCCCTGGGCATCGACGACGTCGACAGCCAGCGTACGTGCGTAGGCGCTGTTCTCGACGTTCTCGTCCAGGACGAGCTCACCGTTGGAATCCGGCACGGCGATCGGGGTGACCAGACCGCGTTCGGTACCACAGTCCTCTTCGCGGACGATGACATCCTGCGAAACGTCCACCAGACGACGGGTCAGGTAACCCGAGTTGGCAGTACGCAGAGCGGTATCGGCCAGACCCTTACGGGCACCGTGCGTGGCGATGAAGTATTCCAGAACCGACAGGCCCTCGCGGTAGGAGGACTTGATCGGGCGAGGAATGATCTCACCCTTCGGGTTGGCCACAAGACCACGGATACCCGCGATCTGGCGGACCTGCATCCAGTTACCACGTGCACCGGAGGACACCATGCGGTTGATGGTGTTCATCGGGGACAGGCTGTCACGCATCGCCTGGGCGATTTCGTTGGTTGCCTTGTTCCAGATTTCGATCAGTTCCTGGCGACGCTCGTCGTCGTCGATCAGGCCCTTGTCGTACTGGCCCTGGATCTTGGCGGCCATGTTCTCGTAACCGGCCAGGATGGCAGGCTTGGAAGTAGGCACCTCGATGTCAGAGATGGCAACCGTGACACCCGAACGGGTGGCCCAGTAGAAACCGGCGTCCTTCAAGTTGTCCAGCGTTGCCGCGGTAACAACCTTCGGGTAGCGCTCGGCGAGGTCGTTGACGATACGGGACAGTTCGCCCTTATCTGCAACAGCCTCAACCCACGGGTAATCCTCAGGCAGCGTCTGGTTGAAGATGACCTGGCCCAGGGAGGTTTCAACGAGAGCCGGCTGACCGGGCTCCCAACCTTCCGGAGCTTCCCATCCTGCGTAAGGCACGAAGTCGTCCAAGCGGATCTTGACCTGGGAGTTCAGGTGCAGATCACGGGCATCGTAGGCCATGATGGCTTCCGAAACCGAGGAGAAGATGCGGCCTTCGCCGGCGGAGCCGACGCGCTTGGTGGTCAGGTGGTACAGGCCGATGATCATATCCTGCGAAGGAAGGGTCACCGGACGGCCATCAGAGGGCTTCAGGATGTTGTTCGAGGACAGCATCAGGATGCGTGCTTCGGCCTGGGCTTCCGGGCTCAGCGGCAGGTGGACTGCCATCTGGTCGCCGTCGAAGTCAGCGTTGAAGGCGCCACAAACCAACGGGTGAAGCTGGATTGCCTTGCCTTCCACAAGCTGGGGTTCGAAGGCCTGGATGCCGAGGCGGTGAAGGGTAGGTGCACGGTTGAGCAGCACCGGGTGTTCGGTGATGATCTCTTCCAGCACGTCCCAAACCTGCGGACGGTAACGCTCAACCATGCGCTTGGCCGACTTGATGTTCTGTGCGTGGTTGAGGTCAACCAGGCGCTTCATCACGAACGGCTTGAAGAGCTCCAAGGCCATCTGCTTGGGCAGACCACACTGGTGCAGCTTCAGCTGCGGGCCGACGACGATAACCGAACGACCCGAGTAGTCAACGCGCTTGCCGAGGAGGTTCTGGCGGAAACGACCCTGCTTGCCCTTGAGCATGTCGCTCAGGGACTTCAAGGGACGGTTACCCGGACCCGTAACGGGGCGGCCACGACGACCGTTGTCGAAGAGGCTGTCAACAGCTTCCTGAAGCATGCGCTTCTCGTTGTTGACGATGATCTCCGGAGCACCGAGGTCAAGCAGTCGCTTGAGGCGGTTGTTGCGGTTGATCACGCGACGGTAGAGGTCGTTGAGGTCGGAGGTCGCGAAGCGGCCACCGTCCAGCTGGACCATCGGGCGCAGTTCCGGCGGGATCACCGGGACGGCGTCGAGAACCATGCCGAGCGGGCTGTTGTTGGTGGTCAGGAACGCGTTGACAACCTTCAGGCGCTTCAGGGCACGCGTCTTGCGCTGGCCCTTGCCGTTCTGGATGGTGTCGCGCAGTGACTCGGCTTCAGCCTGCATGTCAAAGGTCTCGAGGCGCTTCTTGATCGCCTCGGCACCCATGGAGCCCTCGAAGTACAGTCCGTAACGGTCGCGCAGTTCGCGGTACAGGCCTTCGTCACCTTCAAGGTCAGCAACCTTGAGGTTCTTGAAGCGGTCCCAAACCTGCTCAAGGCGCTCGATGTCGGCGTCGGCACGCTTACGGACGTTCGCCATCTGGCGGTCAGCAGAGTCGCGGGCCTTCTTCTTGTCGGCAGCCTTGGCGCCTTCGCCTTCAAGACGGGCAAGCTCGTCTTCAAGGTCGCGGGCGATCGTGGCGATGTCGCTGTCGCGGTTGTCCACCATCTGCTTCTTCTCGAGGTCGTGCTCAACCTGGAGGTTCGGCAGTTCTGCGTGACGGCTCTCGGTGTCAACGCTGGTGATCATGTAGGCAGCGAAGTAGATGACCTTCTCAAGGTCCTTCGGTGCCAGGTCCAAAAGGTAACCCAAGCGCGAGGGGACGCCCTTGAAGTACCAGATGTGGGTTACAGGCGCGGCCAGCTCGATGTGGCCCATGCGCTCACGGCGCACCTTGGCACGGGTGACTTCAACGCCACAACGCTCGCAAATGATGCCCTTGAAGCGGACGCGCTTGTACTTACCGCAGTAGCATTCCCAGTCGCGGGACGGGCCAAAGATCTTCTCGCAGAAGAGGCCGTCCTTCTCAGGCTTGAGCGTGCGGTAGTTGATGGTTTCCGGCTTCTTGACCTCACCGTAAGACCATCCGCGGATGTCTTCCGCGGTGGCGAGGCCGATCTGCATGAGGCCGAAGGAGGATTCGCTGGACATATGGTCCCTGTTCTCTCTTGTTCTCTAAATTCTGAAGTCTTGGTTACGGGAAGAGGGAGTTGTTCCGACGGACAGTTGTTGAAGCTGTCCGCCGGAACAGCTGCTAAACCTCTTCTACGGAACTGGGCTCTGCACGAGACAGATCGATGCCCAGTTCTTCCGCAGCCGTGAAGACTGCGTCATCAGAGTCACGCATTTCGATCGTGGTTCCGTCCGTGGAAAGAACTTCCACGTTCAGGCACAACGACTGCATTTCCTTGATCAAGACCTTGAAGGACTCGGGAACGCCAGGCTCAGGGATGTTCTCGCCCTTGACGATGGCTTCGTAGACCTTCACACGACCATGGATGTCATCGGACTTGATCGTGAGGAGTTCCTGAAGGGTGTAAGCAGCGCCGTAAGCTTCGAGCGCCCACACTTCCATTTCACCGAAGCGCTGGCCACCGAACTGAGCCTTACCACCCAGCGGCTGCTGCGTGATCATGGAGTACGGGCCGGTGGAGCGCGCGTGGATCTTGTCGTCCACCAAGTGGTGGAGCTTCAGGATGTACATGTAACCGACGGAGATCGGGTCCGGGAACGGCTCGCCGGAGCGGCCGTCGAACAGACGGGTCTTGCCGGAGGAATCGATCAGGCGATCGCCATCGCGGGTCACGTTGGTGGAGTCAAGCAGGCCCGTGATTTCTTCTTCGCGGGCGCCATCGAACACCGGTGTGGCAACGGTGGTCTGGCCGGTTTCACGGGGCAGGTTGGGCAGGTTCTTGACCCACTCCGGCTCGCCTTCGATCTTCCAACCGGTCTTGGCAACCCAACCGAGGTGGGTTTCCAGGACCTGTCCAACGTTCATTCGACCCGGAACACCAAGGGGGTTCAGGACGATGTCCACCGGGGTACCGTCTGCAAGGAAGGGCATGTCCTCGATCGGGAGGATCTTGGAGATAACACCCTTGTTGCCGTGACGGCCGGCGAGCTTGTCGCCGTCGGTGATCTTACGCTTGGCTGCAACGTAGACGCGGACTAGCTGGTTCACGCCCGGGGGCAGTTCGTCGTCGTTGTCGCGGTCGAAGACGCGCACGCCGATGACCGTACCGGACTCGCCGTGGGGCACCTTCAGGGAGGTGTCTCGGACTTCGCGGGACTTCTCACCGAAGATTGCACGGAGGAGGCGCTCTTCCGGGGTCAGTTCGGTTTCACCCTTAGGGGTGACCTTTCCGACCAGGATGTCGCCGGCTTCAACCTCGGCACCGATGTGGATGATGCCGCGCTCGTCCAGTCCTGCAAGGACTTCCTCGGACACGTTGGGGATATCACGGGTGATTTCCTCGGCACCAAGCTTGGTGTCGCGGGCATCAATTTCGTGCTCCTCGATGTGGATGGAGGAAAGAACATCCTCAGCAACAATGCGCTGGGACAGGATGATGGCGTCCTCGAAGTTGTGGCCCTCCCATGACATGAATGCCACAAGCAGGTTCTTACCGAGGGCAAGCTCACCCTGGTCCGTTGCGGGACCGTCGGCGATGATGCCGCCAACTTCCAGGCGCTGGCCTTCGTTGACCAACACGCGGTGGTTGTAGCAGTTACCCTGGTTGGATCGGGCGAACTTGTTGATGCGGTAGTTGGTCTCGGTACCGTCATCGTTGATCATCACAACGAGCTCGGCGGAAACCTCGGTAACCACACCTGCCTTCTTCGCGATGACAACGTCACCGGCGTCGACTGCTGCTGCGCGTTCCATGCCGGTGCCCACGAAAGGAGCCTCGGAACGGACCAGGGGCACGGCCTGACGCTGCATGTTGGCACCCATGAGTGCACGGTTGGCATCGTCATGCTCGAGGAACGGAATCAGGGCGGTTGCCACGGAAACCATCTGGCGCGGGGAAACGTCCATGAACTGAACGTCTGCAGCGGGAACCAGAACGGGCTCGCCTCCACCACCACGGGCACGGACAAGCACGGTCTCTTCCGCGAACTTCTTGTCAGCGTCCAGCGGAGCGTTGGCCTGTGCGATCAGGACCTCTGCTTCGTCGTCAGCCGTGAGGTACTGGACCTCATCGGAAACGACGCCTTCGGAAACCAGACGGTACGGCGTCTCAATGAAGCCGAACGGGTTGATGCGGCCGTAGGAAGCCAGCGAGCCGATCAGACCAATGTTCGGGCCTTCAGGGGTTTCGATGGGGCACATACGTCCGTAGTGGGACGGGTGAACGTCTCGAACTTCCATGCCTGCACGGTCACGGGACAGACCACCCGGGCCAAGTGCCGACAGGCGGCGCTTGTGGGTCAGACCCGAAAGCGGGTTGTTCTGGTCCATGAACTGCGACAGCTGGGAGGTTCCGAAGAACTCCTTGATGGCTGCCACAACGGGACGGATGTTGATCAGTGTCTGCGGCGTGATGGCCTCGACGTCCTGCGTGGTCATGCGTTCGCGAACGACGCGTTCCATGCGGGAGAGGCCGGTGCGGACCTGGTTCTCGATCAGTTCGCCCACGGCGCGGATGCGACGGTTGCCGAAGTGGTCGATGTCGTCGACGTCGACGCGAAGTTCGTGGTCTTCGCCGTCGCGCTTGCCCATGAGGGTCTTCTCGCCGGCGTGAAGCGCGACGAGGAACTTGATCATGGCGACGATGTCTTCAACGTGCAGGACCGAAGCTTCCTTGTCACCAAGGGAACGGTCGATGCCGAGCTTGCGGTTGATCTTGTAACGGCCAACCTTGGCAAGATCGTAGCGCTTGGCGTTGAAGTACAGGTTGTCCAGCAGGGACTGGGCAGCCTCAACTGTGGGCGGCTCGCCCGGACGCAGCTTGCGGTAGATGTCCAGAAGCGCATCTTCGCGGGTTTCGGTGGCGTCCTTCTCCAGCGTTGCACGCATGGAGTCGTACTGGCCGAACTCTTCCAGGATCTGGCCTTCGGTCCAGCCGAGGGCCTTCAGGAGAACCGTGACCGACTGCTTGCGCTTACGGTCGAGGCGTACGCCGACCTGGTCGCGCTTGTCGATTTCAAGTTCGAACCATGCACCACGGGACGGGATGATCTTCGCAGTGAAGATGTCCTTGTCACTGGTCTTGTCAGCCGTGCGCTCAAAGTAGGCGCCCGGTGAGCGGACCAACTGGGAGACAACAACACGCTCGGTGCCGTTGACGACGAACGTACCCTTCTCAGTCATGAGGGGGAAGTCGCCCATGAACACGGTCTGCTGCTTGATTTCGCCCGTGTTGTTGTTCATGAACTCGGCCTTGACATACAGCGGTGCCGAGTAAGTGGCGTCACGGTCTTTGCATTCGGCCATGGTGTACTTCGGGTCAGCGAACTCCGGCTCGGAGAAGCTCAAGGACATAGTGCCCTGGAAATCCTCGATGGGGGAGATCTCTTCGAAGATGTCGGCAAGTCCGGAGGTGGTGGCGACGCTGAGGTCGCCCTCCTCGACAGCCTTCGCTACCCGCGCCTGCCAGCGTTCGTTTCCGACCAGCCAGTCAAAGCTGTCTGTCTGCAGGGCGAGAAGATTCGGAACGTCAAGCGGTTCGTGAATCTTTGCGAATGAGAGGCGGCGGGTGGCACCATCGGTGCTTGCCGTGTTAGCGGTTTCGTTATTAGAGGTGCTCGAGGCGACCAAGAGGGATCCTTCCACAGACCTTCAGGCGTTTTCAGATCTCCCCCGTTTGCATCCTGCAGAGTGCTCCGCAGAATACTTGTTCCGGTTCCGCTATATGACCCGGACCCAGTCCGCTTATGACAGTGCACGTTTCGGAACGGCACGTCAATGACGCAGCTGAGAGGTAAAGCCCACCGCTATATGAAGGCTGAAGGTTAACAGGGAAGACGCAAATATCTACGATACGGCAAAGTAGCCTTTCTGTCTACCCCAGATCGTCCGTGATTGCAAGCACGGTTGCTGCGGGCACCAATGCCAGCGAAAATTCGCCGAACCGTGAAGCCCGAACTGTCAGAGGAGAGCAGGCAAGGAATGGGATGATCAACGCAGTTGTTGATGAAGTGGGCTCGAGCGCACTCCGCGATAGCCTTGCTACACCACTCCCGGATCGGAAGAGAGACCATGACCAACTCCGCTGACGACAATGACGTTGTCATCCTTGCTGCTTCCCGCACCCCACAGGGTCGGCTCAACGGACAATTGGCGGGATTCACCGCCGTCGACCTTGGCGCTCATGCCATCACCGCCGCTTTGGCGGCCAGCGGGGTCAAAGCCGAACAGGTGGACGCCGTCATCATGGGCCAGGTGCTTCAGGCCGGCACGGGCCAAAATCCGGCCCGGCAAAGCGCCATCGCCGCCGGTGTTGGTTGGAACATCCCTGCCGTCACCATCAACAAGGTCTGCCTCTCCGGACTCACCTCCGTCATTGATGCCGCGCGCATGATCCGCAGCGGCGATGCCACGGTGGTCGTCGCCGGAGGCCAGGAATCCATGACCCGGGCACCCCACCTCCTGCCTGGCTCGCGGCAGGGCTGGACCTATGGCGCCATTCAGGCCCTGGACGTTGCTGCCCATGACGGCCTCACGGACGCGTTCGACGGGCAGTCCATGGGTCTGTCCACAGAAACCAAGAACGTGACACTCGGCATTGACCGCAAATCCCAGGATGAAGTAGCGGCTGCTTCCCACCAGCGCGCCGCTGCCGCTATCGCGGACGGAATCTTCGACGTCGAAATCGCCCCGGTAAGCCTCAAGCAGCGCAAGGGAGATCCCGTGGTACTCACCACGGATGAAGGCGTTCGACCCAACACTTCCTTGGAAACCTTGGCGCCGCTCAAGGCCGCTTTCGCCACCGACGGCACCATCACGGCCGGCAACTCCTCTCCCCTGTCCGACGGCGCCTCCGCGTTGGTGCTGACCAGCCGCCGCTTCGCCACGGACAACGGGTTGGACTTCCTGGCCGTCGTGGGAAAGCCCGGCCAGGTAGCCGGCCCCGATAATTCGCTGCACTCCCAACCATCCAACGCTATTGCCCAAGCTCTGAAGCGGGCTGGCTGGACGGCGGAGGACCTGGATTTCATCGAAATCAACGAGGCATTCGGCTCGGTGGCCGTCCAGTCCCTCAAAGACCTCCGCTACCCACTGGAGAAGTGCAACATCCACGGCGGCGCCATCGCCTTGGGCCACCCCATTGGAGCATCGGGAGCGCGGTTGGCACTGCACGCCGCGCACGAGCTCAAACGCAGGGGAACAGGGAAAGCGGCTGTCTCCCTCTGCGGAGGCGGAGGCCAGGGTGAAGCCCTCCTCTTGTACCGCGACTGATGGCTGAGGGAGTGGCTGCACCCGGGATGGCAGGTGCGGAACGTTTCCTGTCCGACGCCGCGGCGCGCGGACTGGACGTCGACGTCGTCGAGCGCCCGGCTGCCCGCAGCCTCGAAGAGGCCGCCGCAATCCTGGGCATAAGCCCCGCAGACATCGTGAAGTCGCTGGTGGTCAAGCACAAGGATGGCAGCTTCTTGTTCGCGCTGATACCCGGAGATCGGCAAATTTCCTGGCCCAAGCTGCGCGCCCTGCTGGGCGTCAACAAGCTCTCGCTCCCCCACGCCGACGTTGCCCTGGCCGCCACCGGCTATGAACGCGGCACCATCACCCCGTTGGGCAGCACCACCCCATGGCCGGTGTACGCCGACGCCACCATCACCGGGCGTCGGATCTCCATGGGTGCCGGCGCGCACGGCCGGAGTGCGTTTGTGGACGCGGACGCACTCACGGCAGCTCTGGGAGCGGTAGTAGCGGACATCAGCGAACCTAACTAAGTCGCAGTTAAGCGCGTTTAGAACCCTCAAAACGCGCACAACTGCGACCTACTTGGGTGCTGTGGAACGCAGGAAGCCCCGCCCGGCGAACCGGACGGGGCTTCCACAAAGCAAAACGAGTTACTTGAGGGTAACCGTTGCGCCAGCTTCTTCGAGCTGAGCCTTAGCCTTCTCGGCAGCTTCCTTGGTGGCGCCTTCGAGAACAGCCTTCGGTGCGCTGTCAACCAGGTCCTTGGCTTCCTTGAGGCCGAGGGAGGTGATGGCGCGAACTTCCTTGATCACTGCGATCTTCTTGTCGCCAGCAGCTTCGAGAACGACGTCGAATTCGGTCTTCTCTTCAGCAGCTTCAGCAGCACCGCCGGCAGCGGGGCCAGCAACTGCAACAGCAGCAGCCGTAACTTCGAAGGTCTCTTCGAAGAGCTTGACGAACTCGGAGAGCTCGATGATGGTCAGTTCCTTGAAAGCTTCAATGAGCTCTTCGTTGCTGAGCTTCGCCATGGTGGCGTCCTTCCATTAGTTGGTGCAGGCCCGGACAAATCCGTTCCGTGCACCGGAGTTTGATTGAGGGGAGAACTTAGTTCTCTTCGGTTGCAGCTTCGGCAGCTGCCGGTGCTTCTTCAGCAGCCGGAGCTTCCTCGGATGCAGCCTCTTCAGCCGGAGCTTCTTCAGCGGCCGGTGCAGAAGCGCCGCCCTCTTCTTCAAGCTTGAGGCGCAGAGCGTCGATGATGCGTGCAGCAGCGGATGCGGGAGCCTTGAGGACACCAGCAACACGTGCAAGCTGCAGCTCGCGGGACTCGAGGGCTGCCAGTGCGGCAACTCCTGCTGCGTCCAATGCCTTGCCTTCGAAGACGCCGGTCTTGATAACCAGCTGCTTGTTGGCCTTGGCAAAGTCCGTCAGGCTCTTGGCAGCAGCAACAGCGTCACCCTTGATGAAGGCGATTGCAGTAGGGCCGGCAAGCTGATCGTTGAATGCTTCAACTCCAGCTTCCTTGGCTGCAATGGCACTCAGGGTGTTCTTGACGACCGAGAACTTGGTGTCCTGGCCGAGCGCAACACGCAGTTCCTTGAGCTGTGCAACAGTGAGCCCGCGGTATTCGGTCAGGACAGCCGCGTTCGATTCCTTGAAATCGTTGGTGATCTCTGCAACTGCGGAGATCTTGCTAGGCGTTGTCATAACCCTCCTTCCGGGGAATAAAGCCGGTCTTCCGGGTCCCCGCTCACGAGAGCTAAAACTAAAAACGCCCCGCGCAGATGCACGGGGCTTGGCTCAACACGGTTTTGACCCGTGGAGACTTGCTTCGTTCACCTGCGCCGGCCGCCCTATGTTCAGGGTCCTTCGTCAAGGAATTCACTTTCATCTCACGGGCGCAACTACAGAATTGAGCTGTGCTCGTAAGAGTGGATTCCCATCAACCGACGGTCTTTGGTACTTCAAGGTTACGGGAGAGCGTTCGGCAAACCAAATCGGCCCTGCCTAGTCTGACAACGTTGCTCCCGACAGCCTGCCTGGCAGTTCCTTCTGCCACAGTCCCGTGATGCCCGCAGTGGTGAATCCCAGCTGCTTATTCACGGTCAGGAGGTACCTGTTCTCCGGCGCATTCCAAGTGTAGATAACGCGGGCATCCGGGAACTGCTCGCTCAGCCGTTCCATATTGGCAACCTTAATCAACAAGCCCAGCTTATTGCCACGGTGCTCCTGCAGCACCAAGGTGTCGTCTTGGAAAACCACATCCTGGCGGTGGGCAAGGACGCTGATGGTGGTCAGGCCCACCAAGCGTCCGGTCTCGATATGCTCGACGGCGGTCACCACCGTGCGTCGGCCCTGCGCCAAAGCGGCGTCCTCGGTTTCGCGCAGGACCGCTGCATCGAAAACCATCCCGCTCGCCTCAACTTCAGGTGCGTCTTCGTCCCCTTCGTCACGAACCACCTCACCGGCGGCGTTCTCCAGCGCGGCCACGGCTTCCAACCAGGGTTCGGGGCACCGGTCCGTCCAGTGGTGCACGGTGTACCGGCCACCGTTGGCTTCTTCGGCTTCAAGCTGCAGATCCCCCACAAGCTTGGAATCCAGGGGCAGCAGGCAGGAACTGAACTGCTCAATATGCTGAAGGGTGTACCCGGCCCGTTTGGCGAAGTCCACTTCCCTGCTGCTCACAGGGACAAATCCAGCGCCGCTGCCCGGGATCAGCTGGTCCTCAGGTATCTCGGTGAGAGACGTTGCCGGATGATTGGTATCCACCAAGGCCATGATGCGGCCCTCAGCCCGGGCGAGCTGCTCCGCGGCCTCCAGCAATTGACGTCCGACGCCCTGGCCCTGGAACTCGGGAAGGATGTCCAAGGTGAACTCTGCCAGATCAAGGTTGTCCGCCAACGGCAAGGCGATATCCACGGTTCCCACAATGACGCCATCTACTTTTGCCACCAGGATGACTTGGCGCTCATAGGGGTCGGACAACTCCAGCAGCTTTTCCATGGGCGTGTAGGCGAGGTCGTCGCTCCCCCAGGTTTCCATGCGTACCCGGCGCCCTACTTCTACGGCATCCAGGAAATCAGCGGCGTCGGGGCTGTCCAGGGTGTCGGGCACCCACAGTTGCTCGACGTGAACCGTCTTCGCCTCTTCTACAGTCATTCCAGCCGTTTCTGCCATTCGCCGTCATAGCCGGAAGGCTTGAACCCCAAGGCGATATTTATGGCCAGCATATGCCGGTTTTCATTGGCGTTCCACGTCATCACAGACGTGGCGGCCGGCCATAGCTCCTGAACACGGCGAAGGTTGGCGATCTTGACCAACATGCCAAGGCTATGTCCGCGGTGTTCAGGAGCAACTAAGGTGTCCTCCTGGTAGACCATGCCCGGGGTAGCATCGCGGTGGGTGAGGGTGGTGTACGCCGCTAAGTCCCCTGTGGCGTCGTGGCGTGCAACTGAAACCGTGGAAGCGACACCGCCTGCCAGCCACGTGGATTCCTCGAGGCGGACGCGGTCGGCATCCCATTCCTCGCCCTCCCAACCCAGTCCTGCGATGGGCACCTCGGTGCTCATGAGGCTTTTCAGCTTGGCAAATACGTCTACGAGTTCATCAGGGCAACGGTCCTGCCATCCGATTAAGCTGTAGCCGGCTGCCCTCTGCGTTGCCTGCGCTTCAAGATCCTGCAGCAGCCTTTCCCCTACCGGGAGGGCCAGAGTGCTGTTGGTTTCAACCTGCTCCAGGGAATACCCGTGGTGAACGGCAAAACGCGTTGAGGCGGTGTCCATCGGGACGCCACCCGTGCCGGACTTCGCCTCCAGCAACTCACCACCAGGGATTAGCAGCCCAAGAGGTTCCGCGCAAAACGCGTCAAAGGAGGTGCGGCCCCTCTCGCGGGCAACCCGTTCCAGTACCAGGAGGATTTCCGACCCGATGCCGCGCCGACGACAGCCGGCGTCCACCAGGACGTCCACACCCGCCGTCGTCGTGTTCTCGCTTAAGGGCAACGTCAGTGTGCCCCTGCCAACCACAGTTCCGTCGAGGCGAGCCAGGAATACGTGGCGCTCTTCGTATTCATTGCCCCGCCAGAAGAGGACTGCCTCGGCCAGGGTGGAGCACCGGTCGAGGTTGCCCCAAAGATCCATATGGTGGGCAACGTCCAGATCATGGAAGGCACGGAAGTCGGGCGCCCCGCTCGCGTCGGTGCTTGACGGGACCGGAATCCGTTCAACGGACAACCCGGCAAGGGCGTGAAAGTTCGACGACGACACGAACCACAGCCTACGGCGCACCACCGGCGGTGAACAGGTAGCAAGACAAGAAAAAGGACCGCCCGGCAATGCCGGACGGTCCTTTTATCAGAGCAAGTGCTCGCGAAGCTTACGCGTCGACGAGGACCTTGGTGACGTTCGGGTCAACGGTGATGCCCGGACCGAACGTGGTGGCAACGGTAGCCTTCTGGATGTAGCGGCCCTTGGAAGCGGACGGCTTCAGACGAAGCACCTCTTCCAGTGCAGCTGCGTAGTTCTCAGCCAGCTTGTTGACGTCGAAAGACACCTTGCCAATGATGAAGTGCAGGTTGGAGTGCTTGTCGACGCGGAAGTCGATCTTGCCACCCTTGATGTCGTTGACAGCCTTGGTGACATCCGGGGTAACCGTACCGGTCTTCGGGTTCGGCATCAGGTTACGCGGACCGAGGACCTTACCCAGGCGGCCAACCTTGCCCATGAGGTCAGGGGTAGCCACTGCGGCATCGAAGTCGGTCCAGCCGGCTGCGATCTTTTCGATCAGGTCGTCGGAACCAACGAAGTCGGCGCCGGCAGCGATTGCTGCTTCAGCCTTGTCGCCGGTCGCGAAAACGAGGACGCGGGCGGTCTTACCTGTGCCGTGGGGCAGGTTGACGGTGCCACGAACCATCTGGTCAGCCTTACGCGGGTCAACGCCCAGGCGGAAAGCGACCTCAACGGTTGCGTCGAACTTGGAAGGGTTGGTGTCCTTCGCGAGGGTGATGGCCTCGACCGGGGCGTAGACCTTGTCTGCCTCGATCTTGGCTACGGCTGCCTCATATGCTTTGCTGCGCTTTGCCATGCTGCTATTTCTCCTTGTGCAGTTGTGGTCTGCGGACCGCGCTGGGCCCTGCCACAAGCCGCGGATCCGGCAAGGATCCTGCGACATTTCAATGTTTCAGATGCCGGTTGCCCGGCGGGTGAAGGCCACATGGGCCTTCGAAGGTTACTAGCCTTCTACGGTGATGCCCATGGAGCGGGCGGTGCCGGCGATGATCAGGGCGGCAGCCTTGATGTCGTTGGCGTTGAGGTCTTCCATCTTGGTGGAAGCAATTTCCTCAACCTGTGCCTGGGTCAGCTTGGCAACCTTGACGGTGTGCGGGGTAGCCGAACCCTTGGCAACGCCTGCAGCCTTCTTGATGAGCTCTGCAGCCGGCGGGGTCTTGGTGATGAAGGTGAAGGAACGGTCCTCGTAGACCGTGATTTCAACCGGGATAACGTTTCCGCGCTGGGATTCCGTTGCAGCGTTGTACGCCTTGCAGAATTCCATGATGTTGACACCGTGCTGGCCAAGCGCAGGACCGATCGGCGGAGCCGGGTTAGCGGCACCTGCCTGGATCTGCAGCTTGATGAGGCCGGTGACCTTCTTCTTGGGAGCCAATGTAGGGTCCTTCTCTCAATAGCTTCCTGGGACACAGGAGCGCGTCCCAGGTTGGTGGCCGCCATGGCGAGGCGGCCGGCCGCTCCCGAACTGCTAAGCAGGCAGGGCTGGAGCGAAATTTTGGATTCAGCTAGATCTTGGTGACCTGGTTGAACGCGAGCGTAACCGGGGTTTCGCGCTCGAAGATCGAGACCAGAACCACCAGGGTCTGGGACTCGGGCTTGATCTCGGAGATCGTAGCCGGGAGGGTCTCGAACGGGCCTTCCTTGACGATGACCGACTCGCCGACCTCGAAGTCGACAGCCACGGGAGCCTGGTTCTGCTTGTTGACGGGCTTGCCCTGCTCTGCCTGCTCTTCTTCGAAGACGGGGGCGAGCATGGAGAAGACCTCATCGAGCCGCAGCGGGACAGGGTTGTGGGCGTTACCCACGAAGCCGGTGACACCCGGAGTGTGACGAACGGCGCCCCAGGAAGCGTCAGTCAGGTCCATACGAACCAGAACGTAGCCGGGAATGCGCACGCGGTTGATGACCTTGCGCTGCGCGTTCTTGATCTCGACGACCTCTTCCATGGGGACCTGGATCTCGAAGATGTAATCTTCCATGTCCAAGGTCTGGATGCGGGTCTCAAGGTTTGCCTTCACGCGGTTCTCGTAACCGGCGTAGGAGTGGATGACGTACCAGTCACCTTCCTGGCGGCGCAGCTTGGCCTTGAACTCTTCGGCCGGATCAGCCGGCGCTGCTGCAGCAGCAACTGCCAGGTCGTCGCCGTCGGACTCTTCCGAAGCGTCGTCTTCATCGGCAACATCACCGGACGCGTCGTCAGACTCGGCGTCTACGTCAGCTTCGAAATCCTCTACGGAATCGTCGGCGTCGGCAGATTCGGGCGCAGCAGAATCGACCTCGGACTCTTCCACGACAATTGCCGTGGCGTCGGCTGAGTCCTCGGCGGATTCGCCCAGCTCAGTCTCGTTTACCTCGAGCTCCTGCTCAGACACTTGGTCTCCTGCTTCCTCATTGCCTAACATGCCTATTTAAATGGCTCAATTCCGCAAACCCCGCAAAACCCTTGAATCACTAAGGAATTTCGCACAGTTTGCGGACAGATCCGTCTAGCGGTCCGTAGCGCCTGACCCACCGAAGACCCAGCTGACTCCCGTGCCGAAAGCCAGGTCCAGCAGAGTAACGATGAGCATCATGATGGCCACGAACACCAGCACCACGAGCGTGTAGTTGATCAGTTCCTTGCGGGTTGGAGCAACGACCTTCTTCAGTTCACCAATAACCTGGCGGACGAAGAGTGCAATTCGGGCGAAGAAGCCGCGGTCGGCTTTCTTGGCGGGACGGCCCTTCGAGCTGCTGGCAGCTGTTTCGGTCACCTGGTCCTCACTCACCTTGCAAAGTCGTTGACCCGACTCTGATCAGAGCCATGGTTGCTGCGCGTGCCCCGGCGTTTCCGCCGGAACAGCTTGCGCAGGGCAGACAGGACTCGAACCTGCAACCTGCGGTTTTGGAGACCGCTGCGCTACCAATTGCGCCACTACCCTATGGATCGAATCCATGTTTCAGGCCGCACTTCAGCCTGTGGTGCTTTTCAACACCGGTGAACCAGTCTACGCAAGAATTTCGCGATAGTCGAACCGGACTGATTCCGGACCTCCCAGCCCTAAAAGCCTGTGACCAGCATTATCAGTCACAAAGTTCTGCAGGCACCCGGGAGCTCCGCAGAACAGCATAAGGTAGTTTACGTCGAATCCCATCATCCAGCCCACGAGCTGCCTGCGAAGAACGGTACATAGATGTCTGCCGGAACAACTACCGCCCGCATTTCACAGCGAATCTCCGCCATTGCCGAGTCCGCCACCCTTGCCGTTGACGCCAAGGCCAAGGCACTGAAGGCCGCGGGACGTCCCGTGATCGGTTTCGGTGCCGGCGAACCCGATTTTCCTACCCCTGACTACATCGTTCAGGCCGCGATTGAGGCAGCCAGCCAGCCGAAGTACCACCGCTACTCCCCCGCGGGCGGTCTCCCCGAGCTGAAGAAGGCCATCGCAGAGAAAACCCTGCGGGACTCCGGCTACACGGTTGACCCGTCCCAGGTCCTGGTGACCAATGGCGGCAAGCAGGCCGTTTACAACACGTTCGCAACCTTGGTTGATCCGGGCGACGAAGTCATCATCCCTACCCCCTTCTGGACCACGTACCCGGAGGCCATCCGCCTTGCTGGCGGCGTGCCGGTTGAGGTCTTCGCCGGTCCCGAACAGGGCTACCTGGTAACTGTCGAGCAGCTTGAGGCTGCGGTGACGGACAAGACCAAGATCCTGTTGTTCGTTTCCCCCTCCAACCCCACCGGCGCCGTGTACAGCCCGGAACAGGTTGCCGAGATCGGCAAGTGGGCAGCGTCCAAGGGCCTTTGGGTTGTTACCGACGAAATCTACGAGCACCTGACCTACGACGGCGTGGAATTCACCTCCATCGCCACTGCCGCGCCGGAACTGGGCGACAAAGTGGTCATCCTCAACGGTGTGGCCAAGACCTACGCCATGACCGGTTGGCGCGTGGGATGGATGATCGGCCCTGCCGATGTCATCAAGGCGGCCACCAACCTTCAGTCGCACGCGACGTCCAACGTCTCCAACATCATGCAGATTGCCGCTGCCGCTGCGCTCACGGGCCCGCTGACCGCCGTCGACGAGATGAAGGTGGCCTTCGACCGCCGCCGCAAGGCGATCGTGGCCGGCCTGAACGCGATCGAAGGCGTTGAATGCCCGACGCCGACCGGCGCCTTCTACGTCTACGCGGACGTCCGCGGCCTGCTGGGTAAGGAATTCGAGACCTCCAACGGTCCCGTCCGTCCGGAGACTTCCGCTGAACTCGCGACGCTCATCCTCGACGAGGTTGAGGTTGCCGTGGTTCCGGGCGAGGCATTCGGTCCCTCCGGCTACGTACGGTTGTCCTACGCACTCGGCGATGAGGATCTGGCAGAAGGTGTCCGTCGCATCCAGGAGTTCCTGGGCAAGGCCAAGTAGGAATCAGCCAACGAAAACGCTCTTCCGCCGTGACAGGTGGAAGAGCGTTTTCGTTTAAGGCGCGGGATGTGAGAGAGCGTCCGGTTTAGGCCCGAGAGATGTGATAGAGCGTCAGAGGAGACGGCGCTCTGCAGCCCACTTGGTGAGTTCGTGGCGGCTGGAAAGCTGGAGTTTGCGCAGCACGGCCGAGACGTGGGTTTCCACCGTTTTGATGGAGATGAACAGCTCCTTGGCCACCTCCTTGTAGCTGTACCCGCGGGCGATGAGCCGCATGACTTCCAGTTCACGGGCAGAGAGCTTGTCCAGTTCATCGTCAGCGATGTCCGCCGGCGCAGTCCCGAAGGCATCGAGCACGAAGCCTGCAAGCCTTGGCGAGAACACGGCATCGCCATCGGCCACACGGATGACGGCGTCCGAAATTTCCTTCCCGGAAATAGTTTTTGTGACGTACCCCCGGGCTCCTGCCCTGATGACCGACACCACGTCCTCAGCGGCGTCAGACACGCTCAGGGCCAGGAAGCTGGTGGTGGCGAGCAACGACATGGACCCCGCAATGACTTCACGTCCGCCACCACCCAGACCGCCGGGAAGGTGCACATCCAACAGCACTACTTCGGGGCGGATCTCGGCTATGACAGCGATGGCCTGTTCCACGGTTCCGGCTTCGCCCACAACGTCGATGCGTTCGTCGAGGTCGGCCTTCAATCCGGAGCGGAATATGGTGTGATCGTCCACGATGACCACGCGTACCCTGCGTCCAACGCCGTTTTCAGAGCTGTTGTTCATTGCTTGGCTTCTCCATTCCGCTGTTCACCGTTTCGCGCATCAGCATTCCGTTGCTCGCCGGTGTCCGGATTTGCTGACGGGAGGGACAAACGAACTTCCGTTCCATCACTGCTGCTGTTGATGACCGCTGTACCGCCGTGCCGCTTCATCCGGCCAATGATCGATTCCTTGACGCCCAGCCTGTCGTCCGGAACAGCGTCGAGGTCAAAGCCCGGGCCGCGGTCCTTGATGAAAATCTCGGTACTGCAGGCATTGCTCTCCAAGTACACGGATACTGTTCCGCCGCCGTGCCTTGCGGCATTGAGCATGGCTTCCCTTGCGGCCTGGACCAGGGCTTCATGCCGGTCCGTCATCTCGGTATCTCCCACTGTCACCACCTCAACCGCGTGGCCGTGGGAGTCTTCCACTTCCGCGGCCACGGACTTGATCCGGTCAGCGAGGAGGCCAGACTCCTTGGCGGGGTCGCTGAACAGCCAGGACCGGAGCTCGCGTTCCTGGGCCCTTGCAAGCCGCACCACGTCCTGCTCGGAACCTGCACGCCGCTGGATGAGCGCCAAGGTTTGAAGTACGGAGTCGTGCAGGTGGGCAGCGATCTCTGCGCGCTCGGTTTCGCGGACGCGGCCGGCGCGTTCGGCCTCGAGGTCCTTCCAGAACTTCAGGCCCCACGGCAGCAGTACCAAGGCAACTCCGCCGAGGACAGCGACGGAAGCCAGTAGTGCCAGCCAAGTCTGCTCCCAGGATCCAGACCCGGAAACCATCACCAGGACGCCGGCCACCACCAAGGCCAACCCCGCTGCCAGGCGGGTCCATCCACCTGCTTGATCGGCCTTCGTCTTGTCCACCAACCCGGCTCGCCGGGTCTCATCCAGTTGCATCCAGGCGATGGCAGCACCACCCAGGATGGCGGCTGCCGGAATGAGCGTGCCCAAAGGGACATCAACGCCCAACTGGCGTGCAATCAAGATCGCGGCCACCAGGAGCAGTGCCGCTCCGAGCAGGATTTCCTTGCCGTAGTGGATCTTGCGGAACGAGAACCACGTCGCCAGCGTGCTTTCGTTGCTGCCACCTGCAGTGCCCGAACGGGGCGGGCCCGCAAGCTGACCGGCTAAAGCGTCCGCGCCGATCAATGAATCAGTAGCCGGCAAAGGACCGCTGCCGGGCAAAGACACACCGGGCAAAGGGGTGCCGGGCATGGTCCCCGCAGTAGGGCTATAAGCCGTACCAGGAACAGGAGGGCCGGCCTGGACGGAACCGGATACCGGTGGTGCGCCGAACCCCGCCGGCGACGCGCCGGCGTCGTACGTTTTTGGTGCCACGGAAGGGGCGGGGGCGGAGACGGACGGAGGCGCCAGGCTCACCGCAGGAGCAATGGGCGACGCCGGACGGCGGGCGTTGCGCTTGGCGTTTTCATCCGCGGTGGGAACCATGGTCCACAACCATGCGTAGAAGGCCACGCCTGCTCCACCGGCGAAACAGGCAAGGATCATGCCAAGCCGGACCAAGTTGACGGGCCAGCCCAAATGGTCGGCGAGTCCGCTGCAGACGCCCGCGATCATGCGGTCGCTGCTGCGGACCAGCGTGGGGCGTTGTACAGCGGTTGTCATATACCAATCCAAACACGGATCAGAGTGCCCCGGACGGGAAACCGGCGTTGTTCGGGGGTCCCTCAGGGATCATTCAGGGTATCCCCCAGTAGAGGGCGGGGTGGTCTGGGCGGCAGGATCGAAGTATGAACGCGAACAGCATGAACCCAGAGGAACCCGGAACGCCAAGCACGGCCAGCGGATCCGGCTCCAGCGCCCACACCGGCGCTTCCACCGGCGCCACCGGTGCCACGTCCGGGACGCCTTCGGGAACACCTGGAGAGGCCGGGACTTCCGCGGGAACCGGTCCCACCGGGGGCAACTACCCGCCCACCGGCACCGCTCCGGCAACCTCCCAGCAGAACTTCTTCGACTGGATCCGCAATCAAGGCATCCGCCGGGGACCGGACCGTTGGATTGGCGGCGTCGCAAGCGGTGTGGCCCACCGATTCGGCATCGACCCCCTGATCGTGCGGGGCATCTTCATTGTCCTGGCACTCTTTGCAGGCGTCGGCGTGCTGCTTTACGGCATTGCCTGGGCGCTCCTGCCCGAGCCTGACGGCCGGATCCACGTACAGGAAGCCGCCGCGGGCCGTTGGTCAGGGGGTATGACCGGCGCATTGATCACCACCATCATCGGCCTGCCGAGCCTTGGCCGCGGATTCTGGGGCTGGGGCTGGGATGGTATGCCCGGCCTGTTCTGGACCCTCTTCTGGATGGGCGGAGTCTTCTACCTCATCTACTTCCTGGTCCAACGCAACAAAACCTCAAAAGGAGCACCGACCGTGGGTCAACAAAATTACTCCTCAACGCCCTATGCCGCGGCTCCCGGCGGCACGGGTTACGGTACGCCCACGCAGTTCGCGTCCAGCACAACCACCGGCTCCACAACCACCGGAACCAATACCGGCGTACCCGTATACGGCGCGCCCGGCAGGTCAGGTGCCACACCGTCCGGGCCCTCCGGGTCCGTGCCCTCGCCGTCCGGGCCTTCCGGCCCTCGCCCTCCTTACGGACCAACTCCCCCGCAACAATGGCAGCCTAAACCCGCCGCTCCTAAGCACAAGGGTCCAGGAGCTGCAATCGTCTCAGTCTCAGCCGGTGCAGCCCTCCTTGCCGGCGGCACGCTGAAAGCGCTCGACGCCGGAAATGTCATTGAACTGGGTAACTCGGGTAACGCCGTGGTGTGGGCTACCGGCGCAGCCGTACTTGGCTTGGGCATCCTCATTGCAGGACTTCGCGGACGGACCTCGGGCTTCCTTGGCTTCCTCGCCGTGGCGGCCCTGATCACTGGCGGAATCTTCAACGTGATCCCCAGAGACGGCGACCGCTTCACCTTCCACGACGTGAACTGGGCACCCACCAGCATTGAACAAGCACGGCTCGGCATTGACGTCACGGGGGCGCAGGGGCGGGTGGACTTGAGCGAGATCGCCCTAACGCCTCCGCTGATCTCCGAGGTACTCATTCCGGTTGACGCCACCGCCAGCAATGTCACGGTCATCATCCCCGACGATGTTCCTGTTGAGGTCAGGGCCGATATGACGTTCGGCAACCTCAACGAACGTGGCACAGACCGCGGTGGGCGCCTCCAGGACGAGAGGACGCTCTACAACACTGAAAAGCCGGGAGCCAACCTCGTGGTGGAAATTGACGGCACGTTCAGCAACGTGACCATCCAGGAAGGAAACTGACATGAACACCAACGAGCCAGGCAAAGCACGCGACCCGCAGCCAACTGAGCCTGCGCAGCCAACAGAACCGCTGCCCAGGGAGCAACGTTCGGCGGAAACCCGCCCCACGGAAGCCCTCCCCCGCGAAACCCGCCCCACGGAAGCCCTCCCCAAGCCGAGCCTCAAGCCAATCCCGCTCACCCCGCCGTTGGAGCCCAGCTTCGCAGTACAGCACACTGACGACGACGAACCCCGCCAGGCGCGGATAGGAACTGTGGTGTGGGGGTTGATTGTGATCGCCCTCGCGGCCTTGATCGTCATCTCTACGCTCGGATGGGTCACTCTGAACGGCACGTACGTGCTGATCGGTTTGATGATCGGTGCCGGTGCGGCACTGGTGGTCGGTGGGCTCCTGGCAGCCCGCAAGGGTTCCGGCACACCGAAGAGTCCGGCCAAGTGACCGCACGCAGCAACGTGACAAAGCAACCACAACAGGGAAGGCTGTAGCCATGGACAAGTTCTTCAGCATCGTCAGGGGCTTCGGCCTGAAGCGTGGACCGCAACGATGGCTGGGTGGCGTCTGCGGAGGAATCGCAGCAAAGCTCCGGGTAGACGTCGCGTACGTTCGGGTGGCTTTCCTGCTTTTCTGCCTGCTGCCCGGGCCGGCATTCGTGGTCTACATCCTGGGCTGGCTCCTCCTGCCGGACCAGAACAACAAGATCGCGCTCGAATCCTTCATCAGCCAACGTTCCCGGTAGTTTTCGTTTACAGCGGCCGAAGAACACGAAACGCCCTGCCGGCCGGCGGGGCGTTTCGCTGTTTTCGGCCAGGTTTCCAATACCGCACGGCCAGGGTCAAAAGTAACCGTTTGTGTCCCACCCCACATGCGCGTCTACAATCATGGGGAGCTCAGCGTGGCGCTCTGCACGTATTCCTCCAAGCCATGAGTGAGCAAACATGAAAATTGGCATTCTTACCAGCGGTGGCGATTGCCCCGGCCTCAACGCAGTGATCCGCGGAGCAGTCCTCAAGGGCATCGCAATCCACGGCCAGGAGTTTGTTGGCTTCCGCGACGGCTGGCGTGGTGTGGTTGAAGGTGATGTCATCGACATCCCCCGCACCATGGTCCGCGGTATTGCCAAGCAGGGCGGCACCATTCTGGGCACCTCCCGCACCAACCCGTTCGAAAACGGTGGAGGCCCGGACGTCATCAAAGCCCACATGGAACGCCTGGGCATTGACGCGATCATCGCCATCGGCGGCGAGGGCACCCTGGCAGCTGCCAAGCGGCTTACCGACGCCGGCCTGAAGATCGTCGGAGTCCCCAAGACCGTGGACAACGACCTCGATGCCACCGACTACACGTTCGGGTTCGATACCGCCGTCCAGATTGCCACTGAGGCCATCGACCGGCTCCGCACCACCGGCGAATCCCACCACCGTTGCATGATTGCCGAAGTGATGGGACGCCACGTCGGCTGGATCGCACTGCACGCCGGTATGGCTGCCGGCGCACACGCCATCCTGATCCCCGAGCAGAAGGCCAGCATCGAGCAGATCACCGAATGGGTCCAGGAAGCCCACGACCGTGGCCGTGCGCCGCTGGTGGTGGTTGCTGAGGGCTTCGTCCCTGATCACATGGAGTCCCCGCACTCCGAGCGCGGCCTGGACACGTTCGGCCGTCCCCGCCTGGGCGGCATCGCTGACCAGTTGGCACCGGAGATCGAGGCCCGCACCGGCATCGAAACCCGGGCCACGATCCTCGGCCACATCCAGCGTGGTGGCGTTCCTACCGCCTACGACCGCGTTCTGGCGACGCGCCTGGGCATGGCCGCCATCGACTCCGTGGTGGAAGGCCGCTGGGGCACCATGGTGGCTCTGAAGGGCACAGACATTTCCCATGTGGGCTTCGAGGAAGCCTTGGGCAAGCTCAAGACCGTGCCACAACACCGCTACGACGAAGCGTCTGTGCTGTTCGGCTAGTCGGCTAGGCTGAATCCATGACCTTAGAGCCCACGTCCGCTGCCATCATCCAGCTGGCGTGGGCTCGTCGTTTGGGGCTCGACGACGACGCTTTCGCCACCGCAGCTGCCCGGCTCACCACTTCCGCGGCGGACCCAGGCGACCTTGGCAACCGCATTACCCGTGTGGATGACGCAGCGCGGTCGCTGGTTTTCCTTCGCCTGTTTGGCGTCTCGGCGCTAGTGGGACCGCAGTGGGCCCTTGATGCAGCGGCAGCCATCCCCGATACCGAACTGGCCCAGCACGTAACGCTGTTGACCATCACTCGCTCGCACGGCGGACACGGGCTTGGATCCTCCGCATTGTTCTTTGCAGACGACCTCCCGCTTCAGCAACCATCCGAAGAACTGACGGTTTCGCAAGGCAACCCCGAGGCCATCAGCCTTGAGGGCTTGTGTCCCCCGGATGACGTCAACGAGGTTGGCCTTCAAGGGCTCGAACATCGCTTCACCATCATGCATCCCGAGGAAGATCAGCCCACGCCGGTGGCCTGCGGTGCCTATTCCGAGTGGGAGGGCATTCTGGCCAATATGGGCGTGCTGGTTGCACCTCCCTGGCGGCGGCGAGGCTTGGGCACCCTGGCCGCTTCCATCGCTGCACATGAAGCACTTGCCTCCGGCCTGACTCTCCAGTGGAAGGCCGATGTCAGTAACACCGGTGCGCTGGCGATGGCCCGCAGCCTGGGATTTGCCACGGGCGGGCTCCACGCCAGCGTCATCCTCGGCTGACACAGAACTGAACTGGCCCGGCTTTGAACCCGGAAGGGATTGATCCTGCCCTACAACAGCTCAGGACCACCCCAAAAGTGGGCTGGTCCTGCGCTGTTGTCCGGAAAATGTCAGCGCTACTTGCCCACTGTTTCCTGAACGGCCGGTACCTCGGGGGCCTTTCCGCCCCAGCCTTGCACCGACTTGGGCTTGCCAAAGAACAGTGCCATCACCGCTCCCAGAAGAATCGCACAGGCGGGCAACAGGATGGACTGGCTCATCGCCGTCGAGAATCCCGCGTGCAGCGCCTCCGGCAACACTCCGGTCATGGAGGCTTCACCCGCAGGAGCTCCGGCTGGAGCCGCAGGCAGTTCTGCCGCGAGCCGAGACTGAATGAGGGCAGCAATGGCAGCCGAACCCAACACAGCACCGATCTGGCGTGTGGTGTTGAAAACGCCGGAACCGGCCCCTGCCTGGCGTGGTTCCAGGTTGCGGGTGGTCGCGTTGGACACCGGACCCCAGATGAAGGCGTTGGCAACGCCCTGCAATGCGCTGGGCAGCAGGAACATCCAGATAGGAGTGTCCGGGCCCAGCAGGGACGCGGTCCAGAACAATGCTCCGGAAAGGCAGACGAGGCCGAAGGATGCGAACCAGCGCGGGTTTGCGCGGTCTATGAGCTTGCCGACGAACGGAGCGAGCGCACCCGAAATAACAGCCATGGGAATCATCAGCAAGGCAGACTGCGTTGGCGTCAGGCCCCGCACCGTTTGGTAGTAGAAAATGGTGGGCAGCGGGAAGGCTGTCACCGTGAAGCCCACGGCCATGATGGTGCTGTTTCCCAGGGAGAAATTGCGGTCTTTGAACAGGCCAAGCGGCAGCAGTGGTTCCCCTCCACGGCGTTCAAGAAGCCACTGCCAGGCGACAAACAGAACCAGGACTACAAGTCCGGTAATGATCAAACCCCACACCGAAACGAACCCGGTAACCGTTCCCCACTTGTAGGTTTGGCCCTCTTGGATGCCAAACACCAGCAAGAACATACCGACGGCGGACAGCACCACGCCCACGACGTCGAACGTGTGGGTGTGAGTGCTCAGTTTCGGCACGAAACGCGTGACAAGGATAAAGGCCACGATGCCGATGGGGACGTTGACGAAGAAGATCCACTCCCAGCCAAGGCTGTCCACCAGCAGACCACCAAGGATCGGGCCGATCAGTACTGCCATTCCTGCCGTAGCTCCCCACAGCCCCATGGCTGCGCCGCGGCGGTCGGGCGGGAAGATTCGCGTAATCACGGCCATGGTCTGAGGCGTCATCATGGCGGCACCGAAGCCTTGGACGGCGCGCGCAGCGATCAACATGGTGATGTCGCCGGAGAGCCCGCACCAGAGGGAAGCGAGGGTAAAGACCACCAGGCCGATCAGGTAAAGGTTCTTGGGGCCGAACCGATCACCCAGCCTGCCCGTGATCAACAGGGGCACGGCATAGGCCAGCAAGTAGGCGCTGGTGACCCAAATGACGGCGTTGATATCCGTGTTGAGGCCCTCCATGATCCGCGGGTTCGCGACCGACACAATGGTGGTGTCGATGAGGATCATGAAGAAACCCACCACGAGTGACCACAGCGCGGGCCACGGCTTAGCTACGTTTTCCAAGGGATTCCTTTGGTTTGCTTATAAGTTCGGTTGGAGCCGGTTGGGGTTCATCCCAGGGCAGGCGCCCGTTGCCCAACTCCTCAAGGAGGCCGCGGATCCACGCGATCTCCGTTCGGCGCATTGCCTGTTGGTACGTGATGTCGATCCAGTACTTACGGGCCAGTCCCTTGCCCGTCACGGTGGCTTCGGCGTGGACGAGGAAGTCAAGATCGGCATTCAGTGCAACAACCCGCTCCTCCAACAGCCCCATCACCACCTCCGCGGGAAGGTGATGGGCCTCGGCGATTGCGTGAGGGAAGACGGGGTATTCATTCACAGGGGTGGAGAGCATGGCCTGCAGACGGGCATCGAGGGCAACATGTCCGGCTGAAGTGATCCGGTAGGTGGTCCGTTCCGGGCGGTTTCCTTCGCGTTCGGTTCCCGTAGCCTCGATGAGCCGGCTTTCCTCGAGCCGGCCCATGGCGTGATACAGGGTCCCGGGGCGCACTTTCACGAGGCGGTCCTCATGACGGGCCATCAGCAACTGGTACATCTCGTAAGGATGCATGGGCCCCTCCGCCAAAAGGGCCAGCGCGGCTACCCCCAGTGGGGTCAAGGCAGCGGCCTTGGGCATAACAAACCCCCTTCCGAATCAAATACTCCACAACAACTATTCCACGTGGAGTATAAGGATGCAAAGGAACCCGGAGACACAGAAAGCCCAGCCGCCAGGCGGCTGGGCTTTCCAAGCACTAGTTGCGTTAGTCCAGCAGGGCCTGAATCTCTGACCTGGCGAACATTGTGGCGGCATCGCGCGCGGAGGGAGTTCCGGCGTCGGGATCTGCTCCAGCATCCAGCAGCACCCGGGCGACGCCGGTGTATCCCTTGAAGACCGCCCCGGCCAGCGGAGTCTGTCCGCGATCGTTGGCGGCATTGACGTCGGCACCGTGATGGAGGATGAGTTGTACGGCTTCCTCGTGCCCGTGATACGCGGCCAGCATCAGGAGGGAGTCGCCGGCGGCGTTGGTCAGCGTGGCAGGAGCGCCGGCGCTCAAGTAGCCTCGTAGCAGTTCGGTGTCCCCTTCGCGGGCAGCATCGAACAGGGCGTGGGCCAGGGCCAACGTTTCGTCGTCGGGGCCTGTAGCTTGGCTCATCTGTGGGGTCCCTTCAGGAATCCGGTCTGGCGCCCGACAACCTGGCCGGCGTCGGGGGCGACGATCACTTCCTGGGCTGCGATGTAAGGTTCTTCACCGTCCATCACCGTCAGGGTTTCCTCCGCCGATACGGACCGCTTGATCACGGCCAAAGCAACGGGTCCCATTTCAAAGTGCTGCGCCACCGATGTCAGAGTACCCACCTTGCGCTCCCCGACAAATACAACACTGCCAACGGCTGGCAGTGTGTGCTGTGAGCCATCAAGCTGCAGGAACACGAGGCGCCGCGGCGGGTGGCCCAGGTTGTGGACACGAGCAATGGTTTCCTGGCCCTTGTAGCAGCCCTTGTTCAGGTGTACTGAGGTCCTCAAAAGGTCCAGTTCGTGGGGAATCGTCTTCTCGTCTGTCTCGGCACCGAGGCGGGGCCGCCAAGCAGCAATCCGCAGGGCATCCGCTGCCATGGCGCCTGCCAACGGAAGGCCCTCCACGGATTGCTCCAGTTGGGCCGCCGGGACAAGGTACTCGAACCAAGGGCGCTCGAGCCCGGGATGCGATTCCTCGGGAACGATGCTGTAGGCGTAGCCGCCGGGGCTTACGTGCGGCCAGGGATCCTCCCACACCAAGCGCCCGGTCAGTTGCTCCTGCGGTTTGGTGGCACCCACCACGGCCCACTGCTCAGAGACGTCCTCAATGTCGACGCGGAGCATGAACTTCATCCTGTTCAGCCATTCAGCCAATGGCCCTGCCTCGGCAGTCTCCACGATCAGCCATGTGGTGGTGCCATCGTCAATGACGCGGGCATCGAACTCGATGCGGCCCTGAACGCTGAGCAGCAACAGTTCGCTGGCAACGCCGGGCTGAAGGTTGGTGACCTGTTGGGACGAGAGCGTGTTGAGCCAGCTGAGCCGGTCCGGGCCAGTCACGGTCACCACGCCACGGTGCGAAAGATCGACGACGGCGGTTCCGATTGCCAGGGCGCGCTGCTCACGCAGCGGTTCGCCATAGTGAGCGGCGACGCCGGCGTCCAGGCCGGTGTCCTCGACGGCGCCGGGGCGCGACAACAGAGGGCTCTTGTAAGTCATATGTAGTAGAAGTCCTTGCGACTCAGCGGTATTCCGGTATCAGCGGTATTCCGGGTTTTCGAAATCAAATCGGGTGCCCGCTTTCCATTCCTCCGGCAAGTTGCCGTAGGCCGGAATGCCCCCGGCATCGCGCAGGAGCTTGGCCATGTGGAGGAGGTTCCACGTCATGAAGGTGGTGTTCCTGTTAGTAAAATCACTCTCCGGCCCACCCGATCCTTCGTCCAGATAGCTGGGACCCGGACCCACAGGACCGATCCACCCGGCGTCGGCCTGGGGAGGAATGGTGAAGCCGATGTGCTGCAGGCTGTACAGCACATTCATGGAACAGTGCTTGATGCCGTCCTCGTTGCCAGTGATGAGGCAACCGCCCACCTTGGGGTAGAACGCCCATTGGCCCTTGCTGGTCAACTCGCCCGAATGGGCGTATAACCGCTCGATGAGCTTCTTGGTTTGGGACGAGTTGTCGCCCAGCCAGATAGGCCCGGCGACCACGACAATATCGGCGTCGCGGACGTCACGGTAGATCTCCGGCCATTCATCGGTCTTCCATCCGTGCTCGCGCATATCCGGATACACACCGCTGGCGATGTCGTGGTCCACTGTCCGGAAGAGCCGGGTTGTGACGCCCTGCTTCTCCATGATGTCCCGGCTGATTTTGATCAGGCCATCAGTGTTGCTGAGCTGCGGCGAAGGTTTCAGGGTGCCATTGAAGAAGACGGCCTTAAGGCCCTCATAACCTTCCGGCTTGAGGTGGGTGTTCACTTTCTGCTCCTTCTGCTGGCTGCTTGCTTGCTGCGTGCTGGAACGTACGGTGAGGCCTCGGGTCAGGAAACCTTGTTGAGGAATGCCGAGGCGTGCGCTTCAAGGGCCTTGCCGCTGGCAGCGACGTCCCAGCGCCACAGGAGGTTGCCATCAACCAAGCCAAAGATCCGTGTTGCCGCTGTGTACTCCTTGGAGTGGCTTCCGCGCATCACCATGTCGGTGCTCAGCTGGATCTGGGGTCCCTTGATTTGGCCGTAGTAGAGCTCAGTGATTCCGCCAGGGTGGGAGATCGATACGGAGATGTCGAAACCGCCCTCCTTGTTGCGCCGCTCCTCGACTTCGTCGGCAGTCTTGAGAACGGGGACGATGTCGGCCGGGATCAGACCCGGGCCTCCGTCGCCTTCTTCAAGCTTCCGCTCCAAAGCCCAGAACCCCGTCTCAACAGTCAACGGGCGCAACTTTTCGCCGGCGTCATCACTGAGCCAGGTCTCGGCCCTGTACTGCAGGTACGGGAGCCCGTTGTGCGTGAATGACACATGCTGGACGAAATGTTCGGAGTCCTCGTCTCCGCTGCCGAGCCGGCCGCGGCCTTCCCACTCACCAATGAGCCAGGAAAGAGGGACGAGTTCAGGCGTCAGATCTGTGGGGATCTCAATAGGCACAACGATTACCTCTGTTGGGCTGCAGGATCAGAAGGGTTACTTCTGGCCCTTGAAAAGGCGGTAGACGACAAAACCCGCAAACCATGCCATGGCGACGCTGGCCAGGCCAAGGAGAACGAGGAAGAAGATTTCAAATGCGAGTACAGACATGATGCAATCCTAACCGTTAGTAGATGAGTAGTTTGTCTATGAAGTAAGCCAAGGCCCCCACAGCCCAAACGGGCGCCACGCCCATTCCGATCGCCGCCGGGATATTGAGTCGCCCCCGCCGAAGGGTGGTCATTCGGCGGAAACACACCAGAACGGATCCCACCACCACGCCCACCAGGGCTGCGGGAAGTACGGCGATATCCGAGAAGACCAGACCTGCCAGCGGTCCCATGAGTCCGGCCATCACCACACCGAGCGGAGCCACAATGCGATCCGGCCAGCGAATGATTCCCACAATGAGGGCAACTGCCGCGCTGAGGCCCGCCACCAGGACCATCTCCTTGACGCCGTTGAATCGCGCGCTGGCGATCCACCCCGCGCCCAGGCAGTTCAGCAACACACCGGCGGAGCAGCCAAGAGTGGACTCCAGGCGTTGGGCCTGCCCTGTCCCCCTGATGAGCTGGACCACGAACACCGCCATCACACCCAGCGCTACGAACGCCGGGGTACCGTCCAGGAATCCCGGCGCCGGCATGTAGGCAGCGGCTACGGCCGATCCTGCACCGGCAAGCCCAATAACGGCGGCCAACGTCTTCTTGGCGGGAACAGCAAGGAAATGCGGCCAGCCTATCCCCACCGCCGCGGACGCCGCGATGCCTGCACCCACCATGGCTTCCCGGGAAACGAAGGTGCTGGCCACGATGGCTACGAGCGCCACGAGTCCGAATACCCCGATGCTCCAAGACTTCACTGTGTGCCGACCTCAATCCGATGTGCCTTACGACCTCCCGACAATCCTGCCTTAAGCCGGCCCAATATGTCGTAATTCCAGTGCTTGCCCGTCACGAATCCATGTGTCGCAAGGCACTGATGGGTATACTCAGACTTCAACAGCGCACTGTGTTTGCCGCAATCCCGTTACAACGGTAGAGGCTGCGCATGTGTTGTGACCGACCGGTGAGAAGCCGGTTTCGACGCCCGATGATGCGCGTACAGCCCATTGGAGGAACTATGTCGCACATCCTGCTCCTAACGAACAGCACCGGCTCATCGGTGGACATTTTGCCTGCCTTGGAGTTGCTGAACCACCGTGTGCACATCCTCCCGGCAGAACCCACGGCCCTCCTGGAGACCGACCCCACGGACATCGTCTTCCTTGATGCCCGCAAAGATCTAGTGGGCGCCCGCTCGCTCACCCAGTTGTTGAAGGCGACCGGCCTCAGCGCACCGCTCATGCTGATCCTCACGGAAGGTGGCATGGCTGCTGTCTCGTCCGCGTGGGCCGTAGATGACATCGTGCTGGACTCGGCCGGACCCGCAGAAGTCGAGGCGCGTATTCGGCTCGCCATGGCGCGTGCCGTGCCCGGCGAAGAGGAAGCCCAGACCGAAATCCGGGCAGCCGGCGTCGTGATTGACGAGGCGAGCTACACCGCCCGTGTCAGCGGCCAGCCCCTCAACCTGACGTTCAAGGAGTTCGAACTCCTGAAGTACCTCGCCCAGCACCCGGGCAGGGTGTTCACCCGTCAGCAGCTGCTGACGGAAGTCTGGGGCTACGACTATTACGGCGGCACCCGGACCGTGGACGTCCACATCCGGCGGCTTCGCGCCAAGCTGGGCGTGGATCACGAGAACCTGATCAGCACTGTCCGCAACGTTGGCTACCGGCTGACCCTTGTCCGTCTCACGGACGAAGAGTTGTCCGAAGCCTGAAGGCTGTTTTCGAGCGACCACTGGATTAGACAAGAAAAAGGCCAGGATCCACAAGGATCCTGGCCTTTTTCTTTGCTACTTGGTGGAGGACATACGGGTCGAACGTATCGAGGCCACCCCACTGGTGGATCCCCCCTGCGCTGACTCACGGATAAACCGCGAGGCGAACGAGATAACGAGACTACCTCCCATTTCCGAGGACATCAAATCACGCAGCTTGCACTGGACGTATAGCCTTGCATCATGAGTCACGCGCACCCGGAAAACTGGCCCGTACTGATTATTGCCGGCGCCTTGGACAGTGAGCTCCTCAAGGACGTCACGGCCCTGGCCGCCGCTGCCGGGGAATCGGACGGGAATCCCCCCTTCTCCGAGCAGACGTTGGTCATGCTGCGCGGCGCAGACGCCGGGGACCACTCTGTCCTGTCTTTGGTCCTATATGCCCCTGACGAAGACTCAGATCCTGCCACCGCTGATGACCTGGCGGGGGTCGCGGTGGTCGTCGAAAGTGATGACGGGAGCGGCGTGCTGGAGTTGGCCGTCCACCCCAGCTACCGCAATCAGGGCGTGGCAGGAAAGCTGCTGGGTGCCCTGCAGGGCAAGCGGGGCCTCAAGGGTTTAAGTGCGTGGTCGCACGGCAACCACGAAGCGGCCGCCGAGCTCGCCACGAGCTTTGGCTACGGTCCGGTGCGCGAATTGTGGAAGATGCGGCTGATGTCCTCAACCTCCGCACTGCCCGACGCCGGACTTCCGGACGGGATTTCGATCCGCACCTTCGTGCCGGGCCAGGATGAGCAGCCTTGGCTGGAAGCCAACAGGGCCGCTTTCTCCCACCACCCAGAGCAAGGTTCCATGACACTGGCGGACCTTGAGGCTCGCAAGGCTGAAGATTGGTTCGATCCCGAAGGTTTCCTGTTGGCCGTCAATGGTGAAGGCGAGCTGTTGGGATTCCACTGGACCAAGGTCCACCCCCGGCAGGGTCCGCACCCGGCCATCGGCGAGGTCTACGTGGTGGGGGTGACTCCTGCGGCGCAGGGTTTGGGTCTGGGCAAGGCCCTTACCGTTGCGGGAATCAAGCATCTCCAGGACCAAGGCCTGCATGCTGTGATGCTGTACGTGGACGCCGACAACGAGGCAGCAGTAGCTCTATATCAGAAACTCGGCTTTGTTCGTTGGGACACCGATGTGATGTATGGGCCTTTAACCAAAAATTAACCTGACGGGATCACTTGCCTGAAAGCAGGTGACATCTTGGATTCGAGCGCCGGAATTGCTTGTAATGTGGGAGGAAACCCCGTCCTGAGCTTAGGAGAACCCCATGCAGCCGGACCCCGTCGGCACCGCCGGATCCACTTCGAAGGGAGCAACACTGCCCCCGCGCTTCGGATCATCGGAAGTGCCGGCTTCGCGAGCCACTCAGGACCGCATCGATATTCCGGAATTCGCACCGAGCCTGGAGCCCGAAGGCGACATCTCCCCGGACCGCTTCCTGGACCGCGAACTCAGCTGGCTGGCCTTCAACTCCCGCGTGCTGGAGCTCGCTGAAGATCCTGACCTCTTCCTGCTGGAACGCGTCAGCTTCCTGTCCATTTTCGCGTCCAACCTGGACGAGTTCTTCATGGTTCGGGTGGCCGGCCTCAAGCGGCGCATCGCCACAGGTTTGGCCGTGCCCTCCCCTGCAGGGCTGAGCCCCATTGAAGTGCTGGAGCAAATCAGCGAAGAGGCCCATAGGCTGCAGGAACGCCACGCCAGGGTTTTCGCCGAGCAAATTCGCCCGGCACTGGCCTATGAGCACATCCACATCATGCACTGGCATGAGCTGGACGAAGATGCACGCCACCGGATCAGCGTTATGTTCCAGGAGAAGGTCTTCCCCATCCTGACTCCGCTGGCGGTGGACCCGGCGCACCCATTCCCGTACATCTCGGGCCTCTCCCTGAACCTTGCCGTGATCGTCAGCAATCCGATCAGCGACAAAGAGCTCTTCGCCCGTGTGAAGGTCCCGGACCAACTCCCCCGACTCATCTCAGTGGACGGCCCCCGTGCCGGTGCCATCCCGGGCCGCGTGGCCCGATTCATCGCCCTGGAAGAAGTCATCGCTGTCCACCTGGACAAGCTGTTCCCCGGCATGGAAGTCCTGGAGCACCACACCTTCCGCGTCACCCGCAACGAGGACCTGGAAGTAGAAGAGGACGACGCCGAGAACCTCCTTCAGGCTTTGGAGAAGGAACTGCTGCGCCGCCGCTTCGGCCCTCCGGTACGTCTGGAAGTAACCACGGACATCAACCCGAACATCAAAGCTCTGCTGATCCGGGAGCTTGGTGTTGAAGAGTCCGAGGTCTACTCCGTTCCCGCGCCGTTGGATCTCCGTGGACTGTCAGCCATCAGTGCCATTGATCGCGCGGATCTGCATTACCCCAAGCATGTACCCCACACCTCGCGGTACCTCAACGAGTCCGAGACCTCGAAGGCCGCCAACGTGTTCGCCGCGATGCGCCGAAGGGATATTCTGCTCCACCACCCGTATGACTCGTTTTCCACCTCCGTCCAGGCTTTCCTGGAGCAGGCGGCCGCGGACCCCAAGGTGCAGGCCATCAAGCAAACCCTGTACCGGACCTCCGGTGACTCCCCCATCGTTGACGCCCTCATCGATGCTGCTGAGGCAGGCAAGCAGGTCCTGGCCCTCGTTGAAATCAAAGCCCGCTTTGATGAGCAGGCCAACATCTCCTGGGCGCGAAAGCTCGAGCAAGCGGGCGTTCACGTGGTGTATGGCATCGTGGGCCTGAAAACTCACTGCAAGTTGTCCTTGGTGGTTCGCCAGGAGGTGGACGGGTTGCGCCGCTACTGCCACATCGGCACCGGCAACTACCACCCGCGCACCGCCCGCTATTACGAAGACCTTGGCCTCCTGACAGCCAACGAGCAAGTGGGCGAGGATCTGTCCAAACTGTTCAACCAGCTCTCCGGCTACGCCCCGAAGTCCACGTTCAAGCGGTTGCTTGTAGCGCCGCGATCGGTGCGTGCGGGCTTGATGGACAGGATTGAAGGCGAAATCCGCAGGGCCCAGGCCGGCACTCCCGGACTGGTGCAGATCAAGGTCAACTCCATGGTGGATGAAGCCATCATTGATGCCCTTTACCGAGCCTCCCAGGCCGGCGTGAGGGTTGACGTCGTGGTGCGCGGTATTTGCTCCCTGCGGCCCGGCGTCCCGGGACTCAGCGAGAACATCAGGGTCCGTTCCGTCCTGGGTCGCTTCCTTGAACACTCACGCGTCTTTGCCTTTGGCAACGGTGGCGAGCCAGTGGTGTACATCGGTTCCGCTGACATGATGCACCGCAACCTGGATCGCCGCGTTGAGGCGCTGGTTCAGCTGGCCAGCAAGGAAGACACGGCAACGGTCATGGACTTGATGCGTCGCTACGTCGACGACGGGACAGCCAGTTGGCACTTGGACAGCAGCGGACACTGGACAAGGCATCACTTGGATGACGAGGGCAAGCCGTTGCTGGACATGCAGTCCTGGCTCCTGGCCTCCCGCTCGCGCCAACGTGCTGCGGCCCGGCGGTAAGGACCCAGTTGAACAGCGATACCCCCGTGGCGGATCAAACAGACCACCCCGGCGAGGCGGTGGCCGTTGTCGCCGCCGGCGCCATTCCTTGGCGCATCACCAAAGGTGCCCTCGAGGTCCTCCTGATCCATCGTCCCCGGTATGACGACTGGTCATGGCCCAAAGGAAAACTCGACGCCGGGGAAACAGTTCCCGAGTGCGCTGCCCGTGAGGTGTGGGAAGAGATAGGACTCCAGGCCCCGCTGGGCATACCTCTTCCGGCAATTCACTACCGCGTCAGTGCCGGCTTGAAGGTGGTCAGGTACTGGGCAGTGAAGGTCAACGGCGCCCAGCTTCGGCCCGATGGCAAAGAAGTGGACAGTGTCATGTGGTGCAGCCCGGACCGGGCTGCAAGCTTCCTGAGTAACCCATCAGATGTGGAGCCGCTGGAATACCTTCAGAAGGCCCACGTCCGCGGTGAACTAGACACATGGCCGCTGGTGCTGATCCGCCATGCCAAAGCGAAGCCGCGGTCCTCATGGACCAAAGCCGAGGGCGACCGTCCCTTGGCTGCCACAGGCCAGCGGCAAGCAGTTGCCGTCCAGCGCCTGCTGGAGGTGTGGAAACCACAACGTGTGGTCACCAGCCCCTGGGCGCGTTGCGTTGCCACCATCGCCCCCTATGCCAAGGCCAGCGGCGTCAAGGTGAAACTGGTGGAAGCACTCACCGAGCACACCCATCAGCGCTCCCCCAAGAAGACGGCTGCCGCTGTTGAGGCTTTGTTCGACAAGCAGCTGCCGATCGCTGTGTGCACGCATCGCCCGGCTCTGCCGACGGCGTTGAAGCAGTTGGGCCAGCACATGTCGCAGGCCCTACGTGCACTCCTTCCCACAACAGATCCTTATCTTTCTCCCGGCGAAGTCATTGTTTGCCAGGTAGCGCGGGGATCCGAGCGGAAAATTGTGTCTGTGGAGCAGGTCAAACCGTTCGACGACTGACCCGGCAAACGGCTTGACCCTCACTTCTTTGTGTCAGTAGATTGATACAAAAGATGTGGGGGTCTTGCCGTGGTTGTTCTGCCAACAATGTTTTTCCTGGGACCGGTAGTCGGTGCCATCATCGTGTACCTGTTCCTGAGGATGCAGGTCTGGTCCAAGCCTGATGCCCAGTCCGTGGCCTCCCATGGGCTTTGGGTGGGCATCATTGGTTGGATGGCAAGTTCCCTGCAGGGTGCCATGAGCGCCGGAATCATCAGGTCGAATCCCCTGGGATCAAGCGCTCCTGCAACTCCGGACCAGATCGCCAACGCACTTGCCTGGCCAATTGTCGCGTGCCTCACCGTCCATGCCCTCGGTCAGCTGAGTTACCCCGCACCGAAGGCACCACGCCGGTACGCAGAGCTGAAGGTCCGGAGGATCAGGGACTTCCTTCCCCGCAAACTCGCTTGGACCACGGCGGCCATCTTCGGCTACGCAGCTTTGGCCATCGCTTGGATCGCAACCTTGCCAGCGTACACAGCCGTGCCGCCTACGCCGCCGGGCCAGTCTCCACCTGAGGACAACGGCTACATGGGACAAGGGCAGGACGGACGGATTCCGGGCCTTGAACTTGCCCTTTGGCTCGGCGGGACCTTGCTGGTTCTGGCCGTGGGAACGTGGCTGGTGCTCCTCCTGATTGCGCGTCGACGCCAGTTGGAAACGCTCGACGGCGATGACAACCGAACTCTACGAACAATAGCCACCAACCGGCTGCTTCGGACCGTGGCGACCATCGCCGCCGGGCTCGCGAGTATCGCCGGGAACTTCGCATCACAACCGGCCCCCGGAGCCACGTGGCAGTCGTCCTGGTTCAACATACTGGGGCTGATCAACATGGCAGTTCTCGCGGCAATGTGGTGGTGGCGGGTGCCTGAACTTCCCTCGATCCTCAAAGCTCCTCAAGTCACGAGCGCAAAAACACTCCGCTCCGATCCTCTAACCCACGGAGCCGCCCGGCTCAGTATTTCCCTTGGAGCAGTGTTGGGCGTGATTGGCGGACTTGCACTAGTGGCGGGTGTCGTGGCGATCCTGATGGCCTCACGCCCCCTCGACCCTGGGGCCTTTCCCATCGTGATCGCCATCGCCGCCGCGGCCCTCTTGACAGCCATTGCGGCCGGCGAGGTGCTGATGGCGCGAAATTATGGCCAACCCGAAGCTCAGCTCCGTTGGCCTCGGCAGGCCGTTTCGCGAGGACTACTCTCCTTCGCAATCGGAAGCGCCGCGATATTTGCCGTGGCTGTGTCTTTCGCCGTGGCCGCGGAATCACAGACCCTCACCCCCAAGGCTTGGCCGGCGGCTCTTCTGCTCTCGGCGGTAGTAGCCGCGGCGGGTGCGGCTGCTATCCTCGCCGTGCGCCGCCGTCGTGGTATCCCGGAAAGTGCGGGCGATGCGGGCCTGGACGCCGCGCTCAGGGCCATCAGCCTGTATCGAATCGTGAGGACACTGGCCGCTTACTGCCTCGGACAGGCCGCAGCGCTGCTCATGATCACCGGCGATGCGTGGTACAGCGTATTTGCACCGGGCGACGGCGAATACCCGTTGGCACCCAGCCCGGCCATCACAGTGGGCATGGTCTTGGCGGCCATCGCAGTGATCGTGGCAGTGGTACCGGTTCGCAGCCTGCTCGGAACCATCCCACGTAGTGATCCTGCTCATCATGAAGAACGGGCGCAATGACCGCCGGAATCACAGTAGACCTCGCGGATCCCGTACCTCCCTTCGAACAAATCCGCAGGCAACTCAGCTCATTGATTGCCATCGGGGTCCTTGAACCCGGCAGCCGGCTGCCCACGGTCCGGAGTCTGGCGGCAGACCTTGGCATCGCGGCTGGCACGGTGGCACGCGCTTACAAAGAACTCGAGCAGCAGGGATTGATCGAGTCACGACGCCGGAACGGGACAATCGTCGTCGGGCCGCCTCAGGCACCGAACGGCACTATCCGGGCAGACGCCGCGGTGATGGCCGCCGTCGACGGCCTGATTCTGACGGCGCGCGACGCGGGCGTGAGTGATGAAACGCTCATTGATCTTCTCCGCGGGCGGCTGGCCAGTAAGCTTGACTCGTGAGCATCCCCACCCCTTATGAAGACCTTCTGCGCGATGTCATGGCTAACGGCACGCACAAGTCGGACCGCACCGGAACCGGAACGCGCAGCGTTTTTGGCCGTCAGCTGAGGTTCGATCTTGCCGAGAGCTTCCCGCTGATCACCACCAAGCGGGTTCACTTCAAATCCGTGGCGGTGGAGCTCCTGTGGTTCCTGCGCGGCGATTCGAACGTGAAGTGGATGCAGGACCAAGGCGTCTCCATCTGGGACGAATGGGCGGATGCCGACGGCGAGCTGGGCCCCGTTTATGGGGTGCAGTGGCGGAGCTGGCCCACTCCCGACGGCGGGCACATCGACCAGATCTCCGAGCTCATGACCAACCTGGCCTCCAACCCGGATTCCCGGCGGCACATCGTGTCCGCGTGGAACGTCTCCGAACTCAAAGACATGGCGCTGCCCCCATGCCACGCGTTCTTCCAGTTCTATGTGGCTGACGGCAAGTTGTCCTGCCAGCTGTACCAGCGTTCGGCGGACACGTTCCTGGGCGTCCCCTTCAACATTGCCTCGTACGCCCTGCTGACCCGCATGGTGGCCCAGCAGCTTGGGCTTGAGCCGGGCGAATTCGTCTGGACCGGCGGCGACGTCCATGTCTACGACAACCACGTGGACCAGGTTTCCGAGCAGCTCAGCCGTGAGCCGTACGAGTACCCGCAGCTGAAGATCCTCCGCAAGCCGGACTCCATCTTTGACTACACGCTGGATGACTTTGAGGTTGTGGATTACCGCCACCACCCCACTATCAAGGCGCCGATCGCGGTATGAGCACATCATCTTCAGAGGTTCCGGACCAACTCCCCGGTGTCATCTTCACCCAAGAGACCGCGGCCCGCATGACCGGCATCGGACTGGTGTGGGCCCAGACCAAGGCCGGCGTGATCGGCAAAGACGGATCCATGCCGTGGCACCTCCCCGAGGACCTGAAACACTTCAGCCAGCTCACCACCGGTCACCCCGTCATCATGGGCCGCAAGACGTGGTTGTCATTCCCCGAAAAGTACCGTCCCCTTCCGGGCCGCACCAACATTGTGGTGACCCGTAACGAAAAGTGGGCGTCCACGCCCGAGGCGGAGGGCGCCGTCGTGGTTTCCTCTCTTGACGCCGCGCTGCTGGAATCTCAATTCGCACCGGGTGGCCAGAAAGTGTGGATCATTGGCGGCGGCGAAATCTTTGAACAATCCATGGGCATCGCCAACCTGGCCGTCATCACCATCATCGACGCCGACTTGGAAGGCGACACTTTCGCCCCCGAACTCGGTGATGATTGGGCCTTCGACGCCGTAGCCCCCTCCGACGGGTGGCTCACCTCCAAGAACGGCACCAACTACCGGTTCACCACGTGGCGCCGGAACGCAAGCCAGGAAAGCCAAGAGAGCTAAGCATGCTGAAAAAACCTGAAACCTTGTTCGTGCTGGGCTACATGCTCCTGCCGCTTTTTGCCCTGATCTCCGCCATTGTGGGACTCACCATGATCCTGGGCGGGAACAAAATTGCCGGGATCATTGTGCTGATCGTTGTCACGCAGGTGTTTACGTTTGGTGCGTTCTTTACCCTGCGCAAGCGTAAGGCAGTCCTGTTGCAGGAACACGACGCCGGCCACTAGCCCGGGCGGTCAGCTTGCGGGCCGCTGTGGCGGGTGCCGTCGTCGTGCAGTGCGTGCGTGACGTAACCAACAGCGGCACTGAGCCCCGAAAGTTTAGACTTGGGAAATGACTACAGCAGCTAATCCGTCCGTTGGACTGGTCGGTTGGCGTGGCATGGTCGGCTCCGTCCTGATGCAGCGCATGCAGGACGAGAACGACTTCGCCAACATCAACCCGGTATTTTTCTCCACCTCGAACGCAGGAGGTGCCGCCCCGACGTTCGCGCAGGGGGCTGGCAAGCTCGAGGATGCGTTCGATATTGAGACCCTGGCCAAGCTGCCGATTATTGTCACCGCTCAGGGTGGCGACTACACCAAGCAGGTCCACGGCGAGCTCCGCAACCGCGGCTGGGATGGCCTGTGGATCGACGCTGCGTCCACCCTGCGCATGAACGATGACTCGATCATCGTGCTGGACCCCATCAACCGCGACGTCATCGACGCCGGCCTGTCCGGTGGCGTGAAGGACTTCATCGGCGGCAACTGTACGGTTTCCTGCATGCTGATGGGCCTCGGCGGCCTGTTCAAGAACAATCTGGTGGAGTGGGGCACCTCCATGACGTACCAGGCGGCTTCAGGCGGCGGTGCCCGGCACATGCGTGAACTCCTCAACCAGTTCGGCACCCTCAACAACGAGGTCAGCAGCGAGCTGGACGATCCCGCGTCTGCCATTCTCGAAATCGATCACAAGGTCCTCGCCGCCCAGCGCACCGGCGTTGACGCCACCCAGTTTGGCGTGCCCCTGGCCGGATCCCTCATTCCGTGGATCGATGCCGACCTCGGCAACGGCCAGTCCAAGGAAGAATGGAAAGCCGGAGTAGAGACCAACAAAATTCTCGGCACCGGCAACGGCACCGCCGGCAAGGACCACATCGCCATGGACGGCTTGTGCATCCGCATCGGCGCCATGCGTTCACACTCCCAGGCCCTCACGCTCAAGCTGCGCGAAGACCTGTCCGTGACGGAAATCGAGAATCTCCTGGCCAAGGACAACGAGTGGGCCAAGGTTGTTCCCAACACCAAGGAAGCCTCCATGGCTGACCTGACCCCTGTGGCAGCTTCCGGCACCCTGGACATCCCGGTGGGCCGTATCCGCAAGCTCGAAATGGGCCCGGAATACATCAGCGCCTTCACCGTGGGAGACCAACTCCTCTGGGGTGCAGCCGAGCCGCTCCGCCGCATGCTCAACATCGTGACGGGCAAGCTCTAGCCTGCCCGGCTTAGTACGTCCCTAACCCGCTGTTCCGTTGCTGCCCGGCAACGGAACAGCGGGTTTTCGACGTATTAGGGCTCAGCAGGCCAGAGGGCTCACCCTGCCATGAACTTCAGGTAGGCACGGCCCTGGGCGTGGAAGGAACGCTCAGCGGCTGGACCCAGTACCCCCGCAAACGGTTCCGGCGTGACACCTATGGTCTTGCCATTCACGGTCCTGGCCCACGTACCCACCACTTCTCCGCCGGACACCATGATCCGTTTGAAAACTCCGTTCTTGCCCGGCACCACCAACTCCGCGTGTTCAGGAGCCAGCACCAGGCTCCGGTCCTGGTAGCCGAGCAGGAACTCGTCGAACCCCGGGAGCGCCAGCAACGAGCGCGAGCCGGGGACGCCGTCGTCGAGCATTGCCGCAGTCTCCGGTGAGAGCCAATAGCTACTGCCCCCAAACTCAAGTTCAACCAGGCGGTCCTGCACCTCGTAGAGGGCGGCCCGGGCTTCGGTGAGCGGAATTTGGCTCCACCACGCAAAATCCTTGATGCTGGCAGGGCCGTGGCTCCTTACATAGCGGAGCAGGAGCTCAGCAATCCCCTCTGCACGTCCCAGCTCCCGCGAGTCCGGAATCCACTCCTCGAAGGGCACAAACAGCTGCTGCACGCCCACTTTGCCGTTGGTTCCGGCCATGGGTCCTTGCACCAGCCACGCGAGCTGGCAGAGACTGCCCAACAGATGAATGCCTCGCTGGGCCTTGGTGATCTGACCGGCATCCTCGAAAGCCTGGAACAGCTGCTCGCGGCTTGCTCCTGGCGCACCAGCTGCTTTGAGGGCCTCACCGGTTTTGAAGGCGATGTCCCTGCAATGGCTGATGTCCTCGGACGTGATGCCGAGTTCACGGTGACGCCCGGCCAGGGACTTCATCAGCCGGCCACCGGTGATGCCCAGAATCCACTGGAGATCCTCGGGGGCCACTAGGTGGAGCGTCCCACGCATGGGCCACGACCGGACTACTGTCCCGGCGTCGAGGGCGGCGCGAACGTCCGACGCGGCCGTTCCAGGTACCCGCTGCCCAACGGCCCACAAGGCTGAACCCAAGTCCTGCGCCTGCATGCACGTCATCCACCGGACCGCGTCCGGAACCGTGGGAAAGCCTCCGCCCAACAGGCCTTGACTGACAAGCCGCAACCGGCCCATGACGCGCGGAGTGGGGTTGGTTCTCTCGGCAGGCATGCTTCATCCTAAGAGGACCATCCAGCCCAGGGAACCTTGCCGTGCCTCCCAGCCGTCACCCAGCAGCGGATCCTAGGATGGATTCATGCTTTTTGGTGATCTTGCTCCGTTCGTGCGGCCGATGAGCCGGTGGTTGGCTACCGCCGGCTGGTTCTGCACGCTCGCCGGGCTCGCCGCCGGACTGATAGTGGCGGTAGGGACCGGTGTGAGTCTCTCCCCCGCGATGCAGGCAATCCAGACCGTGAGTTTGGTAGCAACTGCAGCTGCTGCGGTTCTCATTGGGACCGCTGCCGCCACCCAGCCAGTTGCCGACCGGGACGACGACGCCCCCGAGCCCTGGTTCTACCCGGCCGCCGCGGCGCAGGTCCGCAGTTTCCTTCTCGGAGCGATCGTCCTTCTCCTGGGCTTGGTCGGCTTCGCCACGGCCGGGCTGTTCATGCCCAGCGGACCCTCACCGCAAAGTATCGCGTTCAGCCAGATCTTCCTGCTGGGAGCGGTCAGCTGCGGACTAACGTTCCTGCTGCTCAACAAGGTGCTTCCGATCGCGGAACGGCGCACGCGCTGAGTTTTAGCTAGAGGCTAACGCCGATCAGCAAGGGCTCCGGGTGCAGTTCAATACCAAAACGCTCGACGACGCCGGAACGCACCTCACGCGCGATGGCCACCATGTCCGCGGCCGTGGCTGAGCCCCTGTTGGTGATGGCAAGAGTGTGTTTGGTGGAAAGGGAGGCCCGTCCGCCGGAGACACTGGAATCCTCCAGTCCGAAGCCCTTGCCGAATCCTGCCTGATCAATCAACCAGGCAGCGGAAAGCTTCACCAGTCCGTCATCCCCTGCTGGGTATTTGGGCGCGTTGTCCGGCAAAGTCGAGGCAAGATCCGCAGGCACAATCGGGTTGGTGAAAAATGAGCCCGTGGAATAGGTGTCGCGGTCTGCTGCGTCCAAGACCATTCCCTTGGACGCGCGGAGCCGGAGGACTTCCCGGCGGACATCGTTTGAGTAGGCGCGTTTCCCTGCCTCCACACCCAGCACGCGGGCCAGCTCGGCGTAACGGATTGGCGCACTCATCCGCCCCAACGGCAATTGGAACTCCACGGTCAGCACAACGTAGCGGGGCGAGCCCTCAACGGTGGTCTGTTTCAAGATGGAGTCGCGGTACCCGAACCTGAGCTCCGAGTTGGTGAACGTCTGCACTGCGTTGCGCTCACGGTCCCACGTCCGAACGGCCGCAATGGTTTGTGAAACGTCCGCTCCATAGGCTCCAACGTTCTGCACAGGAGTGGCACCAGTGGCACCTGGAATCCCGGACAACGCCTCCAAGCCGGACCATGCGTGCAGGACGGAGTATTCCACCAGCGCGTCCCAGTTATGGCCCGCCTGAACCACCACAGACACTCCGCCACAGCTGTCCTCGGAGTTCACGGTGAAGCCCTCGGAGGCGATCTTCAGGACAGTTCCGGGGTAGCCGTCGTCGGAGACCAGCAGATTGGAGCCACCGCCAATGATCAGGATTTTGTCACCTGCAGCGTCGGCCGACCGGACGGCGTCGATGATCTCCGCCTCGGTGCGGGCCTCAACGTAGTTGCCCGCGGGGCCGCCAACGGCAGCAGTGGTCAGTTCAGAAAGCAGCGTTTGGGTCACCAATCAAGCCTAACGGGCTTCGTTGGGCTGCGCCGACTCCGCCGCCTTGCGGCCAGCCAGGGGTGCCAGGAAGAAACTGACCACCAGCAGAACCAGGGGTGCCAGCAGCGAATGCAGGATGCCGAAATGTTCAGCCAGCAACCCCAGGAGCGGAGGGCCACACAGGAAGGCACCGTAACCAATGGTGGAAACTACCGATACACGGGCCGCCGCGTGCACTGGATCATCGGCGGCGGCGGACATACCCACCGGGAACCCGAGCGAAGCGCCCAGACCCCATACCGCCAACGCCACGAACGCGAGCCACGGAACCGGAGAAAACACAAAGAGTGAAAGACCCACGACGGCGGTGGCCGAGCACCAGCGCATCACCACCACCCGCCCGAAACGGTCCAGGATGACCGTTCCCGCGAAACGGCCAATGGTCATGAACGTCACAAAGAGCCCATAACCCACAGCGCCTGCGGCATCGGACTGCCCATAACCGTCGGCAAGTGCCAGGGCCACCCAGTCCCCCGCGGCTCCTTCGGCCAATGCCAGGCCAAGGACCAGGACACCGATCAGTAGAGTCCGGCGATCACGCCATGCCAAAGCCACGAGCCGCTTGTTGTCCAGCGGGACGGCAGTCTTACGGGCATCCGGCTGAGCGACGTCCTGCTGAGCGCCGTCCTGCTCGCCGGAGATGATGGGCAGCGGGCCGGTGGAGGGGTCCTGGAAAGTATCGGTCTCTTCAGGGTGGTAGGTCTTTGTCACTGCAGCGGTCTTTTCGGCGCGGAACCAAAAGGTAGCGGTGACCACAGACGCCGTCACTACTACGCCGGAGATCAAAAAATGCCAGAACACCGGCATGTGGATGGCGGCCGCCCAGGCGCCGAAGCCCGCAGCGGCTACCGTTCCGAGGCTGAAGGAACCGTGCAAGTGCGGCATGATGTGCCGCTCCAATTCGCGTTCGAGCGAGGCCCCTTCCACGTTGGATGCGGTATTCCAACTGGCCGTACCCAGGCCCAGGATGATCAAGCCTGCCGCCACCACCAAGGGGTTGGCCGCCAAGGAGGTTCCAACACCCACAGTGACAAGGCCCGCACCCACCATGCTGCTGCCGATCCTCGTGGTCAGCTGAGGACCGAGCCGCAGCACAATCAGGCCCGAAGCCGAGATCGAAATGAAGGACGCCACCGTCATGCACATCAGCAAAAGACCGATGCCACCCGGCGTGAGATTCAGTCCGTCGCGAATGGCGGGAAGCCGGGAAACCCACGTGGCGAAGGCGATGCCGCTGGCCGCGTAGGACGCAAGAACAGCGGCGCGCCACCGCGACATTTCGGTCGGAGTGGCGCTCGGTTTGCTGCGATGTTGCCAGGTGTTCGTTAGGTTCAAGAGACCTTCACAACCGCCTGCGATTTCATGAGGACCTTCTGTCCACCCGCAACGACGGTGAGGTCGACGCGCACGGTGCGGGCATCGGCGTCGAGCGCTCCCACAACACCGGTCACGTCAATGACAGCGCCGGCCTCATCGGTGCCAGTGGTATCGGTAACAAGGACGGGCTTGGTGAAGCGGGTCTGGTAATCGACGACGGCGGCAGGGTCCCCGGCCCAGTCGCTCACCAGCTGCACTGCGGCGCCCATGGTGAACATGCCGTGGGCGATGACGCCCGGCAGTTCCACGGAGGTGGCGAAAGATTCGTTCCAGTGGATCGGGTTGAAGTCGCCCGATGCTCCGGCGTACTTCACCAGGTCCTGACGGGTGACGTCAATGCTGCGGGTACCGATTTCCTGGCCGACCGTCAGTTCTTCGAATGTAGGGCTCATGGTTACTGTCCCTCTCCGCGGACCAGGATGGACGAGGTTGTGGTGGCGACCTTCTCGCCGGCTTCGGTGGAAATCTCGGAGCGTGTGGTGATCATGGCTCCCCCGCCCATGGCCCGGACACCGTCAACGTGCAGTTCGGCCACGAGGCGGTCACCGGCAACAATGGCGCGGTGGTGCGTGAAACGCTGATCGGCGTGGACCACCCGGGAAAAGTCGATGCCCGACTCCGGATCCTGGACGAGCTGGGCGTCGGCACGCTGGGCGACGATGATGGCAAACGTTGGCGGGGCAACGAGGTCGCTGTGGCCCAAGGCTTTGGCTGCCTCAACATCAAAATGCGCGGGGTTGCTGGCTTTCACAGCCTTGGCGAACTCGCGGATCTTTTCACGGCCGACGTCGTATACCTCTGCGGCAGGGTAGCTACGGCCCTGCAAGTCCGGATTGATACTCATGATCCAACCCTATCGGGCCTTAAGGCCCGCAGGCAGCGCCTTAAGAGGTGAAGGCGTTACTTCTTGTAGCTCTTGCGGATCTTCTGGCCGCGCACCACAAGCCCGGCAACGTGGAGCAACAGCCCGACACCAATGATGGGCAACGAAGCGATGGCCAGGCCTTGGTTCCCTGACGTGTTCCCCACAATGGACAGGACGAGCCCGACGGCAATCAGTCCCATGGCACCGAAAACCAGCACTTTGTACGATGTGGAGGCCGTGGCCCAAAATTGTTCCAGCACCGTCCAAGTCTACGTGGTGCGTTGCGGCCGGGTGTTGCGAGGCCTACTCTGCACCCTTGGAACCCGGAATACCCTGCGAAGCGGGCCCCACAACGCGAGGGCCCTTGCCGGGAGGGAACGCTAGAACAGGGAGTCCTGCAGGGCCGGGATTTCCGTGGTGTGGGGGCCGAACTCGATCTTGCGGCCTTTCAACGCACCCAGGTCCGCCACAAAACTGCCCTCCACCTCGGTCCCCGTTGCGTCGGGCAGGGCCGCCAAGGCGATCGCCCCTGACACTGAATGAATCCGCAAACCGTGCCCGCCGCCGTCGAACGTTGCCGGGTAGGGGTGCCGCAAGCCGCCCTGGGCGCGGGCGGTACACAGCGCGTCGGCCAATGCCGGCCGCTCCCACTCTTCCTCCACAACGGCGTAACCTGTCATGGCCAGCCCGCCCAGCAACTCACGCACCCTGCCCGCGTGCTGACGGTTCACGGTTGAAAGCTCGACGGCGGCACGCGGCTCCACGAGGCCCGCCACCTTGGCCGCGGAGCGGACTTGCTGGACGAGGCCGAGTTCGCGGGTCACGAGGTCCTCGAGAACGCGAACAACGCGTCCGTCTTCAGCGTGTGCCACATAGGAAGCGTGCACAGCTCCCTGCTCAGCAAGCCGGTTCCATTTTCGGGGCGCAGAGGCAGTCCCCACTTTGGTGGCACCGTTCGCGAACGTGGCCACATAGAGCCAATGAGGCTGCATCAGGTAAGCATGGAGGCCGGTGGGAACGGATGTTCCGCGGTGGAAGTCGTGCATCAGGCGGGAGTCGTCCCGCGCAAAGCAGGCCCCGCATTGCTTTGCACGCTCGGCTGGGGAACCGCTGCGGCACGGAACATGGGTGCGGTCCCCCGGGCCGTGGACCTTCGTGTGCCCAAGGCACCACAAACCCGGGAGAACGCGCAGGCCCAGGGCTGAACCCCGGGCCAACGCCATATCAACGAACTCCTCGTCCGGCGTGAAGATACGCAGCGAAGGGGACGACGAATCCCACGCGACTCCGTGGACCAGCATCTTTACCTGACCAGCACGCTTACAGGGAAGGCTGGACTCCGAAGGCCACTGCGAGCTTCATGATCTTTTCGGCGCGGCCCAGACGTGGGAGGTCGGAGCCATCGCGGATGACACGGCCGTTGGCCTCAAAGTCGTTCATGAAGTCCGTGGCCCAGGCGACGTCCGACGGCGTGGGGCTGATGACCTCGTTGATCACAGTGGTCTGGTCGATGGCCAGGCAAAGCTTGCCGGTCATGCCCATGGTCACTGTGATGCCGGTCTGCTCACGCAAGATGGGGTGGTTGGTGCCGACGGTGGGACCGTCGATGGGGCCCGGCAGGTTACCTACGCGGCTGGCGACAACGAGCTTTGCACGCGGGTACGCCATGGCCTCCGGGGTGGCTGCCATGCCGGTGTCGCGGCGGAAGTCGCCGGAGCCGAACGCCAGGCGGAAAGCACCCTGCGCGCGGGCAATGTGGTTGGCTTCCTCGATGCCAAGGGCTGACTCAACCAGCGCGATGACGGGGGTCTTGCCATCCATGCGGTGGAAGCTCTCGGTGACCTGGTCTGAGGACTCGGTCTTTGCCAGCATCACGCCGAGCAGGCCGGGGGTGCCGCGCAGGCCGGCGAGGTCATCGGCCCAGAACTTACTGGTTGCGTCATTGATGCGGACCCAGGCCTTGCCACCGGCGGTCAGCCAGTTGACTACGTTCTCGCGGGCCATGTCCTTCTGCGAAGGGTCAACTGCGTCTTCGATGTCAAGGATGATGGCGTCTGCCCGTGAACCCGCGGATTCGTCAAAAAGCTCCGTTTTCATGGCATTCACAAGGAGCCATGAACGGGCGATGTCGGCGGGAATATTGCGGGTAGGCCGAACTGATTCGGCGGCGATGCTAGACGTCATGTATCTACCGTATCCGGCCAGCGCCCTGCACAGCGAAGAATTCCGCCCGCTTGTGAGGATCAATACGAACTAAACCCCATATGACTGTGGGGTCCGGCAGTATGAACGCCCGACGCCGGTACCGGCCAGTCATATCCGGCCCGCCTGTCGCTGTTGTTCATAGGGCTCAACACGGCGTCTTTGTGTCCCAGAGTTGCCGGGAATGGCCCCGGATTTCCTTCCGTTTCGGGCTGTTTCGCAGCGTTTCCGGGCGTTACCGCGGCACTTCCCAGCCGGCGTTGGGATGGGTTTACATCGTTCCCAAGCCGTTGCACGGGTTTGCAAACTCATGCATCAGCCGGCCACCCAACACATCCCAATCCATCGAAAGTAGCTCCCATGAAACTGCACCTGCCCCTGCTGAGCGTCGCGGCCGCCGTCGTACTTGCGCTGACGGTGTCCGGCTGCGGCGGTGCAGCCGAAGCCGGACCTGGCGCGCCAGCCGGTAACGAAGTGAAGGAACTTCGGTATCAAGGCTCCGCTAACAACGTCACCTTTCCTGAACTCGCTGCCGATCTGGGCTACCTCGGGGACCTGAAATTGAACTGGGTGGGAAACACCACCAGCGGCCCGCAGGACATCCAGTCCGCTGCGACCAACCAGACCGACTTTGGCGGCGCGTTCTCCGGAGCGGTGGTCAAGCTGATCGAAGCCGGCGCTCCCGTCAAGGCAGTGACCAACTACTACGGCTCCGACGAGAAGACCTTCAGCGGTTACTACGTCAAGGCCGATAGCACCATCAAGGAACCCCGTGACCTGATCGGCAAGAAGATCGCTGTCAATACTCTGGGCGCACACCACGAAGCCGTCATCAACACCTGGCTGACCAAGAACGGACTCAGTCAGGACGACATCAAGCAGGTTCAGTTGGTCCCGTTGGCGCCGAACGATACTGAGGAAGCCATTCGCCGGGGACAAGTAGACGCCGGAACGCTGGGCGGTGTGCTGCAGGACCGGGCCATTGAGGCCGGCGGACTGAGGTCACTGTTCAGCGACGTGGAGCTGTTCGGAACTTTCGCCGGCGGACAGATCGTGCTCCGCAACGACTTCATCGCAAAGAACCCCACCACCACCCGCACGTTTACCACCGGCGTTGCCAAAGCCATCAAGTGGGCAGCTGAAACACCCCGTGACGAAGTCATTGCCCGCTTCACCAAGATCATCGATAACCGTGGACGCAATGAGAGCACCGCAAACCTGAAGTTCTGGAAGAGCCCCGGAGTTCCGGACGCCGGGGTCATCACGGACGAAGACTTCACCCGTTGGGAGGCTTGGCTCAGCTCAGCCGGGATCGTCAAGGACAAGCTCTCACCCTCCAAGTACTACACGAACGAGTTCAACGAGCTCGCTGCAGCGAAGAAGGGATAGTTATGACAGCCAAAATCAGTCTCCGGAACGTCACCAAGGAATTCACGGTCCGGGCAACGAAGGACACGGCAGCTACCCGGCTGACCGCCATCGATTCGCTGAGCCTGGATGTCCGTGACGGCGAGTTCCTCACTTTGGTGGGTCCCAGCGGTTCGGGCAAGACCACGCTCCTGGACCTGCTGGCCGGGCTCTCCACGCCCACCTCCGGCGAGGTATTGGTGGACGGCAAAGCTGTCACCGGTCCGGGCAAGGACCGCGCTGTGGTGTTCCAGCAGTACGCGTTGTTCCCGTGGCGGACGGCCTCTGCCAACGTGTCCATCGGGCTTGAGGGAGCGGGCCCTGACGGCAGGAAACTGAACCGCCGTGAACGGGCTGCCAAAGCAAAGGAATACCTGGCTTTGGTGGGGCTTGCCGGTTTTGAGGACCGCTACCCGCATGAGCTCTCCGGCGGAATGAAGCAGCGCGTGGCCATCGCCCGGAGCCTGGCGTACGAGCCCGATGTGCTGCTGATGGATGAACCGTTTGCTGCGTTGGACGCCCAGACCCGCGAGCAGTTGCAGGACGAACTCCTCCGGATCTGGAAAGCCACGGGCAAGACCATCGTCTTCATCACCCACGGCATCGATGAAGCCGTGTACCTCGGCGAGCGCGTGGCTGTTCTCAGCGCGAGGCCCGGCCGGCTCAAGGAAATCGTGGACATCAACATTCCGGACCGCGACGGCGATGAGGACATCCGCTCTCACCCAGCCTTCGTTGAGCACCGCCACCAGGTATGGACGCTCCTGCACGACGAAGTCCGCCGAGCCCAGGACGCCGGCCACCGCAAAATCCTGCCTGATGGCAGCGCACCGGACGAACCGGCAACCATCACCGAAAGGAGTGCCGCCTGATGACCACCACGCTCACGCAAACAGAAGCCGCGCCCAAGACGGGCTTCGCGCCCGACCCCAGTGCCGCCGTCGAGCATTCCACTACTTCGACGGCAGCGGCAGACGGTACGACGCCGGCACCTGGCCTGGTGCGACGAGTCACCGGGGCGGTGGGGGCGGGTCTGTGGAAGTCCGCCGCGATCCTGGCATTCCTGGCGCTTTGGGAGCTTGGGCCGACGTACCTGGCCAGCCCGTCCACCAGGGTGTTCCTCCCGCCGCTGCACGAAGTGCTGGTGGCCTGGGGCAAGCTTTTCGAAGCCGGGACCATCCAGGGCCACATCGCAGCCAGCCTCACACGCTCAGTTGCCGGTTTCGGTGCTGCCCTGGTGGCGGGTGTCTCGCTGGGCCTGCTTATTGCCTGGTACGGGCGGCTGAACTCGGTCCTAAATCCCTTGCTGGAGCTTTTCCGCAACACCGCCGCGTTGGCTCTGCTTCCGGTGTTCACGCTGCTGCTGGGTATCGGTGAGGAATCCAAGATCAGCATCGTGGCCTACGCTGCGTTCTTCCCGGTGCTCCTGAACACCATTGCCGGCGTCAGGACCGTGGACCCGTTGTTGATCAGGGCCGCGCGTTCTTTGGGGCTCAACAGTTTCCGGCTGTTCCAGAAAGTCATCCTGCCCTCGGCGGTTCCCACCATTTTCACGGGCATCCGCATGGCCGGCACCGCATCCATCCTGGTGTTGATCGCCGCCGAAATGGTGGGAGCCAAGGCCGGCCTGGGTTATCTGATCGTGAATGCACAGAGCAGCTTCCTCATCCCGGACATGTACGCCGGCATCCTCACGGTTTCCTTGCTGGGGCTCGGCGTGAACTTCCTGTTGGTAGCCCTTGAACGGCACTTCTCCCGCTGGCGGACCGCTGTTGGCGCCGCCGCTTCCTAGACCCACCCCGCGGCTCTTGCCGCAACCATCACAACAAGTAAGGAAAGAACCATGACCGTCATTACCGAAACCAAACTCGAGTTCGCAAAGCTCGGCTCCCGCATCGGCGCCGAAATCCGTGGCTTGGACATCAGCGGTGACCTTAGCCACGAAACGGTGGCGCAGATCCGGGCAGCACTGAACGAGCACAAGGCACTGGTGTTCCGCGAGGCCAACATCCTCACAGACGAAGCCCAGGTGAAGTTCGCTTCGCATTTCGGTCCGCTGACCAAGGCACACCCCACTGTGGCCTCCGTGGACGGCGAAGAGAATGTCCTGCCTGTGGACAGCGAGAACGGCTCGGCCAACAACTGGCACACGGACGTCACTTTCGTGGTCAACCCGCCGCAGGCCTCCACGCTGCGCAGCATCGACCTTCCGGCATACGGCGGCGAGACCCTGATCGCGTCCTCGGCCGGCGCATATCAGGACCTGCCCGAGGAGTTGCGCAGCTTCGCAGACAACCTGTGGGCCATTCACACCAACGACTACGACTACTCGGTGCCCAAGAACCTTGAGCACTCCAACGCGGAGGAGCGACGCAAGGAGTTCACCCGGCTGAAGTTCGAAACCGCCCACCCTGTGGTGCGGGTCCACCCGTTGACCGGCGAGCGCGGATTGTTCATTGGGGGCTTCGCGCAGCGGCTTCGGATTGTGGGCTTGTCCAACACTGAGTCAAAGGACATCATCCGTCTGTTGCAGGCTTACGTGACGCGCCCGGAGAATGTGGTCCGGGTGAATTGGGAGCCCAACCAAGTGGTCCTGTTCGACAACCGCATCACCCAGCACTATGCCCCAGACAACTACGATGGCCAGCCGCGCAAACTCAACCGTGTGACCATTGCCGGGGACATCCCGGTGAGCATCGATGGCAAGCCCAGCCAAACCTTGCAGGGTGACTCGAGCACCTACTCCGTGGTGGCTCCGGCCAGCCCCGCCTCGTAGCTGTGTGTTGCTGTCCGCACCCAGCTGAGTCGCAGTTAAGCGCGTTTAGAGAGGTCATAACGCGCACAACTGCGACTCAGTTGGGTTAAAACCGGGGTTAGGGGATGTTGATCCCACGCGCTGCCACCCACAGGCCGTACCACTGGGCGCGGGTCATGGTGGCAGCAACGGAGGCGGCATCAGCGCAGGCCTTGATGCGCGCAGGGTTGGTGGTGCCCACAACTGGCGAGATCCTGGCGGGGTGCTTCATCAGCCAACCCAGCAGCACCGATTCCGGCGTGGTGCCCTTCTCCCCCGCCAACCGTTCCAGCATGCCCGCCGTTGCCGACTCGGCCGGTGACAACTCCTCAGGCTTCGCACCCGTATAGCGCCCCTGGGCCAGTGAACCGTACCCCTGCAGTTCAATACCCTTCGCCATGCAGTGTTCAAGAGTCCCGTGCGGGAAGCTGTACTCAAGCCCCTCTGCATGGTTGACCAGAACAGTACTTTCCAGCCAGTCCCGGTGCAGCAGGCTCATTTCCAATTGGTTCGCCACAATGGGCGTCTCCAACTCATCCTGGAGGTAGGCGATCTGGGCGCCGGACATGTTTGACACGCCTACCTGCCGCACCTTGCCTTCGGCCATCAACTGCCCGACGGCGTCCGCCACCTCGCGCGGGTCCATCAACGGATCTGGACGGTGCAGGAGCAACACGTCCACGTAGTCCGTTTGGAGCCGCTTCAAGCTCTGGTTGACCCGTTCAAGGATGGCCTCGCGGGAGAGATCATAATGCGTCTCCAACCCGCGCTCCCCCAGCCGGATCCCGCACTTAGTCTGGAGCTGGATCTTTTCGCGCAGACCCTGCGAACGGGCGAGGACTTCGCCAAAGACAGCCTCGGACTTTCCGCTGCGATAGATATCCGCGTGGTCGAAAAGCCCAATGCCAATTCCCTGCGCGGCTTCGATCACCGCCGCGGCCTGATCAATCTCCGACGCCCCGTAGGACGTGCCGTCCCACGGACCACCGAGTCCCATACAGCCATAGATCAGGCGTCCCCGCCCGTTCGCAGTAGTCATACTTCAGTATTGTCCGCAGGCCCTAGGCGTTGCTGACAATCCACGCCGTGGTGTCTGACGGCAGCTTGCCATCCTCCAGCGGGCCGCTGGTTACCACGATGCTTCCCTCCGGAAGCTCAACGGGCTTGCTGCCGAAGTTGGTGACCGTGTGCCAGCCACCGGGGCGGCTGAAGTGCAGTACGTCCTGGTTGCCGGTCTCCACCCACTGAAGTTCCTCGTCAGTCTGGAGTTCACTGCGCAGGCTCAGTGCCTTCCGGTAAAGCTCCAGTGTGGAGCCTTCCACTCCCTCTTGGGTGGCAACTGCGTAATCCTTGAACCACTCCGGCTGCGGGAGGTGTGCCTTGCCAGCACCGAAACCGAAGGAAGAACCTTCCTCGGTCCACGGCAATGGCACGCGGCAACCATCCCTGCCAATCTCAACGCCCGGGTTACGGAAGAAGGACGGGTCCTGGCGTTCGGAATCGGGAATTTCCGAGACTTCGCGCAAGCCAAGCTCTTCGCCCTGGTAGAGGTAGGCAGAACCGGGAAGGGCGAGCAGCAGGAGCGTTGCGGCGCGGGCACGACGCAAGCCGAGTTCGACGTCGAGCTCTTCTGCCGGCGCGCCGGCCAGCAGCCAGCCCTTGCCGTCCTGACCCTTGGGCTCTCCGCCGGTGATGTCCTGGGCCGCGTTGGTTCCTTGCGCCACGGAACCCCCCTTGGGCAGACCGTAGCGGGTGGCGTGGCGGACGACGTCGTGGTTGGAGAAAACCCACGTGGATGAGGCCCCGGACTCCTTGGCGGCTACCAGGTTGTCCGTGATGATTTTCTTGAAGGACGCGGCATCGAAATCGGACTGAAGCAGGTCGAAGTTGAACGCCTGGCCCAGTCCCTCAGGGCTGGCGTAGCGGGCACGGCGGGACTCGTGAACCCAGGCCTCGGCAACGGCAGTGCGCGGCGGGTTGTACTCGTTGAAGAGCTTGCGCCACTCGGCGTAGACCTCGTGCACTTCATCACGGTCCCAGAATGGGTGGGAGCCATCGGTGAAGCCATCCGTACCGTGTGCCTTGGCTTCCAAGTCAGCCTTCATGGGCAGCGGCTCGGACAGGTCCTTGGCCATGCCGTGGGCAACATCGATGCGGAACCCGTCCACGCCGCGATCCGACCAGAAGCGCAGCGTCTTGAGGAAGTCCTCGCGGATCTCCGGGTTCTCCCAGTTGAAGTCCGGCTGCTCCTTGGCGAAGATGTGCAGGTACCACTGGCCGGGAGTGCCGTCTGGTTCAGTGATGCGGTCCCAGATGGGTCCGCCGAAGACAGAGTCCCAGTCCGACGGCGGCAACTCACCGTTCTCGCCCCGGCCGTCGCGGAAGATGTAGCGGTCGCGTGCCGCGGAGCCCTTGGGCGAGGCCAGCGCTTCCTTGAACCATTCGTGCCGGTCCGAGGAGTGGTTGGGAACGATGTCCACCACGATCTTGATTCCTGCGGCGTGGAGGGCAGCGGCCATCTCATCGAAGTCCTCAAGGGTGCCCAGCTTGGGGTCCACATTGCGGTAGTCGTCAACGTCGTAGCCGCCGTCCGCGAGCGCCGACGGATAGAACGGGCTCAGCCAGACGGCGTCGATCCCCAACTCCTTCAGGTACGGGACCTTGGCCGTGATGCCCTTGATGTCCCCGAGTCCATCACCGTTCGCGTCGTAGAAGCTGCGCGGGTAGATCTGGTAAACGGCTGCCTGACGCCACCAGTTCGGATCGGCCATGCGGTCTGAATCGGTACGGTGTGCCTGCGTGGCGGAAGTACTCACGAAACTCCTTTGATTTAGAATCTAAATTTATGTCCCGGACCAGTATGAAACGCCCGGAGGTTGAAGGTCAACAGTGCTTAGCCCTTGACGGCACCCTGGGTCACCCCTGCCATGACCCAGCGCTGGGTGAACAAGTACGCAATGATCGCCGGAGCCATCGCCATCAGGTACGACGCGAATGACACGTGGTAGTTGTTGCTGAATTGGGTCTGGAACAGGTTCTGCCGCACCGGCAGCGTCTGGAGGGACGGGTCCGAGATGATGAGCGAGGGCATCATGAAGTCATTCCACGCGTAGAGGAAGGCGAAGATGCCCACGGTGGCGCTCATCGGCGCCAGCAACGGAAAAATCAGCTTCCAGAAAGTCTGCCACGTAGTTGCGCCGTCAATCCTGGCGCTCTCTTCGAGTTCCATCGGGATGGAGCGCAGGAAGGCAGTGAAGAGCAGGACGCTGAAGCTCAGCTGGAACATGGTGGCAAGCAGGATGACGCCAAACGGATTATCCAAGCCAAGGCGGCCCGTGAGCTGAATCTGCGGCAGCGCAACTACGGGGAACGGAATGAACATTGCTCCCAGAAGGTAGAAGAACGAGTACCTGAACAGCCGACGCTCCCAGTTGCGCACGATCGCGTACGAGGCGAAGGCAGCCAGGACAATGGTGGCCACCACGGTCCCCGCTGTCACCAGCAAAGACATAGCAGCCCCCACCGGGAAGTTGGTCAGGGTCCAGGCTTGGACAAAGCCCTCAATGCTGAACGGGGCGGGAAAGGAGAAGGCGTTGCCGTCCACGGCTTGCCCTTGGGTCTTGAACGCCATGGAGACCGTGACATACAGGGGAAGCAGCACGGTGACCGCGCACAGGATGAGGATGGTGGTTGCCGGCCAGTTCACGCGTTCGACGGCGGACTCGGACCGGCGCCGGCTCTTTCCGGTGGGCTGGGTGGTGGGCTCGGTGATGGCGAGGGTGGCTTGATTGGTCATCAGAGTGCATTCCGTCCGCGAGTCAGCGAAAGCTGTACGAGAGAGATAACAATGGCTACTACGAAGAAGATCGTGGCGTTGGCCATCTGGTAGGCGTAGTCGCCGCCGTTGAAGCCCGAGATGACGGTCATCGCGATGCTTCGGGTGGACGTGCCCGGGCCACCGTTGGTCAGGCCAACAATGATGTCGTAGGCGTTCAGGAAGCCCTTGAATCCCAGGATGATGTTGATGACCACGTAGCCCGACACCAACGGAAGCGTGATCTTGACCAACTGCTGGAACTTGCTGGCTCCATCGATCTCCGCAGCTTCATAGACGTCGCCCGGCACGGCCACCAGTCCTGCGATATAAATCAGCAGTGCACCCGGCACAGCCTGCCAGGCAGTGACCAACACAATGGCTACCCAGGCGAGGTCCGGGTTTGCCAGCAAGCTGTTCTCCAACCAGGGAATCCCGGCAACGGCACCCAGGGACGGCAGCGAGTTGGAGAACAGGAAGTTGAAGACATAGGCGATGATGATGCCCGAGACCACCATGGGGATGACGAAAATGGTCCGCAGCGCCGATTTCATCCTGATGCGTGAGGTCAGCCCGACGGCCAGGAGGAACGCCACCACGTTCACGGCGATCACGGTGACGATGGAGAACCCGAACGTGAACAGGTAGCTCTGCAGGATGGCGGGATCGCTGAAAATCGCAATGTAGTTGGTCAGGCCGACAAATTCCCAGTCACCGATTCCGATCGAGTTGGTGAAACTGAAGAAGATGCCGATGATTCCCGGAACGGTGATGGCCAACGTGAAGAGGATGAGGCTGGGGACGAGGAAAAAGTAGAAGATCGGCTCGACCCGGCGCTTGCTGCCCTGCTGCTGACGGCCTTGCTTGGCCGAAGCCTGCTTCCGGCCGTCCTGCCCGGACGTGGTGGGGGTGGTGATGATGGACATGATGTTGACTCCCTGCTTCAGCGCTACTGGCGGAAAGCCAGCCGCGCCCAATCTGCGTCGAGGGTGCTAAGGGTGGAGGTGGGGCTGGCGCCGAAAACGAGGGCCTGCGTGTAGTTCATGATCGGGATGGTTTTTGGTACCAGCACTGAAGGACCCTGGTAGACCTGGGCTTGCTCGTAGTACCGCACCATTCCTTCAATCCGGGGGTCGGGGACGTTCGCAGAGTCCTTGGTGGGCGTGAAGCCCAGCTGAGATTTGTTGTAGGCATCGATCACTTCGGGCCGGTAAAGGTACTCGAGAAAGTCCTGCGCGGCCTCCTTGTGCTTGGAGGCCTCCGGGATCCATGCCGCCAGATCCACGTTGACGCGCACGCGCAGGTCCTCGGGGTTCTCGGTCATCGGCAGCGGAAAGGTGCCGAGCTTAAGGTCCGGGGCCGTCTTGGCGATCTCGCTGAAGGCCCACGGGCCCTGTAGGTACATGGCAGCCTTGCCCTGGGAGAAGGCCAGGTTGCCGTCGCCGTAGGCCCGGCTTGCAGCATCCTTGTTGACGTACTTCGAGGCCAGTTCCAGCATCTTGCCAACAGGCTTTTCAAAGTCTTTCTGGAAGGACACTGCAGATTTTGGCCCCACGTTGGTGCCTTCGGCGGAAAGCTTGTCAAAGAAGTCCAGTGTGTCCACCTGGCCACCCACCGAGTAGTCGAACCAGCCCTGGGCGATGGTCCAGTCGTCCTTCCACGTGGCGTAGAACGGCGTCACTCCAGCGGCTTTGAGTTGCTCGCATGCTGCGGTCAACTCACTCCAGGTGGTGGGCACCTTGATGTTGTTGGCCGCGAAGATTTCCTTGTTGTAGATGACCGAGGAGGCCATGATCGAGTACGGCAGCGCGCTGGTGCGGTCCGGATAGGTCCCGTATTGGTCCATCAACGGCTGGAGATCTTCCCGGATCTTTGACGCCGCTGCCGTACCGGAGAGATCGCTCAAGGCGCCCCGCTGGACAAAGCGTGAGGTTTCCATGTTGTAGTTCGCCAAGGCGATGTCCGGCGGATTTCCCCGGACGAAGCTCGCGGACACCACATCCACCCCCGAGGTGTCCAGGACAACCTCGGTGTCGTTCTGGGAGGCGTTGTAGTCGGCAACCAGCTTGGTCATGAAGCCAATGGCTTCGCGCTTGCTGAACGTGAAGCGGATGGTTTCCTTGCCCGATTCCCCCGTGCAACCGGAGAGGAGACCGGCCAATAGGGCCAGTCCGAGGGTCATCGCCGCAAGGCGCTTCTTACGCGTAGGTTTCACAGACTCCGTGGTCCTTTCGTCGTGCGGACCGCTGTGGCCGCCGTGCCCGGGAGATCGCTACTGACCAGCCCGAGTTTAGATAGGAGATAAATTTATGACCTATCACTAGTCTGAGTGACGTGCACCACAGGGTCAAGCTTTTGGGCGGAATTGCGTCACAATCTAAATTTATGTACTAAATTTAGAGAGATCGTTCCATCGCTCCCGATGGACGCCCAAGAGTTTGGAGTACCCCATGCTGAGCGGGACTGCACCGTCAACCCAACTGGTACGCCGGGTCAACGCCAGCGCAATGCTCAAGGCCATGCGCGGCGCCGGTGTCCTCACCGGAACCGAGTTGATGGACTCCACCGGACTCTCGCGCGCCACCGTCATATCGATCTGCGATGAACTGGTCCGGCTCGGTTGGCTCCGGGAGTTGGAGAACCAGCGGGGTACCGGGGACTACGTCAAGGGACGCCCGGCCCGCCGCTTCGTATTCGACGACGACGCGGCCAGCGTCATCGGCATCGACATCGGCGCCACCAAGATCACGGCAATCGTGGCCAACATGGCAGGGGCATCCCTGTCCAGGGTCACCATGCCCTTCCGTGCCTTCAACCTCTCTGCCGATGAACGCGCCGACGTGCTGGACCGCATTGCCGCAGACGCCCTGAAGCAGGCAGGAGTCACTGCGGATTCCGTGCTGGCGGTCGCCGTGGGGGTTGCTGCACCGGTCAGCCGCGACGGCGAAGTCCTCACCGTCCAGGAATTCTGGAGGTCCTTCGACGTCCGCAGGATCGTCGCTGAGCGGCACGGCTGGCATGTCCTCCTGGAAAATGACGCCAACCTGGCCGCCTTGGCCGAACGGTGGCAGGGCACCGCGCAAGGAGTGGACAACCTCGTAGTCATGTTGGCCGGTGACCGCCTGGGCTCGGGCATCCTTGAATCCGGACGCCTGCTCCGCGGCCAGCTCGGAGGCTTCGGTGAACTGGGCTACCTGGACACCGTGGAAGGCGTGGGAGACACCTACGGAATTGCCCACTACGCTGCACGGTGGGGCCGCGAAGCCATGGAAGCCAGCGCCACGACCTCGCTGCACACTCTCTGTGGCGGCCATCCCGAATCCCTAAGCGCCGAGATGGTCTTCGAAGCCGCAGCAGAGGGCGATAACGCCGCGCGAACCGTGCTGGACCGCCTGTCCGAACGCATGGCCCGGGTCATCGGTTCAGTCAGTACGTTGGTGAACCCGGACCTGGTGGTCATAGCCGGGGCCGTGGCGGCCTCGGCCCACACACTGATTCCGGGCATAGAGGAAAAGATGACAGAGTTCACCTTCACTCCCCCGCGCCTGGCAACCTCGCCCCTCGGGGACGGCATTGTCTCCCTCGGCGCAATCCGGCACGCACTGGACTACGTCGAGGAACACGCACTGGATCTCTACCCGGCCTCACTGTCACAGCAAGTGACGGCCAATTGATTCGCTGAGCCCCGTCCGGTGTCGATCCTAATCCGGCATGGACATGGTCCGCAGGTCCAGTTGCCGGAGGACCCTGTCAGCGACTTCCGGATCGGTGCCTGGCTCATTGCGGGCCGCCACCACTTCCTGGCGGGCTGCGTCCAGGGCGATGGTTTGCACGGCAATGGAGAGTTCCCGTCCACGCTTACGCTTCTCGGCGACGGACTCGTTCTGCAATGTGCCGTCCAACAGCTCAGCGTGAAGGCGGCGCATCTTCTCCTTCACCAAGGTCACCTTCTCGGCCGGGAGTTCCTTCATGAGGTCGTGGTCCTTCAGAGCGGCCACGGCGGCAGACTGTGCACGCTTAGCCAGGACCTTCGCGGCGTCCTGTTCGTGTGATCCGTCCTCGGTCGCATCCAGGACCCGCATGAGCCACGGCAGCGTGAGCCCGGGCAGGACCAGGGTGGCTAGGAGCACCGCGCAGGCGATCACCAGGATCTCGTGGCGGGCCGGGAAGTCGCTGCCGTCCGGCAACGTCATGGGGAGTGCCAGGGCCAGCGCCAGGGTGGCGAGGCCGCGCATGCCGCACCATGTCAGGATCAACACTTCCTTGGGCGAGGTTGGCTGCAACAGGTTTCGGCGTTTTCGAGCGGTGAGGGCGAGTAGACCCAACCACAGGAAGCGCACCACAAACACCAGGACGCAGATCACCACCGCCATGCCGATCATGCCAAAGATAGCAGTGCCTTCATCGCGGATGACGTGACGGATTTCCAGCCCCACCAGCCCAAAAGCCAGCCCGGTTGCCAGCAGCTCCACCACGTCCCAGAAGGCGGTCCGCGTGATGCGTTCGGCGGCATCCTGAGGCCGCGTATGGCGCTGCAGTTCCAAGGCGGTGACGACGACGGCCACCACACCTGAGGCGTGCAGCTCCTCCGCGAGGATGTAGGCGGCGAAGGGAACAACCAGGGTCACGGCCTTGCGGGCAACCATGGACGTCACCAACGTAGTGATGAACTTGGTCAGCCAACCCATCGCGACGCCAATCACCACGGCCAGTGCGGCGCCAATGACAAACTGGGGAATGACCTCGGGGCCAACTTCCTTGCCGGACATGGTTGCCGCAACCGCTGCCTGGAAGATCACGATTGCCGCGGCGTCGTTGAAGAGTCCTTCGCTCTGGAGGACAGTGATGAGCCGTCGCGGCATGTGCACACGACCCGCCACGGATTCCACCGCAACGGGGTCCGGAGGGGCCACCATGGCACCCAGCGCAATTGCCGCCGGAATGCCGATACCCGGGATCATCAGCCAGGCAGCACCAGCCACTACTGCAGTGGAGACCACCACCAGGGCCACGGCCAACAGCAGCAGTGTCCGCCAGCGTACGCGAAAAACCGCCCAGGAGCTCTTTTGCGCGGTCGCGAACAACAAGGGCGGAAGGAAGATCGGCAGGATCAGTTCCGGCGAAATCTCAAACTCGGGAAAGCCCGGTATGAAGGTCAGCCCAACGGCCAGAAGCAACATCAACACCGGGTACGGAAGCCGAAGCCTGTCCCCCAAGCCCACTGCCACCACCGTCGCGAGCAGCAACCCGACAATGAGCGCCAACTGATCCATGTTCCTGCTTCCCCAGAGGTTGTAAGGCCCTTCCCCGGGCGAAGCCGAAAAAGGTCCCTACCAACATATCGCGGTGCGCAGGCTCACCCTGTGCGTGGTCCGCGTCTCCAGTGCAGGATCAGTCCTCCGTGAGGGCATCCACCACGTCCTTGGATCCGTCCTTAAAGGCGATGGTCCGGTGGATGGTGCCCGGCAACTCCAGCACCGCCGCAGTGACCAAGGCAACATTGGCCCGTGAGGTCTCCGTGCCGCTACCGGGGTTCTCCGGGTCAGTCTGGATCTGACCCGTGGCCGGCTCGTCGGTCAGGGTTCCAGGGCCCAGGACGGTCCAGTCCAACTGGGTAGCCCGCAGGTAATCGTCGGCCGCCGCTTTGGCCTCGGCATAGGCAAAGAACGGGTTGTCGGCGGGCACACCGTGGTCCTTGGCGGCACCAATATAAGAAACCATCACATACCGTTTAACCCCCGCCTCTGCGGCGGCGTCCATCGACCTGATGGCTGCGTCCCGATCCACGGCATAGGTCCTGTCAGGATTCCCTCCACCGGCTCCTGCTGACCAGACCACGGCATCGTGGCCCTTGAGCGCTTGGGCGAGTTCCGCCGTCGTCGAGTTCTCCACATCCAGCACCTCAGCCGAGGCACCGGTCTCCGTGACATCTGCCACATGGTCGGGATTTCGGATGAAGGATGTGACGTCGTGACCTTCGCCACTAAGAATGCGGGACAGATGCAGGGCCACTTTCCCGTGGCCACCAATGATTGCGATTCGGCTCATGAAACCATTCTGTCCCACTCAACGAAAAAAGACCCCGCAGGCAGAAGCTGCGGGGTCTTGCTCTGTAGCGGTGGGGAGGCTCGATCTCCCGACCTCACGATTATGAGTCGTGCGCTCTAACCAACTGAGCTACACCGCCACGAATGAGAAAAACCTGTGTCAAGCCGGTCAAAACCGCCTTGACACAGGCCCTCATCCAGAGCCCCCCACCGGAATCGATCCGGTGACCTCGTTCTTACCAAGAACGCGCTCTACCACTGAGCTAGGGGGGCAACGAGTAAATACTCTACCGGACGTTTTCGGAAGCTACAAATCGGCGAAAAAACGCGAAAAGACAGCGCCGACACAATTTGCGAAGACGCTCAATCCTTGATCTATTTTCGGCTTCAAACAGCCAAGCTTCAGGGCAACCGGAGCACCTGTCCAGGGTAGATCCGGTCCGGATTTGGCACCGTATCCGCGTTGGCGGCAATCAGGGAACCAAGGTCCACCCATACAGCGCGGCGATCCCGTTCATGGTGTCACCCTGCTCCACCACAACCTCAGTGGCCCGCGGCGCCACTGGACCTGGCTGTCCGGCCCCCGTAGCGGCCGCCTGCGCTGCTGCAGCGTCCGCGGCCGCGGGAACCCGCCTCATGGGAAATTCCCGCCGCACAGTGGCGCGCACAGCCACCAGGACCCGGAGGTAAGCGTTAAACACGTCAGGGGGCCGGCTCGATAGCCGACCCCCTGACGGGAACTACTTAGTGTTTACCACTTGCGAAAGTGTTTACCACTTGCCCTTGCGGTTGAAATCGCGGTGTCCGCCTTCGCCGCCACTGCGGGGCTTGCGTGCACCATCACCGTGGCCGCCGAAGCGGGATCCGCTGGCCTGGCCGCGATCGCGGTCGCCGAAGCTGCCTGCGGTCCGCTCGGAGCGGTCGCTGTAGGAGCGGCCACCGCGGTCAGCGGAGGTACGCTCGCCGTCGGACTTACGGAAGTCCTTCTTGAAGCCGCCGGAACCCTTGAAGTTTCCGCCACCGCGGTTTTCGCGGTCGCCGTAGCCACCGCGTCCGCCAGCGCCGCCACCGGAGTAGCCGCCGCGCTCGCTGTTGGGCCTGCGGCCGTTATCCAGCTCAAGGTTGATCAGCTCACCACCGATGCGGGTGCGGGACAATGCACGCAACTGATCGGCGCTCAGGTCTGCCGGGAGCTCCACCAAGGAGTGGTCCGAGCGGATATCGATGCCGCCGATCTGTGCGGAGGAGATGCCGCCTTCGTTGGCAATGGCGCCTACGATCGAACCCGGCATGACACGCTGGCGGCGTCCCACGGAGATACGGTAGGTGGCGTTGCCCTCGGTCAGCGCGCGGGTCGGCCCACGTGAGCCGAAGCCATCCTTGGAGCGCTCACGCTTCTGGTACTCGGGAGCTGCAGGCAGTTCCTTCACCAACAGAGGCTGTCCACCCTGCGCCATGACGGCCAGGGCTGCAGCGATCTCAGAGGCCGGAACGTTGTGCTCTTCCTCGTAGGAGGAGATGAGGTCGCGGAACGCGGCAACGTCTTCGGATGCGAGGGTCTCCGTAATGCGCTCTGCGAACTTGCCCAGACGCAGGGTGTTCACAGTCTCGGCAGTAGGAAGGTGCATCTGCTCAACCGGCTGACGCGTCGCCTTTTCGATGGAACGCAGCAAGTACTTCTCACGCGGCGTCATGAAGAGGATAGCGTCACCCGAACGACCCGCACGGCCCGTGCGGCCGATGCGGTGAACGTAGGACTCGGTGTCGTGAGGGATGTCGTAGTTGATCACATGGCTGATGCGCTCAACGTCAAGGCCACGGGCGGCGACATCGGTAGCAACCAGGATGTCAATGCGGCCTTCCTTCAGCGCGTCAACAGTGCGTTCGCGCTGCTGCTGCGGGATGTCGCCGTTGATGGCGGCAGCCTGGAAACCGCGGGACTTCAACTTGTCGGCGAGGTCCTCGGTAGCCATCTTGGTGCGCACGAAGGCGATAACGCCGTCGAACTCTTCAACTTCGAGGATGCGGGTCAGGGCGTCCAGCTTGTGCGGGCCCATGACCTGCAGGTAGCGCTGCTTGGTGTTGGCACCGGTGGTGGTCTTGGACTTCACCGAGATCTCAGCCGGGTTGTTCAGGTACTGCTTGGACATGCGGCGGATCTGGCCCGGCATGGTGGCGGAGAACAACGCAACCTGACGGGTATCAGGGGTCTGCTGGAAGATCTGCTCAACGTCATCGGCAAAGCCCATGCGCAGCATCTCGTCAGCTTCGTCCAGCACCAGGTACTGGAGCTCGGAGAGGTCCAATGAACCCTTGGCGATGTGGTCAATCACGCGGCCGGGGGTACCGACAACTACCTGTGCACCGCGGCGCAGCCCGGCCAGCTGTGGGCCGTAAGCGGAGCCACCGTACACCGGGAGGACGGTGAAATCGTCAATGTGCTTGGCGTAGGAAGTGAATGCCTCAGCAACCTGGAGGGCCAGTTCACGCGTCGGAGCCAGGACAAGCGCCTGGGTCTTGCGGGACGGGCCGTTGAGGTCGTGGAGTTCAGCCAGGCGGGACAGGGCAGGAACGGCGAATGCCGCGGTCTTGCCGGTACCGGTCTGGGCGAGGCCTACGACGTCGCGGCCTTCGAGCAGCAACGGAATGGTGGCTGCCTGGATGGGGGACGGCTTCTCATAGCCGACATCCTGCAGGGCGGCCAGGACGCGTCCATCGATGCCAAGATCGACGAACTTGACGCCTTCTTCGTCCTCGTCCTCTGCCTTGGGGGCAGGAGCTTCGGTGAAGGCGGGGGCTGCAGTCTCAGCTGCAGGAGTCTCGACGGGGGCAGCGGCAGCAGCCGGTGCTTCAGCTTCGGCGGGTGCGGAGGTCTCAGCTACAGCAGCGGACTCGGCGGTCTGGGCGTCGAAGTTTTCGTTGAGATTTTCGGTCATAGGGGGAAATTCCTCATCCATAGGGCAGTCGGCGCGGCCCGGTTGGGCTTGGCCGCATTACTCGTCGCGAGAAACAGGAAAGGTGCCCTGTTTGTCGCAAGAAGTCCGGCGCTATCGCAATCCCATGGCAGGACTTCCCGCTGCATCTCTTGGCTGCTATCCCAGCAGTCTGTACAGCGTTTTCTTTAGCCGGCTCTCCCTATGAAAATGCCCACACACATTTGCGGGCCCCAACACTTACCAGTCCTGCCTCAAGAATTGGGCAGGATAAAGGGATTTCCGGAGTGGGGGATATTTCAAGTGTAGGGCACGCAGGCCCATCAGCGCGACCCGAGGGAGCACAAGGGCGGGGTGAGCTTGTTCACACCCGGATCTACGGCCACACGGTGGGGACCTAGAGTCCGTTTCTGCGCAGGACCTTTTCGAAGACGGGGTGGTAGTCCTCCTGCAATCGGATCTCGCCGTCGGCATCGGCATCGAGCAGGATCTGGACCAGTTCCGGAGTGGGCTCACTAAACCACTGACCCACGGTAATTCCGTGCCGGGGGACGAAAGTGCGGTGGATATGATCCCCCGCGGAAATGGTGCCTGTCTTGATCACCCGAAGGTAGGCGCCAACCCGGCCGGCCTGCGTGAAACGCTTCACCCATTGCGGCTCACCGATCACCCGTTGGAAGGTGGCGCACGGAACCCGTGGTGAGGTGACTTCCAGCTCCACATCCAAACCGATCTTCCAACGTTCGCCAATGACAGCCCCGGTGGTTTCGATGCCGGTGACGCGCAGGTTCTCGCCGAAAATTCCGGCTGGCATCTCCCGCTGCAGCTCACCTGACCAATAGTCAGCATCAGCCTGCGAATACGCGTACAGAGCCTGGTCCTCCCCGCCGTGATCAACCCGGTTTGCCTGCACATCGCCATGCAGTCCGAGTCTGTGGACCTTAACCGGCCCCTCCACGGGGCGCTTGTCCATGCCGGTGACGCCCACGCTCCCCTCGGGGTCGGGCAGCAACTGGTGCACACGGCAGACGGCAAGGAGGGATGCGGTGTTCATGGACAACAGTGTACGGACGCAAGGGGCCAGGATTAAGGATCGAAACGGTAGCCCATGCCCGCTTCCGTGTGAAGGTGCCTGGGTTCGGCAGGATCCCGCTCCAACTTCCGCCGAAGCTGGGCAATATATACGCGCAAATACTGCGTTTCCTTCGCATACGCCTGCCCCCACACCTGGGTGAGGATCTGCTGCTGGCTCACCAGCTTCCCCTTATTACGGACCAGCAGCTCCAGGATGTTCCACTCCGTGGGTGTCAGGCGCACTTCCGCGCCATCCTTGATGATCTTCTTGCCAGCCAGGTCCACCATGAAGTCCGTGGTGGCCAGTGTTGGTTCCTCATGTTCGGTAACAACCCGGCGCGAGGCGACCCGAAGCCGCGCAAGCAGCTCATCCAAACCGAAGGGCTTGGTGACGTAGTCGTCCGCACCGGCGTCGAGCGCTTCTACCTTGTCCTCAGAGGCGTGCCGCGCGGACAGCACAATGATTGGCATGCTGCTCCACCCGCGAATGCGACGAATGATCTCCACTCCGTCCATGTCCGGCAACCCGAGGTCCAGCACCACAATCTCCACTGGTTGCTTGGCCGCAGCCTGCAAGGCCTCGGCACCGGTGCCGACGGTCAGCGCCTGATAGCCATGCGCTTGGAGGGTCACCTGCATGGCGCGGGCAATACGGGCTTCATCCTCAACAATGAGCACCAGCGTCATTGCGCACCCCCGGTCCACAGCGGCAACGTGACCACCATGGTCAGGCCACCGCCCGGCGTCGGCTCCGCAGCAAGCCTGCCGCCCATGGCTTCACTGAAGCCCTTCGCCACAGCCAGGCCCAATCCGATCCCGCCACCGGCGCTGATCCCGCCTGCAGGCGACTGCGATGGGGAATCACCAAAGCGTTGAAACGGCTGGAATATATCCACCACTTCCTTATGCCCCACTCCCCCGCCGTGATCGATGATTCTCAGTTCGCTGGCGGGCCGGTCCCCCAGGGTGATGCCCTCTCCGGCACGGGCCGTCAGGACCACATCGGACTCCGGCGCATACTTCATGGCGTTCTCCACAATGTTGGCCACCACCCGTTCAAGCATCCCGGCGTCGGCCTGCACCGGGGGAAGATTGGGCGGCAATTCATTGCGCAGCCGTTCCCTGGGGACCCCCCGTAGCGCCTGCGGCAACACCTCAGCCCACACAATGCCCGTCAGCAGCGGATTGACCGCGTCAGCCGTAATGCGCGACATGTCCAGGAGGTTGTCCACCAAATGGTCCAAGCGGTCGGCGTACTCTTCGATGGTCTCCAGCAACTCGCGTTCCACGTCGGGAGGAAATGTCACGTCCTCCTGGCGCAGGCTGCTGACAGCGAGCTTAATCCCGGCCAAAGGAGTCCGGAGGTCATGGGAGACGGCGCGCAGGATGGAGGTCCGCATCTTGTTGCCTTCAGCCAACCTCACGTTGTCCCTCCGGCTTTTCACCAACTGTTGCCGATCCCGGACAGCCACAACAAAAGCCCCGAAGGCGGCCAGCATCCGTTGCTGGTGGGCTGACAACGGTCCGCCGCGCAGCAGCAACGTGTAATGGGGATCGACGACGGCGGCATGGTCTGCGGCGGCATGGGTCACCGGCGGATTCGGGCCGGCACCCGCCAGGACCCGCCACTCCGGCGTCGAACCGGCTGACGCGCCCTGCTGCGATGAACCCAGTAGCGTCACCGCTTCCATTCCCAAATTGCTGCGCACTTTCTCAAGGAAGGACTCCAGGCTCCCATCAGAGCTCAGGATGCGCAGGGCGAGCTCACTCAAGGCCGTGGCCTCTGCCCCAGAGCGCGCTGCCTCCTGCGCCCTGCGGCTGGCAAGGCCCACCGCGAGCGCAACCCCGCAGGCCACCGCAAGGAAAACCACCAACGTAAACAAGGTGGTGGGATCGGCGATGGAGAGGGACCCCACCGGATCCGCGGAGAAGTAGTTAAGGAGGAAGCTGCCCAGCACCGCGGCCACCACCGCCGGCCACAAACCACCAATGGCCGCCACCGCAACAGCTACAGCCAGTTGCAACAGCATGATGATCGCGAAGTTGCGGAAGCCAAGGACAGTGACCATGAGTTCAATGCCTGGCGGCAACACAACAGCCAACACCAGGCCCGTGATCACCCGGGCGGTGCCGATGCCGCGGATCGGCGGGAGCCGCAGCAGCACGCCGTCGTCGCCGTTGCTGTTTGCTTCAGGTCCCGCCATGGCTACATCCTTACATGCTTCCAAACATGGGGACTTATCCCCATTCACGGCCGTCACCCGTGCCTGCGCGGCGCACAGGGACTAGGCTTGCTCTGAGTATTCTGGTCCGGCGTGGCGCCGGACACTTCAACGGTCTATCCAGGGGGATATACATGGGCCCGAATGACAGCCCTGACGCAGCCGGCAACAACGGCGGCAGCAGGGACAACAACGGCGACTTTGCGGCGGGCAACAATCCGCCCAAGCCTCCTCCGTGGCAGGTACCCAAGCCCGAGCTCCACCCTGAGCTGTTCACGCCCGTCGAGAAAGAACCGGCGCAGGGCAGCACCGGCAAGCGCAGGAAAAAGCCCGCCGGGGCACCCCAGCCTGGGGCTGGAGCACCCAAGCCCGGCCAACCCCTCCCCGTGGTTGACCCCTTCGCTAAAGAACGCGAGCGCGGTGAGGCCGAGGCGGCCAAGAAGAAGAAGCGCTCGCATCGCCGCACCCTGGTGGTGGGTCTGGGTGTGACTGCCCTCCTGGCCGGAACCATCACTGCGATTGTGGCCAGCAACAAGGAGGAAGCTGACTACGCACAGGTCTGTTTCAATGAGGAAACCGGCGAGCGCGTTGATGACAACCAGTGCGACAACAGCAGTTCGGCGGGCCGCAGTTCAGGGGTATACGCCTGGTACTTCTATTCCCGCGGGGCCAGCGTGCCTGCCGTGGGCCAAAACCGCAGCTCCTACCCGAGCTACACCAAGAATGTGCCCACGGACGCCAAGGCTTCCAAGGGGTACAGCACCAAGGGCGGCACGGTCAGCCGCGGCGGCTTTGGCAGCAGCTCCAAAAGCGGCGGAAGCTCGGGGGGCTAGGCGTGCGTCGACTCCCCTCCGAGCCCAGGCCGGACTGGAAGCAGAAGATCGAAGAACAGGGCCTGGTATTTTCCACTACCACCATGCCCGATGGCCGGAACATCGAGTACTGGAACGAATCGGCCTATTACGAATTCACCGAAGACGAGGTGGAAACCCTCGAGAAAACCGCCGAGGACATGCACATCATGTGCTTGGAGGCGGCGAAGTACCTCGCCACCGGGGCCATGGGCGATATCGGCATCGGGCGGCAGGCTCTGGAATTGGCCGGGGAGTCGCTGCAGGCCGGCGACATGGATATTTACGGTCGCTTCGACTTCATCTATGACGGCAAGGGTGGTCCGGCCAAGATGCTGGAGTACAACGCCGATACCCCTACCGGGCTGATCGAGGCTTCCGTGGCTCAGTGGTTCTGGCTGCAGGACGTCTTCCCGGAGAAGGACCAGTGGAACGGAATCCATGAGGCCCTGATCCGTCAGTGGAAGAAGCTGCAGTTCCGCACCGGCATGAGCACCTTGCATGTTGCCCACTCCGAGGCGGAGGAATCCGGCGAGGACTGGATGACGGCGGCGTACATGCGGGATGTTGCAAGCCAGGGCGGTTGGACCACCATCGGGATCAATATGTCCGATATTGGCTGGGACCCCAACCTGAACCGGTTCGTGGACCTGGACAACTTCATGATCAGCACCATGTTCAAGCTGTACCCGTGGGAACTGATGATGAAGGAACCCTTCGGACACCGCCTCCTTCAGCGCGCCCACAACCCACGCTGGGTTGAGCCGGCGTGGAAGATGCTGTTGTCCAACAAAGCCCTGCTGGCTGCGCTGTGGCACCTCTACCCCAATCATGAGAACCTGCTGCCTGCCTACCTCGGCGATCCCGGTCCTCTCAAGGAATGGGTGGCCAAGCCGCTGCATGGACGCGAGGGCGACAACATTCGCATTCACGCCCCCGGCATCGAAATCCAACAGCCAGGGGGTTATGGTCGCGAAGGCTGGTGTTTCCAGCAGTACCACTCCCTTCCCGACTTCGACGGCAACCATCCTGTCCTGGGCCTGTGGGTAGTGGATGGCGAATCCGTGGGCTGCGGAATCCGCGAATCAGACGGACCCATCACGGACTATTTCTGCCGCTTTGTCCCCAATACCATTGACGCCCCGGCGCCCATCGCGCCCCCTGCTACTGCCTACGGAGCTGCACTATGAGCACAGAAACCTCGACGCCGGGTGGCGGCTCAGCGGGCGGCGACCGCACCGCCGTCGTACCTTCCAAAGGCCTCCACGCCGGGATCCTGGACCTGGGCGACTCCGTCATGCTGGGCCTCGCCTCCACCGCGCCCGTCTACTCGCTTGCGGCAACGCTGGGACTCATCGTTGCAGTCAACGGCAACTACACTCCCCTGATCCTGATCCTCGGCTTCATCCCCGTGCTGTTCATTGCCTACGCTTTCCGTGAGCTCAACAGCGCCATGCCGGATTGCGGTACTACGTTCTTCTGGGCCCGCAAAGCCTTCGGTCCGTGGGCTGGCTGGCTGGGCGGCTGGGGCGTGGCCCTGGCAGGTGTGGTGGTGCTGGCCAACCTGGCGCAAATCGCGGGCAAGTACGTGTGGCTGCTGATCGGCGACGGTTCACTGGCCGATAACACCTGGCTGGTCACTGCCACCGGTGTGCTGTTCATTGTGTTCATGACGTACGTGAACCACCGCGGCATCCGTTTGGGCGAGCATGTCCAGCGCACCCTGACCTACATTCAGTACATTTCGCTGGGCATCTTTGCGGTGGCCATTGTTTTCCGGATCGCAGGCGGTGCGCCTGAAGGGCAGGCCTTCGACTTTGAGTGGTTCAATCCTGCCGGCGCCTTTGCAGATCCCGGCGCCGTGGTTCATGGTGTCCTGCTGGCTTTGTTCATTTATTGGGGCTGGGACACGTGCCTGGCGCTGAATGAGGAGACGGAAAACCCTGCCAAGACCCCCGGCCGTGGCGCCGTTCTCTCCGCCACAGTCCTTCTGGCGATTTACGTTTCCGTGGCCCTCCTGGTGATGATGTACGCCACGATCGGTACCGACGGCATCGGACTGGGCAACGAGGCAAACCAGGACGACGTCTTCCTGGCCATGAAAGACGTTGTGCTGGGTCCTTGGGGCTGGCTGATCATTGTGGCTGTGCTTGCCTCAGTCCTGTCCTCCACGCAGACCACCATCCTGCCCACCGCCCGCGGAACCCTGTCCATGGGTGTCCACGGCGCGCTTCCTCCCCGGTTCGGCAAGGTCCACGAGCGCTTCATGACTCCGGGCTTCTCCACTCAGGTGATGGGTGCGGTGGCTGTGGTGTACTACGTTGCCATGAGCTTCCTGAGTGAAAACCTGCTCTCGGACTCCATCAGTGCTATCAGTTTGTTCATTGCGTTTTATTATTCGCTGACTGGTTTCTCCTGTGTATGGTTCTTCCGCTCCACGCTCCGGGATTCGGCCAGGAACCTGTGGTTCCGCGGCATCCTGCCGTTCCTTGGTGCACTATCTCTTGCTGCGGCTTTCTTCATCTCCGCAGTCCAGATGTGGGATCCGGCTTATGGGGACACACAGATCTTCGGCATTGGCGGGGCGTTCGTCAGCGGCGTACTGTTGTTGGCCCTGGGCGTTGTGTTGGCGGTCGTCTGCCGCTTCGCACCCTCCACCCGGGGTTACTTCACCGGTGAGCGCGCCGAGGTGGGTGTGGTCCGCGGCGAGTAGGCTGCGTTCCTCCCCAGTTAGTCTCCCGAAAGGGCCGGAAACACCCTGCGACACGGGCGTTTCCGGCCCTTCTTTCGGTGAACCGGGGAACTAACCGGGGAGGAACGCAGCGTTGGCCGCTTAAGATGCTGGAATGAGCGATTCAACGACGAACACCTCCGACGTCCTTGCCCTCGATTCCCTGCTGACGGCAGACGAGCTGGCCCTCCGCGAGCGGGTCCGCGACTTCACCGCACAGCGGATCCGCCCCAACATCGCACGCTGGTACGAGGACGCTCATTTCCCCCGCGGGATCGCAACGGAGCTGGGTGAGCTCGGTGTTCTGGGAATGCACCTGGACGGTTACGGCTGCCCCGGCCGGACCGCCGTCGAATATGGCCTCGCCGCGATGGAACTTGAGGCCGGCGATTCGGGGATTCGCACGTTCGTCTCGGTCCAGGGCTCCCTTGCCATGACGGCCATCCATAAGTGGGGCTCGGAGGAACAGAAAGAGCAATGGCTTCCTCGAATGGCCGCCGGGGAGCTGCTCGGCTGTTTCGCGCTGACCGAGCCGACGGCGGGGTCTGATCCGTCATCCATGACCACTTTTGCCCGCCAAACAGCCGACGGTTGGGTCCTGGATGGTGCCAAACGCTGGATCGGCCTCGCGACCATTGCAGACGTCTTGGTGGTATGGGCGAACACTGAAGACGGCATCCGAGGGTTCCTGGTTCCCGCCGGGACCTCCGGTATGAGCGCTACGCCGATTGAGCCGAAGCTCTCCATGCGCGCTTCCATTCAGTGCGATGTAAAGTTCGACGGCGTGAGGCTGGGTCCTGAGGCCATCCTCCCGGGTGCCTCGGGACTTCGGGGACCATTTTCATGCCTGAATGAGGCGCGATACGGGATCGCATGGGGTGCCATGGGAGCGGCCCGGGACTGCTACGAAGCTGCGTTGGATTATGCCGGCAATCGCCTCCAGTTTGGTCGGCCGCTGGCGGGCTACCAGCTGACGCAGGAGAAACTCGTGAACATGCTGGTGGAAATCCAGAAGGGCACCATGCTGGCCCTTCACTTGGGCCGTTTGAAGGACACCGGCCATCTTCAGCCCCAGCAGATTTCCTTGGGCAAGCTGAATAACGTCCGCGAGGCCATCAAGATCGCCCGGGAAGCTCGGACGATCCTGGGCGGCAACGGCGTCACCTTGGACTACTCACCGCTGCGGCACGCCAACAACCTGGAGTCGGTGCGGACCTATGAGGGAACTGATGAGGTCCACACCCTGATCCTGGGTCAGCACATCACGGGCATCGGAGCTTTCCGCGGCTAGCCCCCCAACTAAGGGAGGACCAGCAGATTGAAGTAGCCGCGGAGCCCCTTGACCACGTCTACGTCGTCGGGGGCCAGCAGCCACTGTGTTTGGAGCCCGTCCCACAGTGCAACCAAGGACATTGCAGCTTCATCAGGATCGACGCCGGCCCTCAGCCTGCCTTCTGCAGCCAGCTCGGCGAAGCGCCGTGCATAGCTTTTCCTCAGCCGATCGAAGCGCTCGGTGAAGTAGACGCGCCCTGGATGCGAATCGGTAACGGACTCCGCGCACAGAATGGTGTACAGCTCAACCAGGCCCGGAATGTTCTCGTTGAACAGCGCCGTCCGGAGTACTGAATCGACCAGGCCCTCTTCCATGTCATCAGGGAAGGCATCGCCGGTGATTTCGTCGCGTCGCTCCAGGACTGCCATCAGGAGATCACGCTTGGACGGGAAATAGTGCAGCAGGCTGGTTTGGCTCAGCCCCACCCGGTCGGCAACGTCCTGCAGTGACCCACCCCGGTAGCCGTGGGCAGCGAACACCTCATGGGCGGCATCAAGAATGGTCCGGCGCCGTTCTTCGGATTTTGCGTAGGGGCCCCGCCGCGCTGCTCGGCCCACGTCCTTTGTGGTCATGGCTAGCCAGTGTACATGTGTGTTTCGACTCAAAAATGAAATTCGAGTAACTACTCGAATTTTCTGTTACCGTAGTCACACTTGCCGCGGCGGACTGAAGAAATCCCCAGCCGCGTCATCGTCAACCTGACACGAAGAGGTGAAGGCTCGTGACCCGATTCACGCGAAGACAACTCCTGGGCGCAGGCCTGGGAACAGCAGCCATGGGCTTGCTGAGCGGGTGCGCTACTCCAGGAACGCAGTCCGTCAACGCCGCACCAACCATCCCCGCCGCCGGGGAGCCCGTGCGGCTGACCTACTGGGCTTGGCTTAAAGACTTCCAAAACGTCGCTGATGTCTGGAATGCGTCCAATCCCAACATCCAAGTGGATGTGGTGTGGATCCCGGGCGGCAACGCAGGCGGGTACCAGAAGCTGTACTCAGCCCTGGCCGCTGGCGGCGGACCTGACCTGGCTCAGGTGGAACTACGGTCCATCCCGGAGTTCATGCTGGTGAACGGACTGGTTGACCTGAACCGCTACGGCGCCAAGGAACACGAACACTTGTACGACCCCACCCTGTGGAAGCAAGTCAGCTACACCGGGGGCGTTTACGGCATCCCCCAGGACGCCGGCCCCATGGGCATGTTCTACCAGCCCGCCATCCTGGACAAGGTGGGGGGCAGCGCCCCGAAGACCTGGGACGAGTGGGCTGCCTTAGCCGCCGAACTTCGCTCCGTGGACAGTTACTTGGACTGCTTCCCCATCAGCGATGCCTCTCCCTTCGCGTCCTTCGCGGGGCAGGCCGGCGCCCAGTGGCTGCGACCGGAAGAGGATGGCTGGGTCATCAACATGACCGACGACGCCACGCTCAACACCGCGCGTTTCTTCGACAAAGCGATCGACGACGACCTCGTCACCACCGCGTACGGCGCCTTCTCCCCGGGTTGGTTTGCGGCCGCCGGCAAGGGTGGCATTGCCTCCACCGTCACCGGCAGCTGGGGCGATGCTTTGGTGCAGGGCGTCAGTGGCTCCGAAGGTAAGTGGCGCGTCGCGCCGATGCCCACGTGGGGCGACACCGGCTTTGGCTCCAGCTACCTGGGTGGCTCTACGGCGGCGGTGTTGGCCAACAGCAAACACCCCAAGGAAGCACTCGAGTTTGCGGTGTGGCTGACCACGTCCAAAGAGGGAATCGACGCCGAGATCAAGCACAGCGGCATCGGCTGGTCACCCAACCCCGACTTTATTGGCACGGATCGGCAGCAGCCCTCGGCGTTCTTCGGTGGCCAACGCTATAACGAGGAAGTCTTTGTTCCCGCCGCCCAACAGCAGAACCCGGACTGGTCCTGGTGGCCGGTGACCCAGCAGTCGTTCAACATCCTCAGCGACGGCTTCCGCAAAAAGGCTTTCGGTACCTCATTGGTCGATTCAATCGCAGCTTCCGAGCAGCAGATCATCACCGTTTTCAAGAACAAGGGCCTCAGCATTCGGAAGGAAACGGCATGACCACCACCCGCACCGCATCTACAGTGCAGCGCCCCGCCGCCACGGCACCAAACCGTCCGGGCAAGCGGGCCGGCGCTGCTGCACGCGCCCCTTGGCTTCTGCTGGCTCCGTTCCTGGGGCTCTTTGTCCTCACCTTCCTGCTGCCCATTGTTGTGGCCATCATGTCCAGCTTTACCAAGGTGACCCGCAGCGGGCTCTTCGGTGAAGCCGGCGTGACCAGTGAGTTCGCCGGCTTCAGCAATTACGCCCAGGCTCTGGCCGACGGCAGCTTTGTGGCGTCCATTGGCCGAATGCTGCTCTTTGGTATCGTCCAGGTTCCCGTGATGATCGTCCTGTGCACGGCGTTGGCTCTCATGCTCGAGTCAGCATCGGCAAAGTGGCCTGGCTTCTTCCGTGCCGCCTACTTCCTCCCCTACGGTGTACCGGGCGTCATCGCCACCATCCTCTGGTCCTTCCTGTACGTGCCCGGGCTCAGCCCGCTGTTTGACGCAGCCAAGATCGTTGGCTTGACTCCCGATTTCCTGGGCGCCAACAGCGTCCTGTGGTCCATTGCCAACATCGTCACGTGGAGCTACACGGGCTACAACATGCTGATCATCGTGGCGCAGCTCAAGGCCATCCCGGTGGAACTCTATGAGGCAGCCAAGGTGGACGGCGCTTCCACGTGGCGTGTTGCCCGGAGCATCCAACTCCCCTTGATCCGCCCCGCACTGATGCTCACCACGGTGTTTTCCATCATCGGAACGCTGCAACTGTTCGCTGAAGCGCAGGTCCTCAAGACCGTTGCTCCGGCCATCGACAGCCAATACACGCCCAATCTCAGCGCGTACACCACCGCGTTCGCCTACAACGACTACAACGTCGCTGCAGCCCAGTCGGTCATCATCGCCGTGGCCGCATTCGCCCTTTCCTTCGCTTTCCTCGCACTGACGAACAGGAAGTCCTCATGACCTCCACAGCAACGAAGCCCGCCACTCCCGCCATCCGCAGCAAGACATCGGCCGGTCCGGACCGTTCGGCCGGACGACGGCGGTCATCCACCATCATTGTCACCGCACTTTTGGTGGTGGTGGCCTTGTACTTCCTGATTCCCGTGTATTGGGTGTTCGTGGCCTCCACGAAATCCACGGAAGACCTCTTCTCCACCAATGGCTTCTGGTTCGCGCCCACTTTCTCTCTGTGGGAAAACATCGGCCGTGTGGTCAGCTACGACAACGGCATTTTTGGCCGCTGGTTCCTGAACTCGGCCATCTACGCAGGTGTCGGCGCGCTCCTGGCCACATACTTTGCCGCAGCAGGCGGCTATGCCTTGGCCAAGTACCAGTTCAAGGGACGCAACCTGGTGTTCGGCACCATCCTTGGCGGCGTCCTGGTTCCGGGTACTGCCACTGCCCTGCCGCTCTTCCTGCTGTTCAGCCAGATGGGCCTGGCCAACACGTACTGGAGCGTCCTGCTGCCCTCCCTGGTTTCACCATTCGGCCTGTTCCTCTGCCGGATCTACGCCCAAGCCACAGTGGATACCTCGCTGATTGAGGCCGCACGGATCGACGGCGCGGGCGAGCTCCGCATCTTCCACACCATTGGGCTCAAGGTACTGACGCCGGCCTTGGTCACCGTGTTCCTGTTCCAACTGGTGGGCATCTGGAACAACTACTTCCTGCCTTTGGTCATGCTGTCCGATTCCGAGCTTTACCCCATCACGCTGGGCCTGAACAACTGGTTGAGCCAGGTTGACCGTTTGCCCGAATTCTATGAACTGACCACGGGCGGGGTGCTGCTTTCCATCATTCCTCTCAGCATCGCCATGGTTGTCCTGCAGCGCTTCTGGCGCGGCGGACTGACAGAAGGAGCCGTTAAGTAATGACCACGTCATTGGACGCCAGCTACATCACTGACACCGGTCCGGGATCCGGCAAGAGACTCCCTGCCCGTTCCTGGCTGCACACCGACGCACCCACCATCTCCCTGAACGGGACGTGGCGTTTCCGGCTTCTCCCGGGGGCTCCCGGAACCCCGGGCGGCCGAGGTGTCCTCCCCGCCGGCGAACCCACTGAAGGCGTCGCCGAGGAAGCCCTGGATGACTCCACCTGGGACCAGATCCCGGTTCCCGCGCACTGGGTCCTGGAAGGCGATGGCCGTCATGGACGGCCCATCTACACCAACGTCCAGTTTCCTTTCCCTACCGATGCACCCCATGTCCCGGATGAGAACCCCACCGGGGATTACCGCCGAAGCTTCGAACTGCCCGCCGACTGGAAGGACACCGAACGCCTTGTTCTGAGGTTCGACGGCGTCGAATCCCGTTACAAGGTGTGGCTCAATGGCAGCGAGATCGGGGTGGGTACCGGCAGCCGGCTCGCCCAGGAATTCGACGTCACCGAGGCAGCACGCCCCGGACAGAACGTCCTTGCTGTGCGGGTCCATCAATGGTCTGCGTCCAGCTACGTGGAGGACCAGGACCAGTGGTGGATGCCGGGCATCTTCCGCGATGTCACCCTCCAGGCCCGCCCTGCGAAGGGCATCGACGACGTCTGGCTGCGCACGTCTTATGCCAACAACGCGGGCGTCATCGACCCCGAAATCACGGCTGACAACGCCGCCTACCCGGTGCGGCTGTCCGTACCCGAGCTGGACGTCGACGTCGTCTGGAACTCCCCTGCCGACGTCACCCCGGTGGCAATTGCCGCCGTCGAGCCCTGGTCCGCAGAGGTTCCGCGCCTCTACAACGCCACCGTGTCCAGCGATGGGGAAACCATTTCGCTGCGCCTGGGATTCCGGACCGTGGAGATCAAGGGCGACCGGTTCCTGGTGAACGGCAAGCGCGTGGTGTTCCATGGCGTCAACAGGCATGAGACCCACCCTGACCGCGGCCGCGTGTTTGACGAGGACTTTGCCCGCCAGGACCTTGCCTTGATGAAGAAGTTCAACGTCAACGCCATCCGCACCAGCCACTACCCGCCGCATCCCCGCCTGTTGGACATCGCGGACGAGATGGGCTTCTGGGTGATCCTCGAATGCGATCTTGAAACCCACGGCTTTGAACGGCACGGCTGGGTGGGTAACCCCAGCGATGATCCCGCGTGGCGTGAAGCGTACCTGGACCGCATGGAACGGACCGTGGAGCGGGACAAGAACCACCCCTCGATCGTCATGTGGTCCCTGGGCAACGAGTCGGGCAGCGGCTCCAACCTGGCCGCGATGTCCGCATGGACGCATGCCCGGGACACTGGCCGCCCCGTCCACTACGAAGGCGACTACACCGGCGCTTATACCGACGTCTATTCCCGGATGTACTCCTCCGTGCCGGAAACCGAAGCGATCGGCCGGGACGATTCCGGCTCGCTGCTCCTGGGATGTTCCGCGGCGGAGTCCGCACGCCAGCGCACCAAACCGTTCATTCTCTGCGAATACGTCCATGCCATGGGCAACGGACCCGGCGCAATCGACCAGTACGAGGACCTGGTGGACCGCTACCCGCGGCTGCATGGCGGCTTTGTCTGGGAATGGCGGGACCACGGTATCCGCACCACGGACGCCAACGGCACCGAGTTCTTTGCCTACGGCGGGGACTTCGGCGAGGTGGTCCACGACGGCAACTTTGTGATGGACGGCATGGTCCTCTCCGACTCCACGCCCAGCCCCGGTCTCTTTGAGTACAAACAGATCGTCGCGCCCCTGCGCCTGGGTTTCAGCACGGAAACGCACGACGGCGGCACGCGTCGCTTCGTTTCCGTCGCCAACCTGCGGCACACGGCTGATGCGTCCGACGTCGTCCTGCGCTGGCGCACCGAAGTGGACGGCGAGGTGACCGCGTCCGGTGAGCTCGACGTCGTCACCTCGGCAGGTGTCCCCCTCCCCGCGGGGAATTCGGCGCTGATTGAGTTGCCGGAGTTCGCATCCATGGACTCGGGAGAGTGCTGGCTGACTGTGGAGTCGGTCCTTCGCAAGGACACAGCGTGGGCCGAGGCCGGGCACGTGATCTCCGCTGCGCAGCTCCAACTCTCAGACGCTGCGCCGCGTCTGAGCATCCCGCGCCCTCAGTCTTCGTCCAACCGTGCCGTCCACGGAGTGGCGGGTACGGTTGCGCTGGGGCCCGGGGTCTTTGAAAACGGCCGGCTGGTCTCGCTGGCCGGACTGCCGGTGGCCGGGCCGCGCCTGGAATTGTGGCGGGCTCCCACCGATAACGACGCCGGCGCCGGCCGGGGCAGCTACGACCTCGCCGATCCGTGGTTGAACAACGGCGACGGCGTTCCGGCCCCGTCATCCGAGAGCATCTGGCGTGCCGCCGGTCTTGAACGGTTGACGGCCAGGGTGGAGAAGGTCTCGGCCACCGGATCGGGCGTCTCCGTCCGTACCCGCTACGCTGCAGCCGATGCCGCACATTGGGTCTCTGTGGAGGAGAACTGGCAGCTGTCCGACGGCGAGCTGTGGCTCCGACTGGACATTGTTCCCAGCTCGGGGTGGGACATCATCTGGCCGAGGGTGGGGGTCCGCTTTGACCTGCCCGGATCAGTGGATGGTGCGTCGTGGTTCGGCGCCGGCCCCCGTGAGTCATACCCGGACAGCATGCATGCAACGCTTGTGGGCCGCTACTCGGCAGGCATCGACGAGCTTTCGGTGAAATACGCCAAACCGCAGGAAACGGGACACCGGAGTGCGGTTCGCACGCTGGACCTGCAGAACTCCGGAGAACCCTGGCTGGGGTTCAGCGCTATCCCTGATTCCCGTGGGCGCATGCCCGGTTTCACACTCTCACGGCACACGGCGCAGGAGATTTCCGCCGCAGCCCACCCGCACGAGTTGCCGGCAAGCAAGGGCAGCTACTTGTACCTCGATGCCGCCCAGCACGGGCTCGGGTCCAGGGCGTGCGGTCCGGACGTCTGGCCGGACCACGCGCTGCGTCCGGAAGCACGGACGCTGACGTTCCGGATCATCGAAGCGGGCTAGATCCCCCCGTGGTGGGGCCCGCTCTGCATGCTTCCGGGCACGAATAGCGCGCAGAGCGGGCCCAGCAACACCACCCCCGTGCGTTGCGGGGCCCGTTTTGCGCGATTCGACGCGGGAATACCACGCAGAGCGGGCCCCGCAACGAAAGGGCAGGGGTGTCAGGCGACCGCCACGGGCTCCTTCTTAGCTGCATCCTTGCGGATGGTGGCACTAATGACAGCGGCCACCGTGCACATGGCGGCTGCGCCCAGCCAGGCGTAGTTGTAGTGCCCGGTGGCATCGCGGATGAACCCGGCCAGGAGTGCCGCAACGGCAGCCCCGAGCTGGTGGGCTGCGAACACCCAGCCGAACACCACAGACCCGTCGGCACCGAAAACCGAGCGGCAAATAGCGGCGGTGGGAGGCACGGTGGCTACCCAATCGAGCCCGTAGACCACCACGAAGATAATCATGCTCGGCTCAACCGACGAGCCCAGAAGCAGCGGCAACACCAGCAGACCGATCCCCCGGAACTGGTAATACACAGCCAGCAGCACTTTGGGGTTGAAGCGGTCCGTCAACCATCCGGACGCGATGGTCCCCACGATGTCGAAGATCCCGACGACGGCCAGCAAACCCGCCGCTGTGGTTTCAGGCATGCCGTGATCGTGTGCGGACGGAATGAAGTGCGTGCCGATCAGTCCATTGGTGGTAGCCCCACAGATCGCGAATCCCGCTGCCAATGCCCAAAACGTCCGGACCTTACTCGCGCGTTTGAGGACCTGCAGTGCACGAATCGCGGCGTTGGGAGAATCCCCTGCCCCCGGCACAGCAACCACAGCGGCGGGCTTGCCAAACGTCGCAGCGGTTGTTCCGGCGTCGGCGGCTGTAGCCTCAGGTTTCTCGGCGGCAGCTTCAGCCGAACCGTACGGCAACACCCCGACGTCGGCAGGTGAGTTCCGCAGCCAGCGCAGCACCAGCGGGACTACTGCGAGCGCACCTGCCGCGATGAGCAAGGATGCACCGCGCCAGCCAGGGTTTTGGGCAAGGGCCGCGATAAAGGGCAGGAATACCAACTGGCCGGCTGCACTACCGGCCGTCAGGATTCCGATCACCAGGCCACGGCTTTTGGCGAACCAGGTGTTGGCGATGGTGGCGGCGAAGACAAGGGCCATGGAACCGGTGCCCAGTCCGATCAGCAGGCCCCACGTGAGCAGGATCTGCCAGGACTGGTTGACGAAGACCGTCAGGGCGGAGCCGAGCCCGATGAGGCAGAGAGCCAGCGAGGTGACCTTCCGGATACCGAAGCGCTCCATCAGGGCCGCGGCGAACGGAGCCGTCAAGCCGAACAGGACCAGGTTGATGCTTACGGCCAGGGACAGGACCGTGGTGGACCAGCCGAATTCCTCCTGCAGCGGGACCATGAGGACGCCGGGCGCCGCACGGAATCCGGCGGCTCCAACCAGCGCCAGGAAGGCAACCGCTGCAACGATCCAGGCGGGGTGGAGGCGTCGGCGCCTGCCCGCCTTTCCCGTGGGGGTCCGTGTTTCTTCGGGCGGGGTCCCTGTGACGTCGGGAGCGGTCATGCGGGGATCTCCGTACCAAGGGAAGCGGCAGTTCGCGTTTCAGCTGTGTTTCGGGTTTCAAGGGGTGCGACGGCGAGCGGAAGTGGATGGTCACTGCGTTTGAAGCTGTGCCAGCTGGTGTTGGCTGCGGTCAGCCGGGCGCCACAGCTGGTGCAGGTATCGGCGGACATGGTGGCTTGACCGCAGTCAGTGTGGATGACCTTCATGTGGGACACCTCGTTGGGAGCGTCCAGGTGTTTCTCAGCCCAGATGATGATGGCGTTGAGCACGGGAAGCGTGTCCTCTCCCTTGGGGGTGAGGACGTATTCCTGCCGTGTGCGGGCGCCGTCCTGATAGGGGCGTTGGGCGAGCAGCCCAGCGTCCAGAAGCCATCCCAGGCGTTTACTGAGGACGTTGTCGGCTACTTCGAGGCGTTGCTTGATCGCATCGAAGCGGCCGTTGCCGAAGAAGATCTCGCGGAGGACCAGGCTCCCCCAGGGGTCGCCGAGGACATCCAACCCACGGGCAAGGCTGCACGTGCGCGCAGACCAGTCAGAACGAAGAGGCATGCGCACAAAATTAGCTGACTTCGCTAAAGAAAGCTAGGTGTTGCGCAGGCGAAAAGATCCGGCTCTTGTTCCTCACTTCCCCGGTGAGAGTGCGAACAAGAGCCGGATTCGAAGGACGGGCAGCGAAGGACTATCTGATTTTGGCGAAGGCCTGTTCCAGGTCTGCGATCAGGTCCTCCGCTTCCTCGATGCCGCAGGAAAGGCGCAGAAGGTTGACCGGAACAGCCAACTCGGTCCCCTTCACCGAAGCGTGGGTCATCTCCGAGGGGTAGTTCATGAGGGACTCGATGCCGCCCAGGGACTCTGCCAGAGTGAACACTGAGGTGGATTCGGCGACCGTACGGGCTGCCGCTTCGCCGCCCTTGAACTGTACGGACACCATGCCGCCGAACTTCTTCATCTGCTTGGCAGCGAGCTCATGACCTGGGTGATCCGGGAGGCCCGGGTAAAGGACGGCTTCAACCTCGGGACGCTGCAGCAACCATTCGGCCACAGCCTGGCCATTCTCACTGTGACGGTCCATGCGAACACCCAGCGTTTTCAAACCGCGGGTAGTCAGGAAGGCATCCATCGGGCCGGACACCGCACCCACCGCAAACTGAACGAACCCGATCTTCTCGGCAAGATCCGCGTCCTTGACCACAACGGCGCCGCCAACAACGTCGGAGTGGCCCCCGATGTACTTGGTGGTGGAGTGCACCACAACATCGGCCCCCAGGGCGAGCGGGGTCTGCAAGTAGGGCGACGCGAAGGTGTTATCCACCACAAGGAGGGCACCGGCGTCGTGCGCTACTGCGGCGAGCGCCTCGATGTCCGTGATTTTCATCATCGGGTTGGACGGCGTCTCCACCCACACCAGGCGCGTCTTGTTGGCAGCAACAGCAGCAGCAACGGCATCGAGATCGGACATGTCCACCGGGGTGTTGCCGATGCCCCAGTCCCCCAGCACGCGGTTGATCAGGCGATAGGTGCCACCGTAGGCGTCATTGCCCAGCACAATGTGGTCCCCCGGCCGGGCAAGCGCCCGGATCAGTGAATCCTCAGCTGCCAGACCCGAGCCGAAGGAAAACGCAGCCGTGCCACCTTCAAGGGCGGCGAGTTGCTCTTGGAGGGCGTCGCGGGTGGGGTTGCCTCCACGGCCGTATTCGTATCCTGAACGGAGGTTGCCGATCCCGTCCTGGGCGTACGTGGTGCTGAAGTGCAGTGGCGGCACAACAGCGCCGGTCACCGGTTCGAAAGCCTGTCCAGCGTGGACGGCGCGCGTGTTGAACCCGGCGTTGTTGATGGCAGACATTGAAGCTCCTCTAGTTTCGTTCAGGGATTGCAGTGGAATCGGCGCGGGGCGCTCAGTTGCTCAAGTAGGCCAGGAGGTCGTGCCGGGTCAGGATTCCCACGGGGGCTCCCGCGAAGGTCACCATCAGGGTATCGACGTCGGACAGCAGCTCCCGGGCGGCGGAAAGGGTCTCCAAGGAGCCGATCACGGGCAGGCGCTCGCCCATGTGTTCGGAGACCTTGTCAGCCAGCTTGGCTTCGCCGCGGAACAGTTTTGTGGTGAGGCTGCGCTCATCAACTGCCCCGAGGACCTCGCCCATCACCACCGGGGGTTCCTGTGAAAGAACCGGTATGTGGGATACGCCGAACTCGTTCATGATGTTGATGACATCGCGGACCGTTTCGTTCGGGTGGATGTGGACCAGGTCCGGCATCTCTCCCGTCTTGGATTTGAGCACCTCGCCCACGGAAGCTTCCTCGCCGCCGGCCAGGAAGCCGTAGGAACGCATCCACTGATCGTTGAAGATCTTGGCAAGGTAGCCACGGCCCGAGTCCGGGAGGATCACCACAACCACGGCGGACTCGTCCAGGTCCTTGGCTGCGTGCAACGCCGCAACGACGGCCATGCCGGAGGAACCGCCCACCAGCAGGCCCTCCTCGCGGGCGAGGCGGCGGGTCATGGAGAAGGAGTCAGCGTCGGATACGGCAATCACGTCATCCGGCACCGCGGGATCGTAGTTGCCGGGCCACATGTCCTCGCCCACGCCCTCCACGAAGTACGGCCGGCCGGTTCCGCCTGAGTAGACCGAGCCTTCCGGGTCCGCCCCAATGACCTTGACCTGGCCGCCGTCGGAATCCGCGCGGTCCGCCGAGACCTGCTTTAGGTAGCGGCCCGTACCGGTGATGGTGCCGCCGGTTCCGGCGCCAATGATTACGTGAGTGACCCGGCCGTCCGTGTCCCGCCAGATTTCCGGGCCTGTGGTCTCGAAGTGGCTGCCAGGGGCAGCGGGATTGGAGAACTGGTCCGGTTTGAAGGCCCCCGGGATCTCCTTGACCAGACGGTCGGAGACGCCGTAGTAGCTCTGCGGGCTGTCAGGTGCTACCGCGGTGGGCGTCACCACCACTTCGGCCCCGTACGCCCTCAGCACGGCCCGCTTGTCCTCGCCCACCTTATCCGGCACCACAAAAACGCACTTGTAACCCTTTTGCTGGGCGACAAGCGCCAGTCCCACCCCGGTGTTGCCCGACGTCGGCTCAACGATGGTTCCGCCCGGCTTGAGCCGGCCGTCCTTTTCCGCGTCTTCGATCATCTTCACGGCGATCCGGTCCTTGATGGATCCGCCGGGATTGATGTATTCGAGCTTCACCAGGACGGTGGCCCTGATTCCCTCGGTGACGTGGTTGAGCTTGATGAGCGGCGTATTGCCGATGAGGTCCAACACGGACTGGGCATACTTCATAGATACAAAGTTACCGTCTGGTTGCTAAGGGGCTGGACCCGGCGCCGTCAGCGATCATGCGCCGGCAGAGGTGTCGTTCTGCCATACGCCCAAAACGTTGCCTTCGGTGTCCTTGAAGTAGGCATACCAGCCCATGGCGGGCATGGCCTCCTTGGCTTGGACCACACTGCCGCCAGCAGATTCCACCTGCTTGAGCGCGGCATCGATGTCCTCTACATCCAGCGTGAGGACGGGTGTCTTCAGGGCATCGGTCCGTGGGAACAGTGCGCCGTTGATGGCACCGGGCTCTTTTGGCGCGCCTGTCTGTTCATCGGAAGGTGCTGTGATGGCGATCGTATAGTCCATCCCCTGCATGGGACTCAGGTTCCAGCCGAAGGCACTCTGGTAAAAGGTGTTGGCCCGGTCTTGATTGTCCGTAGGAATCTCGAAATGCACAATGGCGGCCATGATTCGCGCTCCTTGTTCCATGGATTTGTGGTGGTTCATGGCGCGGCGCATCCTCGCCACATCACGGAGTCTAGCCCTGGCCGGCTGCTGCCGTAAGGGGGGTCCGTCAGGGGTTTCCGTCAGCAGATTGTCAGTCGATCGTGGGACCATAAATATATGACCATCGCAGAGGCCCCGCCTATTGTCGCGGCCGCGGCAGATGCGGCCGTCCGGTGGTACCCGGGCAGTTCCTTCCGTTTGGACCACACCATGTTTCCGCTCATGCGCGGCAAGGCGGATCCGTCCTTCGCAACGCATTCCAGCGGATTTTGGATGGCGTTCACCGCACCCTCCGGCCCAGTGACGCTGCGCCTCTCGGGAGGTGGGCTGGGGACCGAATCCTTCGTGGACGCACAGGCCTGGGGGCCCGGGGCGGAGGACGCCGTGGCCGCTGTGCCCAGGTTGCTGGGCGCCGACGACGATTGGTCGGCCTTCGACGAACCCACCTTCCATGCAACCCTCCCGCGCTTGGTCACAGAATCCCGACGCCGGAACCCGGCTTTGCGGCTGCCCTCCACCGGGCGGATGGTGGACGCACTGGTGCCGGCCGTCCTGGAACAAAAGGTCACGTCTTTGGAGGCACGGCGCGGGTACCGGTATTTGATGTACCGCTACGGAACGCCTGCCCCGGGTAAGGCTCCTGCCGGGCTTCTGGTCCCTCCTACCGCCAGGCAGTGGCTGGCCATCCCTTCGTGGGAGTGGCACAAAGCCGGTGTTGGACCACAGCGCTCGGCAACTGTCATGCGGGCGCTGCAGTCCGCCGTCGCGCTTGAACGTCTTGCCGGGCTGGACGCGGCGAAAGCCGGCGCCAAGCTGCAGACCATACCGGGCATCGGCATTTGGACCGCAGCAGAAGTAGTTCAACGAACCCACGGCTGCCCGGACTCGATTTCCGTAGGCGACTACCACCTGGCTGCTTACGTCGGGTACGCCCTGACAGGACAAAAAACAGACGACGCAGGCATGATCCAACTCTTGGAGCCGTGGCGCGGACACAGGCAACGACTGGTCCGGATACTGTACCTCAGCGGCTTCCGCAAGCCCACGTTCGGGCCCCGGATGACCGTTCAGGATCACCGCGGACACTGAGCTTTCATTGCGGACCGAAGGTGTCCGCAGGGGCATGGACGGCCTCTCCGGGCGGGTATACGGTGGCGCTTAGGAGCCATCACCAGCCGTCCCTGGAGTGACCGTGATCCACACCAACAAGCTCACCAAGACCTTCACCGTGAAGAAGGAAACCGTCGAGGCCGTGAAGGGCGTGGACATTGACGTCGCCCCCGGCGAACTGGTTGCTTTCCTGGGCCCCAACGGCGCCGGCAAATCCACAACCCTGCGGATGCTCACCACGCTGTTGAGACCCACGTCCGGCTCCGCCACCGTAGCTGGGGTTGATGTGGACAAGGATCCTGCGGGCGTCCGTGCCCGGATCGGGTACATCGGACAAGGCAACGGGGGCGGGCACAGCTACCGGGTGATCGACGAATTGATCATGCAAGGCCGCTTCTACGGAATGAACACCACAGACGCCAAAGCCCGCGCCGAATCTCTCATGGCTTCCTTGGACCTCAGCGAACTCGCCAAGCGCACGGTCATCAAACTTTCCGGCGGGCAACGGCGACGCATGGACGTTGCCCTCGGGCTGATGCACTCGCCCGGCTTGCTGTTCCTCGATGAGCCGTCCACAGGCATGGATCCCCAGAACCGCGCCAACCTCTGGGAGCACATCATGCGGATGCGCGAGGAACACGGGACCACCATCGTACTGACTACCCACTACATGGATGAGGCCGATTCGATGTCCGAGCGCGTCATTGTGATCGACCACGGAACCATCATCGCCGACGACACCGCTTCACGGCTCAAAGCGAATCTTGCCGGGGACCTCCTGGCAGTGGAGGTCGCCGCCGGTGCCGCGTCCGAGGTGCGGGGGCTGCTGGGCCGCGCCGCCGCCGAAGGCGACATGGAGGAAAACGCGTACGACGGCGTAGTCCGCTTCCGGCTTCGGCTGGCCCACGGTGCCCGGCTTGCGCCGGGGTTGCTGAAGGAAATGCACGACGCCGGCGCTCCCGCCCAGTCCCTGGAGTTGAAACCGCCAACGCTGGACGACGTTTTCCTGGAACTGACCGGCCGCAGCCTGCGGGAAGGAGCTGAAGTCTGATGATTGAACAAGCCGTTGCCCCGGGTGTGACTCTCCAGAAGCGGGGGCCGCGCAGCGTTGTGACGGACATGTGGTTTGTGTTCTGGCGTGAGATGTTGCTGCCGCTGCGGGATCCGTTCTCGCTGATTTTCTCCCTCATCCAACCCCTGGTGTTCCTCGGGTTGTTCGGGCCACTGCTGGGTGCGGCCGTGGGGGCTCCAGCCTTCGGTGGCCAGTCCACGCTTCAATGGTTCCTTCCCGGGGTGGTGGTGATGATTGCCTTGTTCGGCACCTCCATGACCGGTTCCAACCTGCAGTACGAACTCATGACCGGTTCCTATGAGCGGATTCTTGCCACGCCGCTCTCGCGGTCCTCCCTGATGATTGGCCGGGCGTTGAAGGAGTGGGCTCCCTTGGTACTGCAGGGCTTGCTGATCGCCGTGGTCTGCATCCCCTTCGGCTTCGTTTTCTACCCCATGCACGTGGTGTTGGGTTTGGTCATTCTGGGCATCTTCGGCATCGGGCTGGGCGCTTTGTCCTATTCGCTGGCCTTGGTTTCGCAGAACAAGGAATGGATCTTCTGGGGCGTGCAGCAAACCCTGCTGTTCCCGCTGATGATCCTCTCCGGAATCATGCTGCCCATTGAGGCCGGTCCGGGGTGGATGAAGGTGGCCAGCCTGTTCAATCCACTGACCTACCTGGTCAATGCTGAACGTGAGTTGTTTGCCGGACGTATCGGTACGGACACCATGTGGGGGCTCGTGGCCGCTGTGGTGACGGCCGCCGTCGGGCTTGCGGTGGGAATCCGGACCATCAGCCGCAATACCAACTAACTACCTGCCTTGCGCTTGGAGATGTAGCCGGGAGATGGCGTCCTGCCGCATGTCCACCTTCCGCACCTTGCCGGAGACCGTCATGGGGAAGGATTCGCGGACGTCGATGTAGCGCGGGATCTTGTAGTGGGCCAGTTTGCCGCGACAGTACTCGGCAATGTCCTGGACCGTCAGCGCGGCAACACCGGGTTTGAGGATGATGCAGGCCATGAGCTCTTCTCCGTATTTCCGGTCCGGGACGCCGATGACCTGAACATCCTGGATGGACGGGTGGAGGTACAGGAATTCTTCGATCTCGCGGGGGTAGATATTCTCGCCGCCACGGATCACCATGTCCTTGATGCGGCCCTCGATCACCAGGTAGCCATCCTCGTCCATGCGGGCCAGGTCACCGGTGTGCATCCAGCCATCAGCGTCGATTGCCTCCGCGGTTTTGTCCGGCTGGCCCCAGTAACCCTTCATCACCGAGTAACCCCGCGTGCAGAGCTCGCCGATCACGCCACGCTCCACCACTTCCCCGGAACCCGGGTCAATGATGCGGCTCTCCAGGTGCGGCATTGTCCGGCCTACCGTGCTGGTCCGCTGCTCCAGCGTGTCCCCCGGGCGGGTCATGGTGGACACGGGCGAGGTCTCGGTCATGCCGTAGCAAATGGCAACATCCACCATGTGCATCTCATCGATCACCCGGCGCATCACTTCGATGGGACACAAGGAACCTGCCATCACTCCTGTCCGCAACGTGGAGAGATCGTAGGAGGTGAAGTCCTCCAGCGCGAGCTCGGCGATGAACATGGTGGGCACTCCGTACAAGGAAGTCCCGCCGAAGTCCTGCACGGCTTCCAACGCCGCCGATGCATTGAACCCGCGTCCTGGAATGATGGTGGCCGCGCCCAAGCTCAGGGCATTCAGGTTTCCGATCACCATGCCGAAGCAGTGATAAAACGGCACGGGAATCACCACCCGGTCATGCTCGGTGTAGTTCAGGAGCCGGCCGATCGAGTGCCCGTTGTTGAGGATGTTGTGGTGCGTCAACGTGGCGCCCTTGGGGAATCCCGTGGTGCCTGAGGTGTACTGCAGGTTGATGGGATCGTGAGGGTCCAGTTCCGCCATGCGTTCACGCAGTGCTGAAGGCCCGACGCCGTCTGCCCGGGTCAGAAGTTGGCTGTACGTGAGTTCGAGGTTGGCTACGGGGACGCCCACAGTGAGTCCCAGTTCCGGCGCTCCCGGAAGGAAAACGATCTCCCGAAGCTCGGGACAGTTGCCGGCCGCATCCCTGGCCATGCCCACATAGTCGCTGTTCTTGTCGCTTGGTGCGGCCACCAGCATTCTCATGCCGTTCTGTTTCACCACGAACTCCAGCTCGTGGCTGCGATACGCCGGGTTCACATTGACCAGCACGGCGCCAATCTTTGCTGTGGCGTATTGAAGGATGGTCCACTCTGCGCAGTTCGGACTCCAAATGCCGATCCTCTCACCTTTGCCCACGTCCATGGCGAGCAGTGCGCGGGCGAGGTGATCGACGTCGTCGTTCAACTTTTGGTAGCTCCACCGGCGAGCATCGCCGCCTGGTGTTGCAGCGGCCTCGATCAGCGCATCCCGCAAGGGGAACTGCGCCGCGACGCGCTCAAAATTGGCACCAATGGTCTCTTCGAGCAGCGGGACGGCAGTGTCTCCGGCGGTATAGGACAACATGACGGAACGCTACCAAGGGACTGCCCGCAACAGAACCGTAACCACCTCCAGCGGCGGCGTGTCCTGCCGGTAGGGTTGGAACCATGAGTGCACCCATTGACCTGCAGGCCACGTTCATCCCCAACGAAGGCGAGTTCTTCCGCGTGAAGCTCGCTTTGGAAATCGCGATCGACGAGGTCGTCAACGAGCCCGGCTGCATCCGTTACGAACTGACCGAAGCGACCGAGGAAAAGCTCGTCCTGACCGAGCGTTGGGAATCCGAAGAGCTTCTGGAGAAGCACTCCAAGGGCATCGCCGTCCAGGACCTCAACGAATCCCTCAGCGCTCTGCTTGCCGAGCCGGTCAAGCTCGAACGGCTGTAATCGCCGCAAGACTGCGAGAACGCCTTAAATCATCGAGGTCGCCGGAATTTTCCGGCGACCTCGATGCTTTCCGGCGGCATCGATGTTTCGAAGCCGCCGATGAGTCTTAGTTTTCCTGAGCCTCGGCACGTGCCTTGGCGACGTGCGCGTGGACCTCTTCCATGTCCAGCCCCTTCACGGCCTCGATGACCTGCTCAAGCTGCGGGCCGTTCAGGGCACCCGGCTGCGAGAAGACCAGAACCTTTTCGCGGAAAGCCATGAGCGTGGGGATGGACGTGATCCCGGCCTCGGCGGCGAGCTGCTGCTCAGCCTCGGTGTCTACCTTCGCGAACACCACGTCAGTGTGCTTCTCAGAAGCAGCCCCGTACGTGGGGGCAAACTGACGGCACGGGGCACACCAAGATGCCCAAAAATCCACCAGGACAATGTCATTGTCCTCAATGGTCGATGCGAACTGTTCTCCAGTGATGTCAACTGTAGCCATGCTTCCACGGTACGCGACCCCGCCCGCGAAGTCCCGCGGAGGGGCTCCCTGTTCGCTGTCTGCGTCACCGGGAATAAACGCCGAGAGGGAAGTTGTAAAGCAAGCCTTGTCCCGGATTGAACAAGTGTTTAGTCTTTGAAACATGCGTTCAAACGCAGAGGATATGACCACCCGGGCCCGGATCCGCGACGCCGCCATTGGGATCTTCGGCCGCGATGGTTTCGCCCGCGCAACTATCAGGTCAGTTGCCTCTGCCGCAGGGGTCAGTCCAGGCCTGGTCATCCACCACTTCGGCAGCAAAACCGGGCTTCGTGATGCCTGTGATCAGCATGTCCTTGCGCAAACAGCCACCCAGGGCCGCGAAAAAGCCGATCCGGTCTCCACGCGGCAGCTGATCCAGGACTACATGAACCACCCCGACCAATACTCCGACGAAATCACCTACATCCGACGCACCCTCAGCGACGAATCCGAGGCCGGCGACGCCTTCTTCGACGCCGTCGTGAAGCAAACGCAGGACATCATCCACGCCGGGATAGCGGCGGGAACCATCAGGGCGTTCGACGACGTCCGGTCCACCGCCGTCGTGATCGCCTCCAACAGCCTCTCAATCCTCATGCTGGGCCGGCACCTCTCACGGACGCTGGGACTGGTGGACCCTGAACCGCAAGGCATCGGCCCCGACCTTCTCCGGCAACTGACCCTGCCCGCCCTGGAGATTTACACGCACGGCTTCTACACCGATGCGCGTTTCCTGGATGCGGCCCGCGACGCCCTTGAACAAGAAACCAGCAACCACGGAAAGGAGCATGCCCCGTGACCCAGGCAATCGTCGTCGAGGGTTTACGCAAAAAGTTCGGTCACCGCGAAGTCCTGCACGGACTCGATTTCGCGGTTGACCGCGGGACAGTCTTCGGCGTCATTGGCCCGAACGGCGCAGGCAAGACCACCACCATGCGCTGCCTGCTGGATATTATTCGGCCCAGCGCGGGGTCCATTTCCGTTTTGGGAGAAGATCCGCGTTCTGCCGGCACTGCCCTCCGCCGCCGGATCGGCTACCTCCCCGGCGAGCTTCACTTGGAAAACAGGACCACGGGGCGCCGCATGCTGGAGCACTTCGCGGCGATCAGCGGCCCGGTGGACCCCAAGCATGTCAACGAACTCGCCGAGCGGCTGAACCTTGATCTGGATCGACAGACCCGGAAACTCTCCAAAGGCAACAAGCAAAAGCTGGGGCTGCTTCAGGCCTTCATGCATAAGCCCGAACTCCTGGTGCTGGACGAACCCACCAGCGGCCTGGATCCCCTGGTCCAACAGGTGTTCCATGCGATGGTCCGCGAGGCAGTGGATGGCGGCGCAACTGTGTTCCTCAGTTCGCACGTTCTCAGCGAAGTGCAGCAGGCCGCCGACGCCGTCGCCATCCTCCGCGACGGCGGCATCGTGACCGTTTCCACCGTGGAAGCGCTCCGGACTGCAGCAGTCCGGCAGGTACGGTTCACCAGCACCGAAACGGAAGCGCACGACGTCGGCGCGCTGCTGGCCCGGGTGCCAGGCGTCGCCAATATGGTGGTGCGGGAGCTCAAGGCCGACGGTCACACATCCGGAACAGTTGAGGCCACGGCGATGCTGTCCGGCCACGTTCAGCCCTTGGTTCAGGCGCTGGCCAGGTTGAACTTGACGGACCTGGTCCTCGAAGAACCGGACCTGGAGGAAGCTGTGCTCACTCTATACACAGCCCAAACTCCTCAGCCGGGCCAGTCTTCTCAGCCGGGCCAGTCTCCGGGGCTTGGCCAACCTCCGGGGCTTGGAAATGGTCAAACACAGGGCCGGCACGTGGAAGGAGCACACCGTGCCTAGAATCCTCCCCTTGTTCACCAAGGCCCTGACTGACTCATGGCGTTCAACGCTTGCTTGGGCAGTTGGTTTGTCGGCGGCATGCATGCTGTACCTGCCGCTCTATCCCTCGATTGGAGGCAGTGCGCAGATGCAGGACCTGATCAATGCGCTTCCTCCTGAGATGACCAAAGCCCTGAACTACGATCAAATCGCTTCGGGACCCGGCTACACCCAGGCCACCATGTTCGGGTTGATCGGATTCCTGCTGATGTCCATGGCCTCCATCGGCTGGGGTGCCGCGGCCGTAGGGGGCGACGAAGAATCCGGCTTGCTGGAACTGACGCTTGCCCACAGTGTTACCCGGGTGCAGATAGTCCTTGAACGCGCCTTGGCAATCGTGGTTCGCATTGCGTTGCTTTCGGTCCTTGTTTTTCTGTTGGTGCTGGGACTGAACGGGCCCTCGCAACTGGGCATCGACGTCGGACATCTCGCAGGTGCGGTACTGCTGTTCGCAGCCCTGGCACTTCTCAGCGGGACCGCCGCGCTCTTCGCCGGGGCACTGAGCGGCCGGAAAGTCTACGGGATCGCCGCCGGTGCCGCCGTAGCTGTTCTTGGTTATGTGTTCAACGCCGTGGGACGGCAAAGTCCCGACGTCCAGTGGTTGCTGAACCTTTCGCCGTACCACTGGGCGTACGGTAACTCCCCTGTAGCCAACGGCGCAGACTGGGGAGCTGCCGCGGGCTTGTACGGCATTTCGGCGGGGCTAATTGTGCTGGGCGCAGTCGCGCTGCAGCGACGCGATGTGGGGGTTTAGCTCCAGACGTGCGGCGCTGGCCGCCGCGATCCGGGAAGGGCATTGTTTTCCCGCCATTCGTGGATCCATTCGGGCAACTCAAGGTCAGCCGGTGGCGCTCCGAACTCAGCGATGATTTCTTCCTGCGTAACTGGCTTACCCTTACAGACCAAGCGGGTGGCGATGTGCGCCCGCGCATAGATTTCACCGTCTACTACCATGCGCTGTTCAAAATAGATGGCCTTCGTGTCCAGGCCAATGATGCGGGTTTCGATGGTGTATTGCTGCCAGAGTTGAAGAGACTTGCGAAAGGCGATGGTTTCACCGGCTGCCACCGGGCTCCAACCCCGCTTGCGCATTCTTGTCCAGATGCCGCTGCGGACCATGAGGTCGAAACGGCCGAGGTCCATTAACGAGAAATACATGCCGTTGTTGACGTGCATCGCGATGTCGATGTCAGTGGGCAGAACCCGTAGGGGCAGCGACGATTCTTCCCAAACGCCGAGCGGCGAGCGCTTGGAGGACGTGAACAGCAACATGAGGGTGCGAAGAAGCAGATGCATAACTCAATGTTACCCACCAGTAACTTGATGGGGAATGCATGGACCGCATAGTGGACCCTTTTCTTGGGCGCAGCAGGTTTATGTCTAACGTTTACCGCCGGTTCATCAAAGACGTGAATAATGTCTGAAACTCATATTGATGGAAGATACAAGGGGGACCCCTATGAGCACGCTGCAAACCGTCAGGCCGCAAGGCGACGTTTGGCCCGAACTTTCCCGCCACCAGCACGTGGTCCTCCAGGATGCCCGCGGCAACCGGATCGAGGGAACCATCGATGGCATGACCGACGATCGCAGTACACTGTGGATCCAACTCAAGGGTGGCTTGGGGCGCCAACTGGTGCACCACTTGGACGGCTACTGGCTGGAGACGCCGGCCGCCTGATCCCGCCCCGTCAAGACAGGGCGCTCGCTGTGGCTAGTATTCCCGTATGACTCAAGCGCGATACAGGGACCTGGTTGAATGGCCCCTCATGGCCACCGCATTGATTTTCCTCACGGCTTACGCGTGGCAGGTCATCGGTCGCGTCAGCGGGGCCGAGGCAATCCCCTTCGAAGTGGTTCTGTGGATCACGTGGGGAATTTTCGCGGTGGATTACTTCGCTAATCTTTGGCTTGCCGAGGACCGCATGCGGTGGTTCCTCTGGAATCTCCACGAACTTCTGATCGTGATACTCCCCTTCTTCCGCCCCCTCCGGCTTCTGAGGCTGGTCACGCTGCTCTCCGTCCTGCAGCGCACCGTGGGCGAAACACTGCGCGGGCGTGTGGCCACCTATGTTGCCGGCGCAGCCGCGATGCTGATCCTCATCGGAGCCCTGGCCGTGCTGGACGTTGAGCAGAACGCGCCCGACGCCAAAATCCTCACCTTCGGAGACGCCGCTTGGTGGGCCATCACCACTATCACCACCGTGGGCTACGGAGACCTCTACCCAGTAACTCCCATCGGCAGGATGGTGGCTGCCGCCCTGATGATGAGTGGGATCGCGGTCCTGGGTATGGTCACGGCGTCCATTGCCTCCTGGCTCCTGCAACGAATCGAGGAGAATGCCGAGGAGGTGGCCGCAGCAGCGGAAGTCAAGGCCGCAGCTGCCGAGGAACCGGTCCGCGCCGAGATGGCGGACCTCGTGACGGAGATCGCCGCGCTGCGGATGGAGATCGCCGAGCTCCGACAAGCCACCGAAGTCAGGCAGGCCACGGAACTCAGGCCGGCTGCAGAACGCGGGCCGGAGCGCGAGGCTTAGTCCCGGCATCAGGCCCTACCCGGCGTCGGGCCCTATCCCCCGTACCGTCACCACCTACTTTGCGACCCGGGTATTTCGACACGCCCCGCATTCCTGCGTGTTGCCGGTTTAGTGCAATCAAAGTGGGTGGTAGCCGCACACCCTCCTAGGGCGCCTCCCTGGGCTCCTCCCTGGGCGAAGCGGAATCAAGAAGCCAAAACTACTCGTGGGCACACAAAAAATCCCCGGAACCAGTGGTTCCGGGGATTTTCCTTGGGTGGCAGATGAGGGATTCGAACCCCCGTAGGCGTTGCCAGCTGATTTACAGTCAGCCCCCTTTGGCCGCTCGGGTAATCTGCCGAACTTCAAAAGAAGATCACTTCCGGAGACCGTTTCTTTTAGATCCGGTAACCGAAGGCAGAGACAACCTTACAGAACTTTCGGCGAAGAATCTAATCGGCGTCTGACGCCCGAGATTTCGCGGGATTTCAGGCTTCTCCGAGGATCCTTCCGGCCAGTTTGGCCTCGAACTTTTCGGCCTGCTCGGCAGTGATCTGGTTGAGCTGCACAGCGCGCAGCAAGTCCGCATGCACTCCGTCCATACGGGAGGCAGCATCGGGAACCGGACTCAGAACAATCGATGCCGCCACAGCTGCTGCGGCTACAGCACTTGCTGCGGCGACTGCGGCCGTGCCAATGGACCCTGCTGCTGCAGAAGCGGACTTGCTGATGGATTGGACGGCCTTGCTGCTCATGCTGATCCTCCGTGGATGCGTTCTTCCAACTGGTTCAACTCTCAACCGCCCGCCTCTGTTCCAACCCTGCATGCGCTGTGAGCGAACTGTGAATGAACTGCCCGGCCCCAACCGACGCCTTCCGTACTAGGCTGGATGCCAGACCAACCCGCCCTCACAGGGCCCCCAACCTAAGGAGAGTCATGGCAGGCGAATCCACATTCGACGTCGTAAGCAAAGTAGACAAGCAAGAGGTTGCCAACGCGCTGAACCAGTCCCAGAAGGAAATTGCGCAGCGATACGACTTCAAGGGCGTCGGCGCTGAGATCGACTTCAGCGGCGAGAAGATCCTCATGAAGGCCAACTCCGAGGACCGCGTCCTGGCTGTCCTGGATGTCTTCCAGTCCAAGCTCATCAAGCGCGGCATCTCCCTGAAGTCCCTCGACCAGGGCGAACCTTTCCCTTCCGGCAAGGAGTTCCGCCTGGAGTGCACCATCAAGGAGGGCATCGCCCAGGACATCGCCAAAAAGATCAACAAGATCATCCGCGATGAGGCCCCTAAGTCCGTCAAGTCCCAGATCCAAGGCGACGAACTTCGCGTCACCTCCAAGTCGCGTGATGACCTGCAGGAGACCATGAACATCCTCAAGAAGTTCGAAGAGGCTGACCTGCAGTTTGTAAACTTCCGCAGCTAGTCCCCTCCTAAAACGTCGCTGGCCCGCTTTTCCGTGGTTGTTCAACCACGGAAAAGCGGGCCAGCGACGTTTATGCCAATTACAAAAGCGGTCGCCCGGCCATCCGTTCCAGTCGGTTGATCCGTTCCTTCATGGGCGGGTGCGTGGAGAACATACGCCGCATGCCACCACCGCGGAACGGGTTGGCGATCATCAGGTGTGAGGCGTTGACCAGCCGCTGGTCCTGCGGGAGCGGCAACTGGGTGACGCCGGATTCGATCTTGCGCAGAGCTGAGGCGAGCGCCAACGGATCGCCGGTGAGCTCCGCGCCGTCCTCATCGGCGTCGAATTCGCGGGTGCGGGATATCGCCATCTGGATCAGCGACGCTGCGAATGGCGCGAGCAGGGCCATGGCGATGGTGGCCAGCGGGTTGGCGTTGCGCCGGTCGCCGCTGCCGAAGATCAGCAGCATCTGGCCTACGGAAGTGATGACGCCGGCCACGGCAGCAGCTACCGACGAAGTGAGGATGTCGCGGTTGTACACGTGCATCAGCTCATGACCCAGGACGCCCCTGAGTTCACGGGCATCCAGCAGATGGAGGATCCCCTCGGTGCAGCACACGGCAGCGTTCTTGGGATTGCGACCGGTTGCGAAGGCGTTGGGCGTCATGGTGGGTGAAAGGTAGATACGGGGCATGGGTTTGTTGGCACGTGCGGACAACTCCCGAACAATCTGGTAGAGCTGCGGTGCCTGCGCCTCGGTGACCGGGTAGGCGGCCATGGAGCGTATGGCGATCTTGTCGCTGTTCCAGTAGCCATAAGCAGTGGTTCCCACACCGATCAACGCCATGATCCAGATGGGCGTGGTACTGCGCGTCCCGGCCGCGATGATGGCGCCCAAACCCAACAACACCGCCCACAGCACACCAAAGAGCGCCGCGGTCTTGAGTCCATTGTTGTGTTTATGCACGGTAGATCTGGTCACTTTCCTCGGCTGTGGCAGGGGTTCTGTACGGATTAACGCCGACGGCGGCCGTCGTGTTCCGTTGTCAGCCTACGTTGCGGGGCCCGCTACGCAGGGTAAACGTCCCCGAAACCCGGCAGAGCTGGCCTCACAACGCAAAGGGGCTACGCGAAGGGGCCCGGACGCCAAGGCGTGAGCCTGGTGGCCTAGGGCACCGGATGCTTGGCGTCGTAGGCGACGAATCCGGGCTGCATTCGCGAAGCCACCCAGGCCAGGACTATGCAGAGAAGTCCCCCAAGGAGCAACACTCCGCCTTCACTCAGGAACTGGGTGACACCGCCGGCCAGCATGTCCCCCACTCGGGGACCTCCGGCCACCACCACGATGAACACACCCTGAAGCCGCCCCCTCATGTGGTCCGGCGTGGCTGACTGGAGGATGGTGGTACGGAAGACGGCGCTAATGGAGTCCGAGATCCCTGCGAGGGCGCAACACAGCGCGGCGGGGATCAGCCAGGCGGTGACGCCACCCTTCCCTGAGTCGCCGGCCAGCAGCACCACCAGCCCAAAACCGGCAATGGACGCGCCCCAGCCGATCACCGACCACACCACGGCGCTGCCCTGCTTGCGGACTCTCCCCAGGGGCCCTGAAAAGAGCCCGGCCAGGAAAGCACCCACGGCTGTGGAGGCAAGCAGAACACCCACCGTGGTTTCGCCTCCGCCGATCATTACTGCCCCGATGGCCGGCATCAAGGCCCGGGGTTGGGCGCAGATCATGGCGATGAGGTCGATGATGAACGTCATGCGGACATTAGGCCGCGTCCCCAGGAACCGGAATCCCTCCACCACGGAGCGGAGCCCTGGCCGCACAGCGTCTTTGGAAGGCGGTAGGGGCGGGAGTTTGAAAAGCCCCCACAAAGCGAAGGTGAAGCTGATGACGTCAATGGTGTACGTCCATCCGAATCCAATGGTTGCCACCAGGACACCTGCCAGAAGCGGCCCGGCTGTCATGGACAGGCCGAATGTCAGCATGCTCAGGGCATTGGCCGCGGGAAGCAGATCCTTGCGGACCAGGAGCGGAATGATGGCACTGCGGGCCGGGCCGTTGATGCCTTGGGCGCCGCTTTGTACGGCCACCAGCGCATAAAGGAGCCAGATGTTTCCGATTTCCAGCCACGCCTGCAAGGCCAGGGCGGCCGTGGTGGCCCATAGGACAAGCGAAGCAACGAGGGCAACTTTGCGGCGATCATAGGCGTCCGAAACGGAGCCTCCGTAAAGCCCGGCGATGACCAAGGGCACCAGCGCAAAGATGCCCAGGAGGCCCACGTAGAAGCTCTCCTGTGTGAGCCGGTAAACCTCCAGGCTAACGGCCACCAAGGTCAATTGGGTTCCTATGGCAGCCACCGAGGCCCCCAGCCAGAGCCGCCGAAAAGCCGGGCTCTCCTTCAAAGGGGTGATATCTGCCAATAGTTTCGCCACCGTCTTACCCTAACTACCCCTGAGGCAACCTCCCGTAACTCTCCCCGCCTTCGGTAACGCTTGGTAGGCTCACCCCGGGGAAGGAGTTGACATGGGCTTGGAGCGACGATTGCTGTACCGTTCGGGGTTTTGGGAAATAGCCCGGCCGCGCCACCCCCTCACGGCCGGGCACATCTTGATCCGGTTGTCTGACCCTGCCACCGAGTTCGCCCATGCATCAGCGACCGACTGGCTTTTCTGCCACAACCTTGTGCGCGCAGCACTCCATGACGTGTTGGGGGCAACCCGCTACGCGGTGATGTTCGCCCACCGTTGGCATCCGCTGGGCTCCGCCATCGGCGAGCCTGTGGCTGAGTCTTCAACACCTACGTTCCATCTGTTCGGGCGCTGGGACGGAGAAACCACGACGCCGGGGGCTCAGCTTTCGTTGCCGGCCCACCGTCGTCTCGGGGAGCCTGATCACTTGGAAGCTACCGATGCCGCCGTCCGTGAGGCGCTGCGGCGGAGGCGGCCAGAAGCCGCCATGAGTTCTGAGCCGGGGGCGGGCGACGCCGTCGAGCCTTCCACTATTCCCGGTCCGCTGGTGCGGGCGGTGCAAGCAGGACCGCACCACACAGTGATTGAGCCTGTCCGGGCGGTGGCGCTGGTCCGTGATGTTTTGCCGGCGGAGTTGCTGGCCATGGCGGCCGCCTTGGCTGAGCTTCCCTTGAGCGGGGGTCTGAGCGGATTCAGCTGCCTGGCACTGGAATCGGAGACAGCAGGTAGTCCGCTGCGGGTCCATGCGCTGGGCCGATCCGCGGCAGAGGAAGCCAATCCGCTGGAAGCGCTGATGAGTTCACCGGAAGTTAGCCTTGCCTTATTGTGAACTCCTCAAAATAAGTGTTTCAATGAGTGCATGACAGATCACACAGCCGAGCAAGCAGAATGGGCAGCCGCCCTGCATGCCCACGGCCGGCGTGTGACAAAACAGCGGCTGGCAGTGCTCGCCGCAGTCCAGCACCATCCGCACTCCCCGGCAGAAGGCATTCTTGCCGCTGCCCGCACAGAGCTTCCTGAACTGACGGCGCAGTCCGTTTATGTTGTGCTCAGCGACCTCACGGACCTGCAGATGCTGCGCCGCTTTGAACCGCCGCACTCCCCTGCTCTATACGAGACCCGCGTGGGCGACAACCACCATCACGCCGTCTGTATCAGCTGCGGAAAGGTGGAGGACGTGGATTGCGCAGTGGGCCACGCACCGTGCCTCACCCCGCACTGGGATGAAAATTCCAAGCCCATGACCATCCAGATCGCAGACGTCCTCTACCAAGGCATCTGCCAGGATTGCCAGTCCAAACAACAGCTTCCCGTAACTTCCGTAACTCAGAAATAAGAAAAAGGAGAACAATGACTGCCATTTCAACAACTCAGTCAGGTGCCCCCGTTACGTCCGACGCGCACTCGAAGTCCGTCGGCGCTGACGGTGCCATCATCCTCACCGACCACTACCTGGTGGAAAAGCTCGCCCAGTTCAACCGCGAGCGGGTGCCGGAGCGCGTAGTGCACGCCAAGGGCGGCGGCGCTTTCGGTACGTTCAAGACCACCTCGGACGTTTCGGCCTACACCAAGGCAGCTTTCCTGCAGCCGGGCGTCGAGACGGACATGTTGATCCGTTTCTCCTCCGTCGCAGGCGAGAACGGTTCTCCCGATACCTGGCGCGACCCCCGCGGTTTCGCCGTGAAGTTCTACACCTCCGAGGGCAACTACGACCTCGTTGGCAACAACACCCCCGTCTTCTTCATCCGCGACGGCATCAAGTTCCCGGACTTTATCCACTCCCAGAAGCGCCTCCCGGGCAGCCACCTGCGTGACGCTGACATGCAGTGGGACTTCTGGACCCTCTCCCCCGAGTCCGCCCACCAGGTCACCTGGCTTATGGGCGACCGCGGCCTCCCGGCTTCCTGGCGTGAAATGCAGGGCTACGGCTCGCACACCTACCAGTGGATCAACGCCGCCGGCGAGCGTTTCTGGGTCAAGTACCACTTCAAGTCCAACCAGGGCGTCAAGACCATCACGGGCGACCAGGCCGAAGAACTCGCCGGTTCGGACGCGGACTTCTACATCCGCGACCTCCAGGAGAACATTGCCGATGGCAACTTCCCCTCCTGGGAACTGCACGTCCAGGTCATGCCGTACGAGGATGCCAAGACGTACCGCTTCAACCCGTTCGACCTCACCAAGGTGTGGCCGCACTCTGACTACCCGCTGATCCACGTGGGCACCATGGAGCTGAACAAGAACCCGGAGAACTACTTCGCGCAGATCGAGCAGGCCACCTTCGCGCCGTCGAACTTCGTACCGGGCATCGCCGCTTCCCCGGACAAGATGCTGCAGGCCCGCATCTTCTCCTACGCAGACGCACACCGCTACCGCGTGGGCACCAACCACGCTCAGATCCCGGTGAACCAGCCGAAGAACCAGGTCAACAACTACAGCCAGGACGGCCAGGGTCGTTTCCTGTTCAATTCCCCCTCCACCCCGGTGTACGCACCGAACTCGGTGGGTGGCCCGGCTGCTGTTGAGCCGACTTCACCGGCTGGCGGCTGGGAGAACGACGGCGAGCTCACCCTCTCCGCCCACACCCTGCACGCTGAGGACGACGACTTCGGCCAGGCCGGGACCCTGTACCGCGAGGTCTACGACGACGCCGCAAAGGCCCGCCTCCTGGACACCATCACCGGTGCTGTTGGCGGCGTGAAGAACGCCGACATCAAGGAACGCGCCATCCAGTACTGGACCAACGTCGACTCCGATCTTGGCGCCAAGCTCCGTGCCAACCTCGGTGCAGGCCAGACCGAGTCCGACGCCGAAGCAGCCAACAAGGTCTAAGCGTCTTTTGCTCTAGTGCTTTCCAGAACACCCCGCTGCGGATCTTCTCCGCGGCGGGGTGTTCTTTTGTTTTCCACATAGCCCACCCAGGCTATGGCTGGGCAGACGTTGCCGTCCCTAGGATCCTTCTATGACCACATTTGAAGGCATCCCTACCGCCGCATTCCGTTTCTACGCCGAGCTTGAAGAGAACAACAACCGTGAGTGGTGGCTGGAACACAAAACAACGTACGACGCCGAGGTGAAGCAACCGCTGGTATCGCTCCTTTCGGAGCTGGAGCCGGAGTTCGGGCCGGCAAAGATCTTTCGGCCGAACAGGGACGTCAGGTTTTCCCAGGACAAGTCCCCGTACAAGACAGCTCAAGGGGCTTTTGCTGCCGGGCAGGAGGGCGTGGGCTTCTATCTGCAGATCAGCGCCGACGGCCTGCTGATCGGCGGCGGCTACCACTCCCACACTCCGGCGCAACTGGCACGTTTCCGGGCTGCAGTGGACGCCCCTGAGAGCGGGTTGGAGCTCCAGAAGATTGTGGATGCGGTGGCGGCGGCAGGTTTCGCCATTGAAGGTGAGAGACTCAAGACCGTTCCGCGAGGTTTCGATAAGGACCATCCACGGGCCGAGCTTCTCAAGCACAAGTCCTTGTCAGCGGGCGTAGAGGTGGGCCAACCGGAGTGGGTGTCCACGTCCGCAGCCTGTCAAGAGATTGCTGCCCGGTGGGAAGTGCTGAGGCCGCTGGTTGAATGGGTGGGTGAGCATGCAGCGCCGTAGCCGAGGCGAGGCGGGCGCGAACCGATGCCGGCGCGAACCGATGCCGGCGCTGCTGCCGCCGCCACGCAAAAGCGCCCGGAAACCGATGGTTCGTAAACCGATGGTTCCCGGGCGCCTAGAGAGCTATTTAGACGACTGGTACAGCTGTATCAGGCAGCTGTCTGACAAGCTGCTCACATTGGTCTATACCTTGGTGAAGGTATCCTCGTCCTCGTCGCCCTTGCCCTGGCGGCCTTCCGGGCTGTTGTTGACAGAGGCCTTGGCTACAGCGAACTTCTCGTTCAGCCGCGAGTGGCGCTGGCCGTAAGCGAAGTAGATGCCCATGCCGATGACCAGCCAGATGGCGAAGAAGATCCAGGTTTCAACGGCGAGGTTGGTCATGAGGTAGAAGCAGAGTACTGCGGAGACCCAGGGCAGGACCTTGCCGAACGGGACACGGAAGGCAGGCTTCAGGTCCGGGCGCTTCTTGCGGAGCACCAGGATGCCCAGGCTCACCATCACGAACGCAGAGAGCGTCCCGATGTTGATCATTTCCTCCAGCAAGTCCACCTTGGTTACGCCAGCCACAATGGCCACTGCTGCGCCACAGATGATCTGCAGGCGGGCCGGCGTGGAGCGTTTGTCGCTGGTCTTGGAAAGAGAACGCGGCAGGAGTCCGTCGCGGCTCATAGCAAGGACCACACGGGACAGGCCCATGAGCAGCACCATAATCACGGTGGTCAGGCCCACCAGGGAGCCAAACGCGATGATCTTGGCAGCATCAGTGTTACCCACGGCCTCAAAAGCCGTGGTCAGGGTGGGGTTCTTCACCTCGGCCAATTGCGTGTAGGAAACCATTCCCGTCAGCGCCAGGGAGACCAAAATGTAGAGAAGCGTGACCACTGCGAGGCCACCGAAAATGCCGCGGGGAAGGGTCTTCTGCGGGTTCTTGACTTCCTCCGCAGAGGTTGCCACCACGTCAAAGCCGATGAAGGCAAAGAACACCAGGGCTGCACCGGCGAAGACGCCGAGGGTTCCATATTGGGCGGGAGCAGCGCCGGTGAGGAAGCCGAAGAAGGACTGCTTCATGACGTCAGCGGCGCCGGATTCGGTGGGCTCCGAGGCAGGAATGAACGGCGTGTAGTTGGAGAACTTCACGTAGCTGAAGCCAACAACGATCACGAAGAGCACCACGGCGATCTTGATCAGGGTGAAGATGTTGCCAACACGGGCGGACAACTTTGTCCCCAGCACCAGCAGGACCGTGAAGATCGCAACAATCAGGAAGGCACCCCAGTAGAGGTCAACACCAGCCACTTGGAATGACGGCGGCATCTCCACGCCCATCAGGCCGAAGACCGTACTGAGGTAGATGCCCCAGTACTTGGCGATCACGGCAGCGGCGGTGAAGAGTTCAAGGATGAGGTTCCAGCCGATGATCCAAGCCAGGACCTCGCCCATGGTGGCATAAGTGAAGACGTAGGCGGAGCCTGCAACGGGGATCGCCGTGGCGAACTCGGCGTAGCACATGATGGCCAAAGCACACGTGACAGCGGCAATGGCAAACGAGATGGTGACGGCCGGGCCGGCAAAGTTTGCAGCAGCCTTGGCACCGACGGAGAAGATACCGGCGCCGACAGCAACGGCGACGCCCATGATCATCAGGTCCCAGGTACTGAGGCTGCGCTTCAGCTTACGCCCGGGCTCATCGGCATCGGCGATCGACTGCTCGATCGACTTGGTCCTGAAAATGTTCATAAAAATGCCACATTCTGGATGGGAGTGGTATAGGACTCATCAAGAATAGTGTCCGGCCAATGGACGACCATATTTATCCCAGATAGTGAGACGGCTTGTGAAAGGCGAGGCCGGTGGGACTGATGTGACGGAGGTCCGGTAACCCCCGTCACACCAGCTATCTGGCCCTAGATGCTAGGCACATCCCAGTCCATGAGGGTGGAACGAATCAGGAATCGCTTGCCCTCGGGTGACTCAACCGAGAAACCACTGCCTCGGCCGTTGACGACATCCACGGTCAGGTGGGTGTGGGACCAGTAATTGAACTGTTCCTTGGACATCCAAAACTCGAGCGGCTGCGGCTCTCCTCCGGTGCCGATATCGAACCTGCCGAGGAGAACGTCGGAATCGCCTGTCACGAACTCCCCCGCCGGAAAGCACATAGGGGCGGATCCATCGCAGCAGCCACCGGACTGATGGAACATGAGCGGCCCGTGCTGCTTCCAGAGCCTGCGGAGCAGGTCCACGGACACCGCGGTGAGCGCCACCCGGGAGAAATTTTCCCCGGGTAGCGTCACCGCGGCTTCCACGCTGATGTTGTTCATCAGAACTTCAGGACCACTCGGCCGTCGATCTTGGCGTGCTTCATCTCGTCAAACACAGCGTTGACCTCGGAGAGTTCCCTGGTTGATACCGTCGGCTTGATCTTTCCCTGGGCATAGAACTCCAATGCTTCTTCAAGGTCCTGCCGCGTGCCCACAATGGAGCCCCGGACGGTCAGTCCCTTGAGGACGATCTCGAAGATCGGGGCAGGGAAGTCTCCCGGAGGCAAGCCGTTGAAGACGATGGTTCCACCACGCCGTGCCATGCCGATCGCCTGGCCGAATGCAGAGGGGTGGACTGCGGTCACCAAGACACCGTGGCAGCCGCCTGTTTCGCGCTGGATGACTTCCGCCGGATCCTCGTGCAAGGCATTGACCGTCAGTTCGGCGCCGTGCTCACGTGCCAGAGCCAGCTTGTCATCGGCAATGTCCACCGCGGCTACCCGCAGGCCCATGGCCACCGCGTACTGCACGGCGATGTGTCCCAGACCGCCGATGCCGGAGATGGTGACCCACTGGCCGGGCCTGGTCTCTGTCATCTTCAGGCCCTTGTACACAGTGACTCCAGCACACAGCACCGGAGCAACTTCAACGGGGTCCGAGCCCTCGGGAATCCGCGCCGCAAAGCGTGTATCCACCAGCATGTACTCCCCGAACGAGCCGTCCACGCTGTAGCCGCCGTTCTGCTGGGACTCGCACAGGGTTTCCCAGCCGGTCCGGCAGTACTGGCAGTCCCCGCAGGCAGACCACAACCAGGCATTCCCTACGAGGTCGCCCACGGCGACATCCGTGACGCCTTCCCCGAGGGCCACTACTTCTCCCACACCTTCATGGCCTGGGATAAACGGTGGCGTCGGCTTGACCGGCCAGTCGCCTTCGGCGGCGTGCAGGTCGGTATGACATACCCCCGACGTTATGAGACGGACCAGCGCCTGGCCTGGCCCCGGCGTCGGGCGTTCAACATCCTTGACCGTAAGGTCGGTTCCGAATTCCGTAACTACTGCAGCTCGCATGGTTGTAGTCATTGACGATCTCCTTTGATCTATACGAATAGTGGAAGTTTTTGTACAGCTGATGCCCCTAAGAACGCTCAATAAGGGCATCTGCTGTACAAAAACTCTTAGAAGAAGCCCAGCTTGTTCTCGTTGTAGCTGACCAGGAGGTTCTTGGTCTGCTGGTAGTGGTCCAGCATCATGGCGTGGTTCTCACGGCCAATACCTGAGGACTTGTAGCCGCCGAAAGCGGCACCTGCCGGGTAGGCGTGGTAGTTGTTGACCCACACACGGCCGGCCTGGATTTCCCGGCCTGCGCGGTAGGCCACGTTTCCGTTGCGCGACCAGACACCGGCGCCCAGTCCGTAGAGGGTGTCGTTGGCGATGCCGATTGCGTCGTTGTAGTCGCTGAACTTGGTGACGGACACTACCGGGCCGAAGATCTCCTCCTGGAAGATCCGCATCCGGTTATGGCCTTCGAAAATGGTGGGCTGGACGTAGTAGCCGCCGGCCAGGTCGCCTGACAGCTCCGCCCGGGCGCCTCCGGTGAGCAGCTTGGCACCCTCCTGCTTTCCGATATCGATGTAGGACAGGATCTTCTCCAGCTGGTCATTGGATGCTTGGGCTCCAACCTGGGTCTCGGTGTCCAACGGGTTGCCCTGGATGATCTTGTTGGTCCGGGCCACGACGTCCGTCATGAACGAGTCGTAGATGCCCTCCTGGACCAGTGCCCGTGAGGGGCAGGTGCAGACTTCGCCTTGGTTGAAGGCAAAAAGCGTGAAGCCTTCCTGGGCTTTGTCGTAGAAAGCATCGTTCTGGTCAGCGACGTCGTCGAAGAAGATGTTAGGGCTCTTGCCGCCCAGTTCCAGGGTGACCGGGATGAGGTTGTTGGAGGCGTACTGGCTGATCAGCCGGCCCGTGGTGGTCTCGCCGGTGAAGGCGATCTTACGGATCCGCGAGCTGGAGGCGAGCGGCTTGCCGGCTTCAACGCCGAAACCGTTCACCACGTTCACCACACCGGCCGGGAGGAGATCACCGATGAGTTCCATGAGAACCAGGATGGACGTGGGCGTCTGCTCAGCTGGCTTGAGCACCACGGCGTTGCCCGCTGCCAGCGCCGGCGCCAGCTTCCAGACTGCCATGAGGATGGGGAAGTTCCACGGGATGATCTGGCCAACAACGCCCAGCGGCTCCTTGAAGTGGTATGCGGTGGTGTCCTCATCCAGCTGTGAAAGGTGGCCTTCCTGCGCACGCACGGCGGAGGCGAAGTAGCGGAAGTGGTCCGCCGCCAACGGGATGTCAGCGTTCAGGGTTTCGCGGACGGGCTTGCCGTTGTCCCACGTTTCCGCGACCGCGAGGAGCTCCACGTTCTCGTCAATGCGATCGGCAATCTTGTTCAGGATGGCTGCGCGCTCGGTGGCGGAGGTCTTGCCCCAGGACGGTGCAACCTTGTGGGCGGCGTCCAACGCCAGCTCGATGTCCTCGGAGGTGCCGCGGGCAACTTCGCAGAAGGCCTTGCCCGTGACAGGGGTGATGTTCTCAAAGTAGGCGCCCTTGACCGGGGCAACCCATTCGCCGCCGATCCAGTTTTCGTAGCGGTCCTTGAAGGTGACCTTCGAACCCTCGGCACCCGGCTGTGCGTAAACAGTCATTGCTAGCTCCTTTGCTGCGAATCACGGTGGCTGTCGCCATTGATTCGAGCCTAAGAGCCGGGGGGTTGCAGCTACGTTGCAACCCTGTGATTCAGCTCACGGTGTCAGTTCCGTTTCGATCCGCTCCAGATCAGCAACGACGGCGGCACGCTTGGGTGAGCGCGGCGGCAGCAGCTTCAACACGGCTAGGCGGAGGTCGACGTCGTACTTCGCCTCGGGCAGCTCAGCGTACTTGAGGAGCGAATCAACGCTGCCGTCGCTGAGCAGCGCTTCGCGCAGCAGGTGCGAAACCCGCTCGCGCAACTGCACGACGCCGGGCGCCTCCGAACGTGGCAAGAGCGCACCTTTGTAGATTTCCAAGGCGATGCGGTGGGCGCCGCGCTGAAGGCAGCTAAGCACCTGGCCGGAATCGGGCAAGAGCTCAACCGGCAGACGGTAAGGACGGGACCCGGGGACCGCGTCCGGGCTGAGCTCTTGGATGACCTTGCGAAGCCGCACCATCTCCGCGCGAAGGGTCACCGCAGAGCCATCCCCCGGATACAGCTGCGTGCAGAGGTCTTCAGCACTGAGTCCGGCGGGCTGGCTGCTGAGGATGGCCAGGATTTCGCTGTGCCGGGCAGAGAGGGAAACCGTCCGCCCATCGATGCTGAGCAAGGCCTGGTCACGGCCCAACAGCTGCAGGCTGTTCCGGTACAGCGCGTGGCTAGAGGCGGCAGCCGCGCTCCGGCGTCGAGGTTTGTCCTTGACCGCTGCGGCAAGCTGAAGACGCTCGATCCGCAACTGGGCCTGAGCGGCAGCAACTGTCGCCTCCACCAGGGAAAGGGTGTGCGCCGCCACGGCAGTCTCAGTGCCCGTGATATCCACAACGCCCAGCACAGCACCCGAATCGGGATCGTGGAAGGGAACAGCAGTGCAACTCCACGGATGAACGGAGCGCTTGAAGTGCTCCGCGCCCGAAATCTGGATACTGCGGTCCAAAGCAAGTGCGGTGCCGGGTGCGCTGGTGCCCACGGAGGCCTCGGACCAGTCAGCACCGGCCACGAACATCATGCCCTCAGCGCGGCGCTGCATCACCGGATCACCATCCACCCACAGAAGCCGGCCGACGTCGTCACCCACCGCCACCAGCAGGCCACTGTCATGGCTGGGCTGAACCAGAAGCTTCTTGATGACGGGCATGATGGTGGCCAAGGGATGCTGCCGGCGGTACTCCTCCAGCTCATCCTGGTCCATCGCGAGGGGCGCCTCGGGGACGTCCGGATTGGCCTGCAGGTTTGCCGAACGCTGCCAGGATTCACGGACCAAGCGCCGCAACCCGGCCATGTCCTCAGGCACCCCAAGACGCAAAGAATCCAAGCGCTCATGGCCAACCAAGGCACGCTTCTGCAGCAGCTCCGCGGCATCGCTGCCGGGAACCGGCGGATGGACTGGATTCCTCATCGAACTCCCTGATAGTCCGCAACAACAGTGCGCTGCACGTGTGGTGGGCGGGACAGTACCCAGCAGTCTAGTTCCAGGGCTGGAGTTTTTGTACAGCTAAGGCCCCCAAAGTGGTCGAATGAGGGCATCAGCTGTACAAAAACTCCCTCGTCAGCCGCGGGAGATCCGGATCATTTCCTCGCGGGGAACAACCTTGATGCGCTCACGGACTACGCCATTGCCATCTCCGTCACTGCCGGTCCACGCAGCACCCAGGGCGGCCTCGTGGGCATCCAGCCTGTTCCAGCCCTCCCACGTGGTGTACTCCACCCCGCGTTCTTCAAGGAGGTCGATGATCGCTTGCGGGTCCGGGTTTTCCGCCGGGGGCAGATTGAGCCTGTCCTCCAGGAGGAAGCCGATAGTCTCCAAAGCATCACCCTTGGTGTGTCCGATCAGCCCCACCGGTCCGCGCTTGATCCAGCCAGTGGCGTAGATCCCCGGCACCGGGTTGCCATCGGAATCCAGGACGCGACCGCCGTCGTTCGGTATGACGCCGCGGCGGGCGTCGTACTCCAGCTCTTCCAACGGCGAACCGTGGTAGCCGATTGCCCGGTAGACCGATTGGACAGGGTATTGAATGAACTCCCCGGTTCCCTTGACGTTACCCGCGCCATCCAACTGCATGCGTTCGAACTTGATCCCGGAGACCTTGCCGGGCGTCTCAGGTGAGTCGAGTATCTCCACGGGACTGTGCAGGAAGTGCAAGTGCAGGCGGCGGGAGGAAGGCTGCTCCGATTCTGCGTGCTCCTCCACCAGCCAGTTGGTCATGGTGTTGACCATGGTCTTGATTTGGTTGTTGGTCTTGATCGCTTCATCGGAGGCCTCATCAAATTCGAAGTCCTCCGGGTACAGGACTATGTCCACGTCCTTGCAGTGGGACAACTCGCGAAGCTCCAACGGCGTGAACTTCACCTGGGCCGGACCGCGGCGGCCGAACACATGGACGTCGGTCACCGGCGACTTTTTCAGCCCGGCGTAGACATTGTCCGGGATCTCCGTGACCAGGAGTTCCTCAGGGTGCTTGACCAGCATCCGGGCCACATCCAAAGCCACGTTGCCATTGCCGATCACGGCGATCTCCTTGGCATCAAGCGGCCAGTCGCGGGGAACGTCCGGGTGTCCGTCGTACCAGGACACGAAGTCAGCGCCCCCGAAAGAACCCTCCATACCGACGCCCGGGATGTTCAGGTCTGCGTCCTTGATGGCACCGGTGGAGAAAATCACGGCGTCGTAGAAAGCACGGAAATCGTGGAGCGTGAGGTCCTTGCCGTAGGTCACGTTACCCAGGAAACGGATGTCGCCGCGGTCCAGGACCTTGTGCAGTGCGTTGACGATGCCCTTGATCCGGGGGTGGTCCGGGGCCACCCCGTAGCGGATCAGCCCGTAGGGCGCCGGATATGCCTCGAAGAGATCAATGCTGACCTCCACCTGCCCGTCCTTGACCTCATTGGATTTGGTCAGGATGTCCGCGGCGTACACACCTGCGGGTCCCGCGCCGACGATCGCGACGCGAAGCGGACGATTGGGGGTTGTTGCGGCTGAGTTGGACACCGTTAGCCCTTCCGAAGCAGTGAGCCACGCCATTGTGTGGGGCGCGCAGATTCCAATTCTAGATGTCCACCCCACACCGGGCCGTCTATATGGCAGGAGTCACAGAAATTAGTAAAGATTGCGGAATATTGCGGGGGGAGGTGGCGTTGGCGTCATTGTGTCGACTCCGGATCAGATAGCTGCCAACCCACCCTCTTCAAACCAGCCAACGACGGCGACCGTCGGCGGCGGCGTTGGTGGTACCGGCGGTTCCGGTAAAGCGGGCGGCAAGCCCATGAGGAGCGAGTCGACCGCGGGAATCCTGTTCGGCATCGGCGCTTACGGCCTGTGGGGCCTGCTTCCGCTGTACTTCTTTGTCCTGATGCCGGCCAGCGCCATCGAGATCGTCGCCAACCGGATCGTGTGGTCCTTGATCTTCTGTGCCCTGCTCATCACCATCACCCGGGCCTGGCGGGTTTTCGGCGCTGCGGTTAAGGACCGCACTGTGTTCGGCCCGTTAGCCTTGGCTGCTGTGCTGATTGCCATCAACTGGCTTACATATACCTTTGGTGTCACCACCGGGCACGCCGTTGAGACGTCTCTGGGCTATTTCATCAACCCGTTGGTTTCGGTGTTGCTCGGCGTTTTCGTCCTGAAGGAGAAGCTGCGTCCCCTGCAGTGGGCAGCTGTGGGCATCGGGTTCGTAGCCGTTGGGGTGCTGACGTTCTCCTACGGGCAGCTTCCCTGGATCGCCTTGATCCTCGCGTTCAGCTTTGGCCTCTACGGCTTCGTCAAGAAGCGCGTAGGACCCAAGGTTGACGCCCTCACCAGCCTTAGCGTCGAGACCGTGGTGTTGGCTCCCCTCGCCGGTATCACCATGGTTGTCCTGGGCGTGACGGGCGCTGCAACGCTCACCACCCAAGGCGCCGGCCACTTCTGGTTGCTGGTGGCCTCGGGCGTGATCACCGCCGTGCCGCTGCTCTTCTTCGGTGCCTCCGCACGCCGCCTGCCCATGACCACCATCGGGCTGCTGCAGTACTTTGCCCCGGTCCTTCAGTTCATTGTGGCGCTGACGGTGTTCCACGAAACCATGACCACGGCCCGCTGGATCGGTTTCTGCGTGGTGTGGTTGGCGCTGGTCCTGCTGACAGTGGACATGCTCCGGACCACGCGCAAGAACTCCGTCATGAAAAAGCAGGCCCGACGCGAGGCAACGGCCGCCGCGTAGCCCGGAGCCGCCGTCGAGTCCGCGGGAAAGGTGCGAGACCGCGGGATAAGACCGGCGAACTCGGCACATTCCCGCGAACTCAGCGGAAACCAAAAAGCAGGGCCGGATCCACGAAGGATCCGGCCCTGCTTGTGGGTAAAACTTACGCGTGAGCCTTGATGGCGTTCGCGAGAACCTCCAGGCCGTCAATCAGCAGTTCGTCGCTGATGACCAGCGGCGGGAGCAGGCGGATGACGTTGCCGTAGGTACCGCAAGTCAGGATCACGACGCCTTCTTTGAGGCAAGCAGCCGCAACAGCCTTGGTGAGCTCGGCGTTGGGTTCCTTGGATCCGGCCTGAACCAGTTCGATGGCCAGCATGGCGCCACGGCCACGGATGTCGCCAACCACGGAAACTTCGTCAGCCAGTTCGCGGAGCTTGCCCAGGGCGAGCTCTTCGATGTGGCGGGCGCGGCCGTTGAGGTCGTGCTGCTCCATGGTGTCGATGGCTGCGAGTGCTGCGGCGCAGGCAACCGGGTTGCCACCGTAGGTGCCGCCGAGGCCGCCGGGGTGAACGGCGTCGAGGAGGTCGGCGCGGCCGGTGATGGCCGAGAGCGGAAGGCCGCCGGCGATGCCCTTGGCCATGGTGATGATGTCCGGGACAACACCTTCGTGGTCAACGGCGAACCACTCGCCCGTGCGGCAGAAGCCGGACTGGACCTCGTCAGCGATGAAGACGATGCCCTTTTCCTTGGCCCATGCGGACAGTGCCGGGAGGAAGCCTTCGGCCGGAACAATGAAGCCACCTTCGCCCTGGATGGGTTCGATGATGATCGCGGCAACCTGGTCGCCACCGATCTGCTTCTCGATCATGGTGATGGCACGCTTGGCAGCCTCGGCACCGGTGATTTCCGGGTTCTCTTCACGGAACGGGTAGCTCATGGGCATGCGGTAGACCTCGGGCGCGAACGGGCCGAAGTTGGTCTTGTACGGCATGGCCTTGGCAGTCAGTGCCATGGTCAGGTTGGTGCGGCCGTGGTAGGCGTGGTCGAAGGCTACGACCGCGTCGCGGCCGGTGGCCAGGCGGGCAACCTTGACGGCGTTTTCGACGGCTTCAGCGCCGGAGTTGAACAGCACGGTGCGCTTGGCGTGGTCGCCCGGGGTGAGGCGGTTGAGCTGCTCGGCAACTGCAACGTAGCCCTCGTACGGGGTCACCATGAAGCAGGTGTGGGTGAAGTGCGTGGCAGCTTCCTGGACAGCGGCGACGACGGCGGGATCGGACGCGCCGACGCTGGTCACGGCGATGCCTGAGCCGAGGTCAATGAAGGAGTTGCCGTCGACGTCGCGGATGATTCCGCCGTCGGCGTCTTCAACGTAGACAGGGACGCCGGACGCAACTCCGGCAGCAACGACGGCGGCGCGACGCTCGGCAAGTGCCTGCGACTTGGGGCCGGGGAAGGTGCCGTTGATGTTGCGCTTCTGCTCGATGCGGTACGAGAGCTCGTTCGCGGTGGTGGTCATGGGGTGGTTGCCTTTCTGGGAAATTCGTACGGGTTACGCGGCTGCGCTATGCAGCCGGGTTATGCATCGAGTGCGGACATGACGTGCTTGATGCGCGTGTAGTCCTCAACGCCGTACATGGAGAGGTCCTTGCCGTAGCCGGACTGCTTGAAGCCACCGTGCGGCATCTCTGCCGTCAGGAGGATGTGGGTGTTGATCCAGACTGCACCGAAGTCAAGGTCGCGGCTCATGCGCATGGCCGTGCCGTGGTCGGTGGTCCAGACGCTGGACGCCAGGGCGTATTCGACGTCGTTGGCCAGCTCCAGCGCTTCTTCTTCCGAGCTGAACTTTTGGACAGTGATGACCGGGCCGAAGGTCTCCTTCTGCACAATGTCATCGGTCTGCTTGGCGCCGGAGATGATGGTGGGTTCGAAGAAGAAGCCCTTCTCCCCTGCCCGGTGGCCGCCGGTCTCGATCTTGCAGTTGGCCGGCAGGTTCTCCACCACGGACGTGACCGCGTTGAAGTGGTTCACGTTGTTGAGCGGGCCGAAGTAGTTGTCTTCGTCGTTCTGCGAACCGGTGTGCAAGGTCTTGGTGTGTTCGACCATGGCTGCCACGACGTCGTCGTGAACGGAGTCTTCCACCAGAACGCGGGTGATGGCCGTGCAGTCCTGGCCGGCGTTGAAGAAAGCGAACTCGGCGATGGCCGCGGCGCTCTTCTTGATGTCTGCGTCCTTGAACACAATGGCCGGAGCCTTGCCGCCAAGTTCCAGGTGGGCACGCTTGAGGCCCTTGGCTGCGCCGCTTGCCACGGCGATGCCTGCGCGGACGGAGCCGGTGATGGAAACCAGCCCGGGGACCTTGTGGTCAACCATCATGGCGCCGGTTTCGCCGGTGCCGAGGACAACGTTGAGGACACCGGCCGGGAAGATCTCCCCGGCGAGACGTGCCAATACGAGGGTGGACTCAGGAGTGGTGTCCGAGGGCTTCAGGACCACGGTGTTGCCTGCGGCCAGCGCGGGGCCGATCTTCCAGATAGCCATGAGGAACGGGTAGTTCCACGGAGCAACCTGGGCTACCACGCCGATCGGTTCGCGGCGTACGTAGGAGGTGTGGCCCTCGAAGTACTCGCCCGCGGACTTGCCTTCCATGATGCGGGCAGCACCGGCGAAGAAGCGGAGCTGGTCTGCGCCGGCGGCAACTTCCTCTGAGGCGATCAGGGAGCGGACCTGGCCGGTGTTGCGGTGCTGGGCTTCGACCAGTTCGTCGCTGTTGGCCTCCACGGCGTCGGCGAGCTTGAGGAGCATCAGCTGGCGCTGGCCCGGGGTGGCCTTCTTCCAGGACTTGAAGGCCTGGTTGGCCGCAGTCATGGCGGCGTCCACGTCTTCCTGCACTGAAATCGGCGACTTGGCAACGATGTCCCCGGTGGCGGGGTTCACGATGTCCAGAAGACCCGTACCTGCCGGCGTAACGAATTCGCCGTTGATGAAGTTCTGCAAGGTTTGAACCACGGTGTGCAACCCTCTTTCGGAGTCTGGGCATGGGTTTAGCTGATCAGAGCCTATGCCAGGGAGGTGGACCAAGGAATAGCCAGCTGCACACACAAGAACCCTCCGCTTAGTGCGCTTGACCAGTGCCGGGTTACGCTTTAAAGCATGGCAATGTCCCTCGCTTCGCTCGTCGCTGTCCCCTCCCTGAAACTCCGCCAGGCCGGCCTTGCCGAAACTACCTGGAACCAGGACATCAGCTGGGTTGCCGTGACAGAACTGGAAGATCCCCAGCGCTTCCTCAGCGGCGGCGAATTGGTCCTTACCACCGGGCTCCGCCTCAAGAGCGCCGCGGACCAGCGGCGGTTCGTTCGTCAGGCCCAGCGCGCCGGCGCGGTGGGGATCGGCTTCGGCATCGGCCTCACCCACGAGTCCGTTCCGGAAGCACTCATCGCCGAAGCCAACCGCTGGGGTTTACCGCTGGTGGAAGTCCCCTACGAGACCCCCTTCATAGCCATCGGCAAACTGGTGGCGGAATCGCATTCGGCTGACCACTACTCCAACTTGGAGCGACTCCTTGCCGGGCACCAGATCCTGGCACGCTCGCTCCTCACCGGCGGCGGCCTGAACGAGCTCCTCAAACAATTGGGCAGCATGCTCCGCACCGACGTAGTGCTCACCCAGTTCAGCGCGCAGCTTTACAACAGCATGGCTGGGAAACCGGCCCCGACGGCGGACGGCTGGGCTTCATATCCGATTCCCACCGGCCGCAGGGATGCCTGCACGCTGTGGCTTAGGCAGCCTTTTGTGGACTCCGGGATAGTCAGCTACGCGCAGAACCTCATCAGCGTTGAGCTCAACAACATGGTCAAGCAGCGCCAGTCCCAGCGCGCCATGGCCGGGCAAGTGCTGGACGACGTTATCCACGGCACCCTGGAGAGCATCGAGGCCGCCCGGCGCCTGGCTGGAGTGGGCATCAACAGCACCAGGAAGAACGTGGTGCTCGTGGCGGAGTCCACAGCACACCACAAGCAGCTGGTCAGCATTTCCCTGCCCCAGGCGCTGGAAGCCGGCGTGAGCGCCGTCGTCGGGAAGGACCTGGTCACGGTCATCAACGACGACGGCAGCTCGGCCACCGCTTTGGCCAAAAGCCTCAGTGATCATTTGCAGGAGGCCGGAATCCACGCCGTGATCGGCATCGGCGGTGCCTACACGAAGCCAAACGGCCTGCGCTGGAGCTACTTTGAAGCGCGCGACGCCGTGGCGCACGGCTTGCCGGTCAACGAACCCGAACGGCTGAGCCTGACGTCGCTGTTGCTCGCCAGCGAGGATGTTCCGCTGGCTGATATGGCCAGTGAGTCCCTCACCCCGCTGCGGAAATTCGACGCCGCCCACGGCGCCGAACTGGTGGCCACTCTGGAAAGCTATCTGAACCACAACGGATCAGTGGCTGCCGTGGCCGAGGCCCTGACGCTGCACCGCAACACGGTGCGCTACCGTCTGGCCCAAATCACGGAGCTGACTGGCTACGACCCCTCCCAGACGCAGGACCGCGTGCAACTGTGGTTGGCTCTGGCCGTCCAGCGCCTGGGTTCGCGCAACCCGCGGTAGTCCCCTCTGTAGTGAGCGTGGAGAGGTTCGCCACAAAACTCTAGACATTAGACGTCAAACGTCTAACCTTTAGATATGGCCGCGACGACTCCTCTTACCCCCAGCACTGGAAACATCCCCACTGTGAGCAACGCCCAGGTTGCCCCCGCAGTCCTTGCGAACCCTTCGGCTCCCAAGACGCGCGTCGTCGCCGTCGTCGGCATTATTGCCGTGGTGCTCATCGGCCTGAACCTTCGGGCAGGCATCACCAGTGCCGCGGCGTTGTTCCACGATCTGCAACAGGTACTGGGCTATGGCGCGTTGGTGGCCTCCATCCTGCCGTCCATCCCGCTGTTGTGCTTTGCGGTTGCGGGCATGGGAACGTCATGGCTCACGCGTCGGGTGGGTGTGGAGAAAGCCATCGCAATTGCGCTGGCACTGCTGACTGGCGGTCTGCTGGTCCGCGGCGTTCCGGTAACAGGTGCACTCCTCGGAGGCACCGTCCTGGCGATGTCCGGCCTGGCCGTGTGCAACGTGGCCATGCCGTCCTTCATCCGCGAGCACTACTCCGAGCGCACCTCCATGATGACAGGCCTCTATACCTTCACCATGTCCGGCGGCGCCACCTTCGCCGCAGTCGTCAGCGTTCCCTTGGCCCAGGAGCTCGGTTCCCCGTCGATGGGCCTGGCTGCCTGGGGCTTGCTGGGCGTCGCGGCCCTGCTTGGATTCCTGCCGGTAGTCCTGCACACTCACCGGAACACCACCAAAACTGATCGCCCAAGGGTCTCCATGTGGCCTCTCCTGCGCACCCGCTTGGGCATCCTGATCACCTCGATCTTCACCTTCCAGGCGTTCCTTGCCTACGCCGTAATGAGCTGGTTCGCGTACATCCTCACGTCGCAAGGCCTTAGCGCCTCCGAAAGCGGCCTGCAGTTTGGCGTGATGCAGCTGGTGTCCGTTGCCGCCGGCATGATCCTGTTAGCCTTCGGCTCCCGGCCGGGAATGCTGCGCCCCGCACTGTATCTCGCCAGTAGCTCCACGCTGGTGGCCATTGCCGCCATGCTCTGGCTGCCAACGTCATTGGCCGTTGTCCCTGCTGTTCTGTTCGGATTCGGCTTGGGCATTTTCCCGCTGGTTCTGGTGATCATCAGCCGCAGCGGACGCTCGACGGCGGAAACCACCGCGCTCTCCACCATCGCCCAATCGCTGGGATACTTGATTGCGGCAATTGGTCCCTTCGGCATGGGACTCCTCCACAGCGCCACGGGCGGCTGGGTGTTGCCCCTGAGCCTGCTGTCGGTGGTTGCCGTGGCGCTCATGGTTACTTGCCACATGCTCACCAGTAAGCGCACTGCCACCAAAACCGGACCGAGGACAGCATGACCCTTACGCCTTCGCATCGCCCGGCCCTTGCCGAGGAGATCACCGCCAAGCTGCGGGACATGATCAAGTCCGGTGAATGGCCGCTCCAGGAGCGAATTCCTGCCGAGCCCGAGCTCATGTCCACACTGGGCGTTTCGCGCGGCACCCTCCGCGAAGCCATCAAGGCGCTGGCCCACTCCGGCATGTTGGAAGTCCGCCGCGGCGATGGCACCTACGTCAGGGCCAACAGCGAGATGTCCGGCGCAGCCCAGCGCATGTACCTGGAGCACACCCAGGAACATATCGTGGAAGTCCGCCTGGGCCTGGACACCCAAGCAGCCCGTCTGGCTACCAAGCATGCCACCACCGAGGACCTGGCCGAGATGCGGCGCCTCCTTGCCTTGCGGCACGATGCCTGGCAGGCCGGGGACTACCCCATCTGGGCCAGCGCCGACTGGGAATTCCACGAACGCGTAGCCCTGGCCTCCGGCAATCCGCTACTGCACCAGCTCTACGCTTCCTTTGGCGGTGTCTTCCACAACGATCTGCTGCGCCAACAACGCAAGGGTGGCTTCAACGGCATCCCCCGCGAAGGCCACGACGAATTGGTTGATGCCCTCGAAGCGCACGATCCCGATGCCGCCGTGCAGAGCGTGTACCGGAATCTGGATTACTGCTCGGACTCAGCGCCTCGGTAACTTTCGGCGATGAAGGCGACGAAGACGATGAAGGTGATGCTGAGGAACGACTCAGGGCGTGTCCGGTTGACACGTGCCCTCAGGAAAAGTCCAAACTGGTCGTATGGTCATCCGCGTTCACACCGAACCCAACTGCGGTAACGCGCCTCGGCATGAGGTTGCCCGCCGCTTAGCCGTAGCTCTCGCAGGCGCTGATTCAACAGAACTGGAATCGCTGCTCTCTCCCGATGCCGAGTGGGACGTTCTGGGAAAGGCAGCATCCCGGGGCCTACCTGCAATTCTTGCCAATGCCGAGCCGAGGAGCCCGGCCGTCGAGCTACGTGTTCTCTCGGTCATCACCCACGGCAGGGAAGCAAGCATTGACGGCGTGACGCTGTTCAAAGACGGTCAGGTGGTGAACTTCTGCCATGTGCTTCGTTTCGCGAACACCGCAAAGACCGCAGCGATCACAAAAATCCGGACCTATGAGGCAACGCCATAAGGCGTACCCTGCTGGTACCTCTGCACCGGATCGGTGCGCTGCGCCGCCTTGATGGCTTGGAATAGCCTGGCCCCAGTCAGGACAGGACCGCAACGCATCAGGTTGCCACCTCGATCCCCGCCCCGGCCGCGTCCCTGAACCTCGCATTGACCAGCACCACGTCGCGCCCGGCCCGGTCCAGCAGGCTCGCGGCAACACCCGCCCGGTATCCAGTGGCGCAGTGCACCCAGATCCGGGCATCCGGTACCTCCGTGATCCTCCCCAGGAGCTCGTAAACGGGGATGTTCAGCGCACCCGCCACGTGCGAGGTCCCGAACTCATCCGGACGGCGAACATCCAGGACCACGTCCTCAGGGTTCCGCTCCCTCAACAGCAACGTCCAGTCCCCGTGCGGGTAGCTTGCCTGCGGGTACCCCGGCGCCCACTCACCAGGGTGGGGCCCGACGGCGGCATCCGGACTATCGATGCCGATTCTCGCCAGGTCGCGGATCGCCTTCTCAACCTCGTCGAAAGGTCCCAATAGTGTGAGGGGCTGGTTCCACGGGATCACCCAGCCGAGGTAGCTGGTGAAATTCTCTCCGCGGCCGTACTCAAAACACACGCTGCCCTGGAGATGGCTGTCCGCGAAGGCTACGCGGTGCCGCAAATCCACCACCCACTCCCCGGCCCTCAACCGCCGGCCCAGCTCACCGGCTTCCACGGAATCCGGCACGGACAGGTCCGCTGCGCCCGGACCGGCGGCGTTGAGAGGGCTCATGTGGGCGTAATACGCGGGGTACGCCGTGAGATTCTCCAGCAACTCTGCAACGAAGTGGTCCTCATCAGGGTCCGTCAGTGCGTGGTTGGAGAGAGCTTGCTCGCCAATGGTTGACGATTCCTGGCGGCTGGCAGGCCCGGTCGAGCAGAAGGATCCGAAGCCGTGGGTCGGGTAGAGCGGAGCGTCTGGATGAGCCGAGGACACCAATCGACGGACCGATGAATACTGATGGTGTGCCAGCGTCGCGGTGTCATGGGACGAGACCAGGTCCGTCCGCCCCACCGAGCCGTAGAGCAAGCTGCCGCCGGAAAACACAGCCGCCGGGCCGCCGTCGTGCGCTTCATCCCGCACCACATATGACAGGTGGGTATGGGTGTGCCCGGGGGTCGCCACCACGGTGACTACAAGGCGGCCGACGCGGAGGACCTGGCCATCGGAAACGGGGACACGGGTGAACGTGACGTGGTCCTCGGCGTTCACGAGATAGGCAGCCCCGTGTTTTTCGGCCAGCACCAACCCGCCGGTGACGTAGTCGTTATGGAGGTGGGTTTCGGCAACGTGCGTAATACGGACGCCCGCGTCCCTCGCAGCGGCTTCCACCCGGTCAATGTCTCGTTGGGGATCAACTACCAGAGCCACATCGCCGTCGTGCACAAGGTAGCTGCGGTCGCCCAACGGAGGAGTTTCGATGACGACGACATCCATGATTCAGGGTACCGCTGAGGCCCAAAACCTCGGGGGTTTTAACAGAAGCGGGGCCACCCGAAATGAGTGACCCCGCCCTGCATGGAACGACTAGACCTGTGCGGCGACGCCATCGCGGGAGATGTTGACCATGTCCTCGCGCGGAACAACCTTGATGCGCTCGCGCTTGACCTCAACACCGTGGGAGGTGCCGGCCTCGGTTGCTGCGGCGCCGAGGGCGAGCTCGTGGGCGTCCAGTGCCAGCCAGCCTTCCCAGCTGGTGAACTTCACGCCGCGGGAGTCCAGGAGATCAACCACTGCATCAGCTGCGGGAACCTCGGCAACCGGCAGGTTCTCGCGGTCTTCCAGCAGGTACGTGACGGTTTCCAGGGCGTCGCCCTTGGTGTGGCCGATCAGGCCTACGGGACCACGCTTGATCCAGCCCGTGGCGTAGAGGCCCGGGACGTGCTGGCCGTCGGCGTCCAGGACGCGGCCGCCGTCGTTGGTGATGACGCCCTTCTTGTGGTCGAACTCGACGTCCGGCAGGGCCGAACCGAAGTAGCCGATTGCGCGGTACACGGCCTGGACCGGGTAGTCGATGAACTCGCCGGTGCCGCGGGCGTTGCCCGTGCCGTCCAGTTCGGTGCGCTCGAACTTGATGCCCGCAACCTTGCCCGGAGTCTCGGCGGAGTCAACGATCTCCACCGGGCTGTGCAGGAAGTGAAGGTGCAGGCGGCGGGAAGCCTTCAGCTCGGAGAGGTCCTCGGGCTGCTCGGCGATCCAGTTGGTGAGCGTGCCAACCATGGTCTTGATCTGGTTGTTCGTCTGGACCTGGCGGTCGGACTCTTCGTCGAATTCGAAGTCCTCGGCGTAGAGGATGATGTCCACGTCCTTGGAGTGCGAGAGTTCGCGGAGTTCCAGCGGGGTGAACTTCACCTGTGCCGGGCCGCGGCGACCGAAGACGTGCACGTCCGTAACGGGTGAGGCCTTCAGGCCGGCGTAGACGTTGTCCGGGATTTCGGTGACCAGCAGGTCATCAGCGTGCTTGGAAAGAACACGCGCTACGTCCAGGGCCACGTTGCCGTTGCCGAGGACAGCGATTTCGGTGGCCTCCAGCGGCCATTCGCGGGGAACGTCCGGGTGTCCATCGAACCAGGAAACGAAGTCCGCGCCACCGAAGGAACCCTCAAGTTCGATGCCCGGGATGTTCAGGTCCGCGTCCTTGATGGCGCCGGTGGCGAAGATGATGGCGTCGTAGTGCTTGCGGAGGTCCTCAATGGAGATGTCCGTGCCGTAGTCCACGTTGCCGAAGAAGCGGATGTCGCCGCGGTCCAGAACCTTGTGCAAGGCGTTGACGATGCCCTTGATGCGGGGGTGGTCCGGTGCGACGCCGTAGCGGATCAGGCCGTACGGTGCCGGGTAGCGATCGAAGAGGTCGATGCTGACCGTGAGTTCGCCGCTCTTGACGGCCTCGCTCTTGGTCAGGATGTCCGCTGCGTACACGCCGGCCGGGCCGGAGCCGATGACGGCGACGCGAAGCGGACGGTCCGCAGAACCTACGGGGGTGCTAATTGACACGGCTGTGTTCCTTCTTCTTCTCAGTTACTGCGGACGCGGGGACGGTTGGGGGTAATAGTGCTGTAGTCAGCGGTCTTGAAATGTTGCGGGGCAAAGGGGCTGACACGGACCACATCGCCGATCACAATGACCGCCGGGTTGGCCACGCCGACGGCTTCCGCCTGGTCCGCAATGGTGCCCAGAGTGCCGATGGTGACGCGCTGATCCGGCAAATACCCGTTCTCTACGATACCTACTGGCGTGTCCAAAGGCAGACCCGAGCCTGCCAGCGCAGCCGCGGAATCACGCAATTGCGCCACTCCCATGAGCAAAACCACAGTGTGATCGGGGCGTGCGGGGACTTCGGACAGCTCTTCGTGGCCGGTCACCACGCTGAAGCCTTTGGCCAGGCCACGGTGCGTCACCGGGATACCGGCGGCGGCCGGAACCGAGATTGCCGACGTCACGCCGGACACTACTTCAACCTCGACGCCGTTCTGCCGGCAGAATTCTGCTTCCTCGCCTCCGCGCCCCAGGACGTAGGGGTCGCCGCCTTTGAGGCGGACCACGCGGTTGCCCTTGAGGGCTTCCTCCACCAGGATGCGGTTGATCTCCAGCTGCGGCACCGGGTGGTGGCCGGGCGTCTTGCCTACCTCGATCACGCGGACATCCGGAGCGAGTTCTTTCAGCAGCTCACGGGGGCCAAGACGGTCCGCCACTACGACGTCGGCCTGGCCCAGCAGGCGTCGGCCGCGGACGGTGATGAGTCCCGAGTCGCCGGGGCCGCCACCCACCAAAGCCACAGAGCCAAGGGGTGCCTTGCCGGCGGCGTCCAGCTTACGGTGCCGGCGGAGCGGAAGATCACCCGTTTCCAGTGCGGTGGCAACAGCGTTGCGAAGGGCCATGGCGCGGCGAGGGTCTCCCCCGGCATTGATGGCGATCTTGACGTCGTCCACCACGGCAACGGCCGGCGTCCACGCAGCGGATGCTTCGTGATCAGAGGCGTTGACGCACCAGACGCGCTGAGCCTCGGCGTCGGCCGCTACCTGGGTGTCCACAGCGGCTGTGCCAGTAGCGGTCTGGACGAACCAGACGCCGTCGAGGTCCGAGGTGCGGTACTCCCGCGGCTCCCAGGTGAGGAGCCCGGATGCCGCCTGACCGCGAAGTGTTTCGGTGGCAACGGGTGCGACCACGGTGACTTCAGCACCGGCGTCGAGCAGTCCCTTGGCGCGACGCTGCGCAACGGGGCCGCCGCCAACCACCAGCACCGGGCGGCCGAGCAGCCGCAGGGCGGTGGGGTAAATGTCCTGTATTGCCATGAAAAAACTGTAGGGCGGCTCCGTAACATGCTTCAAAGGCTCGGAAACACCCGGTAACGCTGGGTAATCCAACGTCACATAATTCCCCGCTCAAGTCGGAGAAACACTGTCCCTGAGCCTCAGGTAATAGGCCCGCTGCTCCTTGCCGAGGTGCTCGATCGCGTAACGAAGCGCCGTCCGCGGCATGGTGGCAGCGTGTTCATCCAAGAAAGCCAGGAGGCGCTCGCGGCTACTGCGCCCGGCATCCCGGACCCAACCACCCACGGCTTTGTTAATGAGGTCTTCAGCGTCATGGAGCAGGATCTCGGCGATGGCGAAAGTGTCGTCCAGCTGGCCTTCGCGGATGAACGCCGACGTCGCCACGATGGCTGTCCGGCGCTCCCACATGTCCTCCGAACGGGCCAAGTGATAGAGGGGATCGCGCGGCTTATCCATCAGCCACCCACCCACAACCCGTCCGGCACCCAGGTCAACAAGGTCCCAGTTGTTGATGCGGTCGTGCCTGCGCAGATACAGCTCGTAAAGTTCCCTGCGCCGATCTTCAGTGGTCTTCTTTTTCTGCATTTGCAGGGCCATGATCTTCACGGCCCCGGCCCTTGCCTCGTGGATGTCCTGCTCCAGGAGTTCCTCAATCTCCTTCGGGGGCATGGCTGCGAACTCCTTGCCGAGAGTGAAAACCTCGCCCATGCGGACGCCCAGGAAAAAGTCACCCTCGGCATAGTCTCCTTGACCCGTCTTGAAATACCGCTGGTATTTGGCCTGTTCGACGTCGGACTGCCGCACTTGCAGCCGTGCCAGAAACTCGACGGCGGTGGGCTGGGTGCCAGGCGCCAGCGCGGCTCTTGGGGACTTGCCTGCCTTGGGGGCCTTGGCAGCGGTGGCCGTCTTCCCGGTGTTGAGTTTCTTACCGGTGTCTGGGGTCTTTCCGGACTTGGGGGTCATCCCTCAATAATGCGCCTAAAAGACCGACCAGCCAGTACGCGTAGTGAATTCGTCCAGCGCGGCCACACCAGCCACCGAGTTGCCCGACCTTCCCAGGCCGGGACTCCACACACTGATGGAGCACTTGTTGGGCACCACGGCCACTATCCCTCCGCCGACGCCACTCTTGCCCGGCAGCCCCACCCTGTACGCGAATTCGCCCGCAGCATCGTAGGTACCGCAGGTGAGCATGACAGCGTTGATTCTTTTGGTCTGCGCGGGGGAAAGCACCAGTGTCCCATCTGCACCCAAACCGTTGGATGCAAGGAACCGGGTTGCGAGCGCCAGGTCTTCGCACGTCATGGCCAGGGCGCATTGCTCGGCGTAAGAGTTCAGGACCTCCTCCACGGGGTTTTCCAAGTTGCCGCAGCTCGCCAGGAAATGCGCCAGCGAGGCGTTGCGGTGCCCTTTGCCCAATTCGGAGGACGCCACGCGGTGATCCGTGTCGACGCCGGCATTGCCGGTCTCTTGGCGCATCAGGTCCCGGACTGCGTGGGCGGCGTTGCCCGTCAGGCTAAGGAGCCTGTCCGTCACCACAATGGCTCCGGCGTTGATGAACGGGTTCCGGGGAATGCCGTCCTCGCTCTCGAGCTGAACCAGCGAGTTGAAGGGGTTGCCCGACGGTTCACGGAAAACCCTCTTCCAGATGTGGTCGCCATCGGCAGCCAACACCAGGGCGAGGGCGAAGACCTTCGAGATGCTTTGAATGGAGAATTCCACATGGGCGTCCCCTGCGGAGAAGACATCGCCTTCCCGGGTGACTACCGAGATCCCGAATTGATGCGGGTCTACTGCGCCGAGTTGCGGGATATAGTCCGCTACTTTGCCTTGGCCGATGTGCGGTTGAACCGCCCCGACAATGTCTTCGAGAAGGTTTTGAATGTCCACGGGATAACCTTTGCTTTCTGCGTAGCCCCCTCGCCGTTGAAGGGACTGACAAGTGTTCGCGCGCTCTTGGCGCAACAACACACAGCCAGCAACACTACCTGCCTTAAAGCGGCTCCGTATGGACCGCTGGCGTACACGCAGGGACGTTACGCACAGCCATAGGTTATGTGGCCAGGTGTGGACTCCATCCGATGGCAGGGGCTACGTGCTTTGCTACGTTCCTCAGGAGCTTGGCGTTGTAATCCACTCCCAGCTGGTTGGGCACAGTGAGCAGGATGGTGTCAGCCGCTTGAACCGCAGCGTCCTTGGCAAGTTCCTCTGCCAACTGATCGGGCTCCCCGATGTAGCTTTTGCCGAAGCGGGACAGCGCGCCGTCGAGGACGCCCACTTGGTCCTTGCTGTCGGCTTGGGCGCGGAGGCCGAAGTAGTGGTTGTCTACCTCGTCCACAATCGGGATCACGCTGCGGCTGACTGAGATCCTCGGCTCAAGGTCGTGCCCGGCTGCGGCCCAGGCCTCACGGAACATGTGGATCTGTTCGGCCTGCAACTCATCAAACGGCACGCCTGTGTCCTCGGTGAGGAGTGTGGAGCTCATAAGGTTCATGCCCTGCTCTGCGGCCCACACGGCAGTTTTCCGGGTGCCGGCTCCCCACCAGATCCGCTGTGAGAGGCCCGGTGACTGGGGTTGGATGGGTAGCAGCCCCGTGGCTCCGCCAGCGTAGTGCGGATCGGCTTCGGCAACACCGTGCCCGGCGATGGCTTTCCGGAACAGCGCCGTGTGACGGCGTGCCATGTCGCCGCCGTCCTCGCCGTCGGCGGGGACGTAGCCAAAGTTCGCGGCGCCGTTCCGGGCAGGCTCGGGTGAACCGCGGCTCACGCCGAGCTGCAGACGCCCATCGCTGATGAGGTCCGTGGCGGCGGCTTCCTCGGCCATGTAGAGCGGGTTTTCGTAGCGCATGTCGATCACGCCTGTGCCGATTTCGATCCGGCTGGTCCTGGCCGCGATCGCGCTGAGGAGCGGGAAGGGAGAAGCCTGCTGCCGGGCGAAGTGGTGGACCCGGAAGAAAGCCCCGTCTATGCCCAGTTCCTCCGCCGCGACAGCGAGTTCAATCCCCTGCTTCAGGGCCTCCCCAGCCGTGGGAACCAATGAGCCAGGTACACGCGCCCAGTGTCCGAAGGAGAGGAAGCCGATCCGTTTCTTGTGCATGCTCAGGACAACCGTGCGGGGGGCGAGGGAATTCCACATACGCTGATTCCTCGTTTGCATCCATACCCTCCAGGGGTATGGTAGAGGTGAACGTAACCCCAGTGGATAGTCGGCGGAAGGAGGCCCAACGTGAGCCCATCAGCACTTCTACAGCCCCTTCGTCGGGCTTCCCTGCTCGTACTGGTGTTTGGCGTCATTGCCGGAATTTTCGGCATGCATGTGGTGACGGACTCCCATGCGACCCATTCCGCTCCCGCTACTCAGGCTTTAGCGCTGCACAGTGCTCATCTCGGGCATTCAACGCCCGGCTCCCAAGCAGCCAGCACGCTCCACCACCCGCTGGGTTCCAGCATTGATGCACAGTCCTGCTCCTCGGGGAGCTGCTCATGTGCAGAATCAACCGCTGACCACTGCACCCCCTCGTTGAAGACTGGCTCCTTGGTCGCTCCGCTTCCGGGCAGCGGAGCTGGCGGCTTGGCTGATGGTCCGTGGGCCACAGTCGAAGCACCGCGAGCGTGGACCTATGTCCCTCCCAAGCCGTCCCTGAGTCAACTTTCGATCAGTAGGACGTAAGCGTTTTGCCTTGGCGGCCCCAAGTTTTGCCGCCTTCGCAAGGCCTCGCATCCCTCCACGTAGGACCACGAGGCAATCATCGTGCTTATCACCAGGATGGCTCGCGCCCCGGGCCGCCCCACTATCGAAAGACCACAACCCTGATGAACAAAACCCAGCTCACCCTTAGCGCCGCCACTTTTGCAGGTCTCCTTGCTGTGGCGGGCTGTGCCTCTCCCGCGAACCCTGGCTCCATGCCGGGAATGGACCACGGAAACTCCAATACCAGCGCGCCCACCAATATCACTTCTGCAGAGCACAACGCGGCGGACGTCATGTTTGCCCAGATGATGATTCCCCATCATGCCCAAGCGGTGGAGATGTCCGATGCCATGCTCGCAAAGGCCAACATTCCTGCCGCGATAACGGAGTTGGCCAATAAGATCAAAGCGGCTCAGGCACCCGAAATTGAGAAGATGACGGGCTGGCTCCAGAGCTGGAACATGCCGGTCATGGGTTCCTCAGGTCATGGCGGCCACGGCATGGACGGCATGGTCAGCGAAAGCGAACTCCAGAAACTCAGTGAAGCCCAGGGCACGGAAGCGTCCAAGCTCTTCCTCTCACAGATGATTGCCCACCATGAAGGCGCCATCAGCATGGCCAAGACGGAGATCAGCCAAGGCAAGTTCCCGGAGGCCATCCAGTTGAGCAAGGACATCGTGACCTCGCAGGAGAAGGAGATCCAGGAGATGAAAACCCTGCTGGCCACGCTCTAGCAGGCCTGTTGCACGGCGAACGCACGACGGCGGCAGGTCGCCGTCGTGCGTTCGCGTCGGGTTTTCCGCCAGGCACCGCAGTCTCTACCGCCTGGCGCCCCCGTAACCTCTGGCGCGGAAGGCGCGAAAGGGAGCGGTCCCCACGCCGAAAAGGTGCGGTAGGCGGAAACGGGTGCGGCAGGCGGAAACGGGCGCGCGGTGCGGGCCCGGCACTCAATCGGCTCGTCGATAGTGCATGTAGACCGCGCCGTTGCTGAGCGGCTCCGATGAGACAAGCTTGAGGTGCCGGGTGCTGGGCAGTCCGCCCTGATACAGGGTGGGCCCGTGGCCAGCGATCATGGGATGGATAAGGAACTTGTATTCGTCGATCAAATCAAGACGGTCCAGTTCTGTGGCTAGTTTGCCGCTGCCGACCAGCACGCCCTCGGGGGTCCTGTCCTTGAGTTCCTGCACCGCAATCTGCAGATCGCCAACAAGATGGTGGCTATTGGTCCAGGGGAATTTTGACCGAGTGGACGATACGACGTACTTGGGTATTGTCTCCAGGGTCAGCGCCCACTCCCGCAACGCTGGCGGTGCGTCTACTTCACCGCTTGCCACCAAGGGCCAATAGCTCTCCATCATTTCGTAGGTAGTACGGCCCCAGAGCATTGCACCCCCCTGCTCCAGAAGACGGGTGAAGAGGGCATGAGTCTCGTCGTCCGCGATTCCCTCCCGGTGGTCGACGCAACCATCAAGAGTGACGTTGATACTGAACGTTAGAAGGCCCATTCGACGATTCTAGGTGCGCGCAGAGAGCGGAGGAAGGGGAGCCAGAAGCCGATGGGATGTGAACCCGCGAACAGGAGTTTGTGTACACATAATGCCCCTAAGAAGGGCTCTTAAGGGCATTATGTGTACGAAAACTCCGGAGGGTTAGCGGCTGCTTCCCGCCAGCAAACCCCGACGCTGCAGCAAACGCTTCTCAATGGGCCCGAACACAAGCAGTTCGATCAGGATTCCCACAAACAGGATCAGCAGGATCGCGGACATCACGATTGTCATGTCGGAGAGCAAACGCCCCTGATCCAGCAGCGAGCCCAGGCCGAACCCAATCGTTCCGCCCACTGCGATGATCTCTGCGGCCATGAGTGAACGCCAGGAGAAAGCCCAGCCCTGCTTCAAGCCGCCGATGTACCCGGGAAGAGCTGCTGGCAGGACAATCTGCAGTGCCATCTGGAGACGGTTCGCTCCGAGAACTGTGCCCACACTGCGGTACTGCGGCGGGATCTGGTCCACACCGGAGATGAGCCCGTTGATGATGGACGGGATAGCGCCCATGAACACCACGAAGTAGACGGTGGCGTCAGTGAGGCCAAACCAGATGATGGCAGCGGGAACCCATGCCACGGAAGGGAGCACCTGCAAACCGGAAATGAGCGGCCCGAACGCACGGCGCAAGGGAGCCACTTGAGCCAGGATCAACCCCACGGGGGTAGCGATGACCACCGAAATCAGGAAGCCGATCACACCACGCTGCAGAGACGTCCACACTGCTTCCTGGACTTTACCTTCGCCCCACATGGTGACGAACTGGGTGAGAACGTCCAGGGGCCCGGGAACCAGGTCACGTCGTTTGAACTCGAGGGATACGTAGAACTGCCACGCAAGAATCAGGACCACCAAGGCGGCAACAGGCAGCAGGACGCGCTTCCATTCGATGCCAGCTTTGCGTCCGCTGTCCGACTGGAGGTTGTCCAGGCCTGCTTCAAGGTCCCGGAGTTCCGAGGCGTTGCCCTTCAGCGACGGCGAGGTGATGTGCTCTTTGGAATCTGTCACGGGAAGGGTCCGCTCTTCGGTGGTGATGGGGTTACTTGGCATGGCGGCGGATCTCCTCGCGAAGGCGGCGCGTGATGGTTCCGGTGAGCTCCCCGGCGCGGCCGGCATCGGTTCGATGCTCTTCGGTAACGTCCCATTCGGCCACCACGCGGCCGGGACGCGAGGACAACAGCAGTACGCGTTGGCCCAGGCGAACGGCCTCGCGGACGTTGTGGGTAACGAACACGATGGTCCGGCCCGTTTCCTTCCAAATCCGCTCAAGTTCGTCGTGCAGAAGGTCGCGAGTGATGGCGTCAAGGGCAGCAAACGGCTCGTCCATCAGCAGCAACTGACGGTCCTGAGCCAAGGAGCGGGCCAAGGCAACGCGCTGCCTCATGCCGCCTGACAGTTCGTGGGGACGCTTATCCCCCGCGCCGCCCAAATGCACCAGTTCCAAGAGTTCCGTGGCGCGGGCACGCCGGCTGGCCTTGGTGCTGGACTTGTCTGCAAGCTGCAACGCCAACTCAATGTTTCCGCGCGCGGTCAGCCAAGGGAACAGGGACGCGTCCTGAAACATGAAGGCGGCACCGTCGCTGGGTACTTCAAGAGCGCCCGACGTCGGCCTTTCCAGTCCCGCCATGATGTTTAGCAGGGTGGACTTGCCGCAGCCGGACGCACCGAGGAGGGCGACGAACTCGCCCTGCGCGATGGTGGCGTTGACGTCGTCCAGCACCGGGGCGCCGTCGCCGAAGCGCTTGCCCAGGTTCTCGAGTACGACTGGCATGGTCCCGTCCTTCGTGTTGATTGGTAGAGCTGATGTGGCCAAAGGCCGGCCCGCTCCCCCGTTTATTGGGAAGCGGACCAGCCTGTTACTGCTTAGTCCTGGCCGAGACCTGCAGCTGAGGTCTTCTTGCCTTCAACCTCGTTCAATGTGCGAAGGTCGAAGATGCCGTTGATATCGGCCTTCTGAGTGGTTCCGGCTTTGACGCCGTCTTCCAGGAGCTTGTTGTAGGTTCCAGCCAGCGGATCGGTGGTGAACTTGATGTTCTGCAGAGCGCGTTCAATCACGTTCGCGGGAAGCGGCTTGCCTGCCGTGTCCTTGAGAACCGCGTTGATGGTGGTCGCCTTCTCCTCAGCCGAGGCCGAGTTGAGCCAGTTCACGGATTCAACGTGGCCCTTCAGGAGCGCCTTCACGGTTTCCGGGTGTTCGGCAGCGAACTTCTTGTTCACGATCAGGATGGTGGTAGTGAAGTCACCGTTCTCCCAGAGGTCCTTCTCGTCAACCAACACCTTCGCTCCGGCTTCGAGCACCAGACGGGAGGCCCAAGGCTCAGGCAACCACGCGCCGTCGAGCTTTCCGTCTTGGAAGAGCTTCAGCGACTGGGCGTTCTCGGTGGGGTTGATGTTCACGTCGCCGCTGCCATCGGTGTTGGTCTTGAAGCCTTGATCGCCCAACCAGGCTCGGAGGGCCACATCCTGGGTTCCGCCGAGCTGCGGGGAGCTGAGGATCTTGCCTTTGAGGTCGGCTGCGGAGGTGATCTCCGGCTTGACCACCAGCTGGGCACCGCCTGAAGCGGCACCGGCGATGATGCTGATGGACTCGCCCTTGCTCTTGACGAAGGAGTTGATGGCCGGGTTCGGGCCGATGTACGTGGCGTCGATGGCGCCGGCGTTCAAGGCTTCGATTGCGGCGGGGCCGGCGTTGAAGACCTGGGTGCTGAGCTTGGTTTCGCCAAGTTCCTTGGCAATGAGGCCCTGGCTGGTGCCTACCAGCGCGGGGCCGTGCGTGACGTTGCTGAAGTATCCGAGTTTGAGTTCGGCTGCAGGCGTGGTGGTGGGTGCCGGTGCAGCTTGGTTGTTTTGCGAGACAGCGGAAGCAACTGCAGCGCCTGCACCGATCAGCAGCACGAGGCCGACGGCGAGGCCGATTTCCAGTGTGCGGCGGCGCTTGGGCTTGGATGCGGATTCACCGGCGACGATGCGGGTGGTGCCCGTGTTGGGCGACTCGGGTGTGTTAGCCATGGGGGTGGGTCCTTAGGAGATGTGGGATGCGAGAGGGGCGAAGATCAGGCCCCGTGACATCGCCCGTCGAGGGCAAGCAAGGACCATTCCGGAGAGGTCATGCCTTCACAGTAGGGACTGTCATATTTCGGCTTCAATCCCGTAGAAATCAAGGTTCACGCAGGTTCACGTGGCGTCATATTCGTTGCCAGGCCTTCAATGTCGCGTGGAGTTGTGCGGCAGCATCCACCTATGAGATGGGCGCCCCGGTCAAGCCAAAAAGCTGCGTTGCCCGCCAAAGTTCCGTTACCTTGAACGCCCTCCGAAGGACCCCACGTCTTGGTCACAGCATCGTAGGTCTCCCCCGAATTCGGGTACGCCACCAGCGGCTTGGTCGAGGACTTCTGAAGGTTGCCAAGCGCTTCGGTCACCAGTTCCAGCGGCACGCAATTGACGCCGACGGCGGCCACCCGCGGTTCCGCGCTGAGCAGCGCAGTCACGTCAGCAATCGGCGTTCCGTCACTGATGTGGCCGCTGTCCCGCAGCGTGAACGTAAACCAGGATTCGACGTCGAACTCCGCCACGAGCGCCAACAGCGCCTCTGCTTCGGCGTACGACGGCAGGGTCTCGCATGCCAGGAAATCCACGCCGGCCTCCACGAGCGCAGAGATGCGCGGGCGGTGGAAGTCCCGGAATTCCGCGGCGGAAAGCGTGTAATCGCCGCGGTATTCAGAGCCATCAGCGAGGTAGGCGCCGTACGGGCCAACGGATCCGGCCACCAATAAAGGCCCACTCGCTGAACCTTCCGCCAAGGCTTCCTGTCGGGCTTCATCGGCCAGCCGGAAGCTCAACGCCACCAGCTCCAATGACTCTTCAACGGACAATCCGCGCCGCGCAAAACCCAGCGGCGTCGCCTGGTAGCTGGCCGTAATGGCCACAGAGGCACCGGCGTCGAAGTAGTCGCGGTGGACCTGTTTGATCAGGTGCGGCTGCTCCAGCAGGACCTTGGCCGACCACAATGCGTCCTCCAGATCGCAGCCGTGGGCTTCCAGTTCCGTGGCCAACGCACCGTCCAGGACCAGATCCTTGCCGGCGTTGAGGAGCGTGCTGAGCGTGGTGTTCTGTGGCATGGGTCCTTCCCAAAAAGAAAACCGCAGCTTGTTCGAAATTCCCGCCGTACAACGTGAGGAGTCGCGAACAAGCTGCGGTTTTGTGACTACGTGTGACCCTAAATGACGTAACGTTCGTCTTCGTGGTCGCCGGGGTGGTCCTTCACCAAACCAGCGGCAAGAGTGTTGCCGTCGATGGGGTCGATCACCAGGAAAGCGCCGGTGCGGCGGTGGTGCAGGTAGTTCTCCAGCGGCAACGGAGCGGACAGGCGCAGCTGTGCGTGTCCGATGTCGTTGAGCTCCAGATTGGTCGCGGGCTCCACGTTGAACGTGGCCAGGTCAAGCTTGCCCGTGACGTTGCGGACCAGTGCCTGGACGGTGCGCGTACCGTGCTTCACCAGGACCTTCTGGCCTTCGCGGAGCGGCTTCGGTGAAAGCCATGCGAGCGACGCATACAGGTCAGCTGTGCTTTCGCGGACAGTTCCGGCAGCGGCGATAGTGTCGCCACGGGCGATGTCGATCTCGTCGGCCAAACGGACGGCCACTGACTGCGGAGCAGCAGCTTCCTCCAGCGACTGACCGGCAAAGTCGATGCCGATCACCGTGGTGGTGCGAGGTTCGTGGCCCGGGCTGATCACAGAAACTTCGTCGCCAACCTTCACGGAGCCTTCGGTGATCTGGCCTGCGTAGGCGCGGTAATCGCGGTACGCCTCCACATCGAGCCCACCAGCTACAGCGTCGGGAGCGAGGGCACCCTGCGGGCGGATGACCAGCTGGACCGGGAAGCGGAAGCTCTCCAGTTCGGCCTCAAGCTCGTCAGCAGCAGGGAGGGTTTCGAGGACCTCCAGCAGTGCCGGGCCCGTGTACCAAGGGGTGCGCTCAGAGCGGTCCACCACGTTGTCGCCGTCAAGCGCCGAAACGGGAACCACCAGCAGATCAGCAACACCATCGGAACCAAGACCCAGCTCTCGGGCAACCTTCTGCACGTCCGCTTCGATGTCGCGGAACACCTGCTCGCTGAAGTCCACCAGGTCGATCTTGTTCACGGCCACAATGACGTGGGCGACGCGCAGCAACTGCAGCACAGACAGGTGCCGGCGGGTCTGCTCCAGCACACCCTTACGGGCGTCAATGAGTACGACGACGGCATCCGCAGTGGACGCGCCGGTCACCGTGTTCTTGGTGTACTGAACGTGGCCGGGGCAATCCGCCAGGATGAAGCTGCGGCGGTCCGTAGCGAAGTAGCGGTAGGCGACATCGATGGTGATGCCCTGCTCGCGCTCGGCACGCAGGCCGTCGGTCAGGAGGGCCAGGTCAATCCCACCTTTTTCCCCGCCGAAGCCGCGGTCCGCAGAGGTGCGGGCAACGGCGTCGAGCGTGTCAGCAAGAATTGCCTTGGAATCGTGAAGGAGGCGGCCCACCAAAGTGGACTTGCCGTCGTCCACCGATCCGGCAGTGGCGAAACGGAAAAGGGTGGTGGGCAGGGCTGTTTCCAGCCCGGCAGCCAATGTTTCGGTGCTCATTTAGAAGTAGCCGTCCTTCTTGCGGTCTTCCATGGCTGCCTCGGAGATGCGGTCATCTGCTCGGGTGGCGCCACGTTCGGTCAGGGTGGAGGCAGCGACTTCAACAACGACGTCGGCCACGGTGCGTGCGTCGGACTCGACAGCACCTGTGCAGGACATGTCGCCCACCGTGCGGTAGCGCACCAGCTTGGTGATGACTTCCTCGTGCGGCAGCGGCTGGGAAACTTCGCCCACAGCGCGCCACATGCCTTCGCGGGCGAAGACTTCGCGCTCGTGGGCGTAGTACAGGCTGGGAAGCTCGATGTTCTCGCGTTCGATGTAGCGCCAAATGTCCAGCTCGGTCCAGTTGCTGATGGGGAACGCACGGACGTGCTGGCCCACAGTGTGGCGGCCGTTGTACAGGTTCCACAGTTCGGGGCGCTGGTTGCGCGGGTCCCACTGGCCGAACTCGTCGCGGAGGCTGAGGATGCGCTCCTTGGCACGGGCCTTGTCCTCGTCACGTCGGCCGCCGCCGAACACGGCGTCGAACTTGTTGCGCTGGATGGCGTCCAACAGCGGAACGGTCTGCAGCGGGTTGCGAGTGCCGTCGGCGCGCTCGGCAAGCTCGCCGCGGTCGATGAACTCCTGCACGGAGCCAACAACCAACTTCAAGCCAAGGCGCTCAACGGTGCGGTCACGGAAGTCGATGACCTCCGGGAAGTTGTGGCCGGTGTCCACGTGAAGGACCGGAAACGGAACCTTGCCCGGCCAGAACGCCTTGGTGGCCAGGTGCAGCATGACCACGGAATCCTTGCCGCCGGAGAACAGCAGCGCAGGCTTCTCAAACTCGGCAACAACTTCGCGGATGATGTGAATGGCTTCGGACTCGAGGGTGTCCAGTGACGAAAGGCGAGTCGACTGCAGAGCCGAAGCAGCAGATGCCGCCCCGGGAGTGGCATCGGGCCTGTCGAAGCTGGACGCAATGCTGCCTGCAGCATTGCCGTCCAGCGAAGGGGCGGGGGCGGCATCTGCTGCGTAGGCGTCCGTTGACGTTGTTTGGGTGCTCATGTGTGTAGTCCGCATTCTGTCTTGTCGGAACCTGCCCAGCGGCCGGCGCGGGGGTCTTCACCCGGGGCCACTTTGCGGGTGCAGGGCTGGCAGCCGATGGACGGGTAGCCCTGGCTCAGGAGGGGGTTGACGGGAAGGATGTTGTCCTCGGAGTACTCGATCAGCTGATCGAAGGTCCAGTCGACCATCGGGTTCACCTTGACCAGGCCGAAGCCCTCATCCCAGGTGACCACGGGCGTGTTGGTGCGGGTGGGTGCTTCGTCTCGGCGGACACCGGTGAACCACACCTCGTAGCCGGCCAGCGAGCGGCGCAACGGCTGGACCTTGCGCAGCGCGCAGCACTGGGCGGGGTCGCGGGCGAACAGGTCCTTGCCCAGGAGCCTGTCCTGCTGTTCCACAGTGGTTTCGGGAAGGACGTCCACCACGTTGACGCGGAGATTCGCCGCGACTTCGTCGCGCGTCTCGTACGTTTCCTTGAAGTGGTAGCCGGTTTCCAGGAACAAGACATCGACGCCGGGAAGCTGGTCCGCGACCAAAGCCGGCAGGACGGCGTCGGCCATGGAGCAGGCGACCGTGACCGTAGGCAGCTCGAAGTTGCGGGCCACCCAGGCGATGACATCCCGGGCAGGAGCGTTCCAGCCGAGCTCAGCGGCGCCGGATTCGGCCAGGGCCTTAAGTTCCTCATGGGAACGAAGCGCCGGACGGGCTGGTGCGCTGGCGAGGTTGGTAATGGTGACGGGATCTGTCATTGGAGATCTCCTTCATCTGCCGAGTGTGCCCACTCTGCGAAGGTCTGGCCCTCGGCGCCAACGGCGACGAACTTACGGACCACGCGCTCCACATAGTCGGGCAGGTCTTCCACCGTGACCTTGAGGCCGCGGACGGTACGTCCCAAACCGGCTTCCTCGCGCTCGTTGTTGGCCAGCCCGCCACCGAGGTGAACCTGGAAACCCGGGGTGGGGTCGCCGTCGGGCGTTGGCAGCATCATGCCCTTCAGGCCGATATCGGCCGTCTGGATACGGGCGCAGGAGTTGGGGCAGCCGTTGATGTGGAGGGACAGTGCCGACGGGAGCTGCTTGGTTTCCACGAGGTCGGCCAAGCGGCGCTCCAGCTCAGCGATGGCCGTAGCAGCGGTGACCTTGGTTTCCACGATGGCCAGCTTGCAGAACTCGATGCCCGTGCAGGCGATGGTGCCGCGGCGGAACACGGACGGACGAGCCGAGAGGCCCAAAGTGTCCAGTTCGGCGATGAGCGGCTCAACCTGCTCTTTGGCCACGTCCAGGATGACCAGCTTCTGGTGAGGAGTAGTGCGCAGGCGGTAGCTGCCGTGCTTCTCCAAAGTGTCCGCCAGCGTAACGAGTGCCTCGCCGGACGTGCGTCCCACAGTCGGGGTCACGCCGATGAAGAACTTGCCGTCCTTCTGCTCATGAACACCAATGTGGTCACCGGGAGCCGTGGGCTTGGGAGCTGCAGGGCCATCGGGAAGCTTGAAGCCGAGGTATTCGTCCTCAAGGATCTGGCGGAACTTGGCCGGTCCCCAGTCGTTCATGAGGAACTTCAGGCGGGCCTTGGTGCGCATGCGGCGGTAACCGTAATCGCGGAAGATGCTGGTGACGCCGAGCCACACCTCTGCGGCGACGTCGGCGGAAACGAACACACCCAGGCGTTCGGCCAGACGCGGGTTGGTTGACAGGCCGCCGCCAACCCAGAGGTCGTAGCCCGCACCGAGCTCAGGGTGAACCACGCCTACCAAGGCGAAGTCGTTGATCTCATGCACCACGTCCTGGGACGGGTGGCCCGTGATGGCGGTCTTGTACTTGCGCGGCAGGTTAGCCAGCTCGGGATCGCCGATGAAACGCTCGGCGAGCTCGTGGATCAGCGGCGTGGGATCGATGATCTCGTCCTTGGCAATGCCCGCAACCGGGGAGCCGAGGATGACGCGGGGAACGTCGCCACAAGCCTCAGTAGTAGACAGCCCGATACCTTCGAGGCGGCGCCAAATTTCCGGCACGTCCTCAACACGGATCCAGTGCAGCTGGATGTTCTGGCGGTCCGTGAGGTCCGCTGAGCCGCGGGCGAAGTCCACGGAAATCTGGCCAATAACGCGAAGCTGCTCGGTGGTCAGCGCGCCGCCGTCAATGCGCACACGCAGCATGAAGTACTTGTCCTCGAGCTCGTGCGGTTCAAGCGTTGCCGTCTTGCCGCCGTCGATCCCGGGCTTGCGCTGGGTGTAGAGGCCCCACCAACGGAAGCGGCCGTGAAGGTCCGTGCCGTCGATCGAATCAAAGCCTTCTTTGGAGTAGACAGACTCAATGCGCTCACGGACGTTCAGCCCGTTGTCTTCCTGTTTCCAGGTCTCGTTGGCGTTGAGTGGAGCGGTGCCGTCAACCTTCCACTGGCCGTGGGGCTTGGCGGCAGGGCGGGTGCGCGCCCGACGCGAGGGGACTGCGGTGTCCGCGGACGCACCGGCTACAGCTGTATCTGTCATACATCGACTGTAGGTCTGGCCAGTTTTCGCCAGCAAAGGTCCGGAAACGCGAAGTCACCTAGGGAAACATTTCGTCACGAAGGCTTCATCGGCCTTGTTGCAGCGGGCTTCTTATGCAGGTTCATATTGTGGCGCGGTGGCCCTCTTCGTGACGCTTTTTTTGGGTTTTTTCTGGGCTGCGATGCCGGCCCTACGAATTAGTAGCATCCTCTCAAGTCCTGCTTTTCCGGTCCCGGAGGAGCCGTTTTGGGGGGATGTGGTGACGATCAGCTGGGATATTGACCCTGCCGGTACGCGGGCTGTGCTGGCTACCGCGGCGGCGGATGCGGACGGGCAGAACCAAGCTGCCGCACGGTTGGGCGCCTCGCTCGATGGCGCAGGCACTGTGGTGGGCGGTGGTCTGGTGGGCAAGGCCCTTCATGAGTACGCCGAGATCTCCGTACTCCCCCACCTCACAGCCATCGCCGGACGGTCCAACCGCATCATCGAAGGCGCAGCGGTCGCGTTGACGGCTTATGTACGGGCCGACGCCGACATGGCGCGACAGGCGCAGGCCTCGGCATCCACCCTGGCAGCCGACGGGTCAGGGTTGGGTCGTGTCTCGGGGCTCGACGGCGGCGGCTCGCTGTCGTGGGGCGGTCGCCGTTCGCCCGAGCGCGGCTGAGTACGGCATGGCAGACAACTTTGGCAGGTGTATCGCCCCGCAGGGCGGCGTCCCGGGCCTGGACTTAGCGGCGTTGCCGATGGTCCCGGATCCCGCCGCACTCGATTTGGCGGCAAAGGACCTACACGCCGCAGGAGCCGGACTCCGGGATGCTGTCACCACAACCGCAACGAACTGGAACGCTCTGGCCGTCCCGTTCCACACCCCGGAACTCCCTGACCTCCGGGCCGCTTTCACCCCGGTGAGAGTCATGGCCGGCACAGTCAACGACGGCACGTCCGTGGCCGCCGCGGCTTTGTCCGAATTTGCCACTGCCTGCCAAGCCGTGAAGACCCTGTCCGGGAATCTCACGGAGGACGCCTCGAAGCTCAGTAGTCGCATCGACCTCAAAGGTGATGACTGGGGGACCGTCCCGGCGATCGTGGACGAACAGCACCGGCTCCTCGCCGAACTCAACAAGATCAAAGCCCGGTTCGCAGAAGCCGAGCAGGACTGCGCGAACAAGATCCGCGGAGTGTACGGCGGAACCCGCTACGTCAGCGCCACCGACGCCGCGGCCCGAGCCGATGGTTCCAACGTCTACGCGGTGGACGCCCCCACCCTGGATGCCTTGGGCGAGGAAGGCAAACTCCCCTGGGGTGCACCCGTTGAACGGGCAAAACTGCACGGTTGGGCAGGAGCCGCGCAGGGCGCCCTGGACACCCTGTGGGAAACCGCGGGTACGGCATACTCGCTGTCCTGGATGTCAGCCGTGGCGAGGCCTTCCGTGCCCGAACTGGGCCTCGAAGAGACGCCCAGCGGCGAGGACACCCTGAAAGAAATCGGCAAGACCCTCTTGAACATTGGCACTTTCATCTCCCCCGGCGTCTGGCTGGATCGTGCCATCACCGGCAAACAAGAGGACCAGGACGCAGCTGCCGCCGAGCTCAGCCAGGCCCTGCCCGCCATGCTCCATGCCGAGGCGTGGGCGAAGGGCGAATGGGAATACGCGCTGACCCGCAACACCATCGACCTCGGCGCAGCGCTGGCCACCGGCGGCGGAACAACAGCAGTACGCGCCGGCGCCCTCCTCGAAAAGGTTCTGGCGGACCTCGCGCCCGCAACTAGCGCCAAAATCTCCGATGCCATGGCCGGCGTCAAGGTCGCCACCTTGGAACATGCCCTCAAACCAGCACTCCAAGGGATGGCCAACGTCCTGGATCACCTCGACGACGGCGGAGGTGCCGTCCGCGTAGCCGACGGGTTCTCCGGGGTGGGCCGTGGCCCCCTCGGTGGCTTGGCAGAGGACCTGCTCCAAGGCATAGAACGCCTGGACCAGGCCGCCCACCGGCCCCCGGCGATCGGCACGCTAGGCAGGGCCGCGGAACACCACCAAGCCACCACCGATATGGTCTCCACTCCGCACCACAACCCGTCCAAACCATCGGTCCAGCAAGACCGACGAAAACGGACACACCAAACACGTGGCGGTGGTAGGGCTGGAACTTGGTGACGGCCAACGATCCCCGTACATCCAAGGTTCCGTTGGCAGGGAATCAACGGCCGAAATAGGCGACTGGGACCCTGACGTCGTTCCGCCCGACTACGACGGCGGCCACCTCATCGCGCGACTCTTCGACGGAATCGGCGAACGCATCAACACCGTCGGCATGCTCAAGGAACTCAACCGAAGTTCGGTTAACCGGAAGAACTTCTACAGGATAGAGATGCAACTACGCGACAAGTTGCTCGAAGTGCCGCCGCCTAAGATTAATCTGCAAATTGATGTCCTTCGACGACCGTCCATGAAGACACCCGAAAAATTCATCGTCCAAGCCTGGGCCGACGGCAAAGGTTTTGTTGATGAAACCTTCAATAACATAGTAGAAAGAGGCAGTCGATGACGGCGTCGCAACCGTCCAAGGACCCGTTCGAGCAGGCGCGCGAATACGAACGAATCATCGCAGAGGCAATGTGGTCCGTCCGTCCGGCAGATACAGCTTGGGATTCGCTGGTGTATGTCCACAATCAAATAGGCAGCCGGGGCAGCTCAATAACTAAGATCTTCCATCGCGGAGACTTGATCGACCGTAAGAGCATCATCAAAGAGATCGCATTCACGGTCGACGACCTTCGAGAATTAATGTACAAGCCCGGCAAAGGCACATGGTTCTCCATGACCATCAAAATCACTCGCGAAGGTGATGGTTGGGAGGCAGATTACAACTACACCGAAAAGCCCGTCTGGGAACTCGGCGAACCGGTCAACGACACCTACGCCCAGGAGCTGTACCTCTTCCCCCGCGACGAGGAACACATCCCCGACTGGTTCAAAGAAGAAATACGGGGATCCACTTGGACCCCTGAAACGGATTAAGGCGACGAACAGGATGACTCAGCACTCCGTCGCAACGGACCCATTCGAACAAAACTTGGCTGTCCATGACTCTGACCATCACCCCTGCTGGCATCGGCTGGGAGGCCAGCTACAACTACAACCAGAAGCCTGCGTGGGAGTCTCCGGAACCCGCAGAAGCGGACTACTCAGACGAACTTACGTACTTCCCCAGAAACGAGGACCACATTCCGGACTGGTTCAGGGAAGAACTCAAAGGGGTCAAGACCCCTTCACAAAAGCAGCAGGTTGGGAGAAGGACTTGAGGTCTATCTTGCAAGCGCGGCTTTGGTCGGGAAGGGCATCCATGAGCTGGACAGGCTTTGGCAGTTCGAACTTCTGTACCTAGCTGCCCAATCAGTGGCCATGAACCCAGGACTTTACAGAGCAGTAGAGCATCCCGGGGGCTTGACCCTGCGGGAAATCAACTGCACAAGCACACCGCGGCGCTGGCGCAACGCAGCTGGACTGGTTGACCTCATCGTGGGTGTGAAACATCCGCACGTACCTCGGATGGTCGGTACGCCGAACGGGGATGTTGCGCTGCTTGGCATTGTTCTGCTGCATCCCAAGGAGTCGGCCTACATAGAGTGGGGAGGGCCGGACGCTTGTTCGGTGATCGCACAGAGGCTGGAGGCGTTACCCCCCGAACTACTCAACAACCCTCGCCGCAAACCTGTCGTCAGCGGCTAGCCACCACTGCGTCGTACCGTTCCAGAGCGATCTCCGCCAACACAGGAGAAGGCAGCAAAGGTGCCGCAACAACGTCCGCGCCCGCCTTCGCCAACTGATCGTGGAAATAGCCGGTAGCCAACAGGTATGAGGCAATGAAGACCCTGCCTGTCCCACCGTCCGCGGCGAGTTCGGCACGCAAGGAGGCGACGCCGTCGGGCACTGTTGGCTGGGCACTGGCGCCATAGGCGACGCGCACTTTGTTCGGCAGCAGCCCGCCGAGCAGCCTCCCCTGCTCTTCCGAGTCAACCGAGCCGTCCGGAAGGGACGATCCAGCGGCGGCCAGCAGCACGCCGTCGTTCTCAGTCAGCCCGGCCGCACGCAGATGGTTGGCCAACAGCTCTGCCAGCCGAGGGTCCGGACCCAGGGGCCTGGCGGCAATTACCTCAGGGCGGCTCTTGATGGCTTTGGGCACGTCCACTTTGATGTGGAAGCCGGTAGAGAGCAAAAGCGGTACGACGACGGCGGCAGTCCCCTCCGGCAGGCCCTCCACCACGCCGCCCAGCTCCGGTTCCTGAACGTCAACGTACGCCTCAACAACACGCAAACCGGGGCGGAGAGTTTCAATGTCTGCCATCACGCGCCGGATGGCAGCCTGGCCTTCGGCGTTGCGGGTTCCATGGGCGCAAGCGATCAAAACGGGGCTGTTCATGGGAGCTAGCGTAACGTTGAGCCAGCACCTGTTGTTAAGCGCGTTAAGAAAGAACCCGTCCACTTGATTTCCTTTGACATTGTTCTTCTTTGGCTTGACCTCATCGGCGTGTTCTTTTTTGCTGTGTCAGGCTCGTTGTTGGCGGCCCGGAAGCAGTTCGACTTCGTGGGCTCCATACTTCTCGCGTCCATCGCGGCACTGGGCGGTGGCGTAATCCGTGACATCGTGATCAACGCCGGTCCCCCTATCGCTTTCACCAACCCCGCGTACCTGGCCCCGCCGTTGTTGGCTGCGCTGCTGGTTTACTACTTGTTCTCCTCCGTGCAGCGCTTCACCTCTCTGCTGACCCTGTTCGACGCCGGCGGGCTGGCCTTGTTCTGCATCACGGGCACGCTGAAGGCAATCGGCGCGGGCATGAATCCGGTGGCTGCGATCCTGCTGGGGGTCACCACTGCCGTGGGCGGAGGCCTGCTCCGTGACATCACCGCGAACGAAATCCCTACCCTGTTCAACAACCGCGACATCTATGCGCTGCCGGCCTTCGCGGGTGCCGGCTTGACCACCTTGTTGTGGAACCTTGGCCTGTTCAATGGGGTTACCGCTTGTGTCATTGCGGGCGTTGTTTTCGCTTTCCGGGTGACCGCGTGGCGGCGCAGTTGGTATGTGCCGTTGGCTGTGCGCGGATGGCATCGAGCAGCCACCGGTGGGGGCGCAATTTCGGGCCCCCGGGATTAGCTAGGATAAGAGCATGACTGACATGTTCCTCGAGAAGTTCCGCGCGCTGGTCCCAAAGTATCTCGAGGATGAATGGCAGGAAGAAGACGGCCTCACGCCGGCCGAGCTGGACGACGCCCTGGCCGATCACTCCTTCACCATCCCGCTGGTTCTGCGCGAGTTCTACCTTGCTATCGGCGGCTGCGAGGACCTCATGGAGGCTTACCACTACTTCTGGGACCCTGAGGAACTCGAAGTTGATGACGAAGGCTTCCTCATGTTCCTCGAAGACGAGGACGAGCAATTCACGTGGGGCTTCCGCACCGCCGATCTCAGCATCCCGGACCCCATCGTCTGGCGCCGCAATAACGCCCGCGGCCAGTGGAAGAGCGAAGAAGGTACGTTCTCCGAGTTCGTGTTCGACATGTTCGAGTGGGCATTCAACGACGACGAAGACTAAGTTTGAAGTTTTCGAGCAGCCTCTTCTCACCCATTCCGGGTTGGGAAGGGGCTGTTTTGTTTCCCCTCCCCAAACCGCCACCACCCACTTTGAGCCAACTCCAACGGCGACACACCTTCGGAGGGCGTTGTTGGGGCATTTCGGAGTCAAAGTTGGTGGTGGCGGTACACCTCTCGCGAAGGATTACGACGGCGGGCGGCCGGCTATGTATCGGAACGGGCCGAAACGGCCGGTCTCCCTGTTCCGCAGAACCACCAGGACTTCGTCCACCATCCGCTGAGGGTGATGCACTACGTCTGCATAGTAATAGTGCAGGGTCATGAGTCCGCCGAGGATGCCTGCATTGTTCCGGTATTGGTCCTTCTTGACCTGTTTCCCCTCCAGATGGGTGCCGCCGTCGAGTTCCACAATCAGGCACTCGTTGATCAGACAGTCCACTTCTCCCACACCTGGTACGTCCACATGCATACGGACTCTGAGACCTGCCCGAGTGAAGTGTGTATGGGCCAGCACCTCCAAGAGGGAGTCGGCACGAGGGAGAACCAAACCCAAGATCTCGCGGACCTTGCCATTCCGGTTGCCGGGTAGCTTCGATCTCAGGAAATCCGTAGACAGGAGTGCTTGGCTAACTGCGCTCTGCGCCATGACCAGTCCTTCAAGTTCCGGTAGGCACCTGAGGGAGTGGATCAGGACATCGGCTACCCCTGCAACTGGTAGATACGAGTGTGCCGGGTGTAGGCAGGCTCCGTGGTGTACTACACCACGTCTCGCCTGGCCCGTACTGCAGCTCAAATGGAGAGCGCCGGGGTCGCCAAGGGTCCAAAGCCGATAGAAGCGAGCTGCTGAAACGCAGGTAAGTAAGCCATCGGCTCGAAAGGCGGCAACGATGTCGGGGTCCGCTTTTCTGGACGTGTAGACGCCACGATGAAGGCGGGTCACTCGGCCGTCCCTGACTGCATTCGCGAGCACGCGGCGAGTAAAGCCTGCGGTCAGCAGGGTCCGAGTGGTCGCTGCTCCGTGGCGGCTATGGAGGAAGTTCTCGATGTTCATAAGGCCATGCTGACTTCGGCGGAGAGCCTGCAGTTGTTGAGAAGTTCCTTATGTGGACAACTCTCGCGGGCCGCCACCACCTACTTTGAGGGCTCGAAGGCTGCGACACACCCCGCAGTAGGCGTGTCCCGGGTTTCCCAGGATCAAAGTAGGTGGTGGAGGACCAACGCCGTCCTGTAAATCACGCTGCGTGAACGAAAAAACCGTTGACCTGGAAAGTTGCATATGTGACAGGATTGTCATAAGCTTTTCACGGATCCACTAAATGCCTCCGGTGGGTCTGATGCGAACGGAGATTGTGGTCCCGGTTCGGTGCAGCGTATGACTCGTAACGTTGCAACGAACCGGGGCCATTCCTTCTTAAACCAGGGGCTGCGCCGAAACGGCTGTGCGGCCACCACTTACTTTGAAGCCAAGAAAGCCGGACTTGCCGTAAAACGAGGGCCATGCAGTCCTCATTACACCCAAAGTAGGTGGCAGCGGTACACGGGCAGCCAACAAAACAGGCGCCCAGCCCCTCAAGGGCCGGACGCCTGCCAAAGCGAAGAGAAACCTAGCTACTGCGGTCCACCACAGCATGGGCGAAGTTGGTCAGCGACGCCTTCACGACGCCCTCCGGCAGCGGGTCCAGAGCCGCAACGGCTTCGGCAGACCACTGGCGGGCGATCTTCCAGGACTCGTTGGTGACAGGGTGCTCACGCAGCCCGGCCACTGCCTCAGCAAGGGCAGCATCCGAGGACAAGTCGCCGTCGATCAATTCCAGGAGGGCAGCAGCGGAGCCATCCCCTGCAGCAGCATCCCGGCGAAGCAGCAGGACAGGCAAAGTGGGAACACCTTCGCGGAGGTCGGTGCCCGGGGACTTACCGGACTTGACCTTCACTCCGGTGACATCAATGACGTCGTCGGCAAGCTGGAAAGCTACGCCAACTTTCTCGCCGTATTCCACCAGCAGGTCCTCGTAGGACTCATCGGCGCCGGCGAAGATCGCCCCGAGCTGGCCGGACGCTGCCACCAGTGAGCCGGTCTTGTCTGCGATGACGGACAGGTAGTGCTCCACGGGATCTTCGTCTTCGCGCGGGCCCACGGTTTCGTGGAGCTGGCCGAGGCACAAGCGCTCGAAGGTCCGCGCTTGGATGCCCAACGCGCGGGAACCGAGCTCGGACACCAGGATGGAGGCACGGGCAAAGATGAGGTCACCGGTGAGGATGGCGACGGAGTTGCCCCATACTTCGTGGGCCGTGGGAGCACCGCGGCGGAAGGGTGCGGAGTCCATGACGTCGTCGTGGTACAGCGTGGCGAGGTGTGTCAGTTCCACCACAACAGCGGCCTGAACAACCTCGGGGCGGGAAGCATCGCCAAGGTGGGCGCACAGCAGAGTCAACAGCGGACGAATGCGCTTGCCGCCGGCTTCCACCAGGTGGCGCGACGTCGCGTCAGCCAGGGGGTCCGAGTTGGAAATGGCTTCGCGGAGCTTTTTCTCAACCCGGGCAAGGTTGGTGGTGATGGCCGGTCCGAGCTCGGCATCGCCGGCAATGGCGGCGAATCCGGCGGGCAGCTGGAGTCCCGTTGCTATTGCGGTGGTGTTGGGAGCAGGCTCAACGGCCTGCGGCAAGCCGTGCCCGGCATGAGTCCAGCTGTGTTCGGCAGAGTTCGTCACGGGTTAACCCTAACTAGTTGTTGCGGAAACCGCGGTGTTGGAGCCTGCCGGCGTAAGGGCGCGGGCAGGCGAAGTGTTGGAGGTGGCCGGAACCAGCATTTCGAGGACCCGGATAACCCGGTCTTCGAAGCCCTTCGCGGACGGATCCGTGAGGTTCGCGAGCATTCGAACCACAAAGCGCATGAGCACAGGAATGGGCATACCCGTGCGCAGTGCCAGCTTCATCACGGCGGGCTTCCCGATCAGGGAGGCAAACATGCGGCCCAGTGTGAAGTGTGAACCCCACTGGTCCCGCACATAGTCCGCGTACCGCGAAAGGTGAGCATCGGCGTCGTGCGTTGTCCAACCGGCGGAAGCCGAGCGCGACGACGCGTCAATCAGGAACTCAGCCGCGAACCGGGCCGACTCCATGGCGTAGGAAATGCCCTCTCCGTTGAACGGGGACACCATTCCGCCGGCGTCACCCAACAGGAGAAGCCCGGGTGAGTAGTGCGGGGTGCGGTTGAAGCCCATGGGCAGCGCGGCACCGCGGATCTCCCCCACCTGGTTTTCCGGTGTGAAGCCCCAGTCGGACGGCATGCCGGCGGTCCATTCGCGCAGGACCTGCTTGTAGTCGAGTTTGCCGAATTCCTTGGACGAGTTCAGTATCCCCAGGCCCACGTTGGAGGTTCCGTCGCCAACCCCGAACACCCAACCGTATCCGGGCAGCGGTTTACCGGACTTGCCGGGGAGTTCCAGCCAGCCCTCCATCCAGTCATCGTCATGCCTGGGCGAAGTGAAATAGGTGCGCACTGCGACGCCCAGCGGACGGTCGTCGCGTTTGTGCATACCCAACGACACCGCAGTTCGCGTTGAGTTGCCGTCCGCGGCGAGGACGACGTCGGCGTGGAAGTCGCGCGTTTCGCCCGTCTTGCGTCCGGACTCGTCAAGGACGGAAGCCTGGACGCCGATCACGCGGCCGTCTTCTGCAGTCAACGCGGAGGTGACGCTGTGGCGTTCAAGCACGACGGCGCCCGCGGACTCGGCGTGGCGGGCCAGGTCCTCGTCAAAACCGAGTCGGGTCCGGATCAGGCCGTAGGTGGGGAAGTCGGCAACCTCGGGCCACGGCAATTCGATGGTGCGGCCACCGGCAATAAGGCGAAGGCCCTTGTTCCGGCGCCAACCCTCCGAGACAGCATGGGGCAGCCCAAGCTTCTGGATCTCGCGGACCGCGCGTGGAGTGAGCCCATCGCCGCAGACTTTTTCACGGGGAAAAGAGGTCTTTTCCAGCACCGTGACATCGATGCCCTGCTGGGCGAGGTAATACGCGGCGGTGGACCCGGCAGGGCCCGCGCCAACAATCAGTACTTTCACGACGTCCTAATCAACGGGCTGTGCTGGTTAGCCGGCCTGGTGGCGCGGCTTGATCTGGCGGCGAAGCTTTGCCACGGGAACACTTTCGCGGTGATCGGCGGGCTTCTGCGCACGGTGCACGGCAACAATGCCGCCGCTGAGGTTCCGGTAAGTTACGTCCGTCCAGCCGGCGTCGCTGAGCCACTGGGCCAGGTGGTCCTGGTCCGGCCAGGCGCGGATGGATTCGGCGAGGTACACGTAGGCGTCCGGGTTGGAGGAGACCTTGGTGGCGATGGCCGGAAGCGCACGCATCAGGTACTCGGTGTAGAGGTTGCGCCACAAGGGAACCACGGGGTGCGAGAACTCGGCGATGACCAGCCGCCCGCCAGGCTTGGTGACGCGCAGCATCTCTTCAAGAGCCTTGCGCGGTTCCACCACATTGCGGAGGCCGAAGGAGATGGTGGAGGCATCGAAGCTGTTGTCAGCGAACGGCAGGTTAGTGGCGTCGCCGGCAATGAAGTCGATGTCCGGGCGGCGGCGCTTGCCTACTTTGAGCATGCCCAGGGAGAAGTCGCAGGCCACAACGTCCACACCGGCATCGGCGTAGGGTTCGCTGGATGTTCCCGTTCCGGCGGCGAGGTCCAGGACCTTCTGGCCTTTTTTCACATCCATGGCGTCCACCACGATCCGGCGCCAACGCCGGGTCTGTCCCATGGACAGGACATCATTGACGACGTCGTATTTTGGGGCGACATCATCAAACATCGTCGCAACTTCGTCCGGACGCTTTTCCAAGGATGCTCGGTTCACCCTGTAATTGTCTCAGACATTCAACCGACTTTGCTGCGCTGTAGAAGTCGGCTCAGATTCTGGCTGGGCACGGGAGTACTGTTGTTCCATCATGACGAGCACGCTCCGCACCTTGACAGTCCCCCTGAATGTTGAATCATCCTCCGGGGGGCTGCCGTCGTTTCTGGTGCGGGACGACGTCCTGTGCTGGTCCCGCAGGGAAGCCGGCCTGGTTGGCTATGGCGAGCTGACCCGTTTCAACGCCACCGGGCCCGAGCGATTCCTTGAGGCCGATATCTGGTGGCGACACCTCATTATTGAGGCGGAAATCACGGATCTGGTGGAGGTTCCGGGTACTGGTCCGGTGGCTTTTGGATCGTTCGCTTTCTCCAAAACCTCACCCCACGTTTCCCGCCTGATCCTTCCCGAACTCGTGATTGGAATCCGCGACGGCAGCGCGTGGGCCACCCAGTTGACGTTCGACGACGGCCCCCTCACCGAGGCCGGTGTCCTCGCCTCCGTGGACCGCTGGCTTACTCAGCCGGAGCCCAACGGCGACGCTCCAGCCACCGGAGGGCCCGACGTCGGACTCTCACCGGACGCTGTTGCGGCGAACGGTTCGGCTGGTCATCTCAGCCGCGGTTCCCTGAGCGAGGCCGCTTGGATGGAGGCCGTTTCCAACGGCGTGGAGGAAATCCGCGCCGGAAAGTTGGAGAAGCTGGTGTTGGCGCGCGACGTCGTGGCTAACCTTCCTGAGGGCGTCAACGCCGCTGAGGTTCTTCGTCAGCTCGCGGCGAGATACCGCGAATGCTGGACGTACGGCGTGGACGGTCTGGTCGGAGCTACGCCGGAGATGCTGATTCAAGTGGAGGGCCGCACAGCGCAGGCGCGGGTGCTGGCTGGAACCTTGGATCGCCGCGACGCGGACGGCATGGACGGGTCCCCCATGGAGTACGCCGAGCGGGTCCTGGCCGGTTCAGAAAAGCAACGCCACGAACACGAGATCGCCATTGATTCACTGACCCGGCAGCTCGCTCCTTTCTCCGAGGCGATGAATTCCCACAGCGAGCCCTTCATACTTGAGCTGCCCAATGTGTGGCATCTGGCCTCGGACGTGAAGGCGGAGCTGGCTGACATCGAGGGACACGTTCCTACCTGCCTGGCCCTGATCAACGCCCTGCATCCCACAGCGGCGGTCTGCGGAACGCCCACGTTGGTAGCCGGTGCCCTGATACGCAAACTGGAGCATCTGGACCGCGGCCCTTACGCCGGGCCGGTGGGTTGGTTGGACGCTGCCGGTAACGGCGAGTGGGGCATCGCACTCCGTGGCGCTGTGATTGAGGACGCCAATACCGTGCGCCTGTATGCGGGCTGCGGGATCGTGGAAGGCTCCGTGCCGGAGGCCGAACTGGCCGAAACGTGGGCCAAATTCCGGCCGATGCTGGAAGCCCTGGGCATCAAGCGCTGAATCTGGGATTTCAGACACCATCACTTCTGCAGTGGTTGATTAGTGCGTAAACTTGTTATCCAATAGTGAAACTTCGTTTCCTGTGATGCACATCTCACGTTCGGCGCTACACTAAAACCGACTCAGTTCAGCATCCACTGCAACAAAAGGTAAACAACATGCAGATCTCCCGTTCGGTTCTGTCCGGCACCAAGATTGCCGCCGTGCTCGCCGCCGGCGCCCTGGCCCTCACCGCCTGTGGTGGTTCCTCCACCCCGGCTGCGTCCTCGGACTCCGGCCTCAAGCTCATCAACGCCGGCAAGCTGACCGTTTGCTCGGACGTGCCTTACGAGCCCTTCGAATTCCAGAAGGATGGCAAGATCGTGGGCTTCGACATGGACATCGCCGCCGAGATCGCCAAGGACGTCAAGGCCGAACTCAACGTGGTGGACAGCTCCTTCGAAGCAATCGAGACCGGCACCGCACTGACCGGCTGCGATGTCTCCATCTCCTCGATCTCCATTACGGACGTCCGCAAGAACGTCATGGACTTCTCCAACCCCTACCTGGACGACGACCTGACCCTCGTGGCCACGTCCTCCTCCGGCATCAACAACCTCGACGGCGCCAAGGGCAAGAAGGTAGGCGTCCAGCAGGCCACTACCGGCGCCCAGTACGCCAAGGACAAGGGAATCGACGCCCAGCAGTTCGAAGATTCCGGCCTCCTGGTTCAGGCCCTCAAGGCCGGCACCATCGACGCCGCAGTGGGTAACGGCTCCGTCCTCGGCTACGCCATCAAGGACGACTCCAACCTCAAGCGCGTTGAAGACTTTGCAACGGGTGAGAAGCTGGGCATCTCCATCAAGAAGGGGAACACCGCCATGGCTGATGCCGTGAACGCCACCCTCAAGCGCATCACCGACGACGGATCCATGAAGAAGTTCGAGACCACCTGGTTCGGCGAAGCCAGCAAGTAGTCCGAGCCCCGGCTCCCCAGATCCACGCAGGCGGGCCCCGAAACCACATGTTGTTTCGGGGCCCCACCTGCGCAACATGAATGTGAGAACCCCATGGCAATGACTGCACGTCAACGAGCCAAAGTCAGTTTGTACGTCCAGGCCGGAATATTCGTCGTGGCCGTGGCCGCGGTGATCCTTGCTGTGGACTGGAAGACGATTGGTACCAGCGTCTTCAACTTCGCCAAGATCGGGCCGATGTTCCCGGACATCTTCCTGGTGGGCCTCAAGAACACCCTCATTTACACGGCACTGGCTTTCATAGTGGGCTTGTCCGGCGGCCTTCTGCTTGCCCTGATGAAGCTCTCCTCCTTCCCTCTGTACCGCTGGCTGGCCACCGGTTACATCGAGTTCTTCCGCGGCGTTCCCGCCCTGCTGGTCTTCATCGCGTTCGGCTACGGCGTTCCGCTGGCGTTCGGCGTGCAGTGGGACGTCAACATCGTGGTCATGGTTTCACTGGGCATGGTGGCCTCGGCCTATATCGCTGAAACACTCCGCGCCGGCCTTCAGGCTGTGCCCAAGGGCCAGATGGAAGCAGCCCGCTCACTGGGCATGCCGCACTGGCGGGCCATGATCTCAATCGTCATCCCCCAGGCATTCAAAATCGTCCTGCCGCCGCTGACCAACGAGATCATCCTGCTCACCAAGGACTCCTCGCTGATCTACGTTCTGGGTCTCACCGCGTCCCAGTACGAGCTCACCAAGTTTGGCCGTGACGGCATCTCCAGCCTCGGCGCCGGCCTCACGCCGCTGCTCGTAGCCGGTGCTTTCTACCTGGTCATCACCATCCCGTTGAGCCTCCTGGCACGGAAGTTCGAAAGCCGCTCCGCGCGGACTAAGCGATAGGCAGGACAGTCATGAATAACTCCACTGGGAGCACGGCCACCGTTCAAGCCGCCGGTGTAAACATCAAGGATCTGCGCAAGTCCTACGGCAGCAACGAGGTCCTCAAAGGCATCTCGCTGACCGTTGAACCAGGCCAGGTTGTTTGCCTGATTGGGCCTTCGGGTTCGGGTAAATCCACCCTCCTGCGCTGCGTCAACCTGCTCGAACAGCCCAACGGCGGCACCATCAACGTGGGTGAGTTCGAGGCAACAGACCCGGACGTGGACCTCAACAGGATGCGCCGGAACGTTGGGATGGTGTTCCAGCACTTCAACCTGTTCCCGCACTTGAGCGTGCTGGACAACTGCACCATCTCGCAGGTGAAGGTTCTCAAACGGTCCAAGTCCGAGGCTGGCGAAGTAGCGCGCCACAACCTCGAGCGCGTCGGCCTGGGTCACCTTGCCGACCGTTTCCCGGACCAGCTCTCCGGTGGCCAGCAGCAGCGTGTGGCCATTGCCCGGGCCCTCTCCATGGACCCGCAGCTCATGCTTTTCGATGAGCCCACGTCAGCCCTGGACCCGGAAACAGTGGGCGACGTCCTGGCCGTCATGCGCAAGCTGGCCCAGGAGGGCATGACCATGCTGGTGGTCACCCACGAGATGGGCTTCGCCCGCGAAGTGGCAGACCGCGTGGTGTTCATGGACGCCGGTGTTGTGGTGGAAGAAGGGCCCGCGGAAAACGTCATCAGTGCTCCCACCCAGCCGCGCACCAAGGAATTCCTGCGCCGCGTCCTCGATCCCACGCACATTGACGTGGTGGAGGACTAACCCCGCGCATAGTCGTTAGCACCACCCAAACGGGAGGGCGACACCCACATTTGGGTGTCGCCCTCCCGTTTTGCGTCACCGTCGAATTGTGGGTGTCTGTCCCTAGTGAAGTACGACGGCGGCGTGAAGTACGACGGCGGGCGGCGCACCCCTTCGCGCTCGGCGCACCACTCCTTCACCCGCGGCGCACCCCTTCGCGCCATTCGCACCAGCGGTTACGGGTGCGATCGGCGGTAACGGTAGCGAGGTGGGGCGGAGCGGGTTAGCCCGCCGTCAGGACTTGGCCCACCGCAGCCGATATGGCTTCTTTGACCCGCGCATGGAGTGCCCTCAAACCCGCCCGGTCCACGCGCACCTCCACTATGGTGCGGCCCTTCACAGGCGACTTGAGGGCCGCGGCGAGTTCCGCCGTCGTGGTTACTGCTTGGTGTCCGACGCCGTAAGCCGCCGCGAGTGCCGCAATGTCCACTGAGTGCGGGGTAGCGAAGAGGCGCTCGACGGCGGTGCCGTAGGCCCCTGAGTCCTCCACCACACCGTGCTCGAGAAGGCTGAAAATGGCACCGCCGGAGTCGTTGAGCACCACGATCCGGAGATCCGGCACGGGTTCTCCGTGACCGATAAGGAGTCCCCCGGCATCGTGAAGGAAGGTGACATCGCCAAGCAGGACCGTGGTTTCACGGCCGCTGCCCAGGGCAATTCCGGTGGCTGTGGCGATGGTTCCATCGATGCCGGCGAGGCCGCGGTTGGCGTAAACCGTGGCGATGGGTTCGGGGTGAGGTTGGCCTGCGAGGTCTACGTCGCGGATGCCGTTGGAAGAACCCAGCACCAACTGTCCGCGGGAGTGCTCCCAGACGGTAGCGCCAACCGAGGGACCGGTTGCAAGGCTCTCCCCCGCGAGCACCCCGTCGAGGCCGTGTTGGGCGGCCGCGCCGGCGAGCAGCCAGGAATCGAGCCATTCGGCAGACCCACGTCCGGCAAAGTCGGCGAGCTCGGGAAGAGTCTCGATGGGTGTTTCGCGGCGCCGCCCTGCTTCATACCAGGCAACCGGGACGGGCTGGTAAATGGCGGATTCAACAGACTCACGCGCCAGCAGGGCAGCCACAGGACGGGAGAGCGTTGCCCGTCCGAACAGGACAACGCGTTCGATCGGCGTGGGTGAATCCGGACCAAAGTGGGCCAGCAAGACCCGGTAAGGTCCAATAGCGTTCGGCCCGAAGCGTGCGTTGGACGAAGGTTCCGCCAACAGTGGCAGACCGTGGGCGCGGGCAAAGGCTTCAGCTACGGGGCCGGCGTCATGCCCGGCAAGGACCACGGTTCGTCTTTCGGCGAGTTGCCGGGAAGCTGCCGGAAGATCCAGTGCCTGGGGACCGGCGTCGTAATGGAACACGCCGCGACCGGCGGTCTCGGGAAGAGCGTCGCCTGCGTCCGGAACCAGCGGATCCCGGAACGCGAGGTTCACCTGGACAGGGCCGGGCGGGGTGTCTTCGAGGGCCCCCGTGGCGGCGTAAAGTGCCGTGGCAACCGCCTTTTGGGGGTGATCACCTGCCGGGACGTCGACGGCGAATCTCACGTGATCGCCGAAAAGGTCCAGTTGGGTGGTGGTTTGGTTCGCCCCGGTGCCGTGAAGTTCCTGGGGACGGTCAGCTGAGATCACCACCACGGGGACAGCCGAATGATTGGCTTCCATGACCGAGGGCAGGAGGTTGCCGACCGCCGTCCCGGAGGTTGTCACCACCGCCACGGGAGCCTCTGTGGAGAGGGCAAGGCCCAGCGCGGTGAACCCTGCATCCCGCTCATCGATGCGGACGTGGATCCGAACCCGGCCTTCAGCTTCAGCTTCCGCGAGCGCGTAGGCCATGGGCGCCGAACGCGAACCAGGCGCCACCACCACGTGCCGCACACCGCCGTCGAGCAGTGCCGTAACGGCGATCCGGGCGGCGCCAATGGATGTCAGAGAGTCCTGGGAAGTCACCGTTCCAGTCTATTGGGGCGTCCGGACCCAAACGCTCGCTCACATCCCGAGCCCTCCCGGCCAACCATCGCTCACATCCCGAGCCCTCCCGGCCAACCATCTCTCACATCGGTCAGGTTAGGGTTCCTTAACGTCAAGGACTACCTCGTTGTGGCGGAGGAACCAAGGTTTGAAAGGTGGGTCGAAGCGCGCGAACCTGGGCGAACCGATGGGAGTTAGATCAGCCAGTTGAAGAGCCTCCATCAGCGCTACAGTATGGCGTTGAAAGGCCGCGGCTGAGCCATTGCCTGTGAATCGTGCTACTGCAGATAACGCCCCCGGTACCTCACGGATTTTGACCCTGGGCTCTTCAGGTTTTGGAGCAGTCTCTGCTGTCAGTCCTGCTGGCAGGACGAAAGCAACAACGTAGTCATCATCTGCAGCCCCAGAGATCGGTCCGCTTTGCAAGACCGGCGCCGTCATGACCAGTTCCTCCGACGTTCCGCTTTCTTGAATGACAGGCGCGGTCATGGACAGCTTCTGCCTGCTGGTGTTGTTGCCGCTGATGTAGTTGAAAAGGTAACGGAAGGCCTCGTTCCCGGCGCGATCGAACGCCGCGTGGACTTGCACCTCCGCGAGGACATGCGCGGGGTAGCGACGAAGCTCGAAGTGCGGATACTGCTGGACCAGATCGTACGGCTGCTGTTCAGTCATGGTCCAATCGACCCTACGCCGCCGCGGCACTAGCCGCCAGAGAGCAGTGGAATGTGAGAGAAGGTCCCGCCGCAAGCACGCGGGACGTGATAGAGGGTTTGGTTCAGGCACGCGTGATGTGAGCGAGCGTCGGATGACGAAAATGCTCCCCCACCCATAACAGCGGGAGAGGGAGCATTTCGTCAGTATCGAAAGAAGCAGGCGTTACTTGCGGAAGACCTGCACCACCGAGGGGCGAGGGGCGCGCACTGCACCGGCAGGAGGTGTGGCTCCGGCCGGAACGTAGTCCGGGAAGAAGGAGTTCTGGGCTGCGAATGAGCCGTCCTCGCCAGGGTGCTGGACAGCGACGAAGACGGTGCGTTCTTCATCGTGAATGATGGGTCCGCATGTTTCGGCGTCGCGCGGGACAGCGAGGAACTGCTCAACCTTGCCGCGCTCAGGTCCTTCGAGGGTGACCTTAAAGAGCCCGTCCGCGTAGCCGATGGTGCCGGGGGCGCCGTCGGTGGAGATCCAGAGGTTGCCCACGGAATCGAAGGCCACATTGTCCGGGCATGAAATGGGCGAGACCTTGTTGGCCGGGAATCCGGAGAAGTACGTGGAGGTGTTCTTGGCGGGATCGCCAGCTACCAGCAGGAGGCTCCAGTTGAACTTGGTGCCTGTTTGCTCGCGTCCTTCGGTGATCTCCACGACGTGGCCGTCACGGTTCAGGGTGCGCGGGTTGACCTCGGTGGCGCCTTCCTTGCCCGACTTGCCGCGGTCCGTGTTGTTGGTGCAGGCGACGTAGACCTTGCCCGTACGCGGGTGGGGCTCCACGTCCTCACAACGGTCCATCTTGGTGGGGCCAACCTTGTCGGCAGCGAGGCGGGTGTAGACGAGAACTTCGGGGACGGTCATGCCCGGCACAGCGGAGGTGCCGTTGACCACCAGCGGAAGCCATTCACCAGTGCCATCGAACGCACCGTCGGCAGGGAGTTTGCCCGTGCCGTCAATGTCGGCAGGAGAGTCACCCGTGAAACGAGCCACGTAGAGGTCGCCCTCAGAAAGCAAGCTCATGTTGTTCTTGCGGGCTTCCTTGGAGTCACCAGCCTGGTACTTCCCCTTGGAGACGAACTTGTAAAGGTAATCAAAACGCTCGTCGTCGCCCATGTACGCCACTACGTGACCGGAAGGAGCGACGATGACGTTGGCGCCCTCGTGCTTGAAGCGGCCCATGGCGGAGTGCTTCTTAGGGGTAGAGGTGGGATCGAACGGATCCACTTCCACGATCCAGCCGAAGCGATTGGTCTCGTTGGCGTAGCCGGAGTTACGGGTGTCGAAACGAGGCTCGTCGAGCTCCCACTGGCGTGTGGTTGCCTTCGCGGAAATCCCATAGCGCTTGTCGCCGTCGCTGGTGCCCGGAGCTGCGAAGTATCCGTTGAAGTTCTCCTCACCGGAGAGGATGGTTCCCCACGGGGTGGTCCCACCGGCGCAGTTGCCCAGCGTGCCCTTAATCCAGCGGCCGGCGGGGTCGTCAATGGTCTTGACTAGGTTGGTGCCAGCCGCGGGTCCGGTCAGCTCGTAGACAGTGTCTGTGAGGAAGCGCCGGTTCAACGGTGCGCCCTGGACGTAGCTCCACGGCTTGTTTTTGTTCTTGCGCTCGAGCTCCACCACGGCCAGTCCGTGCCCTGCGCGACCGATTGCCCGTGCTTCGGCGGGGTCGAAGCCTACGGGCAGCATGATGTTCTCGTTGGTGTACTCGTGGTTGCTGAACAGCACGGCCCGGCGGTCTTTGGAGCCGGGGATCGGCAGGATGTCCGTGTAGTCGTTGTTGTAGCCGAACTGGCGGGCCTGTGCTGCCGCGGTCTGCGCCTTGAGGTCGAAGGCCGGCGAGTCGGCGAAGAGGGGATCGCCCCAGCGGATGATCGGTTTCCAGTCAAAGCCCTCGGGGACAGTGAAGGCATCCACTGCTGCGTCTACGGGCTTGATGGCGGTGAACTTCAGCTTGGACTTGTCGAAGCCCTTCTTTGCGGCATCGGAGAGCCCTTGACCGGAGTCGGCCACAGCGGTGTCGCCACCGTCTACGGCACCACCGAGCACGATTGCAAGCGCTCCGGCGGCCCCGAGCCCCAGCGCTGCGCGGCGGGACATAGCGGTTGAGGCGATGTCGCGGAAGTAACCGTTGGCGCTGGTGTTGCAAACATCGCCTGAGCATGCGTTGTCGCATTTCAAGGCACACGTGACGGGGCTGCGCTTGCCTTTTGTGTGGCCGAGCATGGGGAGCAGCGGAAACGTGCGTCCGGTGGTTTCAGACATGGGGGTAAAGACCTTCCAGAGGATGTATGAGGTTCCCGCTGAGCCTTTCAGCGCAATCCAAAGCTGAGAGGTCCCTCTGGTTAAGACCCGGTGAACAAACCGTGCTGGTTTCGCGCCAACGTTGAGTGCACGCGGCGGAGCCGGTCCAGCCACCAGTCCCTGCGCTCCCCCGGTGCCGCGTACTGCTCAAGCAGCCCGGCATCGGCCAGGGTCTCACGTAACTGGATGGCGCCGTCGTCGGCCACCAGCGGGTCCAGCGTGATGTCCGAAGCGAACAGCGAAACGGTGCCAAGGCCGCAGGCATAGGGAAGGGACGGGAGCGCGGCTGCGAGCGCCAGGCCGGCACGTATTCCCACCGAGGTGTCAAGTGCCGAGCTTACGACGGCGGGCAGTCCGGCCTGCTCCACGATGTGCAATGCGCGTGTGACTCCCCCAAGTGGCGCGACCTTGACCACGATCAGGTCAGCAGCACCGGCCCGGGCAACACGAAGGGGGTCTTCTTCCTTCCGGACGCTCTCGTCCGCGGCGATGAGGACCGGCGTACCGGCTGCAGTCAGCCGACGCCGGACCTCCGCCAGGCCGCCAATGGCGGGGACGGGTTGTTCAGCATATTCGAGGCCTACTGCGGATAGTTTGCCAAGGGCTTCCACGGCCTGATCTGTGTCCCATCCCCCGTTGGCATCCACCCGGATGGCAGCATCAGGTAGGGCCTCACGGACTGCGTGTACCCGCGCGACGTCGTCTGCCAGTTCCTGGCCCCGCTCCGCGACTTTGATCTTGACGGCGTCAACCCTGCCGAAGCGCGCAAGCACCTCAGGCACACGTTCGGCCGCGACGGCGGGAACTGTAGCATTGACCGGGATCCTGTCCCGCAAAGGCGGGGGGAAACCAAGCCAGCCCGCTTCCAAAGCTGCGGCCAGCCAGCGGGAGGATTCGTCGTCGTCGTATTCGGGGAAGGGGCAGAACTCACCCCATCCAAGAGGTCCTCGCAGGAGGAGTGTCTCGCGCTCCATGATGCCGCGGAATTTCACGCGCATGGGTAGCGAGACTACGTGGGCGGAATCGAGGAGTTCTTCGAGCGAGGGAAATGCAGGCATATTGCCACTGTACCGGCGGCTTCCCACCCAAGAGGCAGGCCAATTCGGCTATGTGGAAAAGCTACTGGTCCCAGTATTTCTGCACGCCCGCCAAGGCTTCAGCCAACTGCTCACCGGACAGGACGAGCGAGCTTTCCGGTATCCCCAACGCTTCCCATCGCAGTACGAGCGTGATGTCCTCCTCCATTGGCAACGGCCATAACCAGTACCTGCCGGTGAATTGAACGAACTCGGAGTTGTTGCTTCCTCCGCCGCCTCCCAAGGTTGTCAGCACAGGGCCAGTGACGGCTGCATCTTCGAAGGCCGCCGGTCCGTGGATGGCCGCAACAGCCTTGCGTCCGTCCGCAACAGCTACACCCAGTTCCAGTCCCGTCCGGGTGTCCAGGCTTGACCGCGGGTGGTTGTAGCTCTCCTCCACCATCTCCCGCCACTCCTGGTCCGATTCGGTGCCCCGCCGCACCGACCAGACCAGGTCAAACATGCAACCTGTGGAGTACACCTCCACAAGTTTCAGGACCACCACGGTGCGGCTGTCCTTGTGAACAAACCCGCCGACGCGCGCAATACCGGGCAGCTCGTCCGACGGCGGGCCGAGCCACCCCGGCTGGGCAGGCTGCGGTTCCCGCGGCCGGGCGGGCTGCTCGGGGAGGTCATCGAAGAAGCTCATGATCCATCCTTACACCGCTGCAACGGGACCGGGAGAGGTGCGTGGCAACCGAGAGGCAGCAATCGCGATATTCTCGGAATACGACTCAAAGTGGGGGAGATATGACTCAATCAACGCCCGGTTCCGCGACGCCTCCCGGCTGGTACCCGGACCCTTCAGACCCGCGGCTCGTCCGGTGGTGGGACGGACGCGCGTGGACAGCCAACCAGGCGCCGGCTCAGTTCCAGGCGCCAGGACAGCTCCAGGTTCCCGTCCAGCAGCCACGTCCGCAGCTCAGCCCGGAGACTCCGGTGTACAACCCGTTTATCTGGGCGATCACCTTGTTGCCGCTGCTGTCCATCCTGCTTCTACTCACGTGGCAGCCGGAGTTCAGGATGATCACCACCCGGCAGGGGGTCACCACCATGGATCCTTTCTCCATGTACACCCCTGGCTATTTCTTGCTGATGGGCGCTAGTTTCCTGTCCTACGGGCTTTCGGTGTTTTTCGCTTTCCTGGACCGTCAGCGCCTCCTCAAGTCCGGCGTCGTCCGTCCTTTTCACTGGGCGTGGGCGTTCCTTAGCGCGCTGGTGTACGTGATCGGCCGCTCTGTGATCGTTAGGAAAGTGGCGCCTAATCGTGGGCTGTGGCCTGTCTGGGCAACAATCGCCGTGTTTGTTATCAGCATGGTGATCACCGGCATCTGGATGTCCAATTTCATGCAGTCGGTGTATTCCCAGCTGGGGTATTCGGTCCAGACGTGACAGTTCCCGGGTGGTATGCAGATGCTCGGGACCCCCACAGCCTCCGATGGTGGAACGGTACTGAGTGGGTAGACCACGTGGTACCTGCAGGGGTCCCACGTCCAGCGATTCAGCGCCCGATACTTCGCCAAGGCCAGAGCGTTGTGAATCCGTACATCTGGCTTATTGCCGTCCTGCCTTTCCTTCCGGGCCTACTCATGTTGACGTGGCATATCGAGATCCGTACCTACACCCGGAACGGCGCCCTCACCCTGGACCCCGCCACGATCATCAGCACTGGCTACTTCCTGATCTGGGGCGGATTGGTCTTAACCTATTGCTCCACAGTGGTGCTGGCCCTGCTTGATACCCGACGCTTGCTGAAAACGGGCGTCACGCGACCATTCCACTGGGCATGGTCCTTTCTGGGAGGGATTCCCTATGTCATTGGACGGTCGGTGGTAATCCACAAGGTGGCTCCACGGCGGGGCTTGTGGCCACTGGTGGTCATCCTCGCGGCGTGGGGACTTTATTTCGTGGCGGGGACTATCAAGGCCTTGGACTTCATGGAGGCCGCGTTGCGTGAATTGGGTTACCCAGCCTGACCCCACCGGATCCTCACACGCGTTAGGTAGACTGCTGACAATAAAGGACGGAAGGACTTCCATGAACCGCAAGGCCACTGCACTGGACGTCGCCAAGAGGGCGGGTGTGTCCAGGAGCGCGGTCTCGCTGGTTCTAAATGGGCGTGGCGACGGGAACGTGGCCAAGGAGAGCCAGGACCGGATCCGGCAGGCCGCCCTTGAATTGAACTACTCCCCCAACGCTATTGCCCTGAGCCTGCGGAACCAGCGCTCTCGTGTGATCGGCATCCTGTCCGACGAAGTAGTGGTCAGCCCCTTTGACGGCAACATCATCGGTGGCGCCGACGACGTCGCCCGCAGCCGCGGCTTTGTGACCGTAGTGATGGACACCGAAAGTGATACCGCCAGGGATGCGAGCGCCATTGAAACGCTCCTGGATCGGCAGGTTGATGGGCTCATGTACGTGACAGTTGGCTTGAAACCCATTGAGATTCCGCACGGCATGCTCCGCGTCCCCTCGGTCCTTGCCAACTGCTATGACAACCACCCTCAACAGCAGCTGCATCACGTCATTCCTGACGAGGTATCCGGTGGCAGGATGGCCACGGAGCACTTGTTGGAACTTGGCCACCGGGACATTGCGCTGCTTGCCGGGTTGGAGGACTCGCCCGCGGCCCCGTTGCGTGTTCAGGGCTACCGGGATGCACACGCAGCGGCCGATATCCCGGTCCATGCAGACCGGATCTTCATGGCCGGCTGGGATATCGACGCCGGTTTCCGCGGCGCCATGAAACTGCTCGACGGCGTGTCCCCGGCTGATCGGCCCACGGCCATCATGTGCGCGAACGATCGCCTGGCGGTGGGTGTGACCCTTGCTGCCGCGCGTTTGGGACTCAGTGTTCCCGGGGACCTGTCCATCATGGGCTACGACGACGAAACCCGGATCGCCGACACCATGGTGCCTTCACTCACCACCATGGCGTTGCCCCTGCGGGAGATCGGCCGTGCCGCCATGACCACGCTGCTGGACGCGATCGAGGGCACGGGCGAAAGCGCGGGCGTAGGCGCGGGCACCCCCACAGCAGGAAAGGGAACCACGGTCGAAACGATGGTTCCCTGCCGCTTAGTGGTGCGCGAGTCCACAGGCCCCGCCCCCACCCGCTAACACCGCCCGTTGCGAGGCCCGCTCTACACCCTAAGACGAGCGGAAAGCCTGCAAAGCAGGCCTCACAACACGCACCCCCTCGTTGCGAGGCCCGCTCTACACCCTAAGACGAGCGGAAAGCCTGCAAAGCAGGCCTCGCAACGGACGCACGACGGCGGCCTGCCGCCTACTCGGGCAGCGTCAACTCCCAGACGTCGGCAGTCGCGCCATCGGGCAAGGTGAGCTGCCATTCCTCCCCCGGAGCCGGGTAAGCCCGGACGGTGGTGGCCACGGAACCGGTGCGGTAAACCTCCACGAGGGACGCATCGATAAAGATGCGCAACTGCTCGTCCGGAGTCAGGGAGCCTGCGTAAACCACTTGAGCGGCGGCCCCGGACCCAAGCACCAGCTCCACGGAACCGGCACCTGCAGCACCCCGGACCAGCACTTCGGCGAATTCGGGAACCGCAACGGCACCGGCAGCACCTGTAACCACAGCAGTACCCCGATACGCCTCAACCTCGGGCGCAGGAGAAACAGCGAGCGCCCCGCCAACCACGGACAAAACCCGGGGGTGCGTCAACACACCCGACCACCCGGCGTCGTCGACTTCTTTTTGCGTGCGGCCCCGGCGACCATCACGTCCTGGCCCCTCGTTGGCCCACCCCCACAGCAGTGCCGCGGGTGAGGACCCATGGGCGAGCTGCACAATCTGAGGAGCGTAGAAGTCGCGGCCGAAATCGGACTTCCCCCCGGAGGAAGGCGCAAACACCGGCAGCCCGGACACAGGGTCCAAGGACAGGGACCCGATCAGGTGCCCTACCCCGTTGGCGTGTTCGTGGTCGTCGCCGGAGAGCCACAGGGAGAACATCATGACCCAGCTGGACCCAGCGGAAGAAGAAGGCACTTCCACCAGCTGCGGGCATTCCCAGATCTCGGCGGGCGTATGGGCAGCGGCCACGGGGTGGTCGCTGGTGAGCCAGATGCCCTGGTACTCCCACGCGTCCATGTCAGACACCGTGTACAAAAGCAAAGCGGCGCGGCCGTCGGACAGACCTGCCCCTTGCATGGCGTAACGCGCACCGCCAAACCAAAAAATAAAAGGGTCCCGCACTGCGGTGACCAGCGGATCCGAGGGCATTGACGCCGCAACGTGCCCGTCCTGTTCCCAGGAAACAAGGTCGGCGGAGCCGCGGGCAATGACCACCTGGGAATGACCCCCGTGGTCCTTGATACCGGAATAACAAGCGGTTGGCACGCCGTCGTCGTCGGTCACCACACCGGTCCAGCATCCAGCGGAGTCAGGGCCGCCCGCCTGCGGCGAAAGCGCTACGGGGTGCTCTTCCCAGCGCACTAAATCAGTGGAGCTCACATGCCCCCAGTTGATCTGGGAGTGCCGCGCGGACAGGGGGTTGTACTGGAAGAACACGTGGTAGCGGCCGTTGATGTAGCTGACACCGTTGGGATCGTTGATCCATCCCTGCGCAGGCCGCGGGTGGAAGCGCGGGAAGGCGGGATCCGGGTGCGTCGCCGCCATGGAAAGAGAGGAAGAGAGTGCAAGGTCCGTCAACGGAACCCCTTTCAAAAAGATCGGTAATTACTTGCCCGTGCCTGCGGTGAGCCCGTCCTGCAGCGCGCGTTGGCCGAACATGAACACCACCAGCGCGGGAATCATGGAGAGGACAACGCCGGCCAGGACCACGGAGATGCTTCCGGTGCCGAGGTTGCCTTGGAGCGAGACCAAGCCCAGGGGCAGGGTGAAGTTCTGCTCGGAGATGGTCATAATCAGTGGCCTGAAGAACTCGTTCCAGTGGAAGTTGAACGCCAGGATGCCCACAATGGCCAGGCCAGGCATGGCCAGCGGTGCATACACCGAGCGGAACGTCCGCCACGGCGAGGCACCGTCGATCGCGGCCGCTTCAGCGAGCTCGCCCGGCAACCCCATGAAGTACTGGCGCATCAGGAAGGTGCCGAACGCCGTCGGGATGGCCGGAATGATCAGCGCGAGCAGTGTGTCGGAGAGTCCAACGCCGCGGATCAGCATGAAGACGGGCACAATGGTGACCTGCGCAGGCACCATCATGGTGGCCAGCACGATCGAGAACAGCGCGCCGCGCCCCCGGAACTTCAAGTGCGCAAACGCGTAGCCTGCCAGCGCTGCGGTGATCATCTGCCCCACCGCGATCAAACCGGTCACCAGGGCACTGTTAATGACCAGGGCCACGATGTTGAGCTGCTTGAACACTTGCTCATAAGAGGTCAGGTCCGGGTTCAGCGGCAGGAACGCGGGCGGCAGCTGGAAGGATTCCGACGGCGGTCGCAGCGAAGTGGACAACGTCCACATCACCGGGCCCAGGACGAAGACGGATGCGATCAGCAAGACAACCACGCGGATGGCTACGGACCAGTCGCGCTTCTTCCGCTTCACTACAGGCGCCGTGGTGGTGACACGTTCTTGAATGGTGGTCATGGCGGGCCTTACTGGTAGAAGACGAATCGTTTGCTGAGCCGGAATTGCGCGGCGGTGATGGCCATGATGATCAGGGTCAGGATCACGCCGATCGCCGATGCCTGGCCGAACTCAAGGCGCTGGAACGCGGACTCGAAGATCACCATCACGGCTGTTCGTGTTGAGTCACCGGGTCCGCCGCGGGTGAGCACGTAGGGCTGATCGAACACTTGCAGCGCGTTGATGATCGCCATCACCGAGGCCACCAAGGTGGTGGGGCTCAGCAGGGGCAGGGTGACGAACCAGTGCTTTCGCCAACCCGTGGCACCGTCAATCGACGCGGCCTCATACGTCTCCACCGGAATGGAGGCCAGCCCGCCAATGAACAGCAGGAACGAGAAGCCGAAGTTCTGCCACACATAGACAAGAATTACGACGGCGGCTGACCCGGTTGGCGTTGTCAGCCACGGGACCGCTGGGATGCCAACGATGGACAGCAACCAGTTCACGACGCCGAATTGCTCGTTGAAGAGGTACCGCATGAAAATCGATACTGATGCCGCGGAGAGGATCAGCGGGAAGAAGAATGCCGATCGGAAGAACACCCTAAGCCAGGATGGGAGCTTCTCCTGCACCATGATCGCCAGGCCAAGTGCCAGTCCGAGCTGGAGGGCCACAGCCACCACCACGAACACGATGGTGTTCAGGAATGACACCCTGACGGTGGGGTCCTGTACCACCTCAGCGAAGTTGTCGAAGCCCACGAACGTTGGTGCCGAGATGATGTCCCAGCGGAAGAACGCGAGCGCGATCGAAGCGACGATTGGCAGCAAGGTGAAGATGCCCATGCCCACGATGGTGGGCGCCAGAAAAGCCCAGGGCAGCCAGCGCTGCTGCATCCGGCCGCGCTTGGACGGCTGCGCGTGTTTGTGGGTCGGCTTCCGTCCCGACTCGCTCCCCGTCCCCGTTGGCGTACTGGTTGCGGTGCTCATGGCTGCCTCCTCAGGGCCAATTCAAGATCGCGCTGCATGGAAGTAAGGGCGTCCTTGAGTTGACGCTCGTCTCCACTGACAGCCAGGCTTACGTTTTTCATGAGGGCTGTTTCCACGGAAGCCTGCTGGGGTGGCGCTGGAATGGGACCTGTGGTGGGGAACCTGTCCAGGGTGTCGTAGAAGACCTTCCAGTTCCGCGGACCTGTTCCTGCGTAGAGCTGTTGGTTGGCCATTGAACGACGCGCAGGGGTGGTGTTCGGTGTGGGGAACACGATTTGCATGGCTTCACGGCTGGAGCTGAACTTCACCCATTCCCACGCGGCGTCCTTGTCTTTGGCGGTCTTCATAATCGCGTAGCCCGCCGTGCCGAACTGGTGCCGCTGGGTCCGCCACTTGGGGAAGAACTGGACGTCGAAGTCGTTCTCCGTCATCCCCGCCTCGTGGAGGCCTTGCACCCAATAGCCGCCCGCCGGCGTCGTACCTATCCTGTTGGAGGCGAAGAGGCCGATCAGCGAGTTACCGCCGCCTTCCTCCGGCCGCACACCCAATCCGTCCTTCACGAGTCCTCGGAGGTAATCGAAGGATTCGAAGACCCTGGGATCATCGGCGTTGGGCTCAAGCCACTGGTAGCCGCCGGAGCGGAGGCTGCGTGAGGGGTCGTTGGCATAGAAACCGTCCCACAGCCATTCGCCACCCGGGGACTTGGTCTCCTTGAGGAAGCTGGTGTCATTGGCGTAGAGCCACGGCACCACTCCACCGAAGAGCCGGTTGGTCCAGTAGTACGGGGTGAAGTCCTTGGGGTTGGCCTTCTTCATGGCGGCGAGGGTGCTGCGGAAATCTGTGTGCGTCCAGTTGTCGGACGGCCGTTCCAGGCCTGCCTTGGTCAGTGCCGTGGTGTTGTAGTACATATTGGCGGCGTTCCAGTCGATGGGGAGCTGGAACAGGCTGCCCTTGTACATGAACGCTTCCACCAGGCTGGGGTGGACATCCTCGAAGTATTCGCGCATATGATCGGCGTCGCGGCGCAGGTACTCATCCAGCGGGTGGGCCAGTTTCTCTGCGAAGAGTTGGGCGCCTTCCGTAGCCACGTACACGACGTCCGGCGGGGTGCCTGCTGCAACCATGGTGAGGATCTTGGTGAAGAAGTCCTTCCAGTCCACCGCTTGGATTGCCTGGACCTTGACCTTGATTTCGGGGTGGACCTTGGCGAAAGCGTCGATGACCTTCTGGCGGGCTTCAGCGTCCGCGGCGGTACCCATGATGGCGATGCTGAGGCTATTGTCTCCGCGGCCTGGAATGTCGGCCCCGGTCAAGCGCGGCCACGACGCCGCTGTGACTCCAACAATTCCTGCGCCGAGGGCTGTGAGGGCACTCCTACGTGTGAATTCACGCAAAGCCCCATTGGTTCCCGACATGTAGATTTCCTTCCCTAACACGTGTTAGGAAGCCTATTCCTGTCACCTAACACGTGTCAAGCATCACAGGAATGTTGCCAAGGGCTCACCTTCGGCCGCCACGCTCGGGGGCGGCTCACACGAGCTATCCAGAGAACTGTGGCAGTCTAGTCTGAATGAGTTCCCAGCAATTCCGCACCAGCGGGAGGTCGAGCAAACGGCCGCTTCAAGGACGCCCCGCCGGCGCGGGCACAGGATTTCTCTTCTGCCTCGCCGCGATTGCCAGCGCCGTTGGCCTGGCCGCGACGTACTACTTCTTTGTGCGCACCACCGCCGGCCAGTTCATCGACGAGTCCGCACTGGTTGAAGCTACCGTTCTGGGCGGAACAGCCGGCAGGGCTTCCACCGAATTCCTGGATATGCTCCCCATGCTTTCGCTGGCAATTGCAGCCATCATGGTTCTCTTCGTGACCGTGGCGCGCAGGCGATGGACCGCCGCCGTAATCGCAGTGGCAGCGTGCATCGCCGCCAACGCAGCCACACAAATTCTCAAGCTCCTCATCCCGGACCGGCCCGACCGCGGCGTACAAACACTCGTACTGAACTCACTCCCCTCCGGACACACCACACTGGCCGCGTCCGCCGCAGCCGCCGTGTTCCTCATGGTCTCGCCCCGCTGGCGCCCCCTGGCAGGCTTCCTCGGCAGCACCTTCGCTGTAGCAACAGGCGTCTCCACGCTCATCAACCAGTGGCACCGCCCGGCCGACGTCGTGGCCGCATTCCTGGTAGTGGCCGTCGTCATGCTCCCGGCAGGATGGCTCATCCTCCGCACCGGCAACAGCTGGAACGTCTGGGCGGGTTACGGCGAACACTGGGCCGCTTCCCGGCTGTGGGTGTGGCTTACCGTTGCGGCCCTGGCGATCGCTACTTTTGTTGCCGCCTACTCGCTGCTCCAGGTCATGCCCGGCCTCAGCACAGACAGCACCATCGACTACTTCTGGGCCGGCACCGCCTTCATCGTGATCGCCGGATACCTGTCCGCCCTTGGTGGCACGTGGCTATTTGGCATGGCGGCGCGCAAGGGCTGACGCTCCTTGTGGGGCGATCGGCGCTAAGGGGTGCGCCGCACCCGGCGCTTAGTCCTCTGGACGGACCGAGTCGAAGAATTTGGGCTCCGGGGAAGGCGAAACGCGGTTCCGGGCCTGCTCCTGGATGAAGTGCCGATCCTCATCGGTGAGCACCGTGCCACCATGGGCATCCATGGTGTCCCCCTCCCCCGTTTCCGCATTGATGATCGCGGTGACGGTCCTCGGCACAATCATGGTTCCCGGATTGTCGACGAGCCATTGCTGTGTTTCGGGAGAAAGCTGGTCCCAAAATTCTTTGATGTGCACAACGATCAGCACTGCCCTTCATTGGTGGGGGTAGATTCGCAAACTGCGCCATGCGCGACGGTGGAACACTCGGTTGATCAGGGACGGAGGTGCTCTTCTAGGCTACGCCGACCCGCGCCGATTCCACCCTGCAATCACCAACATTTTCGGGGATGACGTCGACTACTTACTCCTCATGAGTTACAGTTAGTCCAATCGATGGACAAACAACTGCTAAGCACAGGAGCTCGCATGTCATCCACCCTCAGGCCCGACTCCCGCAAATCCGCCCCGCGCCGGAGCACCCCGGCTGGCACCGTTCCCGCATCCCGCGATTTGGTGGTGGACTTCATCCGCGTTGCCTGCATGTTTGCTGTTGTTGCGGTTCATTTGCTCATGATGGGGATCAGCGTGGACGAGTCCGGCATCGGCGTGGGCAATCCCCTGACGTCGTTGAGCTGGTTTGCGCAAGGTACGTGGTTCGGCCAGGTCATGCCCCTGTTCTTTATTGTGGGCGGCTTCGCCTCGCTCACGTCGTGGCGCAGCCTGAAGCGTAGAGGCGGCGATGCCGGCGATTACCTCAGGAACAGGGTGCTGCGGTTGGTTCGGCCTACGGTCGCCTTGTACATCTTCCTCGCCATTGCTTTGTGGAGTGCGACGGCGGCTGGTGTCCCCGTCGATTTGCTCACCGTTATCGCTGCGGGCGCCGGAGTGCAGTTGTGGTTCCTGGCCGCGTATATTATCTGCCAAGCCATGGTCCCCACCATGGCAAAATTCCACGAGGCAGCGCCTTACCGGACCATCGCAGCGCTGGCCGCGGGCGCCGTCGTCGTCGATGTCTTTCGTCTGGGCCTGGAACGCAACCCTTGGGGTTTCGACTCGAACCCGATCGGCCTGCTGAACATGGTGTTCGTGTGGGGCCTCCTTCAACAGCTTGGGTTCTTCTACGCCGACGGCTTCTTTGACCGTTTCGCCAAGTGGAAGCTCGTTCTTGCTGCTGCCGGCTGCTACGCCGTGATGGTTCCACTCACGCATGCCGGGCCGTATCCGGTGGACATGCTGACCAGCCAGAACCCGCCCATGTTTCCCCTGATCCTGGTAGGGCTGGCACACATTCTGTTGGTGAAGGCCGTCTACCCGGCGCTGCAGCGATGCGTCCACATCGGTTGGGTGCAGAAGGTGATGTTCGTGGTGGGTAGTCGGGCCATGACCATCTACCTGTGGCACCTGCCGTTGATCATCGCCATGTTTGGCATTGCTCTGGTCCTGCGACTGCCGTTCCCCGAACCGGCCGGCACCGTATGGTGGCTCACCCGGCCGCTGTTCTACGTAGCTGCTTGGGCCTTGGTGCTGCTCGTTTCCACCCCGCTGGTCCGGCTGGAACTTGCCAGCACAGCGCTGGCACCGGGTGCATCGCGGCCGGCGATGTGGCGCATCGCCCTCGGAACCGTGCTGGCGATCATCCCGCCGTTCGTGGTGATGAGGTCTGCGCTGGACGTTTCGAATGCTAGCTGGGGGCTGGTGCTGCTGGTGCTCGCCGTAGCTCTGGTGTCCGGGAAGCTGCCGGACCGGGCATGGAAGACCCCGCGAAGTGTTTCGTCCGGGGCCGTGGCTTCCTGACCTGCTTTGAAAGACGAAGGGCCGCAGAACAACCTAATGGGGTTGTTCTGCGGCCGTTCTTTGTTCAAAAGAGGTCGGTAAGTCGCGACCCCCGCGAACAGCTATGGCATGCGGTAAAGGAATGCCGCCATGGCGTCGCGGTTGATGGGAGAAAGTGGCTTATAGCTACGTGAGCCGTTAGCTTCCAGCCAGCCCGTGGAAATTTCCATCTCCAGCATCCAAGCCATTTCCTTGTAGAACTGCTGAGTGGTCAGCACATCGTGGAAGGGTGACGTAGCGGGCTCCTGGAAGTCCGGCTTCTCAGCCAAGCGGTAAAGGAATGCCGCCATCGCGTCGCGGTTGATTGGCGTCAAGGGCCTGTAGGTTTTGGATCCATCGCCCTCGGTCCAGCCTGAGGAGATTCCCTTTTCCGCCAGCCAGGCCATCTCTTTGTAGAACTGCTGGGTAGTGGATACGTCCTTGAAGGGGGACTGGGCCGGCGCGGTGTACTCCGGCGAACCGGCAATGCGGTACAGGAATGCTGCCATGGCGTCGCGGTTGATCGGAGTCAGCGGGCGGTAAGTAACTGAGTTGTCCGCCTCAACCCATCCCTTGGAGATTCCTGCATCAGCCATCCACGCCATTTCCCGGTAGAACTGCTGAGTTGTCAGCACGTCCTTGAAAGGCGATACAGCGGGAGGCACGAAGTCCGGGCCCTTGGCACTAAAGCGTTCCGTCCACTCCACCGTAGAACCGGCTCTGAGCACGAAACCGTCCTTCGCCGCTGCCGTGACCGTGATCCGACCAGTGGCCGGATGCGTCCCTGCAGCTACTACTTCACCTGCGACGCGATACTCAACACCCTCCGTGTCGGGGATGGTGTACGTGTCCTGGTCGGTAAGCGGGGCGTCCACGAATGCGACGCTTCCCGGGGTCACAGCCTTGTCAGCTGGCAGTACTGCAGCAGTCGCATCACTGGTCAAGGACACCGTGGTGTGGCCAAATTTGGTACCTGTCACTGTAACGGTGATCGTCGCACCGATATCAGTCTCGGTGACGCTGTACTCCGAACCAGTGGCTCCGGTTATCGGATCGTCGTTGCGCTTCCATTCGTATGCGAGCGCTACCGGAGCCGGTCCCCAAGGCTGCACGTCTGCCTTGAGAACGCTGCCAACATAGGCTGGGCCGGTGATCTTCGGGGCGACCGAGTAAATGTCCGCAGGGGTGATGGGGGAAGTAGGGGCCGAGGTTGCCGACACACTCGTGGCATACGTCTTTGCTCCGGTCACCCGTACCGAGATGACTGCGTTTGCGTCTTCGGGGGCAAGCACGTACTGGTCAAGCCTCTGGTAAGGAATGGGCTCCCCGTTGCGCAGCCACTGATAGCTGTTGACTACCCGGCCTGGGCTCCAGTATCCCGGATTGGCGGTCAGCATCGCGCCCACCTTGGTCTGACCATAGATAGTGGGCGTTCCTGGATCGATGGGCGCTACATCTTCAGCAAGCATTCTGAGGGCTTTGCTGGCGTCCACCAGACCCGCCCCACAGTTACAGTTGTAGACGGGCCGGGCTGTCTCCTTCAATCGGTACTCGATGTCGGCGGGGGTCAGCGCGGGCAGCTTGGAGTACATCATGGCGGCCACCGCAGCTACATGCGGGGCAGCCATGGAGGTGCCTTCCTTAAGGTAGTAGTCCTCCGTGGTGGCTACGTCCAAACCAGCATTTAGCGTTGAGACGATTCCATCGGCACCGGAAAACCTCATGTCGCCGCCCGGCGCAGCAACATCTACGTTCACGCCAAAGTTGGAGTAATAGGCCCTGTTGCCGTCCTTCTTGGTGGCTCCAACAACCAAAACATTCTTGCAGTTTGCGGGACTGACCTGAGATGCGTCAATGTTTTCATTGCCTGCAGCGACTACTACAGAAGCGCCCTTGCCACGGGCAAAATCTGCTGCATTTTGGTAGGAAGCGGGGCAAGCTCCGGGGCCCCCAAGACTGAGGTTGATGACGCGTGCGGGATTGGGGTTTGCAGGGACCCCGGCAACAGTTCCACCAGCGGCCCAGACGATCGCGTCAGCGATGTCCGAAACGTAGCCACCGCAGATACCCAGTGCGCGAACCGGAACAATCTTTGCTTTGGGGGCTACGCCAGCAACGCCCTTACCGTTCCCGGCAACCGCACCAATAATTCCTGCTACATGCGTTCCGTGCCACGAGGAGTACTCCGCGGGCCATCCGGTGCCGCACTGGCCGTAGTAGGTCCCATCACCTTCATCACGCGGGTTTGAGTCACGGCCGTTGCCGTCGCGGGCGATTTCCGGCTCGCTGATCATGTCGTAGCCGGGAAGGATGTTCGCATTCAGGTCGCTGTGGTTCAGGATGCCGCTGTCGATAACCGCAACCACGCTCCCCTCACCTTGGCTGACATCCCAGGCACCAAGAACGCCCATTCCACCGTTACCTGTGCCGTGGGCCCACTGGAGGTCGTAGTAGGTGTCGTTAGGCGAAGTAGCAAACGGCCGCATAATGGAGTCCGGCTCGGCGTACTCAACACTCGGGTCAGACGCAAGGTTTGAAACGAGTTCGCTGGCTTCTGCCGCGCCGAGTTTCCGATCAGTCCTGACCACTTCTTCACCTGTGGCCATGGTGCGCACGGATTCAACAGGCACGCCCACTGCACTGGCAGCCCGACCGAAAGATGACTTTCTGTCCGCCGATTGGATGCCGTCACGTTCCTTGAACTTCACAATGAACTGATCCGTGGGGATTTCTTCGGAAAAGGTGGACATCGTCTGAGGCGCGGCACTCGGCATTGGCACCGGGGTCTCATCGGCTACGGCCGGCAACGCCGGAAGGGCGGCTCCAACCAGGGCAATAACGCCCGCAATAATAACTTGAGAGCGCACACTGGCTCTCCGTCGGATCTGCATGAACAGCGCCCTCTACTCGTACGCCCCCAAGAGCGCGGAAAAATGGCCGCGAGAGTGCGGCCAGCATGAGTTTAGCCATAGTTTGGACTTTCCTGCGAATTCCCTGTGAGTCTTGATGGTCACCCCAAAAGGGCCGGGGCCAGTTGCAGAAATTCCTGCAACCGGCCCCGGTTGATTTTCGTTTGTTCCTCTTTATGGTGCGCTAAGGCATCCGGTACAGGAAAGCAGCCATGGCATCACGGTTGATGGGCGCCAGCGGCTGATACGTGCGTGATCCGTATGCATCAGTCCAGCCGGAAGAAATACCGGACTCATACATCCAAGCCATCTCCTTATAGAACTGCTGACTCGCGCTTACGTCGTTGAAGGGCAGCCACGGAGGGGCCACGTAGTCAGGCTTGTTAGCCAGGCGGTAGAGGAAGGCTGCCATGGCGTCGCGGTTGATGGGTGTCAATGGCTTGTACAAACGCGCACCGTTCTCCGTCCACCCCGACGAAATCCCGGTCTCCGCCAACCACGCCATCTCCTTGTAAAACTGCTGGGTTGTCAGCACGTCTTTGAAGGGCGACTGGACGGGCGGGGTGTACTCTGGCGAGCCAGCCATGCGATATAGGAATGCTGCCATGGCGTCGCGGTTGATCGCCGTCAACGGACGGTAGGTGACGTTCTGATTTACGTCCGTCCAACCCGCGGAGATCTTCCGATCGGCCAACCAGGACATCTCTTTGTAAAACTGTTGCGTTGTCAGAACATCCTTGAAGGGTGAAACCGCTGGAGCGGTGAAGTTTGGCCCCCTCATGCTGAAGTAAGCGGTCCACAGGGCTGGTGCTCCCGTTCGGAGCATGTATCCATCTTCGGCGGTTGCAACAACTCTCACCTGCCCTCTGGCAAGGTGCAATCCCGCGGCTACCGTTACGCCGTCCACCTGGTACTTAACACCCGGAGATGTTGGAATCGTGTACCTATCGTCTTCCATATAAGGGGCTTCGGCGAAGGTAACCGGCAGCGGAGAAACCACCTTGTCCGCCGGCACCACGGCAACAGTCGGCTTACTGCTTAGTGACTGTGTTGTGTAGCCCAGCTTGTCCCCCGTCACTGTGACACTGATGGGCTTACCGGCGTCCCCGTTGACCACTGTGTAGTCCCTGTTCACTGCACCGTCAATGGGAATACCGCCTAGATTCCACTGATAGGAGTGGACCACAGGGGAAGGTTCCCAGGTACCTGTCTCCGCAGTAAGAACACTGCCCACGTAGGCACTGCCGCTGATGGTCGGCTCTAAGGCAGCCAGCGGCCCCGGGCCGATGGGAGCGGTCGGCAAAGACACCGCCGAGGCTGATGCCCCGTCCGCTCGAACCCCGGTTTGAGTAATGGTGATGGTGGCACCCAGGTCCTCAGGTGTCAGAGTGTAGGAAAAAGGGTAACCATCGGGAATGGGAACGCCGTTCCGATTCCACTGGTAGTACATTGCTAGCCGTCCGACTGGAACCCATGGGCTCGTATAGGCAGACAGAGTTTCGCCGACTTTCGGCTTGCCTTCAATGGTCGGTTTGCTCGGAACGATGGGAGTCACGTCCATCCATACATCCTTCAAGGCCGCCGCAGCGTTCAGCAATCCCGTACCGCAGACAGCACAGTAGCTCATCAGAGAAATATTGGCGCGAAGTCTCTGTTCCACTTCGAATGGCGTAGCAGATGGCTTCATCACAGTGATCATGGCGGCCACGGCTGAAACGTGTGGCGCCGCCATGGAGGTTCCGGCCTTGATGTAATACTCTTCCCCGGTTGCAACGTCCCGACCATTGTTGAGCGTAGATACCACGCCATCCGTAACCTGGTATCTCATGTCACCTCCCGGGGCTGAAAGATCAACGTTGTTCCCGTAATTGGAGTAATACGCACGTTGCTTTGCGCGGGTACTGGCCGCCACAGTGATGACGTTCCGGCAATTTGCGGGGCTGACATAGGTTGCGTCCATGTTCTCGTTTCCGGCTGCCACCACCACGGACGCGTTGCGTGTCGACGCGAAATCCAGAGCACTCTGGAACGCGGAGGGGCATGCAGCCTCCGCTCCCAGGCTGAGATTGACAACCCGGGCGGGATTGGGATTGACCGGTACGCCAGGAACGTTGCCGCCTACTGCCCATACGATTCCGTCGGTGATGTCCGAGGTGTAACCACCGCACAAACCCAGCACCCTTACTGGCACTACTTTGGCTTTGGGTGCCACACCCGCTATGCCTTTCCCATTTCCGGCAACCGCTGCGATAATGCCGGACACATGCGTTCCGTGCCAGGACGACGGTTCTGCAGGCTCTCCGACACCGCACTGACCGGCGCTGCTGTAGTCGCCCTTGTCGGTGGGGTCCGCATCCCGCCCATTGCCATCACGTGCCACCGCAGCTGTGCTAATCATGTCGTAGCCAGGCAGGATATTGGGGTTTAGATCGCTGTGATCAAGGATGCCGGTGTCGATGACGGCCACCACGGCCCCTTCACCTTGGCTGTAGTCCCATGCCTCCCGGACGTGGATCCCTCCGGGTTCAGCCGAGTGGGCCCACTGGATAGGGTAGTGAGTATCGTTCGGCGCTGCCGAAAACGCACGCATGATGACGTCCGGCTCCGCGTATTCCACGTTCGGATCCGATGCCAGGGCCGCCACAAGCTCTTTGGCTTCATCGGTTCCGAGCCTCCGGTCCGTCTTCACCACGTCTTCACCTGTGGCCGTGGTTCGGACAGCTTGTACAGGAACGCCCACAGCACTGGCGGCATGTCCAAATGATGCCTGGCGATCCGCGGACTTGATGCCGTACCGATCCTTGAATTTCACAATGAACTGGTCCGTTGCAATTACACCGGTCCCGTGGGGCGTGGGTTCAGTTGCGGCACTCGGCGGAGCCGGCACCTCATCCGCTACCGCTGGGAGCGCAGGCAAGCTGGCTCCCACTATCGCGATAATGCCAGCAAGAATTACTTGAGAGCGCATGCGGGCTCTCCGTCGGATCTGCATAAGACAGCGCCCTCTGCTCAAACGCCCCCAAGAGCGCGGAAAAATGGCCGCGAGACTGCGGCCAGCATGAGTTTAGCCACACTTGGGCTTTCCTGCGAATTCCCTGGGAGTCTCCCGGCGCTTCGAGCGAGGCGACCTGACCCTACCTATTGCATACTGCACAAATCCAACTTCTTCAGGTTTCAGATGCATCTGCGGACAGCCAAAAGAGTTTCGAAGCCACCCTCGCAAAGCTAATAATTACGCCGGTGCTTCAGCCGTGGAATTGCGACGGCGAACACCACTGCCGCTGCGAACCCCAGTACGCCTGTGGCCCAGACGCCCGCCGACAACGAGAACGCGGCCGTTAACCCGGACAGCAGCACAGGTCCTCCGGTACCACCCGAGTCAGCCATGAATCGCCAGATGCCCAGGAAGTGGCTCCGCCCGTTGTCCGGCGAGAAGTCGGCGCCGAGCGTCATAATGAGCCCCGAACTGATGCCGTTGCCGAACCCGATGAGCAAAGCAACCAAGAGGAGCGGGACGAATCCGGCGGTGAACGGAATCAGAATCAGAGCGGTTCCCATGATCAGCGTTGACGGGATGGCCACCCATTGCCGGCCCTTCCTATCCATCAGCTTCCCAGCGGGGTAGAACACCAGCATGTCGATCGCTCCGGACAAGCCGAAGATCAACGAGGCATGTGTGGCGTCGAGTCCCAGATGGTCCGCCCACAGCGGGATGACTACCTGCCGCGATGCACGCAATGCGCTCAGCAGGAGGATGCCGAAGCCAACTGTCAGGAACACACCGGCATGGGAAACCGCGACGCTCCGCAACGTCGACGCCGGGGGCCGGGGACCGCCGTCGGACGTTCCGGGGGCTACCAGATCCGGAATGGTGAGCGACAAAACGGCCGCGGCAAGCATGCCACCAAAGCCCACCCAATAGGCGCCGCTGATCCCGGCGAACTGCATGACGCCGGCGCCCACGAATGGCCCGATGAAGAGGCCGATCCTGGTGACACCGCCCAAGGTTGAGAGTGCACGCGCCCGGAACATGACGGGGACTGCCTCAGTGAGGAACTTTTGCCGTGCGAGGTTGAAGACACTGGCCGACATGCCAACCAGGGTCATGGAGGCGGCCAAGAGCCAGAGCCCATGTTCCATCTGCGGGGCGAACGCCGCCGCGCCGAGGGCAATCGCACCCACAGTTCCCGCTCCGACGATTGACCACCGTTCACCGAATTTCTCGGTGATGATCGACGCCGGAATGTTGAACAGCCACGATCCCAGGCCTATCAGCGTCACGATCAACGCCGATACAGCCACCGAAGCGCCCAGGTCGCGGGCTGAGAGCGCAATGACCGGGAGGACAGCACCCTCACCGAGACAGAAGAGCACAGCTGGCCCGAATGCCGGGAGCGCTACACTGCGGAGGCTGAAGTTTTTGTCTGCTTGGGTGGTGGTCATCCCTTTCATCCTATGACCGCCCTCACCGTGCGGTTGCTTGGAGGGGCTGGCTGGCTCACACTGTTACCGCGCTGCGCAACCTTTGCCGCCCGGCGCTCCACTTCTTGGCTTGCGCCGTTTTCCGCGCTGCGCACTCCTTGCCGCCCAGCGCTCCCCTTCGTGGCTTGCACCGTTTTCCGCGCTGTGCACCTTTTGCCGCCCGGCGCTCTCCTTCCTGGTCAGGGCCGCACCCTTTCGCGCCACTCGCACCAGAGATAACGGGGGCGATCGGCGCTAACGGTAGCGGTTATCGGTGGTTCTTGGTTCGTGGTCGGTGATCGCTCGTGGGTGACTGGTGGTTGGTGGTGGCTGGGGCAGGCCCGTGTGACCGGCTGGCTCGCACCCCTTTCCCCGTTGCGCACCCTTTGCCGCCGGGCGCTCCCCTTCGTGACTCGCACCGTTTTCCTCGCTGCGCACCCTTTGCCGGCGGGCGCTCCCCTTCGTAGTCAGGGCCGCACCCTTTCGCGCCAATCGCACCAGAGGTTACCGGGGCGATCGGCGCTAAGGCTAGCGACGCAGCGTGGGGGTGCGGGGGTGGGGCGTGCGGGGGGGTGCGCGCAATTGTTGCGGCTCCGGGGTGTCGGAGCCGCAACAACTACATGCGAAGTGAGATTACTTCCTTGGCTTAGCGGCGGCTGGCTGCTGCCTTGCGGCGGCCAGCTACTGCGAGCAGGAGTCCCATCAGGAGCATGGCCCCTGCCAAGAGAACCCACTGACCGTTCAGGCCGGTGTTGGCCAAGGTGTTGGCACTTCCGACGGCGGTGGAGGCTGCCGCCGTCACTGCTCCCTTGGCGGCACCCTGCGCCACTACAGCGCTGGCCTGGGTACCGGCACCCGTGCTAACTCCAACACTTGCAGGAGGATTGACAACCGGAGGGTTCACAACAGGAGGATTCACCACCGGAGGGTTCACAACAGGAGGATTCACCACCGGAGGGTTCACAACCGGAGGATTCACCACAGGAGGATTCACCACCGGAGGATTCACAACCGGCGGATTCACCACCGGAGGATTCACAACCGGCGGATTCACCACCGGAGGATTCACCACCGGAGGGTTCACAGTGGCTGTCGATCCCCCACCAATTCCCACCGAGGTGGAACCGAGGGTTACGGGAGCCGTGATCGGGATGATCAGCTGGGTGCCGGAAAGAATTCCGTCGCTGCCGGTGGTGGTGCTACCGGACGTGGTGCCCGACGGAGCAGTTCCACCAGTGGTATCAGTGTTCGTAGCGGAGGAATCACCCAGCAAACCAGCCGAGGTGGAACCGAGGGTTACGGGAGCCGTGATCGGGATGATCAGCTGGGTGCCGGAAAGAACTCCATCGCTGCCGGACGTAGTGCTGCCGGACGTGGTGCCTGCCGGAGCAGTTCCACCGGTGGTGCCGGTGTTCGCGGCAGATGAGTCACCCAGCAAACCAGCCGAGGTGGAACCCACGTTGATCGGCACCGTCACAGGAGCAACAACCTGCGTACCCGAACCAATGCCATCTGAACCCGAGGTCGAAGCGCCCGAAGGAGCAGGCGCCGGAGCACTAGTCGAACCAGCACCAGAGTTCGTGGCGGAGGAATCACCCAGCAGACCAGCCGAGGTGGAACCCAGGTTGATCGGCACCGTCACAGGAGCAACAACCTGCGTACCTGAGGCAATGCCTTCTGAACCGGATGTGGAAGCACCCGAGGTCGAAGCACCCGAAGGAACCGACGCACCAGAAGAAGCAGCTGAGCCGGAGGTAGCAGAGGAGTCTCCGCCAACACCCACGGCAGTGGCTCCGATGTTAACAGGGACCGAAATCGGAGCCACTACCTGAGCGCCGGATGCGATACTCTCTCCCCCCGACGTGGTTGCCTGCGCCGGTGCTGAGGCTGGGGCCGGAGCCGCAGCAGGGGCCGGCGCAGGAGCTGAAGTTGTAGCAACGGAGTCGCCAAGGACACCAGCTGAGGTCGAGCCCAAGCTGATCGGCACAGTCACCGGTGCCACTACTTGGGTTCCCGAGGCGATACCGTCCGAACCGCTGGTGCTGGCTGCCGGCGTCGGACTTGTTGCAGCCGCTGCAGCCGCAGGTGCGGCTGGAGCGGCAGGTGTGGCTGAGCTCGTCGCAGTGGAGCCCCCCAGCAGACCCACTGATGACGAGCCCAGGTTTATGGGCACCGTTACCGGAGCAACTATCTGCGTTCCGGAGCCGATGCTGTTGGAACCGTTGGTGGTGGCCGTCGGCGCCGGGCCCGCGCCGGCGGCACTCGAACCTGCAGCAGGTGCCGAGACGGTAGCTGCTGAATCCCCCAATAGTCCAAGTGATGTTCCGCCGAGGCTTATCGGCGCTGTTACGGGTGCCACCACTTGCGTGCCGGAAAGGATTCCGTCTTTGCCGCTGGTGGTGTCAGCGGCGTTTGCCGCTGTGGCGCTGAGGACGATCATGCCCCCTGCAAAGCATGTGCCGATGAGGCACTTGCGTATGGTCGTGTTCATTGTGGTTCTCTCCTGAAGACGTTGTTCCCAAGGGCGTCCGAGTGACGGATCGCCTGAATGACCGTCTGCCGCGAAGAGCTGTGCGGCTGGTGGGGGAACTAGTCAGGAGAGGAGCCGGGGTCGAAGCACACCGGCGTTGGATGTTGTTCGTTGCCGGCCGTTGCCAGGCCGGGAAGAGCGTCGACGGGGATGATCAGGGCGCCCTGCAGGAATGCTGCTGCTGGGCTGGGCGGACCGTTTTGGGAGTTTCCGGAGCCGGCTCCCGTGAGGCTGCCGGGGACTGCTGCGGGGTCGGGAGTCAGGTCCGCAGGCGCGGCAGGATCGTCGGCTGAGGAGGCACCGCCGAGCACCGCCGTGATCCCGGTGGGACCGAAGTTTCGTGCGGGATTCAGCAGCCCCGAAGCGCTGGCGTTCACTCCGGGTCGAGTGACGCGTGGGTCCAGTTTGCCGGTCTCAAGAAGAGTTGTGCCTGTGGAATGTACGACGCCGGTCGTCGCCAAAGTGCCGGCTTCCGCCGCAGCGGGGGCAACAGGAGCGTCGGTTCCCGGCACAGCGGGAGTCTCGGGTGCAGTGACGGGAGGCGCCACCACCGGCGGAACTGCCACAGGCGGAACAGGCGGAGCGACTACTGGCGGAACTACGGCTTCGACGGGCGGCAGCACGGTGCCTACAACACCGTCCACAACGCCGACAATCGGGTCCACAATCGGGGACACTACGTCAGTGACAGGTTCCAGCCGGGCAGGTTCCAAAACCTGGTTCACCGGCGGAACAACTACGTTCACGGTGTGGTCTACGGTGTTAGTAACAGGAGCCACCACCGTGTTCACCACAGTTCCTGCAGTGTCTGACGGGACCACGTGGTTGACCACCGGGACAGCTGAAACCACATGATCAACCGTGCCGCCAACGTGTTCCACGAGGGGCGTCACGGCAGGCACATGGACGTTGATCTGGTTGGTGGGTACCAGTCCCTTGACCACGTTCGGTAGAGGTACGTTCGGCACGGGGATGCTCACCGATGTTGAGGACGTGACAGATCCAAGAAGGGTTTTGTCAGAGGTTCCCGTATCTGCAGTTGCAGCCGAGGCGGAAAGTGCCATCCAGATTGCGGTGCCAGCGCCAGCGACCATGATGGAGCGGAGAATGCTGGTAGCACGCGGAAACACGCGTGAACCCGTCATCTCGGACACCCCCAGGTAGTCGCGAACCAATGGTCGCCTTCATCCTAGGACGGGACTAAGCGATTAGTCCATGGTTAGGAGTAAAGAAGATGACAAATTTGTAAGGAACCTTGTTTATGACGGATAGAAACCGGTCTTTTCCGGCCCGAAGTCCGGGGTAGCCAGCGACGTGCGGCCTTGGGCATTGGTTTCCTGAAGCCTTTTGATAAACCAGCGGGATTGTTCAGGTCCGTACGGAAGCACAGGAATTGCTTTAGTAGCGTCGGATGGCATGTCCCGAATGGACTGCGTTGCCTGCCGAACCGCGGTGCTCATGGTGTCCGCCATGGTTTTCACGAACTCATCGCTTACGGGCTTGCCGTGGCCGGGGACCAGGAATTCGTAGCGGTGGCGCAGGGCCGAGATGTGCCGTAACGCATCCGCCCATTCCTCCGGGTACGAGTCCTCGAACGACGGATGCGCGCCCTGCTCCACCAGGTCGCCCACAAACAGCGTGGAACTCGTGCCAACAAGCAGGTCGCCGTCGGTGTGCGCGCGGCCGAGGTAGAAGAGGGTGGCGGTAACCCCGCCGAGGTCCACCAGGACAGGCTGGTCATGGACCAGCGCGTTAGGGACAACGATGTCGACGGCGTCGCCCTCCCCCGCTGCCATCTCAGGTTCGTTGGTGGCCACGAAGCGTCGCTGGTTGTCGGCGTCGCTTTCTATGGCCGCCGCACAGTTGGCGTGCGCCCAAAACTCCGTGACGCCGTCGTCGGCAAAAACAGCGTTACCGAAGAAGTGGTCGTAGTGCGCGTGGGTGTTCACCACAACCAGCGGAAGCTGGGTCTTTTCGCGAACTGCAGCGAGGATCTCCCGGCCCTGGCGCGGGCCGCAGCCGGTATCGATGACCATGGCGAGTTCAGAGCCCACCACAAGCCCGGTATTGAGTAACGATCCCTCGGTTTCCAAGACGTAGTTGTCCGGTCCGAGTTCTAGCCAAGCTGACAATTCGTGCTCCGTATCCACTGCAATCCGGCGATGTTCAGGCCTCTACTCTACCCATGGAATCCGTGCGAATGCTGGAAGGCAGGCGGCCTTCCTTAGCGCGGCAGCAGCCGGAGCTTTCGGCACGCACGCACCAGCAGGGACGACTCCAACAACTGAAGCTTCTCCTGCAGATAGTCGCGTTCGATCCGGAGTTGGTGGCCTTCAGATTCCTTGGCTGCAAGCGCGCCGGTGACTTGGTTCAGCTCGTCCCGCAGCCCGTCCCGGACCGCTTCCATTGCGCCGAGGCTTCCACGGGTGTCCTCCAGGAGGTGTGTCAGGCCATAGAGCTCTACCGACTGGTGGCCAATGTGCAGTTCGTTGTTGGCCGTCAGCTGGGCCACTGCCGGGTGCTCATCGGATGCGAGTTCCAGAAAGGCCGGCTCCGGGCTGACAAGAACCGGAGCTTCCGGTCGTGAGCCCTTGAGGGTTTCGACGACGGCGTCCCACCAGGCGCGTTGGAACTCGCCTTGGGCGGGGCTCAGTTGCTTCAGATATGAACGGATGTCATTGTTGCTGGCCAGGAACCGGTCTACGAAAGCATCGAATTCCGGAGTGGCCAAGTGGCGGAGGGAACGCATGGTGTGGCCGAGACCCCAGTTTGCAAGTGCCCCACCGATCCGCACCTCACCGTAGTAGTCCACGGCGATTCCCAGGCAAGGAACGCCTGCGGACAGTGCGAAGACGATCGGGTGGTACCGGCTCGCCACCACAATCTCGGCCTGCATCGTCAACGACGCAGACTCCTCCGCTGACAGCTGACCGCAGACCATCACGTTCTCCGTGTTCATCCTGCGCCGGATGTCCTGGTGGGTTTCAATGTCGATGTCGGCTTTGCCCGGGTGCGACATGTGGGCGATCATCACAACATCCAGCTTGCCGGCGTCGGCGATTCTGTCCAGCACCTCAGCGATCCGCTGGTTGAAAGCATCCTTATCCATGGCGCCGGTGCCGGGCGCAAATGTGGCTACCAGGAAAGGCCGGCCCGGTTGGGGCTTGTACGTCACCTGATCCAGTTCGAGGGCGGCCGGAAGGGCGTGGTCCACCTCAAAGAAGCTCGCGTCGTCGAGCGTCAACCCGGCCGGCACGTCGGCGTTCCGCATCAGTTCCCACGAGGTTTGTTCGCGGACACTGGTGAGCGTTGCTGAGCGGAAGAGTTCCACAACCGTGTCATAGTCAGGGCCCGTCAGAACAGGCCCAAGAGTTTGCCCGGAAATGACCAGCGGCTTGCCCAAGGCGTTGGCGATGGCGCCCACCGCTGCCCTTTCGTAGAGCAGCCAGCCGTAGGGGGAAGTCATGTTCCCGCCACCGGCGATTACTACGCCGTCGCAGCCCTCTATGGTTTCAATGAGTGCATGAACCTGGTCTTCACCGGGAAGGGCAGACATGTCCCCTGCGAGGATGGCCTTGATCTCGTGCAGGTACCTCTCACGCCGGTGAGGAGGCCACGGGAACTCCAAGGTCTTCACTGACTCGGTGCCAAAGATCCTGGTGCTCTGCTCCGGATCCCGCGACAACAGCACAATGTCCGTCACTCCGCTGGCGCGCAGTTCGTCCACCACGGCATGGGTCATGGCTTCGTCACCCACGTGATAAACGGGCTGACCAATATCCCCAAGAACTACAACTCGCACGACACTCCGGTGGTTGGACGCAAAAAACAGCTTCCAGCGTACCGGGTTATTGGAAGTCGCTTGGTCCGCCATACGATGATTGCAGCGGGCCGATACCCAACGCAGATGTAGCCATTGCCCGATTCCAAGCCTCATTGAGACGAATCGGGGAGGGCCTGTTAGTAGCCGTTCCATCACCCAACGCGCCGGGAACCATCATTTCGTTGTTGTGCCCGTTCGCTCCCCAACCCCACAAGCCTCCATCGCCAGTAGTTGCAAAGCCGTTGTAGTTCCCTCCAACTATTCTTGTTGCTCCGGCAAGTCCTGCCACTGGCCCAGGTACGATCCGGGTGGTAGTTGTCCCGTCTCCTAGGTTTCCGTAGTAGTTGGTCCCCCAAGACCAAACAGACCCATCGGCACGGAGAGCGAAACCGGTCCCGGCGTCGGACGCCGCTGCAACGGCCACAACACCGGAAAGGCCATATACCTGCACCGGCACATAACGATTCACCGTTGAACCGTCACCCAACTGGCCGTTGTGATTGGCGCCCCATGCCCATACCGAGCCATTAGTGGCCAAGGCGTAGCCAACGTCTCCCGCTGCGATCGAACTGATCTCAGGCAGCCCTTCGACTACTCTGGCACCGTATGACACCCCCGGCGTCCTGCCAAGCTCGTAACCGGATGTCCAGACCTTCCCCTTTTCTAGTGCCAGTACAAATCCAGAACCGCTGGCAATCGCATCGACGTTGGACAATCCCGGCACCTGAACAGGGGCGGCATAATTCATCTCGGTGCCACCAAGAGATCTGTAATAGTTGAAACCCCATCCCCACACTGAACCATCAGATTTCAGTGCATAGGCAGTATCTTGTGAAGCGCTGATTGCAATCACATTGGTCAGCCCAAGAACTTGTACCGGTGACCTTCGCGGAATCATTGTTCCGTCTCCCACGGAGCCACTTATGTTGGATCCCCAGCCCCAAACGGTGCCGTCATTTTTCAACGCGTATCCGGTGTAAGTTCCGGCCGCCACAGCTTTCACGTTCTCTAGACCGGGAATCTGCTCGGGTTGCATCGGATGTGGCTGGGACCAGTCGACGACCGTGCCGTTACCTAATTGGCCGAAGTCGTTAGTACCCCACGACCACGCTGTTCCATCGCTTTTGCTGGCATAACCGGAGCCAAGGCCCTGGGCTATTGAAGAATACTCTCCGTCACCGCCGGCCGGCACAGTCGGTGTGGGTGTTGGTGTTGGTGTGGGGTTTGTTGGTTGGGGTTTGATGACGGGGGTGTTTTGGCAGGGGTTTGCGGTGAAGAGGGGCCAGGTGTTGGTTGCGGTGGCTTTCCATTCGCCGAGGTCGAAGCCGAGTATTTTGATGCCTGCCAGGACGCCGAGTCGGCCTTCGACGCCGAGTTCCAAGGGGCAGGTCCAGGTGAGGTCTTGTCCGCTGGCGGCGGTCACGGTGATGGTGGTGGTCGCGTAGGGGCCGATGCCGAAGGTGATCCCGGCAATGCCGTAAAGCTTGATCGTGGCATCGAAGTCCAGGGATGCTCGTGCGGTCAGGGATGCTGAGGCCTTGTACTCGTTTTCGATTCCTGCGGTAGTGGGTTTGTCGTTGACCAGGTTGAACGCGCCGTTGTTGTATTTGAAGCCGTGGTTGCTGGTGACGGTCTGGGATGAGGAGAACACCACCTCGGCGTTCCCGTCCAGGGAGAAGTTCGCGTTCATGGTCGCGTTGCTGGTCACTACTACCGGGACCGGGCCGGCCATGAACGTAAACGCGGAGTTCAGCTCGCCCAGTTTGGCGGTGACCTGGCCTTTCAACGATCCCTCGGCCGTGAGGGAGTGTTCGGCTTTGATCGAGGGGGTGATGACCACCGAGACTTCCTTCAGGCTCAGGAAGGCGGTCTCCAGTGTCATTTTCGCTGTGGCTTTGGCCGTGACGGAGGACTTCAGGGTCACCGACCCGTCACCGGTCAAGGGCGCGTCGGGTTTGCCGAACTCGCCCTTGACGGTCCTGCTCAGGACCATGGATTTGTTGAACACCTCCGCAGCTGCCGCCGCGTAGGGCCGGGCCATGTCCGGTGTGGTTGCGGGGCCGGTTCTGGTTGATGTGGGGGCCGTGTCAGGTTCAACCACGACGTCGGGCGCGGGGATGAACTCGGAACTCACCGGGGTGCCGGTCACTTCGAGCAAACCTCCCGTGGAGACCACGGCCTCGGGCACGGTGGCGGGTTTGGTTTTCACCAGGGTGGTTCCGCCCGGGTCCCTCACTACCTGGACTACCCGGACCAGGAGCCCGTCCGGGGTGCCGGTAGTAACACCGGAGACCAGTACGTCATTGGGTTTGATGTCCGTGGCCTGATCCGAAGGCAACGCAATGGTGTTGGTGGTCACCTGGGCGGTTTGGAGTTGGGCGGGTTCCAGGACTTCAACATCCGGGGCCACCGTGACCGTCCCCGCGGCAGGGTTTCCCGGGTCGGCCGGGGTTTTCTGGCCCGCGTACCGGTAGAGGAACGCGGCCATCGCATCACGGGCGATCCCGTCAAAGGGCCGGTACTGACGCGCACCGTTACCAGCATCCCAGCCCGTGGAAATCCCGGCCCCGGCCAACCAGGTGATCTCCGTGTAGAACCCGCCACCGGCGGGAACATCCGTAAAAGGAGACACCGGTGGGGCCGTGAACGCTGGCTTGTCCGCGTACCGGTACAAGAACGCGGCCATCGCATCACGGGCGATCGGAGACAACGGACGATACTCACGCACCCCGCCATCGAGAGCCCAGCCGGTGGAAATACCCGTGGAGGCAAGCCAGGTGATTTCCTTATAAAACGCTGCCTCTACCGGGACATCCGTGAACGGCGACACCGTGGGCGGTGTGAACGCCGGGGACCCGGCATGACGGTACAAGAACGCGGCCATCGCGTTCCGGGCAATGGACTCCAACGGCCGATACTGCCGCACCCCGCCACCAACATCCCAGCCCGTGGAAATACCCGACGCGGCCAACCACGAAATCTCCGTCGCGAACTGCGACTCCGCCGGCACATCCGAGAACGACACCACGTTCTCCACCACCGGATCCGCAGCCACCGCCGACGGCACCACCAACAACCCCGGCACCACCACCACAACAACAGCAACCAACCACGCCACACCACGACGAAACACCGCAACCCCCACACACCGGCGACACCCAGACAACACTCAGAAAACCACTAGATGGCATCCACAGCCGGGATTGCAACAGAGTCGGGAAGTACACCCGCACATTACGTCCTGATTCGAGATTGGCCCAGCGGTCCAGAGCTACGTTTCAGGTGGCGGGATGTTTGACGAGCTCGGGCATCACGGCTCCACACTCATAGGCGGGTGAATCAGCGCCCACTATCGCACCCAGGAATCCATGCAAAGGGCAACCGAAACGGCGGAAGTCGCCTCCGTCGTAGGAGACGAGGAATGCGTCAGGCTTGGTCAGGGCTTCTTTGATTGCTGGCCACTCAGTTTCAGGAAATCCGGCCATCCCGGCGGTTTGGTGCCCGCCGGGCGATCCTTTGAAAACCTTCAGGGCAGTGGTACCACCAGCGGGAGTTGAAACGTCTGCATATCCAAAGCCAAGCAGGATCGAGCATGGTTTGGTGGCGCGTTTGGCGGACTCAGCGGCCGATAGACAAATGGGGCTGTCACTATTCCAGAGCGCGCTGACCAGGAACTTCGGATTACCGAAGGGCTTAGTCACGCCGTCCACCCCTTTGAAGGAAACGTTGCGTCCCGGAGTGGTGTTTATTATGTGGAGGTCCATATCAAGCAGGAACCTGGCACTCATAAAGCCCGGCTTGTCGTCGGCCACTGTCTCGCCCAAAGAGCTCGTTATGACATTCACATCGAGATCGAAAGTGTAGCCGTCCACATCTTTCATGTGGGCAACAAAAGTGCCGGACGGCCCTCTCGTACCGGCAGCTTCAGGACCAGTTAGCGGCGTTTGCGTTGGTGTGGGCGTTACAGATTCCACGGGCACAACGGCCTCTGAGGGGCTTGCAACGGGGCTATTCGCGGGTGGCGTTCCAGGGCTCGGCGCGCAGGACACGAGCGAGGCCACTGTCAAAGCCAGAATCCACACGTGGGCATTGTATTTCCTGTCTGCTCCGGAAATTCGCATTACCGTTCACCCCGAGATCTCCCACCCATAATGGGCTCGACACCGTGCCTGACCAAACCGTATTGCATGCCCTCCGGGAATGCGCCACATATGACAGATGAATTTTTGTCATGTCACAAGGATTTATCGAGCCTGAGCCAACTGCTTCTCCACTTCGGCAGCTTTTTCGGGCTGGCCGGACACCACGTAAAGCTCCGACAGAATGGTCAGCGCCCGCTCCGGTTTAGGAGTTAGCGCAGCTGCGCGTTCAATATCGGCAATAGCGCCCGCCATATCCTGCCCGCTCGCTTTGGCAAGTCCCCGGAGGAGGTATGGCTCCGACGTCCACGGAGAGCGTTCAATCTGCCTGTCCAGAGTCTTCCATGCGGCCTCAACGTCGCCAGTCCCAAGTTGCCCAACGGCAAGCGCCGTCAGTGCCTCCATGGAGCCCGGGTTACGCTCGACGGCGGAACTCGCCCAGGTGACTGCGGCAGCTGCCGCTGTTGTATCGCCGGTGACGGCCCGAACAGCGAACGCCTGGGCGGCTAGGAGATCTAGGTCCTGGTCCCAGGGTCGCAAAGCCCTGGCCTGTTCGAATTCCTTGGAGGCCAGCGGGATGTCTCCCTTGGCAGCCAGCTCAGTTCCGGATTTCATTGGCAGCTCTGCGCTTGCCGCCACACCACTGAGGATGGCACCCATCAAGGCAAGCCCTGCCGCTGCCAGGCGCACTGAATTCAAAGCCTTGCCCGGCCGACGCCCGGCGTTTGCTTCCTGTGCTGGTGCATTTCCAAGGATGGCACCGGCCAGAACGCACACCAGGGCGGTAGTTCCCGGCGAGGTGAAGTGAGTCATGAGGGCGAATCCGTAGCCGCATACTGCCGCCAGCGCGCCTACCAGAAACAGTTTGTGTTCGTTCACCGGCAGGGCGCGGCTACGCCTGACGCCCGCCACGATGACCGTACACATAACTACCCCCGCGGACAGGAGGAACAGCAGTCCTCCTGCGCTGACCAATTGGAGAGCCACCATGTGCGGGCTATCCGCCGGGAACTCAGTTCCCACGTTCCTGGCGAATGCGTCGGATAGGTGAGAAGGCAAAACGTCCACGAATTGCCCGGCCCCAAGCCCAACGAACGCGTTGCCTGACAATGCCCGGAGGGATGCCTCCCAGAGATACACGCGACCCGCGACTGTTTCCGTACTGAACAAGCGCTCAGCGACGGATGGGATGGACCATGACAAGACGGCCGCAGCGCCCAAAAAGCCCGCAAGGGCAGTGAGCGCGAGGACTCGCTTTCCGGATCTCATGAGCTGGAAAGCCTTGAATCCGAAAAGCACAGTTCCGCAAACAACCACAACCAGAATGCAAGCCCGTGAACCGGAAGCGACCGTAACCACTCCTGCCGCAACAGCACCTATTTGTGCCAGCCAGTTCTTTGTCCACAACGCCGAGGGCACAAGCAGCAAGCATGCGACCAACCCCACCAGGCCTAAGTCCGTGGCATTCCCCAAGGTCGCTCCGGGACGGACATCGTCGGCGCCGCCAAAGGGCCTAAGACCAGCTGCCTCGACCACCGCGATAGGCATCAGAATGAGCATGCTGAAGCACAGCCCTCGGACCAGATACCGCCTGCTTTTCGACGCTGTGGACCCCCCAAGTACTCTTGCGCCGACTACCAATAGACCCACATACAAAAGCAGGACAGGCAGGCCTTCGTAACGCGGCCATCGTCCAACGATGGCAGCACCGGGGTCTACGGAACTCAGTGCGGCAATGAGAAAAACCGCCGCTATCGCTGCCAGAATTAGCGCCACAGGACGCCCAAGTCTTGCGGTGGCGGGGACCAGAAGACCCACGCACAGGGCGATAAACAAAATAGTCAGTTTTGGCAACACAAACCTGTGCAGGCCGTCCGGAAGCAAAACCAGGGGTGCTGCGATAAATAACGTCACACTAATGAGTGCTAATCGGTCATTACCGAAAGTTGACTCCCAAATGCGACGTAATGATTGCACTATTTTCCCCCATGATCGACAGACCCGCCGTACAAGAAATAGCATGTGGCAGACGCAACAACTTGACTTGACTCGGCGTCGAAAAACAAATATATGGGGGCACCTTTGAAAAAACCGAAAATTTCCCGGCACTTACTTGTGCCCGTGGCCGGTCTGTCACTTCTCGCAGCATCCCTCTCCGGCGCACCGGCCGCCATGGCTGCGGGAACTGCGAGCATCAGCGGTAGCGTGCAGATGCAGGCTGGTCTCAGTGCCAACATGATTTACGTTGACGCTTACAAAGATGATCAATACGTTGATGGATCCTCGATTTGGAGTGACTCGGGAAACTACACAATCGATGGTCTGGAACCTGGATCGTACAAGTTGAAGTTTTACGCCTACGGCCCCAACGGGGGTGCACCTGTCAACGTTCCAGAGTGGTACGACGACAAGGAGCTGGCCTCTGCAGCCCAAGTAGTGACACTGGTCGCTGGGCAGTCACGCACCAACGTCTCAGCAGTACTGAACACCGGCGCAACGGTGAGCGGCAAAGTGACCGTCCCTGCCGGCGTCGATGCCACCAAAATTACTGTGGACGCTACACGCGATGGCGAGTACAGCTCTTACAGGGCTTCACTGAACGCAGACGGTACGTACTCACTTTCCAATATGGTTGCCGGGCAGTACAGGTTGAACTTCTTTTGGGGGGCAGGATTTGGAGAGGATTCGACTCCGAGCCCGATTATCTCCACCTACCTTGGCGGGATCACATGGCAAACAGCCACCCTGGTAAATGTTCCTAAACAGGGCAACGTCACGGGCCAGAACATTACCTTGGCACCAGCCGGAATAGTGACCGGGAAAGTTACCGTGCCCGCAGGCGTGGACGTGACTAAAGTGTCTGTCTCTCTCAGCAACGCCGCCAAGCCGTCCGATCCGGGTGGGTACACCAATCCGAAAGCAAACGGGGAGTTCAGCGTAGGAGGGCTGGTTCCGGCCTCCTACAAAGTGTCTTTCGGTTGGAGCGGCAACGAATCGCCGATCCTTTCTTCCTTCTACGGACCCGTTGGTGCTACCCAGGACACAACCACCTTGGTCAACGTTCCGGCCCTGCAGCCGGTCACGGGAATAAACCAGACGCTGATTGCCGCTGCAAAAATCAAAGGCAAGGTGACCGTCCCTGCCGGGTTCTCACCGGCGAACATCTTGGTCATGGCGAAAGCCCCAAGTGACCTCACGTGGATGGGCAGCGCGCAAACCGACACGACAGGTGCGTTCACCATTGGCGGGCTCCCCGCTGGGTCCTACAAGCTGCAGTACTCAGCAAATAACCAGAACCTCGTTGAGCAGTGGCAGGGCCAGAAGCTGGATGCATCAGCGTCAACCGCGGTCACCGTTACCACCGGCCAAACACAGACCGTGGCAAACGAGGCGCTGGTCCAGGGCGCCGCAGTGTCAGGCACCCTCAGTGTTCCGGCTGGCTCTTCCAGCCAAGCTACCCTCGCTACCCTCGTGGGGCCGGCCGGCATTGTCACTCAGTCACAGGTGGCGGGCAACGGCAGTTTCTCTTTCGATCGCCTTCCTGCGGGGTCTTACTCCATCGAATTCAACCGTTCGAGCGGCTTGACCACTACGGTGGAGGCTTCCTTCTTCAAGGACAAATCCGAATCCGCGGGAACATCCTCTGCCACGAAAGTCACCGTAGCCACCGGCGAAACCAAGTCGGGTCTGACAAGCACGTCCAAGACCGGCGGCACACTCACCGGCAAGGTTGTGGGCACCGATGGGCAGCCATTGAACAACGTCCCCGTTCGCGTCTACACCAAGGACGGCTCTCTGGTAACCCGGGGAGCCAATACCATCGCGGATGGAACCTTCACGGTGACAGGGCTGACCACCGGCAGCTACCTAGTCTCTGCCAACATGATCGCCACCCGGCCGAGCGGGTCCCTGGGACCCATATTTTCCGGGAACGTGACCACCGAAGGGGCAGCAGCAGCAGTGGCCACCACAGTGGGAACAAACACTGACATCGGCACTCTGAGCTTCGCTGCCGCTGGCAACCCAGGCACCGGCTTCGCCGACGTGCCAGCGGGCGGGCAGTTCAGCACAGAGATTACCTGGATGGCATCGGCCGGAATCAGCACCGGCTGGACCGAGGCGGATGGCTCCAAAACGTTCCGGCCGCTCTCCCCCGTCAATCGTGATGCGATGGCAGCCTTCATGTACCGGCTGGCAGGCAAACCAGCCTTCACTCCCCCGGCCACGTCACCGTTCACGGATGTGCCCACCAGCAGCCAGTTCTACAAGGAAATTACGTGGCTCGCTGACAAGGGTGTCTCCACCGGTTGGACAGAGTCGGACGGCAGCAAAACCTACCGTCCCCTTCAGGCGGTCAACCGGGATGCGATGGCAGCCTTCATGTACCGGCTGGCAGGGAAACCCGCCTTCGATCCCCCGAGTTCGTCACCGTTCACCGATGTGCCCACCAGCAGCCAGTTCTACAAGGAGATCACTTGGCTGGCAGCTCAAGGCATCAGCACTGGCTGGACAGAAGCGGATAACAGCAAGACGTTCCGCCCGCTGAATGCCGTCAACCGCGACGCGATGGCTGCCTTCATGTACCGCTATAACGGGAAGTTCAACCCGAGCTAGTCCTCAGCAAGCGAGCGGGCCGGCACCACAAGAGGTGGTGCCGGCCTTCTCGTACCTTCGGGTGCCGCCGTCAATGGCAGCCCCTTCTTTCGTCCTGATTATTTTCCCAAGGTGTGGGGGTTGCGGTGTTTCGTCGTGGTGTGGCGTGGTTGGTTGCTGTTGTTGTGGTGGTGGTGCCGGGGTTGTTGGTGGTGCCGTCGGCGGTGGCTGCGGATCCGGTGGTGGAGAACGTGGTGTCGTTCTCGGATGTGCCGGCGGAGTCGCAGTTCGCGACGGAGATTTCGTGGTTGGCCGCGTCGGGTATTTCCACGGGCTGGGATGTTGGTGGCGGGGTGCGGCAGTATCGGCCGTTGGAGTCCATTGCCCGGAACGCGATGGCCGCGTTCTTGTACCGTCATGCCGGGTCCCCGGCGTTCACACCGCCCACGGTGTCGCCGTTCACGGATGTCCCGGTAGAGGCAGCGTTTTATAAGGAAATCACCTGGCTTGCCTCCACGGGTATTTCCACCGGCTGGGCTCTCGATGGCGGGGTGCGTGAGTATCGTCCGTTGTCTCCGATCGCCCGTGATGCGATGGCCGCGTTCTTGTACCGGTACGCGGACAAGCCAGCGTTCACGGCCCCACCGGTGTCTCCTTTTACGGATGTTCCCGCCGGTGGCGGGTTCTACACGGAGATCACCTGGTTGGCCGGGGCCGGGATTTCCACGGGCTGGGATGCTGGTAACGGTGCGCGTCAGTACCGGCCCTTTGACGGGATCGCCCGTGATGCGATGGCCGCGTTCCTCTACCGGTACGCGGGCCAGAAAACCCCGGCCGACCCGGGAAACCCTGCCGCGGGGACGGTCACGGTGGCCCCGGATGTTGAAGTCCTGGAACCCGCCCAACTCCAAACCGCCCAGGTGACCACCAACACCATTGCGTTGCCTTCGGATCAGGCCACGGACATCAAACCCAATGACGTACTGGTCTCCGGTGTTACTACCGGCACCCCGGACGGGCTCCTGGTCCGGGTAGTCCAAGTAGTCCGCGACCCGGGCGGAACCACCCTGGTGAAAACCAAACCCGCCACCGTGCCCGAGGCCGTGGTCTCCACGGGAGGTTTGCTCGAAGTGACCGGCACCCCGGTGAGTTCCGAGTTCATCCCCGCGCCCGACGTCGTGGTTGAACCTGACACGGCCCCCACATCAACCAGAACCGGCCCCGCAACCACACCGGACATGGCCCGGCCCTACGCGGCGACCTCAGCGGAAGTGTTCAACAAATCCATGGTCCTGAGCAGGACCGTCAAGGGCGAGTTCGGCAAACCCGACGCGCCCTTGACCGGTGACGGGTCGGTGACCCTGAAGTCCTCCGTCACGGCCAAAGCCACAGCGAAAATGACACTGGAGACCGCCTTCCTGAGCCTGAAGGAAGTCTCCGTGGTCATCACCCCCTCCATCAAAGCCGAACACTCCCTCACGGCCCAGGGATCCTTGAAAGGCCAGGTCACCGCCAAACTGGGCGAACTGAACTCCGCGTTCACGTTCATGGCCGGCCCGGTCCCGGTAGTAGTGACCAGCAACGCGACCATGAACGCGAACTTCTCCCTGGACGGGAACGCCGAAGTGGTGTTCTCCTCATCCCAGACCGTCACCAGCAACCACGGCTTCAAATACAACAACGGCGCGTTCAACCTGGTCAACGACAAACCCACTACCGCAGGAATCGAAAACGAGTACAAGGCCTCAGCATCCCTGACCGCACGAGCATCCCTGGACTTCGATGCCACCATCAAGCTCTACGGCATCGCCGGGATCACCTTCGGCATCGGCCCCTACGCGACCACCACCATCACCGTCACCACCGCCAGCGGACAAGACCTCACCTGGACCTGCCCCCTGGAACTCGGCGTCGAAGGCCGACTCGGCGTCCTGGCAGGCATCAAAATACTCGGCTTCGACCTCGGCGAATGGAAAGCCACCGCAACCAACACCTGGCCCCTCTTCACCGCAAACCCCTGCCAAAACACCCCCGTCATCAAACCCCAACCAACAAACCCCACACCAACACCAACACCCACACCCACACCCGAGCCGACTGAGGGGAACAGTCAGCGATACCTGACGGGAGGGTACATGGGAGTTGGTTATGAGGTTCAGGTCGATGGAACTGTGCGTTCGTGGGGCAGGAACGACTCCGGCCAGCTGGGGGCAGGCAGTATGCCCTGGCGGAATCTGCCGGGACCTGTACCTGGCCTCAGCGGGGTCAAATCTGTTGTGGGCGGTTATCAGACTGCCTACGCCATCAAGTCGGATGGCACTGTTTGGGCATGGGGTGACAATTCCACAAATCAGCTCGGTGACGGAACAACCAATTCCCGATCCACGCCTGCCCGAATCCAAGGACTCAGCGACGTGATCGATGTAGCGGCAACCTATTACGGAGCTATTGCGCTAAAGAAGGATGGATCGGTGTGGGCATGGGGCCTGTACACAATGGGTGCGGACGCCATGCATGCCGAGACTCGTCCCGTGCCGCAACAACTACCGGGGCTTTCAAGCATTACGGCCGTCGCTGCAGGATCAAGCTCAAACTACGCACTGAAGAGTGATGGAACGGTATGGGCATGGGGTGACAACGGCTCAGGACAGCTTGGCGATGGCACGACGACTGAGCGACTGACCCCTGTGAAGGTCGGCAACCTCGCCGGTGTCAAAGCAATCTCGGCTGGAAACGGCACTGCTTACGCACTCCAAACGAATGGCACGGCGCGGGCTTGGGGCAGCAACAGTTGGGGGCAGCTTGGCGATGGAACCACAACCTGGCGTTCACTGCCCGTGGCAATCGCTGGGCTGTCCGGCGTAGCAGCTATCGAGGGCGGCGACGGAAACGGCTACGCGCTCATGAACGACGGAACGGTCCGCGGTTGGGGCTATAACACGCTGGGTGCCGTGGGAAGTGGGGGTACCGCCGAGCGGCACCTCCCCACTCCTGTTGTAGGAGTTACCGGAGCAGTTGCCATTTCCGCTGGAACCGCTTGTGCCTACGTCGTATTGGGAAACGGTGATGCCTTGGCGTGGGGCTGGAACGAATTTGGACAGCTAGGTGATGGGACATACGAAAACCGGGCGAGACCAGTTGCGTTCGGGGTGCAAGGCTCACCGCTGTAAATCTTGCTTGATGGCTTAGAACTCTCTCGCACCGGTCCAGACGACTAGATGACGACGCCGGAAGTCAGGTTGAAATCCAAACCTGACCTCCGGCGTCGCTCTTTTCATGCGACGAGGCGGCTATCGCCGCTTAGCTGTTCATGTACTTCTGGTGGTACCGGTACATGAACGCTGCCATGGCGTCGCGGGTCACCGGGACGAGCGGCCGGAACGTTTTGGAGCCGTCCGCGGCGGTCCAGCCTGTGGAGATGCCGGCACCGGCCAACCAACTGATTTCGGCGTGGAACTGTGCGCCCGGCGGCACGTCGACAAAGACCTGGGAATCCACGAACGCCGGTTTCCCGGCAAAGCGGTACATGAACGCAGCCATCGCATCACGGTTCACCGGTTGTACCGGCCGGAATGTTTTGGAACCGTTCGATTCGACCCAGCCGGTCGAAATCCCTTGGGACGCCAACCACGTGATCTCTTTATAGAACTGTGTGCTGGGCGTGATGTCCGCGAACGGAGACACTGCCGGAGCGTTGAATGCCGGTGAACCGGCAAGCCGGTACATGAACGCTGCCATCGCATCCCTATTCACGGCCTGAACCGGACGGAACGACTTGGAACCATCGGCCTCCGTCCAGCCAGTGGAGATTCCCTGAGCAGACAACCACGAAATCTCATCAAAGAACTGGGCGCCAACGGGAAGATCCGAGAACACCACGGGAGCCGGGGTGGTCTTGAACACCTTCGACCACTCAGACGTCGCGCCCTCAGCGAGAACATAATCCGTCAGTGCCCGGGCGGTGACGGTCACCGTCCCGGAACCCGGGTACGTTCCGGCCGCGATGACGTTCCCACCCACCAGGTACTCAACGCCCGCCGTTGCGGGGACCGTATACGTGTCATCCTTCGTGCCGTCCATGTCCGCGAACGTCACAGGAACCGGGGTCACCACGAATGGAGTGACTTTGAACTTATGGACCCACTCAGCGGTCGCGCTCTCAGCGAGCACATAGTCACTTATTGCCCTTGAGGTGATCGTTACTGTGCCGGAACCCGGGTACGTTCCGGCAGCGATGACGTTCCCGGCAATGAGGTACTCAACCCCAGCCGTTGCGGGGACCGTGTAGGTGTCGTCCTTCGTCCCATCAACATCCGTAAACGTCACCGGAGCCGGGGTCACCACGAACGGGGTCGCCTTGAATACTTGCGACCACTCGGAAGTTGCGCCCTCGGCGAGCACATAATCCGTGAGTGCCCGGGCGGTGACAGTTACCGTCCCGGAGCCTGGGTAGGTCCCGGCAGCGACTACGTTCCCGCCGACCAGGTACTCAACCCCTACTGTCGCAGGAATCGTGTACGTGTCGTCCGTCGTCCCATCAGCGTCCGTGAACGCCACCGGGGCGGGGGTCACCACAAACGGGGTCGCCTTGAACACCTGCGACCACTCAGAAACAGCACCCTCAGCGAGCACGTAATCCGTGAGCGCCTTGGCAGTGACGGTTACCGTCCCGGAACCCGGGTACTTCCCAGCCGCGACAACGTTTCCGCCAACCAGATACTCAACACCTTCAGTGGCAGGAATCGTGTACGTGTCGTCCTTCGCCCCGTCCACATCCATGAACACCACCGGGGCGGGGGTCACCACAAACGGGGTCGCCTTGAACACCTGCGACCACTCAGAAACAGCACCCTCAGCGAGCACGTAATCCGTGAGCGCCTTGGCAGTGACGGTTACCGTCCCGGAACCCGGGTACTTCCCAGCCGCGACAACGTTCCCGCCAACCAGATACTCAACACCTTCAGTGGCAGGAATCGTGTACGTGTCGTCCTTCGTCCCATCCACATCGGAAAACACCACCGGGGCGGGGGTCACCACAAACGGGGTCGCCTTGAACACCTGCGACCACTCAGAAACAGCACCCTCAGCGAGCACGTAATCCGTCAGTGCCCTGGCCGTGACCGTCACCGTCCCGGAACCCGGGTACTTCCCAGCCGCGACAACGTTTCCGCCAACCAGATACTCAACACCTTCAGTGGCAGGAATCGTGTACGTGTCGTCCTTCGTCCCATCCACATCGGAAAACACCACAGAAACTGGCGTCACAACGAAGGGGGTCACTTTGAACACCTGCGACCACTCCATCATGGCACCGGCAGCTAAGACGTAATCCGTGAGTGCCATGGCGCTGACCGTCACCGTCCCGGAACCCAGGTAGGTTCCCGCCGCAACAACGTTCCCGCTAACCAGGTACTCAACACCTTCTGTCGCAGGAATCGTGTACGTGTCGTCCGTCGTCCCATCAGCGTCCGTGAACGCCACCGGGGCGGGGGTCACCACAAATGGTGTCGCCTTGAACTCATGGGCCCACTCCGTCATGGCACCGGCGGCTAGGACGTAATCCGTGAGCGCCTTGGCGGTGACGGTTACCGTCCCGGAACCCGGGTACTTCCCAGCCGCAACGACATTCCCGCCAACCAGGTACTCAACACCTACTGTCGCAGGAATCGTGTACGTGTCGTCCGTCGTCCCATCAGCGTCCGTGAACGCCACCGGGGCGGGGGTCACCACAAATGGTGTCGCCTTGAACTCATGGGCCCACTCCGTCATGGCACCGGCGGCTAGGACGTAATCCGTGAGCGCCTTGGCGGTGACGGTTACCGTCCCGGAGCCTGGGTAGGTCCCGGCAGCGACTACGTTCCCGCCGACCAGGTACTCAACCCCTACTGTCGCAGGAATCGTGTACGTGTCGTCCGTCGTCCCATCAGCGTCCGTGAACGCCACCGGGGCGGGGGTCACCACAAATGGTGTCGCCTTGAACTCATGGGCCCACTCCGTCATGGCACCGGCGGCTAGGACGTAATCCGTGAGCGCCTTGGCGGTGACGGTTACCGTCCCGGAACCCGGGTACTTCCCAGCCGCAACGACATTCCCGCCAACCAGGTACTCAACCCCTACTGTCGCAGGAATCGTGTACGTGTCGTCCTTCGTCCCATCCACATCCGTGAACGTCACCGGAGCCGGGGTCACTACGAACGGTGTCGCCTTGAATCCATGCGACCACTCAGACGCTGTGCTCTCAGCAAGAACATAATCCGTTACCGCCTTGGCAGCCACAGTCACCGTTCCTGAACCCGGATACGTCCCTGCGGCGACAACGTTCCCAGCAACCAGATACTCAATGCCTTCCGTGGCAGGAATCGTGTACGTGTCGCCCTTCGTGCCATCAACATCCGTGAACACCACCGGGGCAGCGGTCACCACAAACGGGGTCGCCTTGAACTCGTGGGTCCACTCAGAAGCCGCGCCCTCGGCAAGAATGTAGTCCCTTATGGCCTTGGCCGTCACGGTCACCGTTCCGGAACCCGGGTACGTCCCAGCAGCGACGGCATTCCCCTCAATCAGGTACTCAACACCGGCCGTTTCCGGAACTGTGTATGTGTCGTCCTCCGTCCCATCAACATCCGCGAACGTCACAGCCTCGGGGCTCAAGCGCAACGGCCCAACATTCACTCCTGCCGCGGCGAAGTCCGAGGTTGTAGGACTAGGCCGTTTCAGCCCTGAGGGACTGGTGGCGATTCCGCCGCCAGGATAATAATTTACCGTTGCCGTCGCTGTGAAGAGATCTATCTCCTGAATCCGCATGGCCCCACCAGCTGACTCCGCAGTGTCGATAACGCCTGTTGCTGTACCCGAGAACGAAGGCGGCCCTGACCACATCACGTACTTAGATTTACCGAGGGAGTCGACGTAGTAGAACAACACGCTGGTCACCGGAACGTCCTTCACCTCCCAGTCAACAGAAACAGTGTCACCGTTACTGACCACACCAGGCGACATCCGTTCAAACCAAACCAGGGACGGAGGCACCGACAAATCAACGTCGCTTTGAATGGTCACTCCTGCCGCGGCGAAGTCCGAGGTTGTCGGACTGGGCCGTTTCAGCCCTGAAGGACTGGTGGCGATTCCGCCGCCAGGATAATAATTTACCGTTGCCGTCGCTGTGAAAAGATCTATCTCCTGAATCCGCATGGCCCCACCAGCTGACTCCGCAGTGTCGATAACGCCTGTTGCTGTACCCGAGAACGAAGGCGGCCCTGACCACATCACGTACTTAGATTTACCGAGGGAGTCGACGTAGTAGAACAACACGCTGGTCACCGGAACGTCCTTCACCTCCCAGTCAACAGAAACAGTGTCACCGTTACTGACCACACCAGGCGACATCCGTTCAAACCAAACCAGGGACGGAGGCACCGACAAATCAACGTCGCTTTGAATGGTCACTCCTGCCGCGGCGAAGTCCGAGGTTGTCGGACTAGGCCGTTTCAGCCCTGAGGGACTGGTGGCGATTCCGCCGCCAGGATAATAATTTACCGTTGCCGTCGCTGTGAAGAGATCTATCTCCTGAATCCGCATGGCCCCACCAGCTGACTCCGCAGTGTCGATAACGCCTGTTGCTGTACCCGAGAACGAAGGCGGCCCTGACCACATCACGTACTTAGATTTACCGAGGGAGTCGACGTAGTAGAACAACACGCTGGTCACCGGAACGTCCTTCACCTCCCAGTCAACAGAAACAGTGTCACCGTTACTGACCACACCAGGCGACATCCGTTCAAACCAAACCAGGGACGGAGGCACCGAGAGGTCGGGTTGGTCCGTTTGATTAGTTGCAACCTTGAATGTCGTTTCCCAAGACGAGACAGCGCCGGGCGCCAGCTCATAGCCCGCAGTTGGAACGGCTATAACCCTGACAGTACCGCTTCCGTGATATGTACCCGCCGGAATCGTTGCATCGTCTTCCATATAAGTAACACCAGTAGTCACTGGGACTGTGTAGAAGTCCTCAGCAGTTCCCTCGTTGTCAGAAAAGGTGACCGCGGAGGGCGAGACGCGCAGCGGCGCAGACGATTTTTCCTCTACTACTTCAAAGGTGAGTTCATTCAGGTCAGGACTCGGCGTGACATACCGCGTATCTTGGGCATTTCCCACGACATCGCTATAAGCAACAAACTCAACCCTCCACTCACCAGAGGGCCAAGTTAGCGGGTCGACGGTCAACGAAGAATGACCACTGCTCACGTCTCCAACTCGCGAGTCAGTCCCACCCCCACTAATGCGTTGGAGCTTCCCGAACGGCCCATACGCCCAAAACTCCACGTGACTGATCGCAGACGCATCCGAGGCAGACCAAGCAAACGTCACCGCATCCCCAGGACCAACAACGTCCGGCGACACCATCGAAACGCTATTAAGCACAGGGGCCGCCACATCCGCCGACGTACCAACTACTTCAAAGGTGAGTTCATTCAGGTCAGGACTCGGCGTGACATACCGCGTATCTTGGGCATTTCCCACGACATCGCTATAAGCAACAAACTCAACCCTCCACTCACCAGAGGGCCAAGTTAGCGGGTCGACGGTCAACGAAGAATGACCACTGCTCACGTCTCCAACTCGCGAGTCAGTCCCACCCCCACTAATGCGTTGGAGCTTCCCGAACGGCCCATACGCCCAAAACTCCACGTGACTGATCGCAGACGCATCCGAGGCAGACCAAGCAAACGTCACCGCATCCCCAGGACCAACAACGTCCGGCGACACCATCGAAACGCTATTAAGCACAGGGGCCGCCACATCCGCCGACGTACCAACTACTTCAAAGGTGAGTTCATTCAGGTCAGGACTCGGCGTGACATACCGCGTATCTTGGGCATTTCCCACGACATCGCTATAAGCAACAAACTCAACCCTCCACTCACCAGAGGGCCAAGTTAGCGGGTCGACGGTCAACGAAGAATGACCACTGCTCACGTCTCCAACTCGCGAGTCAGTCCCACCCCCACTAATGCGTTGGAGCTTCCCGAACGGCCCATACGCCCAAAACTCCACGTGACTGATCGCAGACGCATCCGAGGCAGACCAAGCAAACGTCACCGCATCCCCAGGACCAACAACGTCCGGCGACACCATCGAAACGCTATTAAGCACAGGGGCCGCCACATCCGCGGAAGCAACAGCAGGCGCAGTTGATGTGGAAGCAAGAAGGAACGCAAGGGCTCCACAGAGCACGGCGAAGATAGTACGACGGATGATAGCCCCCATTGAGATGCAAAGTGATTCGAGCAGCATGATGTTTGTTTGCCCGCAAACCCAGAGATCAGTTTCAGCCCATGGTACTGGAGGATTCTCGACCCACTTGCACGCCAATCTTGGGCAGTGCATATCGCCGAACGAGGACCGGCTGCGAACGAGGCAGGCAAGGCATGTTCCCACTGCACCGTGCAAAACCTAGCCTGCCAGATTGAGCAACTCTGCGACATCTTTGCTGTTTCTGTTGATTTCTCGACGGCATTTGCCATCTAGTGGTTTTCTGAGTGTTCTCTGGGTGTCGCCGGTGTGTGGGGGTTGCGGTGTTTCGTCGTGGTGTGGCGTGGTTGGTTGCTGTTGTTGTGGTGGTGGTGCCGGGGTTGTTGGTGGTGCCGTCGGCGGTGGCTGCGGATCCGGTGGTGGAGAACGTGGTGTCGTTCTCGGATGTGCCGGCGGAGTCGCAGTTCGCGACGGAGATTTCGTGGTTGGCCGCGTCGGGTATTTCCACGGGCTGGGATGTTGGTGGCGGGGTGCGGCAGTATCGGCCGTTGGAGTCCATTGCCCGGAACGCGATGGCCGCGTTCTTGTACCGTCATGCCGGGTCCCCGGCGTTCACACCGCCCACGGTGTCGCCGTTCACGGATGTCCCGGTAGAGGCAGCGTTTTATAAGGAAATCACCTGGCTTGCCTCCACGGGTATTTCCACCGGCTGGGCTCTCGATGGCGGGGTGCGTGAGTATCGTCCGTTGTCTCCGATCGCCCGTGATGCGATGGCCGCGTTCTTGTACCGGTACGCGGACAAGCCAGCGTTCACGGCCCCACCGGTGTCTCCTTTTACGGATGTTCCCGCCGGTGGCGGGTTCTACACGGAGATCACCTGGTTGGCCGGGGCCGGGATTTCCACGGGCTGGGATGCTGGTAACGGTGCGCGTCAGTACCGGCCCTTTGACGGGATCGCCCGTGATGCGATGGCCGCGTTCCTCTACCGGTACGCGGGCCAGAAAACCCCGGCCGACCCGGGAAACCCTGCCGCGGGGACGGTCACGGTGGCCCCGGATGTTGAAGTCCTGGAACCCGCCCAACTCCAAACCGCCCAGGTGACCACCAACACCATTGCGTTGCCTTCGGATCAGGCCACGGACATCAAACCCAATGACGTACTGGTCTCCGGTGTTACTACCGGCACCCCGGACGGGCTCCTGGTCCGGGTAGTCCAGGTAGTGAGGGACCCGGGCGGAACCACCCTGGTGAAAACCAAACCCGCCACCGTGCCCGAGGCCGTGGTCTCCACGGGAGGTTTGCTCGAAGTGACCGGCACCCCGGTGAGTTCCGAGTTCATCCCCGCGCCCGACGTCGTGGTTGAACCTGACACGGCCCCCACATCAACCAGAACCGGCCCCGCAACCACACCGGACATGGCCCGGCCCTACGCGGCGACCTCAGCGGAAGTGTTCAACAAATCCATGGTCCTGAGCAGGACCGTCAAGGGCGAGTTCGGCAAACCCGACGCGCCCTTGACCGGTGACGGGTCGGTGACCCTGAAGTCCTCCGTCACGGCCAAAGCCACAGCGAAAATGACACTGGAGACCGCCTTCCTGAGCCTGAAGGAAGTCTCCGTGGTCATCACCCCCTCCATCAAAGCCGAACACTCCCTCACGGCCCAGGGATCCTTGAAAGGCCAGGTCACCGCCAAACTGGGCGAACTGAACTCCGCGTTCACGTTCATGGCCGGCCCGGTCCCGGTAGTAGTGACCAGCAACGCGACCATGAACGCGAACTTCTCCCTGGACGGGAACGCCGAAGTGGTGTTCTCCTCATCCCAGACCGTCACCAGCAACCACGGCTTCAAATACAACAACGGCGCGTTCAACCTGGTCAACGACAAACCCACTACCGCAGGAATCGAAAACGAGTACAAGGCCTCAGCATCCCTGACCGCACGAGCATCCCTGGACTTCGATGCCACCATCAAGCTCTACGGCATCGCCGGGATCACCTTCGGCATCGGCCCCTACGCGACCACCACCATCACCGTCACCACCGCCAGCGGACAAGACCTCACCTGGACCTGCCCCCTGGAACTCGGCGTCGAAGGCCGACTCGGCGTCCTGGCAGGCATCAAAATACTCGGCTTCGACCTCGGCGAATGGAAAGCCACCGCAACCAACACCTGGCCCCTCTTCACCGCAAACCCCTGCCAAAACACCCCCGTCATCAAACCGTCCGACCCGGTACCAACCGGGGTCATAGGGATGGCCGCTGGGATTGAGAGCGCCTTCGCTCTGAAAGCCGACGGGACACTGTGGGCATGGGGTTTCAATGCATCCGGAAATTTGGGGACAGGCTCCGATGCGTATGCCACCTACGTGCCCGCTCAGGTTGTGGGACTTCGGAAGGTCACAGGTGTCGCAGCATACGGATACAACGCCTACGCCCTCAAGAGCGACGGATCTGTGTGGGCCTGGGGGAGCAACTACTACGGCCAACTTGGCAACTCAAATGGTGGGCAATATTCATCGGTTCCACTCGAGGTCCAGGGGTTGAACAGCGTCAGGAGTATCGCCACTAACGGGAACACAGCCTACGCATTGCGCTCGGACGGCACTGTTTGGGCATGGGGAAACAACACCAAAGGCCAGCAAGGGCAAGGCCACACTCTGGGGACAGGCCTCACTCCCCTTCAGGTGCAGGGTCTTACGGATGTCACCAAGATCTCGGGCGGCGGAAATTCAGGCTACGCGCTCAAGAGCGACGGGTCAGTGTGGGCTTGGGGTTACAACGGGGAGGGCCAGCTAGGCAACGGAACAACCGCCAACTCCTTGGTACCGGTCAGGGTTTCGGGCTTGGACGGAGTGCGGGACATTGTGGGCACCAGCTATGGCGCCCTTGCCCTTCGCAACGATGGAACCGTCTGGGCTTGGGGTCACAACGGGCTTGGCCTGTTGGCAAACGGAACATACCAGGGATATAGCGATGTCCCCGTTCAGATCCCCGGGCTAAGTGGCATGGAAAGCATAGGGGCTAACACTAATAGCGCCTTCGCTTCCAACGGCGCAGATGAGTTTTGGGCCTGGGGGTACAACTATTCAGGGGAGCTGGGAGATGGCACCCGAAACAACGCAACCGCACCGGTTCGCGTGCAGCAGCTAAACGGTGTCCAGTTCGTCACTGGAGGCCTCTACACGTCCTATGCCCTAACCGGCGACGGAAGACTCTGGTCTTGGGGAGAGAACGGTCTGGGACAACTAGGAAACGGCACAACTGCAGACTCTTACGTTCCGCAGGAAGTTCCGGCCTTCTGATCCGGCGTGCGTGGAGCCCTAGCCGACGCGCTCAAACACCATGGTCGCCTGTATGCGATCGCCGCCGCCGATCACGCCCTTGCTTCCGCTGCTGGCGGTGGTGATGGTGTGGAGCCTGTAACCCTTAGCGGCTTGATCGTTGATGGCCCTTTCCAGGGAAGGCAGGTTACCCGAACCGGCGCCCCACATTTTTTCTTTCAGGATCACCTGGAGAACCACGTATTGCTGCATTTGCGCCACTTCCTTCTGTTGCTGGACGGTTGCGTGCAAGGCTACTCGACGCCGGTGGGGAACCTATGGGTTTCAGGCGCGGTCGTGAAGCGTCACGTGGTAGCCGTCGGGATCGGCGAACGTGAACGTGCGTCCGAAGGGACCGTCCATGGGTGCGGCGACGATGGTGTGGCCGTCGGCCAGGAGCGAGTCATGGATAGCCTGCACATCCGTGGCGTGCAGCCAGATTGCGGCGCCGACGCCCGGCTGATCAACGGACGTCAGGTCCGTCCCCGGAGCGATGGTGCGGAGTGCGAAGGTGACCGGCTTCGTGTCGAACACGACGGCGTGGGGCGGCCCTGCTTGCGAGCGGACAAGGCCGAGGTACTGCTCGTAGAACGCTTGAGACGCGTCGAGGTCGCGCGCTTGGAGTGAGATGAAGTCGGGGCCGGTGACGGGCATGTGATGCTCCTATGATTCTTTGTCAGTTATCTGACACGACGAATCTATGTCAGAATACTGACATGAGTCAACCCGGGATCGACCTCACCACGTCACTGGGATATCTGCTGAAGGAAGCGTCGAGTGCCCTTCGCGCCTCCATGGAAGCAGCGCTGCGGCCACTTGGCATGACCATTACCCATTACTCTTGCCTGGAACTCCTGGCGCAGCGCCCGGGCTTATCTAACTCCGAGCTGGCCCGCGGCGCGTTCGTCACCCGACAATCCATGAACGTACTGCTCCAAGCCTTGGAACGCGACGGCTATGTGACACGCCCTGCGGAGGCCCGAGTAGGGAAAGTCCTTCCTGCGCAGCTGACTCCGCTGGGTCGGAGCAGCCTTTCGACGGCGAGCGCTGCGGTCCGCGAGGTGGAAAACAGGATGCTAGCTGGCATGACGCACGACGAACAAAAGGCCGCATTCAAGGCGTTGCGAAGCATGATCCATTCATTGGGCGACGACGCACTGGATGGCACCCATGAGAATCAGTAGGACCATCCAGCCGGGGCCGGTGCCTGCGGTTGGTAGTAGCCTCACCACTGATTTCAGTGGGCTCCTGTCATTTTTATGGGGTTGCATTCGTCGTAACCGATCCACTAACACCCCTTATTGTCTTGGGTTGTGTGCCGGAGGAGACTTGAGGCGACGGCATCCCACCTGGTACCGCCCGCGAGGCCACTGAGCTGCGGGGCCTCGCAGTACCCCAAAGCGGCTTGGTGGATCGGTGAGCCCCATGACACCCCTGGATCTGGCTACTCAAAGACGGCGCTATCTCTTACCTTTGCTGGTTATCGCACTCATTGGATGCCTCGGAGGGTGTGACTCCAAGCCCGACGACGCCTCCCTCCCGTCCCCAAGTTCTTCGACGACGGAGGCCCGCACGGCCCCGGCACAGACTGAAGGTGGCGCCCCCCAAACAGTCCCACTGCTGCCGGAGAGTGGCAACCTCGACGCCGGCACCTACCGGGTCCTCGTCAAGGGCTACTCGGCGCCTTTCGAGATCACAGTCCCAGCCGGTTGGTCGACTTACGACGGCGATGGTGTGGCCAAAGATGACCCGAATCACCCGGATGAATGGGGCGTCTTCGTGGGTTGGTGGCCCGCCGACTATGTGCCGACGGACGCATGCGCTTGGGAGGGGGCGCTCGTCAAGGTCGATCCGTCGGTTAAGAGCTTCGTCGACGCATTGACGGCGCAGACGTCAACGGCGAGCACCCCTCCCGTCAAGGTCAAGGTGGGTGATTACTCCGGCTTGGAGTTCGACCACTTCGTCAAGGGCGGCGTGGACATCACAGGCTGCGACCGCGATAAGTTCTGCATCCACTCTGAATTCTCAAACGAATGCTCACGCTGGTACTCGAGCGCCGCTGAGCGCGAAACTTACCGGGTTGTGGATTTAAACGGCAAGCGCGCTGTGAGCTGGGTGGTGCAATTCCACGAATCGATCAATCCGGAGCTGACGAGGGAGGCACGCGCCGTTTTCGACTCGATCGCGTTCGGTCCCGGTAATTGAACGGGCGGCTGGGGAACTAGGCGGATCTCGCGGCCGAGATGTCCAGGCGTGAGCGAAGAGTAGGAAGACCGGGGCCGTGGAGGTCCTCAAGGTAGCTATGGCGTCCGGCCATCGCCATCACCAGGGCGAGGGTCGTACCAGTAACCAGTGGTCCTGTTCCTGCGGAGAAGGGACCGTCATTCGCCTCCAGCCGCAGGTCGGCGGCGTGCGTGCGGCTGGCGACCGCAAAGTCCCGGCGGGCGTAGAACTCCGCGACGGGCGTCAAAGCGTCAATGCTCGGAGTGCGTGGAAGTCCCAGAGGCCGGCGGATGTCCTGGGCATGCACCACTACCTCCCCCAGATACGCCGGAGTATCGGAGGACGGTGCGATGCTGCTGTGAATGACGGAGCGAAACCGGTCCAAGGTCTTGGCCGGGGTGCTACCACGGTGCTCCTCAAGCCTGCGCTGGTTGTGCACGTCGGGGCGGAAACGCGCACCGAGCATGCTGCGCAGCCACTGCCACTGGTTAAGGCTCGCCGCTGCCGTGAGATGTGCGACTACTTGCTCCACGTCCCACTGCCCGCACAGGGTCTTGTGACGCCACTGTTCCACACTAAGGCCCATCAAGTCCTCCATCAGCGCTGCGCGCTCAGAGTGAACCAGGGTCCAAAGATGGCCGTCCGAAAGTTTCCCCATAACTTCCTGCTTCCTCCATATGAGTGTCGTGGGTTCAATCCCACGCTCGCTTCTTATAGACGCATTCAAGCACAGCATCCGCCCCAGCGTTCCAGCGCGAGGATCGCCTCGCGCAAGGCGAGCCCTTTATCGGTCAGCGCGTAGGCCCGGGTGTTATGCCGGAGCGGCAGGCGGGACAGTACACCGGCGGCTTCGAGCTCGCGCAGTCGGGTCGCGAGGATGTTGGTCGGTACCCCGAGGTCGCGCTGCAGATCGCCGTAACGCTGTGGCCCGTCGAGCAGCCGCTCCACGATAAGCAATGCCCACCGTGGTCCAACGATGTCGAGGGCCGCGGCAAGGTTGCTCACGCCGTCGGCTGGGCGTCCGGCTTCATCCAAAACGGTGAGTAGTGGTAGCCGTCAGGGTCATCGAATTGGCGCTGGTACATGAAGGGGTAGTCATCGGTGTCACCGATCCGCCCACCGGCGGCCCTGGCGCGTTCGATAAGCTCGTCCACCGCCTCTCGGCTGTCGAGATCGAATGAAACTGTGACCTTCGAGGGGGTTTCGGGTCCGCCCACCAACTCCTCGGCGCCACCGACGCTCGCGTACATCTCACGGCTACCGAGCATGACGTACTGCTCGGGGGCGATCGCGAAGCATGACACGTTGTGATCAGACATCTCAGTGTTGAGGGTCCAGCCGAGGGCGTTATAGAAAGCTGTCGCGCGCTCGACGTCTTCAACCGGGCATGTGATAAAGAGGCTCATGCGGCCCATACTTGCAAAATGCAAGTATGGCGTCAAGGCCTTAACGCTTTACATTGCCACTCCCGTATTCCCGGGCGGCTATCCGAAGAGTAAGGTGGGCCACCCCACCATCAGACGTTCGCGTGCAAGGTCCGTTTGTAGCCGGTGGAGCTCGAGCGAGGTGGCATCATGGCATCATTCAGCTCTCCAGTGCCGGCGCATCTGGGCATTTTCGTCACAGATCCGGACACGGGACGTCCCGTCCAGCGGCTGCCGCTCTATGCAGAAGTTGCGGTTCCGCGGATAATTCCGCCACCGCCTATCAACGAACGGTTCAGGGAGCCCCTGCGCGCAGCAATTATAAGCGTGGACCCCTCAGCTACCGGCGCCAGTCGGGACAGGGTGGAGAATGCGGCCCTACGTGCTCTAGCTTCCACCGTGAGCAAGGAAAGCCGCGAGCGACTGATAACTCAAGGTCAGATGGTGAACGACCTATTCCAGGAAGCACTCAAGAGTGTGTTGGAGGCGGCGGGCCGTGAGCGCCTTTCAGAGATTCCCGTGGCGGACCTAGAACGCCTCATGGCGGACGCGGTACGGGCAGCGGCTTCTCGACTTGGCCTTGAAACTGAGCCCGAGGTTCCGGACCAAAGCGCTTTATGGGCGGAGCCGCTAGGTGTACTGACCACCGACCATATGGGGTACGTCTCGTTCGATCTTCGAAGACTGGGAGCGGACGTCCAGTTGATGCTCTCGGAGGCCATCCAAGCCCGCCAGCTGGGCACTGGACCATCATCCAGCTTGGCCGTGTGGATCTATCCCAGTGGCCATTCGGGCAGGTTCGATGCGCTGGATCAGGCCCGCTTTTCCTCCGACGCCATACTCGCCCGACTTAAAATATCGTGGCATACCCTGCCGTCCTCGCTAATCAACATGGGCCCCCGCGCACTGCAAAATCCCAGTCTTACAGACTGGAGGCTCTCCCCCGCCTCGTTTGCAGCAACTCCCACGACGCTCCTCGGAGCGGACGGTTGCGAGGAGATGGTCCCCTCGAACCTGGCGCTGCAGGAATTCGTCCTCCGCCAAGTGGTGCGGCTGGTGGACGTTCCCCCTAATTTCGGGGTTCCGCAGGAGTTTAAGGCCGCCTACGTAGACGACTACAAAGTCACATGGTTCTCCCTCGGTCATTCCCTCGGCGAGATTCTCTACAGCTTGCCGCTGGCACCTGGGGAGAGCGTAAAGCTGGCCGTGATCGACTGGTCCTGGGACAGCGTCGCAAAGCGTGACGAGAAAACTAAAATGACCGAAGAGTTGCTGCATCAGACCCACCGCGACCGCACCATTTCCGAGACGGTCAAGGCCGGGGTCAAAGAACTTCAACACGGGAGCTCGTTTATGGCGGGCGCCGCTGGATCATCGGGTGCCACGGGAGGTGCCAATCTGGGGGTCGTGGGGCTGGGTGCCGCCGTGGGAAACACCTGGAGCTTGGGAGGATCCACGGCTACCAGCGACGGAAGCAGGGATCTAGCGGCGGAGAACGTCCAACGACTGAACGACAGTTTTTCGCAGGCCAGCTCATCTCAGCGTGAAATCAACTCAACAGTTGTCATCCAGGCCCGCCAGGAGGAGAAGGAAAGTATCCAGACCCGCACCTTCTCGAACTATAACCACAGCCACACTTTGACGATCCTCTACTACGAGGTGCTGCGGCACTACCGGGTGACTGTTGAGTGGGTCCGCCGTCGCCCCTCCGTGCTGGTCCAGATGTCGCTAAACCTCCCCCAGGTCCTGACGGCGAAAGCACTTCTCCTCAGAAGATTCCAACTCGAACCCTTCCTTCTCGATCCAAAGCTGGCGGCAGGTTTTGACGCTGTCGCTCGAGTGGTACTGGGTGAGGAAAAACTGAAGCGCGAGGTGGAGAAGTGGGGTGCGAACACCCAGACGATCGACCCGGGCGCAAAGCTCTTCGTCAAGCTCATCGCCCAGTTCACCACCACCTCCGACGATACGTCGGAACCGGTCTTCGTGGTGCTCCATCTACTGGACGGACGGATTTTCGAGTTCCAATGCGATGGTGCTGGCGACGAGGGAACCTCCCCCGAATTCGAGAAAACCCTACCTGTCGCTATCCCCTGGAAAGACATCAGAGGCATCGAAGTAAAACTGAAGGACATCAACTCGGGCGGTGATTGGCAAGAGTCAAACATCCTGGTGACGATGGTGACGGTGGAGAACGAGCGAATCAATATACTCGCTGATTCCGGCACCCGGACTTTGGATGATGCCGGTGGGAGCACCGGGTTGCTCCCTTCGAAACAACCTCCTTCAGCAACCACAACCACCGTGGGACTCAAACCAAACCGTAATGACTTCGTTTCGGCCGAAGACGACGTGGCTTTGCAGAGTCTAGTCGCCCATCTGGATACGAACCGAGGCTATTACAACAGCGTCCTAATGCTCGGAACCGATGCCAACACAATCGCCAAGGATTTCGAGAAGAAGCAATGGTCGCCGGGGCAGGTCATGTCCGACCACGTCGACCCCACACCCTTGGAAGTGTTTGGAAGCTACGTGGCATATGGGCTGGCGAAGCAACCCTCCGCAGTGGACGACACCACGGTGGTGGACATCGCCGCGGCACTGAACGGCACCGACCCTACGCGCCGCCAATGGGCCACCTCCGTTCTTGCAGCCATGAGTGAGCAGGACCGGCAGACTGTACTTGAGAGGTTGCCGCTGGCCTCGGCCAAGTCCGAGCGGCTGATTTCCATGCCAACCCGGGGCGTTTTCGCTGAAGGCAAGCTCGGCCACTGCAACGTCTCAGAGGAGATCGATAACACACGCTTCTGGAAGTGGGACGAGCACCCCATACCTATCGATGCGCCGGGCATCAACCCGGTTACGCCCATCCAACCTCAACCGCAGCAGCCCGGTGTGGCTCCCACACCATTCCCACCTGCAGTAGTGAACATCGTCAGTCCCAGCCCGGCTCCTGATCCCGGCGGACTCGCGGCAGCGTTATCTCTCCTGGGGACGCCCAACATTTTCCGTGACATGTCAGGCCGCCAAGAAGTAGCGGACCTGTTGAAGAAGCTTTCCGACAACACCATTGCGATCGCAGAGGCTGCCAATAAGGCCCGGGACATCCAGGCCAAATACGGGATGGGCCTGGATAAGCAGGAGAAAGACGCCGAATTGGGTACAACGCAAGCCGGGGCTGAGGTTGCCAAAGAAATGATCAGGCAACGGCGGGAAGAAGCACAACAAGTCTCACCCAGCCAGGCGCAGGACGCCATCAAACTGTCTGAGTCTGAGACGCGCAAGGGCAATAAGTCCCAAGAAGAGCACAAGGACTACAGCAAACAGGTCCAGCAAAACGTCCAAGGTGCCAAACCAGTCCGCAAGTCCAAGAGCACCATCAAACTCAACGTCGATCTCAAGGGCTATGGCAACAATCTCCTGATCGGCCGGTTCGGCATTGATGTCAAACAACGTGGGGCCTCGGTTGGTTTTCTGACAGCCACGGATTACTCGCGGCAGGGCCAGCTGGAAGTTGGAGTCACCAATGAATACGACGACCCGCGCTACTCACTTGAGATCAACGGCGAAGTTCTAGGCGGCGTAGGCATCAACGCCGAGCTCCGAGGCCGGGGCGTGGTCCAGATCCCCCGCGAAGACTTCGACCTGTACGACTACTTCTATCTTGTGGCCACGGCAGAGTATGGCGAGTTCGACTTTGAGACGACCAAGAGCGACGAGGTGTCCGAGGAAGTGGCCAAGAAGTTGGGCGGCGGAGTGGATCTCGCCTACAAACAGATCATCACAATGAAGACCGAGGGTGGCATCGAATGGAAGGACGGCAAAAAGCACACGTCTGCCTCTGCCGTGAAAGTGAAGGTGGTCTATTACACGGGTGGAATCACCATGAGCTATAGCAAAAAGCCTTAGGTCGCATGCGGACGTGATGTGGGTGTTGCGCTGAAATATGTCCCCCGCCCAACCGGCGGGCAACCTGAACTGGGAAGCCCGCCGGTGGGCGGATGATAGAGCGTTCCGCTCAAGCCCTTGGGAACTGATAGAGCGTCCGGCTCAAACCCCCCGGAACTGATAGAGCGTTCGGCTCAAGCCCTTGGGATGTGAGAGAGGGATCCCGAATTGGGGATCGGATGTGAGAGAGGGTGCGGGGGTTACATGTCCGCTAGTGCGCCGCCGGGGTTCTCGATTGCGTCGGCCACGTACCGGAGGAAGCCGGCCGCGGTTTCGCCGTCGCACACGCGGTGGTCGAAGGCGAGGGTCAGCTCGGTGACCTTGCGGACGGCCAGTTCACCGTTGACCACCCAGGGCTTGTCGATGATGCGGCCTACGCCCAGCATCGCAACCTCGGGGTAGTTGATGATCGCGGCGGAGCCGTCCACTCCGAACACGCCGTAGTTGTTCAGCGTGAACGTGCCGGAGCCCAGTTCGGTGGGGGTCGCCTTTCCGTCACGTGCGACGGCGGTGAGTCGGCGGATCTCTGCGTCCAGTTCGCGGGCACTCAGCTCGTGCGCGTTCCGTACCGACGGGACTACGAGCCCGCGGTCGGTTTGCGCGGCGAAGCCGAGGTTGATGCCTTCGAACCCGACGATCTCCTGCGAGCCGTCCTCCGCAGTTTCGAAGCGCGTGTTCAGGGCCGGGTACTTTTTTAACCCAGCCGTGACAAAACGGGCGATGAAAGCCAACAAGCCAGGGGTGTCGTGCGGCGCGCGCTTCTTAAGTTCGGCACGCATCTCCAACAGGGCGGTCGCGTCCACGTCCACCCACACGGTGGCTTCGGGGATCTCCGAGCGGCTGCGGGTCATGTTGGCGGCCACGGCCTTGCGGACCCCACGGACAGGCGTCCGAGCCGAGACTGACAAACCAGTCCGGCTGTCCACGGCACCCGCATCAATAGAAGCAATAGCAGGAGCGGCAACAGGAGCGGCCACCGGAGCAGGAGCAGCAACAGGCACAGAAGGCGCAGTGATAGCCGCCTCCACATCCCGCCGCATGATCAGCCCACTGGTACCCGAGCCCTCAATGGCGTCGAGGGAAACCCCGTTATCGCGCGCCATTTTCCGGACGAGCGGCGAGATCACAGCACTGAGCTTGCCAGGGATCCGCGTCCCGGCCACGGAAGGCTCCATCACAGGCACAGCAGCAGACTCAACTGCAGGCTCAACAACTGAAGAAGCGACAGAGACACTCGCCTTCCGCGGTCGGGTCCGCCCACCGGTCACTCCCCCGGGAGTTCCGTACCCAATGAGCACGTTGCCAGATCCGGCCTTCTCCTCGGTCCGGTACGTCTCGGCGGCAGCTTCCGCGGCCGGCGAAGCGTCAAGACCTGAGGACACCGGCGAAGGATCAACAGACCCAGCCGGAACAGGAGCCGCGGCAGCGGGCGAACCCGCCGAAGAACCAGCGCGAGCGATCGAGATCAGCGGCTTGCCGACGTCGAGCGTTTGACCCGCCTCACCGTGCAGCTCGGCAACGGTGCCGGCGTAGGGCGAGGGCACCTCAACCATGGACTTGGCGGTTTCAACCTCGGCGATGGGCTGGTCAACCACAATCTCGTCACCCACGGCAACGAGCCAGTTCACCAGTTCGGCCTCGGTGAGGCCCTCCCCAAGATCGGGCAGTTTGAAGACCTGCATATCTGAGCTCATGGTCAGTCCTCCCATTGAAGGTCGTCGACGGCGTCGAGGATACGGTCGACGCTTGGCAGGTAGTAGTGCTCCAGCTTGGGAGACGGGAACGGGACGTCGAAACCGGTCACGCGAAGGACGGGCGCGGCGAGGTAGTGGAACGCGCGTTCCTGGACGCGGGCCACGATCTCGGAGGACACGGAGGCGAATCCGTGGGCTTCGGCGATCACGACGGCGCGTCCCGTCTTGCGTACGGACGCGCAGACGGTTTCGTCGTCGAAGGGGACGAGGGTTCGGACGTCGATGACTTCCAGGGACCGGCCTTCTTCGGCGGCGGCAGCCGCAGCGGCGAGCGCGGTGGGAACGGACGGACCGTAGGCGATGAGCGTCGCGTCTGTGCCGGGACGGGCAACAGCTGCGCGGCCCTCGGTGGAGGTTCCGGCGTCGTGCTCTGCTCGCAAGGCACCCAAGTCAACCTGGTCCTTGGACCAGTAGAGCTTCTTGGGTTCCATGAACATGACGGGGTCATCGGAGTCGATTGCTTCGCGGAGCATGCGGTAGCCGTCGGCCACGGTGGCCGGGGTGTAGACCTTGAGGCCGGCGGTGTGGGCGTAGTAGGACTCGGAGGAATCGCAGTGGTGCTCCACTCCCCCGATTCCGCCGGCGTAGGGAACACGGATGACCATGGGCATTTTGAGTTTGCCCTTGGTGCGGTTGTGCATTTTGGCGACGTGGCTGACGATCTGTTCGAAGGCCGGGTAGGCGAAGGCGTCGAACTGCATTTCGATCACGGGGCGCATGCCGTTGATGGCCATACCCACGGCCATACCCACGATGCCGGATTCTGCCAGCGGGGTGTCGAAGCAGCGCTGTTCGCCGAATTCGGCCATGAGGCCGTCGGTGATGCGGAAGACGCCGCCCAGCATTCCGACGTCTTCGCCGAAGACCAGGACGGAGGGATCGTTGCGCATGGCGTCGGCCATGGCGGTGTTGAGCGCCTTGGCCATGGTGAGGCTCTGCGGGCCGGTGGCTTCGGCAGTGGCCGCGGCGGAAGCGGCGGCGCTGGCGGTGGCTGCGCTGACGTTTCCGTTTACGGTGGTGGTGACGGTCATTTTCCGCTCTCCTCTCGTGCGAGTTCGCTGGCGAGCAGCTCGGACTGTTCTTTCAACTGCGGGGTTTGCTTGGCGAAGACGTACTTGAAGAGGTCCAGCGGCTGGACGGGAACATCTTCGCCCAGGCCTTCACGGAGCTGGGTGGCGACGGCTTCAGCATGCGAGGCAATACGCTCCGAAGCGGCGGAATCCAGCAGTCCCTTATCAGTGAGGTACGACTTCATGCGTGCCAGCGGATCCTTGGCCTGCCATTCGGCAACTTCGCTGTCCGGGCGGTAGCGGGTGGCGTCGTCGGCGTTGGTGTGGGCCTGCATGCGGTAGGTGTGGGCTTCGATCAGGAGCGGGCCGGAGCCTTCGCGGGCCAGCTTCACGGCCCGGTCCATCACGGCGAGCAGTGCCACGAGGTCGTTGCCGTCAACGCGCTCACCGGCCATGCCGTAGCCAACAGCCTTGTGGGCCAGCGACGGAGCCACGGACTGGTGGCTGAGCGGCACGGAGATGGCGTACTTGTTGTTCTGCACGAAGAAGATGACGGGCAGGTGGAAGACGGCGGCGAAGTTCAGTGCCTCGTGGAAGTCGCCTTCGCTGGTGGCGCCGTCGCCGCACATGGCCATAACCACAGTGTTTTCTCCGCGCAGCTTGGCAGCGTGGGCGACGCCGACGGCGTGGAGCAGCTGGGTGGTCAGCGGGGTGCACTGGATGCCGACGTTGTGCGCGCTGGGGTCGTACCCGCCGTGCCAGTCGCCGCGGAAGATGGTCATCACCTCAACGGGATCCACCCCGCGGGTCATGACGGCGACGGCGTCACGGTAGGTGGGGAACAGCCAGTCGCCTTCGCTCAGGCACATGGCGGCTGCAACCTGGCAAGCTTCCTGGCCGTGGCTTGAGGGGTAGACGGCCATGCGGCCCTGCCGGACCAGCGCAGAGTTCTGATCGTTGACGCGGCGTCCGACGACGAGCTGCTCGTACGCGGCCAGCAGTTCAGCATCGCTGGGTGTGGGGTATTCGTGGCCGGGTTCGGTGCCTTGCTCGTCATGGGAGCGGAGGGTGCCGTCCGGGTTCACCATTTGGATCTGGTGCCGGGCGGGGAGCATGTAGTCCTCAACGCTGATGCCGAATTTTGTCCGAACGTCAGCAGCTTGGTCCTCTACCGCCGTTTCCGGCGCAGAGTGATCTGCGTGGATCGTCATTGGTCCGTCCTTCTCTAGCCACTATGTGCTTCCAGTATGTTCCCCGGCTCTGTTTCGTATCCAGCTTTCCGCCAAATCATGGAAGCCATTGCCTAAACTGGGTACTCTGAAAGACGAATTGCAATTGTGAGCTGGGTAACGTGCCCGTGCTGTAGACGAATTGGAGAGCCCGTGAGCGAGGCCGAGGCGGAGCAGACCGCCGTACCGCTGGACAGTGTGGACCGGGACATCATCCGCGAGCTGACCACCGACGGGCGAATGTCCATCACTCAGGTGGCAGAGAACGTCCACATCAGCCGCGCCCACGCCTACTCCCGGATCGCGCGGCTCACGGGTGAGGGCGTACTGACCAAGTTCACGGCGCTGGTAGATCCCATCAAGGCGGGCCTGCGGTCCTCTGCGTACGTGACGTTGAAGGTTCAGCAGCATTCCTGGCGCGAATTGAAGGAACAGCTGCGGGCCATCCCGGAGATTCACCACATCGCTTTGGTGGGCGGCGACTTCGACGTCATTCTCTTGGTCCGCGCCACGGACAACATCCACCTCCGCCGCGTCATCTTCGATCAGTTGCAGTCCATGGACGGCATCCTGGACACCCAAACGTTCCTGGTGTTCGAGGACGTCGATACCCGGTGACCTTCAGACGAAAGCTCGCCTGGACGCTGGCGTCTTGCGTCTTGGCGGGTGTCCTGTGGCTGATCGCTGCCTTCCAGCTCTTCCACAACCCGCCCCACGCCACACCCCAACAGACCGACGCGATTGTGGTGCTGGGCGGCATGAGCAACGAACGGCTCCCGGTGGGCCTCGCCCTGCGGGATCAGTTGGGCATCCAGGACCTGGTGGTTGTCACCACCGGCCTGCCCGCCAACGCCGGCTCGGACAAGTTTTGTGAAGAGCACGACGGCGCCACTCACCTGGACTGCTTCCGTCCGGACCCGCTGAACACCAGAGGCGAAGCCGCCCGACTTCGGGACCTCGCAGCGGAACGAGGCTGGACGTCAGTGATCGTGGTGACGTCCCATTACCACGTCCAGCGGGCCGGCACCCTGATGAAGCAATGCATCGCTGCCGACGTGACGATGGTGGGTACAGAGCCGGAGCTCTCCCCCGCGGCTTGGGTGTGGCGATTCGTGGTGGAAACGGGTGGCTTGTTGGATGTGTGGGTGCGGCCGGAATGCTGAGTGGGCTGCGCACTTCTGGTGGCTTGTGAACGGCGGCGACCTGTTCTCGCTGCTCCCTTGACGCGGCGGATCGGAAGATCACCATCCACATTGCATGCTGGAGATACGGCACAAACGCCGAGTGCCCGAGGCCGCGGAATCCGGCACCGTAGCGCTGGTCTACGGCCCACTCATAATGGGCAGTAGTCGGACTCATGACTCATTCGTGTGATGCCAGTCACAAAAGGGTGGGTTGCGGGTCATTATTCGGTTATTGACGCTTCTGCACGTAACAGAAAGTGATCCTCGACAGGAGAACGCGAGGCCAGCTCCTCTACGGGTAGAATCATGAGGACCGCAGGAAATGCCGTGCTGGGGACATGCCTCACGGCAGGTTTTCATAAATGCGAAATAGGGGGCCATGGTTTGGATCTTCGCGACTATCTTCGAATCCTTCGCCGAAATTGGATATTAGTTGTTGCCATGTCGCTAGCAGGACTAGCCGTGGGTGGCGGGGTTTCCATCGCAGCGAAGCCGACCTACACAGCTGAAACTCAACTGTTCGTTGCCATCCAGAGCTCCGGATCCGTTCAGGAACTGCAGCAAGGAAACACCTTCAGTCAGGCTCGTGTTCAGTCGTACGTAAAGACAGTTGCAACACCAGTCGTCTTACAGCCGGCCATTGATGCTCTGGGCTTGGATATTACGCCCAAAGAACTGAGCCAGCGGGTGAAGACTTCCTCCGATCTCAACACCGTACTAATCAACATTGAAGTATCAGACTCCTCACCGGTTCAGGCTGCGGCCATTGCCCAGGCTATATCCTCAAGCCTTGTCAATGCTGTTGACACCCTTGAACGACCGAAGGCCGGAGGAACTTCCCCCATCAGCCTCTCGGTCATTTCGCCTGCGGTTGCTCCAACGTCCCCTTCAGGCCCCAATACGAAACTGAATCTAGCCGTTGGCCTTCTGGTCGGTTTGGCCTCCGGCTTAGGGATTGCCGCACTTCGCTCTCTGCTCGACACCCGGATCAAGAGTGAAGTGGACCTCCGGGCAGTTAGCGACGAGCCCCTGCTCGGTGGCATAGCGTTCGAAGCCGATGCTGAAAAGAAACCACTACTCACGCAGGCCGCATTTCAAAGCCCTCGCGCAGAGTCCTTCCGTCAACTGAGAACTAACCTGCAGTTCGCGAACGTTTCTGGTCACGCTAAGAGCTTCGTCGTAACATCCAGCCTTCCTGGCGAGGGCAAGAGCACTACTGCCATTAATCTAGCGATCTCCTTGGCAGAGGCGGGACAGAGTGTTTGCCTCATAGACGCTGACCTCCGGAGACCCATGGTTGCCGAATATCTCGGCCTCGAGCGAAGTGCGGGCTTAACAACAGCGTTGGTGGGCTCAGCTGATGTTAATGACCTACTACAGCCTTGGGGCGCAAACGACCTGTATGTACTCGCCTCGGGACAGATACCTCCGAACCCCAGTGAACTGCTGGGCTCCGATGATATGAGAGTCCTCATACAGCGCTTAGAGAGCGTCTTCGATACGCTGATCATCGATGCGCCACCCTTGCTGCCAGTAACTGACGCGGCAGTTCTCTCCCAACACGCCGGGGGTGTCGTAGTCGTCGTAGGAGCGCAGAAGACGAGATCCCAAGACCTAACCAAGTCGCTAGCAGCTTTGCAACTCGTCGAAGCGAACATTCTCGGGGTCGTACTCAATCGCCTTCCGACCAAGGGGCCGGATGCATATGCCTACTCCTACGCGAACTATGAAAGCCACCGCCCCGCTGATGAAACCACTCCGATGCGAGGCTCGAAAGTCTTCCCGGCCGCACTCGTCAATAACTCTGTGCCTCGCACCCCCCAGACATCAACGAGCTCAGTAGGCGCCGACCAAGAGTCGAAGCGTTCCAGCGTCAGCTAAGAGCAAATCTGCCCGAGCGTAGGGCATCGGCAAACGCCAGGGACAAACAAGGTTCATGCGTGGCTAGTCCATGGGACTACGTGAAACGAAAGTGACTTCAACATGCCTACGGCACAAAAACGGCAGCCGAAAGTGGCACGCACCCTAATCGTTGTGCCTTGGCTGGAAGGCGGAGGTGCCCAAGGTGCCTTGGAGGGAATTCTTGGTCAGCTTCCGGTTCAAGACTCGACATTGCTAATCCTGTTTGGCGGCAACCGCAATCATGATCCAGTAAAAAAACTAGTCCACAAAACGATCGAGCTGGGTCTTCCAAGGAATCCACTGGGAGTCCTGAAAGCCGCCCTGCAGATCCGCGGATACGTCCGCGACAGCAACCGCATATATTCACTCATGCGTGGTAGCCATCTGGTGCTTGGCTTGCTGCCCGCCCGAGCCTTTGCAGGTAGACGTCTTGCAGCCAGCTTCCACCAACTGCCATCCACAGACTCAGTTGGCATCCAAGGCAAGGTTGAAGACGTACTAGTGAAGCGTGGTGTACGGCGTGCCGGACTGATCACGGCGCCATCCAATCGCGCTGTGCGGGAATTGATTGGCGCAGGATTCGGCGACTCGCGGACTGTCAAAATCGAACACAACATCATAAAATCAGTGGCCAATCCACCAGTTCCACCTCGGACCGGCACTTTGGAATCCGTGCGTCTTGTGTTCGCAGGCAGAATCTCGAAACAAAAAGGCCTTGACCGCCTCCCAGAACTACTGAAAAACGTTAAAGTACCGGTTCATATCCGATGCCTCGGCGATGGTGAGGAAAAGCGAAGCGTCACTGACCTGCACAAGAATCTAAATCCCATCCATACCTTCGAGGTCCTTTCCCACGTGGACGATGTGGCATCACATCTGGACTGGTCCGATGCGGTGATCATGCCGAGTCGCTGGGAACTGAACCCCTTGGTCGTTTGGGAAGCCCGCGCACGAGGACGGGCCACAATCGGAAGCCGCATCGAGGCTTTCCAGGACCTCGAAAAGAATGGCCCGATGTGGCTATTTGGAGATGCGAATGAGTTCGAAGAAATCGTATCGACGCTCGCAACTCGACCTGACGTTCGAGTCATGGCCTTTGACGAAGCGTTGGAATCATCACAGAACCTGAACACGAGGAGTTCAATTGTCGACTACCTGGGAAGCTAGCTCACCACGAGTTCTTTTACTGCACGCTTACAGCCCGAAGAACTCCGGTGATGGGCTGCTGGTCGAACTAGCAAAAGCTACAGTACTCCGCGCTTTGGACAACGCAGACTTCCGCGTAATAGCTTCTGAGGCAAGCGCCTTTGAAGGTGATGAATACGTCCAGTGGCGTGATCGCTTCTTGAGCAAGTCCACACGCATTCCCCGTCGTGCAGCGATGTTGGCAACCGGCTTTCTTGGACCCTGTAATGAGATCAAAGAGCTAGCAGAACAAGCGGATCTCATCGTCGCAGTCGGCGGAGGATACCTTCGTGGCGGTAGCATCGGCCCAGCCATCAAGAGCTGGGGCGCTCACTACGGCCAACTTAAATTGGCTGCTCGGTATGGACATAAAGCTATTTACCTCTCGCAGAGCATAGGCCCTTTCAAGGGGGTTTATAAGCGTGCAGTAGCGCGCCAACTGGCCAAAATACGGACGGTCTGCGTTAGGGACGACAGGTCCCTGTCGGAGTTCGCAAGCGTAGCGTCTGTTTTAAGAATGCCAGACCTAGCTGTTCTCGAGCTTGCTCGCCAACCCAGGCCTTCAGGGGTATCCACCCCTTTGTCGGACGACCCTGTAATCGTCGCACGTGAACTTTCGAGGCCTCGCCGCTACTACGAACTTCTCGACGAGGCTAGCAAATCCAAGCAGTTCGAGTGGGCCCTTCAATCGACGGGTGGGGGCAATGACGATCTTCCTCTGACTCAGCGCCTAGGCACAAGAACTCCGCGCCCAATGGCTGAAGTCTTGGCCGATGAATCGCCGCGCATCGTTGTTAGCACCCGCCTGCATGGCGCACTATCATCACTGATAGCCGGCTTCCCTGCGATCCATCTCAGTTATGAACGAAAAGGGTGGGGTGCATATGAGGACATCGGCTTAGATGACTTCGTACTAAATGCACGTGATGCGACACTGGCTCAAGTGGACGCGCTCATGCAACGAATACTTGGGAATCCAGACGCTTTTTGGAGTCTCATCGAGACAAAAAAGGCTGAAATCCGTTCAACGGAGAATTACCTGCTCGACGTCATTTCTTCCGTTGTAAACGGATCACAGCAGTCGGCCACCAGATCCTGGGAGGCTTCGTGAAGGTCCTACATGTCACGGAAGCTATGGGCGGAGGTGTTCAGAACGCAATCTCGAAATACACCCATCTTCTGGCCTCTGACCAACACATCGTTTTCGGACGGCCCAGACCTGGTGAATCTGCGGGTGAGTTTGCGGCCAACACGCGTGTTATCGAGTACAGCGGCTCACTGATCAACTATCTGCTAAAGGTTCGCACCCTAGTAAAGAGCGAACGCCCCGACGTCGTACATATTCACTCCAGTTTCGCAGGCTTGGCACGATTACTGGCACCTACAACGAGCCCGCTAGTCTACTCCCCACACTGCTACGCATTCGAGCGCCGTGACAAGTCACGAGTATGGCAGAAGGCATTAAGGCTGGCGGAGCAGATCCTGGCCGTCCGTCCACAGACCTTGGTTGCAGTCAGTCCGCACGAGGCCAGACTGGGTTCACTGCTCAACTCTCGCATGCCTGTTCATTTCGTGCCCAACGCAGTTCCCAAAATGAGCGCTGCCGTTGGGAAAGACGAACGCCCAAGCGTAACAATGGTGGGCCGAATCGGATGGCAAAAGGATCCCAACCTATTCGCTGAGGTAGCCGAGCTAGTAGGCGGCAATATTGATTTCGTTTGGGTCGGTGACGGAGACCCCGAAATGAAAAAGCGGCTGCTTGAGGCTGGAGTCCGGGTCAGCGGGTGGGTAAGCCCCGAACAGGCTCGCCGCAAAGTGGCGGCATCCCATCTTTATGTCCACACAGGGGCCTGGGAAGCTGCGCCGATCTCAGCAATTGAGGCGGCCACCCTCGGCACTCCGGTCATCGCACGGGCCATCCCCACTATGAGCTCCCTGGGCTATTACACAGTTGCCGAGCCCGCTCACCGGATTGCCGAAAGCATCAGGACTTTCTTCTCGGATCCGGGCCACAAGCAGCTCGTAACTGAAATGACGGAGGCGGTCGCTCGGAAACATACCGTAGAGGATGCCCGCCGAATCCTCGTGAGTGCGTACGACTCCGCCATAGGAACGCACCAGCATCGCCGCAGCCAAGGGGCATGAAAGGCACCTTTATGAAAATTAGTGTTATTACTATCGCATGGAACGATGTCGAGGGCCTCAAGAAGACAATTGCCAGCGTGAAGAGCCAGTCATGGCCTGACATCGAACATATTGTCGTTGATGGTGGGTCAACGGATGGTACTGCTGAGTATCTGGCCAGCCAGGATGGGTCTCTTCAATGGGTAAGTGAAAAAGATGATGGCCGCTACGATGCCATGAATAAGGGCGCAGGGATGGCCACGGGTTCCGTACTATGGTTCCTCCATTCTTCAGATACATTCCATTCTTCGGAATCTGCATCATTTGTGGCATCCAAATATGCTGAGACGGACTTCGAATGGGGCTACGGACTCAGCAACATCGTTCGGGAAACCTCATCCATCGGCGTTGGAGGGCAAGTACCGTTTGAACACGCACGTTTTCTAATTGGCGGACGCATCATCCCTCATCAGGCCACAGTTTTTTCTCGCAAGCTGTTCTGGGAGGTCGGAGGCTACGATACTAAATTCGGACTGACCGCCGATCAGTTGTTCATGATGGAGTGCTCCATGCGCTCCCTGCCAGCGGTGTGGACCGAGGTATTATGTGACTTCGACGCACTAGGGGCTGGTTCCACCAGAAACGCTTGGGCTCACTATAAGGACATGATTCGTGCCAGAAGTGTCGCGAATGTCCGAGTCACCCGATCGGCCAAGATTGACAGCGCGTTATCCGTATTCTTTGCAGGTTTCACGATGCTTGAACGCCTACTGCGGAGACCCCTCCGGAGGGCTGAGCCGAGGCAATTGACGGGAGACGCATCTTGACCGCCGTAGATATAGTCACCGTAGTAATACCTGCCTACAACTCGCAGGATACGATTCGTCGAGCAATTGATAGCTGCCGCGCGATACAAGGATGCCGAATCTTGGTTGTCGACGACGGCTCCACGGATGCGACAGCATCTGTCGCCCGAGACGCTGGAGCTGAGGTGATCGCGCAAACCAACGCCGGCGCATCCCAAGCTCGCCGTACTGGAATTAGCCACAGCACTACAGAGTTCATTGCCCTGCTAGATGCAGACGATGAACTCATACCTGCGGGCGTGACCGAATCACTCCGAATGCTTCAGTCGGACGCTGAACTGTGCGTGGTAGGCGGACGGGTGATTGGAGTCGATCCCAGCGGTCGCGAACAATTGCTCAAGCGCCACTACCGGAACGTGTCAACGGAAGACTTGCTCGCTACGGGGTTCGGACCTTGGCCGCCAGCTGCAGCTGTGATGCGACGGTCAGCCTTCGACCGCTCAGCTAGCCTTTTTATTCCTTCCTTGGAGACACGCTATGCCGAGGACTACGAATTAATAATCCGTCTGTCCATGGTTGGGCAAGTTGGAATGCACAATGAGCCAGCGACGAGATACCGGCTTTATGCAGGCAAATCCAGTCACGCACCAACGGCAGCTATAACGGACAAAGAGGCGATCAGGACGCACTATGCCTTTGCTACTGGCGCAAAAGTGGAGCTGATGTCGCCTGCGGAAATCAAAGGCGCAGCGTACACTCGGGCCGCCAGATCTGCATGGGCAAACAACCGGAAGACGAGCGCGGCCCTGTGGACACTTCGATCAATTGCGGCTGCCCCAAGGCTGTTGCCGGGCAAGCTTTTGAAGCGGATTTGGCGTCCTGCCGCCATTAGGCAATAGGAACTACACATGACGGCTCTACTAGCACGGGCTAGGGAGATTGACCTCGGAGGAGTGGCACTTTACCGCCTCATTGCATTGGTCGCGGGTTTTGGGGCCAACGTCCTAGCCATAGCTGTTTTGTCGCGTCAGCATGGCTCTTCGGCATACGCGGCCTTTGCCATCGTTGCGTCGCTCGTCAACCTCCTCCCCTTTGCCGACCTTGGGCTCGGGGCGAGTATTGTCAATGCCACTTCCGACCGCTCTGCCGCTCGGCTAACACGCGGCCAATATAGAAGGACGGTGTCAAAGGCGCGAGATTTCATGATCATCTTCATGCTGTTGGTGATCGGCATAACCGCGCTGGCGTATTACGTCTTTTCGTTCGACGGTCTTCTTGGAAACCTGGCTGATACGCCGGGGATACCGGAGGCGACTGCCTACACGTTTGCTTGCATTGCGTTGGCCATCCCGCTCGGAATGGGTGGCCGCGTTCTCCAGGGACTCGGACGGATGATCGATGTAGTTCGCATCGGGATGGTTGGGCCAATAGTCCAGGTGTGCATTTACATCCCACTCATGGTCTTGGGGGCGCCATCGTATGCATATTTCTGGGGCCCAGGTACGGCCTACCTTGCAACTGCGGCATTAGGCTACATCGTTGCCCGCCGACGATATGGTCTGCGACTCAATCTTCCGTTTACTTCGTTGTTCTCGCCAGATGCCAGAGGGACTTCACTCTGGCTTACTGCGGCACCCTTCCTTATCATCTCCGTCGGAATGACGATTGGCTTTCAAAGCCACAGAGTACTCTTGTCCCATTTCGGAACGCCGCAGAACGTGGCTGAGTATTCCTTGGTGGCCCAGTTCCTGGGTCCGCTTCTTGCAATCACGGGTGTCGTCGGGCAGAACCTCTGGGCGCGATACCGAAAGGATCTTCACGCTAACAGTCTCTCAACATCTGCGTTCAAGCATCATTTGGTGATCTTCGCTTTCATAGGACTCGTCTTCGCAACGGCGCTGTTTTGCCTAGCTCCAATAGCCGCGACGATCCTCTCCGACGGCCAAGTTTCGCCTCCAACCCTCCTTGCCGTTGGCGCCGTAAGCTATCTGCTCATTCAGGCCATTCACCAGCCCAGTGCCATGTTGCTAAGCGACACGAGTGGATTGTGGTTCCAAGCAGCGTGTGTCATCCTCGTTGCCGCCAGCACCGTGACGCTAATTGTGTTCATGGTGCCGCATCTCGGCGCTGCCGCACCATATCTTGCGATGGCTGCATCCATGCTGGTACTCCAAGTTATCCCCAGTATCCGTGTGGCATACAAGCGTGTGGCACGGCAACAAAGAAATACGTAGAACTGCCTCGACAACTCACCGCTAATGAGTTGCCGCGGGGAGTACTGTGATTTCTGCATCATGGCGAATGGAAAGACTACTGCAGCTACGGAGAGCACACCTGTTTTCATCAGGTGTCCCTTTTCAATCGCGCCGCTGACAGGGTCATTAGGAACATCGGAATCCGCGCCTGCATCTTGGTCAAGACTCCTGTCGCTGGCGCTTGCCGCCCTGCGATTCTTAGACCCCAACGGATGCAGAAATCACGATTGGCAAGGAGAAGGAATCGCGGAGCCGCCATCTCTAGAGTCGTATCGATGCGAATCGGCGAGTTCCAAGCGATCGTCAGCTGAGGAACTCAGCGATCGGATTCGTAGACCATCCAGGCGTTCTTTCGCAACCTAACGCAACTCTCGCATCATGACGACCAAAATTTCCGAGTCACGCACGCCACGGCATATGCTATTTGCGATACAAGCCTGGCATAGACGCGTAGCCGCTGGGCTCGCGATCGATCACTTACGCACCATGGGGGCAAAATGACAAAACGCGCGTTCATTACGGGTATCACAGGGCAAGATGGCTCGTACCTCGCGGAACTACTCCTCGCAAAAGGCTATGAGGTTCACGGACTCATTCGCCGAGCATCCACGTTCAACACTGCTCGGATAGACCACCTTTACGTTGATCCTCACGATCCAAAGGCCAAGCTCTTTCTGCATTACGGTGATCTCAGTGACGGCGCTAGGCTCGTGACGCTGATGGCGGAAATCCGCCCTGACGAGGTCTATAACCTTGCCGCTCAGTCTCATGTCCGCGTTTCATTTGACGAGCCTGAGCATACAGGTGACACGACCGGCATCGGATCTATTCGACTTCTCGAGGCCGTTCGAATGTCCGGAATTGAAACTCGGTTCTACCAGGCATCGTCATCCGAAATGTTCGGGGCGACCCCTCCCCCGCAGAACGAGGACACCCCCTTCTATCCCCGTTCTCCCTACGGTGCAGCCAAGGTTTACAGCTATTGGGTTACCAAAAACTACCGTGAGGCATATGGGATGTATGCGGTCAACGGCATCCTCTTTAACCACGAGTCTCCGCGCCGCGGTGAGACTTTCGTAACGCGCAAGATCACGCGAGCCGTCGCCGCCATCAAGGCCGGGCGTCAAGACCTTCTCTACATGGGCAATCTGGACGCCGTCCGAGACTGGGGTTATGCAGCGGAGTACGTCGAAGGCATGTGGCGCATGCTACAGGCAGATGAGCCGGAAGACTTCGTACTGGCTACCGGCGGAAACTACACCGTAAAGGATTTCCTCCAGATCGCTTTTGAGCATGCCGGTTTGGACTGGGAAAAGCACGTACGGTTCGACGAGCGGTACCTCCGGCCGACTGAGGTTGATGCCCTCGTGGGCGACGCCTCCAAGGCTCATGAGAAGTTAGGTTGGAAGGCCACTGTCCAGACCCCCGAACTCGCGCGCATCATGGTCGACGCCGACATCGAGGCTCTCAAACACGCAGGCGATCACTGGATCGATTCAGTCGATCTTGAGAGTTGGAAGCTCTAATGACAGCCTCCACCGAGTTTCAGCCGGGCCCACTTGATCGAGAAGCTCTGTTCTATGTAGCTGGCCACAAGGGATTGGTCGGATCGGCAATCTGGCGCAAGCTCGAGTCAGAGGGTTTCAAGAACCTTATAGGTCGAGGATCGTCAGAGCTTGACCTGAAAGATCGGGACGCGGTATTTGCGTTCTTCGCAAGAAATAAGCCCCGCTATGTAGTTTTAGCTGCCGCAAAGGTCGGTGGGATTCTGGCGAATAGTACATACCCAGTCGACTTTCTTAGCGACAATCTTCGCATTCAGGTAAACGTACTAGATGCCGCCCGCGAACATGGCACGGAACGACTATTGTTCCTCGGTTCCTCCTGCATCTACCCCAAGTTCGCCGAGCAGCCGATTCGTGAGGACTCGCTCCTCACCGGCCACTTGGAAGCGACTAATGATGCGTATGCCATTGCCAAAATTGCCGGAATCATGCATGTGCAGGCAATGAGACGCCAGTACGGTCTACCGTGGATTTCTGCCATGCCCACCAACTTGTACGGCCCAGGAGACAACTTCTCTCCCACAGGGTCGCACGTACTCCCTGCGTTGATCCGTCGCTACGACGAAGCCGCAGCCTCCGGAACCCCTGTAGTCACAAACTGGGGTTCCGGCTCTCCGCGCAGAGAGTTCTTGCATGTCGACGACATGGCTTCAGCCTGCTTGCATCTACTGGAGAGTTATGACGGTCCTGAGCAAGTCAACGTAGGGACAGGGCAGGACGTCACGATCACGGAACTTGCCACTATTGTGGCGGAAGCTGTCGGCTACACGGGCGCCATTGAGTGGGACACATCTAAACCGGACGGCACTCCACGGAAGCTACTCGATATCTCCAAACTTACGGCGTCAGGTTGGACGGCCAGCATTGATCTGGTGTCCGGTATCCGCTCCACTGTGGAGTGGTACAGAAGCAACATCGGTCACGTTAGAAATTAAGCAAGGTCTTTTGAATGGGGGGATGGCGTGACCAAGTCGGGGACTGTGACTGTGCAGCAGACCGCTGGGCTACTGCCTAAGTGGCGCCGCAGATATGCCAGGCGCCTTAGATTTGTTGACGCGGCCGTAATCGCGTGGGCTGTCGTTGGCGCTTTCGGCGTCCGCTTCGGATTCAGCGATCTCAGTGCCCAGGACGTCAAGGACACTGATTACATCGTTCTGTCCGCTGTCTTAGCAGTCGCTTGGTGGCTGATGCTGGAGATTTGGGGAAGCCGCGAAGCGAAAATCCTCGGTTCTGGAAGCGAGGAGTACAAACGGGTCATCGCGGCTTCGGCGTGGCTATTCGGTTTCGTTGCAATTTTCTCCTATGCACTCAAGATAGATACGGCAAGGGGCTACGTCGGATTGGCCTTCCCTGCGGGCGCTATAACCCTTCTCGCCGCAAGGTGGCTAGTTCGACAGCACTTAAGTCTTGACCGACAGCGGGGCAACAGCATGTCACGAGTGTTGATTATTGGAGGACCCCACTCTGCCCAACACCTCATTCGCTCCCTCAGGGGCGCACCTCATGCTGGGTATCTTCCCGTTGCCGCTCACGTCCCTGGGGCCGCTTACGATTCGGAGTCGGCATCTCGGCTAAGCGTGCCGTTAACGGGAGTAGGTAACGACTTCGACTCGATATTGGCGGCGATTCTTGAAGCTGAAGTTGACGCCGTCGCCATCTCCGCCGGCGTCAACATTCACCCCAAGGATCTACGACGTTTGGGCTGGGAACTATCTGCTCGTGACATCGGGATGATTCTGGCCCCAGCCCTTACGGACGTGGCTGGTCCTCGCATCCATACGCAGCCAGTTGCAGGTCTACCTCTAATTCACGTTTCGACGCCAAAACTCACGGGCGGAAAGAGGGTAGCCAAGCGTACCTTCGACATTGCAATCGCCGGATCACTTTTGCTAGTTCTGTCACCCCTCCTTCTGGCCATTGCTTTGTTGGTTCGGCTCAGCGGCCCGGGTCCTATTTTCTACCGCCAAGAAAGGATTGGACTTCGCGGAACGTCATTCGACATGTTCAAGTTCCGTTCCATGAAGTTGAATGCCGATGCTGAGCTGAAAGCACTCCTTGAGGCTCAGGGCACGGCGGACAAGCCGCTCTTTAAGGTCGAGAACGACCCCCGCATAACGCCAATAGGCCGGGTCTTGCGTAAGTACTCCCTCGACGAGTTGCCGCAACTGCTGAATGTCCTAGGCGGAAGCATGAGCTTGGTCGGCCCGCGCCCGCAGCGGCACGGAGAGGTTGCCCTCTATGACGATGCGGCGCATAGGCGTCTGTATGTTAGCCCGGGAATGAGCGGACTATGGCAGGTCAGCGGCCGATCAAATCTGACGTGGGAAGAGAGCATCAGGCTTGACCTCTACTACGTCGAAAATTGGTCACTGATGGGTGATGTGCTGATTCTCTTCAAGACTTTTAAGGCCGTTTTCACCAGCAGCGGTGCGGTCTAATCAAATTCAACTTGTCGGCAAGTTGTCGCCATAAGTGTGTAGGTAATCGGAAGGCTCTTTCATGCGTATCTCAGTCATAGGTTGCGGTTACCTCGGTGCCGTCCATGCAGCGTGCATGGCCAAACTCGGCCATGAAGTCGTTGGAATTGATGTGGACGAGCGCAAGATAGCCGACCTGTCGGCGGCGCAGGCCCCGTTCTACGAACCTGGACTCGAAGCTCTTCTCCAAGATGTCCAAGAGACGGGGAGGCTCTCCTTCACGACAGACATGGCAGCCGCCGCAGGTAGCGAAGTGCACTTTATCTGCGTTGGTACACCTCAGAAAAAGGGAGAAAACGGCGCCGATCTGACTTATGTTGACGCTGCAACGCTGAGCCTCCTTCCCTATTTGGCTCCTGGAGACGTCGTCGTCGGAAAGTCGACCGTTCCAGTGGGCACAGCGGCGCGGCTTGCAGACTTGGTAGCCGAACAGCAGCCATTAGCTCACTTGGTTTGGAATCCGGAGTTTTTGCGCGAGGGGCATGCTGTGTCGGACACGCTTCGCCCTGATCGGTTCGTTTACGGTGTGAACGGTGGCTCTGAGGATCACACGGCCGTGGCAGTCCTTGACGAGGTTTACGAAGCTCCCCTGTCAAGTGGAACACCGCGCCTTGTGACCGACTTACCCACTGCTGAGCTAGTGAAGACTGCCGCAAATTCCTTTCTAGCCACAAAAATCTCCTTCATAAATGCCATGGCTGAACTTTGTGAAGCCGCGGGGGCAGACGTGACGCGTTTGGCCGATGCCATTGGAATGGACGACCGAATCGGTCGGAAGTTCCTCAATGCGGGGATCGGGTTTGGCGGTGGCTGCTTGCCAAAGGACATCCGTGCCTTTATGGCCCGCGCCGGTGAGCTGGGTGCCGATCAAGCTCTGACGTTCCTCCGCGAAGTAGATGCCATCAACATGCGACGCCGCACTCGAGTCGTGGAGTTAACGCGGGAACTATGTGGGGGGAGCCTCCTCGGCATGCGTATTACCGTTTTGGGTGCCGCGTTTAAGCCTGAAAGCGACGACGTGCGCGACTCCCCCGCACTAAGCATCGCTGCGCAACTGCAATTGCAGGGAGCGGTTGTCACGGTCACGGATCCCAAGGCATTACCGAACGCGGCCAGACGCTTCCCAGAACTGCAGTATGTCGAAAATATTGATTCGGCCGTAGATAAAGCAGACGCGGTCTTGCTTCTCACAGAGTGGCAGGAGTATCGCGACCTTGATCCACATCTACTGAGAGATACTGTGTCTTCCCCTCGCATCCTAGACGGCCGAAACATCCTAGATCCTGGGAAATGGCGTTCTGCTGGCTGGCAGTACCGCGGTCTAGGAAGGCCATAGCCTGTGGGCACTGGAGCGACAGCCGGGTCCGGTCAACGTATGCGAATTGCGGGAAATTCAAGCAGATCCAAGCGCCGCACTCGTCGGCGAATCCTACTCACTGGTCTTTGGACACTCGCCCTTGCAGCCGTCTTAGTGGGAGCGGCGGCGTGGACGATGTCCAAGGCGGCTATCGTGAAGTCCGAATTGGAGGCTGCAACAGAGCTCCTTCCGACTCTGAAGGCGCAGATGGCTGCCAATGATGCCACTGGCGCTGCTGCAACAGTGGCATCATTGGTCCAGCACACCGGATCGGCCCGCGACGCTGCAAACGACCCAGTGTGGAAGGTAGCGTCAGTGGTCCCTGGCCTTGGACCCAATCTTCAGGCTACAAGCGAGGTAGCAACGTCTGCAGACGACGTCGCGCGACTAGGAGCCTCCCCACTTGTGAAGGCATTTCAGTCACTGAAATGGGAGACTCTGACGCCTGGCCCCGAAGGCATGGATCTACAGCCACTTCGCTCTGCTGCCCCGAGTGTAGAAGCAGCTGCTCATGCAGTGCGGGAATCGTCAAAGCGCCTAGATTCAATAGACACGGATGCGCTGCTTCCACAAGTTTCCGCCCCCCTGGTGCAGGCGCGGAAAGAATTGGCCGAGCTCAGCGGAGAACTCGAATCTGCAGCAGATGCTGCCAGCCTAGCCCCGTCAATGTTAGGAGCCGACAGGCCGAAAAGGTATCTGCTACTCATGCAGAACAATGCCGAATCACGGGCAACCGGTGGAATACCCGGTGCTCTAGCTGTACTCACCGCCGACAGGGGAAAGCTGAACCTGGAATCCCAAACTAGTGCGACCGCACTGGGATCATTCGTGCCACCCATAGCGATTGATGCTGATCAGCAGGCAATCTACACCGCGCGTGTGGGCAGATTTATGCAGGACGTCAATCTCACACCGGATTTCGCCACGACAGCACGTACTGCTCAGGCCATGTGGGAAAAGAGTATGGGCGAGCGGTTGGACGGAGTGTTGTCAGTGGATCCCGTTGCCTTGAGCTTTATTTTGGACGCAACCGGCCCGGTGAAAATCACAGATCCCGCTGTTCAGCAGATTGGACGCGACCTACCGGACGAACTAACTGGCAAGAACGTAGTTAAAACGTTGTTGTCAGATACCTATGCCAAGATCGATGAGCCGAAGCTTCAAGATGTCTATTTTGCAGGTGCAGCCAAGGAAATCTTCGGGGCCGTATCTGCCGGAAAAACGGATCCAAAGAAGCTAATGGATGCCGTCGCCAAAGGTGCTAAGGAGCGTCGATTGCTCCTGTGGTCAGCTGCAGCTGAGGAACAGAGCATCATCGCACAATACTCGCTAAGCGGTATGGTTTCGGGCGCCGCTATCACACCAGCCCAGTTCGGCGTCTACTTCAACGACGGCACGGGGGCGAAAATGGACTACTGGATCAAGCGCAGTGTGCAGGTTGTCAAAGATTGCACACGAGATGGTTACAGAGAAATCGCTGTTCGCGTCACAAGCACCAACACGGCACCATCCGACGCCGCCTCATCATTGCCACCATATGTGACCGGCGGAGGAGTCTTCGGGGTCCCCGCCGGCACGGTGCAGACGAATGTGGTCGCCTACGGTCCAGTGCAATCAAATATTGACACGGTTGTCAAAGATGGTGAAAAGATTCCCTTCGCCGCTCAGCGACACGGCCAAAGATCAGTAGCCACGTCCACCATCCAGTTGGCTCCAGGGGCCAGCACAAGCCTGGAGTTCAATTTCGGGCACATAGTTCAGCATGCACAACCAGAAATAGTTGTCACGCCGACAACCCAGCTAGTCAATGATGTGATCCAAGCCACAAGCGCGGCTCGTTGTGAATAGAACGAGACGCGCACGTTAATCCTTTGTAACGGGTATGGATTTTCTTTGCTGCTTACATGCATTGAATGGTAAGTTCTATCTGGGCAGCACATGAGATTTTCTCTTACGGTCTAGTAGGGTCTCGGAAATCTCCAAACACCACGTCGTACCACTTAAGGTCTCAGGGGGGACACACATGAGGAAATCTCTTGCAGCACTCACGCTCGCAGGTTCCATTGCACTTATCGGCGCCGTACCGGCCGTAGCAAACAACGCCAACTACCCGGCACCGAACACAAGCGTCGCAGTTTCCGACGCTTCCGTGGCGCCGGGTGAAGCATTTGTCTTCAGCGGCACAGGCTTTACGCCGGGCGAAGGCATCACCATCACGGTTACACCGACTGGCACGCCTGCGGCTAGCGGCGGCAGCGTCTCCGCTGGCAGCCTTTCAGTCTCAGCTCGCATTCCACTTGCGCCGTCGACTTTGTCGACAGTTGCTGATGGGAACGGTGCATTCTCCACTCCCATCGTCATCAACGAGGCCGGCGCATACGCAGTGACTGCGACCGGCAACACCTCCGGCGTCACCGTCGGACCGGTAACGGTCGTTGTTGGCGGAGCCGCCCTCTCCAACACGGGCAGCACTACCGGCACCGGTACGGGGCTGGCAAACACCGGCGGTGTGCCGCTGGCCAACACTGGCACCGACTCCAGCCTCATCCTGTGGTCCCTCGTGGGCGCTGGCGCACTGGCAGCCGGCACGGCGTCAGTCGTGGTAGCTCGCCGTCGCGCAAAGGGCACCGAGGTTTCTGCCTAATAAGGCTGAACCATTTGAGGGTGGTTTGCCAACAACGTTTGTTGTTGGCAAACCACCCTCATTTTTTGGTTTCGTTTCCCCAAGGAAAGTTGGCTGTGGTTGCATAGGAACCATGGGGCGACACTGGAGAAGAGGTAAGTGGCATGTTGAACTTCGCGTATTCACGTTGCGGCGACCAAAGATCCCAGGATCGTTCCCTCAATACGCCCTGCTGGGACTACTTGCCGTTGTAGCCATAGGCGTCAGTACTTTGGCACTCATTCAAACCTCGTAAAGGCGCGCTTGAAAAACCCACTCCCTTGGCGAATAGCCGTAACGGCATACCTTGCAGGCCTTGCGCTGGTTGGTTTTTGGCCCACCCCCGTAGACAAACCAATTCTTGGCACGCTATCCAGAGTTTTAAAGTACGTCCATAGACTCGGCGTTCCCGACTGGATTGACTATCACTTTATTGAGGCGTCAGCCAACGTTGCGATGTTCATTCCGCTCGGTATTTTGGCTGCTCTACCCCTTCCCACAAAGCCCTGGTGGTATCTTGCCGCCATCGGGTTGCTGGCCTCGTTGTGCATGGAGTTCGGGCAGCTCGTCTTTATCTCTGCTCGCTTTTCGAGCCTCGTAGACGTTGTCACAAATACATGCGGCGCTGTCATTGGGATTGCTTCCGCGCGCCTGCTTGCTCGCATCGGCGCACCAAAACTGGCAAAGACCTAGGCCCGTTCGAGCATCAGTGATAGTTCGGCGCCGTCGGGGTCACTAAGCGATGAAATCCTTCATCCAAGTCTTCAAGTCTTCACCGAATTCTGCCCGCTCGGAAGCCATGGTAATCACGGCCTTGAGATAGCTGAGCTTGTCGCCCGTGTCATAGCGTCGGCCGCGGAAGATGACACCATAAACGCCTGAGCCGTCGCCCTCGGCCGCAGCAAGGGTCTGCAAAGCGTCCGTCAGCTGAATTTCTCCCCCACGGCCGGGCTCTGTCGCTTCCAGGACATTGAAAACCTCCGGGTGCAGCACGTAGCGACCAATGACAGCCAAGTTCGACGGGGCGTCCTCCACATTTGGCTTTTCAACCAAGCTATTGACGCGCACAAACCCCTCGCCGCCGATTGCTGAGATGTCTGCACAGCCATAGGCGCTTATCTGTGACGGCTCGACTTCAATAAGAGCGACCACCGAACCACCGGTTTTGGCTTGTACGTGCATCATGGTGGTCAGGAGATCGTCTCGCTCGTCGATAAGGTCGTCTCCCAAAAGAACTGCGAATGGTTCGTCTCCTACGTGCTGACGGCCGCATAGAACAGCATGGCCCAAACCTTTGGGCTCACCTTGCCGGACATAGTGGATGGGTCCAAGTTCAGAGGCATATTGAACGGCCTCTAAACGCGTCTTGTCCCCCTTGGCCTCAAGGGTCTGCTCAAGATCTGGTGCGCGGTCAAAGTGGTCTTCCAGCGCCCGTTTGCTGCGTCCCGTAATCATCAGAACGTCTGTTAGGCCGGCACTGACGGCTTCCTCAACGACGTACTGAATTGCCGGCGCATCAACTACAGGAAGCATCTCCTTAGGCATGGCCTTTGTTGCAGGCAAGAAACGAGTTCCCAACCCCGCAGCAGGAATGACAGCTTTTCGTACAGCGTTCCCCCATTGAGTCATGAACAAACCATATAAAGTTGCCCATGAATTCCAAAATTGGGTGGGACTATGCCACTTGATCAGTTCCCTTGTCATATGGCGTAGGCTGCCCACATCAAGTCTTTGCCCGAACTCGATGTGGGCAGCTGCCTGCACCTGAGTTCGTCTGAATATCTCACTTCTACACGACATCTTGATAATAAAGGTCGGGGAGATCGTTGCACTCACACTGGCGGAGAGATGCCTAAATATGTAATCACCCAGGGACTCGAAACCGAAGAGATCATCGTGGCCTCATGAGCTACGGAGGGCAACATTCAGTGGTGATTTTACGACCCAGATGATCGCGCAGAGACCCGGTTGGAATGTTATGTGCTGATGCTCCACTAAGCTGCGCACATGTGAGTGACGTGGCAAGCACTTGGTTCGCGTCTGGTCCACGCCCTTGAACATCCCTGTGTAAATGTTTAGCCAGCTTCGTAAAGAATCCTGAAAACTGAGCCTCCACTGAAATTAGCGTGGGTCTCTTATTTGTCCGGGTACCAGCCATTTGTTCCCCATACAAACGGCACACTGGGTACGGAGACGTTGGCGCACTCGTTCGCGGGGCGCCCCCCGTAGGAGTCTCGGCGCAAAGCGAGCAACTGGCATCGAGCTCATCGGCCCGACCGCTGCCCCCGCTGGTCCGATGCGGCCGAACCGAACACATGAAGGAAGGACGCCGATTGACCAAAGGATGCCGGAGTCGTCCCAATTGTGCTTCACCTGAGGTGGTAGCCCGCAAACGGCGTGGACCATTTGTTCAAGTCGCCCGTAAGGGGTAGCTGGTTCTTATTCGCAGCGTCCTGGCCCTGTCCCAAGTCACGCCCGCACGATCTCGCTTGTGAAGCTGCTGATACATGCTGCTTGAATGCGAAAACGCCCAGACGATCTACGGGTAACATACACCCGTTGTGTGGAAAGTAGCCTTATGATGATCCGGGCGGCACGCTCGAATCACCATAAATGTTGCCCAAACACGAGCGTGCCGCTTCAACCAAACCCATGGCGCACTTGCAGCGACCCAAAACTCTCATCGCACCAAACCAGCAATGTTGCTCAATGAAAGGACACCTGTTGCCCTACGTCGACATCAATCCCCACAAAACCGGGCCCAAATGGCCCGCCTATATCGGCCTCGTAATCATCATCATCATCACTGCAGCAATTGTGGCTCTTGCACTGATACGTCACTGATCTCGGCCCGTCAAAAAGCGGTCCGGGACCAACAACGTTGGCTACTGCAAGTGAAAGTACTACAGGGAGCACTCATAGCCTATTCGTGCTTATGGTTAGCTGGTGAGTCGCCGTCGACTTTTTCCAGCGGCTCCGTCCGCCGAGACTAGTACCAGTCTCCGCCGACTGCTTGCCCGACAAATGCTTTCCGCTCGGCAGATTTTGTTTAGTTTCTGGTGAAGCCGCGAGGTACTCCTCAGCAAACCCCTATGCAGACCCACAATTAGGGGCTGTAAGCTGGTTCCCAGAGCTGCATCGATGAGTAGCGTCAAGTTCTTTCGTTACATTCACCATTCGGGCCTGCTGCGACTTCACGCGCGTTTGATACGCCAATCAGCAAGTCTGATGTAGACGCTACACTTATGACAATATCCGGCAGTGCATGCTGCCTGCGCTGGAATCAAACTGGGGGAAACAATGGCTGTGCAACCGGGCGTCTCGCCGTTCCCGCCCTCATTCCCATCCTCTCGTCGTGAACTCCGAGCCGCGCGGAGCCGCCCTGCCAGTTTAGCTCGTGAGGGTTGGGCAGACAGCGCAAAGGGGCTGTGTATTCTACTGGTCGTCCTTGGGCACGCTGCAGGGTTGTACGGTGTCCTAGATGCTGAAATCCCAGCATGGGTATTACAGGCTTGGAACACCATAATTATGGCTTTCAAACCGATACGCGTTCCTCTGTTTTTTCTGATCTCGGGCTACTTCGCCCATCGAGCATTACAGCGGCCCTGGCGCCTCACCTTCAGACTTAGGGTGGCACAAAATGCTTATCTGTATGTCTTGTGGGTCGCCCTGCTGGGCCTATTCTTTAATGTAGTCATACGCCCCCAATTTGGGGGCGTAGATTACACATGGGAAGGCGTTTGGGCGCAACTGCTTAACCCGATCAGCCACCCTTGGTATCTCTACGCCCTGGTGGTCTACTTTGTCATTGCCAAGCTCATGGCCCGAAAGCAATGGAAGGGGGTGGCGACCGGCGTGGCCGCCGCGCTTTACTTAGGGGCGGGCCATCCCTGGCTGCCGCTACCAGCAAACCTGTGCGGTGGCCTGGTGTTCTTCCTAGTTGGGTCCTATTGGCCTGAGGTTGTACGACTCATGGCTTACCGACTAAACCCTAAGAAAGTGGCAAGTTTGCTTGGAGCGTATCTGGGGATGGCTCTGGTAGTTAGACTGCTCGGCATCAGTGAGATCAACGCAGCTATGCTTCTGCTCTCTATGCTCGCCGTCCCGGCGTCCGTCGCCATTTTCGCCAGGTTCCAAGAACATAATATTGTTACGCGTGGCCTCACGTGGGTTGGCAAGCGAACGCTGCCCGTGTACGTGTTGCACTTTCCGCTACTGGTAATTGTTTCGTGGCTCGTTCAGAATTTGCCCACAACATTGGCCCCGTCCGGAGCTTCTAACATCTTCTATCTGATTCTGCCAATCCTAGCAACGCTCTTGGCCGCCGGCGGAGCCCTTGGTATTCATGCCATCCTTACACGGGTTCCAGTCGGAACGTGGTTGTTCCAGCTTCCGGCCATGAGCGATCACTCTGAACAGAGACAAAGGAGAAATCGGTCGAGAATGTGAACGTCGCCCTCGTCCAAAAAGCGCCAGACCACTAGCCCTCAGGCGCATGGCAATCTCGTTGGCAGATGACCTGAGCCTTTCGCAGTGAAGCCAGTCTGCGGCAGCGCTGCCATCGGATGCTCTCCTGACACGTGACGCAAACAGGTTCACCGCTTACGTCCGCCCCGCGTCCTACTCCCAGGACCCGACCGCGATCTCGCCCGTGTTTGTTGTGGAAGTATCGCTCGCCGAGGTGGGGGCAGCACGGTGCCGTCGGTTATGCCCGCGGTCTGGCGGTGTGCATTCAAGCCACTCCGGTTCCGCTTGTTCTCGGCGACCACGAACAGCCTCAATTAAAGCTCCTTTGGGAAGCCCGGACCCCAGGCACACTTGAAGTTGGTCCTGAAGTAGCCCAACTCGTAACCACGGTTCCTGGTGCGGGGATGTAACCAGTCTTATGTTGCCGAATCGGGGCCGGATATAATCAGCGCATGACTACTGGGGGAATGACGCCTGCCGCTGGCTTGAAGGCAGAGGCTGGCGACCGAATGGATGCATTTTTGGCTCAATGGGCCGCTAGGCCCACGACGAAGAACCTCTGGCTGGTGGCGCTGGGCATTGCGCTGCTAGTCAGTGGCATGTTCATGCTGGGCCGGGAGCCTACCAGTGGCTGGGACTTCCAGCTGATCTTGGCAGGGATTCTTCTGATCTCCCCTGTCCATCACAAAGAAAACGGCCAGTGACGCTCCAGATTGCGCTGGTCTGCTGTCTTGCGCTGCTGACCTCGGCGTACGTTGCCGCGCGGAAAGACCAGTCTCCTCACCTACCCATGCTAGAGGCGGCTTGGCTACACAGCTCGGTGACTTGGCCCGTTGTTGTGAAGGCAGCGCTCGGATCGTTCATTTTCAGTGCCGACGCTGACAGCGGAACGAGCTACCTTCTCGTGACCTACGGCCCCGCCCTTCTCATGTCAGTCGTGCTGATGATAGTCAGGGTGCGAGGTGACGCCAAACTGTTTTCACCATCAGTGTGGATATTCGTAAGCGTCGCGCTGTCCGTGCCGTTCATAGTTTTCTCAGCAAGTAGCGGTGTAGCTGGCATATTGCCGACATTGTTGATTCTGCCCGCATTGTTCCAACGAGCATCCCCAATACCCATGGCGGCTTGGTTTAGGTCTGCTCGAACCTCGTTGCTAGTAGTCGTTATGGCAATCACAGGGACCGCCCTGGTAGCGCCAATCAACATCATCGGGCTCTGCCGGCTGGACAAGTGTTCCGCGTTCGGGGAAGTTCTCACTTCCCCCATCACGAATAACGGGAACTTTGCCGGTGTGGCCATCGCTCTACTGCTTCCGCTGGCGCTTCTAGGTTTACAGAGGTTCCCGATGATCCTGACGGCGGCTGCCGCACTCATAATGATCGAAGCTTCCGGAAGCCGCTCGGCCGCGATCTCAGCTTGGGTAGTGTCTGCTGTCATTCTTCTTGCGTCAAAGAATTGGCAGCGCCGTGCTTGGATGCCAATGTTCGCGTTTGGTTGTGTCGTGGCTGCTTCAGTTGTGACAGCTGTCGGGACGTTTCCCAGAGAGTTCGCTACTTACCGTGGCGGGCTCTGGGCTCGGGCTCAGGAACTATTCTTACAGCAACCGATTCTTGGGCATGGGCCAGGCTTCTGGTCGTCACAACCTGCCGAGATGTCGTTTCTCGCCAATTACAGCCCTCATAACTTCTGGCTTGAATTTGCGGTTTCCGGCGGGATTGTGGCCATGATCTGCGTCATTGCGGCTGGCGTAGCACTCCTTCGAAGGACTGGGAAGCAGGAGCGCTACGCAGTGCTGATGATGTTCATCGCGATTTTGGCGCTAGGTGTCGTTGAAGCCCCTATTCAGACGGCTAAGCTCGGACTGGCCCCGTTCGCCCATCTTCTCCCACTCATCATCGGTGCGTCATGCGCGGTGGCTAGTCGTAGCGCGCAGAAACCTAGCCAAGCCAAGGCACTCCCACTGGGCAAAGCGCTGACGCGGCACTGATGATAATTAGGATGTTCGGGTCTTCAAACTGAGAGTTCCGGGCAACCAGCTTCTTGGCCCCAACCCAGCAGGGGGCAAAAGGCTGGAAGTACGCTAAGAGGTTGCGGCATTCCCGGGTGTGGATTCGACTGAGCTGAAGCACGAAGTGTACCCAAGGTTAGCTTGTAGCTTCCGCCTACTTGTCGGAGACCGCCTACAAGCGCTAGCCCCGATCTACCGGCGTGTGATCAGAGGTATAGGCCCGAAATCGGGCTTGGCCTCATGGTCATAGTTGCATCGGTGGCACTCCCCAGCAGTGCCTCGCCTTAGCGTCGCGGCATTAGGCGGTTGGCCGTTGGTAACCCAGTATATGTGGCACTTCCCTTGGTGAGTTCGAGCGACCCGTACTACACCCATGGCCGCGGCAGCACAGCCGTCGTCCGCCTTGCCGGCCTATACCAGCGCCTGTATCCGCCCCAACTCCCGCCGTACGCCATCAGAGATCTCCACCGCGTGCGAGTGCTGGAGATAGTGCTCGCCGGGGAGGGGCACCACGGTTCGGTCGGTGACGCTCGCGGCTTGGCTGTGATGCGGCTCGAGCCACTCCGGGGTCTCCTTGTTCTCCGCGACCACGCTCTCAGCAGCAGCGGCAGCTCGTTTGGGAAGCCCGTGCCCCGGTGCGCGTTCGACGTTGCTCTGCATCCCGAAAACGATAGCCTCGGAGTCGGGAAGGGTCTCCGCGAGGCGCTGGCCTGTCAGCGTGGCGGCGGGCAGCTAGTACGCGACGTGCCCAGATGGGGGTATTTCTGTTGGGCGCAGATGTCGACAACCACCTAACATATGGATACTTAGAATCGTTTGCTGCACTTTCATTGGGGGGAACATGCCGAACTACGTAATCAACGAGGGACTCGAAACCGAAGAAGTCATTGTGGCGGCGAAAGCGACCGAGGGCAACATTCAATGGTGGTTCTACGACGCGAGTGACCGTACAAAGGAAACGCGGTTGAAAGGCCACGTCCAAACGATCCGCGAAGTTACCCTCCTTTGAGTAGGTGTGCAAGAAAGCTCCTCACATCCTCTGCCACTCGTTCCGGGCACTCCCACAGCACCAGGTGACCGGTGTTCTCGTAGATCTTCAATCGTGCGCCTTTGATGCGGCCAGCCAAGGTTTCTTGGTGCTGTCGCGGCACGAGGTGATCGTGGGCACCCCAAAGCCTGAGAGTGGGGACGGAGATATCGCCGGTTTCCGTCGGAGGAACGGCCTCGTAGAATCCCCGCAAGGAAGCCTTCCAGATTGAGGCCGGCATGGCGAGACCGTCCTTGACCCGATCCTCGATGTATGAGGTTGGCACGGCGTGCAGCAGCCGATACCACGCCAAAGATTCACGCATCCAGCTCTCCGAGATCGGGTCGGTGAGCCCTTCCACCTCGTTCGCAAATGGTGGCTTCCCGTGCAAGCTCAGGGGTGCGCCAACCAAGGTCAGGTATGCAACAAGATCCGGATGAGTGACAGCGAGTTGCTGTGCCACATATCCCCCGCTGGAGGACCCCAGGACATGTGCCTGTTTGACGCCTAAAGCATCCATGAGAGCAACGACGTCCTCAGCGACTTCGGACAGCGAGTAACCATCTACCGGCTTGTCCGCACCACCATGACCTCGTAGGTCAGGCGCCACAATCACGAACGCCGGAAGCGCTGCAGTCAGACGATCAAAACTCCGCCAAGATTCGCCCCACGCATGCAATAGCAGCAGTGGCGCGCCGCCGTCGTCGGCTGTTTGCTCAAGGTTCCCTTGCACGAAACAGGGCACACTGATCCCGGTGCTCAAAGAGACGGTCCTGACCTCGGCCTCCATGGCCCCAGCGTACGCTCGCCCCGCCGCTGACAGGAAGGTGAGACCTACCCCCGCCCCGCCTCCCACTCCCTAACCCCATCCGCGATCTCCCCTGCGTGCGTGTGGTGGAGGTAATGCTCGCCGGGGAGGGGAACAACGGTGCCGTTGGTGACACTCGCGGCTTGGCGGTGGTGCAGCGTGAGCCACTCCGGGGTCTGCTTGTTCTCCGCCACCACGAACAGCAGCAGCGGCAGATCCTTCGGGAAGGCCGTACCCTGGGCGCGTTCGAAGTTGCTCTTGATGTGGCCCATCTCGTGAGGTACGTGGCTGAGAGGGAGTTCCGGTTGGTGAGCATCTGCATCTGCTCACGGGCGTGGTCGGTGTAGTTCCCCGAGGCGTCGTTGGCGTCTGAGAAGACGGTCATCAGCCGAAGCAGTCCGAGGTTCTTCGCAGCGGTCATCAGGTCCGTGGGGAACTGGGCACAGCCAGACGTTCAGCCAAGTCGCGGACGCTTGGGCAGCTCGCCCAGGAAGCTCGTTACGTCCTCGGCCACGCGCTCCGGACACTCCCACAGCACCAGGTGACCGGTGTCCTCGTAGATTTTCAATCGTGCGCCGTTGATGCGTCTTGCCAAGGTTTCTTGGTGCTGTCGCGGCACGAGGTGGTCGTGGGCGCCCCAGAGCACGAGTGTGGGGACGGTAATGTGGCCGGTCTCCGTCGGAGGAACGGCCTCGTAGAATCCGCGCAAAGAAGCTTTCCAAATGGATGCCGGAACAGCGAGGCCGTCTCTTACCCGGTCGTCGATGTAGGAGGCGGGAACGGCGTGCAGCAATCTGTACCAAGATAAAGACTCCCGAACCCAGTCCTCTGAGATCGGATCTTCCAGCCCCTCTACGGCGTCAGCAAATGATGGCTTCCCATGCAGGCTCAGGGGTGTGCCAACCAACGTCAGGGAAGCAACAAGATCCGGATGAGTGACAGCGAGTTGCTGCGCAACATAACCACCGCTGGATGACCCCAGGACATGCGCGCGTTGGACGTCCAAAGTATCCAGCAGGGCAACAACGTCCCCAACTACTTCAGACAACGCATAACCGCTGTCGGGCTTGTCCGCATCGCCATGACCTCGCAGATCAGGTGCCACCATCACGAACGTCGGAAGCGAGGCAATGAGGCGACCGAAACTCCGCCGGGATTCACCCCACGCATGCAATAGCAGCAGCGGTGCGCCGCCGTCGTCGGCTATTTGCTCAAGTTTCCCCTGCACGAAACAGGGCACACTGATCCCGGTGCTCAAAGCTACGGTCCTGACCCCGGACTCCATGACACCAGCGTACGCTCGCGGCTTGTCAGGCTGGCCCGGTTGCCTCCATAGGTGAAGCATGGTTCACTATTTTCACGGAGGGGAGTATCCCCCAATGTTCCGTCGTCAATCCGGCCGTCCGTGTACGGCCCGGCGGGACAGGCCACTTCTTGACAGTGGCTGGGAAAGACCTCCAGTTGGTTCACCGACTGGAAGAGGTTTCCTCATGAATGTTCCCCTATGGGCGTGGCTAGCCGTTCTGGGCGTTATTGTTCTGATGCTCGCCGTGGACTTATTCGCCCACCGCAAAGCCCACGTGATCGGCGTCCGGGAAGCAGCCCTATGGTCAGCGGTGTGGGTTGCCTTTGGAGTTGGTTTCGGCGCGCTCGTGTGGCAACTCTACGGAGCCGAATACGGTCAGCAGTACTTCGCCGGATACCTGATAGAGAAGTCCCTCGCCGTGGACAACGTATTCATCTGGGCCATCATCTTCACCTACTTCGCCGTCCCCCGGGAGTACCAGCACCGCGTGCTGTTCTTCGGCGTGCTGGGGGCTCTCATTTTCCGCGGCATCTTCATCGCGGCAGGATCAGCCATCATCGCCAGCGCCGGATGGGTGCTCTACCTGTTCGCAGCCTTCCTCCTCATCACCGGCTACCGCATGATCCGGCACCGCAACGAACACCTCGACCCGGAAAAATCCAAAACCCTGGCGCTGTTCAGGAAGAAGGTCCCCATGACCAATGACTTCCATGGCCAAAGATTCCTCATCCGGAAGAACGGCGTCCTTCTTGCCACCCCGTTGCTAGCGGTCCTGGCCCTGGTCGAATTCACGGACATCATCTTCGCCGTGGACTCCATCCCGGCGATCTTCGCCGTCACTGACGAAGTCTTCCTCGTCTTCACCGCCAACGCCTTCGCGATCCTCGGGCTCAGAGCCATGTACTTCCTCCTCGCGGACCTGATCCACCGCTTCATCTACCTCAAAATCGGCCTCGCACTCGTCCTCATCTGGGTGGGCATCAAGATGCTCCTCAAAATCGACATCTACTACATCCCCACCCCCATTTCCCTCGCCGTCATCGCCACCATCTTGGGCGTATCCATCGGCATGAGCCTCTGGGCTACCCGAGGACAAGGCCGCAAGGAACTCCCCGCGCCAGCAAAACCGCCCTTCGGGACAGCCACACCCCAAGAACTCGAAGCGCTGGAACCACTCTGGCGAAACAGCTGGGCGAAGAAACAGCACACCCCACAGGAACACCCTCAGGGCAGCGGGGAACACCGCCCCACAGTGAGCGAAGGAGACAAGAAATGAGCGTTGACCCGCACCGGGCCATGTGTCCTTATCAGTCACGGAAACGCCGGCGGGGCATCTGCGAACGCACACTACACATGCGTCGCTACCAATGAGCTCGAAGGAAGCGTTGCCAGCTATGCCGCCTCCGCCCCCGCCTCCGCGGAAGCGGCATAGCTGGACCTTCCTGACGAACCACGGACACGTCCTGCTTTCCGTGGCCACAGACCCCGGGATCAGGGTCACCGAGATAGCTGACCGTGTTGGGATCACGCCACGTGCAGCCCTGCAAATACTCAAAGACCTCGAAAACGAGGGGTATCTTCACCGCAGCCGAGTGGGACGCCGCACCCACTACACCCTGGAACCCCACCAACACTTCCGGCATCCCACCACATCAGCACATGAAATTGACGAGCTGATCCTCCTGCTAGCCCCTCCCGCACCTTCGGCGTCTACCGAGGACGACTGACCTCACTCAGCGCGGGCGCTTGCAGTTGGGCGCGGGCGACAGCTAACCACGGCTGTTCGATTGCCTGGCATGCGGGGTTTGGCTAGGGGCCGGCGTGTCCGACCCATCGCCAGGGTCAGGCGAGGGAGAGGAAGAGCTTCTCCAGCTCCTTCTTGTCCATGGTTGCGTCCTTCTGGACAATGCACTGTTCCAGCCCCGTGGCGATGATGGCGAACCCTGCCCGGTCCAACGCCTTGGACACTGCCGCCAGCTGCGTCACTACGTCCTTGCAGTCACGGCCTTCTTCCAGCATGCGGGTGACAGCGGCCAACTGGCCTTGCGCGCGCTTGAGGCGATTGATGACGGGGGTCAGTTCTGAGGGATTGAGTTCCACGTACTTCTCCAATGATCAGGATCCTAACCTAGATCCTATACCCCCTAGGGTGTTTTGATTACCCCCGGGGGTATATGCAATACTCGGTGGGGTATCCACCTATCCCCTTCCGAGAGGCCAAAAATGACTCCCCCTCCCACGTCGCAAGCCATTACCGCCCTCGCCCCGGAGACCCTTCGGACCTGGATCCATCAGCACCAGGACCTCATGGTGATCGATGTTCGCTCCGCGGCTGAGTTTGAGGCGATGCATATCCGCGGCTCCTACAACGTGCCCCTCCCGCTGCTCTCAGAACACACAGACGAGCTGGCCACCCGCTTGGGCTCCAGGGTGGTTCTGGTCTGCCAGTCAGGAGCACGCGCCGAGCAAGCCCGGCAGCGCCTGGGCAAAGCCGGCATGGAAGGTGCGTACGTCCTTACCGGCGGTGCTCCCGGTTTCGCCGCAGTTGGCGGGGACGTGGTCAGGGGCAAGAACCGCTGGGACCTCGAGCGCCAGGTCCGCCTCACCGCAGGATCCCTGGTGGTCCTCGGCCTTGTCGGAGGCAAACTCATCTCTCCCAAGGTCCGCCTACTCGCTGGCGCAATTGGAGCCGGGCTGACCTTCTCCGCCGCCACCAATACCTGCGCCATGGGTAAGGCTCTTTCAGCCATGCCGTGGAACAAAGCCGCCAAGGAACCCACCCGCGAAAGCGCCATCCTTCAGCTACCCCTGGTATCCCCTGGGGGTGCCGCAGCATGATTCCAGCCCTGGGCCTGGGGCTAGTGGTCGGCGTTGTCCTGGGTGTAGTAGGCGGTGGCGGGTCCATCATCGCAGTGCCGGCCCTGGTGTACGGGGTGGGCATGACCCCCTCACAGGCTATTCCGACGTCGCTGCTGGTAGTGGGCGTGTCCTCCCTCGCCGCTCTTTTGCCCCGGGTCCGTGCTGGCCTGAACTGGCCCGTGATCGCATTGGTTGGAACAGCCGGCATACCGGCAGCCTGGGCCGGTGCGGCCGTGGGCAGACTGCTCGATCCCAACATCCTGATGCTCGCCTTTGCCGTGATCATGGTGGCTGCAGGCATACGGATGCTGATGAAAACCCGCGAATCCGAGGGGTCCTGCAGCACGGGCCCACACCGCGCACTCCGATCCTGCGTTCCGAAAGCCGTAGGAGTGGGCCTGCTGGTGGGGTTCCTCACCGGATTGCTGGGTGTTGGAGGAGGTTTCCTGATCACCCCCGCACTGACCATCCTTCTTGGCCTGCGCATGAAACAGGCAGTAGGAACCTCCCTGGCAATTATCGTGATCAACTCTGCCGCCGGGTTCAGCGCCCACGCAGCCGGCTACACCATTGACTGGGCCACCACCCTGGCATTCGCGGTCCCGGCCATCCTGGGATCCCTTGCAGCAGCCCGCCTGGCACGTCACCTGCAAGACAAGCACATCCGCATCTCATTCGCGGTACTCATCTTCGCCGTCGCGGCATGGGTCACCGCCAGCACAGTCACTGCCTGACCCAAGCAACCCGATACAAGCAACCGGCCCCAAACAACTGGGCCTATTCAACCGGACCTATTCAACTGGGCCTATTCAACCGGACCTATTTAACTGGGCCTATTCAACCGGACCTATTTAACTGGGCCTATTCAACAAGGGAGCGAACATCATGCTTATTGAGCGTATTTACGACGAAGACCTCGCCCAAGCCAGCTATCTGATCGGCTGCCAAGCCAAGGGAGAGGCCGTTGTTGTGGACGGCCGCCGAGACATCGCGGTCTACCAGCAACTGGCTGAAAAGAACGGCATGAAGATTGTTGCCGTCACAGAAACCCACATCCACGCTGACTATCTGTCCGGCACCCGTGAACTGGCCGCCGCCACCGGCGCAACGATCTACGTCTCCGGCGAAGGCGGCCCGGACTGGCAGTACAAGTTCGACGGCGAGCGCCTCTACGACGGCCACAAGATCACCATCGGCAACATCAGCATCCAGGCCGTGCACACCCCAGGCCACACACCTGAACACTTGTCCTTCCTGGTCACCGACGGCGCATTCAGCGACCAGCCCGGCTACCTGCTCTCGGGCGACTTTGTTTTCTCCGGTGACCTGGGCCGACCGGACCTGCTGGACGAGGCAGCCGGGGGTGTGGACACCCGCTTTGAAGGTGCAAAGCAGCTGTTCGCTAGCCTTCGGGATAAGTTCCTCACCCTGCCGGACTATGTCCAGGTCCACCCGGCTCATGGTGCCGGGAGTGCCTGCGGCAAGGCCCTCGGCGCCATCCCGTCTTCCACCGTTGGCTACGAGCGGCTGTACGCCTGGTGGGGCCCTTACCTTGCCGCCAACGACGAGCAGGGTTTCATCAACGAGCTTCTGGACGGGCAGCCCGACGCGCACGCCTACTTTGGGCGGATGAAGCGGGAAAACCGTGAGGGCCCAGTGGTGATGGGTGAGCGGACACCTCTGGCCGAACTGACAGTAGGCATGGTTGCAGCTGGTCTGGCCGAGGACACTCTCACGTTCATTGACACCCGTTCCCACCGTGAGGTCCACGAACGCACGGTGGACCGTTCCTTGAACGTTCCGGCCGGCAAATCCGTGGCCAGCTACGGCGCTTGGGTGGTGAACCCGGAGACGGACAAGAACCCCTTGGTACTTCTAGCGCGGGACCAGGAGCAGGCCATGGACATGTGGGACCATTTGGTACGGGTTGGCATCGACAACGTGGCAGGTTACATCACCAGCATTGCAGGGCTTCCCCTGGTGACGCCAAAGCTGATCCAGCCCGAAGAGTTGCAGGGTTTTGACGCCGCTTTGGTGCTGGACGTTCGCAACCGCAGCGAACACGTGGCCGGGAATATCCCTGGTTCCTACCAGCTAAGCGGTGGGCGGATCATGTGGCATCTGGACGAGCTTCCCACCGAGGGAACCCTTGTGACGTACTGCCAGTCAGGTGTCCGGAATTCCGTGGCGGCCAGCGCCCTGCGCCGTGCCGGATACGACGTAGTTGAGCTGGATGGCAGCTATGCAGCGTGGAGCGCTCAGCAGAACTCTGCCACGACGGGCTAACCAGCCACGTCCCTTCAGACCGCCCGGGCAGGTCCCCCCTCTTGCCCGGGCACCTTCACGGCGGCGGGGCCGGACACCTGTACCTGCGTACTGTGTCCGGCCCCGGCCTGCGGTTCGTACAACCGCCAACTATTGGGGGTTTATTGGAGGTAGTTCATGAGCCGCTGAGATCAGTTAAGTCCATGGGGTACTCACCGGGCACGAGTAGTGGGTACTCGACTTTCTGCCGTATCCGAGAGCTGGCTACTTGCTGTGGGAGCCCGTTTTCCTTGAAATCCCGCGGCCGAAAACACACTACGGATTGATACAACCCGGGAACAGACCGGCTGAAATTATCAGCCGATGATGGGCCGCTCTTCAGGTAGCTGGAAAAGCCTTGGCCGGGATGCCAAGGCGATGGCTGAGGCGACAGTGACAGTGCCTATACGGCCGGCAAACATCAACGCCATCAGCACCCATTCGGCGGTGGGAGGCAGGTTGTAGGTAATGCCCGTGCTCAGCCCTACGGTTCCGAACGCCGAGATGGTCTCGAAAAGCACTTTCTCCAGGCTGTAGTCGGTGGACATGAGGAGCAACAGCGTCCCAAGGATCACCACTCCCACACCCAGCAGGGCGACGGTGAGAGCCTGGCGTTGGGTGGAAGAACTAATGGACCGGTGTGCGATGGTGACGTGCTCGCGTCCCCGAATTTCGTTCCAGATGGCAAACCCCAAAACCAGGAAGGTGGTGATCTTGATTCCGCCGGCCGTTCCTGCGCTGCCACCGCCAATGAACATCAGGATGTTGGTGACCATGAGGGTTTCGGGAGTGGCTGCCCCGTAGTCAATGCTGTTGAATCCTGCTGTCCGGGGAAACACCCCTCCCCCAAGCGCCGCCAGAATCTTGCCGCCAAAGCTCAAAGGACCTAGCGTCTCCGGACGGTTCCACTCAAAGGCACCGAAGAGTACGATGCCTGCAATAAACAGCAGCACATAGCCGAAGATGGTCAGGCGAAGGTGAATGGTCCAGTTCTTGACGTTGAAGGGATTTCTGAATAACTGGATGATCACCGGGAAACCGAGTCCCCCGGCAATGATGGCCGCGCAAATGGGAACGATGATCCAAGGGTCCTCCGCGAAGCCAATGAGGTTGTCGCTGTAAAGCGCGAACCCTGCGTTGTTGAACGCGGAGACTGCATGGAATACGCCGTGCCACAGGGCTGTTCCGGGACTGTCGTCATAGGCAATCCAGAAGCGGACCGTCAGGATCAGTGCAGTGACGGCCTCAAAGACGGCCATAATCTTCACCACCCTGAACAGCACAGCCTTAACGTCCCCGAAGTTCAGGGTGTGGGTTTCCGACTGCGCCACAAGCTGGCCGCGCAGGCCGATGGTCTTTCGCACGAACAAGGCCAGCAGGCTAGCTAGCGACATGATCCCGAAACCACCTACCTGGATGAGCATCAGAATCACCCCGTGCCCGAAAGGGGTCCAGAAAGTGGCTGTGTCTACTGTGATCAGGCCAGTGACGCAGACAGAGGACACGGCGGTAAAGAAGGCCGTGGTGACGAGGTCATCCACCTCGCCTGTCCGCGAAATGGGCAGCATCAATATCCCCGCGCCGATGATGATCACCGCAAGGAACGCCAACGGCACCGAACGGACCGGATGCAGCAAGGACACCTTCAGGCGCTCGCCTTCCCGCCCGAGTGTCTGCAAAAGCGGGTTGCTGCGCACAACGGAACGTTGGGCTGTGGACAGTCTTTCCGGGGCGCGCGTCATCAAACACGCTCCCAAGGATGTTTCAACACTGGATCCCTTTCCGGGCAGACCGTCAGCATCACAACCCGTGCCGAAATTAGCACCGATGAGGGACCCGCTGGCCGGAAACTGGCATTTCTTGACGAATCCTTAACGCCCGCCCGTTAAGACCACGTCAAGAATTCCAGCGTCCGCATTAAGGATTCGTAAGGAACGCCTTTTCGCCACTTTTGCAGGAGTTGACTGACATCAGCCCCCGGGAAAGGGGCTCTGATGAAAGGACGTTCCAGTGGCCGACGTGGCTGTTGTGGTGATTCTTGTGGTGAGCATGGGAATCGTGATGTGGGTGGCCCACCTTTTGGGCAAGATGGTGGACGGCGATGGCCCGGTGAGCGGGCAATGAGCGTGGATGCCATCATGTGGGTGAGCTTGTTCGTCCTTGGCTTGGCCGTTGCAGGGTACCTGCTTGCAGTGTTGCTCAACCCGGAAAAGTGGTGACGGCGGGTGGTCTTCAGTACTGCATCCTTCATCACCCAGATAGCCGTGCTGATACTCGTGTTGGCACTGCTGCACAAACCCGTGGGCCTTCACATGGCACGGGTCTTCTCAAGTACCAAGCACGCCAAAGCTGAAAGGGCCCTCTACCGCCTGGCCGGGGTGGATTCCGGGACTGAACAGAGCTGGTCTGTATATCTGCGCAGCGTTCTGCTCTTCTCCCTGATATCCATCCTGGTGATCTTCGCTCTGCAGCGCCTTCAAGCCGTACTGCCCGGCAGCAACTCCCTTCCCGGCGTGGACCCGTGGGTTGCCATGAACACCGCTATCTCCTTTGTCACCAACACCAACTGGCAAACGTATGTGCCAGAGGCCACCGTGGGCATTTTTGTCCAGATGTGCCTGCTGGCCGTGCAGAACTTCCTGTCCGCCGCCGTCGGAATCGTGGTGGTGGTAGCCCTGATCAGGGGCATTGCGCGGACCACAACTGACCGCTTGGGCAACTTCTGGGTGGACCTCACCCGGGCCTCGTTCCGTATCCTGTTGCCCATCGCCACGGTGGCGGCAATCGCCTTGGTGATGGGCGGCGTCGTGCAGAACTTCTGGTCCACGGAGGTCACCAACACGGCCAACGGCGTGAGTCAGCTGATTCCCGGCGGTCCTGTGGCCTCCCAGGAAGCAATCAAAGTCCTGGGCACCAATGGTGGCGGATACTTCAACGCCAACTCTGCCCACCCCTTTGAAAACCCCAGCGTGTTCACCAGCCTGTTCCAGGTGTTCCTCATCCTCCTGATCCCCTCAGCCCTGCCCTACATGTACGGGCGGATGGTGGGTGACCAACGCCAGGGCTACACCGTGGCTGCCGTGATGGGGACACTGTGGCTGACGTCCACCGCGTTGATGGGCTGGGCGGTGTCTTCCGGACAGGGAACAGCGACGGCGGCAGCCGGTGGATTGGGCGAAGGGTTCGAACAACGGCTGGGACCGGCAGCGAGCTCCATCTTCGCCGCGTCCACCACCCTCACCTCCACCGGCGCCGTCAACGTTGCCCACGATTCCCTGCCTCCCTTGGCCGGCGGAATCGCAATGCTGAACATGATGCTGGGTGAAGTAGCTCCGGGCGGGACCGGATCCGGACTCTACGGAATGTTGGTTCTGGCCATCATTGCGGTGTTCATTGCCGGGCTGATGGTGGGGCGTACCCCGGAATTCCTTGGGAAGAAGATCGGCCCACGCGAAATGAAGCTCGCCGCCCTCTACATCTTGGTCACCCCCACGTTGGTACTGGTGTTCGCCGGTATCTCCTCACTCCTCCCCGAAGCAATGGCAAACGCTCCGGCGTCAGGGCCGCATCAATTCAGCGAACTGCTCTACGCGTTCACCTCCGGTGCCAACAACAACGGCTCAGCGTTTGGTGGCATCACCAGCTCCGGCCCCTACCTGTCCACGCTCCTGGGGTTGGCCATGCTCCTGGGCAGGTTCTTGCCCATTGCGTTGGTTCTGGCCTTGGCCGGCTCGCTGGCCCGGCAAAGAAAAATCCCTGCCTCCGCCGGGACAGTCCCCACCCATGGCCCCCTGTTCGGCTCGTTGCTGCTGGGCGTGACCGTGATCCTGACCGCTTTGAGCTACTTCCCCGCCCTGGCTCTGGGCCCACTCGCAGAAGGACTTATCAAATGACCAGCTCCAGTACGGCTGCGGCCGCGGAGACCCAATCACCCATCAGCTCCAGCGGCGCTCCTGCCCTCGGCCAGCCGGGCCATCACAGCAAGGCACCGGCCAAACTCAACGCATCCACGCTTCTGGCAGCACTTCCCGTGGCATTCAAGAAATTGGATCCGCGTCAAATGATCCACTCTCCTGTCATGTTCGTGGTGCTGGTGGGCGCCGCGGCCTGCACGGCCATCTGCTTCCTGAAGCCTGAGGTTTTCAGCATCGCGGTGACGGTATGGCTGTGGCTCACGGTGCTGTTCGGCACCCTTTCAGAGGCAATCGCCGAGGGACGCGGGAAGGCTCAGGCGGACAGCCTCCGCGCGAGCCGCCAAGGCGTCATGGCCCGGCTCCGGCTGGACGATGGGACCATCAAGGACATACCCGGCACGGACCTGAAGCTGAATGACGTGGTCATCTGCGAGGCCGGGGACGTGATCCCCTCCGACGGAGAAATCATTGAGGGCCTGGCCAGTGTGGACGAGTCCACCATCACCGGCGAATCCGCGCCCGTCATCAGGGAGTCCGGTGGCGACCGATCCTCCGTGACCGGCGGCACCAAGGTCCTCTCTGACAAGATCGTAGTGCGCATTACAGCTGAGCCTGGAGCCACGTTTATCGACAGGATGATCAAGCTGGTTGAAGGGGCTGTCCGGCAAAAGACCCCCAACGAGATCGCCCTGCACGTCCTCCTCGTCTCGCTGAGCATCGTGTTCCTGGTAGTCACCATGGCCTTGGCACCCTTTGCGTCCCTGGCGGATGCAACGCCGTCCCCGATCGTCCTGGTAGCGCTGCTGGTCTGCCTCATACCCACCACCATCGGCGCTTTGGTCCCGGCAATCGGCATAGCAGGCATGGATCGGCTGGTGCAGCACAACGTTCTGGCCACCTCCGGACGAGCGGTGGAAACAGCCGGCGACATCACCACACTGTTGTTGGACAAGACCGGAACCATCACTTACGGCAACCGCCGGGCCGTCAATTTCTTCCCGGCCAACGACGTCCAGCTGAACCAACTCATCACCGCCGCCCGGCTGTCCAGCCTCGCCGACGAAACCCCGGAAGGCCGTTCCATTGTGGAACTCGCTGACGCCAAGGGAGTAGAGGGCCCCGATCTCGCCGGTCTCCGCAACAGTTACTCGGAGATCGCCATTGTGGAGTTCACGGCCAGCACCCGTATGAGCGGCCTGGACGTGGACGGGCGCCTTATCCGCAAAGGTGCGGCGTCCGCCGTCGGGAACTTCGTCACCGACGCTGGCGGCCGTCTTCCAGCCGAAGTCCAGTTCCGCGTGCAGGAAATTTCAGCCCAAGGCGGCACGCCGCTGCTTGTTGCCGAGAACACGCACGACGGCGGCGCACGGGTTCTGGGAACCGTGCACCTTGCCGATGTGGTCAAGCCAGGCATGAAGGATCGCTTTGCCGAACTGCGGAAAATGGGTATCCGCACGGTGATGATCACCGGCGACAACCCCGTGACAGCCAAGGCAATCGCAGCCGAGGCCGGCGTGGACGACTTCGTGGCCGAAGCCACGCCCGAGGACAAACTGGACGTCATCCGCCGTGAACAGGGTGAAGGGCGTTTGGTGGCCATGACAGGAGACGGCACCAACGACGCTCCGGCGTTGGCGGCAGCGGACGTAGGCGTGGCCATGAACTCCGGCACCCCGGCAGCAAAAGAAGCAGCCAACATGGTGGATCTCGACTCGGACCCCACCAAACTGATCAACATCGTGGGGATCGGCAAACAGCTGCTCATTACACGCGGGGCGCTGACCACGTTCTCCGTCGCTAACGATGTAGCCAAGTACTTCGCAATCGTCCCGGCCCTGTTCACCGCCGCATTCCCAGGCCTTGGGCTGCTGAACATCATGGGGCTGGCCAGTCCGGCGTCGGCCATTTTGTCTGCGGTGATCTTCAACGCGCTCATCATCATCGCCCTGGTTCCCTTGGCGCTTCGCGGCGTGAAGTACCGGGCAGTCACCGCCAACCAGGCACTCGGCCGGAACCTGCTGCTCTACGGGCTGGGCGGGCTGATAGCCCCGTTCCTCGGCATCAAACTCATAGACCTGGTCATCTCCCTCATCCCAGGCATCGGCTAGGAGCCACTCATGAATGTCATTTCCGGATACCTCCGCCAAGCAGGAACCGCCATCAGGTTCCTGCTCCTGGCCACCATAGTGCTGGGGGTGCTCTACCCCCTGGCAATCTTCGGCGCCGGACAGCTCGCCGCGCCCTTCCAAGCCAACGGGTCCATAGTGAAAGACCCCGCCGGGCAGCCAGCGGCGTCCAAGCTGATGGTGCAGGCCGCAGCAGATGAGTCAGGAACGCAGGACCCGAAATGGTTCCACTTCCGGCCCTCCGCCGTGAGTTGGGACCCGGCAACGTCCTCGGCCAGCAACCTGGGGCCCAACGATGCCAAGCTTTTGGAGACCGTCACCACCAACCGTGCAGCAGTTGCGGCAGCGGAGGGCATAAGCCCTGAGAAGGTACCAGCCGATGCCGTAACCTCCAGCGGCTCGGGACTGGATCCCCACATCTCCAAGGACTACGCCACCCTCCAAGTACCGCGGGTTGCCCGGGCCCATGGACTGGAACCACAAGACGTCCAAAAGCTGGTGGATCAGCAAACAAGCAATGGCCTGGAGGCTTTCCTGAGCCAGCCCTCGGTCAACGTCACGCTGCTCAACCTGGATGTGGCACGTCTGGCCGGGACGCGCGGCTAACTGCCGTTCCGGAATGTTCAGATCGTTCAGAGTGAAAGAATAAAAACATGGCGCGGGCAACACTGAGGATCTTTCTGGGGGCAGCACCCGGCGTCGGCAAAACCTACGCCATGCTCGAGGAAGCCCACAGGTTGCTGGGCAGGGGCGAGGACGTGGTGGTGGCGTTTGCCATGCACCACGGCCGCGCCGACACCCAAACCCTCACCCATGGACTGGAAACCCTGCCACCGCAGGTGATCGAGTACAGGGGAAGCACCTTTGAGGAAATGGACCTGGACGCGGTCCTCGCCCGGCACCCCCACACAGCGGTGGTTGACGAATACGCCCACACAAACATTCCGGGCAGCCGCAACGAAAAACGCTGGCAGGACATAGAAGAGCTTCTGGAGGCAGGCATCAACGTCCTGTCCACAGTGAACGTGCAGCACCTGGCCTCCCTGGGCGACGTTGTCAGTGCCATCACCGATGTGAAGCAGGCCGAAACAGTCCCGGACGATGTTGTGCGGCGTGCCGATCAGATCCACCTGGTGGACATCTCACCGGAACTCCTCAGGCAGCGCCTGGGCGACGGCAAGATCTACGCATCAGAGAAGGTCGATGCCGCGCTGTCCAACTACTTCCGCGTAGGCAACCTGACAGCGCTGCGTGAACTGGCGCTGCTCTGGCTTGCAGACCGCGTGGACGAAGGACTGGCACGCTACCGGGCCGAAAACAACATCGAGAACAGTTGGCCTGCGCGTGAACGCATTGTCATTGGCCTCACCGGCGGCCCCGAGGGTGAAGTGCTCATCCGACGGGCAGCACGAATCCTCAAAAGGGTAAACGGCGGGGACCTCCTGGCCGTCCATGTGCGCGCGGCCGATGGTGTGGCAGCAGAATCTCCCCACGATCTGGAAGCCCAACGAACCTTGATCAAGGACCTGGGCGGCAGCTACCACACGGTCTCCGGTGAAGACCCCGCCCAAGCGTTGCTGGACTTCGCCCGCAGCGTCAATGCCACCCAGATTGTGGTAGGCGTTTCGCGGCGTAAGTTCCCGGCCGGCTTCCTGACAGGCGGGGTGGGAAGCCGTGTGGTGAAGGGCTCCGGCGATATTGATGTCCACATGGTTTCCCACCCCTTGGGAGGCCGGGGGCTGGAACGCACCCGGAAACGGGACCTTGGACGTGTCCGGGTGGCAGTGGGATTTGCCATGGCCGTTGTGGTGCCGGTGCTGTTGCAGCTGCTTCTGGCAGCGGCACCGTCGCACAACATCGCCACGGCAGTCCTCATCCAGCTCAGCGGTTCCGTAGCCGTGGCTTTGGTGGGCGGCCTATGGCCCGCACTCCTCGGTGCCCTCTGGAGCAGTCTGCTGGTGAACTACTTCTCCGTCCCGCCGTTGGGGACACTGACCATCAACGACCCCCAAAATTTGCTGGCCCTCCTGGTCTTCGCAGGAGTTTCCTCAGCCGTGGCCGTGGTGGTGGACCTCTCCGCCAGGCGATCCAAAGAAGCGGCACGGGCACGGTCCGAGGCCGCTACCCTGGGGGATCTCACCCGTGGGGCCTCCACCGCGGAAGATCCCGTCCAAGGCCTCCTGGAGCAGGCGTTGGACGTTTTCCAGGTCCGCACCGCTGCGTTGTTCGTCGCTGCGGAATCCGCTTCCGTCTCCTCCACCGCGGACGGACCGCAATGGCAGCTGGTGGCCTCGGCAGGCAACCCGGAGGCCGACCCGGACGATACCGAAAATATTGAGCAAGTTGACGGCGGCACCCGGCTTGTCCTCACCGGCAGAGTCCTTCCCGCCAGTGACCGCCGGCTCCTGGGTGCTTTCGGAGCACACCTCTCAGCGCTGCTTGAACGCCGACAACTCGCAGCCACCCGCCGCGAAGTGATGCGCCTGGCCGAGAGCAACACCATGCGGACATCCATCCTGCGCGCCGTGTCCCACGATCTGCGCACCCCGCTGGCCGGGATCAAGCTCGCGGTGGGAGGCCTCCGCCAACCGGGTGTCCACTACACCGAGCAGGAAGAAGAAGAGCTGCTGGCCACCATCGATGAATGCTCCGATCGCCTGGACGGGCTGGTGGGCAATCTGCTGGACATGTCACGGATCACCTCAGACTCCGTCAATGCCCTCATCAAACCTGTCCGCTGGAACGAGGTAATCCATGCCGCCCTGCACGGCATCACGCACGGACGGGTCAGGGTGGACCTGCCACCGAACATGCCCGAAATAGACGCCGACGCCGGGATGCTGGAACGGGTCATAGCCAACATCGCCGAAAACGCGGTGAAGTACGCACCAGACTCAGACGTGGTAATAGTGGGTGCCGCCGGTGGTCTCAGCAACACCACCTTGGCGGGCAGGCCGGCCGGCGAACTCCGCATCATTGATCACGGCCAAGGCGTACCCGCGGCCAATGTGCTCAAGATGTTCCAGCCTTTCCAAAGGCTGGACGACGTGCCCGCCGCCACCGGCGTAGGCTTGGGACTCGCTGTGGCGCAGGGCTTCACCGAAGCCATGGGCGGTACCCTCACCGCAGAAGAAACCCCAGGCGGCGGACTGACAATGCTGATCAGGCTGCCCCTGTCCACAGGTCCCTACTTTGACTCGCCACAACGCTCCGCAGCGCCCGGTCTCCCCAAAGTGCCCGGACTACCTAAAGTGCCCGCCCAGAAAGGTCTTGAGTGAACACCATCCTGGTTGTTGACGATGACCCCCACATTGTCCGGGCACTAGCCATCACTTTGAAAGGCCAAGGGTACGCGGTAGTCACGGCCCCAGACGGGCAATCGGCACTTCACTCAGCCGCCCAAAAACCTGTCTCAGTGATCATCCTGGACCTGGGCCTGCCCGACATGGACGGCACAGCAGTCATTTCAGCGTTACGGGAGTGGAGTTCGGTACCCATTCTGGTCCTGTCCGCCAGACATGGATCCAGCGACAAAGTTCAGGCCCTGGATTCCGGCGCTGATGACTACATCACCAAACCGTTCGGCCTGGACGAACTGCTGGCACGGCTCCGGGTGCTGCTGCGCCGCAGGAACGAACCCGGCGAGGACATCACTGTGGTGACAACAAGTTCCTTCACAGTGGATCTGGACAAGAGGCAGATCACCAAGTCCGGTATGGATGTTCGCATGACCCCAACGGAGTGGAACATCCTGGACATCCTGCTCAGAAATCCGGACAAGCTGATCACCCAGCAGCAGCTCCTCACGGAGGTCTGGGGACCCGCCTACGCCAAGGAAGCAAACTACCTTCGCGTCTATATGGCCCAGCTCAGGCGCAAGCTCGAGACAGAGCCAGGCAACCCCCGGCATCTGATCACCGAGCCGGGCATGGGCTACAGGTTTGTTCCGTAGCTGGTTCGTTCCGTAGCCGGTTTATCCCGTAGCTGGCGGCAGCAGCGCCGTCGTTATTCCTTTTCCTTTTCGGCCGCCGCCTTCAGGTCTGCCGCGAACCGGGTGAAGCTGGCGTCAAAGGACGGGATCCTTGATGCAAAGAGCGGAAAGACGGGACCGCCGATCTTCTCGGCCATCTCAAAGAGGGAGCGCCCGTCGTTGGTCTCCGTGATGGTGTAAACCCTGGTTCCCAGAGCGTCACCCCAGACGAGCTTTTGTGGGGCTTGGAACTCTTTGACCTTAAGGGTGAAGGTACGGCTGGGATCCAGCGTGGAAACCAGCTTGATTTTTGATCCCGGGGCGATTTCACCGTCCACCGAAACCACCGTGGAGTTCCATGCGGGATAGCCTTCGGCATCAGTGAGAAGCCGCCACACAGTGGACGGAGGCGCGTCGATGGTGATGGAGACCCGGGTTTCACGGCTGAAAGTTCTACTGATTGTGGTGGCAGAACCGTCAGGTGTTTCAGGCATTTTCGGTCTCCTTAACGCGCGAAATGCGGTGGTGCTTCTGATGCTACAGCGGCGCTGCTACATTGAAAGCCATGACTTGGGGGCTCGGGAAGTTTGGCGCTGTGATCACAACCAGCGCGTTGTTGGGCGGCTTGGTTGTCGGTTGTGCCGCGCCTCAGCCGGGCAGTCCACCTACTCCCCTGCCGGTGTGTGAGCCTACGCGTCCGTTGGCGCCAAAGGACGGGATTTTTGCCGGTGTGAACCTCGATTGGGAGCACGAGACCCTGGAGCAGTATGCGGCCAATCTTGGCAGCCGCCCGGCCGTTACAGTCACCTTCACAGACTTTCCCCTGTCGGAGAAAGACAAAGAGAACGTCGACGCAGCCTTCGAACAGATCCGTGCCAATGGTGGAACCATGCTCCTCACTCTGGAGCCCAAACAGGGTTTGGCATCAGTGACGTCGGAGAAAGCAGACGAACTCGCATCGACGCTGGCCCGATTCAACAACGCAGGCGTCCCTGTCATAGTGAGGTTCGCCCACGAGATGAACGGCTCCTGGTACCCCTGGGGTCAGCAACCGGCCGCATACGTCGCCGCGTACCAGCTGGTGGCCGAAGCGGTCCACACCAAGGCTGCCGGCACCGCCATGATGTGGGCACCCAACTACGGCGGCGGTTACCCGTTCAGCGGCGGCAAATATGAAGCCGTGACAGGATCCCCTGACTTCGCAACCCTGGACACTGACAAAGACGGAGCCATCACCGGCTCTGACGATCCCTACGCGCCCTACTACCCCGGCAACGATGCCGTGGATTGGGTTGGCATGTCCCTCTACCACTGGGGTAACACTTATCCGTGGGGCGCAAACGTCATCCCGGAACCGGGGAAATTCCTTCAGCAGCTCACCGGCACCTACTCCGGAGCCGGCGGAAACGATCTGGCCGTCCCCGACTTCTATGCCGACTATGGAACCGCCCGGAACAAGCCAGTGGCTATCCCCGAAACTGCAGCTCTCACAGTGGCATCCGGCGAGGGTGCCGACGTTTTGGCGATCAAGGAAGCCTGGTGGGGCCAACTCTTCGATCCCGCCATCCCCAAGGACTACCCCGCCCTGAAGATGATCAACTGGTTCGAGTGGGACAAGGACGAAGTAGAGGTCAAAGCCACCGTGGACTGGACAGCAACCAAGGACCCGCTGGTTCGGGAGGCCTACACCGCAGCGCTCCCCCACTGGTTCACCTTTGCCGAGACCTCTGAGAAGTGCACACCCGCCGAAAGCGCAGCTTCCTGAGCTAGGGCCACAGGACAGAACCAGCCGCCGTCGACGTTTGGCTACTCAGCGTTGAAAACAGGTTAGGACTTATCCCGGCGAGGGACCGGCTGAGGCGGAACGGCAGGGTCCGACGCCGGTATACAGAACCTCAGCCCGTCGCCCAAAAATCCGCTATTGGTGCAGAACAGCGGCACCGCCTCGTCGCCACTGATGTGGAGCGTGGGATTCCGCATGCGTTTAGCTGAGTAGCTCAACTCAACTGCGCCGTCGGCTGACTTGCAGCTATAGGCACCGTTCCACGGACTCAGGTCTTCGCAGGCGTTGAGATGCCTGGATACGCCGTCCCGGTCCACGTACTCCCACGTCCTGTCCGACTTCTCGCCCACCTGAATCACAGAGTTTGGAACGGACCGGGCATAGTCGCGGGTAAATGGGCGCTCGTCACAGCCTGCGGCCGTCAGAGTTAACAGCGCAAGCAGAGCAAAGCCTATTTTTGTTTCACGACGCATTCCGTTGTCCCCCAAGGCAGGTTTTGATTAGTGCTCCGACGGTATGTCTACCCTGCCGGTGGAACTCGGCTTAGGTGAACCCCGTAGCTTTCGGAGCTGCGAAGCCCGGAACTCCTGAACGGACAGCGTGACCGCATAGAACGTGAAGCCACCAGCCAAAGTAGTCAGAAACAGCGCACCCCACATCGGTCCCTGTCCTTGCCCCAGCGGCGCCAGCAACAGCACTACAGAGAAAACCGTGAGCATGGCGGCAACCACGGCCAGAATCCCCATGCCCCACCACGTGCTGACCTGCGCATGACCGCGGCCAGGCGCAAAACCAATCTCGTCCGCAGGGTAGCTGTGAAGTTCGCCGGTTTTGGTGTTGAGAAGGACGCGCTTCTCCCCTGCTGCTACCGCCGCCTTGTGCTCGGCATACACGGCGTCATTGTGGCGCTCGCGGTCTGAATACATGGTCCGTTTCCTTAATTGCTCTCGAACAGGGTGTCACAACAACCGGGCAACTCCCCGCCTCATTCGCCCGAGCTTGGCGTTGGCCACTTCCAGCGACCATCCTCAGTGATCTCGTAGGCCACCTGACCAAAGAGGAAATCACTCGTGCCGGCTGGGTTGCCACCATGCGCCCGGTATATGACCTTTGTGGCCACACCTCGCCGCCTCAGGGTTGTGACAAGCCACCAGACCGCGCCAGCCGCGCACAGCAGCGGGATGATGACCAAGGCCCACTGACGTACCCCAACCCAGTGCAGGGCAAACAACGGGAGCGCATATGAGCCGCCGCCAACGAGCACTACCTGAAACCCGATCCAAAAGCGAAGCTCACCATTCGATGGCCGATCATCAATGTCGAACAGATAGTCATCCAGTGATTTCACGTAGTCAGTAAACCATCCACCAAGGTGGCCAGCGAATGTTTTTGGCAGACGTGTAATCAATCGGCCCCTGCCGGAAACAACATGTATGAGCAGAAGAACTGCTCCATCACTCCGTGGGGGAAGGAACCCAAAATGAAGTACCGTCGATCCGGACATGCCAAGTACGCCACTCTCGCAACGCTGACCCTGGCACTCACGCTCGCCGCCTGCGCACCGGCTACCCCGGTCGCCAGTAATTCATTCACCACTGCGGCAGCAGAAACCAGCAGCCTGGTGGATCTCCCCGCAGTCCCTTTGGAAGAAGTAGTTGCTGCTCCGGTTTCCGAACACAACCCCTCCGCACAAGTCAGCCAGCCGGAAGTCGCTGTTCCCCTGGCCAATGCTCCCGTCGTGATCACTCCCGTGCAGGAAGTAAACGTTCCGGCTCCGGCAGCACCGACCACTCCCGCAGTGTCTGCTGAACCTGTTGTTCCGGCGCCACCTGTTGTTCCCGCGCCGCCGGTGGAACCGGCACCGCAGGCAACCAATCCGCCGTCGACCGTTGCTCCTTCCGCGCCAGACCCAGCGCCGATAACACCCACCGAACCGTCAACCCCTCACGTCTCGCCCGACTACCCGCAGATCGGCTTGTACACGTTCCCGGACGGGCACATCTCCTTCCTGCTGCCGGCGGACTGGACCGCTCAAACCGAGCGACTGCCCTTCAACTTGAACGGTAAGCACTACGAAACAGTCACAGCGCACATCCATGACGAAACGGGCGCTGAGGTTGCGCAGATCACCAGCGGTATTTACGGCGGCGTGGTGGGCGGGCCCGTGAACCGCACCATCCTGGACTCCCAGCCACTGACCGGCTTCAATAGCCGACACGGAGCCTCCCACTTCGCCTTCTTCAAGGACGAATACCCCTTTGACACCGAATACACCCGCTACTTCATGGGTGTGGTGACAGATGACCTAATGACTGAGGGCCCGGACAGCACCTCGGCCAGCAGCTTCCTGATTATGGGCAACGGCGGAGCCCAAGCCACCACCAACATCGAAGTTTCCATGACACCCGAAAGCGCTGCGGCATGGATGGAAACCGAGCAGTACAGCAAGCTCAAGGCCCTCCTGACGAGCCTGCAGTACGCCGAGTAACGGCTCAGGCCCCGCCCGATACCCGCACGCCCGTAGAAAGGTGTGCGGGTATCGCGGTGGCCATGCTGGCCGCCGAGGAAACGCTGGAGTCCTCAGGCCGGAATCGCGCCATAGCCCAAGTGCGGAAAGCTCGCGGTACCAGGACCCTGCGCGGCAGGTTGAGGTGTCATGACACCCCTGTAGAATAGGACCGAAGAGGCCCCTGGAGGGAGGTCACCATGTCGGCAGGTACGCCCAGACGTTCGGTCCGTATTGAGGACGAGCTATGGAATCAAGCACACGCCAAAGCGGCCAGAGAAGGGACGACTGTCGCTGAACGAGTCCGCGCCGGCCTTCGAGAGTACGTCCACGGACCAGAGGCCAGACACACCATCGCCGATTCCCTCTTCTACCTCGTCCCTGATTCCCTTGAAGAACTGAACGGCCCATCATCCGGTGTTGTGGAACTACCCATCCACTTGGACTGGGGACCCGAGCGTCACTACGACGTCGCCGATGACGCCCGCTGCAGAACGCTCTACCAGCTGACGCTGCAGAACTCCGGCTCCACCCAGGAGATGGCCCGGATCATCAACGCCGGCAGACTGATCACTTTATGGCCCTCCATGCGCCTCCCGAACCGCTGCCGGCAGCTATGGAATGACGCGTTTGCCCAGCTGCCCACCCACCGCGAAAGCAAGGAACATCCGGCATGGACGACGCTCAACGCGCAGCAACAGAAATAGCCCTTCCGTTCTCGCCGCTGACGGGTTCATCCTCGCCGGCGGTCAGGCACTTGCCGAACACGGTGTCACCAGCCGGATGTCCGATGACATTGATCTCTTTGCCCAATACCGCAGCCACACCCCGGAGACCTTCGCAGCCTCCGTGGACAAGATCACGGATACGCTAGCTGGGGCCGGGTACCTGGTGGAGGTCACTCGCCAATACCAAGAGTTCGCCAGCCTGACCGTGACCAAGGCTGAAACGACCGTCGTGATTGATCTTGGCCACCGCACCCTCGACCCCACGGAGTTCACCAAGTACGGGCTGCCCCAAGCTGAGCTCCCACAGCTGGACCAAACCCTCACCGGCTTCGCAGAGAACATAAGCCAACACCCCCGGTCGGGATCACCAGCAGAACCCGTGGACCTCATAGGACCAGCGCCCCTGACAGGAAAGACACAAACCACTCGTTGCCTGGCCCTAGTCGATGACGAGCAGGTCGCCGACCTCACATTCAAGTACCCGGCAGATGGCTGCCAAGGTGGAGAAACGGATAGCCCTAGCCCTGTCATTTTTTAGGACGGAGAGATTTGCGAGAGTAACCCCTACCTCCCGGCTCAAGTCTGTCAACGTCATACCCCGCTGCTCCAGAAGCTCATCGAGCCGGCAATGAATCATGTCCTCGTCGGCTTGTTTAGCCGGAGCCATCGCTATACCAGCCCCTCGGTGTCGCGCTGCAGTTGCGCACCCTTCGCGAACACAGCGGCCAGGAGCAGAAGGGCGACCCCCAATACCACTGGCAGGAGGTCGACGCTGAAGACTATGTAGTAGTCGAGATTGCCCTTGCCAATTGGACTCTCGACAGTGAGCACATTGTCCAAGCTGTCTACGATCAAGAGTTTGCTGAATCCCTGAAGAATCGGAACAACCACCCCGATCAGGACAAGCACCCCACCCATGATGGAGATAGAACGAGTTAGTGTCGGTGCGAACGGCACCCCCCGCAGCAAACGCCAGCACAGCATGATCACGGCCGCACACACCAGCAGAGTGGTTAGCTGCCCGAGGACCGCGGCTGCGGTATTCAGGACCAGCGCGTCTCCAGGAAGGTCGTGGAGGACGAGGTCGATATTGCCTCCATGGAGAACCTGCTGAACTTTGGGGCCAAGAATGCTGGGAGCGGAGGGATCTGTCCTGCTGATGCCCAAGGTTGGCAATGCCACCGTGGTCACCCCGGCAAACGCATATCCAATTGTGGACACAAGCCTAAGGATCGCCGCCACAGCGACTCCACAGGCAGCTACAAGCAGGAGCCACAAGCCCACCTTTGCCACCACGTTAACCGACGTTTTGGTCGAGAATGCAGTTTTCACGCGCCCGCTCCTTATCGTTTATCAATATATTGATAAACGATAACACGTCTGCTTGCCGCATGTCCTTGGAATCGGAAAGTCCGCATCGAATACGCTGATCCAAACGCCAGCTGCCTAGAAGCACTGGAACTTTCATGCGCTGAAACCTCAAGGAGTCCTGTGCCGACTGACATCCCCTGGAACCGCGGTGAGTGGACCAACCAGCCAGCCGCCGTCGTCGAGCAGGAAGGCGACCTCCTGGTCACCGCCGCCGAAGGCAGCGACGCTTGGCGCGTCACGTCGTACGGTTTCATCCACGACACCGAACACGCACTACTCGCCCCCTTCCCGCAGGACAGCGCCATGGAGGTTGAGTTCACGGCCGCGTTCTCCCAACAATTCGACCAAGCGGGAATCTTTGTCCGCATCAGCGCTGAGCATTGGATCAAGGCCGGCGTGGAATTCGCCGACGGCGCCGCTCAACTGGGCGCGGTGGTTACCCACCGCTTCTCGGACTGGTCCCTAGCACCTGTTCCGGGGTGGAACGGTGGCCGGGTCCGCATTCGGGTCAGCCGCTCCGGCGACGCCCTCACCATCCGTGCCGCTGCAGGCAGCAACGACCTCCAACTGGTGCGGGTTGTGCCGTTGGCACCCGAATTGGTGGCCGCTGCCGGGCCATTCTCCTGTGCACCAACACGCTCAGGGCTGACCGTCCCCTTTCACGCCTGGCGGGCTACGCCCACGGACAGCCAGCTCCACTGAGGCCACCCAGCCCGGCGAACTTGCGGGCTTCACCGTTCATGAGATTATGGAGTTTCCGGCAGCCTGGCATTGACAGTGCTGCGACTCAGTTGGCTCCATAACAAGCCTATGGGGGGCACATCACGGTGGAAGATACTGCAAGTCTTTGGCGCACTGACCCTACGACGTTCCGCGACGTGGTGATCAACCGTCAAGCCTTGGAAGCTGCGCTGGAAGGCGATTGTCCACCCGTTGAACGAGTCAGGTACTTGGCATTACTCGGCCGGGACGCTGAAGCCCTGGACCAAGGCTTCAAGCTGCTACCGAACTCGCCTGACCGCCGGGAGCTGCTGCTGGTGCTTGCCCAAATCCATCAGCGCCAGTACCGCTGGCATGATGCCGCCGTGCTCCACGAGAAAGCCTTGCGAACAGTCCGGTCACCCGAAGAGGAAGCCTACGTTCGTCACCACATTGCCCGGAGGCTCTTCGACGAGGCCCGCTTCCGTGCTGCCGCCGATGAGTTTCAATGGGCGGCAGACCTATACCGCGTCGCCGGTCAACCTGACCTTGCCGAAGAAAACCGCCAAGCCATGCGGCACGCCCTCCATGTTCACAGTGCCGATCAAGGCGCAGGACGATCCGCGTACGAGCTCTCCTAGCCTGACACGCTCCACAGCGCTTTGCTCCGCTCTGAGGCCACCGACGGACTGCTATGCTCAGCTCAAATCGGAGCCTGAATGGGCGGAGCTGGGGGAATCTTGGGGACTTTTGCATCTGCCGTGAAATCGGCTGTACTTGCCGCAGTGTTGGTGGGACCCGCTGCCGTTGCCGGAGTAGCACCAGCCGCAGCCACAGCGCCATCAGAGCCCACACCGCCATACGTTTTTGTGCCGCCCATTGTGGGTTTGCCTTACGTGGGTTCCGAGCTGACCTTGGGCATCACTCAGTTCCAAAAGTGCAAGACCGAGGAAGCACCTAACGGATTCATCCTTGAGTGGCTCAGTAACGGCGTTCCTCTACCAACCGAGCGGCAAGGGGAATTCCTCAAGCTAACCCCGGAGGACCGGGGCAACCGAATCTCCATGAATGTCCACACCACGTGCGAAACACCGAGGGTCTTCCACAGCAGGGAGACGCGTCCCGTCGCCGCGTCCAACCGGGCCATGGGGTGGACGGGCCGCGGCAACTTTGAACTGCTGGGACGGACTGACGACGGCGACCTTGTTCTCTATCCGCGGACATACGAGCCGAACTGGGTCTATTGGGGACCTGGCATGGAACTTCTCCAATTCCCCAGCTCCTGGGATGAACCCCGGGTGGTGGGAACGGGCTGGAATATCTTCAACATCGTCTTCTCCCCCGGCGACTTCGATGGAGACGGACACAACGACGTCCTGAGCCGTGACAGCACCGGCAACCTCCATCTTTATCCCGGTGATGGCGAAGGCGGCTGGCTGGCGCCCTCTCAAGTCGGTGCCGGCTGGAATATCTTCGATTCGATGGTGGGACCGGGTGATTTCGACGGTGACGGCATCAACGACGTCCTCGCTCGCGACCGTCAAGGCAAGCTTCATCTCTACCCCGGCGACGGCGAAGGCGGCTGGCTTGCCCCCTCTCAGGTGGGCTCAGGCTGGCAGATCTTCGACAAGATCATTGCCGCCGGAGACACCACCGGTGACGGGACAGCGGACATCTTCGCCCGCGACCGTAACGGCATCCTCTTCCAGTACCCCACGGATGGACAGGGCGGCTGGAGCACACCATCGAGGGTGGGCCACGGCTGGGACGAAATGCCTGAAATCAGCAGTGCCGGCCCCTTCATTAAGTCGTACAACATTTCCCGCAGTGACCTCATCGCTTACAACCGGGACGGAAATCTCTACAGCTACGCCAACCTCGGCGTGGAAGGAGACTACTCGCTTTTCAACCAAGGTCAGATCGGCAACGGCTGGAACATCTTCAGCAGCCTGATCTGAGAAGCCGCGGGACCCCATTGCTCGCCACCACGTCCGATTGCTGCACAGGCCTGATGTAACCTAGTAAGCAACCTGACTATTCGGAAGCGTGGGGGTGCCTGAATGCCTGATATGGAACGATGGCCAACCAGCCGGCTGCTGTCCACTGCGGCGCGGCTTGTGGAATTGGCATGGAACGACAAATTACGTCCGCTGGGGCTGACCTATCCAGCGGTGCTGACCCTTGACGCCGTGGCGACGGCAGGACCCATTACGCCCGGGGATCTTGCCCGGAGCGTCCGCGTGCAGGCCCAGACCATGGGCCCGCTACTGACCAGACTCGAATCGCGTGGGTACATCAGCCGTCAACCCAACAGATTCGACCGACGCAGCCAACTGATATCAATCACTGACCTGGGCCTGTCACTGCTGGAGCAATCCCACCAACAGGAGGACAACGTATTGTCCGTGATCAATCTGGACTCCGAGGGGCTCCGTGAAGAACTGCTTGCAATCGTGCGGCATACAAACTTCAACTAGCGGTTGAGGATAGGCTGCGTAGACGAAACTCCGCCAAACAAGGCAGTATTGAGTCAACCGCTGATGAAGCCCGGCGATCCGAGGGGACAATTCTCTTCCCCACCCCGGGCTAGCCATAAAGAGCGTGATGCCCGGACAAGCAAAAAGGGCGTCATGAGTGAACTTCAAATAGGCGACAGCCTTCCAGTGGAACTTCTGAGTTTCAGGGCCGCAGAATGCCTGGTATCAACAAGCGCCAACGAATCCGAGCACGTATGCGTCCTGGATGCAGGGCACACCGGCAACCATTTGTCTGCAGGGGCAGACATGGTGGTTCGGGCGGCCTGGAGCTGAGCAAGCCGACGGCTAGCGACCCGGCCTGGCGGCTGCGTCGCTAGCCTGTCAGCAGCTTCACCCGCCTATGTACCGCAGAAAGTCCGGTACGGGCCAAAGCTCTCCGGTGCAGGCTCGGCGAACTTTTCCAAGCCAGGGCGTTCGCTGTAGGGGTCAGATAAAGCTGCGAGCAACTGTTCCGTTGGGCGCGTGTCCCCCGCGGTTGCAGCAGCAAGAGCTTCCTCCACCAAGTGGTTGCGCGGGATGTAGATCGGGTTGACCCGGTCCATGGCGTCGGCGTCCGGGGCGGCTTCCCGCCAACGAGCCAGCCACGAATCGAAGGCAGCCAAATCCAGGACCTGACGGCGTGCAGGTTCAACATCCCCGCGGGCCGCCTTGCCGAGACTGCGGAAGAACGACGTGTAGTCTGCGCGCGCCTCTTGGACCAACTCAAGGAGCTCGTCCACCAAAGGCGAGGCAACGGCGTCGTCAATTTCCTCAGCCAGCCCAAGCTTGGCCTTCATACCGTTGAACCATGTGGCGCTGTATTCCTTGCGGAATCCGCCCAGGGCATCAACGGCAAGTGCCACCGCTTGCTCCTCATCCTCATGGATCAAAGCCGCGATTGATTCGGCGAACCGGGCCAGGTTCCACTCCGCAATCAGCGGCTGGTTACGGTAGGCGTAGCGTCCCATTTCATCAATGGAGCTGTACACCGCCCCCGGATCAAAGCCGTCCATGAAAGCGCACGGGCCGTAGTCGATGGTCTCGCCGGACACAGTCATGTTGTCCGTGTTCATCACGCCGTGCACAAACCCAACCAGCATCCACTGCGCCAGAAGTCTCGCCTGGACAGAAATCACGTCCTTCAGGAGCGCGAGGTACCGGTTGCTCTCACCGCCCGACGACGGGTGGTGGCGTTCGATCGCATGATCAGCCAGGCGCCGCAACAGATCCATGTCATTGCTGGCCCTGGCGTACTGAAAACTGCCCACCCGCAGGTGACTGCTGGCCACCCGCGTCAGGACGGCTCCCGGCAAAAGAGTCTCGCGCTGAACCTGCCGCCCGGTGGCGACCACCGCTAGGGACCGGGTGGTGGGGATGTTCAGTGCAGACATCGACTCGCTCACGATGTACTCCCGCAGCATGGGCCCCACCGCGGCCAAACCATCCCCGTTCCGGGCAAACGGCGTCCGCCCCGAACCCTTGAGATGGACATCGCGGAGCTTCCCGTCAGCGCAGGCAACCTCACCGAGCAAAAGCGCGCGCCCGTCCCCCAACCGCGGAGAATAGAAACCGAACTGGTGACCCGAATACCCTTGGGCCACAGGTGTAGCTTCCTCCGGGATGGCATTACCGATCATCAGCCGTACGCCCTCCGGGCTCCGGAGAAAATCCGGATCAAAACCAAGTTCGACGGCGAGTGGCTGGTTGAGCACCAGAAGCTGCGGATCCGGTGCTTCCTCCGCCTGCCAAGGAATGGCCAGCTCCGGGAGCTCCCGGGCGAAACGGCCCTCAAAGGCGACAGTGGAATGCGCGACTTCACTCATCTCTCAAGGATATAGATGCTGTACCCGGCGCGAAATGATGGTCCATCCCCGGCTAGCATGTGAACCACTGCCACATGGCGGGAGATCAATTTGGGGGCGGTTTCCGCCAAAAAGTTAGGCAATAAGTGGCTTCATCTGCGCAAGTGCGTCGTTTTCCAGAAACAAGAGGGTGGGCCGTGGGGCTCGCAACTACATCCTTGCTCGCATTCCTGGGCGGTATGGCCCTGTTTTTCAGTAACACCTTCCATCTCCCATGGACAGGCCCTGCCCGCTACATACTGACGGGATTCGTCGGCCCTATAGCGGCGAGTTTTTCCGCCGTCGTGCTGTTGCGCTTGGCCGGGCGCTTGCCGGCCGGTGGCGCCCGTTTTGTGGCGCTTGCCGCGGCGCCTGCGTGGGCGCTGGCGGCGACGGCCGCAGCGAGCTGGGCCGTCGGCTTTGACGAGGCGGACGCGAATCAGGGCTACAGCTGGTTTGGATCCTCCACGCTGCTCTTCATGATTCCGGGGTGGATCGCCGGGACCGCGTGCCTGGCTGTTGCCCTGTACTCCTTGATGGTAAGCCGGCGTTCGCATCCCGTCCGACGCTTACAAGCCGTTGTCCTGGCGGCACCGCTGGCTCTCATTCTCGGGGCAATCATGTTCATGCCTCCCATGATGGGAACATTGGGAGCCATGGTGCTGCTGGTGGTGGCCTTGAGACAGAGCATGCCCGCCGCCTCGCGGGACGTGGTCCCTCCGCGCGTAGTTCCCCGGAAAGTGGTTGCACCGAGCCGCCGTGTTGTGGGCGGAGCGGCGCTGGGACTGCTGGTGGTCGGGCTGGCGTGTGCGGTCTTTGCCGTTACAGGGAGTACCTGGGCACCCATTGCCACGGATTCCACCCACGCCATGAAACTCGGGTTGGCCTACGGCGCGTTCGCCAGCATCCCTTTGCTGGTTCTTGCGGGACGGGTACTTGCCCCTCGCCTGGGGCCCACGACGCCGTGGTCTGTTCTTCTTGGATGCGCGTCCATGGTTGTCCAAGGGTGCGCGCAGCTCCTGGGAGCCGGCCACACCTTGCAGTGGAACGGCATCCTCATTGCAGCAACCCTTATGGGTTTTGCCATCGCACTGCCGTTGGGTGGCTTGGTGGCTGGCGGCCGACTTACGCGCATCACTGTGGTGGCAATGATGGGTCTTGCTGCTTCCGTGGTGGGACTCCCCGTGGTGATGATGTCCGCGTTCCTGGCGCCGATTGGGTCCGCCGTCCTACTCGTCCGTCTCGTGGCTGGTAGCAGGCGGCAGCCGCGGCTTAACTCCTGAATCGATGTGGACTATGGCATGCGGTAGAGAAATGCGGCCATTGCGTCCCTGTTGATGGGCGACAGGGGTTTGTAGACCCGGCTTCCGTCGGTCTCTACCCAGCCCGACGAGATCTCCATCTCGTACATCCACGCCATCTCATAGGCAAACTGCTGACCGGAGACCACATCCGCGAATGGCAGGAGGTCCATGTTCTCGGGCTGAGGAGACCCCGCGAGCCTGTGCAGGAAGGCGGCCATAGCATCCCTGTTGATCGGTGTTAGAGGTCTGTAGCTCCGAGAGCCGTCGCCTTCCACCCAGCCAGAGGAGATCTTCTGATCAGCCAACCACGCCATTTCCTTATAGAACTGCTGAGTGGTCAGCACGTCCTTGAACGGCGAGTTGGCGGGTGGGGTGTAATTCGGCGAGCCTGCCAAGCGGTACAAGAACGCCGCCATGGCATCACGGTTGATGGGCGTCAATGGCCTGTAGGTGATCGACTTGTCCGCCTCGACCCAACCTGTGGAGATGCGCCGATCTGCTAACCACGCCATTTCCTTATAAAACTGCTGCGTGGTCAAAACATCCTTGAACGGTGACACGGCCGGCGGCACAAAATCCGGGCCCTTGGCGCTAAAACGCTCCGTCCAGGTTGTGGCGCCCGGAAGCAGCACGTAGCCGTTTTTGGCTACCGCCGTAACTGTGACCCGCCCGGTGGCGGGATGAATCCCGGAGGCTACCGTCCCGCCGTCGACGATGTAATTGATGCCCTCCACATCCGGGATGACGTAAGTGTCATCATCCGTGAAGGGATCGTCCGTAAAAATCACCGGTCCCGGCGTCACAGCTCTATTCGCAGAAACCACCAAGCCAGTGGGCTGGCTAACACGGGACTGCGGCTGGTAGCCCTCCTTTGAGGCCGAGACCTTCAGCGTGATCGCCTTACCCAAGTCCTCGTCCGAGATGGTGTGGGCCTGTCCCGTGGCACCATCAATTCGTGTTCCATCGCGTTGCCACTCCAAGGCGAGATTCACGGGCGCAGGCGCCCAGACGCCGACGTCGGCTGTCAGCACACCACCGACATACGGGACGCCCTTGATGGCGGGTTCGCTAACGGTCAGCTTCCCCATCGCTACCGGCTGGGTAGGCGCTGAAGTTACCGACACAGCGGGTTGTTTCGGTTTCTTGCCCGTCACAGTCACTGTGATGGTAGCGCCCAGGTCTTCCGGTCCCAGAACGTAATGAGTCCCGGTGGCATCCGTGGCAACGCCATTTCGCTTCCACTGCTGCTCGGTCACGACGAGACCGGCGGGCCCCCACGTGCCGGGAGACACGGTTAGGGTCCCACCCACTATCGCTTCGCCGGAAATTGTGGGCGTTCCCGGGACAATCGGGACAGAGTCCGCGGCAACGTTTGCAAGGGCAGCCCCAGCGTCAACCAGCCCGCCCCCACATCCACCGGGGCAATCGCTGACAGGCCGTGCGGTTGCCTTCACCTTTTGTTCCACCTCGGCAGGCGTCAAAGCCGGAAGCACGGAATACATCATCGCGGCTACCGCGGCTACATGCGGGGCAGACATGGAGGTTCCCTGCTTGAAGAAGTAATCGTTCGAGTGCTGCGTGGACACCACACCGTTGAGTGCCTGACCGAACATGTCTCCTCCGGGCGCAACCACGTCAACGTTTACCCCGAAGTTGGAGTACCAGGCTTTACTTCCATTGCGTGCCGTGGCCCCAACCACAAGAACGTCCTTGCAGTTGGCCGGTTCCACTCCCGAAGCGTTGATCCTGTTGTTTCCCGCTGAAACCACCACAGATACGCCCTTGCTCCGGGCAAAGTCGAAAGCATCCTGGTAGATAGTTGTGCACTGTCCAGGGCCCCCAAGACTGAGATTGACCACCCGCGCCGGGTTGGCGTTGGTGGGTACCCCGGGAACGGCTCCGCCTGCGGCCCAGATGACGGCGTCGGCAACGTCTGACGAGTATCCGCCACAGACGCCAAGGGCCCTGATAGGTACTACCTTCGCTTTGGGAGCTATGCCGGCTACGCCAATTTTGTTGCCGGCAACTGCGGCAACGATTCCTGCCAGATGTGTCCCGTGCCAGGTGTCGCCCTCGGCTGGTGAACCGGGTCCGCATTGACCGTAATACGTGGCATCACCTTCGTCGCGGGGGTTGGGGTCACGCCCGTCCCCGTCTTTGGCCATGTCCGGCCAGCTCAACATGTCGTAGCCCGGCAGGATGTTCGCATCCAGGTCCGCGTGGCTAATGATCCCCGAGTCAACGACCGCCACCACGGACCCTTCGCCCTGGCTGACGTCCCATGCCTTAAGGACGCTCATGCCGCCAGCCCCAGTGGTGTGCGGCCACTGAAGGTCGTAGAAATGGTCGTTGGGCGCCGCAGCGAAAGGGCGCACTATGGTATCCGGCTCGGCGTACTCCACATTCGGGTCCGCCGCCAGGGTGGCCACGAGGTCAGCGGCTTCGCCAGCGTCAAGCTTCCTGTTCACTTTGAGGACCTCCTGGCCGGACGCGGTAGTTCGTGAGGAACTCACGGCCATGCCCAAGGCGCTGCTCGCACGGCCAAGGGAGAACTTGCGGTCTACCGACCGGATGCCCGCCCGTTCCTTAAACTTCACAACGAACTGGTCCGTAGGAACCGGTCCGGGCTCGCTGGCCGTAGCTCGCGGTTCGGCAACCGGCGCCGGAGAGTCGTCGGCGACAGCGGGAATCACCGGCAAGACAGCCCCCACCAATGCGGCAATGCCGGCAAACATCAAACGGGAGCGCACTCTTGCTTCTAGCCGGTTTTTCACTACACAACGCCCTCTGCACTAACGCCCCCAAAGAGCGCGGAATGAGGCCGCGAGTCAACGGCCAGCCTGATTTTAGCCAACGAGTAGAGTTTCCTACGAATCTGCGCGCGACTATTTACAAAGGCTTTTCGGCTAAGTCCACAAAGAGCCCTTATGATCACCTCGGGCCCGTTGTTTCGAGGCCCGTCAATCACACGGAATATGGGGACCCATGAGGGCAAATTCGCGTGGCCGTTTCAGGCTCGCCCTAACACTAGTGGCAGGAATTATCCTGACCACCCTGCCCAGCGGGTTTGCACCCCAGGCTTTCGCGGCGGCCACGGGGAGCATCTCAGGAACAGTTACGGTACCTGCCGGTGTGGACGTGAATGACATGACCGTTAGCGTATCTGGCCCAACTTACAAGACCCTCAAGGTGAATCCCAGCGGTGAATTCACCATAGTGGGACTCGCAGCTGGAAAGTACGCGGTGTACTTCTACGAGGACGCCAGTCCTAAGCATGTATACAGCACGTACTACGGCTCCGCCGTCTACGATCAAGCGACGCCAGTGGTTGTCTCAGCGGGCACGGCAGTGACGGGTGTTGACCAGCAAATGTCCACAGGCGGGCGCATACAGGGCAAGGTTTCTGTTCCCTCTGGAACCAGGGCTTCTGACATGTACGTGGGTGCCAGCTCGGCGTCGTACCAGGAAGGCGTGGCTGCTTCCTCCGATGGCTCCTATACCGTGGGTCCGTTGGCTCCCGGCGACTACACGATGAACTTCAGTACCTCGGTTCAGCCCATCCCCGTACTTCAGGCCTATTACCCGGGAGTCAGGGACCAAGAGCAAGCGCAGAAGGTCACCGTCGCGCAGGGCGACGTGGTCACCGGAATCAACCAAACGCTGCAGCCGGCAGCGATAATCTCCGGTCGCCTCGCCCTCCCCTCTGATTCAGTACCTTTCTCCATTTCAGCGTCGGCAAGGACGAGCCACGATCTCCAGCCAGTGGCCGCGGCTTTTATCGAAAACGGGGCCTACAGCATTGGCGGGCTCGAGGCCGGAACATACAAGCTGCACTTCCAATCAAACGATCCCAAAGTTGCTTCCATGTGGCACGGCGGGTTGCCCACTGCAGCAGGGTCCTCGTCCATCACTGTGGCCGCAGGCGAACGACTAGCGGGCCCAACAGAGACGGCTGTTTCGGCCGCCACGATCACAGGTTCCTATGGCACAGGGGCGGACACCCTGGACGTTGCAGTAGTCACGTCCGACGGCACCGTTGTACAGGGCGGCTACTCCACGGGTCCCGGGACGTTTATGGTGGGCAATCTCTTGCCGGGCACATACAAACTCCAGTTCAACCGTTCCAGCGGCTTTCCTACTGCTGCCGAGGGTCAGTACTACAACAACGTCCCGGAGAGCTCCGGCCTGGAAAGCGCCACTCCGGTGACGGTAGCGGGAGGGCAGACCCTCACCAATATCAATACGACACCGCGGGCGGGAGGAACCCTTTCGGGCAAGATCCTGGGGCCAGGCGGCGTCCCTCTGACCAACTCACCGGTCCGTGTGTACACGAAGGACGGCACGCTGGTGACCCGTACAGCCAACACCCAGGGTGACGGAACCTTCAAAGTCACCGGCCTGAGCACAGGCAACTACTTCGTTTCGGCTGCACCTGGAGGTGGCACTGGCCCAATCTTCTCCGGCAACGTGCTCTCCGAAACCAACGCCAGGTCTGTTTTCACAACACCAGGCCGGAACACGGACGTCGGAACGCTCAGCTACGCAACTGCCACCCAAGGCACGCAAGCATTCGACGACGTCCCGCTGAACGCACAATTCGAGGAGGAGATCCTCTGGCTCGCAAGCAAAGGCATCTCCACTGGCTGGGAAGCGAACGGGACTAGAAACTACAAACCCTTAAGCCCCGTACATCGCGACGCCATGGCTGCCTTCATGTACCGGCTTTCAGGGAAACCTGACTTCGCCGCGCCCAGCGCTTCCCCGTTCAAGGACCTACCAGTTGGAGCACAGTTCTACAAGGAGATCACCTGGCTCGCTGACAAGGGTATCTCCACAGGTTGGGTCGAGGCGGACAAGACCAAGACCTACCGGCCGCTACAGCCCGTGAACCGTGATGCCATGGCAGCCTTCATGTACCGCTTGGCGGGCGAGCCGGACTTTACGGCACCCGAGGTTTCGCCATTTGCTGACGTACCGGTGGGAGCGCAGTTCTATAAGGAAATTACGTGGCTGGCAGCTCAGGGCATCTCTACAGGTTGGGCCGAAGCAGGCAACACCAAATCCTTCAAACCGTTGCTGCCCGTAAACCGGGACGCAATGGCAGCGTTCATGTTCCGCTACAACACCAAATTCGGCGGCAGCTGACCGTCATCACTTTTAGGGAAACTATGCCCCCGCCACGGTCATAAGGTCACCGGATTGTCCGTGTCTGCGGGTAGCATCCCAAAGAATGCGCTGCTCAGAGCGCACAAAATCGAATATGGGGAACCCAGATGCCCAAGGCACTTTCGTGGTTGGCGATCCTTTCGCTGACCGCGTCGGCGGCTGTCTTCATGCCGCAAACCGCGATGGCCTCAGATACGGCCAGCGTTTCAACTCTCTTCTCATCGTTATCTGTCACTTCAGAAACGAACACCGGCTATAACCGCGACCTCTTTCAGCATTGGATAGATGCTGACGGCGACGGCTGCGACACACGCTCCGAAGTGCTCCAAGTGGAGTCTCTGACGCCGGTGACGTTCAGCTCGGGATGCACCGTAGCTGCGGGGCAATGGAACTCCTGGTACGACGGCGGCACCTGGACTGTAGCGTCCGACGTCGACATCGACCATATGGTCCCCCTCGCCGAGGCGTGGGGTTCCGGCGCGAGCGCCTGGACGGCCGAGCAGCGGCGCGACTACGCCAACGACCTCACGTTAAACGTGGCTTTGGAAGCCGTGACAGACAATGTGAACCAGTCCAAAAGCGACCGCGATCCGGCAGAGTGGATGCCGCCGCTGGCTGGGACTGCTTGCCAATACGTCACGGACTGGGTCCTCGTAAAATACCGTTGGCAGTTGACTGTGGATGCCGCTGAATCGGCGGCAATTTCGTCCACATTGCAGGGTGGCTGCGGTACCACCACGGTTGCTGTGCCAACCATCGCGGTTGAAAGCACGCCCGTTGACCCAGGCCCCATCACTTTCAGCGACGTCACTGGGTCCACACAATTCAACGCGGAAATCGCATGGCTTGCCTCGCAAGGCATTTCCACCGGTTGGGTGGAAGCGGACGGGAGCCGAACCTACAGGCCACTTACTGCCGTGAACCGTGACGCCATGGCGGCCTTCCTCTATCGACTGGCCGGCGAACCTGGCTTCACACCCCCGGCGACGTCGCCCTTCGCCGACATCACGCCGTCGAGCAAGTTCTATAAGGAAATCACCTGGCTCGCAGCGAGCGGCATTTCCACGGGTTGGACAGAACTGGATGGCTCCAAAACCTATCGCCCACTCAGCCCGGTCAATCGCGATGCCATGGCTGCCTTCCTCTACAGGTTCGGGGGCAATCCCGCTTTCACTGCTCCTGGCACTTCTCCATTCGTGGACGTCCAGGTTGGAAGCCAGTTCTACCAACAAATCACGTGGCTGGCGTCCAAGGGCATCTCCACCGGCTGGGACATCGGATACGGCTGCCGCGCCTACAACCCGGTCCAGCCAGTGGCGCGTGACGCCATGGCTGCGTTCATGTACCGGTTCGTCAACGGCGGCAACGGTGGCATCACGGGCAGCACCTGTTCGCCTCCGCCGCCTCCCGTGACGCCGCCGCCGGTGACGCCGCAGCCTCCGGTCACACCTCCGCCGCCGGTAACGCCGCAGCCACCGGCAAATCCGGGTGACAGCGTAAACTGCACGAGTTTCAGTACGTGGCAGGCCGCCCAGGCATGGTTCGACAAGTACTACCCGTGGTACGGGGACGTCGCGAAGTTGGACTCAGACAAGGACCGCATAGCCTGCGAGACTCTGCCCGGCCACCCCTAAGGACCACCAAAAAGCGGGTCCGGCTCACTATGAGCCGGACCCGCTTTTGCGACTCCTTAGCGGGCCTTGTCCGCGATTCGAAAAAGAAACGCCGCCATTGCATCACGTGTGATCAAAGTCAGGGGACGATATGTCCTCTGCCCGGTGTTTTCCGTCCAACCCGTCGAAATGCCTCGTGCGGACAGCCAGGCCATCTCCTTGTAGAACTGTTGTTGCGGGGCTACGTCCTGGAAAGGGGACACGGCCGGCGGAGTGTAGGCCGGATAGCCTGATGCCCGGTAAAGGAACGCAGCCATCGCGTCACGGGCGATTGGTAGGCCTGGCCGGAAGCTGCTGCTGCCGTCCTGGTTCTCCCATCCGGTTGAAATGCCGGACATGGCCAGCCACGCAATCTCCTTGTAGAACGGGTGGCTGGTTGGAACGTCCACATAAGCGGAAGTCTGAGGAGGTGTCCATGGAGGTGAGCCAGCCATCCGGTAGATAAACGCAGCCATTGCCTCACGGCTGACCGACGTGAGCGGTCGATATGCGGAAGATCCGTCGTTCTCCTTCCAGCCGGCCGAGATGCTCTTTGCCGAAAGCCAAGTCATTTCTTTATAAAACTGCTGGTCGGTTTTGATGTCCTGAAACGGGGAAGCAGCGGGCGCAGCGAATGCATTGGCGGCATCGATATAGGCGAAATAGTCATCCACTGTGGTGAAGACCGTTGACGGAGCAGAACCGGTGGATTCATAACCAACCACCTGCATCCTGAGGCTTCCATGCAAACCGGGGGCCACCCCTACCCCCAAAGCGTAAGCGGACTCGGTCGATGCCCGTTTCATGGAGTCACCGTTGTACTCAATCCAGGCTTTAACGGCCTCGGACTCTTGACCGTCCATGCAGGCATATGACAAGTAGCCTGCCCAGCGGAGGCCCGGTAAGTCCTCCGTTGTGTCAGCTGGCCGGATTCCCAGACGCTGCCAATCATTTGTCCATCCCTGTGCCTGGTCCGTCCCAGCAAGCGTCAGAACAGCCGGCTTCAGCCCATTGGCTTTGCGGTACTTGTTGATGCCATCAAACATTGTCCTCACCGATGGGCGGTTCGAGTAAAGCAAATTCAGGTCTGTGACGGCATGAGCAGTGGAAGAAGCGCTCGCCTGCGTTGGTGCGTGGAGTGTGCCGAGTAAAAGCCCGAAACTGAGAACGACGACAGCGGTCGCAGTCCGCCAGGACACCCCGCGATTATTTTGGATGGCTGTTTTCATGAAATCCCCATTTATATAAAGCGCGACAACCGAGCCGCAACAGGCTCAATATATCTGAAAGAAGCATACTTATGAGTAATCTTGCTTTGAACGGCTGCCACTAGCCGTCTTTGATGTAAACGTAACTTGGGGGAATCAATGCACTCACGGATATCTGCCGTGCATGGGCCTACGCGCCAAAAATCTACTGCTCTGGCGGTCGCAGCCGTCGGGGTGTCTCTAACCCTGGGGGCATGTACTGCTCCTGCATCTACTGGAACCCCCTCTCCTTCCACCAATGTGCTGGACAGGAGCGCTACAAGCGCCGGTGCGATCTGGGAAGTAGCCCTCAGCCCTATCGCCCAACCAGAAGTGACCGACGGCGTCGCCTTGGTCTACGCAAAAACTGCCAGCAGCGTGACTGCCCACGCCGTCTCAGTCACTGACGGGAAGGAATTATGGACCCAGGCGGTTCATCCCGGCATAGGTGCCCCCGGCGTTAGTCTGACTCCTGCCGTAACCAAGACCTCCACAGGCGAAAGCGTGGCAGTGTTTTTACAGGAGTCCGCTGCCCCAAGCACCGACGGTGGCACCTCGTGGTGGACCGCTCCGGTGGCCGTCGACTTGAAAAGCGGCAAAGAGCTTTACCGGGGAGACCCGCAGCTGATCGAGTCCCGTCCGGCCGCCTGCGACGATGAGAAGGACATGTGCTTCACGTCGTTAAACGCCCAAACCCGCCTGACAACGCAGCACAGAGTTGACTTGAGTACTGGCGCGGACTCGACGGGTCCAGAGGTGAATCCCCTTACCGGCAATTTCAGATTGGTGGGCGACGGGCTTTATTCCGTGGTGGAAGGCGGCAAAGAACGGCTTGCCAGAGTATCCGCTGGCGACAAGCTGTGGGAAGCCGACGTGGAGTCTATCTTTGGGCCGGGCGCAACTACCAACCTCGGATGGTCTTTTGAATACTCCAAGAAACTAGACCTCTACATCGGCTCTGTAGGCATCAATCCAACTTCGGAAACTGACTACGTCAGACTCATGGAACAAACCTTTACAGTAGACCTGACCAAACATAGGACTGTAGGTTTCCGCGCCTCTACCGGGGAGAAACTGTGGACAGCTGAGGGCTCCGAAAAATGGTGCTCCAGCGGTGTGGGAAAGACCGAAACAACGCTTATGGATGGCAATGCGTTCCCGGTTCGCTGCGAATACACCCAAGGAACCATGGCTGTACCAGGCGGAACTTACCAAAATGCTGAAGGCAAGCTGGTGGGCTATGACCCGGTCTCGGGCGAGGCAAAGTGGCATACAACATCCACACCCATCAAAGCAGCTACAGATTTGTTGGTTCCTTCGCCGAGCCGGGGAGACGTGTTGCTGACCGGCGGCCCTGATGGCATGACCATGGTTAACACCCTTAGCGGAGAGAGCCGGGCGGCGACGAAGGATGACGTGTTCCTTTGCTCCGAAGCGGCCACGTACCCCCTGCCAGCCGGCGCCCCTTTCCCCGTTCAACCCGAAGGAAACCTGGGAACCGGGGGGTCAACGCTCTACCCCTGCGATAGGAGCGCGAAGGCCGTACCAGCGCTGACCATGGGCACACTCCGCGACATTCCTACCACTGACGAAGGCGTTGCCGTCCTCGCCCGGAATGGCGCCCTCTCCGGCTTCAAGCTTCCCTGACTCAGGGTGGCGGCGGAAACGGACGCAGTGGGTGCCCAGGCTGACGGGCAACCAGCCGTTTGCTGGAAATTAACATCTACCGCCCTTATGGACTTATTTACTAAAAAGCCTTTATGATCACCGCACCAGCAGATTTACACACCCCGTGAAAAGACGCTGATTCCAACCCAAAGCAATAGCTCAGTATTGCAACTAAAGCAACACATCAATTTTCGTTCGCACCCAGGTCCATCACCAGTGAGGCAATTGGTGACGGCCACATGACGTTATATGAGAGAGCGCCCCTTGAGCAGATCGCCTTACCCCACCATGCCTATCCCCCCTGCGGGGCATCAAAAGAGGCAACGCTTTTCCCGTTCCAGCCGTACCGTGATGGTTGGTTTTTTCTGTGCTTCGTTGGTCCTCACAGGCCAGACAGCAGCTACCGCCGCTGGTGAAACCGAAAAAGCCGTTACTTTCACCGATGTCCCCGCAGGCATGATGTTCGCTAAAGAAATGTCGTGGCTGGCAAATGAGGGAATCTCCACCGGCTGGTCCGATGGAACATACCGCCCCCTCACTGCCATAAACCGTGACGCGATGGCGGCATTCCTCTACCGGCTAGCAGGCAGCCCTGAGTTCACGGCACCCGGCACCTCGCCGTTCCAAGACGTCAGTCCGGGCCAGCAGCATTACAAGGAAATGGCTTGGCTGCATCAGCAACAAATCTCCACTGGCTGGGACGTGGGGAACGGCAAACGGGAGTACCGGCCCACATCCGCGATTAACCGGGATGCGATGGCGGCCTTCCTCTATCGCTTTGAAAATAAGCCTGAATTCCAAGCACCAACAACGCCTCCGTTCTCTGACATCAGCAGCACCACGCAGTTCTACACTGAGATTTCCTGGCTCCATGCGAAGGGAATCGCTACGGGTTGGGACAACGGAGACGGTACTGCTTCTTACCGTCCCCTTTCGCCCATCAATCGTGATGCCATGGCGGCCTATCTTTACCGGCTGTCTTTGCCGCCAGCCAAGGATGGCGTGGTCACCTCGCCGGATACGCTCATCATTGACAGCGTCGCCTTGGCACAGAAGTACGTTCAGGGCGATACCACCATCACCTTCAACTCCGTAGGAGCGGGGGCCCCGGATATCGATCCCGGAAACGTACTTGTATCCGGATTCTCAGAATTCACCCCTGACGGGATGCTGGTTCGGGTCCAGCAGGTCACTAATGCCCCCGACGGCAAACAAACTGCCGTTGTTCAGCAAGCCACCCTGCCTGACGCCATCTACGACACCAACGGCCTGGTGACGCCAACCACCACCATCGTCAAGCAAGAGTTCCTTCCCGCCGACGGCGTCGAAGTGATCGACAACGCCCAGGCATCCGCTGCTCCTTTCAACCGCAATGGCGGGCGAATTCCGGCAGATGAACTGGCCACAGCCAGTGACGTGTCGCTGCCCATTTTCGAAAAGACCTTCAAGTTCTCCGACACCCTGAGTAAATCCGTAACCGGCACAGCGTGGAAGACTGTGGATGTAGAAGGCACCGGCACGCTGGCACTCAGCAGCGAATTCGGCGTCAGTTCCAATGTAAACGCGGAAGTAGATATCCACTGGGCCTCACTAAAGCAGGCAAAATTCACGCTGGACACGGGCTTGTCCGCTGAAACGACAGCCAGGGCAACGGGTACTTTGACCGGAACGGCCGAGAAGAACCTGGGAACCGTCAACACCTGGGCTCACGTCCAAGTGGGACCTGTGCCTGTGGAAATCCAGTTCATTTCCTCCATTGATCTCAAGGCCAAGAGCGAATGGACGGCAGATACGTTCGTCACGGCGGCGGCATCTGCCACCACCACGGTTGGTATGTCCTATAAGGAAGGCAACTTCCAGCCTGTAGCTGAGTACGGCGGCAACGCTGAGGCAACGTTCCAAGGACCGCAGTTGACCAGCGAGTCTTCCGTAACCATCGGCCCCACACTGACTGCCAAGTTGTACGGAATTGCTGGCCTCACGGGTGGTTTCGATGCCTATGCAAAGTACGCCACCGGGCCTGAAACGTGCGCCCACGAGGTGGGACTGGCAGGGCGGATAGGCGTGATTGCCGGCGTCGAGGTCTTTGGCATGAAGCTGACAGATGAGTGGAAGAAGGAACTCACCAAGAACCTTGTCCTCTGGCAAGGCGACCTCTGCAAGCCCGTGACGCCGCCGGTTGAGGACGTCACCGAAGAAGTCTTCGGTGACGGCATTGCCGTACAGGAAAAGGGCGGCGCCGGGGACTCATCCCAGTGGGGCCGGGCCACTGACTACGGCCCCGGTGGTGCTGCGTGGATCCTGTCAACAGGCAACATGCAGAACTCTGTGGGAACACCTGGACAGGAGGCTTCCAGCGATTTGGGAACCCCTGGTAACACCACATTGTCCGAATTCATTGGAGGTCTGCCCACGTTCGATGCAGCCTCTTACTGGGCAAAAGTAGTTCCCTCCGGTGATACCCTCCACGTTCGGTATTTCTTCGCCAGCGAAGAATACCCGGAGTATGTAGGCAGCAACTACAACGACGTCATGGGCGTCTTTGTCAACGGCACCAACTGCGCGTTGGTACCCGGGACACAAACCCCGATCAGCGTCAACAACGTCAACGATCACACGAACCAAAGCTATTACATTGACAACACCGCCGGAGCAAGCGGATTCAACACCGCCATGGACGGTATGACCACCGCCCTCACGTGCTCCGTTCCTGTGCAGCCGGGCGTCCCTGTCACGGTGGAAATCGCGGTGGCTGATACCAGCGACGGCATCCTCGACAGTGCAGTTGCGCTGCTCGACGGAGGCATCTGGTCCGACTAGATCCGATCAGCAAAACAGGGCCTTCCGCCATCAGGCGGAAGGCCCTGTTTTTTTGATAAGCCTCCGTAAATCGACTACCGCAGTGAAATTCGACGACGGCGGTCCGTCCCGCCGCGGAGGTCACGGTTGAGCCGGCGGTCACCGTGGTAGAGGATGGATTCCCAATCCACTTCCTCGGGAGTCTTGGGAACAACCAACGATTCCGGCTTGACCTTCTTCTTCGGTTCAACGTAAAGCCAGTTGACCGCCCCTAGGACAACATCCACCACGGAGTTCCACAAGCCGATGTATGCCTGGATGCACCACATGGCCAACACCGCGTTCAGTGAGGCGAAAGCGACGTTGCCCCAATTGCCCTGTTGGGCGTCCCGCCAAACCGTCAGGACAGAGAACGCGACGATTGCGTAGGGAATGAGAACGTAGATGGCGGGGGCTGCTGTGCGGTCCTTGACCTTGGGGGTTCGGACAAAGGGAATCTTGTCCCCTGTGAGGCCTTGCTGGAGAGACTTCAAAACACCGGCCAGGTTGACCGGCAGCAGGATGAGGTTGAAGCCATAGATGCGGAATATGTCGCTGAAGCGGTGGCCACAATCGCGGAGGTCCGACCCCATGCAGAGGAAGTACGGCAGGGCGGCAATGAAGACTGCAGGGCTGAGGAGCCTGCTGTCATAGGGGTACGCCAAGAGGAATAGAAGCCCAAAGCTGGCCCAGGTAATAGACGCCATGTAATTGACGCGCAGGAGAACCTCGCGGATCAGTATCCGTTGGCGTTGACTTCGCCGCAGCGAGAGTTGGTTCCAGAGCTTGGGAAGGATCAGCAGTCCGCCATTTGCCCAGCGACGACGCTGCACCACCAGGGAACCGAAGTCCGGCGGCGTGGCACTGTAACTCAAGCGCTCGGGATAATTCACCAGGGTCCATCCGTGGGTTCCCAGGTCAATGCTGGATTCCGTGTCCTCAATGACGGTCCGGTCCTGAATATAGGTTCGAATTTCGAACCCGCCAACCGTTTCAACTTCAACGATGTCCTCAATGGCGCATTTGCGGATAATCGCGTTGGCACCCACCCAGAAAGTGGCTCCATGGAACGTCATTCCTTGATGGAGGATGTGCTGAATATCCGTGGTGGCACCGGCAATCCTCTCGATGCGGGTTGGCGCACCGCGGAACGACGAATACGGGGTCTGCGTAACTGCCACACGCTCGTTGCCCGCAGATTCCAGGAAATAGACCAACCGCAGGCAGTAGTCCCGCAGCAGTAGAGAATCGGCGTCCAAGGTCAGCAAATAGGTGCTGTCCGGAACCAACACATCGTCTTCACGCGGAACCAGGGACGGGCGAAGCACCACGCCCCCGGCGGTCTCTTCCCGCCGCCACCGCTTACCCATGAGGGAAATGTAGGCGTTGAGGTTCATGGCCTTGTTCGCCTCGTGGGAAAGGCTGGCGTAGCGCTTACGTTCAAAAGTCTCAGTGCGGACATTGAAAATCCACGTGAGCCGTAGGTAAAGCTGCTCCATCCGTTCGGGGCTGGGCGCCGTGTTTTGGGCTTTTGCGGCGTCCAGCGCCAACAGAACGAGCCTCAGTTCACGTGCCAGTCCCATGATGACCAGGTCCACAAAGAACTCGTCCACATGGTCTTCTACAGTCTCGGCTTCAGCCATCGCTTCCAGCCACTCCACGGCCGCTTCATATTCCGCAATCAGGAGACCGAGCTCATGGGCTTTGTCTGCTTGATTTACGCCCCGGCTCCCCTCTTGAAGGAGCAATCCGCGCCTCTCCCGGAAGGTATTCAGGGCTTTGTTCGCACGTTCCGCCGGGGAGGACAAAGCATCCGCGATCTGACCCGCCAGCGCCCTGGTCTGTTCAAGGCGGTGAATCTTTTCCGGCTCAGTAGGGTGCGGTGGATCGTCCAAGAGCAAGACCACCCGCAAATCCGGAAACTCCTGGAGTGCAGCCGACCACAGCGTTCCCCTGACCACCTGCGGTTCTTCGGCATAGGAGGGCACCAACACCGTCACGGCCTCTTTATAGTTGGCAAAGTGGGCGTCAAGTTCGCCTCGGGGTACCCTGCGATGCTCCTTGAACCGGTACAGCGCCCCTTGCCGCGCCATAAGGTACATCAAGGCGGAAAAGGTCAAGAACGTCACAACAATGAGGTAGGAAATGGACTCAAATCCGAATCGGAATCCCGAGTTCGGGTTGTCAACAAACTGCCGAATAATGGTGGAAACCACGTAGTAGAGCCAAGCCCCTACCGTCACAAGCATGGCGAGCCTGCCGAGCACGATCTTCCGGGAAGACGGCGTCGGATGAACAATAGCCAACGGTTCAGACCGCCGCTCAGACCCCCATTGCCTCTTCCTACCTGCATTTTCCGGACGGTCCGCAGGATGCTCTTTGGGATCCCGCTCGACGTCGGATAAATCAACCAACTGGTCCGTCATTATTCCCCATCAGACTGCGAAACGCGCCTTCCGGCCGCATAGCCGGTTGAACGTACGCTTCCGTGGCAGAAGCGTCGCCAATTGCCCTTATAGTAATCGATAACAGGAGCCTTGGATTCCAATGCGGTCCAGGGAAATTTATTATGTTGGGGGAATAATGTCGAAGCACTTTCCTGGGCGAAAGTTGTCCTGGGTTCGGCTCTCCGTGCTGCTGGCCGTCATAGCGGTAGTTGTAGGTGCCGGCGTCGTTTCCTGGCGTAATTACACCGATACCCGTGCCGCGGCAGCGTCACCATCGCATTTCATGGGATACGTTGATGTGACGGCAACACCCCGGTACGCGTTTGAGCAACCGGCCGGCGCCACCAGCAAATCAGTAGTCCTGTCCTTCATCGTGGCCGATGCCAAGGACGGATGCACCCCCTCCTGGGGATCCTTCTACAGCCTGGACGCAGCCGCTTCAGACCTTGATCTTGACCGGCGCATAGCCCGCCTCCGGCAAACCGGCGGCGATATCGCCGTTTCCTTCGGCGGGTTATCCAACCAGGAACTCGCCACCGCGTGCAGGGACGACGAACGGCTCCAGCAGGCCTATTCGACTGTGGTTGAACGCTACGAGCTCAACACCATTGACCTGGACATCGAGGGCACCGCCCTGACAGACGATGCAGCCATCGCACGGCAAGCCAAAGCCATCTCCGCTCTACAGAAAGACCGGCAGGCCGAGGGCAAGAGCCTGTCCGTTTGGTTGACGTTACCCGTGGCCCCATCGGGGCTGACCGCGGACGGGACGGCCGCCGTCGCTCAGATGCTCTCCGGCGGCGTGGAACTGGCCGGTGTGAACATCATGACCATGGATTATGGCGAAAGCAGGGTGGCCGGGCAGTCGATGCTGCAGGCCTCCATCGCGGCCGCCGAGGCAACGCATGCCCAGTTGGACGATGCGTACTCGGCGGCGAAGCAGAGTCTTGGTGCACAGACCCTGTGGCGCAAGATCGGCCTGACTCCCATGATCGGCCAGAACGACATTGTGGCTGACGTGTTCACCCTGTCCGACGCCCAGGGTTTGCACGACTTCGCGCAGAGCAAGGGTGTTGGCCGCATGTCCATGTGGTCCTTGAACCGGGATGCCGAATGCGGGCCTAACTACCCCACCCTGACTGTGGTGTCCGACGCCTGCAGCGGTGTGCCACAAGGCGCCGCGCGTTTCTCCGACGTCCTGGGTACAGACATTGGCTCCAAAGCAACATCCTCACCCAGCCCGATGCTGCCAACCACCACTGCCACCGCCGTAGTGGATGACCCAACCACCAGCCCCTACCCGGTGTGGTCGCCGGTAGCCACATACGTGCAGTCGGACAGGATCGTGTGGCAAGGCAACGTCTACGAGGCCAAGTGGTGGACAAAAGAGGACGTTCCCAATGACCCCGTCCCGGACCGGGCAGCGGCCCCTTGGAAACTGATCGGGCCCGTCCTGCCCGGCGACCGGCCCCAGCCTGAGGTCACTGTGCCCCTAGGAACTTACCCTGCGTGGTCTGCCACAACCGTCTACCACAAGGGCGACCGGGTGATGCTGGACCAGCGCGTCTTCGAAGCCAAATGGTGGGTCCAAACGCAGAGTCCGGAAGCCGCATTGCAAGGCTCAACGGATTCGGCATGGATGAAACTAGGCAACGAAGAATTAGCCAAGGTGCTTGCCGGCCAGGCAGCAAAATAGGAGCAACACAGCATGAGGAAGTACCTGACAGCGGTGGCATTGCTTGCAGCGGCCACCCTTGTCCTGAGTGGATGCGCTCAGGGGCACGACGACGCCAAAGCCAGCGATCTCGGCACCACCTTCGCTTACTCATTGGCGGGTCACAACGGCAAATTCTGCGAGCACCTGGACAGTTCCAGTGAACAAAGCGTGGAGGACTGTAAGAAGAGCGAAGCGGAAGCAGCTGCCAAGCAAGAGGCCAACCAAGAGCCAATAATGTGGGTGCCCAAGATCTACCAGCTGATCCCCGGGAAAGAAAAGATTCTCGGAATAGTGGTGGAGTTCAACCGGGCAGGAAACCAAGAGTTTGTTGCCATTGAAGCGATACAGCGGGGAGACGAGTACAAAATCCTTCGCTGGGCCTATCCGGATAAGGCCGACTACAAGACCGACCGTGCAATCACCAACACCTTCAGTTGGTGAATCCGAACCTTCTCAGCGCATGAAGAGTTTCGGTAGTCGCGGCCACGGCCACCAGTCACCCCTTGAATACGGGAGCCCGCTTCTCCTGGAACGCACGGAAACCCTCGGCGTAATCGTCGGTTTTGCAGAGCCGTGCCTGTTCCGAGTTTTCCTCGGCCATGGATGCCCACAGGCCCAGGCGCTGATCGCGGATGTGCGCCACCAGTTCCTTCGAAGCATTGAAGGCCTCAGTGGCGCCAACGGCAACGCGCGCAACAATAGCCCGCGTCTCGTCCAGCAAAACATCGGCCGGCATCGCCCGGCTGAACATTCCTTGCTCCACGGCTTCCGCCCCGGAAATAAGGTCCGCGGTGTAGATCAGGTCCAGCGTGCGGTGCATGCCCAGACGTTCCGTGAAGTACCAGTGCCCGCCCGAGTCCAACGTGGCCCCAAGCTTCGCAAACGGGGACCCGAACTTGGCGTTGTCCGCCACGTACACCACGTCCGTGGCCAGCAGCAGTCCCAGCCCAACCCCCAGGCAGGCGCCGTGCGCGGCGGCAAACGTGGGCGCCGGGAACGCAGCCATCTTCCTCAGCAGCGGTTCAACAAGTCCGCCAAGATAAGCCTGGGCATCATCGGTTTCCGGTGTCACCCCTGAAATGTCGCGCCCGGCACAGAAGGCGCGGCCTTCTCCGCGAAGCAGCAGCGCCCGCACCTCACCGCGTGAGGCGGCGGTAGCAGCGTCGTCGTACGCTTTGTCCAGCTGGGCAAGCGCGTCCTCGTTGAGCGAGTTCAGCTTGTCCGGGTAGTTGAGGACGATTTCGGCAATGCCGTTGGCAAGGGAGAGCTCGATCATGGGACTCCTTAGACGTCGAAGTCGACGGTAACTTCTTCGCTGGTGGGGTGGGACTGGCAGGTGAGGACGTAGCCTTTGTCCAGCTCGTCCTGTTCAAGGGCGTAGTTCTCATCCATGGTCACCGTACCGGTGATCAGCTTGGCACGGCAGGTGCCGCAAACGCCGCCGGCGCACGCGAACGGAACGTCAGGGCGGACGCGCAATGCAGCGTTGAGGATGGACTCGCGGGCGTGGGTGGGGCTGGCAACATCACCGGTCAACCCATCCAGGGTGAAGGTGATCTTGTAGGTGTCCTGCGACTCGTCCTCCACAACCGGGCGGCCGGCGTTGCCCTCGGGACGATCCGGACGGCCCGTGGTGAACAGCTCGAACCGAACATGCTCGGGCTCCACGCCGCGGGCAGCGAGGGTGTCGCGGCACAACTGGACCAACTCAAACGGCCCGCACAGGAACCATTCGTCCACGTCCTCGGCACGGATGGCACTGCTGAGCAGGGCCTGAAGTTTCTCGGAATCGATACGTCCGGTCATCAGCGGTGCAATGCGCTGCTCGCGGGACAACACGTGGTGCAATGCCAGGCGGGACGGGTACTTGTCCTTCAGGTCCGCCAGCTCTTCGAGGAACATCACGTCCATGGCAGCCTTGTTGGCGTACACCAGGTCAAAAGTTGTCTCCGGATTGGCGGCCAGCAGCGTCCGGGCGATGGCGATGACCGGCGTGATGCCCGAACCCGCGGCGATCGCCACGAAGTTGCCCGGCTCCCCCGCCAGCTCCTCCGGGTGGTTCATGGAGTTCATGACGTTGTGCTGAACCGAGGCGCCGTCTCTGCCGTGCCGGGAGATGAACGCACCCTGCGGGCTCATCACATCCAGGACATCCCCGGCTTTGAGCTCGGCGTTGGCCCACGTGGAGAAAAGGCCGCCCAGGTCTTTTTTGATGGCCACGCGGATCTCGCTGCTGCCGTCCTCAAAGCTGCGCGGCTCTGCGCAAATCGAGTAACTGCGGCGGACCTCGTGCGGCTCACCGTTCTCATCCGGCAGCGTGGCGCGCAGGGCGACGTACTGCCCCGGGAGGTAGTCGTACTGCCCGGCAAGCTCGGCCGGAACACCAAACGTGACCTCAATGGCATCGTCCGTGAGGCGCCGGACTTCCGCGACGGTCAGGTTGTGGAAAGACGCACGACGGCGGCTGGCCGTCTGGGTTTCGGTGGTCATGGAATTCCTTAGAGGACTTTGAAGTAGTCGAACGGTTCCTTGCAGTCCTGGCAGACGAACAACGCCTTGCAGGACGTGGAACCAAAGCGGGTGATTTCCTTGGTGTTCAACGACGAACACTGCGGACATTTCACAGCCAGGCTCAGGCGAATAGGACCGGCATGGCCCCCGGCGGCAGCCATGCCGCTGGGCGGGGCAATCCCGTACTCCTCCAGCTTGGCCTTGCCGGACTCGGTCATCCAGTCAGTGGTCCACGCCGGAGACAGCACCAGGTTCACGTGCACGCTCGCGTAGCCCTCCTTCTGGAAGGCTGTCCGCAGGTCGTCACCAATGGCATCCATCGCCGGGCAACCCGAGTACGTGGGCGTAATGGTGACCTCGACGGCGGTAGTTGAGGTGCCGCCGTCGTGCTGGCCATCTGCGGTGGCCGCCTCAGGCGACTCAACAACCCGCACGCCGCGGAGAATCCCCAGGTCCTCGATGGTGAGGACCGGGATTTCCGGATCGCAGACCGTGGACGCGATGTCCCAGGCCCGCTGCTCAGCCGTCTTTGACTGCATCGCCATGCTGGTCACCAGCTCGCGCCTGGATGCTCGCGGGCCAGGACCTGCATTTCAGCCAGAATGTAGCCCAGGAACTCGGAGTGCTTGCCGTGCCGCCCGCCGCCCAATGACTGCGGGACACCGGGAACTTCCAGCTCTGCCTCGGCCAGGATGTTGCCGGTGAGGCGATCGAATTCCGCACGGAGGCTGGAAGGCTGAACAGTAACTCCAGCTTCAGCCAGGCGGGTGGTGAGATCGTCATCCTCGAAGAGTTCGTCCACATACGGCCACACCAGCTTGAAGCCTTGGATGATGCGTGCACGGGACTCATCAGTGCCGCCGGCGAGCCTAAGCACCCACTGTGCGCTGTGGTCGCGGTGGTAATCCACCTCTTTCACGGCCTTCGCGGAGATGGCAGCGATGGTGGGATCGGTGGACTCCATGAGCTTGGTGTAGAGCTCGAACTGGTAGAAGCTCACAATGAACTGCCGGGCGATGGTCACCGCGAAGTCGCCGTTGGGCTGCTCAAACAGGTGGGCGGAACGGAATTCGTGTTCGCGGCGGAAGTACGCGAGGTCGTCCTCGGACTTGCCCCAGGCGGCACCGGCATAGGTCAGGAACGACCTTGCATGGCCCAACTGGTCCAGTGCGATGTTGCCGAGGGCAATGTCTTCCTCAAGCTCGGGGGCCCGGGAAATCCAGTGGCCCAGGCGCTGGGCGAGGATCAGGCCATCGTCGCCGATGCGCAGGGCAAACTCTGCAACATCGTCGGTGGGCTTGACCTGTCCCCGGCTGATCTCAAGGGCAATGTCCTCCGGGCGCAATGCGTTGCCCGGCGTGATGCGGGTGGCGCTTGCCGAACCGTCGCCGGACGCACCTGCTCCGTGCACGCCAACGGAGATGTCGCCGTGGCCTTCGATTGCGAAGTCAGTATCTTTGGTGCTCACGTCTTTGGCAGTCACAGGTGCTTCACGCCCTCACTCTTGGTGTAGTACGTTGCGTGGCGGTAATCCTTGCCCTGCGGGGATTCGAAGAAGGAACCCTTGGAATCGGGATCGCTGGAGGAAATCGCCTCGGCCGGGACAACCCAAATGGAGACACCTTCATTGCGGCGGGTGTAGAGGTCCCGGGCATTCCGGAGGGCCATGGCCGCATCCGGTGCGTGCAAGGAACCGGCGTGCACGTGGGACAGGCCGCGGCTGGAGCGCACAAAAACCTCCCAGAGTGACCAGGGAGACTCTTCCTTTGCCCCATGCGAGGCGACGTCCGGGCCTGAGGCTGGTGCCGTCGTCGTGCTTTCAACGTTGGTGGTGGCCGCAACCTTGGGGGCCTCGCGGTTGATTTCGCTGGCGGCGCTGGCCGGTGCTTCCGGGTTACCGTGAGGAGCCATTATGCTGCGTTCTCTTTCTGTGCTTGCTTGCGGGCGTAGGCCACGGCGGCTTCGCGAACCCAGGCACCATTTTCGTGTGCCTCGCGGCGGCGCTCGACGCGCTGCGAGTTGCAGGGACCGCGGCCGGCCAGGACTTCCTTGAACTCGTTCCAGTCCAAAGGTCCGTGCTCCCACTTCTTGGTTTCTTCGTTGAAACGGATGTCCTTATCAGGCAGGGTCAGGCCGAGTACCCGGACCTGCTCCACCATCATGCCCACGAACCGGCTGCGCAGCTCGTCATTGCTGAAGCGCTTGATGTTCCACGCCATGGATTGCTTGGAGTTAGGTGAATCGTCATCCGGCGGGCCGAACATCATCAGAGATGGTGCGTACCAGCGGTTCACTGCATCCTGGGCCATCTGCTTCTGGGCAGGTGTGCCGTTGGAGAGTTCAAGCAGGATTTCGAAACCCTGGCGCTGGTGGAACGACTCTTCCTTGCAGATGCGCACCATTGCGCGACCGTAAGGACCGTACGAGGCACGGCACAAGGGCACCTGGTTGCAGATGGCAGCGCCATCAACAAGCCAACCGATGGCTCCCATGTCTGCCCAGGAAATCGTGGGGTAGTTGAAGATGGACGAGTACCGGGCCTTACCGGCGATCAGGTCTTCCATCATCTGGTCCCGGGACTGGCCCAGGGTCTCAGCGGCCGAATAGAGGTACAGGCCATGACCGGCCTCGTCCTGAACTTTGGCCATGAGGATTGACTTGCGCTTCAAGCTCGGCGCCCTGGTGATCCAGTTGGCTTCCGGCTGCATGCCGATGATTTCCGAGTGTGCGTGCTGCGAGATCTGGCGCAGCAAAGTCTTGCGGTAAGCCGCCGGCATCCAGTCGCGCGGTTCAATGCGCGAGTCCTCCGAAATGATGCGATCAAAATACGCCTGACCGGCCGCCTCCCGCTCCTGCTCTTCCGGGGACAGCTCAGCGGGCACTGACTGCAGATTCTGCGATGCCATGGTTGCTCCTAATAAATTACCGACCGTTCGTTCAGAATATGCGGAGCGGGTGATTTCAGTCAAGCGTTCGTTCCCGCGTTTGGACTTGATTCAGCGGCTCCGCGTTGTTGACAAGATCCGCGCTGCCCGCCGTGTTAACTTGGGGTGGGACCCCAGTTGTCCCCCATCAACGCTAGAAAAGAGCCTTACGTGGAATCGCCCCAGCCGTTCAGGATTCTCACCGTCTGCACAGGGAACATCTGCCGCTCCCCCGTGGCCGAACGGTTGCTGCAAACGGGGCTCAACCAGGTAAGCCCCGGCTCCTTTGAGGTTCGCAGTGCCGGAACGCGGGCCATGGTGGGAGAACCCATCCAGCCGCTCTCAGCCCAAATCATCAGCACATTCCGCGGCAGCCCTGACGACTTCGCAGCCAGGCAACTGACCCCCCGGATCCTCAAAGAAACCGACCTGGTGCTGGCCATGACATCCAAGCACCGCGGCGAGGTCCTTCAGCTGGATGCGTCCCTGTTGAAGCGCACCTTCACCGTCCGCGAATTTGCCCGGATGCTGGCGGTGCTGGAGAACCGTGGCGATACTCCCCCGGCCGAAGACATCACGGACTTTTGGCGCGCACTTCCCAGCCGCGCGGCCTCAGTCCGCCACCTCGCGTTGCCCTCCGATCCTGCAGACAACGACGTGGTAGACCCCTACCGACGATCGGAAGAGGTCTACCACCAGATGGAGGATGAGCTGGCCCCGGCCATCCTGGGCATCCTCCGGTTCGCGCGCCTGACGGCGCCGGCCTAGTATTTCCTGATTAGTTGAGCGCAATCACCAGCATCTGACTGGTGCCCGGGATGCAGGTCTGCAGGACCACTGCGGGAAATCCGCCGAAGACTGCTGCCACATCATTGGTGCTTCCCGGATTGGGTACCTGGCCCCTGCCGGTGGCCGTGAAGGTTCCGTAACCCGGAATGGAGACGGTTTCACCCACGCTGATGCCGGAGAACCGTCCCCAACCTCCGCAGAAATCGTGCTCCGTGATGAACGTGGCGTAGGCGTTGGTAGGCGTGTAGTGAATCGGCCCGATGCAAGCATCCACCATGGATTGCCCGCCGGCTCCTGCTACGTAGATGGTCCTGACGGCGGGCGCCGGAGCGGGAGCGGGTGCCGGAGCTGGGGCGGCAGCAGCGGGAGCGGCCGCGGCTGGTGCCTGGACAGGTGCAGCCTGAGCGGCTGGAGCCGGTGCTGGTGCTGGTGCGACTACCGCCACAGGCGGTCCGGTGAGCTTCAAGACCTGTCCCGGCACGATCACCGAATAGGCGCTGAGTCCGTTGGCAGCCAACATGGCAGTAACATCCACACCGTAGCGGGAAGCTATGGAACCAACCGTGTCCCCCGAAGCAACCGTGTAGAGGTTGGGGTCACCAGCCGGCGCTGCAGGGACGGCCGCCACTATCGGTGCCTCCACAGCATCCGGAGCCGGCGCTGCGGGTTCCGGCGCCGGGGCTGCGGGTGCAGGAACCGCTGCGGGCACTGCAGCTGCGGGCGGCGCAGCTTCTGCTTCCACGTCCTGGACAGGCAGGGCTGCAGGCGGTTGGGCCCCGTCGCCTTTGGAGAACGGGACTTGGTCCTGCGAAACAGTTTGGTCAACATCACCTGCCGGTTGCGTCGCCCAGTTCACCACGCCGAAAAGCAAGGGAATCAGAGCTAATATCGCGAGCACTGCGCCGGCAATCAACAGCTTGGATTTTGTGGACTGCGGCTGCCGAACATCGCCACCGCTCTTGGTTGTGAGGGAAGTTTGAAGATCTAAGTCATTCATATTCATGGGAAACCCCGGAATCCATGGCTCTGGACCGCGCAATGCAGGCCGATCTTGGCCCAAATGAGAAAGCGCAGCTACGTATTGGGAGGAGCACCACCCACAAAGGGCGGGGGTGCAGTCCACCGCTGAGCCGGAGGAACGGAAGTGCAATAACCCTACGAATTTCAATAGTAGGAATGGGCTGTTCCCGGTGCACGAGTAGGAACTACTCGACTTTCCTCCCAAGGGCCGGAACGGTTACTTGGGCATTACGCAGTTTCCGGAAATGGACTACTTGCTCCAACCGGCCTGGAACGTCGTCCAGCAGGCAGTAATCGTTGATTCCCGGGCATGGATCAAACGGATCAGCAATCGGCTCGTCAGCGCTCCGCCGCAGTACGTTGGGCCAAGCCCTCGCTGCTGCTGCCAACACCAAGGAACACATGACGCTCCCCACCCCTGCCCGAAACCGCTCCGCGGAACGACGTTCACACAGTCCAAAGAGTAGGAAGACCGCCAGGAATGTGCTTTTAGGATTCGCGGCGGCAGTGCTTGTTGTTGGGCTTATTGCCGGGGCCTATGTATTCACGCTGATACAAACTTTCAACTCAGGCTCTACCAGGATTGAGAATGCCTTTCCTGAAGAGTCCACCCGGCCGCAGAAAGCCGACGGCAACACGGCAATGAACATTCTTGTGATGGGCAGTGATACACGCGGTTCTGACGTGGACGTTGAAACCAATGCCGCAACTAACCAGCGCGCCGACACTCTAATGTTGGTACACCTTCCCGCCGACCGAAAAAAAGCCTATGCAATATCCCTGATGCGGGATCTGTGGATTGATATTCCCGGAAAAGGCGAATCAAAGGTCAACGCCGCCCTCGCCTACGGTGGTGTCCCCCTGATGGTTCAAACTGTGGAGACGCTTTTTGATCAACGCATCGACCACGTAGCCATGATCGATTTCGAGGGCTTCAAGGGCCTCACCGATGCTCTTGGCGGCGTGGAGGTGGACGTGAAGATTCCGTTTGCGCCAAGCTCAGGACCCATGGCCGGACAGACCTATAAGGCTGGCAAGCAGACCTTTGATGGAGATGAAGCCCTCGCCTTTGTCCGTGAGCGATTGGCGTTCAGTGACGGCGACTACCAACGTGTGCGAAACCAACAGGGATACCTCAAGTCCGTGATGGGCAAAATCATTGCCCGCGAAACACTGACCAATCCGGTGACCATCAGCAACATGGTCTCGGCGGTGTCCCCGTTCGTGAGCGTGGATAAGAACCTTGATGCTGCTGCGATCGGCAGTCTCTCCCTGTCCATGAAGGATGTCCGGGCCCAGGACATAGTGATGTTTACCCTTCCCACCCTTGGCACGGGAACCTCAGCGGACGGGCAGTCGATTGTCCTGGCTGACACCACGGCGATCGCGGACATCGCCACCGCACTCTCCAAGGACCAATTGGGCACGTACATCGTGGCGCATGCCCTTGATAAAGGACAGTGAGCAAATCGGGCCCTCATCGCTGGGCGCTGGTGAGGGGCTGTGTGATGGTGTGGGCGCTTCCCCACTTGGTGAACGGGAACAGGAATCCGTCCACACGGCCAATAATGTCTGCGCGGCCGGCAGTCTTGACGCAGCTACCCGTTGACCCCGCGGCCCGGCAGGCGGTAACGGAATCCTCGGACCGGGAGCGGTGGTCGCCCAAGAGCAGGTACTGATCCTCGCCAAGAAGGATGGGCCCGAAGCAGCGCGGCGACCTCACCGTCGTCGAACAGTCCGTGCTGCCGGTAATGAACGCGAGATCCTCGAAAACGTAGGGTTCCGCAACGGCCCCACCATTGACTGTGACGTGTCCGCCGACGTCACAGCATTCCACAGCATCGCCGGGCAAACCGACCACCCGCTTGGCCAGGTATTCGGTGTTGGCGGGGCCGATTCCGGTCACCTCACCAAACCCGCCAACTCCTGTGCGCAGGGTGCCGCGTTGGGGCGCTGGCCCCCATCCCGCCGGTTTCCTGAAAACAACGACGTCGCCGCGTTTGGGTTCCGAGCCGGTGTAAGCGGTGCGGTTGACCAGCACCCGGTCACCTACGTTGAGTGTCTGCTCCATGGAGCCCGACGGCACCGAGTAGACCTTCACAAGGAATCCCTGAACCAGCGACACCGCCATCAGTGCGAGCAGGACGTGAATCCATGGCGAGCGGAGCAGCGTACGGGCTTTCACCGTCTTGGGAGTCATGTTTGCGGAAAGGATCAGCGTTGAAGGTCTAGAGGATGCCCGCACCGATCGGAACGGAGATGCTACTGGTTGCGATCAGGGTGCGACCCCCAATGACCACGGTCACGGTGACCGGGAATGACGCCAGCAAATTGACGGATACGCCGGTGCTGGTGCCTGCCAATCCGAAAACTATCGGCAGATTCAGTGTGCCGTTGCTCGCCACCGTGATGGGGACGCTGTTGCTCCACGTGGTGGAGGGAAAGCCGTACTGTCCGATGACCGGCGCGGACTGGTACGTCGTAGTGCGCTGGCCGGCGGTGGTGGCTGTCCCGTTGAAGGAGTACACACCGAATCCGCGAGCTCGGCCAACCGGGATGTTGATGCCGGTAGGGCGGGAAATCGACACTGTCACCAGAGCGTTGTCCGTGACCGCGCCGGGGCCGTTGGTGAGGGTAAGGATGGTGGGGACGGTGACCAATGACTGGGCCGTGAGTGCACTGGTTCCGTCCAGTAGCCGGAGGCTGAGCAGCGATGTGGAGGAAGCTGTGAAGGCAAGGCCCAGGGTGTTCACGGAGGCTACCGCAGCGGGGGCCGCAACGGCGGCAGCAATGACGGGCATGGACCATGCCACGCCCTTAACCACAGCGCGACGGGCATGCGGCTTGGAAACGGTACCTTCGTTGCTCATCGCTCTTCTTTCACTCATTTTGAGCCGACGTTACGATACCCGGGACGCAGGGCAACAGCTGCTGTAGTAGGAAGGGCTAGGCTGTCCCGCCCGCTTCTACCGGATAGTGGACGCGAGCCTCTTGGCTACCACCAGGCCCGCCAAGGCCCCCAAGGTGTTGGCAACGATGTCCGACCAAGCAGTCACCCGCCCAGGTATCAGCAATTGAACGACTTCGATGGTCCCGGACGATGCAGCAGCGAGAAGGGCAAGCGGCCACCACTTCCACAGCGTTGGTTTCAGCAGCCGGACAAACACCCCGAAAGGGACAAACATGACGATGTTCGCCATGAATTCCACTCCGATGCCCGCCGCCTCCTGTGGAATGCCGAGAACCGAAAGCCAGCCGGCAATGACCCCCACAAAACCTGTGACCGTGCTGGCTTCGCGTGCGGGCAGGAAGACAACAAATGCGAGCGCAACCAGGTAGGCGATGAAAAGGGTCTTTAGCCACCACGTGGCGTACTGCCGTACAAGCACTTCTGGCCTTTCCTGAGGCTTCCGGCGCCGTCTGGGGTTTGCGGCAGTGAACTACACCAACTATAGGAGTGAACGGGCTGCCGCCCTGGTGGCCCAACACGCATGGACTATGAGTGTGATCCATCCCTCAACCGGGCTTTTCGGCGTATGCTCTCCTCAGCGCTGGATAAACGCGTTTGTTCGCTTTTGGTGGGGCCACTTTTGAAGGCGGGGGTTCAGTGGCAGGAGTGAAGCACGGGGTTCTTCATACGCGCCCGGCTTTGCGGCATGGTTGGCCGCTCTTCCTGGTGCCTGTTGGGGTCTGTTTGGTTTTGCTGGCTTTCGGTCTGGCAAGCGGATCAGGAACCACGACGGCGCAACTCGCCGGCGACCTGGCAATCCTTCTGGCTGCACTCACCGCGCTCTCAACCCATACCCTCGCTGCCCTTGCTGGCCGGAGAAACCCGGACAACAATCCGGGTCGCTGGTTCATCGTGGCCGGCCTGGCCATCTGGAGCGCCGGTCAAACAGTCTGGACCATCAACGGCATCACCCTGAACCACCAGTACCCTTTCCCGTCCTTCGCGGATGTCGGCTTTGTTTGGTACGCGCTGCCCACCTCCATCGGATTAGTGCTGCTGCTAAAAGGCCAAGGGCGCCGCATCCCGCTGCGTCGCACCATCCTGGACGCAGGAGTAGTGGCAAGCTCTACGTTCTTCATTGCGTGGAGCTCCGTGCTGGGACCCTTGGCCGGGGCCACCGGCCAGGACGCTTTTGCCCAGGCCACACAGATGGCTTATCCCATCGCAGACGTCTTCATGGTCTCCGTGGTGATCGTCCTGACCATGCGCGCAGCCCGGGGCCGCAGGCTTCCCTGGCTGAGCCTGGGAATTGGCTTCTGGGTCCTCGCCATCACGGATATGGCGTATATGAGTTTCACGCTCCAAGGCGTATCCGGTGTCACGGGATCCCCTTTGGCGTTGGGGTGGGTACTGGCCTTCCTGTTGGTGGCCCTGAGCCCCTTGCTTCCGGAAGCCGGCACCACGCAAAAAGACGGGCGGGTTTACGCCGCAGCCCTTGAGCTGCTTCCCTACCTGCCCGTGTTCAGTGCCGTGTTCTTCTCCCGCAGCCGCCCCATCGGGGAGGACCGCGTCCTGCTGCTCACCGGGCTGGTGGTGATTGTCTTTGTGATGGTGCGGCAGGTGCTGATCGTCGTCGAAAATGTGACGCTGACCCGTGACCTCGAATCGAAAGTGGCCGAACGCACCGCAGAGCTGGAGGGGCTGGGGGCGATCGTGAATTCCTCCGGCGACGCCATCATCGGCGAAACCCCCGACGGCGTGATCACCAGTTGGAACCCCGGTGCCGAGAGGATCTTCGGCTACCCAGCTTCTGAAGCAATCGGACGGAAGGGAGACTTCTTCGTTCCGCAGGAACTGATGGAGAACGAACGCCTCGCCTTGGAAAGCACCGCACAAAGCGGTGAGGTGCAGAACTACGAAAGCCAGAGGCGACGCCGCGACGGCGAAGTCATTCCGGTGTCCGTGACGTTGTCCCCGGTGCGGGGTGAATCCGGCATCCGCGGCGTGGCCACCATCTCCCGCGACATCACCGAACGCAAAGCTGCCGAGAAAGAACTACTGACAGCCCGCGAGGCAGCGTTGGAGTCCAGCCGCCTCAAGTCCGAGTTCCTGGCCACCATGAGCCACGAGATCCGCACCCCACTGAACGCGGTGATCGGCCTGACCTCGCTCATGATGGACACGCCCCTCAGCGAAGGACAAAGGCAGTACGCCCAAGGAGTCAAAGGCGCCGGCGAGGTCCTGCTGACCTTGATCAACGACATCCTTGACTTCTCCAAGCTGGAAGCCGGGAAAGTGGACCTGGACATCAACGTCTTCGACCCCCGTGCGTTAGTGGAGGAAGTAGCGGGGCTGGTGGTGGAAGCTGCACAGGGGAAAAACCTGGAGCTCATTTCCTACTGCCACCCGGATGTGCCGGCACGTCTGATGGGCGACGCCGGCCGCATCAGGCAGATTCTGCTGAACCTGTCATCCAATGCCGTCAAGTTCACCCCCACCGGCGAAGTGGAAGTCCAGGTCTCAGTCCTCGCCCAGGACGCGAACAACGCATCACTTCGCTTCGAGGTCAGGGACACCGGCATTGGCATCAGCGCCGAGAATCATCAAAGGCTCTTCGAATCCTTCGCCCAGGCAGACGCTTCCACCACCCGCCGCTACGGAGGAACCGGACTCGGCTTGGCAATCTCCCGGCGCCTCACCGAAGTCATGGGTGGCAAGATCGGACTGGACAGTGAGCCCGGAGTGGGCAGCCGGTTCTGGTTCGACCTTGAACTGCCCCGTGGCCCGGCCTCCTCCGACACGGAAGACTTACCTGTCACGCTGGCCGGCCGCCGGGTGTTGGTGGTGGATGACAACGCCACCAACCGTCTGGTGCTGGAAACACAACTGGCCAGTTGGGGCATGCTTCCCGTCTCCGTTGCCGACGCTGCGTCCGCCCTGGACGAATACCGTGCCGCTGCCCTAACAAGCCACCCGTACGACATCGCGGTGGTGGACATGTGCATGCCCGACACCGATGGGCTCCAACTTGCCCGCAACATCAAGAACGACGCCAACGGCTCCGGCGGCCCGGGAATCATCCTGTTAACCTCCACCATGCAGGTGGAAAGAAGCGACCTCACCTCAGCCGGAATCCGCGAATACCTCACCAAACCCGTCCGCAGCTCCGAGCTCTACAACCGCCTCCTGCGCGTGCTGGCCACCAAGAGCGCTGGTGCGGCTTCACCGCCGGTGCTTGCCGTTGTTGAAACTTCGGATCCCAGGCCCCGCCTCGGGACGCTGTTGGTGGCCGAAGACAACGAAGTAAACCAGTTGGTGGCGCGCGGAATGGCCAACCGCCTCGGCTACGAAGTACATATTGTGGACGACGGCGAGCAAGCCGTGTCCGCGGCACTGTCCGGCAAGTACGCAGCGGTCCTCATGGACTGCCACATGCCGGTCATGGACGGCTTCGACGCGACCCGGGCCATCCGTGCCCGCAACGGCCACGCCGCCAGAATCCCCATCATCGCCATGACGGCCGGCGCCCTGGACGAGGACCGCGAGCGCTGCTTCGCTGCTGGCATGGATGACTACATCAGCAAGCCCGTGGATCTGACCAAGCTCTCTGAGGTCCTCTCGCGCTGGGTACCGCAACAAGAGCAAGAGTCGACGGCGGCTGGCGGGCTGGACGCTGTTGCGGCGCCGGACGCCGTGGTGGACGCTGTTGCGGCGCCGGACGCCGTGGTGGACGCTGTTGCGGCGCCGGCGGAAGCACCGGCGTCGGACTCTGTTGTCCTTGACCTGGCGCGACTGGAGATCCTCCGCGAACTCGGGCCCGCCGACGGTTTGGGTTTGTTGCCTGAAGCCGTGAAGGCTTTCCGGCAGGATTCCCAAGGAGCTTTGGACACCCTGCGATGGGCGCTGGACACCGGGCACGCCGCAAGGGTGGAGGCCGCAGCGCACAAGCTTGCCGGCGCGTCCGCCAATATAGGAGCAGCCGGTGCCGCCGGCCTGTGCAAGGAACTGGAACGGCTGGGCCACGTTGCGGGACCAGACCTTGGAGCCAGCGGATTGCCAATACTGGACCAATTGCGCGCCGAACTCACGCGCGTGGACGAAGCACTTGAACGAACACTAACGGGGGCACACGTGCGGGAAGCACCACTGCGGGGAACGTCATGAAAATCCTCATCGCTGACGACGACCAGATCTCCAGGATGATCACCAAAGCCGCCGTGGAACAGTCCGGCCATGAATGCATCGTGGCCGTGGACGGCGACTCGGCCTGGGAACTCTACAAGGAACACAGCCCCGAAGCTGTGGTGACAGACCTCATGATGCCCGGCCTCAACGGGCTGGATCTTTGCCGCGCCATCCGTGCGGCCGAGGCCGACAGCTACACCTACGTGATCCTGGTGACCTCCCACGGTTCACGGAAAGACGTTCTGGCCGGAATGGAAGCCGGAGCTGACGACTACGTCACCAAACCACTGGATCCGTTCAGCCTTCACATCCGTCTCCTTGCGGCCCACCGCATTACCTCCTTGCACGCGGACCTTGCCCGGTACCGTTCGGCGCTGACAGAGCAGGCACGGACCGATCCCCTCACCAAACTGCACAACCGCCTGAAGCTGGCCGAAGACCTCGGCACGCTGCACGGCGGGGGCAACAAGGATCACGACTATTGCCTGGCCATGGTGGATGTGGACAATTTCAAAAGCTACAACGACATCTACGGCCATCAGGCGGGCGACGCCGCACTGATTGCCATTGCGTCGACGCTGGCCGGCGCGGTACGAAAGTCCGATGCCGTCTACAGGTTTGGCGGCGAGGAATTTCTCCTTGTCCTGCGCGATCAGCATGTGGACGGCGCAAGGACTGTCATGGAGCGTGTCCGGTCCGCAGTGCAGGACTTGAGGATTGAACATTCCGGCGATCCCGACGGCGTCCTGACCATCAGCGCTGGAATCTCCGCCTTTACCGCCGGTCACCGGGCAGGAACCGAACAACTCCTGCGTGAAGCTGACCTGGCGCTCTACGCGGCAAAGGCCTCCGGCCGGAACCGGGTGTCCTTGGCTGGTGCCCTCCGCTCAGAATGACCGCGCCCTAGGCCCGCCACGGCCGGGCACAAAGTATGTTTCCGGTTTCAGTGGGATCACTCCGCCGGGAAACAGTGCATCTACCTGTGTGGGGTATTGCCTGATGCGCCCGGGTTTTGCGTCAAGGCCCTCGTCCCAGGCCCACGGAACGAATCCCATAGCGGACAAGTACCGTTCATCCGGGCCGGCCGTCAGATCGTAGGGAAAGTCTGAATACATCACCACGTTCTCAGGGTGTCCTTTGCCTACCTCGCGAGTGATGAGGTGGTCCACGTGCTTCCCCACACCCGCCGGGCAAAACAACAGCTCGGCTTGGGTTTGCGCCATGAGAACTGCGACGTCGGTGCGGAGCTGGCGGATGAGTGTCCGATCCCCTTTGGCGACCCTTCCGTGCGCGATATCAAACCTGTAGGTGGGGTACCGGTGCGTCAGCTCCGGGAGCAGCCGGTCCCATGCGCTGCTCCCCATCGCTAATGGCTTGCGTCGGCGTCGGAACAGTGCGTCCACCTCCCCCAAATGTATGGATTGCACTCCCATGTCCTCCAAGACGGCGCGGTCCTCGGACTGTCTCGCCTGGAACAGTTCCCCGGCGTCCGGAACGGTGCATTGGCGCATGAAGGACCGTGCTGCGCGCGTAAGCGGTGCCGGTGTTGCCTCGGTGAAGATCGTGGCCACGATAATCTCGCGTCCTCGGGCCTGTGCTTCAATCAGCGCACCGCATGACAACACAGCATCATCAAGATGGGGTGACAAAAACAGCCACGGCGCGTCGCCTGCCATGGAACGTTCAACTCGTGACGGAAACGGCATTCAGGACCTTTCAACGTGGCGGACAGGCTGCTGCCGGGTTTGAAGTTCATTGAGGTGGGCAAGCGCGCTGTGGTAGGTCCGCGCCTGCATCCCGGCGAGCGCATCCCAGTTATAACCGGCGGCAAATTTTCGTCCCTGCTCAGCCACGTGCGCCAACCCCGCCTGTGAATAGCGGCGGGCAATCTCTTCTCCCAGGGCCTTAACATCGAACGCTTCCACGATCCACCCCGTGCCCGGCGGGACGATCTCCTTGAGGCAGGGAATATCAAAGGCGATCACCGGAGTGCCTGCCGCAAGGGCATCGATGGCCACCAGTCCGAAGGTCTCGTGCCGGGACGGCACAACCAACAAACGGGCGTCGCTGAGTGCCTGAAACTTCTTGTCGCCGGACAGCCATCCGAGCATCCGCACGCGATCGGAGAGACCCGCTTGCTGAATGGACGTGCGCAACCGTTCTTCGTCCGGGCCCGTGCCGGCAATCAGCAAGTTACCCTCCACCTGCTCGCAGGCGATAGCCCAGGCTTCCAGAAGGAGGTCCAGGCCCTTGTGCCCGTACTCCAAGCGCCCCAGAAAGAGGACATCTTGTCCCAGGTGCGGCTGAGTGTTCCATATACCTGGGTCCACGCCGTTACCGATCACATCCACCTGCACGTCCGGGTTCAGTTGCTTGAGCCGGGCCGCGATGCCCTGGGACACGGAGATGAGCCTGCGGTATTTCCGGACGCCCAGCCGCTCTATCCAGTGCAGAGGTAGCTTGTACTGCCGCGCCTTGTCCCTCGCGTGAAGCCATTGGACAACGCCGATGGTGGGGCGTTTGGTCCAGAGGGGTGCGGCCATGGTGGAAAAGGGCGCAAAGAAATCCTCCACCACCAGCTCGGCAGCCGGACGGCGTTTCCGTACCTCCAACGGCAGCCGGACAACATAGGCAACCAACCTGGTCAAACGGTTCTTTCCCGATCCGATGCCGATGGGGACATAATGCACGCCGTCCTCCACACGCTCCTGCCAGCCGGGATACCGGGTGGTCAGGACAGTGATGCGGAAGCCCTGTGCCGCCAGGCGGCGATTGATTTCGTGGGTCCTCACAGACCCTCCCCCTGCCCCGGGCATGCGGGGATCCTCGAAGCCCAGATGCAAAACTTTCATCGCTATTTTTCCGTCCCGAATTCTTTCGAAGGCTCGCCGATGCCATCCTCAGCTGCCACATCAAGGGCGGCGGGATCCACCAACCAGATAGTGGTTTCCCCATTGGTGGGGCCGGCCGTTGTGACCATGGGAGTCGCATGCTCTTTCAGCCAGGCGAGCATGGTGGGGTTTGCATAGCCGTAACCTTGGCTGGTGGGCTTGGACTGGGTGAGGATGTAACTCACGCCGTTCTGTTTCATTAGTGGTGCGGAGGGCCATATCCCGAACCGGGAATCATGCATATACGCAAAGTGACCGGTGCTGTTGGTAACACTGATCCTGGCGTCGGCAGGAAGGTTGGCCTGGATCCAATCATTTGCCCGGACGAAGCCGTTATCCAGGGTTAGTGCCGTGCGAAGCCCCAAGATCACGGTCAGCACGACGTAGCAGACACTGATAACAGCCAGGGTTAGACGGGTTTTGGGGTACCTCTCCCGGATTTCCACCACCACCAGCACTGAACAAATGGCTCCGGCCACCATGACGCCGTATCCGTACTGTTCCTCAAAAGTGCCGAACACTGCGCTGTATACGCCCGCTGCACCCAGAGCCGCACCGGCCAACCCCATGAGACGGCGACCGGGGTGGTGGCTGAAGCACAAGAGCAAACCCACCACCGGGCAAAGACCCAACAAGAAATAGCTGGTCCCAAAATGCCCGCTCTGTTCGATGAGCCTGGACACGATGCTTGGTGAGCCCTCGGAAGTGAACCCGGTGGTCTTCTCCACGCCGGACATGCGCACCAGACCATTGCTCTTGGCCCACACCCAGCTAGGAAAGTGCCCGTGTGCGGCCACCACCACCAGATAGGCCACGTAAGGCAGAAAGCCGAATCCTGTGACCACCAGCCCCTTCCGCCAAGGGAACGACTTCTTCCACACCATTGCCGCAACCACCGGCGCCACCGTGCAGATCAAAAAGAAGTCCTTGCAAAGGATGGAATACCCCAGCAAGAGCCCAGCTGTTGCGAGCCTGAGGAAGGAAAACGGTTTGTGCTGCGAACCCCGGGGTGAGACCAGGAGCAGCAGCCCAGCCAGCCCCGGCACCATGGCCGTGGTTTCAAGGAATGCATGGCTGTTGTTCCGCAAAATAAACGGCTCGAACGCCAGCAGCACCGCCGTGAGCCAGGCGGCGGTAGGAGTTGCCAGTTTCCGGACCAGCAGGAAGCCAAGACCCACTGTTACAGCACCCATCACCGCATTGAGCCAACGTAACTGAAGCGTCACCTCAATGATCTGGCCGGTAATCCCAAAAATCTTCACCACCCCGGCTTCAAGGAGGAAGTACCCGGGCGGGTGGAGGAAGAAAGGCCCGTCCGGCAAAGTGGGGAACTCTCCGGCGGCCACGGACTCACCGAGCCGGACGTACAACATCTCGTCCACCCACAGCTCGAAGCCACGCTCGAGGCCCAGGGCACGGACGCCGAACGCCACAACAACCACAGCGATGAATGCTGTCAGGTTGCTGGAACGCCCCCGGCGCCTCCACCCGCGCACAGGGCCAGGGGACAGCGGTTGAGGCTTGGCCCGGCGGCCTGAAGCCTTGCTGCGCCTGCCAACCTGAGGCCGTCGGGAAATTCTTAAGTCATTCCTGTGCGGCAAAATGCCACGCTGGTAGGCAAGAACGGTGATCCCGCTGATGGCGGCGACAGCAAACCAGACCAAGGGCTGCACCTTCCCGACGAATGCCAGGATCACGATCAGGACGCCGGCCAGGACCAGGAACGTGCCGGCACCACGTCCGGGGCGGGCCGCAGCCAGGACAGGACGCGCCAAGACTGCGAGGACCACGCCAGCCATCACCGCGCCAACAGCCGAGCCAACGGCCATGCCCGTGACAGCGTTCAACTGCCAACCAATCCACAGGCCGCCAATCACCAGGGCACAGGCACACGCCAGACCTATTTGGCAGCGACGGTAAGCGCGCATGGCAAGGAGGATGGTGGAAAGCACCATCAGAACGGCATAGCCGAGGCCGGAAGCCGCCAGCCATGGCAGGAGGCCAAGCGAGCCGTGGTACTTCTGCGGAACAACCAGCCCGGACATCATGGGCGGAGCAGTAGCGATGATGGCGAAGGCCACCACCGCAAGCTGCCCGAAGGAGGCAAAGGAAGCACCAAGCACCTCGCCAGGCTTCACGCCGGGGGCGCGCAAAAGCGGGAATGCTACCAATGCCGTGCCCGCGGCCACATAGACGGGGCCCTTGGCGATGGTGGCGAGCGCTTGGAATCCGGCCGCGTCAACAGAGCCGTTATCCAGGAAGCCGACCACCACCACATCCACACCCACCAGCACGGACACCACACACAGGACCGACGCGATATCACTGGTTTCAGCCCATCGCCACTTCTGAAGCAACACCCGGGGACGCCAGCGGAGATCCTGATAGAAGCCCCACGGCACCACCAACGGTGCCAGGCAACCCACCACAAAGCCGAGGACCGCTCCCCCTGCGCCCCATGCCATCACAATGACCAGCAGGCTGAAGAGCAACCGCAGGACCACCTCGCCCATGGTGGACACGGCGTACCACGTGAAGCGCAGCTCCCCCTGAAGCCAACCGGCGGGCGCGTTCACCACGAAAATGGCAAAAGCGGCGAGAGCCACCGCAGCAGCCAGCTCCGGCGTAGCAATGGCTAGCGTCACGCTGCCTGTGATGGTGGCGGCGACCAGTCCGGCCAGGCAGGACACGAACACCGAGAAGGCCACGCCGTCCTGCCGCTCCCGGGACCCCTGCCGGTGTACGGCCACCACATGTGACAGAGGCAGCGGCACCAGCGCGTTGGCAACGATTCCCACCACCCCAAGGATCATGGCGGCGGCCGCAAATTGTGTGTAGTCCGCTGTGCCCAGCATGTTGGCCATGAGCAGGGAACACGCATAGCTCACCACTCCCACGAGGCCGGCTGACACAGCAAGGAAGCCACCGTTTTGGGCTATGTTGACGTCCTGATGCGGAGTCCCCTTCCTACCTTCCGCCCTGGGTCTCAAGCTCACTATCGGGGTCATTGTCTGATCGGATACAACCACTGATCAGTTACCGTTGCCGACCATCGAGGGCATCGGCCGGGGCGAAGACACTCCCTGGCCCGGCAAGCAGGGTACCGTGTCCCGCGGAGTGGATCTCCGCGGAAACCACCCCGAGCCGTTTCATCGCAGCGGAGGCCTCGAATTCATCGCGGCCTTTCATGATGATGGATACGTTGCCGTCAGCCACTGCATACTCATCCGTCGGCCTCAGTGCTGCGGCGAAATGGGCATCGCCGGATTCCTCAAACTGAACCGGTAATTCGTACTGAACCAGAGTGGAAAGATCCGAGTGGCGGGCCAGGGGGTCTCCGCCGTCCCGCTGCATCATGATTTCCTCCAACAGCACCCCGGTGAGCAGCTTGGTGCTACGGTCCCATGTAAAGCAACGGGCCCATTCACGGCACTCACCGGAGACGATGATGGCGGCCTCCGGCGCAGCCAACTCGGTCATTGCATCAACTATGGCGGCGCCAAAATCCTTGGGATTGTCCACCAGCCATCCGGTACGGCCATCCACCACGGAATCCCTGATACCCGGAACCCTCAAAGCCAAACAGGGCACTCCCCAGGCTGCTGCTTCAATCACCGAGCAACCCCAGCCTTCGGAAGCGGACGTGGAAGCCGTCATCCAGGAGCGGCTCAGCAAAGCATCACGGACGTCGTCGGATTGGTATCCGTGGAAGGTGACGGCGTGGACCAGGCCGAGATCCATTGCCAGTTGCTGCAGCCGTGCCCGCTCCGGCCCGTCACCGACGATGTCCATGCGCAGGTGCGGAAGCTTCCGCGCCGCAACAGCAAACTGGCCCAGCAGGAGGTCCAACCGTTTGTGGGGCACCAAACGGCTCACGACGGCGATGGTGGGCTCAGCGGCCCGCGTGGAAACAGCCGGCGGGATATCGATGGTTCCGTTCGGCACCACATGGATGGGGGCCGAGAATCCGAGCTTCCGCAATTCCATGCGCGTGGAAGGGGATACTGCCACCATGGCTCGCTGCCCATAGACCGTCTTGGCGCCGGTGCTTTCGAGAAAGCGGCCCACGGCGGCCATGGGCGGAGAAAACCGGGTGCGGAACTGATCCTGGTGAACGTGGTGGACCAGATGGACGATCGGGATGTCTCTGCGCAGGAACAACGGAGAGAAGAACGGGATTCCGTTTTGGCAATCCACCACAGCATCGAACCGTCCGTTGGTGCGCAGGAGCCTCAGTGCTGCCTGTCCATAAAGGGAGAGCGCTCCGCCGCCGCGCAGAACGCGAATGCCGTCAATGATCTCCTCGGCCGCCTGGCCGGCATCGCGCCCCGTAAACCACGTGACACGAACTCCGCTGTTCACCCATCGGCGTGAGATTTCATGCATGTACTGCTCGGCACCGCCGGCCTGGGAGTGCATGACGTCGCGCCAATTCAGAACCAACACGTGCTTTCCAGCGAGCATGGTGGGTGAATTCATGTCAGTTGGGGAGTCCGTCATGATGCTGCTTTCTGAAGTTGGATCACCGAGGCAAAGCTGGCAACTCCGTCCTGGAAGGGGCGGAACGTGGACTCTGCCCCATCGGTCCATGCCACGGGCAGTTCCACAATGCCGGCGCCGTTGTCCTGAAGCCTGAGGAGCAGTTCAACATCGAAGGCAAATCCGGTACTGCGGCACTGCACCATGGCAGCCGTGAGCGCGTCACGTTCAAAAAACTTGAACCCGCACTGGGTGTCCTGGATGCCTTTGACCTTTGACTTGGTCAGTGCCCGGAAGGCCGTGCCACCCATTCGGCGCCCAAGGTGTTGAGGCACAACAAGGGTGGAACCCGGGGCGTAACGGGAGGCGATCACCGCCGCCACGCCGCCGGCAAGGTAAGACATGGCCAATGTGAGCGTTTCCAAAGGAGTGGCGAGGTCGGCGTCAAAAAAACCCGTGTACTTGGACGTCCCGCTCAGGAGGCCGCGCCGGACAGCCGCCCCCTTTCCGCGACGGGAGCAGCCCACCAGCGAGATAGGCACAGAGTCTCCCTTCTCCCGGGAGATCCGGCGGACAACCGAAGCGGTGTCGTCCACACTGCCGTTATCAACCACCACAATGCGCGAAGACCATGGCTGAACTGCCAGGAAATCCACGGTTTGAGTCAGGGTGCCGGAGATCCTTGAGGCCTCGTTGTAAGCCGGGATAATGACTTCGAGATCTACGTAGGAGCGACGCAAAGAGTCTGGATGCCGCTTTGCCTGAAAACTTTCCCTCCTGCCGATCTGAACACTATGCGCGTGAAGCGGAACCATTTGAATCTCCAATATCCGGGAACGGGGCGTAAATCGTGCTCGCACTATGGAGTGGCGCCACCAGGCAACTCATGACGCTGGTCCGGCGCGTTGTGCTCCAAGTCATGGGCCACTCTCACAATTCGCCCGCACCCCGGCCGCTCTGAGCGAAATTGCTGGTTCTGTGTCAGAGCCCGTCTATAGAGTGGCCACATGAGCCACACTTCTTCCGTCCCTGCCGCTGCCAAGGAAACTACACTCCAGCCTCCTGTCGCCCAGCAGATCCCCACCCGCCGCGAGCATCACGGCGATGTCTTCGTGGACAACTATGAGTGGCTCAGGGACAAGGAATCAGCCGAGGTTGTTGACCACCTCAAAGCAGAGAATGCCTACCAGGAAGCGGTCACGGCGCACCAGGAGCCACTGCGTGAGGCCATGTTCCAGGAGATCAAGGGCCGGACCCAGGAAACGGATCTCTCCGTACCCAGCCGCAAGGATGGCTGGTGGTACTACAGCCGTTCGGTGGAGGGCAAGGAGTACAGCATCCAGTGCCGCGTCCTGGCCAACAACACCGGCGATCCTGTGGCGGACTGGACTCCCCCGGCAGTTGACGCCGGCGTCGCTCTTCCCGGCGAGGAGGTACTCCTGGACGGCAATATCGAGGCAGAAGGCCAGCCGTTCTTCAGCGTCGGCGGTGCCGCCGTGACCGTCGACGGCAACCTGTACGCCTACGCGGTGGACAACTCCGGAGACGAACGCTTTACCTTGCGGATCAAGGATCTACGCACTGGCGAGCTCCTTCCGGACATCATCGAGGACATCTTCTACGGGGTTGCTTTCTCCCCGGACGGAACCCGCCTTTTCTACACCGTTGTGGATGATTCGTGGCGGCCCTACCAGGTGAAGGCACACCGGCTGGGTACGCCTGTGGCCGAGGATGAAGTCATCTACCAGGAGGACGACGTCGCCATGTGGCTCGGCTTCGACCTCTCCTCCGACCGCCGGCACTTGGTGCTGAGCGTCGGCTGCTCCGAGTTCAGCGAAACGCGGCTGCTCCGCTTCGAGGACTACGACGCCGGACTCACCACCGTCATCTCCCGCGACCACAAGGTTCTCTACGAGGCTGAGCCCTTCCTGCTGGACGGCAAGGAAACACTGCTCCTCACCCACAACAAAGACGCCATCAACTCGATGGTGAGCCTGGTGCACCCGGCCAACCTCACCAAGCCGCTGGCTGAGCAGGACTGGCGCACCGTCGTCGAGCACTCCGACGCCGTTCGTGTCAACGGCGCGGGAGTGACGTCCACGCACTTGGTGTTGTCCGTCCGCAAGGACACCATTGAGCGCGTGCAGGTGATTCCGCTGGCAGGCTTGGGCACGGCGGCTCAGGGGACGCCCGTGGAGCCTGCCTTCGATGAGGAGCTCTACACTGCAGGTGTTGCCGGCTCTGATTACGAAGCCCCGGTGATCCGCATGGGTTATACCTCGTACTTCACGCCGTCCCGCGTCTACGACTTCGTCCTGCCTACAGCCGAACAGCCCCGTGGCGAGTTGCTGCTCCGCAAGGAAAGCCCTGTGTTGGGTGGCTACTCGGCAGCGGATTACGTCGCCACCCGCGAATGGGCAACGGCCGACGACGGCACCCAGGTCCCGCTGTCAGTGCTTCGTCACGCGTCGGTCAAGCAGGATGGCACCGCCGCTGGTTTGGTATACGGCTACGGCTCGTACGAAATGAGCATGGATCCCGGCTTCGGCGTGGCCCGCTTGTCCCTTCTGGACCGCGGAATCGTCATGGTTATTGCCCACATCCGCGGGGGCGGTGAACTGGGACGCACATGGTATGAGGATGGCAAGAAGTTCACCAAGAAGAACACGTTCACCGACTTCATTGCGGCCACGGACTGGCTGGCAGGCTCCGGCTGGGTTGATCCTTCGCGTATTGCTGCAATGGGTGGATCCGCCGGCGGACTGCTCATGGGTGCGGTGGCCAACATGGCGCCGGAGAAGTACGCTGCCGTGGTGGCGCAGGTACCGTTCGTGGATGCTCTGACCACCATCCTGGACCCTGAGCTTCCGCTGTCAGCCTTGGAGTGGGAGGAATGGGGCAACCCCATCACGGACCCCGAGGCCTACGCGTACATGAAGTCCTACACTCCGTACGAGAATGTGAAGGCTGCGGCCTACCCCAAGATCGCTGCCGTGACGTCCTTCAACGACACCAGGGTGCTGTACGTTGAACCGGCCAAGTGGGTGCAGGCACTGCGCTCCGCATCCACCGGTTCCGAGCCGATCGTCATGAAGATCGAAATGGATGGTGGCCACGGCGGCGCATCGGGCCGGTACGTTCAGTGGCGCGAGCGGGCTTGGGATTACGCATTCATCGCCGATTCCCTCGGTGCCACGGAGCTGCTCCCCGGGGCCGGACTCAAATAAGAGTTTTAGTACAGGTGATGCCCTCATGAAGCCTGTCCGGGGGCATCAGCTGCGCTAACCTCAGCTTTGGTGCGCCCTGAGCAGTGCGTAGTAGCCAGGGATGAGATCCGGAGACGTTGGGTTGCTCAACGGGCGTGTCTCGATGCTCGCTGAACCGTCCCGCACGAGGTTCCAATCCGCCGTCGGGAAGGCCTTTGCCCGTTGCGTAGCACCGAAGCGGCCAGGCATAGGCAGTCCCCGGATGGCTCCCTCAAGCGGAGCCGGAATGAATTTCCGTGTGGCCCCGAGGTGGCTGACATAGTCCACGGGGGTGCCCGGGAAGTTGGTCTCGGCCAGGAAAACGCCACCGCGGGCCCCGACGACGGGCAGCAGGTTTGCGGCCAAAGCGGCCTGGCCATTGCGGTCCAGTACGTGCAGAACACCTCGGATGAACACGTTTGCGTTTCCCGTCCAGCCCGCAGCTTCAAGGGCCTTTCCCACCGTCTGCGCAGCGTCAGGTGCCGTCATGTCGCACACGGCGAACGACGCCGTCGTGATTCCTGCTGCTTCCTGCCGTGCGCGGTCCACTGCGTTGGCGGAGTAGTCGAGCCCCAATGCGTGCGGGAAATGCTGGGCCAGTAGCCGGGTGAAACTGCCGTTCCCGCACCCAACATCCACTATGGGGATCGTAGGATCCAACAGCTGCAGGTGGGGAAGATAGCTGTTCAATTCATGAGCGCTTCCCGAGTCCCACAGGACATCGCCGGCGGCACCGGTGGAACGGATTCTGCCCCAATACTGGTCCCAGGCCGTGAGCGGATCCTTGGGGGCGGCCGAGGAAAGCCTGATGAGCCGGGGTATCAGCAGGTACTTTCGGAGAGCGGAGATCATGCTCCAAATATATGGGGCGCTACGCCTCCACCAGCCACTCCAACGCTTCTGTTTCGGACGTGAAGAACTTGGTAGGGCATGGCGGCTTCATGATGCCCAGGAAGAAATTGGCAATAACCCTGTCCACCGGGGATGAACCCCAGAGAGCGATCCGGGAGGCCTGGCAGGGTTTGGCAAAAACTGATCGGGCACCCCTGGTGACATCGTCCGTTGTTGCCATGTCAACAATCATGGGGTGCCTGTCCGTTCCGCAGAGTTCGTTGACCTTGTCCATGGCCCTCTGCGCGTCCCGTTCCTGGATCCGGGCGCCACGCGGCCATGTCAGGCGCAGTATCCCTGGCTGTTCGAGCTCCAATTCGAACATCACTTCCTGGTGGTCTTGCGGTGTAGCTGGGTGGTCCACAATTCTCCTCGCACATTCAAGGCAGCTGCAGGGAAACCCGGAATGGATCGCCCCTCGCTCATTCCCTCAAGGCTGTCTAATCCCGGAGCCAAAGTAAAGGTGTGACCCGCGACTCAAAAGCTCATTTCCGGTTGGGCGGCCGCTGGCCGCGATGCCGCTGATAGTGTGTTGCCAAATCCTGAAATAATGCGCACCAGTGGTGGAACGGAAGGGGCTCAGTGGGCGAGACCGTTGCCGGGGAACAGCATGCCTCGCGTTCGGCAGTCGTAGCGGACTCCAACCATGACCGCATGGCGGCCACTACATCCGCGCTACACGCCGCGGGTTTCCAGGTTTTTTCTGCCAAGGATTCTGCGTCCATGGCCCACCACCTTCAACAGCAACACCCCTCGGTGGTGGTGGCGGAGAACGCTCTCGCTCATGGACTGGGCATCCTTGGAGCTCCCGTGCTGCTCCTTCTTGATGAGCAGGAGTCCGTGGACCTTGAAGAAGTGGAGTCCTGGCGCGTAGCGGACTACGTCATCAACCCCCCGCGTCCAGGGGAACTGGTCCACCGGGTGGAGACCCTGATTGGCCGGGCACGGGAACGCTCACGTTCCCGGGGCGAAGTCGAAGCGCTGCGGGAAAGCCTCCGCAACGTCTCTTCGGCAATCCGGCAGACCAACGATCCGCAACTCATCGCAGAGCACGTGGTTCGAGGATTTGGTGAGGCCTTGGACGTGGACCACGTCTGGTTCGCCACTTTCCGTGATGAACGGGTACCCAGTATCCGGGCACAATGGAACCGGCCCGGTCTGCCGCTCCTGCCCGCCAAGTTAGGCGAGAGCGGGGACATCATCACCCAGACGGCCAACAAGCTATGGTCCGACGCCGATGTCCTGGCTGTGGAGGACCACCGCGAATTCCCCGATTCAGAAATCGCAAAGGCACTGAGGGGATGGTCCGGAGAGCTCAAGCCGGTCTCCACTGTGCTGCTCCCCGTGGGCGAAGGCGCCTCCGCCATGGGAATCATCCTCTTGTCCACGGTGAAGGAGCGGCACGACTGGACCCGCCCGGAAATCGCCTTGATGCAGCACGTCGCCGGAAACGTAGCCCACGGGCTCATCCAAGGCCACCTCATCAGCGCCCAACAGCGCGTCCTGCACCAGCTAAGGCAGCTCGATAAGGCCAAGACTGACTTCCTGGCCACCGTAAACCATGAACTGCGGACGCCCCTGACGTCCATCACCGCCTACCTTGACATGATCCAGGACGGTTCCGGCGGCCCGGTTCCCGACGGCATCAGGAAAATGCTGGAAGTCATTGCCCGGAACTCAAATCGCTTGCGCAGGCTGATTGAGGACATGCTCACCGTGTCCATGCAGGACGGCAGCAACTTGGACCTTAAACCGGTTGATATAGACAAACTCCTCCAAGTGGTGGTGGCAACGCTCCGTCCCCTGGCCGAATCCCGCCACGTTTCCGTGTCCTTCACGGAGGCCGCCGAGGACATTGAGGTCACGGCAGACGAAGCCAAGCTGGAACAGGTGTTCACGAACATCGTGGCCAACGCCATCAAGTTCACCCCCGAGGGCGGCCGCGTTGGCATCACCAGCGCCATGTCCGCGTTCGAGGATGGCGGCCCCGCAGCCCTCGTCCGGATAGCGGACAACGGCCTTGGCATCCCTGAGCACGACCTCCCCCACATCCTGACCAGGTTCTACCGCGCTTCCAACGCCACCTCAGCGGCAGTGCCGGGGAGCGGACTGGGGCTGGCAATCGCCAATGACATCATCAGCCGTCACATGGGACGTATGGCCTTCGACTCCATCCTTGGGTCCGGGACCACGGTGTCGGTGGAGTTGCCGGTGGGCGGGCCGTAGTTGTGAATTGCGAGCCAGCGGCTGTGACATCCGAGTCAACGCGGGGCCCAAAAAATTTGGGCTCCCGTCACTAATAGTCGACATCCGGCGAAACAAAACTGATGCCCCGGGCAGCAGCCCGGGGCATCAATTCAGCTAATGAGGCCTTGAGAGGCGCTCCCCCAATGTTTAGTTCGGCCACCAACCGATGCTGGTGGTGTTCGTCTTACCTGTGGTGGTGCTGTTCGGCCACCAGCCAATTGCCGTGCTGTCCTGCGTAGGCTCGGCATTGGCCGGGGCAGCGAAACCGGTGACTGCCAGAACCGCCGCCATGAGCAGGGTTGCCGCAAATTTTTTCATCCGCTATGCCCTTTCGTACTGATGCGAATTTGTTGACCGTGACTTGAATAAAGTCACGGGGCAAACTATACGAGCTTTTCTTCCGCAATGACATGGATAATGGGCATATGCAAAGTCCACACCTGGCCCCCCACCTTGTTGCCGGACTCAATGCACGCGCCAAATGGAAGGTGCGGGACTTTGACGAGGCCTTCAGTCTGGCTGCAGAGGCTGCCGAACTGGCCCGCGACGCCGGCGACGAAACCGCTTGGTGGAACATGCGCTACTTGCAGGCGGAGTGCCTGCGCGATCAAGGAAGCATCGAAGAATATCTGGCACTGGCCATCACACTGAATGAGCACAGTCTTACCGCTACCTCCCCCGAGCTCGGGGCCAAGGCTGGAACGATGGTGGCCATTGGGTTGCAAGGCCTAGGCCGGCTTGCCGAAGCTGCAACCGTGGCAGCAGACGCGGCAAAACTCGCTGCCGCGGACCCCGATCTCCTCTACGTCCAGGTCCTGGCCCAGCGCGCCCTGATCGCGGCCTTGGCGGAGAGCCGGCTGCTGGATGATGCATGGCGGGAATGTCTTGTCCTGGAGACCTTGATTACCGACGACGTTGATGAAGACACAGCGGGCAAGGGTTATTGGGTGATCGGTAACGTTGCTTTTCTGGCGGACCGGGTAGCGGATGGGGGCCGGTACCACGATCTGGCCGCCGAAAGGCTTTCACCGTCCAAAGATGTTGATTTGTGGGCACGTTTCAACCGCGCTTCAGCCGAAATGCGCCTGCAGGCAAAACTCGGTGACGCGGCCACACTTCGCTGCATTGAGCGGGCAGAACTGGCTACCGACATTGTGGGTGGATCCGAGCGGGACCACCTGGAAATGTCCTTGGTCCGCGCTCATTGGAATTACCTGGCCGGTGATATGCATGAAGCTTTGGCCATCCTGGAACCGCTGTGTGCCCGCTCCTCTATTTTGGCTACGCAAACATCCGCCGAAGCGCATTTTCTTTTTGGGCGGACTTTGCTGGAATCACAACGACTTGAAGAAAGCCTCACGGCATTCGAAGAAGCAGCCATACTCTTCGAACAGGCCGCCTTGCCGGAGCGCAGCGCAGCCGTCCGCGAACACCTTCGGCAAAGTGTCAGTCGCCGGGGCGGGCCACACGGGGAGTGAGCATGCCTGACGCAGAATCGTACTCCGCGAACGACCCCCGCTTGGGGCTACTTCTTGAGGGCATCGTGAGGTTGGCCGCGGGTGACCTGCACACCAGGATTGAAGTATCCGATGCCCGGGACGAAATTGACGCCGTGATCATGGGGACCAACCTCTTGGCCGAAGACCTGCAGATCGTCTACGAAGAACTCGAGCAAAGGGTGCAGGCCCGCACACGGCAGCTCAATGAAGCCCATCTGGCAATGCAGCGGATGGCAATGACCGATCCCCTGACAGGCTTGAGCAACCGCTCCGCTTTCGCCAACGCCCTGAGCGAGGCCCAGGCTCATGGCGTGCTGGGCAACCAACGGCCCGCAATCCTGTTGCTGGACATGGACGGGTTCAAAGCCATCAACGATTCCCTGGGGCACACCATCGGTGACAAGGTCCTGGAAACAGTAGCCACGCGTATCAGCGGCGCGGTTCGCGAACAGGACATGGTGGCGCGCATGGGCGGCGACGAGTTCGCTGTCCTGCTTCCCGGCGTGACGCCTTCGGAGGCCAGCGCCATCGGCAGCCGTATCCTCACCGCTGTGGCGGATGTGATGGAGATTGAGGGCCAACACCTTCGCTGCGGGGTCAGCATGGGTCTTCGAATGGCCGATCCTGGCCATCGTGCGGAGGAACTCATGATGGAAGCGGACATTGCCATGTACGAGTCCAAGGCCAACGGACGCGGCAAGCTCAAGGTGTTCGAACCTGACATGCTGCTTGCCCGGCAAATGCGGAATCAGATGGTGGGCGAACTCAAAGAGGCGATCGCCGGTTCTCAGTTGGTGCTCTATTACCAGCCGATCATCAGGCTGGACACCCGCGGGATTGAGGGCGTGGAAGCCTTGGTCCGGTGGAACCACCCCACCCGTGGGATCATCATGCCCGACGAGTTCATCCCCATTGCCGAGGAAACGGGCATGATTTCCGATCTGGGCGGCTGGGTGCTCCGCACCGCCGTCGAGCAGTTGAAACAATGGCGCAGCGACCCCCTGACCTCGGCCCACGACTTCAGCATGCGCATCAATGTTTCAGCGGCGGACCTGCAGCGGCTGGAGTTCATTGAGGACGTACGCGAGGCCCTCTCTTCAGCCGGACTGGACCCGTCGCTGCTGGTCCTGGAGCTGACCGAAAGTGCTGTTATTCAAGGCAACGACCTGGACCGTTACACGCTCAACAGCCTCCGGCGCCTCGGAGTGGGGTTGGAAATCGACGACTTCGGCACGGGCTACTCCTCCATCAGTTACTTGCGCCAACTGCCCGTGGACACGGTCAAGGTGGACCGGACGCTCCTTTCGGCCTTGGGCAGCGACCCCGCGCAACCGGCTCTCCTGGCTGCTGTCCTGCAATTGATCCGCGCCTGCGGACTGGCGGCAGTGTGGGAAGGCATCGAAAGCGCTGAGCAAGCGGAGTATCTGCTGAGCATCGGTTGCACCAGCGGCCAGGGATACTATTTCAGCCGTCCGCTGCCTGAGGCGCAGTTGACCGAACAACTGAAGCACCACAAGACCTGGCCCGTCAGCTGATGGTCCGCGTCCAAGGGTGGTGCCGGGTGCGCCATTCGGAGTCCAGGATCGCGTAGATGTTCTCCGTGGCCCACTTGCCCTTGTAGTGCCAGTTGTCCACCAGAGTTGCTTCAAGCCGCATACCCAGGCGTTTGGCGACGCCGGCAGATCCTTCATTGAGGGCATCCAGCTTGGCATCCACGCGGTGGAATGACAGTTTCTCAAAGGCCAGCCTTAGCACGGCCTCCGCTGCCTCAGTGGCGATTCCGTGGCCCTGGGCATCAGGGTGGAGGATCCAGCCCAGCTCAGCTTGCCCGGTTCCTTCAAGCCACTTCAGCACAACCTCGCCCATCAGACCCGGATGGTCCTGGCGCTCGATGGCAAGGCACACCCAGTCCCCTTCCTGCTGGAACTCGAAGTTCGCGTAGCGGCCAAGGACTTCCATGGACTTGGTTTTGCTCAGCTCGTTACGTAGGAGGAACCGCGCAGTTTGGGGAAGGGACTGGTATCCATGGAACCGCTCAAGGTCCTCGGCCTCGAAGCGCCGCAGGATGAGTCGATCGGTGGTGATGGGAAGCTCAATTTCGGGCATGCTTCCGAGGCTACTAGGTGCAGGCGATTCGTGGTCCAGCCTTGACACGTGGCGCGATCTGGGATTACCTAATGAACATTCGGTAAATAAAGCTGGAGGCAATGACGCATGGTTGAAACAACCCTCTCCGGTGCACAGCACCACATCCTGACGAACGACTACGCGTCTGAATGGATGGGCATTGAGGTCCTCAAACTCGACGACGGCCACGCCACCATCCGCATGCACCTCCGTCAGGAAATGCTCAACGGATTCGGCATGGCCCACGGCGGAATGATCTTCGCCTTCGGTGACACAGCCTTCGCCCTGGCCTGCAACCCGGCCAACCCCACGCCCAAGCAAGCCGCCAACATCACGGTGGCGTCCGGCGTCGACATCAACTTCATCAAGCCCGCGTTCCAAGGCCAGGTGATCACCGCCGTCGCCAACCGCCGTGCGAGCACCGGCCGAAGCGGCCTCTACGACATCCAGATCTACGCGACCAACGCCGACGCCGCCCCCGACACCGAGCCCGGAGAACTCATTGCTGAGTTCCGTGGCCGCAGCCGCACCATCTCCAAGAAGTAGGAATCCCATGACGCAGAACACCGTGGCCGCACCCGCAGCTTCCTCCTCCAAGGAGGCCGACGCCGTGCTGGACCGTGAAGAGACCATCTCCCGCGACGAACTCGAGGCCCTGCAGCTCACGCGCCTCCAGCACACGGTGACGTACGCCTACGATCGCGTGCCGCTGTACAAACGGAAGTTCGATGAGGCCGGCGTGCACCCCTCGGACCTCCGCGAGCTCAGCGACCTTGGAAAATTCCCGTACACCACCAAGGAAGACCTCCGCCTGGAGTACCCCTTTGGCATGTTCGCCGTCCCGCAGGACCAAGTGGCACGCATCCACGCCAGCTCCGGAACCACCGGCCGGCCCACCGTTGTTGGCTACACCAAGAACGACCTCGCCAACTGGGCAACCCTGGTAGCCCGTTCCTTCCGCGCCTCCGGTGTCCGCCCCGGCATGAAGGTCCACAACGCCTACGGCTACGGCCTGTTCACCGGCGGCCTGGGCGCGCACGCAGGCGCTGAAGCGCTCGGCTGCACCGTCATTCCCATCTCCGGAGGCCAGACCGAACGCCAGATCCAGCTCATCCAGGACTTCAAGCCGGACGCCATCCTGGCCACACCCACATACCTGCTGACCATCGCCGATGCCATGCTGCACCAAGGCATCGACCCCACGTCAACGTCGCTCAAGTACGCCGTTCTGGGCGCCGAACCGTGGACTGAAGAGATGCGCCACGAGCTGGAAACCACCATGAACATCAAGGCCTCGGACATCTACGGCCTCTCCGAAGTCATGGGCCCTGGCGTGGCCGGCGAAGCTGTTGAGACGCAGGACGGCTGCCACATCTGGGAGGATCACTTCCGCCCGGAAATCATCGATCCGTTCGACCACTCCACAGTCCTGGCCGACGGCGAACCCGGCGAGCTCGTCTTCACTTCCCTCACCAAGGAAGCGCTGCCGATCATCCGCTACCGCACCAAGGACCTCACCCGCCTGCTCCCCGGAACCGCACGTCCCGCGCACCGCCGCATGGGCCGCATCACCGGCCGCAGCGACGACATGATCATCCTTCGTGGTGTGAACCTGTTCCCGTCACAGATCGAGGAAATCGCGCTCCGCATCCCGGAGCTCAGCCCGCACTTCCAGCTGGAAATCACCCGCCCCGAAGGCAAGCGCATGGATTCGCTGACCGTCAAGATCGAGCGCCGCGAGAACGTCCCGTCCGAGGCAGGCACAACGGCGGCACACACCTTGCGCGAGCAGATCAAGATTCACGTTGGGTCATCTTGCGTAGTAGACGTTGTAGAGCCCGGTTCCCTGGAACGGTCCAACGGCAAGCTTCGCCGGATCTACGACATGCGACCCAAGGGCTGAGCACCTTCCACCACTGAGATCGTGAGAAAATGCCAGCATGCCTACTGAGACCACCACCAAGCGCGGACGGCCCGGTTATGACCAGCAGTCGGTGCTCCGCATCGCCGTCGACGTCTTCAACCGCCACGGGTACGACGCAACGTCCATGGGCATCCTGGCTGAGAACCTCGGGATCTCAAAGTCAGCCATTTACCACCACGTGCCGTCCAAGGGCGATCTGCTGAAGCTCGCCCTGGACCACGCGTTGGGTGGCCTGGAAGCCATCCTGGAGGAGCCGTCCGCTACATCCGGGCCTGCTGATGCGCGGCTGGAGTTCGTGCTTCGCCAGACCATTGCCGTGCTGGTGGACCGGTTGCCGTTCGTGACCCTGCTCCTGCGTTTGAGGGGCAACACGGAGATCGAGCGCAACGCCCTGGAACGCCGCCGCGCCTTCGACCACAAAGTGGCCGAGCTGATTGCCGCTGCCCGGGAAGACGGCTCCCTGCGCCAGGACATTGATCCGCGCACCGTCACACGCCTGCTGTTCGGCACCATCAACTCGATCGTGGAGTGGTACAAGCCCGGCGGCTCGCTGTCCCCGGAAAAGCTCGCCGACGACGTGATCACCATGGCCTTCGACGGCCTCCACACGGCCGCCTGACGCTCTCTCACATCCCGCCGCCTCTCGGCCATCCCTCTCTCACATCCCACCCCCTCCCGGCCATCCCTCTCTCACATCCCACCCCCTCTCGGCCATCCCTCTCTCACATCCCACCCCCTCTCGGCCATCCCTCTCTCACATCCCACGGTGGCGGGCGTGACGATGCCCTGGGCCGCCGTCGTCGTGAAATTCGTATCGGCCGCCCTCGTCCTGAACGACAAAACGCCTTTCCACATCTGAGTGGAAAGGCGTTTTGCTGTTTGTTGCAGGAGGGACCCGCCCAAACCCGAGGGATGTGAGAGAGGGACTGCGGTCGTCAAGTTTTTGAGACAGGTCTCGTTGTTGTTTTTGGTTAGGCGGCCAGGGGTTGCTGGGCGCGGGTTTGGTAGTTGGTGTGGGCTTTGGCTGGTGGTATGCCGCCGGCTCGGCGGTTGGGCCGGCGGCGGTTGTACCAGCCCTCGATGTATTCCATGACACCGGTTCGGGCGGCGAGTCGGGAGCCGTAGCGTTGGTGGTGGTAGAACTCGGTTTTGAGGTGGGAGAAGAAGTTCTCCGCGACGGCGTTGTCCCAGCAGACCCCGACTTTCCCCATGGACTGCGTCACCGAGTTATCGCCGCACCATTTCTGGAATTCATCCGAGGTGTATTGGGTGCCCCGGTCCGAATGGAACACCACCGAGGCCCCGGTCAGGTGGCCGTGGTTGCGGGCCATTTGCAGCGCCGCGGTGCACAGGCTCGCGCGCATGTGCCCGGCCATGGACCAGCCGATGACCATGCCGGAGAAAAGATCGATCACCGTAGCCAGGTAGAGCCAGCCCTCACCCGTGCGCAGGTAGGTGATGTCACCGACCAGGCGGGTTCCGGGCACTGTTGAGGTGAAGTCCCGCTTGCCCTCTGCATCGAGCATGTGGTTCTCGATGTGGGCTGTTTTGGCCTGCGGATCCTGGACGGTAGTTGCCTTCCAGGCCTGGGTGCGGACGGCCCGCAGCCCGTGCTCACGCATGATCGCCCCGACAGTGGGGGCCGAGACCCGCACTCCCTTCTCGTTCAAAAGCAGGGTCAGTTGGTCCCGGCCGGCACGGCCCTTCTCCTCCTTATACAGCTCGGTAACCGCGGCGGCGAGATCCTGATGCCGTACTGCCCGCGGGGATGGCCCGGCCGGGTTGCGCCATCGGTAGAACGAGGCCCTGGAAACCTTCAACGCCCGGCATAGCCAGGCCACGGAATGGTTGGCCTTCTCCGCTTCGATGAACTCGTAGAAGCCCTCTACTTTTGCTTCGCGGCAAAGAAGGCGCTGACTTTTCCCAAGAACTCGACCTCGGCCTTCAATCTCTCGTTCTCAGCCAAGGCCTTCCGGTGTTCATCCCAGGACACCGGGCCCGGGTCCACAGGCTCTAGAGCAGGACCGTCCTGATGTTTTCCCCGGTGCCGATGAAGCCAGTTCCCCAACGTGCTCTCCTTCACCCCGAGCTCGTCAGCGACTTGCTTCACTGAACGATCCGAGGACAACACCAGCTGCACAGCTTCCTCACGGAAAGCCGCATCATATTTTCTTCTAGGACCAGTCATTCTGAAGTCGATCTCCCATCAACCTGTCTCAGAAAACCATACGGCCGCAGTTACTTCTCCACGAGGGTCAGGACATCGTAGGTGGCCACAATTTCGTCGTTCTGGTTGGTCAGGACGGCGTCCCAGGCTACCTCTCCGTATTCGTCGGTCTCGCGAGGCGTGATCTTCTTGGCTGTCAGCGTGACCCGAATGGAGTCGCCGGCGGCAACAGGGGTGATGAAGCGAAGGTTCTCCAGGCCATAGTTGGCCAGCACGGGACCCGGAGCGGGCTCAACGAAGAGTCCGGCAGCCCAGCTCAGCAGCAGGTAGCCGTGGGCCACGATGCCGGGGAAGAACGGGTTGGCTTCTGCGGCTTCCTGGTTGGTGTGCGCGTAAAACGTGTCACCAGTGGAGTTGGCGAAGGCAGTGATGTCTTCGAGAGTGACCTCACGGAGTTCCGAACGCACGGCGTCACCGATCCGCAACGTGGACAGGTGCTTCCGGAAGGGGTGCTCGCCTTCGGTCTCCACGGTGAAGTTCCGGTCAGCGCCGGTGTGCCAAAGACCGGTAACTGCGGTCAGCATGTTCGGTGATCCCTGAATGGCTGTGCGCTGCATGTGGTGCATGACGGAGCGGATACCGCCAAGCTCCTCACCGCCGCCGGCACGCCCGGGGCCGCCGTGGACCAAGTGCGGGACCGGGGATCCGTGGCCCGTGGATGACCGGGCGTCTTCACGGTTGAGCATGTGGACGCGTCCGTGGTGGGCAGCGATGCCGAGCACCAGCTCCCGAGCAACAGCGGGATCGTTGGTGCAGACCGATGCCACCAACGAGCCGGAACCACGGGCTGCCAAGCGAATGGCGTCGGAAAGATCCGAGTATCCGATCACTGAGGAAACCGGCCCGAAGGCCTCCAACGAGTGAACTTCTTCGGCTTCGGCGTCTGCCCAGCTCAGGAGGACCGGGGACATGAACGCGCCGTCTTCCACTACGCCTACGGTGCCGCCGACGGAAGTGACCGACGGCGAATCGAGAGATCCGTACGCAAGCTCACCACCGGCGTCGAGCATGGACTGAACGGCGGCGCGAACGTCAGCGAGCTGTTCCAGCGACGCCAAGGCGCCCATGGTGACGCCCTCGGCGCGGGGATCGCCAACCACGACGCGCTCGTTGATGCGCGCGCCGATGGCGGCTGCGACGTCGGACGTCAGCTCCTGCGGGACGATGACGCGTCGGATGGCCGTGCACTTCTGGCCCGCCTTGACGGTCATCTCGGTGACCACCGCTTTGATGAAAGCGTCGAACTCGGGGGTGCCCGGAACGGCGTCTGGTCCGAGGATTGCGGCGTTCAGGGAGTCGGTTTCGGACGTGAAACGGACGCCGCCCTGGACCACATTCTTGTGGCCCTTCAGCGAGTTGGCAGTGGATGCCGAGCCCGTGAAGGAGACGAGGTCGCGGTAGTCGAGCTCGTCCAGGATGGTGCGGGCGGAACCGGAAATCAACTGGAGCGAACCTGCGGGCAGGATGCCGGACTCAACGATTGCCTTGACCGCTGCGGCGGCAACGTAGCCCGTGGGCGTTGCCGGCTTCACGATGGTGGGGACGCCGGCCAGGAACGCGGGAGCGAACTTCTCCAGCATGCCCCAGACCGGGAAGTTGAACGCGTTGATTTGGACGGCAACGCCGGGAATCCGGGTGTAGATGTGCTCGGCGACGAACGATCCGTCCTTGGACAGCGTCTCCATGGGACCGTCCACCACAACCTGCGAGTTGGGCAGTTCGCGCCGTCCCTTGGAGCCGAACGTGAAGAGCACGCCGATGCCGCCGTCAATGTCGATCATGTTGTCGATCTTGGTGGCACCGCTCTGCGAAGAGGATTCATAGAGCTCTTCGCGACGGCCGTTGAGGTACATGGCCAGCTCTTTGAGCTTGAGCGCGCGCTGGTGGAACGTCAGCTTGCCAAGTTCCGTTTGGCCGGTGGTGCGGCCGTGATTGACGACGGCGGCAAGGTCCAGTCCGTCGGTGCTGACGTTGGCCAGGACCTCTCCGGTGCTGGCATCACGGACCGGGACTCTCTTGGCATCGGGTGCCGGCGTCCACCAGGCATCCTGGACGTAGCTGGGAACGGTTGCAACGGCTGTGGTTTCCGGGGCGACTGCGGTAGTGGTCATCGTCGACGGGTCCTTCCAAGGCACGTGAAATCGGCACGGTCATTGCTGACTGGAGCCAACATTACTGACCGGCCGTTCGGTAATATATACAGGGTACATGAATGCCCGGTGGAGTACAGCAGGAATTTCTTATGCTCGCCCCGGATACGGCGAAGGGCCGGCCTCCATAGCGGGAGACCGACCCTTCGCATTGCTGGCACACGCAGTATGGCTACGAGGATCCGAACTTGGTGTTGTAGCGGAACATGAACGCTGCCATGGCATCACGGTTCACCGGGAGCAAAGGCTTGAACGCCTTGCCACCCCCTTCGGCCCAACCCGTGGAAATGCCCTGAGCTGCGAGCCAGGTGATCTCCTTGTAGAACTGGGCGCCGACGGGGACATCGTTGAAAGGCGACGTCGCCGGCGCAATGAACTCGGGCTGCTCAGCCAAGCGGTACATGAACGCAGCCATCGCGTCACGATTCACGGGCTGCAACGGCCGGTATGTCCTGGTCTTGTCAGCCTCTTCCCAACCGGTGGAGATGCCCTTGTCTGCAAGCCAGGTGATCTCCTTGTAGAACTTCGCATCAACCGGGAGGTCAGCGAAGGGGGAAACTGCGGGCGGTGTGAACTCAGGCTCACCCGACAACCTGTACATGAACGCAGCCATCGCGTCACGGTTCACAGGGGTCAGGGGCTGGTAAGTCCTGGACCCATTAGCTTCCCAGCCAGTGGAGATTCCGGCGTTGGCCAGCCAAAGGATTTCATCCTGGAACTGGGCTCCGAGGGGAACATCGTCAAAGCCCCGAGTACCCTGCGTGGCAGTGGCGTAACTCAGTGTCCCAAGGTTCGTGTTATGGCCCACGAATGAGGAAACAGACCTGGCGTTGGCCTCGGTGAGGACATTGCCGGAGTAGATCGGCTCCGCCCCCTCGGGCTCAGCCACCACGAAGTAGAGTCCCGTGGTCAGGCCTGTGACATTGAAGGTACCGTCCGCTGCGGTGTAGGAAAAACGAGTCACAAGCGAATCGTCCTTGGTGTAAACGTTGACTCGGACACCGCTCAAGGGTGCTCCGGTGGATCCAAGGATCTTTCCCGTAAGGGTTCCGCCCTGGCGAACGGTTGCGTTGACGCTGTTCAAGGCCTGTCCGGCGGCCACGGTCACCGGCGTTGCGTTACCCGCGCCCCCGGACTCGGGAAGATCCCTATAAAGCTGTGCCTCGTATTTGGACAGGAAACCCTTGGTCCGATTGAACTGAACCTTATACGTGCCAGGCAGCAGGTTCTTCAGCGCGTAGGTGGTCTGGGAGGTTTCCATGACCGTTGACGCTGCAACAGTGCCGTCTTGGGCAATGGCAGTAATGCTCATGCCCGGACCACTCATAGTGGGGCCAGGGGCGGGGGCACCCGCGATGGAGCCTCCGATAGTGGCAGCCGCAACGGCAGTGTCCTGGACACCAGCGAGTTGCTGTCCTTCAGTAACCGTCACTGACTGTGAGCTCCCGACTCCCGCAACACCGCCATGCCACATGTTCGCCCACCCACCCTGGGCTTGGAACTGAATCTTGTAAGTGCCCGGCGCGAGGCCACCCACCACATAGTTTCCGGAGTCCGAGCTTTGGAGAAATGCATTCCCCGCGTAGCCGCTGTTCGCGTAGTCAGGACCCTTGATGACATTAACCTGACCGGTAAAGGCAGCAGAGCCAGCCGGAACGGAGATCTTTCCGGAAATGAAGGCTGCTGGCTTCAGCGTCTGGTTGATGCCCGTGGTGGTGGCACCCCCGGTGACGCTAACGAGGGTCTTGGCACCATCCGGGGATGTTGAATAGTGGGCATTCACCACCGGCGAAGGCTGGGGAAAGTAGTTGAAGTTGACCCAAACGCTCCCCGCCGGAAGTCCACTGACTGTGAACGTTCCGTCCGACGCCACAGTCGCCGTTTGGTAATAACCGACTTCGGGGCCGGCGAAGACAGTTATCTTGGTGGCATCCACGCCCGCGGGCACAGTGACCGTTCCTGAAATACTGCCTGTAGCAGCTGCAAACGCCGGGGATGCGATCCCTGCAGGCAAAGCACCCAAAATGAGTGCTGCTAAAAGTGTGAGTGCGAGCCGGTAGCGGCCGCGAGAATAACCCCTCATGGGTCCCCCATGTTTCATGCGAACGAAGGGGCCGCAAATGGCGGCCCTCCGCGATCCTAGTCGAGAAATAGATCTCTTCTAAACGCCGTTGTTTGAACTTGGCTCTTAAACCGAAAGAGTTGGTCCCGGATGCATCGGAACCAACCCTTTCCGGTTGAAAGCTCTGGCTAGCTGACGCCGAACTTCGTGTTGTAGCGGAACATGAATGCTGCCATGGCATCACGGTTCACGGGCAGCAAAGGCTTGAACGACCTGGTGGTTCCCTGTTCAGCCCAACCCGTGGAGATGCCCTGAGCCGCGAGCCAGGTGATCTCCTTGTAAAACTCGGATTCAACGGACACATCGATGAACGGCGACTCCGCCGGCGGCGTGAACTCAGGCTCACCAGCCAAGCGGTACATGAACGCCGCCATGGCGTCACGATTCACGGGATGCAACGGCCGGTAGGTCCTGGTCTTGTCAGCCTCTTCCCAGCCGGTAGAAATCCCCTTGTCGGCAAGCCACGTGATCTCTTTGTAGAACTGCGCCGTCACCGGCAGGTCTTTGAAAGGGGAAACGTTGGGTGCCGTGAAGTCGGGTTTGCCCGACAACCGGTACATAAACGCCGCCATGGCATCACGGTTGACAGGAGTTAGCGGCTTATAAATCCTCGTCCCGTTGGACTCCCACCCCGTGGATATCTGTTTGTCAGCCAACCACTGCATTTCATTCTCAAACTGTGCGCCGATCGGGACATCATCAAAGCCCTGGACGCCCTGCGAAGCGGTGGCGTAGCTCAATGTTCCGACGTCGGTGTTTTGCCCTGCGAACGCGGAAACGGACCGGGCATTGACCTCCGTGAGAACATTGCCGGAGTAGATGGGGCCCGACTCACCGGCAGGTGTAGCCGACACGAAATAGAGCCCTGTACTGAGCCCGGTCACTTTGAATGCCCCATCAGCTGCCGTTGTCCCGCGACGGGCGACCAGAAGACCATCCTTGCTGTAAACCCGAACTGATGCATCCTTCAAAGGCGTGCCGTTGGCACCCATAAGTTTGCCCGTCAGGGTTCCTCCGACGCGTCTCACTTGGTTAATATTCGAGACGGTTTGACCCGGAGCAACAGTAATTGCGGCGGCACTTCCCAGACCGGCACTTTCGGGCACAGCATTGTAATACTGCCCTTCCTGAGCGGTCCGGTAAGTGTCATGGGTGTAGCGATTAAATTGGACCTTGTAAGTCCCCGGAAACAGCCCGCTGACCGCGTATTCCTCCGGTTTGAGCAACCTGACCGTGTTGACGTATTCTGCGAGCGAGCCGTCAAGGTTGACCACGTCCACACTTTGATAGTTGACGTCACCTGCCGTAAAGCCCCTGATCGTTGCCCCTTTTACTGCTGTGTCCGATAGTCCACTGAGATGCTGCGCATTCCCAACAGTTACAGATGGTGATGCAGCCGGTCCGGCAACACCGCCGTGCCACATGGACGCAAAAGTGGCCTCATCGGGACGGAATTCAAGTTTGTAGGTCCCCGCCTCAAGTCCTCCGATGGTGTAAGAGCCACCTTTAACGGCGGCGTATCCTGCCATCTTTCCGAGGTCACCGATCGGCTTTGCGAAAACGGTGCCGCCGAACGGTACGGGGCTCGATAGGGTCCCTGAAATCAATGCGGACTTCCTCAAGACCTGATTTATGCCGGTAGTTGTCTGCCCATCAACAACCTTGACCCTTGTGGCCAAGTCTCCGTTGGGGACTCCCGGATAGTGCGTCTCAATAAAAGGTTCGGAGCCAAAAGCTTGCGTAAATGAGACAACATATTCACCAGGGGCCAAAGGACCAAGCTCGAAGTTACCCTCGGCATCGGAGGGATATGACCAATCGCTGTCTGCTTGATAGTCATTGTGAACCTTGGCATGTACGAAGACATTTCCGGCGTTGGTACCTGCCGGCATCGCCACTCTTCCCTTGATTCTGCCACCTGGGGTCATCGTGTGATTGATTCCAGTGACCGCCGCACCCTGTGCCACCGCGATCTTTGTCGCATCATCAAATTTGAAACTACCGTAGTAGGAGTGAATGACCAGATGATCGTAGGCAAAATTCACAAAGCGCAGCCTATATTCGCCTGCTCCGAGTCCTGAGACAGTAAACTGGCCGCTGGCATTCGGCCGAGCGCTCGCAGAGGTCGGACCGCCTTCGGCATAAATGTAGACCGCGGTAACATCCACACCGGCGGGCACCGCGACAGTTCCGGAAATGCTCCCCGCGGGCGCGGCTGAAGCTGGGGATGCGAGCCCGACGGGGAATGTACCCAAAATGAGTGCTGCTAAAAGTGTGAGTGCGAGCCGAAAACGGCCGCGAGAATAACCCCTCATGGGTCCCCCATATTTATGCGAACGAAAGGGCCGCTTAATCAGCAGCCCTTCCGAGATCATAGGGCCTCAGGCACAGCACAGTCGATAGTCGAGGCTCACATGACACATGGAGCGAAGAACGCTTGTGTGACCGCTTAGCTCCGGCGGAGCATCTTCCTCACCAACAGCATGGGCTTCTTCAGGAACTCACCCACACTGGTCCGCACCACCACGGTCTGGTTCAGCGCTTCGAGGCGTTCCAGAATGTGATCGAGTTTGGCTGCGGACTCATCCAAGCGGCGCTGCTGGGTAACGATGAGTTCCTCCTGCTCTGACAGCACCCGAGTCAGGTACAACATGGCTCCAAGTCCGCCCTGCGCGGCCTGGTCGCGGAGGTAGTCGTCACGGACCAAGGCATCGTATTGGGCGTGTTCGGCAACCTTCGCGAAGATGCTGTTGCTGTGATGACCATCGGATTGGGGCCGCTGCGACCAGAAGGCGAGCGGTTCGCCGTCGAGAAATCCGATGCGCGAGTGGCTCAGGACGCGGAGGTGGAATTCCCAGTCCCCCACCACCGGCAGGTTCTCGTTGTAGTAGCCCACATGATCGTGAAGGTTGCGCCGGTACAGGAAAGAAATGGGGACCGCACGGTTGATCTTGAGCATGTCTGCCAGCGTTATCTGCCGCATGTCAGCCCAGAAGATCTCACGGCGAATGGGCTCGATCTTGCCGTCAACAAGCTCTTCAATGACGATTTCCGTCCGCACCATCACGCCGCTTTCGGCAGCGTGCGCGGGATCGTCGAGGTAGGCCACTGTGCGGGCCAGGAACTCGGGAGCCCAGAAGTCGTCGTCGTCATGAATCACCACAAATTCGCCGGAACCGGCCTTGAGTCCAGCGTTCGATGCACCTTCCATGCCAGCTGACTCTGTGTGGTGAAGAGTGGTAATGCGGGACCGTTCGGCTTCCGAACGCTGGGCGGTGAGATGGTCGACGTCGCCCGGGTCCCCGCCGTCGTTAACAATCACCAGCTCAAAGTCCTGGAACGTCTGGGCGAAGATGTCGTCCAAAGCCCGAGCCAGGAAGATGGGTCGGTTCTTGGTTCGCGTCACGATAGTGACGCGGGCGCCGGAAGTCATTTCTGGTCCGTCCGTTTCGGAATTAGTCAACTCTCCATTTTAGCAGCGGAGGTACACCCAGCTTGGCCCGGACGGCGTCCAGCTCCCTGTCCGAGACGCCGTTGGCCTTCAGGAACCCGATGACGTCCAACGTGGCAAGAAAGGCCCGCAGACTGTTCCGACGATCGGTCAGCATCGCCTCCAGGTCTTCGTGGGACAGGTAGGGATCGTGGGCGTGCGGCGCCCCGTGCGTACGATGCCGCTCATTGATCCCCCGCGCTGCAAGTACGTATCCGTGCATGATCTCCTCATCGTCGGCGCCGGCCAATCGTTGCAACATCACCGCGATCATGCCGCTGCGGTCCCTGCCCGCGGAGCAATGGACCACCACTTTGCCGGGCGAGGCGGCAATCGCCTTGAAGACTGCAGCGATCCTGTCCGCGAACAGTTCGAGGTAATCGCCATACTGGGCGGGATCTTTGAGGTACGGGCCGAAAAGTTCGCTGAAATCCTGATGGTCCGGATCTTCCGTCGGGCAATGCACGACGGCGATACGCGCCTTCGCCTCGTCAGGCACCTGGGGGTCGGTGTCGCGTTGCCGCCGCTCGCGCGAGGCGCGGAGATCGATCACGGTGCGGACGCCGTCGTCGTACATTTGCTGCCAACCGGACTCGGTGACCCATTCGTGGCGACCCATACGGTAAATGTCCCCCGCGATTCGCCAAGCGTTGACGGCGCCGTCCCACTGGACGCTCTGGTGAGCTGAAGTAGTCCCTTCCATAGGAGCCAGCTAAGCACATCGGCGCCATGGGGTGGGAAGTGAGAGACGGTCGCGGGAAAGCACGCGGGATGTGAGAGACGGTCGCGGGAAAGCACGCGGGGTTGGCTCTCGGCGTCATAGCCTTCGATGACCGCCGAGAGCTCGCCCCTTACGAATGGGCTATCGCTTGGCCAGCTGAGCGGGTTTCACCGCGGAGATGAGTGCTGAGGCATAGGCCTGGTGCCCTGCCACGTTTGGATGGAAGTTTGCGTCCGGAAGACGATCGAACGGGGCCACGGGAACGGGGACCAACACAATCCAAGGATCTGCGGAGTTAACGGCGTGTCCACCGAAGCGCTTGGTGACGTCGACGAAGACCACGTTCTTCCCGCTGAGTTGTACGGCTGCTGCGATGGCCTTGTTCAAATCATCAACGGCACTATTGGCCATGACCTGGTTAGCGACAGGGACAACGGTTACGCCCGGGATAACCAGATCACCCTGGCTCGGATCAAAGAGGCGAGGATAGCCCATCACGGCAATAGTCGCGTTGGGAGCCGCCGCACGGATGAGCCCGTACGTACCCGCAAGTGCAGTGGTAACAGAGCCGAGGTTGGCGCGGATCCCCGCAACCGTGCCCGCGCACGTGGCGGTGTCCGGTGAAGCGCAGGCCTGCAAAGCAAGAAGGCTTCCGGCATCTATGGCGCCGGCCGTAATGCTCACGAGCTCGGCTTTTTGGAGGTCAGCCTGGCCAGAGAAAATCTGCTCAACAACGGTTGGAGCTCCGTTGTAGAACGGGCTCGGATTCAGCGGATCAAAGGACAGTAAAGCACCATGGCAGGCTAAATTGCTCAGTAAATCCACGCGACCGGAAGCCGCCACAACGTCAACATATCCGGGTTCGCTTTGCCAACAAACCGCGTCCCGATACAGTCCGCCCGCCCCGGTCCCCGCCGTATACGAGTCCCCGAGCGCAACGTAGTCGACCGGTGGCGGTGGAGCGGCCGTCGCTGGACTGGCAACGAAGCCTAAACAAAGTGCCACAATGGCGAGCCCGCCTGCAAAAGCCGCGTGCCGCCGTCGTCCTTGATGAGTTGCCATGGTGAATCCCCTTTTTTACCGCTCGATGGGGCTCCGGTCCCGCATGTGCGGAAGTCGCGGCTCGCCCACCATTCGGCCGTGTACCGGGGCAATGTGTTGGCAAGATTACGCCTAAGGGTGTGCAGGGGAAAGACCTTGACACCATGCCGAGCTATGCGCCGTACTTGGCCAGCCGGAATTCCAGCCCGTTGCGAACAGCTGGCCATTCGTGGTCGAGGATGGAGAAGACCACCGTGTCGCGGAGGGCTCCATCGGCACTGCGGGAATGGCTTCGAAGCACGCCGTCCTGCTTGGCGCCGAGCCTGGCGATTGCTTCGCGGGACTGCTGGTTCATCCAGTGGGTGCGGAATTCCACGGCGGGGCAGCCCAAGGTTTCAAAGGCGTGGCGCAGTAGCAACAGCTTGGAATCCGGGTTGGTGCCAGTGCCGTGAGCCGACGCTGCGTTCCATGTGGATCCGATCTCCAAGCGAGGTGTTTGGGCGTCGATATTCATATAGGTCGTCATGCCGATCAGCTCGCCTGTGAGGTTTGATCGCGTCGCAAAAGGCAGCATGGATCCCTTTGCCTGTAGTCCCAGGCGGCGATCGATTTCAGCGGCCATACCCTCGGGTGTGGGGACCGAGGTGTACCAAAGTTTCCAGAGATCGCCGTCGCGTGCAGCGTCTACCAGTCCGTCATGGTGTTCCTGGCTCAACGGTTCCAGCGTTACGAACTGGCCGGTCAGGGTGATGGGTTCAATGGAAGTCACCCGGTTAGCCTAACCGGCCCGGCCGTTAGTGGTTCCAGTCGAAGAATCCCTTGCCGGTCTTCCGGCCAAGCTCCCCGCGCGCCACTTTGTCCCGAAGGATCTGCGGCGGAGCGAAACGGTCGCCCAACGTGGCGTGCAAATATTCGGCGATACCCAACCGAACGTCCAAGCCAACAATATCCGTGGTCTTGAGCGGACCGGTGGGGTGCTTATAGCCCAGGACCATGGCGGCATCGATGTCTTCCGCCGATGCCACTCCCTCTTCCACCATACGCATCGCTTCAAGGGCAATCGCGACGCCCAGCCTGGACGAGGCGAAACCCGGGGCGTCATTGACGACGACGGCGGTCTTGCCGAGTGCCTCGGTCCAGTTTTTGGCCGCCACAGCGAGTTCGGGGGAGGTTTTCATGCCCAGAACCACCTCAATGAGGGTGGAAGCGGGCACCGGGTTGAAGAAGTGCAACCCCACGAAGTTAGCCGGACGGCGAAGTTCGTCGGCCAGTCCGGTCACTGACAACGACGACGTGTTCGAGGCCAGGTAGGCGTCGGCTGAGAGGTGTTCCTCTACGGCCTTCAGCGCTGTGACCTTGAGGTCGAAGTCCTCCGGCACTGCCTCCACAACGAGGCCGCAATGAATGAAGGATTCGTAGTCCGTGGAAGTGCTGAAACGGGACATCGCCTTTTCGTGAGATTCGTTCAGGGTCCGGCGGGCGACTGACTTGGTGACGGCGTCAGCAACGCGATCCTGGGCTCCGGCTGCTGCCTCGTGGTCGCGTTCTACAACGATCACATTGGCGCCTTTGGTGAGGAAAGCATGCGCGATGCCGGCACCCATCCGGCCACCACCAAGGACTCCAACGACGTTCGGGATGGTGGGAGCTTGGGTCATTTCCGGGTCCTGTCTTGCGAATCGGCGGTGTGGGTAGCGGTGTCGGGTGCGGCTGCGGTGTCTTGCGAAGCCTTGGCCGTTTTCTTGTCCAAGAAGGCCTGCATGCGATCAAACTTGGCTTGGGATTCAAAGAGGATTCCCTGCGCAAGGGTATCGATCAGCGGGTGAGCTTCAGCCGGGGCGTGGAAGACCGATTTGGTGATCCGCACAGCTAGAGGGTCCTGACGCCCGATCCGGTCCGCCAGTTTGTGTGCTGCATCCATGAGTTCGGGAGCCTCGTGGATCTCAGTGATGAGGCTGATGCGCAGGGCTTCCTCGGCACGGAGAACGGCACCGGCCAGGAGGATTTCCTTGGCTTTCGGCTCACCCACAAGCTCCTTCAGCCGCCAACTGGCCCCGGCGGCCGCGAGGATTCCCAGCCCGGTCTCGGGGTTGCCGATCCGAACGCTCGGTGTGCCAATACGGAAATCGGCGGCGTAGGCGAGTTCCGCTCCCCCGCCCAGGCAATACCCGTCCAGAGCCGCAATAACCGGCATGGGCAGTTTGGCGATGCGCACAAAGATGGTGGAGTTGATCCCCTGCAAGGCGTCGTCCCGGCGGCGTTCGCGGAGCTGTCCAATGTCCGCACCGGAGGCGAACACACCCTCAGTGCCTGCAATGATCAGCACTTTCGGGTTCCGCTCAAGCTCAGCGCAAACCGTGTGAAGCTCGTCCACCATGGTCTGGTCGATCGCATTACGGACCTCGGGACGGTTCAGCAAGACAGTGAGGCGGTCCTCGCGTTCCTCGATCAGGAGGGTGGTGAAGTCTTTCGTATCCAAGGCCATTACACGCCTTCCAACAGCATCGCGGTACCCTGCCCGACGCCGATGCACATGGTCGCCAGGCCGAGCTTAGGTCCGGTGGTTGAGGCGAGCTCCCGCTCCATACGGCCCAGCAACGTGATCGCGATACGCGAGCCGCTGGAACCGAGCGGGTGCCCCAAACTGATGGCACCGCCGTCGTTGTTGACGATGTCCGGGTCCAGGCCGAGCCGACGCATGCTGGCCAGCGACTGCGTGGCGAAGGCTTCGTTCAGTTCCACGGCGCCTAGCTGTCCGACCGTTAGTCCGGTGCGTGCCAGGACCTTCTGGGTGGCGGGGACCGGGCCGATTCCCATGATCTCCGGTTCGCAGCCGGCCGATGCACCGTCCACGATGCGGGCGCGGGGTGTCAGGCCGAACTTCTTGATGGCGGCCTCGGAGGCAACGATGATGGCTGATGCGCCGTCGTTGAGTGTGGAGGAGTTACCTGCCGTGACCACTGAACCGCCGGGAACAACAGGCCGCAGACCGGCCAACACGTCCATGGTGGTGCCCAAACGGGGACCTTCATCGGTGTCCACCACGGTTTCCGACTTACGGGTCTTTACAGTGACAGGAACGATCTCATCCTTGAAGCGACCGCCCGCGATCGCTGCCAGCGCACGTTCGTGTGAGCGGACGGCAAACGCGTCAGCGTCCTCGCGGGAAATGTTGTCCACCCGTCCCACTTCCTCGGCGGTTTCCGGCATGGAGTAGGTCATCTTGCCGTCGCGGGACAGCTCGCCCTTGGTGAACAGCGGGTTGGCGAAGCGCCAGCCGATGGAGGTGTCAAAGATCTGGCCCGGCTTGGCGAACGCCGTGGTGGGCTTCTCCTGTACCCAAGGTGCGCGGCTCATGGACTCGACGCCACCGGCCACTACGATGTCCGCAGCTCCGGACTTGATCATATGGCTGGCCATGATGATGGCGCTGAGGCCCGAGGCACAGAGGCGGTTCACTGTGATGCCGGGAATGTGGAGGGGAAGTCCGGCGAGGAGGGTGGCCATACGGGCCACGTTCCGGTTTTCCTCACCCGCGCCGTTGGCATTACCGAGGATCACCTCGTCAATGGTGTCAGGATCGACGCCGGCACGCGCCACCGCTTCCCGGACCACCAGCGCGGCGAGATCGTCCGGACGAACGGAGGACAGCGCCCCAGCGTAGCGACCTACAGGCGTGCGTGCGCCGCCAACAAGAAAAGCCTCGACCATGAGAACATCCTTCGCGAAGTGAAAGGGACCGGCCTGGAATAATATACCGACCGTTCGTTCTATAAAGATTACACGGCCCGGGGAGCCGGTCAACAGTTGAAGTCCTCAGTTACGGATCAGCTGAGACCGGCCCCTGCCGGCGTCAGAGCACTCGAATTCCCAAATGCCCGGCCAGTAGCGGTGCCATGAGGCTCAGCTGGTAGTCGTCGATCACCACTCCTGCCAGTCCGGCCAATCCGTTGATTCCGCGGAACTCCGAGGTCCGCAGATCCACGTCCTTCAGCTTGGCGCCCGTGACATCCAGCGTTCCGATGGTGCAGTTCTTCAAGGCCAACCGCGTACCCGTGCAGCCGCCAAGATCAAGTTCATTGATGATGCAATCGGAAATCTGAAGGTCCATGAGCTTGGAACCACGCAGGTTCACATAGTCCAGCTTGCCGCCGTCGATTCTGACAGAGCGCCAGTTACCCTCATAGAGTTCGGCCGACCCCCACCGCGGGTTGGTGATCTCCACGTCCTGCCAGGAAGTTCGCGCAGCCATGAAGACCGGGGCATACGGCTCGGAGAAGATGCACTCGCGGAACGTTGCCCCCCGCAGCTGAGCCTCGTTGAAGGAGACCCCGTTCAGCTCGCACTCTATGAAATCGGCGCCGCTGAGTTCCTCTCCGTCGGCAGAAACACGGGTGAGCCTGACGCCGTCGTACCGTTCGCCACGCTGGAAGTCCGGGGCGTCGTCGTCGCGTAGTTCATCCAGGCGCACCGGCGAAATCTTGGGCGCGGCAACCTTCGCAACCGCCATCAGAGCGATTCCGCTTTGGCAGCGATCTCGGCGAGGTCCTTGCTGAGAGCCTTACGGGTCATGCTCATCCCTAACTTCCCGAACAGGGCCATCCCCACCTTGCTGATGAGCGAGGGATTGATCACCTCGGCGCCGAAGGTCAGGGTCAGATCCGTACCGCCATCGCGCTCGGTGAGGTTGAAACGGGTGGTGTAGTCCGCACCGCCCTGAACTGCCTTGACCGTGGTGCTCCGCGGAGGGTCAGTCTCGGAAACCCACATCTCAACCGTCTCCTGCTTACCCATCATGGTCCGGGTTTCCTTCCAGCGCGTTCCCTCCCTGTAGGGGCCTTCACTGAGCATCTGGATTGAGTTGATGCCTGAGAGCGTGCCGGCCGAGCCGGGAATGTCCGAAATGACGGCCCAAACCTTCTCCGGGCGTGCGTTGACGTGCTGCGTCAAGGTGGTGGTGTGTTCCATACATCGAGCCTAGACCCGACCCCCGACACTCCAAACCGCAAAGGCCTAAGACGCCGGGCGCCCCCACGGAATCAGTCGAAGCAGCACCACCGTAAGCCACGTGACCACACCGCACACACCAACGCCCCAGGCGATGTCAGTCAAGGCCACCAGGGCAGGGAAGTCCTTGAGGACAGCGAGCGCCGTCAACGCCCAGGTTGCGTAGGTGAAGAAACCGAACAAGGCACCTGCGAAGATCCGCCGGCGCAGCGTCGAGTCCGCCCTCCCGGGCCGCACCCCGTAGTGCACTATCCCCGCAACGAAGACGAGGTAGAACAGCACGGCCGCGACCGGCTGCGGGCTGGCTGCCAGGAGATGCCCCATCTGGCTCTGATACTGCCGCTGCGCCACAGTGAGGATCCAGACGACATCGATCGCGGCGAAGATCACTGCTGCCAGGGCGTAGGCGAGCAACCACCGCTTCATGCTCGACTCCGGGGCTGGTTGTAGAGGCTTTCCACAATGTGGCTTGCGCGGCTGGTGAAAGCACTCCGTTTGAGCTTCATGGTGGGAGTGACAAATCCGTTGGCCTCACTGAGGTCTGTCAGCAACAAAACGAACCGGCGCACCTGCTCGGAGCGGGCAATTTTGGAATTGGCAGCGCTGACGGCCTTACCAATCACGGCCAGAAGCCGGACGTCGTCAATCTGGACAGCACCGCCGTCGTCCGGAATCGTGAGGCCCTTCAGATCGGAGATGCCTTCGCGCTCAGCCCATGCGGCCACTGATTCGGGGTCCAGGAGCACCAGCCCGCCCAGATAGGGCTTGCCCTCCCCCACCATGACGGCGTGGGCCACCAAGGGATCACCTTCTACATAGCCCTCCCAGATGGCTGGTGAGATGGTCTTGCCACCGGCAGTAACGATCACATCCTTGATGCGACCCTTCAGTGTCAGGCGGCCCAAGTGGTCCAGTTCGCCGAGGTCGCCTGTACGGAAGAATCCGTCAACGAAGGCTTCCGCGTTGTCTGCGTCGCGGCGATACCCGGAGAAAACGCCCACGCCGCGCGCCAGCACTTCTCCTTGTTCCGAGAGCCGGACGGTGGTCCCCGGCATGGGAACGCCCACCGACCCGGAGTTGATGGCCCCTGGAAGGTTGCCAGTCAGCGGTGCCGTGGTTTCGGTGAGGCCGTAGCCTTCGATCACAGGAAGCCCTAATCCTCGGAAGAACAGGGATAGTTCGGCGTCAAGGGCGCCTGCACCGGATAGCAGGTAGTCCAGCCGCCCACCCACCAACTGCCGCAGCCGCGAGTAGAAGAGGCGGTCGAACAGGGCGCGTCTGACGCGGAGGCCGGCTGAGGCACGCAGCCGGGGGTCGGCGTCGTGCGCTTCTGCGAACCTGCCCCACTCCACAGCGGTGCGCTGCGCTGCAGACCACACCCGCCCCAGACGTTTCTGCGTTGCGGCAGCAGCCGCGGATGCCTGGATCTTCTGGAGGACCCTCGGGACCACCACCAGGAACGTGGGCTTCAGGGCACCCAGGGCTGGCACGACGTCGCGGGGATCGGACAGGTGGGCGATGCGCATGCCGTTGGCCAGGCAGATCAGCTGCAGCCCGCGGGCCAGCACATGCGCCATGGGCAGGAAAATGATGGTGTTGCCGCCTTCACGGACCACCTCGGTATACGCGGCCGCCACATTCAGTACCTGTCCCACAAAGTTGCCGTGCGTGATCAGGGCACCCTTGGGAGCGGCTGTTGTTCCGGAGGTGTAGACGATGGTGGCAACGGTATGTAGGTCAGCAAGGAGCCGCCGTTCCTCCACGGTGTGGTCCGGAATGCCCGCGCCACGCGCCACCAGGTCAGACAGGTCAGCGCCCGGCCGGGCAGCAAAGGTCCAGATCCCCAACGCCGTCAGTCCGGCTCCCGCGAAGCCCTGCTCCAAGAGCGCCGCGTGTTCGGTGCTGCCCCCCACGGCGAGCCGGACGTCGGCATCGGCAAGGATCGCTGTCACCTGCGGTGCCGCGGAGGTTTCATAAACAGGAACCACGACGGCGCCGGCGAACCACGCCGCCATGTCGGCAAGCGCCCATTCGTAACGGGTTGGGGACATGATGGCCAGCGACTCACCCGGTTGAATCCCGGCTGCGATGAAGCCCTTGGCCAAGGCGCGAACCTCATCCACGAACTGCTCGGTGGTTACCTGCCGCCACGGATCGGTGATGGCAGCACCGGGCTCGCGGACTTCGAACGCGACATGCCCTGGGCTTGTCCGCAAACGTTGCATGAGAAGGTCGGTGGCATTGCGGTGAACTGTGGCGTCAACCAACGGCGGGGAGGTGAATTCTCTCATCGGACACCCTCTGTTGATATCGCTTGCAAGTGATCCTGCATGAGGTTCAAGACGGCGTCCAGGAATTCCGTGACGACTTCCTGGCGGTCCTGGGGCAATGCGTCCAGTTGCCGGCTGGCAGCGGACAGCAATGGCAGCATCAGATCCTTGACCTTGCTGGATGCCGCCTCTGTAACGTTCACGTGCACTTGGCGCCGGTCCTCGGTACTGCGCATGCGTTCAACGTAACCATGCGATTCCAAGCGGCTGACCAGCGCTGTGGTGGTGGCCGCTGTCGCACCTAGGTCCGCGGCAAGTGCTCCAACGGTGACGGGTCCGGAGTCAGCAAGGACGGTCAGCGCCCTGTAGTCGGTGAGGTTGAGGCCCAGAGTCCGGGCTACCTCACGTTCCGTCTCGTTCGCGAGGCCGAAAAGGCCCTGCAAGGTCAGGGAAACCGGATGTTCCGAGCCTTCGGTAGCACTCTCATGGTTTTGCATGGTTATATAGTAATCAAAATAGATTGAACATCAAACAGGCTAGGTAATCCTTCACGACTCGTCGCGAGGGACCCACCGCGAAAGGAACCACGCCGTGAAGGATTCAGACAGGAAGGGCCTCATTGCCCTTCCGGTGGTAGTGCTGCTGGGGGCACTGGTCGCTTGGGCAGGAAGCCAGCATGGGCAAGTCTTGGCAGGCATTCCACTCTTTGCGGCAGCAGTCGCCGCCGCCTTCATCATTCAATGGATCGTCTTCATCCCGTCCTTCAAAGCCCAGACGGAAAAATTCTTCGACCTCACCGGTTCGCTGACCTACGTAGCCATCACAGTGTTTTTGGTGCTTGCCACACCCGGAATTGACGCCCGCTCGCTGCTCCTCGCGGCCATGGTGACCGCTTGGGCACTCCGCCTGGGCACCTTCCTGTCGCGGCGGATCCACAAAGCAGGCAAGGACGATCGATTCGACGAGATCAAGCCCTCGTTCATCCGCTTTCTGAACGTCTGGACCATGCAGGGACTCTGGGTGGTCTTCACGGCAGCAGCCGCCTGGGTGGCCATCACAAGCACCAACCGGGTGGCCGTGGACTGGCTGGCCATCGTGGGGCTCTTAGTGTGGGCAGCCGGGTTCGCCATCGAAATTGTGGCCGACCTGCAAAAGAGCCGGTTCAAGGCCAACCCCGCCAACAAGGGCAAGTTCATATCCACTGGGCTGTGGTCCAAGTCCAGGCACCCGAACTACTTTGGCGAAATCCTGCTCTGGATTGGCGTTGCGATCGTCACCATCCCCGTACTCCAAGGCTGGCAGTGGGTTGCCATGATCTCACCGGTCTTCGTGGCCCTCCTCCTCACCAGGGTCAGTGGCATCCCCCTGCTGGAGAAGAAGGCGGACAAGACCTGGGGCGGCGAAGCGGGGTACGAGGCTTACAAGAAGAACACACCGGTGTTGATCCCCAAGCTCGGCTAGAACGCACAGCAGGCCTCACAACGCCGACAACCCTCGTTGCGAGGCCCGCTCTGCACCCTATGCGCGAGGAATAACGAGCAAAGCAGGCCTCACAACGCCGGGGTCCGCAAACGCAAACGGCGCGTGCCCCCGAAAGGAGGCACGCGCCGTCGTACGTTTGAAGCGTCTAAAGCGTTTGGAGCCTTAGCTGAACAACTCGCTCTTGGGCTCGTTGTTCTTGACCTTCTGCCACCCGAGCCACAGCACCAATGCGAAGAACGGGATCGTGGCAAGGGTCCACAGGCCCAGCAGGAAGACCTCGCCGGTTTCCTTGTCCGTCATGGAATCGAAACCAATCAGCACGGTGATGGCCAGCAGCGCAATGAGGCCGAGCCAGCTGGTCCACGGCGAACCGGGCATCGGCAGGCTGGAGACGTTGCCGCGCTTCTTTCGCAGGGCAATCTGGCTCGCGAAGATGGAGCCCCAGGTGAAGATCACGCCGATGGACGCGGTGTTCAGTGCGAGGTCGAACGCATGCGAGCCGCCCAGCCAGATGTTGAGGAGAATTCCCACCAGGTACACGCCACCGATGGCCAGGATGGCCGCGTACGGCACGTGGCGTGTGGACATCTTGGTGAGCCATTGCGGAGCGTGGCCGTTGTTGGCCATGGTGCGGAAGATGCGGCCGATCGAGTACAGGCCCGAGTTGCAGGAGGACAGCGCGGCGGTGATGACGATCATGTTCATGACGTCACCCATCCAGCCGAGGCCCATCTGGCCGAACACGGTAACGAACGGCGAGGTGCCTGCCACGTACTGGTCGGACGGCAGCAGCATAGCCAGCAGCGTCACCGAACCGACGTAGAAGACCACAATACGGATCACGACGGCGCGGATCGCCTTGGGAACTTCGCGTTCCGGGTTTTCCATCTCACCAGCAGTAATGCCGACGAGCTCGATGGCGTTGTAAGCGAAGATCACGGCGTTGAGGACCAGGATCATCACCAGGCCGCCCTTGGGGAACATGCCACCGTCTTCGTGGAAGAGGTTGGCCACAGACGCGTTTCCGTCGCCCACCTTGGCGTTGGTGACCACCATGAATGTGCCAACAGCCAGGAAGATCACGATTGCCGCGACCTTGAGGCAGGATGCCCAGAATTCGAATTCGCCGAACGCCTTGACGCTGAACAGGTTCACGGCCACCAGCAGCACCAATGCGGCAATGGCGGACAGTTCAATGGGCACGTTGGGGAAGAAGAACTGGAAGTACAGGCCGATCGCGATCAGCTCAGCAATGCCTGTCATGGCCCAGTTGATGAAGTACATCCAGCCGGAAAGGAAGGCGCCCTTCTTGCCGAACATTTCGCCGGCGTAGCTTACGAACGAGCCGGAGGTCTGGCGGTACATGATGAGTTCGCCGAGGGCGCGCATCAGCAGGTATGCGATGACGCCGGCAATGGCGTAGGAGAAGATCAGGGCCGGGCCGGTGGAGGCCAGGCGGCCACCGGCGCCCATGAAGAGGCCGACGCCAATAGCGCCACCCATGGCGATCATGGTGACGTGACGGCGGCTCAGGGTCTTCTGATATCCCTCGGCGCTGAGGTTGGAGTCCGAGGCTGCAGATGAGGCCTTGGGGCTCTGGAGATCTGTGGGAGTACTTTGCGGCACAGCTGTTCCTTGTGGGTTGGGGTGTTGCTGTAGGTGTTACGCCAGTGCCGGGACACAGGCGGCTTTGGCACACAAAATTCGATCTTTCCCTCTTTGGAGGGCCCGAAGTGTGACAAAGGACGCAGAACGCCGAAGCTTCGCGCAACCCGTCTATCTTACGGGATTAACGCGAATGCCCGTGACGCAGGCAACAGGTGGGTGCGGATAAGGCATCTTCCGGCTACGCCGCGGCTCTGGTTCCCAGGTATATCGAGCTGCGATCCGAGCCCGTGATCTGGTCGGCCAACACGGCGGCCTGCTCCCACAAGGGCGCCACCATCCCGTACACCTCACCGCGGTGCTGGGCGCACTCGCCCACAGCGTAAATGTCATCCTCGTCCATCACCCTCAGGTGGTCGTCCACCACGATTCCGCGCTCAACCGCCAAACCACTGACGACGGCGACGTCAACGTTCGGTCGGACGCCTGCGGAGACCACCACCATGTGGCAGTCGATGTCGGGTTGGTTGCGCAGGCTCACCCCCGTGATGTTGTCGGCACCCAGAATCGCAGCGGCCCGGCTGTCGGTAAGAACCTGAACATCCAGACCACGTGTCTGTAGTCCCTCAGCAGCTTCCAGGCCGAACGAGTCCCCGCCAATCACCGCTGCCCGTCGGTAGTGCTTCTGCTCGGAAAACTGAATCATCCTGCGGGCATCGTCCAAGCTTCGGAAGGTAAAGACTCCGTTGCGGATGGTTCCGCTGGGAGTGTGGAGCCCGGCCATGGGTGGCAGGAACGGGTGGCTGCCGGTTGCGATGATCAACTGGTGGTACTGGACAACGCGGCCATCGGCGGCGAAGACGTGCCGGCTGAACTTGTCGATGCGTTCCACCCGGACCCCTGCATGAAACGTGATGTTGTTCTCCGGGTACCAGGGCAGGGAATGGATGAGTATGTCCGCCTCACTTTCCTTCCCGGACAGCACCCGCCCAAGCCTGGTCCGGTTGTAATTCCCATAGGGTTCGTCGCCGAACACCGTGATGTCGAAAAGATCCGCGCCACCCCTGGCCAGGACCTCTTCCACTGCCCGCGCGCCGGCCGTGCCGTTGCCGATCACCACCAGCCGCTTCTTCACCAGCACGCTCATCAGTGCTCCACCATCCCCAGGTCCACCACCACATATCCCCTGGTTCCCACGGGAGCCACGATGAAAAGCTCAATCACCGATCCGCCCTCGGTGTCTTCCACTACCCTGAGCGGGATATGAACATCGCTCTTGGCTCCAATGGGGAAATAGCGCATGGGAATGCGGTCCCGCATCAGCACCACGGTGACCAGTTCCGGGCTCGAATTGCCCCCGCGAAAGTAGAGCGTCTGGTTGATAACGCCATCGGGCACGAAGTGGGAGAGCTCGGCATGGAGGGGCACCGGTTTGTCCAGGCCAGCGCCGTCAAAGGTGTAGATGCCCTGCAGGAAGAGATTCTGAATGATCACGGGACAAGTCCTTTCGGCCGTTCCCTTCCATGATCCATTGCCGCTGTTTCAGGACGCTCGACGCCGTGTTTCCACCTTCGGGCCATGCGGTAACCATCTCTTTGCCAACAGCTCACCGGCAGGGAAGCCGCCCGGGGGACTACTGCAATTCGCCGCCCTGCATCCCGTACCGCACCCACGTGCCCGCAGCGGGGCGGGCATGGTGGGAAGCACTTCGATCGAACCACTCCCCCAACGCACGATCGTGGCTCACAATCACCACCGTGCCCTCAAAGGAAGCAAGAGCCGCTTCCAGCTGCTCCACCAGCACCGGCGCCAAATGGTTGGTCGGCTCGTCCACGATCATGGTGTCGAATCCACCCAGGAGAAGCCGGGCAAGGGCAAGTCGGCGCTGTTGACCTGCGGACAAACCGCCCACAGGAACGTGGAATTCGGCCGGCCGGAACAGCCCCAGCCGCAGCAGCCCCTCAGCATGTTCGTCGATGTTGCCGCCCAATCCCGCAGCGAACGCAGGGAGCAGCCGCAGCCCGGGCCGGGCGGGCACCTCGAGTTCTTGTTGCAGATAGCCCACCTTGCCGTTGACGTTCACAGTGCCTGCAGCGGGCTCCAGAGTCCGGGCAAGGACGGACAGCAGCGTGGACTTGCCAGCGCCGTTGGGGCCGGTGATGAGCACTTTCTGTCCGGTTTCCACCCTAAGATCGGTGGGCTGGAGACGCCCGGGGACACTCACACCTCTGGCTTCCAACGCGGGAGCGGACGCAATCTCCGCCACGGCCGCGGCCCGGGACGGTGCTGCCAATTTCAACGGCACTGGTGGCCGATCCACCGGGTTGTCCTCGAGCCTGCGCAGCCGCTCCTGGGCGTTACGGACCTTACTGGCCGCGGCGCTTTGCCAGGTTCCGGTCTTGAATCCGAACGCCATCTTGTCGTTGTCGCGTTTGCGGCCATAGCCCATGCCATCTGCAACCGTGGCAGCCTGGTGGCGTTCAGCAGCCATGGCGTCGAGCCATTGATCGTATTCCTGGATCCAGCGGGCACGCTCGGCCGCCTTTTCGCGGAGGTAGCCCTCATATCCGTTCCCGTACCGGTTTACGGACCGCCGGTCAGCGTCAACTTCGATGATGGTGCTGGCCACCTTCCGCAGCAGCACGCGATCGTGCGAGACCACCACAACCGTGCCCCGATGCGCCGCCAATCTCGACTCAAGCCAGGCCGTGCCGTTCGCATCCAGATGATTGGTGGGCTCGTCCAGCAGCAAGGCCTCAGCCGGGTCGGCCAAAAGACAGGCCAGCGCTACCCGCTCCTGCTCGCCGCCGGACAAAGACCCCAGTGTTCGACGCCGGTCCAAGCCTCCCAGCCCCAGCTTGTCCAACGCTGATTCCACCCGGGATTCGGCAGCGTAGCCTTCACGGAGTTGGTACTCCGTTTGCAGGCTTCCGTAGAGCTCCAAATCCTCCGAATCGGCGTCAGCCAAACCCGACTCGAGCTCGGCAATGCGTGCCTCCAGGGAACGCAGCGAACCAAGGGAAGCATCAATGGCGTCACCTACGGTCAGGGACTCGGAGAACCCGTGGGTTTGCGCGAGGTAACCCACGCGGTAGCCGGGGTTACCGGACAAACCCGCCGTGCCGTCGTCGGGCGTCTCCACACCGGCCAGCAAGCGAAGCATGGTGGATTTACCGGCGCCGTTTTCGCCGACAATAGCGACGTGTTCGCCGTGGTGGATGGCCAGGTCAACAGCATTCAGGAGTTGGCGGTCCCCGTAGCCGTGGGAAACGCTGGAAAGGTGCAGGTGGTTAGTCAAGAGGAATCCTCGCAAGTCCGCAGTGGGTGGCAGAAAGCCATGTGGGTACTCGGGATGCAGCCGTTGGGAGGGGGCTGCGCTCAAGACTTCATTGCTCAAGCCTGACGGCGGAAGCCGGATGCGTCAAGCCGACGCAACACCCCTTGGCGTCAGTTGTTCCGAAATACCATTGTGATGACACCAAAATGGCGTCACAATGGTGTCATGCAGCTAAACCAGTACATCACGGCGGTGCAGCACCAGCTGGAGACCGCCGCCGAGGCTGGCGGCCCGGAGGCTCGCGCCCTCAGCGAACGCCTCACTGCCGCTGTCGAATCCACGGTCCGTCTGATCCTCCTGGAGGCCCTCTCTGATGCCGCCAGCGAGATTACCTTGGAGCTCGCTCCCGGGTCCGTGGAAGTCAGGCTCCGGGGCCGTGACCCGGAATTCGTGGTCACAAATCCGCACGGCGGGGACTTCGAGGCCATGATCGAACAAACCATCCAAGGCACCATGGCACCAGAAGACTTTGATGGCACCAGTACCTCGCGCACCACGCTCCGGCTTCCGGATCAGCTCAAGCAACAAGTTGAAGAGGCGGCCGGCCGGGACAGCCTTTCCGTGAACTCCTGGCTGGTCCGCACCATCGCCGAAGCGTTGAACGGCGGCAACGCGCCCAGGAAAGGCACACGCCGCGAACCCGGCGAGCAAAACTTCACAGGATGGGCCCGCTAATGGCAACCTTCCAGACCCCCCAGCCAATCGCCGTCGTCATTGACGTCTCCGTCCGCGGCGATATCCAGGTGGTAGCCCAAGATCGCCACGACACCGAGGTGACGGTCCAACCCCGCAAGGCCACACGAAACCTGGACGTCAAAATGGCCGAGCAGACCACCGTGGACTACTCCGACGGCCGCCTGCAGGTAAGGCTTCACCCATCGTTCCGCCATAGCTGGTTCAGCGACGGCGGCGCTGTAGAGATCACGGTGGAGGTTCCTACCGGCAGCAGCCTGGAGCTGAAGTCCGCCATGGGAGACCTCCGTTGCGAAGGCGAATTCGGCGCAGCCGACCTCAAAACCGACCTTGGCCACATCCGCGTCGATCACTGCGGCGAGCTGCGGGCACACACGGACATGGGAGACATCACGGTGGAGCACGCTGTGGGCCGGTCCCGAATCAAGACGGGCTCAGGAAAAATCCGCATCCATCACCTGGACGGAGTTGCCACCGTCAAGAACGGCAATGGCAATACGTACATCGCCCACGCTTCCGGAGAACTGAGCGTTAGCGCAGCCAACGGCGACATTTCGCTGGAACGGGCCGGCCTTTCCACCACCGTCAAAACATCCAGCGGCGATGTCACCGTGGGCGAAGTGGCCGCCGGCAGCCTCACAGTTCAGACTGCTGCCGGCACGCTGGCCGTGGGTGTGTCTGAAGGCACTGCCGCGTGGCTCGACCTCAGCACCAAATACGGACGTGTGCGCAATGCCCTCGAAGCTACCAACGGACCGGGCGACACCGTGGACAGAGTGGAGATCCGCGCCCGCAACGCCTATGGCGATATCGCGGTGATGCGGTCCCCTGTCAGCGCGCGGTAGCTGTGGCGAGGGCCCGCTTCCTGCGGGCTTTGGCCAGTCGCGTACCGATCAGTCCCTGCCGCGGGCTGAACAGATACACAAAGCCGAACACCACTCCCTGAGTAAGGACCACCATGGCCCCGGAAGCCGTGTCCAGATAGTAGCTGAGGTAGATGCCGGCCACGGAGCACACCACTGAAATGACGGGGGCAATCACCAGCATCCGGGCGAACCGGTCGGTCAGCAGGTACGCGGTGGCACCCGGGATGATCAGCATGGCCACCACCAGCACCACACCCACAGTCTGAAGGGCAACCACGGAGGTCAGCGCCAGCAGCCCTAGGAGCAGGGCGCCGAGCCTGCGCGGAGAGAGTCCGATCGCGTGGGCGTGCGTGGGGTCAAAGGCATAGAGCGTGAGGTCACGGCGTTTGAGGATCAGGATCGCGAAGGCCACCACACCCAGGACCACCACTTGGATGAGGTCCGGAACACTGACGCCCAGAAGGTTTCCGAAGATGATGTGATTCAGGTCGGTCTGGCTCGGGGTCACGGAGATCAGCACCAGGCCCAGTGCGAACAGCGAGGTGAACACGATGCCGATCGCAGCATCTTCCTTCACCCGGCTGGTATTCCGTACCACGCCGATCAACGTCACCGCGATCAGGGCGAACACCAACGCGCCCAGCGCGAACGGCGCACCCACGATGTAGGCAAGGACGACGCCGGGAAGCACCGCATGCGAGACGGCGTCGCCCATGAGGGACCAGCCGATCAGGACGAGCCAGCAGCTCAGGACGGCGCATACCACCGCAGCGATGGCGGTGGTTGCCAGGGCCCGGACCATGAAGTCGTAGCTGAGGGGTTCCAGGAGGAATTCCATGGCTTAGCCCCTGTTCATGACATCGAGGCCGAAGGCCATGGCGAGGTTCTCCGGCTGGAGCACGGTGTCCGGGCTTCCATGCATGAGCACCTTGCGCATCAGCAGCACTGCTTCATCGCAGAGTTGGGGCAGGGCATGGAGGTCATGGGTGGAAATGAGGATGGTGGCTCCGTTGTCCGCAAGCTCGCGGAGCAGCCTGGTGATAGTAGCCTCAGACCGTTTATCCACGCCCGCGAACGGCTCGTCCAGCAGCATCATGGTGGCGCCTTGCGCAATGCCGCGGGCAACGAAAGCCCGCTTTTTCTGCCCACCGGACAATTGACCGATCTGCCGGTCGGCGTACTCGCTCAGCTCCACGCGTTCCAAAGCATGCTCGACGGCGTCCCGGTCCGCTTTGCGGGGACGGCGCGTGAATCCCAGGTGCCCGTAACGGCCCATCATCACCACATCCCGGACGGACAGGGGAAATGCCCAGTCAACGTCCTCGCTTTGGGGAACGTAGCCGATCCCCGCGTCCTTGCGCATCTTCACTGGAGGTTGACCGTTGATGAGCACCCTGCCGGAATCCGGTTTGACCATGCCCATGATGACTTTGAACAGAGTGGACTTGCCGGAGCCATTCATGCCCACCAATCCGCAGATCCGCGAATGCTCCAAGGAAAGCGATGCGGAGTCCAGGGCCAGAACTTCACCGTAATGGACCGTGACATCCTCAACAGCAATGGCGGGTGTGCTCATGACGTTCCTCCTGTCAGTGCCGTGGTGATGATTTTGGCGTCGTGGCGCATGAGATCCAGATATGTGGGGACAGGGCCGTCTGCTTCAGAGAGAGAATCGACATAAAGCACCCCTCCGAACGTGGCATCGGTGGCACCCACCACCTGTTGCATGGGGGCGTCGGACACCGTGGATTCACAGAACACGGCCGGAACCTGGTTCTCCTTGACGAATTCGATGGCCCGCGTGATCTGCTGTGGCGTGGCCTGCTGCTCTGCGTTCACGGCCCAGATGTAGACCTCTTTGAGGCCGGCATCACGGGCCAGATATGAGAATGCGCCTTCACAAGTGACCAGGGCCCTCTGTTTTTCCGAAAGTACAGACAGTTTGGACACCATTTCGTCCTGCACGGCCTGAAGTTGGGTGTTGTAGGCCTTCGCGTTGGCTTCGAACTCGACGGCGTGGGACGGGTCCAGCTTGGCGAAAGCCGTGGCCATGTTGTTGGCGTAGATCTGAACGTTCTTGGGCGACATCCATGCATGGGGGTTCGGCTTGCCCTGGTAGGAGTCCTCGGCAATGGGCATGACCTCCACACCATCGCTGACTACTACGTGCGGCACATCAAGGTCTTCGACGAACTGGGCGAACCAGGCTTCGAGATTCAGCCCGTTGTCAAGGATGAGGTCGGCTTGGGCGGCTTTCCGAATATCACCTGGCGTCGGTTCATAGCCGTGGATTTCAGCTCCGGCTTTGGTGATGGACTCTACGCGCAGTTTGTCTCCGGCAACGTTTTTTGCAACGTCCGCCAGCACGGTGAACGTTGTGAGCACCACCGGCTTGTCATCGCCTCCGGCCGAGGAATTCCCACCGCAGGCGGAGACCCCCAGGGCAAGTGTGATTGCGGTCAGGGCAGCAGCGAAACGGCGGACATCTTTGGCGCGCCGAAACGGAAAGTTAGGCATACCGAAAATTGTAGCGACGCATGGGCCGCCCGGCAAAGCTAGGCTGGTCATATGGGCACTCTTTCCACCAAGGCACCTGAGTTCAAGTTCACTGCCTTGGACGGCCTCGCCGTTGCCGTCTACGTAGGCTTCACGGCCTACTTCCTGCTGGCCGGTGAGACGCTCAACCTCCTGATGCTGCAGCTTTTCGCGAACCCGGCCACAGCGTCGTTTGCCGTCAACGCAATCTTTTATGCCGGCGTCGGAATATTCTCCGTGGCGTCTGCCTGGCGTGTGGCCGGCCGCGACCTGAAGATACTGGGGACCCGGCCGTGGTTCACGCTGGGCATGGTGCCGCTCGCCATCGTGGTGATGCTGATACTTACGGCACTTCTGGTGGCGGCCTTCGGAGGCGTTCAAAGCTCTGAAAACCAACTGGGCATCCAGGGCATGCTGCAACAGGTCCCCGCGTGGTTGATGGTGCCACTATTGGTGATCCTGGGCCCGTTCGTGGAGGAATACCTCTTCCGTCACCTCCTGATCGGCAAGTTGTCGCAGTACCTGAACATCTGGATCTGCTGCGTGATCTCCGTAGTGGTTTTCGCATCCATCCACGTGGTGGGCCGCGAAGGGCTTGCTTTGCCCGCGTTGGCACCGTACTTGGGGATGGCCGTGGTGCTGGTGGGGGTCTATGTGTGGACGGGGAAAAACCTGATGTTCTCCTACTTTGTGCACGCCGCCAAGAACCTCATGGCCGTTGTCCTGATCTACGCTGTTCCCCCCGAACTCCTACCCAACTGAGTCGGGAACCCGGACGGAAGCTGACCGCAAGGCCCTACCCGGCCACCCGCAGTCGGGAATAGCTTGAGGGCATGACACTGAACATCCAGGTAGTAGTCGACTGCAAGAAGCCCCACGAACTCGCCGATTGGTGGGCAGAAACCCTTGAGTGGACCGTGGAGCCCCAGGACGAGGCCTTTATCCGCTCCATGATCGAGCAGGGCCACGCCACCGAGGCCCAGACCATCACCCACAAGGGCAAGCTGGTGTGGGCCGAGGGCTGCGCAATTGTGCCCGCCGAGGACAAAGACCCCAAGACGGGCCGGCGGATCCTGTTCCAAACGGATCCCAACCAAAAGTCCGTCAAAAACCGCGTCCATTGGGACGTCCGCCTGGACGGCCGTGACAAGGACGACGTGCGTAAACAGCTGGAAGCACGCGGTGCCAAACACTTATGGACCGCCAACCAAGGACCCCACGAATGGCACACCATGGCCGACCCCGAGGGCAACGAGTTCTGCATCAGCTAAGGCCATTACTAGACTCAGGGTGTGAACAACCAACTCCCTGCCAAGGTTTCCGACGTCTTTGACCCCTCACGCTGGCGCACCGTTTCCGGCTTCGACGACTTCAAAGACATGACCTATCACCGGCAGGTTGAGCGTTCAACGGACGGCTCCGTCAAGGACCTCCCCACGGTCCGCATCGCCTTCAACCGCCCCGAGGTCCGTAACGCGTTCCGCCCGGGCACCGTGGACGAGCTCTACCGCGCCATGGACCATGCCCGCATGACACCCGACGTCGCCACCGTCCTGCTCACGGGTAACGGCCCCTCGGAGAAAGACGGCGGCCACTCGTTCTGCTCCGGCGGAGACCAGCGGATCCGCGGCAGGGACGGGTACCGCTATGCCGAAGGGGATACCCAGGAGACCATAGACCCCGCCCGCGCCGGCCGCCTCCACATTCTTGAAGTCCAGCGCCTCATGCGCACCATGCCCAAAGTGGTGATCGCTGTGGTGAATGGTTGGGCGGCCGGTGGCGGCCACTCGCTGCACGTGGTCAGCGACCTCACCATCGCCTCGCGCGAGCACGGCAAGTTCAAGCAGACCGACGCCACCGTGGGAAGTTTCGACGCCGGATACGGCTCTGCGCTGCTGGCCCGCCAAATCGGTCAGAAGGCCGCGCGGGAGATCTTCTTCCTGGCCCGCGAATACTCTGCCGAAGACATGGTCCGGATGGGCGCTGTCAACGAGGCCGTGGATCATGAACGGCTGGAAGAAGTGGCCCTGGAATACGCCGCGGACATCGCCCGCCAATCTCCGCAGGCCATTCGCATGCTCAAGTTTGCCTTCAACCTGGCAGACGACGGCCTCGCCGGGCAGCAGGTATTTGCCGGCGAAGCCACCCGCCTCGCGTACATGACGGACGAGGCCGTGGAGGGCAAAGAAGCGTTCCTCCAGAAGCGCGATCCCGACTGGTCCAACTTCCCTTACTACTTCTAGGACACCCGGTGGACATCGATCCCATACTCAAAGCCCTGATGGCCGCCCTCCACGGCGAGGGCCCCGCCGTCGAAATCGTCGTGGACGAACTCGGCGAGCCGCAAGCGGTTCCGGTGGAGACCGGCGTCGAAGAGGCAGCCGTTGTGGTCCGCACCTCCGGCTCCACGGGGACGCCCAAAGCCACCGTTCTGACCATTGACGCCCTGGCTGCGTCCTCCGTGTCCACTGCCATGGCCCTCCGCGGCGAAGGCCAGTGGCTGCTGGCCCTCCCCCTGCAGTATGTGGCCGGGGTTCAGGTGCTGGTCCGCTCGCTCTATGCGGGCACACGTCCTTGGGTGATGGACCAGTCGAACGGCTTCACCCCTGAGGCCTTCACCGCTGCGGCCGAGGAACTCACGGACAAGATCCGGTTCACCTCTTTGGTGCCCACGCAACTGCAGCGGCTGTTGCACTCCCCCGCGCCGGAAACCCTCGCCGTGCTGCGCCGCTTCAACGCGATTCTGCTGGGCGGCGCACCCGCTTCGGCTGAACTCCTCAGCACTGCCCGGGAGCAGGGACTCAAGGTGGTGACCACCTACGGCTCAGCCGAGACTTGCGGTGGGTGCGTCTACGACGGCGAGCCGTTGGACGGCGTCGAGGTCCGCATCGGCCAGGGCGAACTGGAAGGCCGCATCCTGCTGGGTGGCGACACCGTGGCGGCAGGCTATATGGATGCTGCCCGGGCTTCAAAGGCTGCGTTCTTCGAGGAAGACGGGACCCGCTGGTACATCACCGGGGATCTTGGGGAACTGTCCGACGACGGCAAGCTTACGGTTCTGGGCCGCGCCGATGACGTGATCATCACCGGCGGCGTCAAAGCCTCCGCCGCATACATCCAAGGCAAGTTGGAAGAGCTCGACGGCGTCACCGCGGCTTTCGTGACCGGCGTCCCGTCGCGCGAATGGGGCCAGGCCGTGGCAGCCTACGTTGCCGTGACCGATCCCTCGCCCGAAGGCGTGAAGGGATTCACCGCCCGACGCGAAGAGGCACTGGGCGTCCTTGCACCCAAGACGGTGCTGGCCGAGAAGGAACTGCCGATGCTTCCCAACGGAAAACCGGACCGCATGGCCATGATTGACCTGCTTTCCAATCTGCATCAGGGACAATAGACACGTTCTTCCTCCCGAGCCTGACTCAAGATCAACCGCGAAATACACGAGGTACTACACGTGGCGACAGCTGCACAATGGATTCAAGGAGCCCGGCTCCGCACACTGCCCGCGGCGATTGCGCCGGTCCTCATCGGTTCGGCAGCGGCGTACGAGCTCCAGGCTTTCCGGCTGCCGAACGCGATCCTGGCGGCACTTGTGGCTCTCTTGCTTCAAATCGGGGTCAACTACGCCAACGACTACTCGGACGGGATCCGCGGGACGGACGAGGACCGGGTGGGTCCTCTTCGCTTGGTGGGTTCCGGCGCAGCCAAACCGGAACAGGTGAAATGGGCAGCCTTCGCGCTCTTCGGGGCGGCGATGATCTGCGGCCTGATCCTGGTGATCATTACCCAGACGTGGTGGCTGATCCTGGTGGGCATTGGCTGCGTCCTGGCAGCTTGGGGATACACCGGCGGGAAGAACCCCTACGGGTACCTGGGCTTGGGTGACGTCTTTGTCTTCGTGTTCTTCGGTCTTGTGGCCACCCTTGGCACCACCTACACCCAGGCCGGGCAGGTCAGCCTCGCCGCGGTGATTGGTGCGATCGGCACCGGGCTCATTGCCTGCGCATTGCTGATGGCCAACAACGTGAGGGACATCCCCACGGATGCGGCAGCAGGAAAGCGCACCCTTGCTGTGCGGCTTGGTGACAGGCATGCCCGTGAAAGCTACGTCCTGATGCTGGCCGTCGCCATTCTGCTGGTGATCGTGCTGGCACCCACCAAACCGTGGATGCTCATTGTCCTGCTGCTGATCCCCGCGTGCCTCATGCCTGCCTGGCTGATGGTGAACGGCAAGAAGCGCAAGAGCCTCATCCCGGTCCTCAAGCAGACCGGCATGATCAACCTCGGCTACAGCCTGCTGTTCTCGCTGGGGCTGATCCTAAGCCGCGGCTTCTAAACCTTTATACGAGTTTTTGTACAGCTAACGCCCCCAAGAAGCCTTCTTAGGGGCGTTAGCTGTACAAAAACTCCTAGACAGAGCCCGGGCGTTTGTCGTTGTTAACGGCGATGTCCGGGTTTTTCTCTACCAAGCCGTCCTCGGCTGCGGCGTCTTCAACCTCACCCGCGGTGCGAATCGGCTTGGCCCGCCCGGAGAAACGCTCGCGCATGGCCGCAGTGGCGGCGTCGCGCTGTTTTTGGAAGAAGAGGTAGCTGATGGCGAAGGCAATCAGACCGGCGAACACCACAGCCAGGATCCAACCAACCCCCAAAAAGGCGAACAACACGAACAACGGCACGAACAGTGCCAGGCGGATGAGGGAATACTTCAGGAAAGCCACCATCCAAGTTTAGCCGCCCGGATGGTTGCACTCTGATCACAGCCGCAAGAGGGCGTCCAGTGATTGGCTTCCGGCGACTAGACTTGGTGCATGCTCCGGGTTGTAGGCGTCGTCATTGTATTGGTCATCTTTGTCTATGCCTTGGTGGACGTCATCCGCACCGACGGCCACCAGACACGCGGGATCTCCAAACCCGCGTGGATCATTGTGATGATCGTCCTCCCGCTGCTGGGCGCGATCCTCTGGTTCATTTTCGGCCGCCCTTACAACAAACCCAAAGCCGCACCGGTTCGACGCCAGCCCACAGCTCCGGATGACGACCCCGAATTCCTCCGCAACCTGGAAACCCGCCGCCGTAACCAGGATGAAGACGATCGCCTGAAAAAGCTCAAAGCGGACTTGGAAGCCAAGGAACGCGATCTTGGCGAGAAGCCCGGCGATGGCAGCGGCGACGCCAAAAACAACGGATTCAAACCCGGCGATGCCAAGCGTACCGAGCCGGATCCGCATGATACGGACGAGCTGAAGTAGGGAACATGGCCCAGCAAGCTGATGGATCACGGCAGACACCTTCCTCCACGCCATCAGTCAGCGGGCCCGCGTCACCCTCCGCACCACCGCCGCGCCCCGGCATTTCACTTTCCACGCCCCCGCCCATAGCAGCGGTGGTCAAACCTCCCGCACTAGCGCGATGGTCGCGCTCACTATGGGTGGCCAGCTTCGTGGCGGGGATAGCCGTGGTGGCCACAGGCTTTCTGGGCCGTGATTCCCACTTCGAACGCTTGAAGGGGGTCATCGGAGGCATGGTTCCCGAGGGCGACGCCAATGCAGTGGAGGGGGCCACTGCGGTGGTGTTCCTGGGAAGCCTCGCCATGCTGGCCCTGGTGGTGGCCATGGAAGCGACCCTGCTGGCGGCCCTGTTTAGACGCCGCATCTGGGCGCGCTGGGCCTTGGCCCCGCTGGTCCTCCTGCACGCTGTGGTCACCGTCATCACCGCCGACTTCGTGGTGGCGCCCGGAGCCGATGGCGTCCTGACAACTGTGCTCTTGGCGGCCCAATTCATCCTGGCCGCTGCTGGCCTGATCCTGCTGTTTCTCCCATCCACCACCAGCTGGCTGCTGAGCGAACGGTTTTCTTAGCGAACGGCCGGAATTGCGGCCAACATCCCTTCGCAACTGCGCAGGACTACGCGGCATGCGTCCAGTGCGGCCGGCTCAGTGAGCGGGTTTTCCGCGATCAACCGCCAACGGTTAAAGGCGTTCCGTGCCGCCTCACTGATCTGCTCCGGGGTTGCCCCGGGATCCAAGCCCAACCTCAGCTGGGGGGTACTGCCGTGGCCGCCTACCAACTGCTCGGCTTCCGCAGACAACTCCGGGGTCAGGCTTAGTCCCGTCGTTCGCAGCGTCCCTAGGAGTTTCAACTCCCGGAACTCGTGCGCGCCAGCCTGCAGCCTCTCCAAGCCGGCTTCCAGCGGAAGCACGGTATCCCGCGGTGAACCGCGCAGCAAAGCTTCCAAACCCACGACGGCGGCACGAGTCTTGAGTGCGTCCGCCCGGGCTTGGAACAAAGAGGCGATATTCTGAAGCAACTGGCCAAGTCCGCTGCGCCGTGCCAACTCATGGGCTAGTTCCGTGGGGTTGCTGATTCCGCCCCGGATCAGTGCAACACCAAGGCGAATGCCGAAAAGGCCGAATCTTTGCACGAGGAACGCTTTGGCTTCCGGTGTCAGCTCAGCGGGTTCGCTGGCCCGGACAAAGAGGTCCGCTGATAGCATCAGCCTTTCCCGCTGGTTCCTGTCCATCAGCGCCAACACCTGCATGGCTTCAAAATCCGTTTGGCGCATGGTCCGCGAGCTTTGCGCAAGCAGCCCGGCAACCGGCACGACGCCCAGCGCAAGCGGCCTGAGGTTCTGGTCCCTGCTGTATCTATCAGCGATCACCGCGGCGGAGATGAGGGAGTCGATTCTTCCCGCACCGATCTCGTCGGCCCGGGACAGGACCGCCAACGCATTGACAGTCCCGGATTGACCCGCGGCGGTGTCCTTAAAGGACTCGAGGAACCTGACATCGGAGGCATGAAGATGCCGCATGAGATAGATGACAGCATCGGCAGCCATGGGGGCGTCCTCGGGTAGGAGGAATTCTGCGGAGCGCCCTGACACATCCCGGGACAACGAGGCGATCCCCGGGGTATCGATCAGCGTCAGCTCCCTCAGGCTCGCTGCCGGCCAATCCACCACCAAGCGTTCCACGTCCTCAGGCCGGACATCGCCCAAGCTGAAGATCAAACGGCCATCCTCACGGGTAACCGGGAGCGCAAGCGGCTCCCCGATGATGGGATGAAGCGTAATCCTGGGAGTATGCCCGTACCGGTACCAGGTGACGATTCGGGTGCATTCCCCGGCATCGGTGGGCGCGATTTCTTCCCCGATGATCGCATTGAGAAGAGTGGATTTGCCGGCCTTGACCATACCGGCCACTGCTACCCGCAACGGCCCTTCCAGTCTGCCCTCGAGCTCCTCCACCACCGCTAGAGCCGCTGCGTCGTGCTGGAAAACCTCCCTTGCTTGCCGGAGCAGGTCAGATGCTCCGGCGATGCCCGAGTCCATCATCCCGCCGGGACCGCCGACGTTGACGTGGTGGATTGGGGCAGGTTGTTGGCCTGGTCGGTTGCGGGTGGCTTTTGGTGCAGTTGATGCGCGGCCTTCGCCAGGGCGTCCACTGCTTTGAGCTGGTTCCGTATCTCTTTGATTCTCATGTCCCGCTCAACCGCGTACGTGGCTGCCGCTTTCTGTGCGGCCGCAACGGATTCTGTCAGGGAACGGTGGTGCTCTTCGGCGATCTCCGTGAAATGGTCGCGTGTGGCACGCTGGACCAGCCGCAGCCTGTCTTTGAGCTGCTTGCCCACTTGGAACACAACATCATCAACGTGCTTCCGTACCAGCACCTTCGCTTCGGACTGGCGTTGTTTCAGGCGCGCTTCTTTGTCTTCCCTATAGGCTTTCCGTCCCAGCATCAGGCCGGCCCCAACCGATAGCGGATTGATAAGGGCCATCCCAAAGATGCCCGTCAGGAGGCCGAACATCAGTACGCCTCCGTAGGACCCGCGCATCCCGATCAGCACTTTCTGCAGCGGCCCGAGCCTGCCATCCTGCATCTCCTGGATGTCGGCTACAGGGTCCAGTACGCCGCCGGTGTCTGCCACTTTCAAGGCGGGGAGGGCCACCACTTCCTCTGAGAAGTGCTCCGCCACCTGGGTGGCCAACCATTGCGCACGTTCGCTGGTCCACACGAAGGTATCTGAAACCGCCGCTGCCGTGCTCTGTTCCAGCCATTGCGTGAACTGCTCCCACGCGGGTCCGGGGTCCCCTTGATCAATGGCAGTTTCGGCCTCGCGTTGTATCCGGCGGAGCCTGTCCCTCAAGTCGTACTCCAGGTCGGCGATCAGGTCACCAATGCCGTCATTGAGGGTGATCTGCCAACGGGCGGAGCGTTTGCGCAGCGAGTCCGCATCCTCCTTCGCCGCGTTCAGGCCAGCGATCATTTGTGGTGTTCCTGCCGGGTTTTCCAAGGCTTCAAGTTCCGACTGCAAAGCCAGCCGAAGGTTTTCGGTGACAGACAAAAGGTCGTTGCTGACGGATCTGCGTTGCATCCTGGCCGCCCCGCCCACAATGTTGTTCCGCAAATGGCCGATCAGCGCGGGAAATCCTGATTCGGCGTTCAATTCCTGGTCCTGCAGCCGCGCCGCATGGAGCCGCAACTCCGAGGACACTGGAAAGAGTGGAATATCGGGCCCGACGCTGGCCAGGTGTCTTTGATCCAGCTCAGCGATTTGGCGCCAACTGGGATAAAGATCTGTCTTGGACAACACACACAGGACGTTCGGGCTGATGCGCATCGCTTGACTCAGGAACCGCATCTCCGGTTCGGTGTATTCCTGCGATGCATCGGAGACGAACACCATGGCGTGGGCCGATGGCAAGGCAGTCAACGTGGTCAGTGTGTGTGTTGAGCCCAGTCCGCCAACGCCAGGGGAATCGACGATCGTCAGTCCACCGCTCAGCAGCTTCCGGGGCAGTGACACTTCTGCGGCCACGATGTTCTTCGCGTTGCCCGGATTACCTTTCTCTGAGACGTATTCCGCGAGTTGATCCAGGTGGACGGGTTGCCTTTCCAAGCCGTTTTCGCGTCCTCCGGCATCTCCTTCGGCCTCCGGTCCGCTGCTTTGTTGGGCGGGAACGAGAACGACCGCCGACGCCGGGTCCCCGTGCCGCACAACTGTTGGGACGGCGGTGGCAATGTCGTCATCCACCGGGCAGACAGGTGCGTTCACCAGCGCGTTGATGAGCTGGCTCTTCCCTTGTTTGAACTCGCCCACCACGATCACACGGACACTGGGATCGCTGAGGCGGGTGAGGGTATTTTCCAGACGACGCCGGAGGTCGTTCCGGTCCCCTGCCAGCGCCATGCCCTGTTCCACCAAGATGGTCATGCGTCCTGTTTCCGTCACCGTCTGTCCTTTGTCCCTTGTTTTCCAGCGCCGCTCCAGTGAAGAGGCCACGAAGTGCCCGGCAAACGTTATGGCGTCTGCCGGGCACTGCTGGGGTTTTCGTAAATGTTGTGTCAAAAATTCTTTACGACGTTTGGACCTTCCTGGTGCTAGTCGATTTCCACATCGTTCTTGGCGACGACGATCGAATCATCAATGTCGTTGTATTCAACCTCAACGTCGAGTTCGTTGTCGGCGATGACGGTGTTGTCCTCGACGTTGGTGTAGTCGAGTTCCAGCTCGTTGTCCTGGATGACCGTGGAGTCGTAGTTGACCTGCACGTCCTCGACGTCGATGTCGGTGGAGTTATCAACTTCCAGCTCGTTGTCCTGTACAACGATGGATTCGTTGATGAGCTGAACGTCTTCGACGTCCACATCCGTGGAGTTGTCGTTGAACGAATCGGTGACGTTCACGGAGTTGTCCGTGACGGAGTTGTCGGAATTATCCGAGTTGTCCGAGTTGTCGTTGAACGAATCCGAGACGTTGACCGAGTTATCCGAGTTGTCCACGGAGTTGTCCGTGTTGAACGAGTCCTCGATGTCCACATCAACATCAACATCGGTGTTGTAGGAGTCCTTGGTCACCGAATGATCGGAGTTGTCGTTGAACGAATCCTTGACCTCAATGTCCGTGTTGCCTACTTCAACATCACCGTCGCCGGACTCCGTAATGTTCACCGAGTTATCCGTTGAATGGTCATCGGTGGTGGTAGTGGTTGTAGTCGTGGTGGTGTTGCCCGAATTGCTGACGTCGTCGCCGGCAGCAATAGCGCCGTCGCCGGAGGCCACCACAGCGTCCTGGTTGAAGAGTTGCGTGACATCGCCGTCGGCCCAGATGTTCTGGTTCACCGACTGGTCAGTGATGGTGTCGCGGTCGTCGATGGTGGTGGTGTAGGAGTAATTGTTCACCACGTGGACCAGCTGCTGAACGGCATGTGCGTGGTCGTCCCAGTCGCCGCCACCGCCGCCACCACCGTGACCGCCGCCGTCGTGGCCACCGTGGTCGCCGCCGTCGTGGCCACCGTGGTCGCCGCCCCCGCCACCACCGTGGCCGCCATGTCCGTGATCGTCGTCGTCGTGTCCACCCCAGCCGCCGCCACCGCCGCCGCCACCGTGGCCGCCATGTCCGTGATCGTCGTCATCATGGTCCGGGCGTCCGCCGCCACCGCCGCCACCACCGTGGGGGTGATCATCGTCGTCGCGGCCACCCCAGGCACCCCCGCCACCGGTGGAAGCGTGATTTCCGCCAGTGTTGTATTCGCGGTCGAAAGAGGAACGGGCGCTGATGGGTGCGTAGTCCAGGACAACCGGACGAACGGCGTCGACGTCGGCCGAGGAGACGTCACGCAAACCCGCTGCAGCGAGCGCAGCTTCCGGATCACGGACGAACTCTTCAGCGGCATCTGGATCATTGAACAGGCTCATCAGGAACTGCACGAGCTGTTGTGCGAGTGTAGGCATTGGAGTGCTCCCTCAAATTCTGTGGTGTGTGGTTGGCCCGGCGCCTTTGCCGGGCTTGAATTCAACGTATTGCCGGGCCGGGGGTCCGGGCATCGGGGGTGGTCCCCCTACCCAGTCACCCACCGTTAGGGGATGGCGGGGTTTCCCGTTAGGGGGTGAAGGGGTATGCCGCCTACGGAGGCGGGTACCCCTCCCCCAACGCCAGCCGTAGGCGGACCAAGAGCTCCGAACGGTTTTCCGCTCCCAGACGTCGCCGCATACGTGCCACGTGATGCTCCGCCGTGCGGGGAGAGATATAGATGGCCTCACCGATCTCCCGGTAGGTCTTGCCTTCAAGGATGAGTCGGCCCACTTCACGTTCCCGGGCGCTGAGCCCTGAGGTGTCGGGAGTTCCGGGACCACCATTGCCAAAGTCCATGACGGGTTGAGCTGTAGCGCTAGAGCGCGCGTCCTCTGGCCGTTGGGCCGCCCCGGCAGGCGGTGCTGCACTTTGGGGATGAATATCCCTGGCGCACGCCAGTAGTTTCACCATGTCTCGTCGCTCATCCGCGTGCGCGGCGGCGTGGCCCGCCAAGCGCGCGCCCTCCCAAGGCATCCCGACGGCGGCCAACCCACGGGCCGCTGTTTCGACGTCGGACGCTTCAAATCGGCCTGCCAAGACGGAGACCCACGCCTTGCCGCCTGTGGCGAGCACGGACGCCAGATGGCTGTGTTCAGAGGCGCGCACGAGTGCTGCAGCGTGTGGTGCCAGTCCGGCGGGGTCTTCGCTGAGCAAAGCCGCCTGCACCGCCGCCCAGTGCAATGGAACGGACCACAAGGGCGGTTTGCCCAGCCTGCCCAGCAGCTCCCAGGCGTTGTCCAGGTAATGGCCAACCCTCCTTGATTCCCGAAGCCGGGCCGCGGTGATCATGAGTTCGCCCCACGGCAGGAGGCTGAAGAGATCCACGGACACATGCATCATCGCTTCGCGGGCTCTCTCCCAGGCAAGCACGAGCTCGTGCATGTCACTGCCGCGCCGGGCAAGGCCCACCTCCAGTGCCGCAAGCAAGAACCCATCCCTTGGTGCCAAGGACCAAGGGATGGCCTTGAGGGCCTCGTTGACGGCCAGGATGGCGTCATCGGCGTTGTCCTGTTGCATGGAGGACCACGCCCGCAACAGGAACAGCCGTGGTCGCGCTGCATCGCCCCCCTGACCAGCCGCCAGCGCTGCTTTGAGCACTGTGTCCGCCACCTCCGGCTCCCCGCTGTGGAGGGCGCATAAGGCTGCCAAGGCTCCGGGTGTTTCCGGAAGGGGGATGGTTGTGCCTGCCGCGTTCATCATGTCCGAGGCCCGGATGAGCTCAGGCAGCGCCAGTTCCGGGGCCGGCCCCAAGGTTCGGCGGAGCCCTTCCTGTGTCAGTGACAACGCCACTGCCAGGAGCGTCGGAGAACCGCTCGGCGGAGCAGCTGCCAGAAACTCTTCGGCAGCCGCGGCATTTCCGGTCCCGATCATGGCCACAGCAGCAAGGGGTGCCGAACCATCGATCCTGTTCGGCCCAAGCCAGCTGTAAGTATCGGCGCTCCGGGACAGCATTCCGCGCTGCGCCCAGACCGCCGAGGCTACGTCTACTCCCAGTCGCAGGTCCGGTGCCTCGGGCACCGCCAGGAGTCTGTCCGCGATTCTGCCTGCAGCATCCAAATCACCAGTCGCGGCAGCAGCCTGGGCGCGTCTTGCGGCCTTGGCGGCCTCGTCACCCCCGGCCAAAAGAGCTTCGGCGTAGAGCTCTGCAGCCAGCCGCGGGTCATTTTCCAGCGCTTCATCTGCGCAGCGTTCGAGCTCAGCCACCACGCGGGGATCCTTGAAACCCGTCCGCGCAAGGTCACGGGCCAGTTCCCCCAAGTGCTGGCCGTCCTGAATGGTCTTGTCCACCAGCTCTTTTTGCATTGCACGGGTGCGGGCAGGTGGAGTTTCCTTCAGCAAGGCATACCGTGCCGTTGCTGCGTCCCAGGTATCGGTTGTCTCTGTGAGGGGGTGATCTTCTGCGCCGGGACCATAGTGGCCGGGCATATGGTCATGTCCCGTCATGGGTTAGACCGCCGAGAGCAGCGACGGATCCGCAGCGGGGCTGGTTTCCGTTGGTAACGGAGCCGGGTCAGGGACGGCCGGCGGTGTGGTCTCTTGCGGCAGTATTGGTTCCTGTGCCGGGGGTGGAGGGTCTTGGACCACCGTCGGCTCGGGCGCCGGCACGGTCGGTTCCGGCGTTGGGGGTGGAGTCACTGGGTCCGCGGGAGTACTCGGAGGTGTTGTCGGTTCTGTTACCGGTGGGGTGGTGGGCTCGGTCGTTGGCGGTGTTGTGGTCGGTGGCGGAGTCGGTCCGCTGGCGGCACCTCCTGTGGGATCAGGTGCAGGGGTCGCTGGCGGGGTCTGGGTACCTGGAGCCTGGGTACCCGGGGCCTGGGTACCCGGCGTCTGAGTACCCGGAGCCGGTGCAGCCGGTGGGGTGGACGCCCCCGGCGCAACCGGTGGGGTGGTGCCGGCCGCGCCGGTTCCCGTCCCGGCAGTGGTTCCGGAGCCGGACCCGGCGCTTCCTGTACCACCGGTGCCCGCGCTGGTTGACCCGGGGTTCGTACCCTGAGTGTTTGCACCTTTGGCTGGCGCCTTTCCGTTGGATCCAGCCCTCGTGACGCCCGCCCTGGCGCTCGCTTCGAGACCGCCCGCCAGTCCTCCGACAACCGGGATCGAACCCCCTGCGCCTCCAGCGCCGTTGCCTTGGGCGCCGGGAGCCTGTGCCCCGGCTGCCTGAGCACCGCCGTCGCGCATGACATCCGCTGCCTGATTGCCGAACATGGTGGCCAGCAGTCCTGAGCCTGCGGGGCTTTGGGCCGCCGTGGCAGTCGCGATGGTCAGCGCGGCAGCGGCCGCAGCGGCTGCTGCCGCCATCCGCACGGGGGGCCGCGGGGCATGCCGGCCTGGTGTGGTCACACTGGATTTGGGGTGGTTGAATGCCGGAGCCCTGCCCGGGACGTGCGGCCTCCGCATCGCAGCCGCCGCGCTTGTTTTTACAGGCCCGGATGGCAAGGCTGCAGCGGCCGGAGCTGAAGCGGCCGTGGCCGAGGCTGCCGCGGCATCCACTGCGTCCGCCCCCTGCGAGAGCAGGCCAGCGACAGCAGCGCCACGGCAGATAGACGATTTGGGATCGGCGTCAACGGCGATTGGTCGGTCAAGTTCCACGGAAATCAGCTCTGCCACGAGTGGTATCCGGGAAGACCCGCCGATGAGCAGCACTGCGCTGAGATCCTGGGCTTGGAGGTTGATGGTTCTCAGGCTGCGTTGGAGGGCGTCCACGGTATCCCTGACAGGGGCCTCGATCATCGCCTCGAATTCGGAGCGGACCAGCCGCACCGACGTCTGGGTTCCGGGCAGGGATACGGCCACGCTGGCTTCGCTGTCCAGTGAGAGTGCCTCCTTGGCTTCCCGGCATTCCCGCCTCAACCGCGCCAGTGCAGCCAAGGTCTCGGGAGAGGCCGGGTCCATGGCCGGGCCGTCGCCAAGGTGACCCATGACGTGGCGCAGGACGGCGGCGTCGAAATCGGCGCCGCCCAGAGTTTCAATGCCATCCGGACGGCCCAATAGCTCAAAGTTGCCCGCTCCGGCTTTGCGAAGGATTGCGGTGTCGAACGTACCGCCGCCGAGGTCGTACACCGCGATAATGCTGCCGTCCTCCACGCGCGTTTGGGAGGCGTAGTGCAGCGCAGCCGCTTCCGGCTCGCTGATCAGGGTGATGTCCTGCAGGCCTGCCATGGTGAGCGCTGCCAGGACCAGTGAGGTGCGGTGCTGACCCCACGCTGCAGGGTGGGTCATGATGATCGACGTCGGCGCGGTGCCCTCGCGCTCTTGGGCCTTATCCACCACCCATCGGGCCATGGTGGCGTACACGTCCTCTGGTGCCAGCCAGCTTTCGCCCACAGCGAGGGGAACGGAGTCACCTATGCGGCGCTTGAACTCCCGCACCATGCGTTGGGGGTCGTCCAGACCGCGACGTTCGGCGGCTTCTCCTACCAGCACCCGGCCGTCGCCGGCATAAAACAGCACCGAGGGCACGGCACTGCCATGCAATCCCAGCGAGAGAATTTCAGGGGTTGGAGTGGGTCCTTGGCAGGGCTTGACAAGGGCTGCGGCGGTAAAACTTGTTCCGACATCGATGGCGAGAACATAGCTCATGGTTACCTCGAAAAGGTCACGGCGCGTCGCTAGCGGGCTGCATCACAAGCGGGTCCTGAACAAGGTAGCACCTGCCCCTGACGGGCAAAAGGCTTAGTTGCAACACCAAATTGTCATGATTGCTACACCGATTTGTCATACTCCGCGACCGTCATCCGCGTGCAGGAGCAAAGCCCCTGCTCAGAGGGCCAAAGCGGCAGGCCCCTCGGCCTAAAGCCCCGAGTAGGAGTGCAGACCGTTGAAAACGGTATTGACGAGCGTGAAGTTGATGATGACGCAGGCGTAGCCAACAATTGACAACCATGCGGCACGGGTTCCGGTCCAACCGCGTGTGGCCCGGGCATGCAGGTAGCCCGCGTAGACCACCCAGATCACAAAGGTCCACACTTCCTTGGGGTCCCAGCCCCAGAACCGGCCCCAGGCCTTCTCGGCCCAGATCGCCCCGAACATGAGGGTAAACGTCCAGCCGATGAAAGCGATGGCGTTAATGCGGTAGGAGAGATTCTCAAGGCTCAAGGCGTTCGGAACCAGGCGCATGAAGCCCAACCTGTCCGCACGGCCGGCAGCCAGGTTCTTTTGGCGATGAGATTGCAGCAACTGCAGCACGGACATGGCAAACGTCAGGGTGAACAGTGCAGAGGACAGCACCGCGATGGAGACGTGGATGATCAACCAGTAACTCTGCAGCGCCGGAACCAAATGGCCCACTGGAGTCCAGAAAGCAGCCGAAGCCGCTACCAGCATGATGATGGCCAAGCCGATCACGAACGTGCCCAGGAAGCGGAGATCCCTACGGATGAGGACTATAAGGAAGACAGCCACTGCCACGAAAGCACCGGTGGTGAGGAACTCGTACATGTTGCCCCACGGCACGCGGCCTGCACCGAAGGCACGCGTCACCACACCCGCACCATGGATCAGCACACCCAGCACGGTCAGCGCGACGGCCACGCGGGCAGGAGCGCGGCGTGCGCCTGCGTACTTCATGTCGCCGGCGGCGGTACCGCCCTCAACGGTGAGGCCCGACGTCGGACGCTCGGCGCGACCAGCCGGCCCACCGGCGTCGGGACCTCCCAAACCTGCCGCGACGCGGCCCGCAGCAACGCTCACCTTGTGGTCGGTGGTGCTGGCCGCAGCCTTCTGGTCCACGGCGCGGAGCATCTTGCTGCTCTTGGCCAGGTCCCAGGCAAAGGCGATGAACGCCACGGTGTACGTGCCGGCGGCCAACAGCATGAACAGCTCGCTGTACTGGCCCAGGGTTTCGTTGATGACGGGCATTACTGGTCCTTCGAGGTTGAGGAAGATCCTGCAGTTGTTGTAGCGGTGTCCGGCGTGGCCGGCGTTTCCGGGATGTTCCATTCCCGGGCAAAGATCTCGCGGAGGGCTGCTGCTTCACCGGCGAGGCGGTGGTCTTCGCCGCGAGCCAGCAGGCCGTATTCCACCATGGTGCGGCCATCGGAGTGGGTTCCGGTGCGGACCCAGACGCGGCGGCGGTTGATGTACAGCGACATGACCAGACCGGCGACTGCGAGGAAACCGAAGATCAAGGCGTACAGCTGGCCGGGGTTGTGGTGGATGTCCACGCCGATGTACTTCTTGACGCCATCGAACGTGATGCTGCCCTTGCCTTCGGGCAGGTCCACGGTGGCTCCGGGCGTTAAGGTGATGCCGCCCGCAGCGAGGTCGCGGGCATTAAGGGGTTTCAAGTCCTTGACATCCAACTCGAACACGTTCTGGGGCACGCCCTTGTCCAGGCCGAGGTCACCATAGAAGGAATTCAGGCTCAGCTGGGGGTTGAAGAGTTCCGGGGAAGCGCTGAACGAGGTGCCGGTCTCTGTAACGAACGCCGTCGGAAGGAAGAAGCCCACAAAGCCCAGCTGTTCCGGCTTGGCATCCGGGACCTTGATGACCACGGACGAGTAGTAGTTGTCGCCCTGGACCTTGGCAATCACTGGCCCTTCGAAGGAGACGTTGCCCTCCCCATCGCGGATAGTGACCATGGGCGCGTAGCCGTTTCCGGTGAGATAAAGGCTGGTTCCTCCGAGGGAAACGGGGTCGTTGACCTTCAGTGTTTCCTTCTTGCCCGGCGCATCAGGGGTTTCCTTGGTGGTCACCTCAGCGGTGTAATCGATGGGCTGGCCGGCCTTGCCGGGAGACTCACCGCGATCGAACGTGGCCTCGAACTTGTCCAATTGCATGGAGTACGGCTGGAGTGAACTGCTCTGGAAGTTGGTACCCGGAGTGAATTGGTCATAGCCCACCAGGGTGTTGACGAACGTGTCGCCCTCCACCAGGATCCGCTGGCCGCTGTACCCGAAAAGGCCACCAATGGCCACGGACACCAGCACCCCGATCAATGAGGTGTGGAACACCAGGTTCCCCACTTCCTTCAGGAAGCCGCGCTCGGCACCCAAGGACGGCAGGTCGCCGTCGACGTCCCTGACTTCCACGCGGTAGCCGCGCTTCTTGAGCAGCCCGGCGGCATCGGTGACGGCCTTCGACGCCGGGATCCCGGCGTCGGCGGGCAGCGCCAGAGTGCCGTATTCCGGCAGGCGCGAAAGGCGCCTGGGAGTGTGCGGCGGCTGAGACTTCATGGCCTTGTAATGGGCAATGGCGCGGGGAGTAACGCAGCCGATCAAGGAAATGAACAGCAGGATGTAGATGGCCGAGAACCAGGCCGAGGAGTAAACGTCGAACATCTGGAGGGCGTCCAGGAATGGGCCGGTTGTTGGGTTGTTCCTGATCCAGTCAGTAACCACCACCGGATTGGCCGGCCGCTGCGGAAACAGGGAACCCGGGACCGCGCCAACGGCCAGCAGGAGCAGCAGGAACAGAGCCGTGCGCATGCTGGTCAGTTGGGTCCAGGACCACCGGAGCATGCCCTTGAAACCAAGCGCGGGCAGGGCAGCCTCGGACTTGGCCTGCTGGAGTTTTCCGTCCGCTGTGTTCTCAGCGGCTGGTGACTTCTTCTTGGCTTTCACGGACTCGCTCATCAGATTGGCAACTTCACATCGTTTTGGAACCAGTACTGCAACTCGGTCACCCAGGCTCCCCACACTCCGGTGGCCATCAGGATGCCGAGCAAAATCAGAATGCCTCCGCCGATCCGCTGGATGGCCAGCCGATGCTTTCGGAAGAAGGACATGACTCCCATGCCCCGGCGTACAGCCAACGCAATCAGGAGGAACGGAATGCCAAGGCCAAGGCTGTAAACGAACGCCAGGAGGGCACCCTTGGCCGCCGACGAACCGCCGGACAAGCTCAGCAACTGTACCGCGGAGTACGTCGGACCAATGCAGGGCGCCCAACCCAAGCCGAACGTCAGCCCCAGGAGCGGAGCGCCCCACAAGCCTGCCGGCGGTTTGGCATGGATTTTCGCGTCCCGCTGGAGCCAGCCGAAACCACCCATGAACACCACGCCCATGATGATCACCAGGATGCCCAGCAGTTGAGTGATCCAGGCGTTTTGCGGACCCGTCAGCAACGTTCCAAGCTGACCGAAAGCACCGCCCAAGAGGACAAAAATCACCGAGAATCCCAGGACGAACAGCCCGATTCCGGCCAGCATACGGCCTCGCCGCTGCTTTTGGAGGTCGACGCCGGTCAGTCCCGTGACGTAGCCAAGGTAACCAGGGACCAGCGGCAGGACGCACGGCGAAAGGAAGGAGACCAGCCCGGCCAGCAATGCCACCGGCACAGCCAGCAGCAGTGATCCGTTGAGGATCGTCTCGGCGAATGGACTGTTCATGGGTGCTACTCCGCCGCTGCGGAGGTGATGAGGGCCTTTAGGGTGCTCTTCTCAATCTCGCCCAGCACGCGGGAGGCAACCTTGCCTTCCTTGTCCAGGACCAGGGTGGTGGGAACCGCACCTGGAGGGACAATGCCGGACACGGACAGCAGCACTGCGCCGTCCTTGTCATCGAAGCTCGGGTAGGTGATGTTGAAGGTCTTGTCGAAGGCCTCAGCGGTGGCTTTTTCGTCACGAAGGTTAACGCCGAAGAACTGGACTCCCTGGTCCTTGAAGTCCTGGTGCAGGGCTTCAAGCTGGGGAGCTTCGATGCGACACGGAGCGCAGGCGGCAAACCAGAAGTTGAGCACGGTGACTTTGCCCTGGAGATCCTCAGGCTTGACGGTCTGTCCATTAAACAAAGTGCCCTTGAGCGCCACCGGAGCTGCGCGGTCAGCCTTCGCGAATTCCGTCACCGAGCCGTCGCCTGCCACGTAGTTCTTGTTATCGCCGGCCTTGGCCTGCTTGGCAAGGGAGTCTTCCTGAGCGCATGCGGACAGGCCCATGGTCAGTCCTGCCAGGAGAACTCCTCCGGCGGTCAGCACGCCGCGGCGTGAAAGATTGTTGTCCATGCCTCTATGCCCCCGGGGTGCTCGCCGCGCCGGGGAGCAGAACGGCAGCAGGCTCGGAGTATTCGACGCGCACGATCTTGCCGGCATCGTCCAAAGTCAAGGATGTCAGGGAGGTGAGGGTGCATTCACGCTTGCGGGGATCGTGCGCGAGGCGGCGGCCCTCAGCGGTCAAACGGGTTGACCAAATGGGAAGTTGGTGGCTCACCAGAATGGCTTCAGCGCCGTCGCCACCGAGCTCGATCGCCTTCACCCGTGCGTCTTCCACAGCCGCCAGAACGCGGGCCGCCTGCTCTTTGTAGGGCTCGCCCCAGGAAGGCCGCAGGGGATTTCGGAAGTAGAACCAATGCTTGGGCTTGAGGAACTCGCTCTTGGTGGGATGGAGTCCCTCAAAGTGGTTCTCGGCTTCGATGATGCGAGGATCCGTGGTGATGTCCAGGTTCAGCGCCTCGGAGGTCGGCATGGCTGTTTCCTGGGCGCGGGTCAGCGGCGAGGCTACCAAATGCACAATCTTGGCACCTTCACTGGCGCGGGCCGTGAAGTGGTCCGCCAACATCCGGGCCATCTCCCGGCCACGCTCTGAGAGGTGGAATTCCGGCAGCCGGCCATAGAGGACGGCGTCGGGATTGTGGACCTCGCCATGGCGAAGCAGATGGACAGTTGCTTGGGGCATGTTTACCAGTTTCTCAAAGAAGCGGGGCGATCCGAAATCTTCTACCGCTAGTAGAACTCAAAGTTTTCCCGAAATGTTCCGTGGAGTTGGAATAAAAGATGCATATGCATGTTTATACTGGGTACGAAGCTCGGTTGACGCTTCAAGCAATGAGCTCGACCGGACAAGCACGCAGTACCCACCACTTGATATAGGAGCAACACCATGATGACTCTCCCCGCTTCCGTCACCACCGGCACCTGGACCCTCGACGCTTCCCACAGCGAAATCGGCTTCACCGTCCGCCACGCAGGCATCAGCAAGGTCCGCGGCCAGTTCAAGGACGCCACGGCCACCTTGGAAGTTGGCGAAACCCTGACCGATTCCAAGGTCACCGCCACCATCCAGACCGCCAGCTTCGACTCCGGCGACGTCAACCGCGACGGGCACGTCAAGGGCGAAGACTTCTTTGACGTAGAGAAGTTCCCGGAAATCACCTTCGTGTCCCGGCACGTCAAGGCCAACGGAAACAGCTTCGACCTCGTGGGCGATCTCACAATCAAGGGAGTGACCAAGGAAGTTTCCATCGAGACCGAATTCAACGGTGTAGCAGTGGACCCCTTCGGCAACACCCGCGCCGGCGTTTCCGGTGAAACCACCATCAGCCGCAAGGACTTCGGCCTTACCTGGAACGCCGTCCTCGAAGCCGGTGGCGTCCTGGTCAGCGACAAGGTTGTCATCAACCTGGAACTCGCTTTCATCGCACCGGCTGCCGCGTAGTCCTTCACCACCCGGCCGGCTTCTGCCGGCCCGCGTCCGCAATCGGCGCCCTGCACAGTCCAATCTGTGGGGGCGCCGTTTCGCGTAGGGAGAAGTCACCTCGCAATTGTTCGGCAAAAAGCCTGTATTTAGCTGCGCGTTAGCTCCGAATTTCCTATGCATCCTTCAACCTGCGGTCTAAAGTGATGCCATGAGTACCCCAGACGAAACACCACAGCCACAGCAGCCCGGCGCTCAGCCTCCGCAGCCCGGCAATGTTCCTCCTGCGGGTCCCCAACCTCCGCAGCACGGCGACGTCCCTCCCTCCGGCTACCAACCGCCCCAGGGTTACCAGCCACCGCAGGGTTACCAGCCGCCGTCGCAACCCGGCCAATACTCACAGCCTGGACCGGCCCAGCCCGCACCCGGCCAGCCGGGTTTCCACTTTGAAATGCCCACTGACGGACCGCGAAACTTCAACGACGTCATGCCCCAGGGCGGATTCTCGGGAATGTTCAAAACCCAGGGCCTGCCAACGGAACTGAAGGTTTCCTACTTCATCTGGGTGATCTCCGGTCTCCTGGGATTGTTGTTTGGCCTCATCGCCTTCTTCGCGGTGATCGCCGCCTTCGCGTTCGCTCCAGGATTCGCTGCCATCGCACTGATCCTCCTACTCCTCACCCTGGCCGTCTCTGCCGCCCAGGTGGTCCTGGCCATGAAGATGAAGGAAGGCAAAGAATGGGCACGCCTCGCCCTGACCATCCTGGCCGGCATCTCCCTCCTGCTGGCCATCTTCGGCGCAGCAAGCGGCGGAGGCTCAGGGATGGGCCTGGGTGGCAACTGGTTCGGCTTCCTGGTCAGCGCCGTAGCCGTGGTACTGATGTGGCTACCTAATTCACAGCTGTGGTTCAAGGCGGTCAAGGGCCACGCCTGACACGTACCCAGCTGCCGCCGTCGGGCGTTTTCGACGCAAATGCAGGCTGAAGGCCGCGGTTGAATCCCCAGGGATCCCGCGGCCTTCATCATGAAGGCGTAAGCCCACATGATGATTTTTCCCGCCAGCTGTAAATACCTGCGTGTGATCGTCTGCAGCGCAAGGACCTGGAGGTACGGTGGTAGCAGAACCACGCTGGGGGCAGGGTCGTTTTGCTGATCCCGGCGGCCGCACCAGCAGTCGAACAAGCAAAGGAATGCCATGAGCAACCCTCCGTACCCGCCGTCAAACCCGGGCGACACTAACCAGCCCGGCACAAACGGCTCCCAGCCCCCGGCACCGCAGTACGGTCAGCAGTCCCCCGCCGCACCGCAATACGGCCAGCAGTCTCCCGCCGCGCCGCAGTATGGTCAGCAGTCCCCCGCCGCACCGCAATACGGTCAGCAGGGCTCCCCGTATGGTCAGCCTCCCGCAGCTCCGCAGTACGGCCAGGACACCAACTGGCCAAGCCAGCAGCCCGGACCCACCACCGTCCCGCAGATGGTCAATTACGCCTTCTGGATGATCATCGCCGCCGGAGTTCTATCCGCCATCAGCTCGATTATCCTGGCCACCACCGGTGCGGATGCCTTCATCAATGCCATGAACCAGCAGGCGGCCCAGCAGGGTACCGATTTGCCTGAAGGGTCCATGGAAGGCATGCGTGGCGTCATTGGCGTCAGTGCCATCGTGGGTGCCTTTATTTCCCTGGGCCTCTACGCACTGGTTGCCTTCCCTGTCCGGAAGGGCAAGAACTGGGCAAGGATCCTGGGCACGGTCTTCGCTGCCATTTCTGTTCTGGGCCTCACCAGCTTGTTCCAGTTCGGTGCCACCTACGGCGTCCTGCAGCTCATTGTGATCCTGCTGGGTGTTGCCGCGATCGTTCTGCTGTACCTGCCGGCGTCGGCGCCGTACTTCCGCAAGGCACAGCCTTTCGGCAACCCGTACCAGAATCCGTACGGGCGCTAAACACCCACGCTTCCGAGCAGTACACGCGGGCGCGGACCCGGCGAAGGCTAAACAGCCTGGCCCGGTGTCTGCGCCCGCTGTGCGTGGTAGGCAAGGATCTGTAGCTCGGTTGCCATGTCCACCTTGCGGAGGTTGACGTGCGGCGGGACCTGCAGCAGTACCGGGGCGAAGCTGAGGATGCTCCGGATGCCTGCGGCAATGACGCGGTCGCACACGGCTTGGGCCACCGTGGCAGGCAGGGCCAGCACCACCATGTTGGCGTGGGTCCGTTCCAGGACCCGTTCCAGCTCGGCTGAGTCACTGACCCGCAACCAACCCACTTCATTGCCGATCACCATGGGGTCAGCGTCGAAAATGGCTACGACGTCGAAGCCTCGGGACTCGAAGCCGCCGTACCGGGCGAGGGCTTTGCCGAGGTTGCCGGCGCCCACAATCGCCACCTTCCAGTCGTGGGTCAGCCCCAAGGCTGCTGCTATGTGGCGGCTCAGGTTCTGGACTTCGTAACCTACGCCGCGGGTCCCGTAGGAACCAACGTAGGAAAGGTCTTTGCGGAGCGTGGATGAGCTAACGCCCGAGGCTTCCGCCAGTGCTTCAGAGGAAACCCGTTCAACGCCTTCGGCCAGAAGAGAGTTGAGCGCACGCAAATAGAGGGTCATCCGGGCCACGGCCGCGGGCGGGATCTGCTTGGCGGCAGGCTCATTGTCTCCGGTTGTGGCTTCCGGGGACGGTTCCAGCGCAGTCACGGTATTCTCCATTGCGTCGCTTTGTTGTTCCACTCTATGACCCTCGGGCGGACTCAACAAAAGCCATTACCTGCGGGTAACCCCACCCTCAGCCCTCCAGGACTTTCTTCAAGGTCCGGGTAAGTCGCTGCTCGTCGATCTTCCAGAAATCGCGCTGGATACCGTCCACCAGCACCACCGGGATCTCCTCTGCGAACCGCTCCTGCAGTTGGGGGTCGCCGTCAATCTTCTGCTCGGTCCACTGAACGCCAAGACTTTTTGTGACACGCTCGACGGCGGCACGAGCCTCCGTGCAGAGGTGGCAGTCAGCTTTGGTGAGGAGAACGACGTCGGGAATAGCCATGTCTCAAAGGTACCGGCCCCACGCTCTCTCATATCCCACCCCCTTCCGGCCGTCCCTCTCTCACATCCCACCCCCTTCCGCCGTCCCTCTCTCACATCCCAAGCCCGACCGGCCAACGCTCTCTCACATCCCAAGCCCGTCCCGCCAACGCTCTCTCACATCCCACGCCGTGGGTGACGCTGCGGCCGTATGGTTTTCTGAGACAGGTTGATGGGAGATCGACTTCAGAATGACTGGTCCTAGAAGAAAATATGATGCGGCTTTCCGTGAGGAAGCTGTGCAGCTGGTGTTGTCCTCGGATCGTTCAGTGAAGCAAGTCGCTGACGAGCTCGGGGTGAAGGAGAGCACGTTGGGGAACTGGCTTCATCGGCACCGGGGAAAACATCAGGACGGTCCTGCTCTAGAGCCTGTGGACCCGGGCCCGGTGTCCTGGGATGAACACCGGAAGGCCTTGGCTGAGAACGAGAGATTGAAGGCCGAGGTCGAGTTCTTGGGAAAAGTCAGCGCCTTCTTTGCCGCGAAGCAAAAGTAGAGGACTTCTACGAGTTCATCGAAGCGGAGAAGGCCAACCATTCCGTGGCCTGGCTATGCCGGGCGTTGAAGGTTTCCAGGGCCTCGTTCTACCGATGGCGCAACCCGGCCGGGCCATCCCCGCGGGCAGTACGGCATCAGGATCTCGCCGCCGCGGTTACCGAGCTGTATAAGGAGGAGAAGGGCCGTGCCGGCCGGGACCAACTGACCCTGCTTTTGAACGAGAAGGGAGTGCGGGTCTCGGCCCCCACTGTCGGGGCGATCATGCGTGAGCACGGGCTGCGGGCCGTCCGCACCCAGGCCTGGAAGGCAACTACCGTCCAGGATCCGCAGGCCAAAACAGCCCACATCGAGAACCACATGCTCGATGCAGAGGGCAAGCGGGACTTCACCTCAACAGTGCCCGGAACCCGCCTGGTCGGTGACATCACCTACCTGCGCACGGGTGAGGGCTGGCTCTACCTGGCTACGGTGATCGATCTTTTCTCCGGCATGGTCATCGGCTGGTCCATGGCCGGGCACATGCGCGCGAGCCTGTGCACCGCGGCGCTGCAAATGGCCCGCAACCACGGCCACCTGACCGGGGCCTCGGTGGTGTTCCATTCGGACCGGGGCACCCAATACACCTCGGATGAATTCCAGAAATGGTGCGGCGATAACTCGGTGACGCAGTCCATGGGGAAAGTCGGGGTCTGCTGGGACAACGCCGTCGCGGAGAACTTCTTCTCCCACCTCAAAACCGAGTTCTACCACCACCAACGCTACGGCTCCCGACTCGCCGCCCGAACCGGTGTCATGGAATACATCGAGGGCTGGTACAACCGCCGCCGGCCCAACCGCCGAGCCGGCGGCATACCACCAGCCAAAGCCCACACCAACTACCAAACCCGCGCCCAGCAACCCCTGGCCGCCTAACCAAAAACAACAACGAGACCTGTCTCAAAAACTTGACGACCGCACGCCACCGTGCGTCCTCAACACTGGCCCCGGTGATTGACTAGACTCAAAGCATGCCCGAGGAGAAGAACGCCGCCGTGGTCGCAGATGCCTTGGTGCAGCAGGACGCCGTACAGAGGGACGCGGCCAAAAAGGACATGGCGCGGAAGTACGCTGGCGAGGCCGCTTTTTTCGATGTCGACAATACGTTGATGAAAGGTGCCAGCCTCTTCCACGTGGCTCGCAAAATGTATGAGCGCAAAGCGTTCACTCTTTCGCAGGCCGCCGGATTCGCCTGGAAGCAATTCAAGTTCGTCATGCGCGGCGAGAACATGGAAGATGTCCATTCGGTGCGTGACTCCGCGCTGACACTTGCTGCGGGCATTACGGTCGAGGACATCAAGGCCTTGGGCGAAGAGGTTTACGACGAAATGATCGAGTCGCGGATCTGGCCCGGAACCAAGGCGCTGGCCGACCAACACCTCCGGGTGGGCCGTAAAGTGTGGCTCGTGACTGCCACGCCCATCGAAGTGGCCACAGTCATCTCCACCCGGCTCGGTCTGACCGGCGCCCTGGGCACCGTGGGCGAGGTGGACGACGGCGTGTACACGGGGAAGCTTGTAGGCGACATCCTGCACGGACCTGCCAAGGCGATCGCTGTCCAAATCGTTGCAGATCGCGAAGGGCTGGACCTGGACCATTGCTGGGCTTACAGCGACTCCGCCAATGACATTCCCTTGCTCACCATGGTGGGACATCCAGTGGTCATCAACCCGGATGCAAAGCTGCGCCGGCATGCGCGTGAAAACAATTGGCCCGTTTACGATTTCCGTTCCGGACGCCGCGCCGCAACATTCGGCCTCAAAGCCGCGACCGTCGGCGGAGCCGTCTACGGTCTATGGCGCGGATTCGCGAAATTCCGCGGCCCCCACGTCTAACGCTCTCTCACATCACGCGCGCATAAACCCAGCGCTCTCTCACATCACGCGTGCATAAACCAAACGCTCTCTCACATCACGCGCGGGCCTCACACAGCCTGTGGATAACTTCCGGTGCCTTCAACATATCTGGGCAAGAATGCCGGTATGAAGAATTTCACGCCGATTCCTCGGCAACTGACAGTTGCACCCTTCACTCTCGACGAGGCCGAGGTTGCGGGCCTTAAGCGATCGCACCTAAGGAACCGAACCAAGATTGATGGCGTTAGCCGAGGTGTTTATCGACCTTCCGACTGGAATTTCGACCTGTCAGCGGCTGCAAGAGCGCTCTCAGCTGCAACTCCTGGCGCTTGGATTTCACATGTAACGGCCGCGAGGCTACATGGATCCTGTCTTCCGCCTTGGTTGTCGGACTCCAACGAATTGCATCTCAGCAAGCCGAGGCATCTCCCTTCAGTTCGGCGCAAGGGAGTGATCGGGCACACGGTAGTCGCCTCCGAGGACGAGATCGAGTTTGTCCATGGCATCTGGATCAGCACTCGATCGCGGACTTGGTTGGATCTCGCAAGACGCCTTCCGGTCCCCGACCTCGTCTGCATGGGCGACGAACTCATCCGCACTCCCAGGCTGGAGTTCGAACAACGCGATACACCATTCACTACACTTGAGGCGCTCCGCAAAATGGTGGATAGGCACAAGAATCTGCAGGGTGTGGTTCGGGCAAGAGAAGCACTCGACCTCATGCGTGTGGGCGCCGACTCCGCACCCGAGTCGCTACTCCGCTTGGCGATGCTGGACGCTGGTATTCCCGAACCGGAGCTGCAGGTACAGCTCCGGCCGGGCGACCCGTTCTCCCCGTCCGCGGACCTGGGCTTCCGCGATCGGCGAGTAGCGATACAGTACGACGGCGGCCATCACCTTGAGCAGGAACAGATATTTAGCGACCGGCGACGCGACAAAGCATTCGAAGCAGCAGGTTGGACGGTCCTCAAGTTCGGAAAAGATGACCTGGCGGACCATTTTTCATCAGCCATTGGGAAGATTAAACGCGCTCTGAGATCAGCCTGGCAGGATCCCGCCGTCAGCTCAGGCTTTTCCCGCAGGACGTGAGAGAGCGACCGGAAAAACCCCGCGGGACATGAGAGAGCGAACGGAAAAACCCCGCGGGACATGAGAGAGCGAACGGAAAAACCCCGCGGGACATGAGAGAGCGAACGGAAAAATCCCGCAGGACGTGAGAGAGCGACCGGAAAAACCCCGCAGGATGTGAGAGAGCGACGGGGGTGCAAAAATGCCCGCCACCTCGAGAGGCAACGGGCATTCACGCTTGATGAAGTATCTCTACTTCTTATTGCGGCGCTGGTGGCGAGTCTTACGAAGCAGCTTGCGGTGCTTCTTCTTGGCCATACGCTTGCGGCGCTTCTTAATAACTGAACCCACGAAAGTTCCTTACAAACTAGAAGTTCCTGTCTGTTGGAACCGATCCGCGGAAAGCAGACAGTACAACTGACAGATTCTTACATTGACGTAAAACGTTCCTTAACAGAGTACCGCTTCAAAGAGGCACCCTGTGACCACGGTCCGGAGGACGGACTGCGGCAAGTCTCAGGCGGTCTCGGATTGTCCGTCCACCACAGCACCCTTGAGGTACTGGGCAACAGCCTCTTCGGGAACCCGGAAGGAACGGCCGAACCTTACAGCGGGCATCTCTCCGGAGTGAACCAGGCGGTACACGGTCATTTTGGAAACGCGCAGGACGTCGGCCACCTCGGCCACCGTCATGAAACGCGCATTCGAGAAGTTAGTCTCCGCGGACATTTCCCATATTCCTTTGCTCTCAGACGATAGGACACCCCCAGTGGAACTGTGTGCCGATGCTGAGCCATCAAACAACCATGTGCTAGATACTCTAGAGGCTGATGGGGCCAATGTGAAAGAGCCAGCGACACAGATCTGCCCGGCGTTACCGGGACTACGCCGCGACCACCGCGCGACGCTTGCGTGCCGAGGCCGCGAGCTGATCCAAAACCGAGGCCGTGACGTCCCACTCCATGCAGGCATCCGTAACGCTCTGGCCGTACACCAGCTCCTGCTCCCCGGAAAGCTGCTGGGCGGTATCCAGGTTCTGCGCCCCGCCCACAAGGAAGCTTTCCAGCATCACACCGGCAATCGGCGAGGTCTCCCCTGCTTCCAGCTGCGCACCGATTTCCAGTGCAACCTCGGCCTGGCGGTGATGGCTCTTGCCACTGTTGGCGTGGCTGGCGTCCACGATCAGGCGAGGGTTGAGGCCCTTGGCAGCAAGCTTGCCCGAGGCCGCTGCGACGTCGTCGGCAGAGTAGTTGGGACCCTTGCGTCCGCCCCGGAGGATCACGTGGGTATCGGGGTTTCCGGAGGTCGCTACGAGAGCTGCCCGGCCGTCGTCGTCGATTCCCAGGAAGGCTTGCTCAGCGGCAGAGGCGCCGCACGCGTCGATGGCCACCTGGAGGTCGCCGTCGGTGCCGTTCTTGAACCCGATCGGCATGGACAGACCGGAGGCGAGCTGGCGGTGGATCTGGCTTTCGGTGGTGCGCGCACCGATGGCGCCCCAGGAGACGAGGTCCGCCATGTACTGCGGGCTGATGGGTTCCAGGAACTCGGTGGCCGTGGGCAGGCCCAGGGCGGCGACCTGCTTGAGGAAGCCGCGGGCGGCGCGCAGGCCTGCGGCGATGTCGTGGCTGCCGTCCAGGTGGGGATCGTTGATGAGGCCCTTCCAGCCGACGGTGGTGCGGGGCTTCTCGAAGTAGGTCCGCATCACGATCAGCAAGTCTTCCTTGTGCTTCTCGGCCTGGCTGACCAACCGGCGGGCGTATTCGAGCCCGGCCTTGGGATCGTGGATGGAGCACGGGCCCACAATCACCAACAGGCGATCGTCCACGCCGTCCATGATGGCGCGGACCTGGTCACGGCCGCGGTCGACGACGGCAGCTGAGCGGGCGTCCAGCGGCAACTCGGCGATGAGGTCCTGGGGCGCCGGAAGCGGTTCGAAACGGGCCACCCGCAGGTTGGAGGTGGCGGGCTGGGCGGAATCAGCCGGGTGGAGCGGTGTGGGTTCTGCAGCGATGCTGGTCATGTCTGGGTCCTGTTCCGGGATGCGGAGCGGGCCCCTTGTCAGAACCCGCCGGATATGGCGAAGGGCAGAGAGTAATCTCTGCCCTGTTGGCTCTGAAGGAAAGTTGGATGCGTGTCAGTTAGACGCGGGCCCCTCCAGAGCCAACGAAAAATACGCATACCAACGGTTTGTCATAGCCACACCATAACCGCGGTTCTTCATCGCGGGCAAATCGCTTCCATCAAGATGACAGTAGTTTGCGCAGGAACTGCAGCTGCTTGATCCAGTGGTGTTCCTGCCCGCCTTCGTGGTTGTTGAAGCGGTAAACCTCGATGTCCTTCTCAACCCCGCCGAAGCCTGTGCCGTAGCTGTTGTAGCTCGCGAACACCGTTGACGGAGGGCAGATGTCATCCATTTGCGCAGCGGAGAATAGAGCGGGAACTGTGGCGGCACGGCCCAAGTGCACGCCGTCGAAGTAGTTCAGCACTGCCAGCATGGGCTCATACTTTTCGCGGTGCCGGCCCAGGAATCCGGCAATCTCGGGGTACGGGCCACGCGGGGTGATGTCGATCGCGCGGGGGAAGTCCTGCAGGAATGGGACGTCGGGCAGCGCGGCGATGACGCCGTCGAGCCTTCCAGCGGTCAGCCCAGCAGCGGCAACAGTAATGCCGCCACCTTGGCTCACGCCGGTAAGGATTACCTGTGAAGGGTCGACGGCGGGATGGTTCTGTGCCGCTTCTACCGCACGGAAGGCGTCCACGTAGACCCGGCGGAAGTAGTAATCGTCCTGGTGCCCGGACCCACGGGTCATGAGCCCGGCGTAATTGACCTCGCCCGCCGAGGGGTGTGGATCCGGGGTGTCTCCGGAGACGCCGCCATAGCCTTGGCCGCGGGTGTCCATGATGAAGTGCGCGTACCCGGCCTGGGCCCAGCGGGTGTTCTGGTTGACCAGGCCGCGCCCGCCTGAGTAGCCGATGTACTCCACCACCACGGGAAGCTGCTCGCCCGGCTCAAGCTGTGACGGCACGTGCAGCCAGCCCTTGATGCGGTCTCCCCCGAAGCCGGAGAACGTGACATCGAAGGTGTTGATCACGCTGAGGTAGTTGTCCACGGGTTCGAACACGGCATTGAGCGGGAGCGCCCGGGCCTCAGCGATGGTGCGATCCCAGAAGTCACTGAGATCGGCTGGTGCTACGGCTGTGGAGGAGTAGTTACGGAGCTGGTCAAGGGGGAGGTCGAAGAGGGGCATGGTCCATTCCGGTTCAGGTGGGTCTGACTGTGCTGGCTGTGCTGCTGACGTCGAAGGCTGATTGAGGACATCCTACGTCATGAGGAACTCAAATGGTTCTTCAATTTGAATCGTTACATTTCGAGTCGGTTCAGGCTAAACTAAACACAGCCAACCACGGGAAAGCGCTTGCTGAGGTGTAGCCTAAACCCGCCCGAACACTTTTGTGAAGACCCAGACGACGGCGTCACGCGCCATCGTCGCCGCGCCAGCCGAGGAGAGCCCATGGACACCAAGTCCGTCAGCAGCCCAACACCCAACAGGCCTGCCCCTTCGACCGGGACTGCAGCGTCAACCGGGCCTGCCGGCGCCACTGGACGTGCCACTGGGCCCGCCACTCCCCCCGCCCGACTCGCCCTGGTGGGCGTGCACGGCTTCGGCACGCACCATCTCCGCAACCTGGAGCGGCTGAGCAGCCAGGGCATGGTGGACCTTGTTGCCGTGGCCGACCCGAATCCGCCGGCACCCGGAGCTTTGCCGGCCACCACGGCAGTGCATGCCAATCTGGACGAACTGCTGGCCGGCGAGCACGGACCGGACGTCATCATCGTGGCAACTCCTATCCAGACCCACGCCCCGTTGGCGCTGTCCGTTCTTGCTTCCGAGGCTGATCTTTACTTGGAGAAGCCCCCGGTTGCCTCGATGAGCGACTTCCTCCGCCTCCAGGAAGCGGCGGCAAAGGCTGGCCGCAGCGTTCAGATTGGTTTTCAGAGCCTCGGATCCCATGCCTTGGCAGCGTTGGAGAAGCTGGCCGGCGGGGATGCGGCGGAAGAGCTGCCGGGTATCGGCACTTTGAAGGGGATTTCCGCCACGGGACGCTGGGTCCGGGATCGGGCCTATTACAAGCGGTCCCGCTGGGCAGGCAAACGCAGCCTCGACGGCGTGGATGTGGTGGATGGCGTGGCGACCAATCCGCTGGCTCATGCGATTGCCACCGCACTCCGCATTGCCGGAGCGAGGGAAGCAGAGGATCTGGTATCCGTGGACACCGATCTCTACCGCGCCAATGACATCGAAGCGGACGACACCTCTGTGATCCGCATGCGGACCATCAACGGTTTGCCCATCACCTGCGCCCTCACGCTGTGCGCCACCGAATCCGTGGAACCGTATGTCACGCTCCACGGCACTGAAGGCACGGCAGTATTCCACTACACGGAGGACCGGGTGACGGTCCGCACCGAAGCGGGCGAAACCGCTCACACGTTCGGTCGAGACGATCTCACCGAGAACCTCCTCCAACACCTGTCCCACGGCACGCCACTGCTCAGCCCACTCGATCACAGCGGCGCCTTCATGAAGGTAGTGGAAGCCATCCGAACAGCAGAGGCACCTGCGCTGATTCCCACGGAATGCGTGAAATGGGTGGGTACGGGCGAGCAAGCCCACGCAGTGATTCCGAACATTGAGGACATCCTGGAACGCGCCACCCGCGCCCACGCTACCTTCTCCGAGTTGGGACTTCCTTGGGCTCTGCCGGTCACCGCTGGTGCCGAGGCACTCTTCTCCCCTGACGTGGACGCCAACGCCAACGCTGACGCCTCCAACAACAGCGCCGCCGTCCTGCGCTCCGGAAGCACCCTCGAGCCGGATCTCGCCCCGAGGCCCTACTTGCACCCGGTGACCACACAAGCCGGCGTGGTGGTTACGGATCACTTGCCCTCAGACCACGTATGGCACCTCGGCGCAGGATTTGCCCTGCAGGACGTCAACGGCAGCAACTTCTGGGGCGGCCGCAGCTACCGCAGAACAACGGGCAGGTACGTGGACTTGAAGGACCACGGCAGGATCGAAACGGCGAGCATCTCCCGGGAAAAAGACCACACCACGCTTGACCTCAGCTGGCTCGCAGCAGACGGTGAACTGGTCCTGAAGGAAAGCCGTTCCCTGAGCCGCACGCCCCTGGACGCCCGCACATGGCGACTCGACATTCAGACCCGGCTTACCGCCGTCGTGGATGTTTCGCTGGGCAGTCCCGGTTCGCACGGTGCCGCCGGCAGCGGCTACGGCGGATTCTTCTGGCGGCTTCCAGCCTGTACCGCCCCGCGCGTCTTCTCCTCCACAGCCGAGGGTGAGCCGTCCGTGCACGGCTCGGTGGCGCCGTGGCTCGCTTGGACGGGAGAGTTCGACGGCGGCCCTGCCACTTTGGTGTTCGGCGCACCTTTGGAGTCGGCGGACCCGTGGTTCGTTCGGTGCAGCGGCTACCCCGCAGTGGGTTCGGCGCTGGCGTGGGACACCGCCGTAGAACTGGCTGCAGGTGACTCGATCACCCGGACCAACACGGTGTGGATCAGCGACGGAACTTTGGACGCAGCGGAGATCGAGGACCTGGTAGGCAGCGTCAGGATGTAGCGCGCTTGTCCGTCCTCGTCACTTTTCATCAACAGGGAGGACGGACAAAAGCCGGCTTGTGGGGGGTGGCTAGGCGCGCCGGCGAGCCGAGTAGAGCCACAGCAGCAAGCCAATCACTGCCGCCGACACCATGCCCAGTGCGCCCGTGACAACCAGTCCCGTGCGGACCCCAAAGTCTTCTGTAAGCCAGCCGGCCAGCAAACCGCCCAAAGCATGGCCACCCAGCAGGAGCGGGAAATACAGGGCCAGAACCCTGCCACGCACGCTGGCGCCGGCCTCGAGCTGCACCGCCGTTGCCGCGCTCGTGAGGAACACCAGGGTCATGAAACCCACCACAATGAGCATCACCACAAACCACTCCTGGGTGGGCATCACGGCAGCGAGGGCTTGCGTCAAGCCGAAAAGCCCGGCGCTGGCCACAATCCCTTTTCGTCCAAAGCGTTTGATGCGCGTGGCCACCAGCGCACCTGCCAGTGCGCCCAAGGCGCTGACGGTATTGAAGAGCCCAAAGCCTGCGGGACCGCTATGCCACACTCCGTCAGCGAACGCGGCGAGGACTACGGGCCCGTTCATGCCAAAGGCACCCAGTAAGCCCGCAAGCAGCATGGTCAGCAGCAGGGGCGGACGAGCGATGACGAAGCGGAAACCGGCCAGGATCTGGCCGCGCCGGGCACCCGGCTCAGTGGGCGGGTGAGAATGGTGCAGTTCGCCGGGCCTGATGGAGGCGATCATCACCAGGACCGAAACCCCTATCAAAGCGTTGGCCGCGAAAGCCGCTGCTGAACCGGCCTGGGCAATGACTACCCCTGCCAGAGCGGGGCCTGCCATGGCCCCCAACTGCCCTATTGCGCTGTTGAGGCCGATTGCGGCGGGCAGTCCGGCGTCGCCCACTACCTCGTTGACAAAGACCTGCCGTGCCGGTCCATCGATCGCACTGGTGATTCCCAGGGCTATGCAGGACGCATAGACCACCCAGACGTCCGTGCCGCCCGTCGCGTTCCACACAGCCAAAGCTGCGGCCAGCAACGCGGCGACGGACTGGCAAACCAGAAGGATGCGGCGTTTAGGGAACAGGTCCACCAGCACTCCGCTGATTGGACCCACCACCAGCATGGGCAGGAATTGAAGGGCAACGGCGACACCAACGGCAGCTGGGCTGCCCGTGAGCTGCAGCACCAGCCAGTCCTGGGCGAGGCGTTGCATCCATACCCCGCCACTCCCTACAAGGGAGAGAGTGACGAAGATCCGGTAGTTGTGGTGTCTCAGCGGGTAATGCCAGCTGTCCGTGGAGCGGGCTCGCGGTGTGGAGGATTTGGGGCGCAGTGGGAACGGGCGCGGCGACACGGAGTGTTCTGCTCGATTCAGCGGTTCGGGACGGATTCTTGTGGAGTTTTTGTACAGCTGATGCCCCTAAGGGCGCTCCTAAAGGGCATTAGGTGTACAAAAACTCAGCGATTGGCGCGGATTTTGATGGCGGCAGCGGCCAGAACCAGGGTCCCGGGGACGATCACGAACAGGGCCTGCAGCATCCACACGAAGACGACGGCCATAAAGACGGCGGCAAGCAACAACAGCGAGCCAGTCCAGTCCCGCAGCGAGTCGGCCTTGGCGTTGGCATAGGCGGCAGCCCAGCGTTGCGGGCCGGGAACGTCGGCGGATTGTTGGTCGGCGTCGCCGCTCCAAGTCACGCTCCCGCTCCAGTTGGCAGCGATACGCAGGAACAGCACGGCGCCGGCCGCAGCCAGGATCAGCGTGGCGGGCAGGATCGCTGCCCGGCCGGGCAGTTGACCGACCAGGGCGAGCAACAGGTTCAGGACAATCACGACGGCGGCTGCCGCCGTCGTGATGCCGATCTTCCAACTGCCGGGCAGCGCACGGCGGAAATTGCCCCACAGGCTTCGCAGGGAATCGTCCCTGCCGCTGAGGTGCCTTTCCAGGTGCGCGACGCCGGCCGCGTAGGCAGCCGGCGCCGTCACCAACGGCACGGAAAGGAGGAGCACGATGACTCCCGCCAGGATGGTCTCGGCAAAGAGGGCAAAACGGTTGACCGGAATCCCGGGGTTCCCCGAGGACTTTCCTGTGGCGTTCATAGTGCTCATTCTCTGCTACTCCTTAACCCTTGAGACCCTGGGTTGAGACGCCTTCGACGATGTAGCGCTGGAAGACCAGGAAGAAGACCAGCACGGGCAGGAGCGCCAGGACGGACATGGCGATCATGGCTCCGTAGTCCGAGCTCTGGGTCTGGTCCACGAAGAGCCGCAGCGCCAGGGGTAGCGGGTATTTGTCCGGAGTGTTCAGGTAGAGCAGCGGGCCCAGGAAGTCGTTCCAGCTCCAGATGAAGGAGAAGATGGAGGTGGAGATCAGGGCCGGTTTCATCAGCGGGAGCATGATGGACCCGAAGATCCGGACGTGTCCGGCGCCGTCGATGCGGGCGGCTTCGTCCAGTTCGGCCGGGAGGCCGCGCATGAACTGGACCATGAGGAACACGAAGAATGCGTCCGCGGCGAGGAACTTGCCGATCAGCAGCGGCACGTAGGTGTCCACGAGGCCAAGCTGCTGGAACACGATGTACTGCGGGATGATGACCACGTGGAAGGGCAGCAGCAGAGTGGCGATCATCATGCCGAAGAACAGTCCACGGCCGGGGAAATTGATCCGGGCGAAGGCGTAAGCGGAAATGGACGCCGAGAGGACCGTGCCGACGACAGCTCCGACGGCCAGGATCAGCGAGTTGGTGAAGAACGTCAGGGTGGAGACCCCGCCGATGCCTTCCATGGCCGTTGCGAAGTTATCGAAGCTGAAATTGTTGGACCACAGCGCGTTGTTGGCGCCGCCGATCTCCGAGTTCGGCTTGAACGCCGCGGAGATCATCCACAGGGCCGGGTAGAGGACCATCGCCACCAAGCCCAGGGCCACGATGTGGAAGATGGTGCTCTTGATCCGTTTGACCGTGGTGGATTCGGACTTCGGGTTATAGACCGGCGCCGGGGTGGTTGTTGTTGGTTGGTTCTGGGTGGGGGTTGCCATGGTTGTCACTTTGCATCACCGCTGTAGTGGACCCAGGACTTGGAGGTCTTGAAGAAGATCAGCGTGATGATGCCGACCACGATCACCAGGAGCCAGGCCATCGCCGAGGCGTAGCCCATCCGGAAATCGGAGAAACCGCGCAAGTACAGGTAGAGGGTGTAGAAGAGGGTGGATCCTGCCGGGCCGCCTTCACCGTTGGAGATGATGTAGGCCGAGGCGAAGATCTGGAACGCGTGGATGGTTTCCATCAACAGGTTGAAGAAGATCACCGGGGAGAGCATGGGCCAGGTAATGTTCATGAACTTCCGGACCGGGCCGGCGCCGTCCATCGAGGCTGCTTCGTATAGGTCGGCAGGGATCTGCTTGAGGCCGGCCAGAAAGATGACCATCGGGGCGCCGAACTGCCAGACGGTCAGCAGGATCATCATGCCCATGGTCATGTTGGGGTTGCCCACCCAACCGCCGAGGTTGATCCCGAAGAAGGACAGGCCTTGGTCTACGGGGCCGGAATCGCCGAACATGGCTTTCCAGACAATCGCGATGGACACCGACGCGCCGATCAGGGACGGGGCGTAGAACGAGGACCGGTAGAAGCCCTGGCCTTTGCGTTTGCTGTTGAGCAGCATCGCGATCGCCAACGCCGCCGCGAGCTTCAGCGGAGTACCGAAGACCACGTACTGCATGGTCACGCCCACCGACTGCAGGAACCGTTCGTCCTGGAAGAGGCTGACGTAGTTATCGAAGCCGATCCACTTGGGGGCATCGAAGAGGTTGTAGTTGGTGAAGGAAAGGTACAGCGAGGAAATCATCGGGCCTACGGTCAGGGCGATAAATCCCAGCAGCCAGGGCAACAGGAACGTGTAGCCGGCGCGGGCGTCCGCCCCGCGCCGGCGCGATTTACGC